>NZ_SRLB01000035.1 GCF_004745635.1 Methylobacterium nonmethylotrophicum | reverse complement strand
GGAGAAGCTGCGCTTCGCCATCCGCGAGGGCGGCCGCACCGTCGGCGCCGGCGTCGTCGCCTCCATCACCGAGTAAGGCGGGTCGCATCGTTCCCGGGGCCCTTTCGGGCTTCGGGCAGAACAAGGGGCGGGTGCCGGCTGGTGCCCGCCCCTTTTCGCGTCGTGCCGAGGCGAGGACCGGGAAAACCTCGACACCCGGGGCCCGCCCGGTATGGACCCGCCTGCAGGGCGTGCGGGAGGGGCGGTTCGAACGAATCGCTCCCCGCAGCTCCCGGCCCCGGGCGACATTCCGCTTGCATCCGGGCCGGCGATGCGGCTAAGGAGCGGTCGCGCCGCGGCGCTGCAGGAGTGTAGCTCAACTGGTCAGAGCACCGGTCTCCAAAACCGGGGGTTGGGGGTTCGAGTCCCTCCACTCCTGCCAGGAACCGCGAGCCGACCGGAGCCTCCGCCGACCGCCGGCAGATCTCCGCAACAATCCGTCCGGGCCAGTCGACAAGCGCAGGCAACTGCGCTAGACGCTGCGCCCATCCCAGATCGAACAGGCGGCGAGGCGGGCCGGGGGTGATCCTTCAGCTCGCTTGGCCGCCGTTGGTTTCGAGCGCATCGGTTGTCCGAGCCATGGCATCGAACGAAGCGACGAAGAAGATGGACCTCGGGCGCAACGCCTCCCGCAGCACCCCGCCGACCCGCGGCGGTGGCGCCTCGCCGACGCCCCCCTCGCGTCCGGCGCAGAAGCGCGTCGGCCCGTTCGAGTTCCTGCAGCAGGTGCGCGACGAGGGCCGGAAGGTCACCTGGCCGACCCGCAAGGAGACCCTGGTCACCACCCTGATGGTGTTCGTCATGGTGGTGGTGGCGAGCGTGTTCTTCACCGTCGTCGACCAGGTGCTGCGCTACGCCGTGACGCTGGTGCTGGGCATCGGGGCCTGATCGAGCAGTGACCCGGAAGGCCGGCCCGGGAGCCGGGGCCGCCGCCGGATTGGAGTGAACGCCGTGTCGAAGCGCTGGTACATCGTCCACGCCTATTCGAACTTCGAGAACAAGGTCGCGCAGTCGATCAAGGACCAGGCGGCGCAGCGCGGCCTGACCGAGAAGTTCGACGAGGTCATGGTCCCGACCGAGAAGGTCGTGGAGGTACGCCGCGGCCGCAAGGTCGACGCCGAGCGCAAGTTCTTCCCCGGCTACGTGCTGGTGAAGTGCGACCTCACCGACGAGGTCTACCACCTCATCAAGAACACCCCGAAGGTCACGGGCTTCCTGGGCGCCGACAAGTCGAAGCCGGTGCCGATCCCGGACGCCGAGGCCGAGCGCATCAAGGGCCAGGTCCAGGAAGGCACCGAGCGCCCGAAGGCCTCGATCTCCTACGAGGTCGGCGAGCAGGTCCGCGTCGCGGACGGCCCCTTCGCCTCGTTCAACGGCATCGTCGAGGAAGTCGACGAGAGCCGTTCCCGCCTCAAGGTGGCGGTCTCCATCTTCGGCCGGGCGACCCCGGTCGAGCTCGAATACGGTCAGGTCGAGAAGCTCTGACCGTAACCGGCGGATCCTGAGACACGAGAGAACCGGCCGGGGCGCGTTGGTCGCGCCCCGGCCGGGTCCGGCGTTTCGACACGGTCCGCCCCTCACCCGCGGAAGGTCCGCCCGGCACGCCTCCGGGAGCCCGGGCCGCACCGCGACCTGCAACCGCCCTCGCAGTCAGGGCTAATCTGGGAGCAGTCCCATGGCGAAGAAGATCACGGGCTACGTGAAGCTTCAGGTCCCGGCCGGCGCCGCCAACCCGTCGCCGCCCATCGGTCCCGCGCTCGGTCAGCGCGGCCTCAACATCATGGAATTCTGCAAGGCCTTCAACGCGAAGACCGCGCAGATCGAGAAGGGCACCCCGATTCCGGTGATCATCACCGCGTATCAGGACCGCTCCTTCACCTTCGAGATGAAGCAGCCCCCGGTCTCGTTCTTCCTCAAGAAGGCGGCCGGCCTGAAGATCGGCAAGAAGCCGGCCTCCGGCTCGAAGACCCCCGGCAAGGGCGCGCCCGCCGGCAAGGTCTCCGAGGCGCAGATCCGCGAGATCGCCGAGAAGAAGATGCCCGACCTGAACTGCGATTCGGTCGATTCCGCCGTCGCCATGATCCGCGGCTCCGCCCGCGCCATGGGCCTCGAGATCACCGCGTAAGGGGAGGGCGACATGGCACAGACAGGCAAGCGCATCCGCTCCGCCCGCGAGGGCATCGCGGTCACCAAGCTCTATCCGCTCGCCGAGGCGGTGAAGCTGATCAAGGAGCGCGCCAGCGCCAAGTTCGACGAGACCTTCGAGGTCTCGATGAATCTCGGCGTCGACCCGCGCCACGCCGACCAGATGGTCCGCGGCGTCTGCAACCTGCCGAACGGCTCCGGCCGGACCGTGAGGGTGGCGGTGTTCGCCCGCGGCCCGAAGGCCGACGAGGCCCGGGCCGCCGGCGCCGACATCGTCGGGGCCGAGGACCTGCTCGAGACGATCCAGGGCGGCACGATCGACTTCGACCGCTGCATCGCAACCCCGGACATGATGCCGCTGGTCGGCCGCCTCGGTAAGGTGCTGGGCCCGCGCGGCCTGATGCCGAACCCGAAGGTCGGCACCGTCACCATGGACGTGAAGGGTGCGGTTGCCGGCGCCAAGGGCGGCGCGGTCGAGTTCCGGGTCGAGAAGGCGGGCATAGTCCACGCCGGCATCGGCAAGGTCTCGTTCGACGAGCAGAAGATCGTCGAGAACATCCGGGCCTTTGCGGACGCCGTCGCCAAGGCCAAGCCCGCCGGCGCCAAGGGCACCTACATCCAGCGCATCGCCGTCTCCTCGACGATGGGCCCGGGCGTGAAGGTCGACCCCTCGAGCGTGCTGGCCGCGGCCGGGGCGTAAGCCCTCCGCGATCGCCATCGAAAAGCGCCCGGTCCGGCAACGGACCGGGCGCTTCGCGTTGTGCGCCCCGCATCGCCGGTTCTTGACGGTGAGACTCGCTCCGTGAGCCGGGCGGGGCGAGCCCGGCGCGAGCGCGGCCGGCTCGCGCGGTCGGCCGTGTGGTCCCCGCTCCGTCTCGCCCGACCTCCGCGCCTCGCACCGCCCGGTGCGGACCCGCATCCCGGAGGGCGGGCGAGGGATGCGGTCCGCAAGGATCGCCCCCTGTCCCGGTCGTGTCGCGATGTCAGGCTCTGATGCCCGCCGGTGGTCGAGCCGGCGCTCAGCTCCGCCGCAGCAACGGCAGCGGGCTCCCTGGACCATAGGCGACGAGGATCGCGTCGCAGGCGGCCTGCCGGTCGCTCCGCAACTGGCTGGCGAGGTCGTCGAGGGCCGCCTGGAGGCGGACCGAGCGGGTCTTCTGGAAGAAATCGGCGTGGTTGAGCTGCACCCGGTTCGAGAAGGCCCGGAAGCCGTCGGGGTCGATCCGGACGCCGTCGCAGCGGCGGCTAGCCATGTCGGCCTTGAGGCCGGAGAGCAGCACCGGATCCTGGGGCGAGGCCTCCTCCCGGTGCGGTTGGGCCGTGAAGCAGAAGACCGCCCAGGCGATCACGGCGAGAGAGGGCCGAATCATCATCGTGGCGTTCGCGAGGTGTGTGGTTTCGCTGCGAGAACCACCATCGTCCGGCCCGGTTCCGGCCCTCGCGATCCGCCCTGTGCGGCGGCGCACATCGGGCTCCGCCTGGACGATGCCGGCGGGGGCCGCCTTCAGAGCGGGTCGCGCTCGATCCAGGCCGGATCCATCGCCATCGCGTCGTCGTCGAGGGGGGGCGGGCCTGGCGCGTCGCCGCGGATCAGGCTCTCGGCCTCGTCGTGGTCGACGTCGCGCATCTGCTCGGCCAGCAACGCCAGGTAGCTCGCCGCCGCGGAGGTCCCGAACAGCTCGGCGAAGCGCGCATGGGCAACCGCCGTCATCGTCTCGACCACTGCCGCGGGCGGGCTGCCGGCCTCGACGGCGTTGTCGAACACCGCCCGCCAGGCGCGGGAGAGGCGCTCGCGCAGTTCGAAGGTATCGTCCACGGCTGGCCACGGTCTCCGGGCCGGGAGCGGCCGGCGGGGAGTATGGGCCGGGAGGCCGGCGGTTTCCAGGCGGGGCGGGCTGGGATCGGGGCAGGTCCGGTGCGATACCGGGGCGGCGGCCGAGGCCGGCCGCGGGGGAGGAGAGACCAGATGAAGCTCTACGGCACCAGCCTGTCGCCGTTCGTCCGCAAGGTGCTGGTCGTCCTGGCCGAGAAGGGGATCGAGGTCCGGCACGTGCCGCTGCGCTTCCACGATCCCGACCCGCGCTTCCGCGCGGCGAGCCCGTTCGGGAAGATCCCGGCCCTGGAGGACGGCGACTTCCTCCTCGCCGATTCCTCGGCGATCATCCAGTACCTGGAGCGCAAGCATCCGGAACCGGCCGTGCTGCCCAGGGACGCCCGCGACCTCGGCCGGACGGTCTGGTACGACGAGCTCGGCGATACCGAGCTTTTTCCCCTGCTGATCAAGCCCTTCGTTCAGCGGGTGCTTCGGCCGCAGCTCATGAAGCTGCCCTGCGACGAGGCGGTGGTGGGCCAATGCATGGCCGAGGAGCTGCCGCGGCCGTTCGACTATCTCGAAGGGGTGATCGACGGGCCGTACCTCGTCGGCGGCGCCTTCACCCTCGCCGACATCTCGGTCGTGACCGCGTTCCACAACCTGCACCTGGCCGGCGAGGCGGTCGAGGCCGGGCGCTGGCCGCGGCTCGCAGCCTATGTGGCGGGGATCCTGGAGCGGCCGTCGTTCAAGGCCGCGCTCGCGGCCCGACAGGGCTGAGAGAACGGAACGGAGGGGGGCGGTGACGTCCCCTCCCTCAGCGCCCTTCAGCGCCCCTTGGCGCTGCGGCGGTAGAAGCCGTCGACCTGGGCCTGGGCCTCGGCGCGGTCGCGTTCGCTGGCCGCCGCCAGGGCCTGCTCCTGCAGGGCGACGATCCACTGGTCCTTCGGCCCGTCGGCGGCGTCGCGGGCGAGCGTCAGCCAGGCCAGTCCCCGGGCGCGCTGCACCGTGACGCCCTGGCCGTTGATCAGGAGCTGGCCGAGCAGCGCCTGGGCAGCCGCGTGACCCTTCTCGGCGGCGAGGTTGAACCAGCGCGCCGCCTGGCGGGGATCCTGCGACACGCCGGTCCCGTCGAGGTAGAGGCGGGCCAGGTTGTACTGCGCGTTCGGGTCGCCGTAATACGTCGCCGCGTAGTTGAACATGTCGTAGGCGCGCTCGACGTTCGGGCGCACGTAGGAGCCCTTGATCCCGTCGAGGAAGTAGCGCCCGAGGGCCGTGAAGGCGCTCGCCACGACGCCGGCATTGGGGGCCTCCGGGCCCTCGTCGGCGTTCTCGTCGGCGATCTTGGAGAAGAACTCGAACGCCTTGAGGTCGTCGTGCGGGACGCCGTCGCCCTCGGCATACATGCGGCCGAGCTTCCAGAGCGCCAGGGCGTGGCCCTGGCCGGCGGCGTATTCGAGGGCGCGGGCAGCGCCCTCCTTGTCGCCCGCATTGTAGTCGCGCATGCCCGTCCGCATCGCCTCGCGGGCGTTGCGGTAGCCCGTGGCGGCCGGCACCGGCGTCCGCACCGCGGCGTCGAGCGCCACGGCGGGGCCGGCCCCGGCCATTGCCAGGCCGAGGAGCGCGAGGAGGAACCGGCGGCCCGCCCTTCTGGGCAGGCCGGCCTCAGATATCCGCATAGGAGAGCGTCTCCTGGGCCCCGCCCGGATGCGTCACCGCGCCCGTCACCGCCGGGCCGACGGTCTGCGCGTACTTCCACAGGTAGCCCGAGGTCGAATCGTTGGCCCGCGGCTGCCAGGCCGCGCGGCGCTGGGCGAGCTCCTCGTCCGTGAGGTCGACCGAGAGCGTGCCCTGCACGGCGTCGATGCGGATGAGGTCGCCGTCCTTGAGGAGGCCGATCGGGCCGCCCACCGCCGCCTCCGGCCCGACATGGCCGATGCAGAAGCCGCGGGTGGCGCCCGAGAAGCGCCCGTCGGTGATGAGCGCCACCTTGTCGCCCATGCCCTGGCCGTAGAGGGCGGCGGTGGTCGCCAGCATCTCGCGCATGCCGGGGCCGCCCTTCGGGCCCTCGTAGCGGATCACCAGCACCTCGCCCTCCTTGTAGGTGCGGTTCTTCACCGCCTCGAAGCAGGCCTCCTCGTTGTCGAAGACGCGCGCCGGGCCGGCGAAGGTCTGCTTCTCCGGCGGCATGCCGGCGACCTTCACGATCGCGCCCTCGGGCGCGAGGTTGCCCTTGAGGCCGACGACGCCGCCGGTCGCGGTGATCGGCTGGCTCGAGGGACGGACCACGTCCTGGTTGGCGTTCCAGGCCACCTTGGCGAGGTTCTCCGCGATGGTGCGGCCGGTCACCGTGATGCAGTCGCCGTGCAGGTAGCCGCCGTCGAGCAGCGTCTTCATCAGGAGCGGGATGCCGCCGACCTCGAACAGGTCCTTGGCGACGTAGCGCCCGCCGGGCTTCAGGTCGGCGATGTAGGGCGTGCGCCGGAAGATCTCGGCCACGTCGAACAGGTCGAAGCTGATGCCGCATTCATGCGCGATCGCCGGCAGGTGGAGCGCCGCGTTGGTCGAGCCGCCCGACGCCGCCACCACGGTCGCGGCGTTCTCGAGCGCCTTGCGGGTGACGATGTCGCGCGGGCGGATGTTCTTGGCGAGAAGCTCCATCACCATCTCGCCGGCGGTGGCGCAGAACCGGTCGCGGATCTCGTAAGGGGCGGGAGCGCCGGCCGAGTAGGGGAGGGCGAGGCCGATCGCCTCGGACACGGTCGCCATGGTGTTGGCGGTGAACTGCGCGCCGCAGGCCCCGGCCGACGGGCAGGCGACCTGCTCCAGCTCCTCGAGGTCGTCGTCGCTCATCGCGCCGACCGAGTGCTTGCCGACCGCCTCGAACAGGTCCTGGATCGTCACCGGCTGGCCCCGGAAGGTGCCGGGCAGGATCGAGCCGCCGTAGATGAAGACGGAGGGAACGTTGAGGCGGACCATCGCCATCATCATGCCGGGCAGGGACTTGTCGCAGCCGGCCAGGCCCACCAGCGCGTCGTAGGCGTGGCCCCGCATGGTCAGCTCGACCGAATCGGCGATGACCTCGCGGGACGGCAGCGAGGCGCGCATCCCGCGATGGCCCATGGCGATGCCGTCGGTCACCGTGATGGTGCAGAACTCGCGCGGGGTGCCGCCGGCGGCGGCCACGCCCTTCTTCACGGCCTGGGCCTGGCGCATCAGCGAGATGTTGCAGGGCGCGGCCTCGTTCCAGCACGAGGCCACGCCGATCAGGGGCTGGTGGATCTGCTCGCGGGTCAGGCCCATGGCGTACAGGTACGAGCGATGCGGCGCGCGGTCGGGCCCCTCGGTCACGTAGCGGCTGGGCAGCTTCGATTTGTCGGTGGTGTGACGCGCGTCCATGGCCCTGTCCCGTACCCGTGGTTTCTTGAAAGGCCGGTTTTTTCCCGGTCCCGCTCCCTGCGCCGTCCCGGGACGGCTCACGCGAAACGGACCCGTGTCCGGGTCAATCCGCCAGCGCCGCCCGCGGATCCCCCGGAACCCGGAAACGCCGCGATAAATCACTGTGGGGACAGTCGTTTAACGTGGCCGTTGAGGTGCCGTCGGTTTATGGCGGGAACGCGGCGGAGCAGGGGGCGGTCTGGGGCAAAGCTGGGATGCTTTCGGGGTGTTGCGACCCCGCCACAGCTAAGCTTGCGGTCGGGGTCTGACGGGGGCGGCGGTCGGTCCGTGACATGGGATCAGGACATGCCGGATCTTTGTGCCCGGGGTGAGGCGCGGGCCGTGCCGGAATGTGGCTCGAGGGCCGTGGCGCGCTGCAGTGACTGTCAGACGAGCGAGAGCCTGTCCGGCCGCCCGGAACGGCGTCGCACTGGTCGCATACATCCCACCCGCGACCTCGTCCTGAGGTGCCCACGCCGGTGGGCCTCGAAGGAGGGCTCCAGCGGTCGCGGAGCCTTCCGGAGCCCTCCTTCGAGGCCGCTGCGCTCAGCGATCTTCGATCGCCGGTCACCTCAGGATGAGGTTTGCGGATAGGAGGCCCGTCATCGCAGACGGATGGCGCTGTCGTGCATCGTGCGGTGTGGGGGTGTCGGGACATCGCCCCGCGCCGCGAGGGCCCGTCATCCTCACGCCGAGCGCGGCGCCGCCACCCGGTGGCGCAGGCCGGCGATCACCGCCCGGAGCGTCCCGATATCGGCCCCCGGCGCGTCGGTGCGGGCGTAGATCCGGTCGTGCACGAAGGAGAGCTTGCCGATCGTCGCCGGGGTCATCCGGAAGGGATACAGGTCGGGCTGGCCCATGCTGCGGTTGAGCGAGTTCATCGCGAAGGTGAGCGGCAGCCAGGCCTCGATCAGCCGGCCGAAATCCGGGCTGCGATAAGGGTCGAAATCGACCTTCGCCGAGAGCGAGATCAGCCCGGCCTGGGCCTGGAGCTTGGGCTGCACGCGCAGGCCGAACTGGCTCGCGGTCTCGAGCGTGTCGACGATGTGCATGTAGTGCGCCCAGGTCTCGGCGAAGTCCTCCCAGGGGTGGGAGGCGGCGTAGGCCGACACGAAGGTCTCCTGCCAGCCCTCCTCCGGGCCGTGGGCGTAGTGGCGCTGCAGTGCCGCGCCGTAATCGGCCCGCTCGTCGCCGAACACGGTCCGGAAGGCGTCGAGGCATGGATCGGCCCGCACCAGCACGTTCCAGAAATAATGCCCGATCTCGTGGCGGAAATGCCCGAGCAGCGTGCGGTAATGCTCGCCGAACAGCGTACGCCGGCGCTCGCGCTCGACGTCGTCGGCCTCCGCGATGTTGAGAGTGATGAGGCCGTTATCGTGCCCGGTGAGCACCGGCGGGCCGATCAGGTAGGATTCCGCGGGGTCGACGAGGAAATCGAAGGCGAGGCCGGACGGGTCGTCGCGCCGGGAGGCGAGGGGCAGGCGCAGGCGCAGCATGGCGTAGAACAGCCGGCGCTTGGCCGCCTCGACCTCGCGCCAGCGGGTGCGGTTCCAGGCGATCGAGAGGTCCGGCACCACCCGGTTGTGCCGGCAGGCCAGGCAATAGGCCTCGGACGAGCCCGCCGGCACCAGCCAGTTGCAGCCGCCCGACTCGCGGTTGGCGCAGGGGCGGTACCGGCGGCCCGGGTCGGCGAGGCCGCGCCAGCGCGAGCCGGCCGACAGCAGGGCCGTCATGTCGGCGAGCTCCGGGTCGTAGCCGAGGCGGCATTCGCAGCTCTCGCAGGCCTCCGCTTCGAAATGGGCCGGCTGCGCGCAGGCCTGGCACTGGAAGATCTTCATCGCGGCATCCGGACAAGGCCCCGCGGGACGCCGCGGGCGACGGGCCCGGGCGCTCGAGCCCGGCGGGGCCCGACATCACCAAGGGGCTTTCCCGGCCGGAGGTTCCGCGTCCCCGGCACGGGACTTGCCTCAATTTTTCGCCCTGCCGCCCGAGACGACGCCGCGCGATGACGCCACGACACGCCAGACCGGGCCCGGGCCCCGACGCCGCGGCTGACGCGGGCCCGGCCACGGTGTAGAAGCCACGGACCGCGCGGGACAGGCCGGCGAGTTCACCCTCTAACCCAAAAAGAAGGTTCGGAATCGTCGTGTCGATCAAGGCCGCCCTGCACCACGTCACGTCCTACACCTACGACCGGCCGATCGCCCTCGGTCCCCAGGTGATCCGCCTGCGGCCGGCGCCGCACACGCGCACCCGGGTCGAGAGCTACGCCCTCAAGGTCACGCCGGCC
This sequence comes from Methylobacterium nonmethylotrophicum, assembly GCF_004745635.1. Lineage (GTDB taxonomy): Bacteria > Pseudomonadota > Alphaproteobacteria > Rhizobiales > Beijerinckiaceae > Methylobacterium > Methylobacterium nonmethylotrophicum. The sequence continues at coordinate 59,296 of NZ_SRLB01000035.1, read as the reverse complement.
AACCACTTCGTGAACTGGCAGCAGGATCCGAACGGCAACTGGCTCGCCCGGCTGGTCTTTCCCGAGAAGACGACGCAGTTCCGGATCGAGGTCGACCTCGTCGCCGACATGGCGGTGATCAACCCCTTCGACTTCTTCGTCGAGGATTACGCCCAGACCCGGCCCTTCGCCTATCCGGACGACGTGAAGGCCGAGCTCTCCCCCTATCTCGCGGTCGAGCCGGCGGGCCCGGAGATCGACGCCCTGATGGCGCGGCTGCCGGCCGAGCCCAATACCGTGCAGTTCCTGGTGGCGCTGAACGCGCTGGTGCGCGACACGGTGAATTACGTCGTGCGCATGGAGCCCGGGGTGCAGACCCCCGCCGAGACGCTGCAGAAGGGCAGCGGCTCGTGCCGCGACTCGGCCTGGCTGATGGTGCAGGTGCTGCGCCGCCTCGGGATGGCCGCCCGCTTCGTCTCCGGCTACCTGCTCCAGCTCGTGCCCGACACCACCGCCGTCGACGGGCCGGCCGGCACCACCACCGACTTCACCGACCTCCACGCCTGGGCCGAGGTCTACGTGCCGGGCGCCGGCTGGATCGGGCTCGACGCCACCTCGGGCCTGCTCTGCGGCGAGGGCCACATCCCGCTGGCGGCCACCCCGCATTACCGCTCGGCGGCGCCGATCGCCGGACTCGCCGAACCGGCCGAGGTCGATTTCGACTTCGCGATGACCGTGACCCGCGTCGCCGAGGCGCCCCGGGTGACGAAGCCGTTCTCGGACGAGGCCTGGGCCGCCCTCGACGCGCTCGGCGAGCGTATCGACCGCGACCTCGCCGACGAGGACGTGCGCCTGACCATGGGCGGCGAGCCGACCTTCGTGTCGGTCGACGACTTCGAGGCGCCCGAGTGGAACGCCGCCGCGGTCGGGCCGACGAAGCGCGGCCTCGCCGATCAGCTGATCCGTCGCCTGCGCGAGCGCTTCGGCCCCGGCGGCTTCCTGCATTACGGCCAGGGCAAGTGGTATCCGGGCGAGAGCCTGCCGCGCTGGGCCTTCGCGCTCTACTGGCGCAAGGACGGCGAGCCGGTCTGGCGCGACCCCGCCCTCGTCGCCTCCGAGACAGGCCCGCGCGAGGCCGGCATCGAGGAGGCGGAGGCGCTGGTCCGGGGGCTCGCCCGGCGTCTCGGCCTCGACGCTTACGTCCAGCCGGTCTTCGAGGATCCCGAATACTGGGAGCGCAAGGCCGCCGAGCTGCCCGTCAACGTCACGCCGCTGGAGCCGAAGGTCGGCGACGAGGAATCGCAGGCGCGGATGGCCCGGGTGTTCACCCGCGGCGTCGAGAAGGCGGTCGGCTACGTGCTGCCGCTCGCCAACGTGGCGGTCGGTCCCGACCGGTTCTGGGTCTCGGAGGCCTGGCAGCTCAAGCGCGGCGCGATCTACCTCGTGCCGGGCGATTCCCCGGCGGGCTTCCGTCTGCCGCTCGCCTCGCTGCCGTTCGTGCCGCCGAGCTCCTATCCCTACTACACGCCCCAGGACCCGCTCGAGCAGCGCGGGTCCCTCAAGCCCGGCAGCGCGCCGCAGCGCGGCCCGGCCCCGGTCGGCGTCGCGGTGCGCACGGCGCTCGCGGTCGAGCCGCGAGACGGGGTGATCTGCGTGTTCATGCCGCCCATCGAGCGGGTGGACGAGTACCTGGCGCTCCTCTCGGTCCTGGAGGAGGCGGCGGCCGAGATCGGCCAGCCGCTCCATGTCGAGGGCTACGAGCCGCCCTACGACCCGCGCCTGTCCGTCATCAAGGTCACGCCCGATCCCGGGGTGATCGAGGTCAACGTCCAGCCGGCCAGGACCTGGCGCGAGGCGGTCGAGATCACGACGGGCCTCTACCAGGATGCCCGCCAGACGCGGCTCGGCGCCCAGAAGTTCATGATCGACGGGCGCCACACCGGCACCGGCGGCGGCAACCACGTGGTCCTCGGCGGCCCGACCCCGGCCGATTCGCCGTTCCTGCGCAGGCCGGACCTCCTGAAGAGCCTGGTGCTCTACTGGCAGCGCCACCCGTCGCTGTCCTACCTGTTCTCGGGCCTCTATGTCGGCCCGACCAGCCAGGCGCCGCGCATGGACGAGGCGCGCCACGACGGGCTCTACGAGCTCGAGATCGCGCTGGCCCAGGTGCCGCCGCCGGGCGGGCCGGAGGTGCCGCTCTGGCTCGTCGACCGGCTCTTCCGCAACATCCTGACCGACGTCACCGGCAACACCCACCGGGCCGAGATCTGCATCGACAAGCTCTACTCGCCGGACGGCCCGACCGGGCGCCTCGGCCTGCTCGAGTTCCGCTCCTTCGAGATGCCCCCCGAGGCGCGGATGAGCCTCGCCCAGCAGGTTCTGCTGCGCGCCCTCGTGGCCTGGCTGTGGCGCGAGCCGCAGGAGGGCGGCTTCGTGCGGTGGGGTACGGCTCTGCACGACCGCTTCATGCTGCCCCACTTCCTGTGGGAGGATTTTTCCGCCGTCCTCGGCGACCTCGCCCGCGCCGGCTACGCCTTCGATCCGGCCTGGTACGCCGCGCAAGCCGAGTTCCGGTTCCCGCGCTACGGCGAGGTCGAGCGCGGCGGCGTCACGCTCGAGCTGCGCCAGGCGCTCGAGCCCTGGCACGTGCTCGGCGAGGAGGGCGCCATCGGCGGCACGGTGCGGTACGTCGATTCTTCCGTCGAGCGCCTGCAGGTCAAAGTGTCGGGCTACGTGCCGAGCCGGCACGTCGTCACCTGCAACGGGCGGCGGCTGCCGATGGCCGATACCGGCCGCGCCAGTGAGGCGGTGGCGGGGCTGCGCTTCAAGGCCTGGCAGCCGGCCTCGGCCCTGCACCCGACGATTCCCGTCCACGCGCCGCTCACCTTCGACGTGCTCGACACCTGGAGCGGGCGCTCGCTCGGCGGCTGCGTCTACCACGTCGCCCATCCGGGTGGGCGCAACTACGAGACCTTCCCGATCAACACCTACGAGGCGGAAGGCCGCCGCCTCGCCCGCTTCCAGGAGAACGGCCACACCCCGGGCCGGGTGAGCGTGCCGCCGGAGGAGCCCCGGCGCGAGTTCCCCTTGACCCTCGACCTGCGCACGCCCAAGCCCCGATGAGCGAGGCGTTGGCGCCGGCCGAGGTCGCGGAGGCTGCGCATCACGACGGGCCGGCCGAGCGGCTGGCCCGCTGGACCGCCGGCTACGCGCCCCTGCCGGGCCTGCCCGACGAGCTGGTCTCGGGCGACGGCGCCCTGCGCCCGGCCTGGGACCGGTTCCTGCGCCGGCTGGCCGGGCTGCCCGACGGCGAGATCGCCGCCCGGCTCGCGGCGGCCGGGCGGCACATCCAGGATACCGGCATCGCCTACCGGGCCTACGGTGAGGCGACGGAGCGCGACTGGCCCCTCGGGGCGCTGCCGCTCCTGATCGAGGGGGCGGAGTGGCAGGCCATCGCCGCCGGGGTGGCGCAGCGCGCCGAACTCCTCGAGGCGGTGCTGACCGACCTCTACGGCGAGGGCGCGCTCGCCCGCGACGGCCTGCTGCCGGCGGCGGCCGCCGCCGTCGACCCGGAATTCCTGCGCCCCCTCGTCGGCGTCGCCCCCCCGGGCGGGCGCCACCTGCACTTCTACGCCGCCGATCTCGGCCGCGGGCCGGACGGCGCCTGGCGGGTGCTGGCCGACCGGACCCAGGCGCCGTCGGGGGCGGGCCACGCCCTCGAGAACCGCCTGGTCATGGCGCGGGCCCTGCCGGAGGTCTACGGCGCCCTCGACGTCGAGCGCCTGGCCCCGTTCTTCCAGGCCTTCCGCGACGGCCTCGCCGCCGCGGCGACCCGCGAGGAGCCGCGCATCGGCCTGATGACCTCGGGCCCCTACAGCGACACCTATGTCGAGCAGGCGGTGCTCTCCCGCTATCTCGGCCTGGCGCTGGTCGAGGGCGACGACCTCCTGGTGCGCGACGGCCGCGTGTCGATCCGCACGGTGGCCGGCCTCAAGCGGGTCGACGTGCTGTGGCGGCGCATCGACGGCGACTTCGTCGATCCCCTCGAGCTCAACCCCGCCTCGCGCCTCGGCGCCCCGGGCCTCGTCGAGGCCCTGCGCGCCGGTGCCGTTGCGATGGGCAACATGCCGGGCACCGGGCTCGTCGAGAGCGCCTGGCTCGCCGCCTCGCTGCCGGCCCTGTGCTGGCGGCTGCTCGGCGAGCCCCTGCGCCTCCCGGGCCTGCCGACCTGGTGGTGCGGCGACCCCGCCCGGCGCGCGGCGGTTCTGGAGCAATTCGACTACCTGGCGTTCCGCCCGGCGGCGGCGCCGGCGCAGGGCGCGTTCACCAGCCGGGCCTTCGGGGAGGGCCGCGACGCGGCCGAGACCGCGCGCCTGCGCGCCGTGCTGCGCGACCGGCCCGGCGACCTCGTGGCGCACGAGCCGGTGCGGCTCTCCACCGCCCCGGTCTGGGACGGCACCCGGCTGGTGCCCCGCCCCTTCGTGCTGCGGGTCTTCGCCGCCGCGACGCCGGAGGGCTGGCAGGTGATGCCCGGCGGCTTCTGCCGCATCTCCGAGAGCCCCGACGTGCGCCCGGTGGCGATGGGGGTGGGCGTGCGCGCCGCCGACGTCTGGGTGCTCTCCCCGGGCTCCACCGCCGCGCAGGGGAGCCTGCTGCCCGCCAGCGACCGGGTCACCGTGCGCCGGGTGCCCGGCCTGCTGCCGAGCCGGGCCGCCGACAACCTGTTCTGGCTCGGCCGCCATCTCGAGCGGACCGAGGCGGTGATCCGCCTCACCGCCTGCCTGCTCGACGGCGCCGGCAGCGTCTCGATGGCCGAGGAGGACCGCGCCACCTCCGCCCGCATCCGCGCCCTGCTGCACGCCTGGGGCGCCGTGCCCTCGGCCACAGGGCCGGCGGCGCAGCTCGCCCTGCACGCCCTGTCGGACGGGACGCAATGGGGCTCGGGGCTCAGCCACGCCCTCTCGGCCCGGCGCAACGCCGCGGCCCTGCGCGAGCGCCTCTCGGGCGAGACCTGGCGGGCCTTGAACGCCCTGCGGGCCGTCCTCGAGGCCCCGGCCGAGAGCCCCGATTCCGAGGCCGCCCTCCTCGACCGGGCCGAGCGCGCCCTCTCCCTCACCGCGGCGCTGGCCGGCCTCGCCCAGGAGAACATGAACCGCGCCGGCGGCTTCGCCTTCGTCGACATGGGGCGGCGGGTCGAGCGGGCGATCAACACCTGCCGCTTCGCCCTCGATTTCGGCGCGGCCGGCGCCAGCACCGACGATCTCGGGGTGCTGCTCGAACTCGTCGATTCCCGCATCTCCTACGGCGCCCGCTACATCCTGGGCGTGGCGCTGGCGCCGGTGCGCGACATGGTGCTGCTCGATCCCTTCAACCCGCGCTCCGTCGCCTTCCAGGTCGAGCGGCTTGCCGAGCGCCTGGCCGGCCTGCCGCCCCTGCGCCAGGACGGCGTCGCGGAGGCGCCGGCGCGGCTGGTGGCGGGCTTGTCCGGCGTGATCGCCGGGGCGGAGGCCGGCAGCCTGCCGCTCGAGGCCGTGGCGGAGTGGGAGATGCGCCTGTGGGAGATCGCCGAGGCGATCGGCGCCCGCTATTTCCCGGGCGGGTCGGACGCCGCCCGGCCCGAAACCCTCGCCACCCTGGCGTGAGCCCAAGAATCCGAGCCCAAGAACCCGAGCCCAAGAACCCGAGCCCAAGAACCCGGTTCTCTCGCCGATGCTCTACCGCCTGCGCCACGTCACGGCCTATGCCTACCGCAACCCGGTCAGCTTCGCGCGCTGCGTGCTCCGCCTCGCCCCCGCGGAGGGGCAGGGGCAGACGCCCCTCTCGCACGAGGTCGTGGTCGAGCCCGCACCCCGGGCGGCGGCCGAGCGGACGGACTTCTTCGGCAACCGCACGGTGTCGCTCACCGTCGAGACGCCGCACCGCGACTTCCGGATCGATGCGCAGTCCCGCGTCCGGGTCGAGCGCCCGCCGCTGCCGGATTCGGGGACGGGCCTTGCCTGGGAGGAGGTGCGGGCGCGGGTCCTGACCTATCCGGGCCTCGGGGCCGACGCGCCGCTCCACTTCGCGGGCCCGAGCCGGCGGGTGCCGCTCCTCCCCGAGGTGACCGACTACGCCCGGGCGAGCTTTCCTCCCGGCGGCGGCGCCTATGCGGGGGCCTACGACCTGATGCGCCGCGTCCACGCCGACTTCGCCTTCGACGCCGCGGCGACCGAGGTCGGCACGCCGCTCGCCGAGGCCTTCGCGGGCCGGCGCGGCGTCTGCCAGGATTTCTCCCACATCGTGATCGCGGCCCTCAGGGGCCTGGGGCTGCCGGCCGCCTACGTCAGCGGCTATCTCCGCACCCTGCCGCCGCCGGGCCAGCCCCGCCTCGAAGGGGCGGATGCCAGCCACGCCTGGGTGGCTGTCTGGTGCGGCGAGGGCTGGATCGGCCTCGATCCCACCAACGGCATCGGCGTGCAGAACGACCACATCACGGTCGCCCGCGGCCGCGACTACGCCGACGTGGCGCCGGTCGCCGGCATCATCGCCGGATCGGGCGCGCAGAGCCTCAGCGTCGGGGTCGACGTGGTGCCGGAGGACGAGCCGGCCTGAGGGACGCCGAGGGGGGGGTCGCAGAGGGGGAGGCGGGCCGGGCTGTTGCGCTGAACGCGTGAGGAGGGAGGTCCCGGCCCGCGGGCGCGACACCGGCCGAGTGCCGTCGTTCGGACGGGACAGGGTCGGCGTGGCGAGGGGAAGACTGCGCCCGTTCCCGACGCCCGTCCTCAACTTGGATCAATGATCGGCGATTTCGGGGACGCCGGACCGCGCTGCGTCATTGCGGGTGCTCACGCTCGCGCGTGCGCGGCTGAGATTGGCTCGATGTCTTTCGGCCAAGCACGATTCGCCTCGCCCGCTTGGGAAAGGGGGGATCGACGATCCCGCACGGGCCTGAATGCCTGCCGGAGAATACCACCGGTCCTGAGCGATGCTCCAACCGTCCCGCTGCCAGCACGAAGCTCGCCGACAGTTCGAGCCACTCAATGGCATTGAGAGCCTGTTTGATTGCCGAGAAGGGCGTCGCATGGACCTGACTCATCCCATCCACGACCTCATCCTGAGGTGCGACTGAAAGGAGCCTCGAAGGAGGGCTCCAGAAGGCTCTGCGATCCCTGGAGCCCTCCTTCGAGGTCAGTCGATTTTTAATCGACTGACACCTCAGGATGAGGTTGAGGTTGGGATAAACTTGCCCGCCACGTCAAACAGGCTCTGACACCCACCGTGTCATTCCGGGGCCGCGGAGCGGAGCCCGGAATCCAGAACCGCGAATCGTGCAGGAAAAGGCGGGATGCGTTCCGCTCTCTTTTGGGCGTCCTGAGTATCTGGATTCCGGGCACCGCTCCGCGGCCCCGGAATGATTCGGAGGATTTCAAATCTGCCGTAGAAAACCAACAGGTTCTGACAGACGGGAGAGGGAATGCCGCGCCTCTCGTGATCTTGGTTTGCACAAAGTCATGCTACCCGCGCCTCACCGCGGCGCCCCGCGTCCCGGCTCGCCGGCGCCCGTCGCGCTGCCGCCGGCGCGCTCGCCCGGCGGCACCGCCGCCGCGCCGGTCGTGCCGGTGCCGAGGCTGCTGTGGCCGGCGCCCCTGCCGCTGTCCTGGCTGATGCCCGGCTGGCCGGCGGCTCCGGTGCTGTTCGGGCTGCCGGAGCCCGCGCCGAGCGCGCCGCCCCCGACGCCACCCCCACCGGAACCGCCCGCGCCCTGCGCCGCCGCCAGTCCGGCACCGCCGACGACGAGCGCGATTGCGATCGCCCCGACCTTGGTCATCCTGATCGTCATGCCCGGCTCCTTTCCGCTCGGTCCGCCCGCCTTGGGCGGGGTCGTCGGGTCAAAGGGTGGCAACGGGCGGCGTTCCGGGATGGCAGCCATGCCGGCAGCACCCGAACCAGTCCAGCGCAGCCTCGTTGCCCCATCATGGATCTCACGCTCCAGCCCGTGCGCGTCAGGACGGGGAGCGAGGACGAGCGCGGGTTGCTCGTCTTCGCCGACGGCGCCCTCGTGGCGGTGCTGGTCTGCCTCTCCGACGTGCACGAGGAGGATGCCGGCTTGTGGTTCCTGGAGACGGGGTTCGGGAGCCTGGCTTCGCTCCAGCCGGCGAAGTTCACCGATCTCGACGCGGCCGAGGCCTGGATCCGCCGGCGGCTTGCTCCGGATCTCAGGCCTCGTCGTCCTCCGTGACGGTGTCGGAGAACGGCACCGTCATCACCGGCCGCCCCTGCGCGTCGGTCACCTCGAACGCGCAGGCGAACCAGTCCGGCACGGCGTGCAGCCGCGTGCGGACGATCAGGTCCCGGGCGACGGCGAGCGCGCGGGCGCGGACCTCCGCGGGGCCGGTCAGGTCGTCGCCCTCCGGGTCGCGGGCCAGGCCGTCCGGGCCGGGGCCGTGCCGAAGGTGGAAGAAGTAGCGCGGCATCACCTGCCCTCGATCAGGCGGGCATACTCGGCCTCCGGCACGCCGTAGCTGCCGTTGGTGAGCGCCCTGAGCTTCTCCCGGTCGAGCACCTCGATGCGCCGGCGCTTGGCCCGGATGCGGCCGGCGCCCTCCAGGTTCTGGAGCGTCAGCGTGACGCCCGCCCGCTGGACGCCGAGCATCATCGACAGGAACTCGTGCGTGAGCGTCAGCTCGTCGCCGTCGACCCGATCGTGGCACATCAGCAGCCAGCGCGCGAGGCGGCCCTCGAGGCCCAAGGCGGCGTGGGCGTGGGCGGTCTGCGCGGCCTGGATCATCACCGTGTGGACGTAGCGCAGCAGCAGCCGGCGCAAGGCCGCGCTCGCCTCGACGGCGTCGCAGAACGGCTCCCGGCCGATGCTCAGCACCTCGCCGGAGACCTGCACGAAATGCAGGTGCGGCGTACGGTCGGCGTGAAGCAGCACCGGGGCGGCGCCGACCAGCCCCTCGCGGCCCACCATCCCGACCTCGATCCGGCTCTCGTCGTGTCCGGTGGTGATCGAGACGATGCCGCTCTCGACGAAGAAGAGCTCCTCCACCGGCCGGTCGGGCGCGATCATCGGCTCGCGCATCTGCACGGCCATGGTTTCGAGGTGGGGCTGGAGCCGCGCGAAATCCTCCGGGGCCATGGCCCGGAGAAGACGGTTGCGCACATTGGCCTGCTGCGGCTGCGGCACGGTCTGCTCCTGGGTCGAGAACGACCGTAACCTCCCGCTGGTACCGAAGTTCGAGGTTTCGCGAGCAGAATGTGAGAAAAACTCCAAGAAAATATATCACCAGTCATTTGTTAATAACAAATGATACTAAAAATAACACTCGATGCATTAACGAGAACATATAAATATATTTTGATAATGCGGGAACGTTCGTCTGTTGTGGCCATTGTTCGATACAACACCGAGATACGTCGATCTCTTACGGACGCGTCATGCCGTGCCTATAACCTTCGTGCGGCTCGCATCGGGAGCGACGGAAGGGGAGGGTCGATCGTGCAACAGGACGAGGGCCGGCCGACCGTGCTGCTGATCGAGGACGATCCGCTGATCGGCCTCGATCTCGGCGACGCCCTGGCGGAGGCCGGCTACCGCGTCACCGGCCCGCTCAGGACCCAGGCCGAGGCCGTGGAGTGGGTGGCGCGGAGCGCGCCCGACCTCGCGGTCGTCGATGTCCCGCTCCGGGACGGAGACGGCAGCCGGCTGGCACGGACGCTGCGCCGGAGAGGCATCCCGTTCGTGGTCCACACCGACGATGAGCGCGACGCCACGGCCTGCGCCGACTTACGCGCCGCGCCCCGACTGACCAAGCCGGCCTGGCACCGGGACCTCGTCCTGGTGCTCGACCAGCTCGCCCGCGAGGCGCGACCATGACCCTGACGATGACCCATCTCTCCCCCGCGGCGCCGTCCCCGGGCGGGCACCTGCTCCACCCGATCGTGCGCAAGCTCTCGGCCTTCGGTCGCTTGAGCGCGGAGGAGCGGGCGGCGCTCGCCGGCCTCGGCACCGGCGCGCAGCGTGTCGAGGGGCGGCTCGACCTCCTGGCCGAGGGCGCCGCGCCGGAGAGCGCCGTGCTGATCCTGGAAGGCGTGGCCTGCCGCTACCGGCACCGCCGCAGCGGGGCCCGCCAGATCACCGCCTACCTCGTGCCCGGCGATCTCTGTGACCCGGACATCCTGCATCTCGACCGGCTGAACCACAGCGTCGGCACCCTCGGGCCCTGCCGGGTCGCGCGGGTCCCCCGCGAGGCCCTGGCGAGCCTTAACCAGCAATACCCGGCCGTCGCCCGGGCGCTTCGCCTCGCCAAGCTCGCCGAGGAGGAGACGACGCGGGAATGGGTGATGAATGTCGGCTGCCGCTCGGCGATCGAGCGGGTGTCGCACCTCCTGTGCGAGCTGCACGAGCGGCTGCGCGCCGTCGGGTGGGCGACCAAGGCCGGCTACGACCTGGCGCTGACGCAGCAGGACCTCGCCGACACGACCGGCCTGTCGAACGTGCACGTCAACCGGGTGCTGCGGCAGCTGCGCCTGATGCGGCTCGTCGAGATGGGCGGCAAGCGCGTCGACATCCTCAACCTCCCCGCCCTGCAGGAGATCGCCGAGTTCCAGGCCGACTACCTGCGGCCGGCGGCCGGCTGAGAGCGGCGGTCAGCCGAGATCCAGCTCCACCGTCACCGGCACGTGGTCGGACGGCTTGTCGAGCCCGCGCAGGTGCTTCTGCACCGAGGCCGAGGCGAGGCGGTCGAGTCCTTGCGGCGACAGGAGCAGGTGGTCGATGCGGATGCCCTGGTTCCGCGGCCAGCAGCCGGCCTGGTAGTCCCAGAAGCTGTAGACGCCCGGCCTGCCGTCGCAGGCCCGCAGGGCATCGGTGAAGCCCTCGTTGAGAAGCGCGCGGAACGCCGCCCGGGTCTGGGGCAGGAACAGCGCGTCGCTCGTCCACTCCGCCGGGTTGGCGGCGTCCTCGGGCTCCGGGATCACGTTGTAGTCGCCCGCGAGCACCATCACCTCCTCGCGCGCCCGCAAGCCCACGGCATGGGCGTGGAGCCGGCGCAGGAAGGCGAGCTTGTAGTCGTATTTCGGCGTGCCGACGGGGTTGCCGTTCGGCAGGTAGATCGAGGCGACCCGCACCGGCACGGTCTCGGTCGGGATCACCGCCTCGATGTAGCGCGCCTGCTCGTCGTCGGCGTCGCCCGGCAGGCCGCGGCGGATCTCCTGGAGCGGCAGGGGCCGGCGGGCGAGCAGCGCGACGCCGTTGAACGCCTTCTGGCCGTGGGTCGCCACGACGTAGCCGGCCTCCTCGATCTCGGTGCGGGGAAACGCGTCGTCGACGCATTTCAGCTCCTGCAGGCAGACCACGTCGGGCTGCGCCTCCGCCAGGAAGGCCAGCAGGTGGGGCAGGCGCTGCTTGACCGAGTTGACGTTCCAGGTGGTGATCCGCATCGCGTCCCGCGCCGCTCGAACAGCCGGCGTTCGGCCGGACGGCCCGTCATCGGGGTTTCGCGCCGCCCTGGCAAGCCGCGGGCGGATGGGGCTTGGGGACCGGGCGATGGCGTCGGGATGGTGGGAGCCGGTGCGCGACTATTGCGAGCGCACCGGGCCGGAACTCTTCGCCGAGCCGCTGAACGCGGCCTCGAACGCCGCCTTCGTGGTGGCTGCGATCCTGCTGCTGCGACGCGGCCGGGCGCCGGACTTGGTCGCGGACGCCTTCGCCTGGCTGATCGGCGCCATCGGCATCGGCAGCGCCCTGTTCCACACCCTCGCCGTCCAGTGGGCGATGCTCGCCGACGTGATCCCGATCGCGCTGTTCATCCACGCCTACTTCTTCCTGGCACTCAGGCGCTTCCTCGGGGTCTCGGCCCTCCCGGCCCTCGCCGGCACCCTCGCCTTCGCGGTCGCGGCCGCTCTCTTCGAGCCCGCCCTGGCGGGGCTCGCCGGGCGGCCGCTCGGCCCCCTCAGCAACGGCTCGATCGGCTATGCACCGGCGGCGCTCGCCCTGTTCGGCGTCGGCGCCGCCTCGCTGCGGGCAGGGAACCGGGCGGGACACCGGGACGGCGCCGCCCTGATCGGGCTCGGCGTGCTGTTCCTCGTCTCGCTCACCGCCCGCACCCTCGACCCCGCCCTCTGTCCGCTCCTGCCGATCGGCACCCACTGGCTCTGGCACCTGCTCAATGCCGGCGTCCTGTACGGCCTGGTGCGGGCGGCCCGCCGCGCCGGCCCCGCCCCATGACGTCGCGGGAGCCCGCTTCCTTGCACGGGTCCGGAAACCGTTGCAGAAGAGCGCCGCCGCCGGACCGCGCCCTGTCGGTCCCGGCGCCTGCCTGCCCGGATTGCACGCCATGACACACCCCCTCCGCCTCGGCATCGCCGGTCTCGGCACCGTCGGAGCCTCCGTCGTCCGCATGGTCGCGCGCCGCGCCGAGGCGATCAGCGCCACCGCCGGGCGGCCGGTCCGGGTGACGGCGGTCGCGGCCCGGGACCGCTCGCGCGACCGCGGGCTGGATCTCCAGGGCGTGACCTGGTTCGACGATCCCGTCGCGCTCGCAAGCTCCGCCGAGGTCGATTGCGTGGTCGAGCTGATCGGCGGCGCGGAAGGTCCGGCCCGGGCCACCGTCGAGGCGGCGCTCGTCGCGGGCAAGCACGTCGTGACCGCCAACAAGGCGCTGCTCGCCCGCCACGGCCCGGCGCTGGCGCGGGCCGCGGAAGGCGCCGGCGTCGCGCTCGCCTTCGAGGCGTCGGCGGCCGGCGGCATCCCGGTGGTCAAGGCCCTGCGCGAGGCGCTGGCCGGCAACCGGATCTCCCGCGTCTACGGGATCCTCAACGGCACCTGCAACTACATCCTGAGCCGGATGGAGCTCGAGGGCCTGACCTTCGAGGCCTGCCTGAAGGACGCCCAAGCCCTCGGCTACGCCGAGGCCGACCCGACCTTCGACGTCGAGGGCTTCGACACCGCCCACAAGCTCGCGATCCTGACGAGCCTCGCCTTCGGCACCGAGCTCGACGCCGAGGGCGTCTCGGTCGAGGGCATCTCGGCGATCACCCCCCTCGACCTGCGCATGGCCGACGAGCTCGGCTACCGGATCAAGCTGCTCGGCGTCGCCGAGGCGACCGCGGCCGGCATCGAGCAGCGGGTCCACCCGACCATGGTGCCGAAATCCTCCGCCATCGCCCAGGTGATGGGCGTGACGAACGCCGTCACCATCGACACCGATGCGCTCCGCGAGCTGACCCTGATCGGCCCCGGCGCCGGCGGCGAGGCCACCGCCTCGGCGGTGGTGGCCGACATCGCCGACGTGGCGGCGGGGCGCACGCCCCCGGCCTTCGGCCGCCCGACCGCCGGCCTGACGGCGCCGGTCCGGGCCGAGATGCAGCGCCACGAGGGCGGCTACTACATCCGGCTCACCGTCCACGACCGCCCCGGCGTCGCCGCCGGCGTGGCCACCAAGATGGCCGAGCGCGAGATCTCGCTCGAGAGCATCCTGCAGCGCCGCTCCGAGAGCGCCGCGGCGCGCGACCGCCACGGGCGCTCCGGCCTGCCGGTGCCGCTCGTGCTCATCACCTACGCGGCGACCGAGGCGGCGATCCGCGAGAGCCTCGACGCCATGGCGGCGGACGGGCTCCTGTCCGAGCCGCCCCAGCTCATCCGCATCGAGCGCGAGTGAGGCCGGACGCCGGACCGTCATCGTCCCGTCGGCGACAATTGCCGCTCGCCGCGGCAGCGGATCGATCGGGAAACGATCCTGCGCAATCCACCGGTGAACGGGCGGCCACTGGGCAAAATTCATTTCAGCGGCGCCGGTTTCTCCTCTAAGACCCGGCGCCAGGGACCAGCACGAGGATCACGAACGCATGTCGGACGCCAAGAAGCCGGGACCGAGCCAGGTCATCGAGCGCATCCTGACCCTCGAGCTGGTGCGCGTCACCGAGCGGGCCGCCGTGGCGGCGGCGCGCCTGCGCGGCCAGGGCAACGAGAAGGCCGCCGACCAGGCCGCCGTCGACGCCATGCGCCGCGAGCTGAACCGCCTGCCGATCGACGGCACCGTGGTGATCGGCGAGGGCGAGCGCGACGAGGCCCCGATGCTGTTCATCGGCGAGACCCTCGGCAACGGCTCGGGCCCGAAGGTCGACATCGCGGTCGATCCCCTCGAAGGCACCACGCTCTGCGCCAAGGACATGCCGGGCTCGGTCGCCGTGATGGCGATGGCCGAGGGCGGCACGCTGCTGGCCGCCCCCGACGTCTACATGCACAAGATCGCCATCGGCCCGGGCTACCCGGCCGGCACGGTCCATCTCGACGCCAGCCCTGAGGAGAACATCCACGCGCTGGCCAAGGCCAAGGGCGTCCCCCCGGCCGAGATCACCGCCCTCGTCCTCGACCGTCCGCGCCACACCGACCTGATCGCGGCGATCCGCCGGACGGGGGCGGGCGTGCGCCTGATCTCCGACGGCGACGTCGCCGGCGTGATCTTCACCACCATGCCGGAGGAGACCGGCATCGACATCTATCTCGGCATCGGCGCCGCCCCCGAGGGCGTTCTGGCGGCGGGCGCCTTGCGCTGCATCGGCGGCCAGATGCAGGGCCGGCTGATCCTCGACACCCAGGAGAAGCGCGACCGCGCCGCCAAGATGGGCGTCGCCGACCCGAACCGCCTCTACGCCCTCGACGACCTCGCCCGCGGCGACGTCGTGGTGGCGCTCACCGGCGTGACCGACGGGGCGCTGGTCAAGGGCGTGAAGTTCGGCCGCAGCACGATCCGCACCGAGACGGTGGTCTATCGCTCGCATACCGGCACCGTGCGCCGGATCGAGGCCGAGCACCGCGACTTCGACAAGTTCCACCTGACATAGGATCCTCTGCCGGAGAGCCGCGCGGGAAGGCCGGCCGGCGACCCCTCGGCGTCCTGCCGGGTGCGCGGGCGTGTGTCGGAGGAGGCCGTCGAGGTCGGCGGGGTTGAGACCGGCGAGCGTTCCGCGGGCCTCGAGGCCGTGCCGCCGGTGGGGCGCGCATACCGGTCTGCGGCCGCGCGCGGTCGCCGTGGACGATGTCGAGCACCCGGTGCAGGCGGTTCGGTCTGCCGGTGTCGACCTGTGTCTCGACCCTGCCGATTCATCGCCGGACGGTGCCTCTTCGGCGCGTCGGAGCCGCGGTCGATCGCCCGCCAGTGCTGGCGCGGATCCTCAGGGCTGAGACGTGGTCGAGGATCGACAGCGATGACCGCATGCGGGCCTCGCCGAACGCCAGGCCCCCTGCCAACGACGATCCTGCACGGCGCGTCGCTCGAGCCAGTCCGGGCCCGACGCGATCGCCCTCGGTTTTCGCGCCGGTCCGGTTGACTTTTCGGCCCCTCGCCGGGTAAGTCACGCGCCTCCGCACGGGCGGTGCTCCGCATCGCCCGGCGTCGGCGTTCGTCTTGGACTTTTGCCTCGGGATTTTGTCTTGGGCGTCGTCTGGGGCGTTCGCCGCAAGCCCGTTTTTCCATCCGCGCCCGGGCGTTCCGGCGCACCGACGTGAGACAGACCGATGAAGATCCGCAACTCGCTGAAGTCGCTCCGCGGCCGGCACCGTGACAACCAGCTCGTGCGCCGCAAAGGCCGGGTCTACGTCATCAACAAGACCCAGAAGCGCTACAAGGCCCGCCAGGGCTGACGCCGCGCGGGGCTCGCCGGCGGCTCGGAACCGCGGCAAGCCATCGCGTTGACGGGACTGCGCCGGCGCCGGACAGTGCCGGCATGCGCCGTCTCTCTCTTCCGATCCGCATGATGGCCGGCCTCTTCGGAGCGCCGGCTTTCGTCGTTCTGGCGATGGTGCCGCTGGCGATCGTGCCGGTCGCCGCGGCGCAGGATGCGCCCCGTCAGGACGGATCCCGCAAGGACGCGCCGAAGGACGCTCCGCGGGCGCCCGTCACCCTCGACGACCTCTTCGCGCGCCTCAAGGCTGCCAAGGACGATGCCGAGGCCCGTGGCGTCGCCCAGCTGATCGAGCGCCGCCTCGACCGCTCCGGCAGCGACACCGTCGACCTCCTGGCGAGCCGCGCCGCGGAGGCGATGCAGGCCAAGGACTACCCGCTCGCCGTCGAGCTCCTCGACCGGGTGACGGTGCTGGAGCCGGGCTGGGCCGAGGGCTGGAGCCGGCGCGCCACCGCCTTCTACCTGCTCGAGGACCAGGCGAGCGCGCTCGCCGACCTCCACAGGACCCTGACCCTCGAGCCTCGCCATTTCGAGGCCTGGGCGGCGCTCGCCCACATCTACATGGCGAGCGACGACAAGAGCCGGGCGCTCGCCGCCTTCCGGCGCGCCGAGGCGATCTATCCCCGCATGGGCAAGGTCCACGAGGCGATCGAGCGTCTCGCCCCGGACGTCGACGGCCGCGACCTGTGACCGGCCATCCCTCGGCCCGGCCGCATGCGCCGGCGTGAGCGGCGGATCGCCCGCGTGCTGACCGTGATCGCCGGCCTCCTCGGCGGCCTGGTGCTGGCGCTCGTCGCCGCGGGCCTGCTCGCGACCTGGATCATCACCCTCGTGATCGAGGCGCGCTATCCCCCGGCGGGTCGGCGGGTCGCGGTGGAGGGCGGGCACCTCGCGGTGCTGGAGGCCGGCCCCGGCGAGGGCGCGCCGAGCCGCGGCACCGTCGTGCTCCTGCACGGGGCGTCGGCCAACGCCATGGACCCGATGCAGGCGATCGGCCGGCGGCTCGCCGGCGACGGCTTCCGGGTGCTCTCCTTCGACCGGCCCGGCTTCGGCTACAGCGACCGCATCGCCCCGGACGCCGCCTCGCCGGCGGTGCAGGCGCGGCTGATCAGCGAGGCGCTGGCGGCGATGAAGGTCGGCCCGGCCCTGATCGTCGGCCATTCCTGGTCCGGGGCGCTTGCCACGGCCCTCGCCCTCGATCACCCGGAGCGGGTCGCCGGCCTCGCCCTCCTCGCCCCCGTGACCCACCCGTGGCCGGGCGGCTCGGTCGGAGGCTACGCCGCCTGGTACCGCTCGCTGCCCGGGCGGATGCTGCTGACGCTCGCCACCTACACGGTCGCGGCGCCCCTCGGCCTGGCCTATCTCGACCGCTTCGCCGAGGTGGTCTTCCGCCCGCAAGGCCTGCCGGAAGGCTACATCGACGGCGCGCGGGTGCCGCTGGTCCTGCGCCCCTCGACCTTCGGGGCGAACCTGCGCGACCTCGACGGCCTCTACGCCTTCCTGCAAGCCCAGAGCCCGCGCTACCGCGCGATCACCGCCCCCACCGTCATCGTCGCCGGCGACGCCGACCCGGTGGTCAAGACCGACATCCATGCCGCGGCGCTCGCCCGCGAGGTGCCGGGGGCGAAGCTCGTGGTACTGCCGGGCATCGGCCACATGCTCCAGTACGTCGCCGCCGACACGGTGGTGGCGGAGATCGAGATCCTGGCGGCGCGCGAGCGGGCGGGGGCGGAGTAGGGGGCGTTCAGGCGCCGATGGTCCAGACGTCCAGCGTGTGGCCCGCCCGCGACGCCGTTCCCGTCCGCACGCCTCCGAGCTTCACCGCCACGCGCGCCGACCCGTCGTTGCGCGGGTCGATCTGCGCCAGGACCGGCATCGTCCCGTGGGTCGTGCGGAGCCATCGCAGGAAGGCGCGACCGCCCTCCGTGGCGTAGCCCCGGCCCCAGCCGCGGCGGCACACGGCGTAGACCAGGAGCGGATCCGCCCCGCCGGGCGGGTGAACCAGCCCGAGACGCCCGACGAACCCCTCGGCATCCTCAAGGCCCATCATGCCGTAGCCGCGCAGGCTCCAGTACCGCCGCGCACCCGCCACCCGGGCGGCGATGTCCGCCCTCGACGGCGGATCGCCCTCATGCATGAAACGGCTGACTGCCTCGTCATGCGCGAGCGCGTACAGGTCGGCGTGATCCGCCTCGGCGAGGGCGCGCAAGGTCAGCCGGGCTGTACGGAGGATCGGGATCGCGGTCGTGTCCATCGGTCATCGGGCCTGGGCCACGCGGAAGGCCCGGCGCGGGCGGGTTTGCGGGCCGCGTGGATGCCGTCAGGACAGGCGGCATGCACGATGCCGTCACCACCGCGGTCGCGCCGTTGATCGGCCTGCCGTGCTGGTGCGTCAAGCGCGGGCAGGGGAGCATCCTCTCGTTTCAGTTCGGATCGCCGCGTCTCTCCGTGCGCGAGCCCTATGTCTCGACCTCGTCCTCCGCCAAGCTGCGGCATCTGGCGGCACGGCGCGTCGTCAAGCCGGTCGGAGAGTGGAACCTCTTCGTCTTCTGCTGCCAGTGGCACGTCACCGCCGCCGGGGAGATCCTGGCGACCGATGACAGCCCTGCCGCGCAGATCGAGGCCGCCGCGCATGAGATGGACGGGCAGAAGCTGATCGCATTCACGCTCGATGCCGCCTCCCGGCAAGCCGCCTTCTCGTTCGACCTCGGCGCGACCCTGACGACATGGCCATCACCGGACGAGGCGGACGACGAGGAGCTTTGGTCCCTCTATCTGCCGGACGAGCGCGTCCTGACCTACCGGGCCGACGGCCTCGTCAGCCTTGGTGCCGGCGATGAGGAACCGGAGCAGGAGATCTGGCAGGCCCTCGCGCGGAACGTCGGCATCCCATGACGCCATTGCTCCGCTGGTTCGTCCTTGTCCTGGCGGGCTTGGCGTTCTCATCCCGTCCTCGATCGCCTGGGTGGTCTGGATGATGGGCTATCACTCGTTCGGCGAGATGGACTTCGATGGAGACGGTTCGACCTCCCTCCGCGAGATCTTGACTGCGCTGGACGTGGTGAAGGTTCCCAGCCGGGAGCGGCCCGGCTCCATCGACCATCTCGACGCGAAAGGCGGCACGCACGTCCATGTCGTTCGCTGTCCGCCGGGTCGCTGAGGGATGAAGGCGGCGCCCGGCGGTGCCAGACCGGCAATCGCCGCCCGAACCTCACGCCTTCGCGGCATGCTCCGGCGTCACCGTCGCGATGCGCACCAGGTTCGTCGCCCCCGGCGTGCCGAAGGGCAGGCCCGCCACCACGATCACCCGGTCGCCGACGCCTGCGAAGGCTTCGCGCACCGCGAACTTGCAGGCGCGGAACGACATGTCGTCGATGTCGCTGGCGTCGTTGGTGACGATCGGGTGGGTGCCCCAGGCGAGCGCGAGGCGCCGCGCCGTCTCGCGCTTCGGGGTCAGCGCGATCACGGTGGCGTCGGGCCGGGCGCGGGCCAGCCGCAGGGCCGTCGAGCCGGAAGCGGTCCAGGCCATCACGGCGCTGAGCCCCAGCGTCCCGGCGATCTGGTGGGCGGCCTCCGCGATGGCGTCGGAGGCGGTCGCCTCCGGCACCGTGCGCTGGGCCGCGATGATCGACCAGTAGATCCCGTCGCGCTCGACCTGCTCGGCGATGCGGTTCATCGTCGAGACCGCCTCGACCGGAAAGGCGCCCGACGCGCTCTCGGCCGAGAGCATCACGGCGTCCGCCCCCTCGTAGACCGCCGTCGCCACGTCCGAGACCTCGGCCCGGGTTGGCACCGGGGCGGTGATCATCGATTCGAGCATTTGCGTGGCCACCACCACCGGCTTGCCGAGGCGGCGCGCCCCGCGGGTGATGCGCTTCTGCACGCCCGGCACCTGCTCCAGCGGCATCTCGACCCCGAGGTCGCCGCGGGCGACCATCAGCCCGTCGGCCACCGCCATGATCGCGTCGAGGGAAGCCACCGCCTGCGGCTTCTCGATCTTGGCCATCACCAGGGCCTTCCCTTGCGCCACCGCCTTGACCTCGGCGACGTCCTCCGGGCGCTGCACGAACGACACGGCGATCCAGTCGGCCCCGGCGGCGAGGCCGGCCTCGAGGTCGAGGCGGTCCTTCTCGGTCATCGCCGCGACGGGGATCGTGGTGTCGGGCAGGGACACGCCCTTGCGGTTCGAGATCTTTCCGCCGGTCACAACCCGGGTCACCGCCCGGCCGGGTGCCACCTCGGTCACGACGAGGCGCAGCTTGCCGTCGTCGACGATCACCGCGTGGCCGGGCTCGAGGGCCGAGAGGATCTCGGGATGGGGCAGGTGGACCCGGGTCGCGTCGCCCAGGCCGGGATCGTCGTCGAGGACGAAGGTCTGGCCGTTCTCGATCGTCGCGGCGTCCGCCGCGAAGCGGCCGACCCGGAGCTTCGGCCCCTGCAGGTCGACCAGCACGGCGATCGGGCGCTTCAGCTTCTGCTCGATACGCCGGATCGTCGCCACCCGCTCGCTCAGCCGCTCGCGGGGCAGGTGGCTCATGTTGATGCGAAACACGTCGGCGCCGGCGGCAAACAGCGCCTCGATCACCGCCGGATCCTCGGAGGCCGGGCCGAGGGTCGCGACGATCTTGGTGCGGCGGGCGCGCTTCATGAGGGCAAGGTCCGGGTGTGAAGGGGCGTCGAGGGAGCGCCCCTACCGAAAGCCGGTCGGCGGGCCCGGGTCAATGGGCGTTTCGGCCTCCGCGCCCGGCCGGGCGATCCCGGTCCGGGGATGCCGGCGCGCCGGTCAGTCCCTCTCGCCGGTCCGCGCCGTCAGCTCGTCGATCAGCCCCTGGAGCGAGGCCGGCACCGCATCGGGCACCCGCTCGGCATACATCGCCCGCAGCAGGCGGCCGATCTCGCTCAAGGAGACGCTGCCCTTGACGATCACCCGCTCGGTGTCGCGGCCCAGGCGCTCCTTTTCGGCCGGGGTGATGTCCTTGGCGGTCAGCACCACCACCGGCACGTCGGCGCCGTCGGGCCGGGCCCGCAGCCGCGTCAGGAAGGCGAAGCCGTCCATCACCGGCATCATCAGGTCGAGGAGGATCAGCGAGGGCCGGCCCTCGTCGAGGCGCACGAGGCCCTCGGCGCCGTTCTCCGCCTCGCGCACGGTCCAGCCGTCCCGGGCGAGGCTGCGGCGCAGGCGCTCGCGGGCGTCGGAATCGTCGTCGACGAGCAGCACCGTGCCGGGGGCGTCCGACGGGCGGTAGCGCTCCATCAGGCCCTTGAGGTGATCCCAGTCGATCGGCTTGACCAGGTAGTCGGTGGCCCCGAGCGCCCGCCCGAGGCCCTGCTCGTTGACCACCGAGGTGATGATCACCGGCGTCGCTGCGAGATCCGGGTCGCTGCGGATGGCGTGCAGCACCGACCAGCCGTCCATCCGCGGCATCTCGATGTCGAGGAGGACCGCCCGGGGCCGGAGCGCCCGGGCGAGCGCCAGGCCCGCCTTGCCGTCGCTGGCGCTGCGGACACGGAACCCCTCGCGCTCGAGGAAGCGGGAGAGGAGTTCCCGGGCCGCCGGGTCGTCGTCGACGAGGAGCACCACGTCGTGGCGCTCGGCCTCCTCCCTGGCTTCGGCGAGCGCCCGCACCTCCTCAGGGGTCGGCTCGTCGTCCTGGTCCGTCAGCAAAGCCGGCAGCCGGATGGTGAAGGTCGCGCCCGCGCCGTAGGTCGAGGTCACGGTGATGTCGCCGCCCATGCGCCGGCAGAAGGCGCGGGTGATGGCGAGGCCGAGCCCCGTGCCGCCGAACTGCCGGGTGGTCGATTCGTCGGCCTGGGCGAACCGCTCGAACAAGCGGCCGATCTGCTCCTCGGTCAGCCCGATGCCGGTATCGGCGACCGCGAAGGTCAGCCACTCGGCCGCGCCCTCGTGGTCGCGCCGGGCCGAGAGCGTGATGGTGCCGGCTTCCGTGAACTTCGCGGCGTTGCCCAGCAGGTTGACCAGGCACTGGCGCACCTTGCCCTGGTCCTGGCGCATGGTGCCGAGATCGTCGGGGATGTCGAGCGCCAGGCGGTTGCGCTTCTTCCCCACCAGCGATTCGGTCGCCGCCACCACGTCGTCGAGCATCGCCTGGACGGCGAAATCCTCCGCCGCCACCGTCATGCGGCCGGCCTCGATCTTCGAGATGTCGAGGACATCGTTGATGAGGCCGAGCAGGTGGCGCGCCGAGGCCTCGATCTTGCGCAGGTCCGGCAGAAGCGCGGCCTGGCCGAGATCCTCCAGCTCCTCGGCCAGCATCTCCGAGTAGCCGATCACCGCCGAGAGCGGGGTGCGCAGCTCGTGGCTCATGTTGGCGATGAACTGGCTCTTGGCGCGGTTGGCCGCCTCGGCGGCGTGGCGGGCGCGCTCGATCTCGGCCTCCGCCTCCTTGCGCTCGGTGATGTCGACATGCATGCCGACCCATTCGCGCACGCCGCCATCCTCGGCCGTCACCGGCGCGGCCCGCACCTCCATGTGGCGCCAGGCGCCGTCGCGCCGGCGCAGGCGGTACTCGACCTCGTAGGGCCTGCGCGTCTCGACGGCGCGGGCCCAGGCGTCTGCGGCCCGGCCGCGGTCGTCGGGATGCACCGCCTCGACCCAGCCCCAGCCCTGCGCCTCCTCGTCGCTCTGGCCGGTATAGGCGGTCCAGCGCCACTGGCCGAGGGCCAGCTCGCCGCTCGCATCCGCCGACCAGATGATCGCCGCGGCGCTGTCGACGAGGGCGCGGAAGCGCTCCTGGGCGTGGCGCAGGCGCTCCTCGGTGGCGCGCCGCCGGGTGATGTCGGTGTTGGTGCCGTACCAGCGCACGATCCGCCCGGAGGCATCGCGAAACGGCTGGGCCCGGGACAGGAACCAGCGATAGGCGCCGTCAGCGCCTTTGAGCGGAAACGTGTCCTCCCACGGCTCGCCGCTCGCGAAGGCGCGGCGGATGCGGGTCACGACCCGCTCGACATGGTCCGGGTGGTGGACGGCGCGCCAGCCCCAGCCCCGCATCGCGTCGAGGGTGGTGCCGGTGTAGTCGTACCAGCGCTGATTGTACCAGACGATGGTACCGTCGGCCTCGGCGATCCAGGCGAGCTGCGGCAGCGACTCGGCGAGGTTGCGGTAATCGTCCTCGCGCAGAGGTTCCTCCCTCTCGGCCTCCCCGCTCATCGGATACGGCCGCGGCAGGCGGGTGGGGGCAGGCGGTCAGGCATCGGGGCGCTCCGTCGCGGGCCTCCTCGATGGCCCCGGGACGGATCTATGCGGGGAGGAGCCGGCTTCCAGTGCGGCTTTGGTTCCCCAGGGGGATCAGCCGAACTGCTCGCGCAGGATGCGCTCGTCCATGCCCTGGCCGGGATCGTGCAGCATCACGAGCTCGGTCGAGCGGTCGAGCTGGGTCTCGACCCGGGCGACGCGGCGGAACTCGGTGTGGTCGGCCACCGCCGCGACGGGCCGGTATTCCGGGTCCTTCACCTCGATGCGGATGCGGGCGTGGCTGGGCAGGAGCACGCTACCCTGGCGCCGCGGCCGGAAGGCCGAGATCGGGGTCAGCGCGATGAGCTGGGACGAGATCGGCAGGATCGGGCCGCCGACCGAGAGGTTGTAGGCGGTCGACCCCACCGGCGTGGCGGCCAGCACCCCGTCGGCGATCAGCTCCGGCAGCCGCACCTGGCCGTCGATCGAGATCTTCAGCTTGGCGGTCTGGTGGGTCTGGCGCAGCATGTAGACCTCGTTGACCGCCCGCGCCGTGTGGGTGAGGCCGACCACGTCGGTGGCGATCATCAGGAGCGGATGGACGACGCTGCGCTGCGCCACCTCGAGCCGCTCGATCAGGTCGTCGAGGTGGAACTCGTTCATCAGGAAGCCGACGGTGCCGCGATTCATGCCGTAGATCGGCTTGCCCGTGCCCATGAAGCGGTGCAGCGCCTGCAGCATCAGCCCGTCGCCGCCCAGGCCCACCACCACGTCCGCCTCCTCGGGCGGCACGTGGTCGTAGCGCTGCATCAGGAGTTCGGCCGCCTCGCGGGCGTCGGGCGTCGGGCTCGCGATGAAGGCGATCTGGTTGAAGCGCCGCGCCATAGGGGTGTCCCGACCGCCGAGAAAGGTCCTGCCGCGCCTGGATCCCGGGGCCGCCCCGCCTGTCGGGGGAGCCGCCGCCGGCCGCGTCGGGAGAGGCATAGCATGGAGCGTCCGCTTCTCGTCTACGCCACCGTCCCGGACATCGAGACCGCCGACCGACGGAGAGGCCCTGGCGCGAAAACTCCTCGCCGCCTGCCGCACCGTGCCGGCGAGGATGCGCCCGGTCCTGGCCTGGACCGGGCGCGGCAGGCTAAGGCGGCGATCCTCAAGAAGCGCACCGGCCCGTTGGATTGGAGGCCGGCTCGGGGCGTGGCGCCCGGACGAAACGGGTGGCGCCGGAGCCGGCCCGATCCGCTTCGGCGCCTGAGGGACCGTCGATCGTCGGTACCGCTCGCTGCGGCCGTGTCTCTGCCGCCATGTCTCTGCCGCCATGTCAGCGCGGCGGGGGGTGGCAGGATGCGCTCACTCGTGCGCTCACTCGGGCAGACGGCAGCCCGCACGGGCCAGCATGTCCGCGACGAGGAGCGGCGTGGCGGGCGTCTCGGCGCGGCGCTCCAGCGCGATCGCCCCGAGGACGCGCCGGGCCGCGCCGTCGTCGATGCCGAGCGCGGTTCGGCACAGACCGGAACTCCGCTCGCGCGGGCGGGCCGCCTGCACGACGGCCCCGGTCGCCTCCCCGACCCCTGCGAGATAGGCGGTGAGGGTCTGCCGCGCCGCCGGGTTGTGGGGCGCATCGTCGAGCATGGCGGCGACCTGCGCCACCGAGATGCGGCCCTGCGATGTCGAGGGCGTCCCGGCCGCCGCGAGAGCGCGAGCGACGGCCCGGAGGGCGGCGGAGAGGCAAGAGATGGGGCGCATGACGCCGCCCGACTCCGTCTCCACGCTCCGCCGTCAGCCGAGGCTGCGCCGACTCACTCGCGCGATGGCCGTGCTCTGCCTCGCCCTGTCCGCGGGATTGCCGCTCGCGCTCGCGGCCTTCTGGCTGGTGGCACCGACCCCCGCCATCCTGGCCAGGACGGGCCTCCCGAGCCCGGACGGCGGCGTGCTGGGCCTGACGATCCGGATCACCGCCCTCGCCGTGTCGCTGGTCCCGCTCACGGTCCTGGTGCGCGGCCTGATGCGCGCACGCGCCTGCTTCCGTGCCTTCGCGTCCGGGCGGATCTTCGCGACGGAGGCGGTCGAGAGCCTGCGCGGCTTCTCCGTCGCGGTCTTCGGCGCCACGCTGCTCCAGCCCGTCGCCGGGGCGGCGCTCTCGGCGCTGCTGAGCTGGGGCGGGCCGTCCGGCCGCGGCGCCGTCGTCGTCTCGCTCGGTTCGGACACGCTGCTGTCGCTGCTCTTCGCCGGCACGGTCGCCGTCATGGCAATGGTGCTGGCGGAGGCGCTCGTCCTCGCCGACGAGAACGCGCAGTTCGTCTGATCCGATGGCGATCCGCGTCCGACTCGCCGTGCTGCTCGCCGAGCGCGACATGAAGTCCAAGGACCTCGCCCGTCAGGTCGGCATCACGGAGGCCAACCTGTCACTGCTCAAGCAGGGCAAGGTGAAGGGCATCCGCTTCGAGACGCTGGAGCGGATCTGCCGGCATCTGGACTGCCAGCCGGGGGACCTCCTGCGCTACGAGGAGGATCCCCCGTGAGGGCGTTCAGCCCAGGCCGAGCCCCCATTGCAGCGGCACGAACTCGTAGGTCCCGCCCGCCTTGGCGATGTGCCCGGCGGCCGGGAAGGGGGCGTGATAGAAGGCCACCGGCACCCGCTCGTCGGCCAGCATGGCGAGCGTCTTGTGGCGGGTGGCGCGGGCCTGGTCGGCGTCCATGTCGAACAGGGCCGACCAGTCGGGGTGGCGCACGAACAGGGCCGGGTGGTTGGTGATGTCGGAGGCGATGATCAGCCGCCGCCCGCCGGATTCGAGCCGGAAGGAGGTGTGGCCCGGGGTGTGGCCCGGCGTGCCGAGCGCGGTGAGGCCCGGCAGCACCTCCTTGTCCCACGCATAGCGCTCGACCTTGAGGCCGGAGCCGAAGGTCTTCTGCACCGCGCCGACATTGGCCTTGAGCGCCTCCGGCGGATTGGCCACGCGGCCGTCCTCCGTCCAGAACCGCCACTCGGGCTCCGGCACCAGGACCTGGGCGTTCGGGAAGGTGGGCGTGCCGTCCTTGCGCTTGAGGCCGAGGATGTGGTCGGGGTGGAAGTGGCTGATCACAACCGCGTCGACCGACCCCGGATCGACGCCGGCCAGCGCGAGGCCGCGCAAGGTCCCGCCGGTGCCGGGTGGGCCCTGGTCGGCGAAGCCCGCATCGACGAGCACCCGCTTGCCCCCGAGGGTGAGGAGGAGCGGCGTGAAGGTGATCGGCAGGGTGTCGGTCGGCAGGAAGGCCTGGGCGAGCGCCCCCTGCACCTCGGGGAGGGGCGCATTGCGCACGAAGCTCGCGTCGAGCGGGCGCTTGACCCCGCCCTCGTGCAGGGCGGTCACCGTCGCCTCGCCGAGACCGTAGCGGTAGACCCCTGACAGGTCGGCGGCCGGCGCGCCGGCGGCGCTGGCGGCGCCGGCGAGGCCCGGCGCGCTGGCGAGGACGGGGCCGGCGAGAACGCCTCCGGCCATGAGGGTGCGGCGGGACATCGACATACCGGGGCCTCCCTTTTGCTTCTGACCTGTGCAGTTAGAGCGCGACCGGCGAAAGGGGAGCCGGTCGCGAAAAATCGAAATGCGGCCGAC
The DNA here is from genome assembly GCF_004745635.1 of Methylobacterium nonmethylotrophicum. Taxonomy (GTDB): domain Bacteria; phylum Pseudomonadota; class Alphaproteobacteria; order Rhizobiales; family Beijerinckiaceae; genus Methylobacterium; species Methylobacterium nonmethylotrophicum. Next base: position 32,866 of record NZ_SRLB01000035.1, on the reverse strand, counting down.
GATGCGGGGCACGGCGGGGTTTCGGTCCGGGCGGGCGCCGGCGCGGGACGTCGACCTCGCGGTACAGCGGCGCGGCGCTCTCGTGTACCGTGGCCGTGACCAACGGAAGGGCCCGCCATGCGCCACAGCTTCGTCTCGATCGGCAGCCGATTCCTCGCCGCATTCCTCGTCGTCTCGGTCCCGCAGGGGGCGGCGGTCGCGGCCTCGCGGGCGCCGGTCGCCGCCGAGCACGGCATGGTGGTCACGGCCCAGCACCTCGCCACGCAGGTCGGCGTCGACGTGCTGAAGCGGGGCGGCAACGCCATCGATGCCGCGGTCGCGGTCGGCTACGCGCTCGCGGTGGTCTACCCGGCCGCCGGCAACCTCGGCGGCGGCGGCTTCATGACGATCCAGCGCGCCGACGGCAGCCGGACCTTCCTGGATTTCCGCGAGAAGGCCCCGCTCGCCGCCACCCGGGACATGTTCCTGGGCAAGGACGGCAACGTCGTCCCGGGCCTCAGCACCAGGGGCTTCCTGGCGGTCGGCGTGCCCGGCACCGTGGCGGGCCTCGAGGACGCCCTGGCGAAATACGGCACGCGCCCGCGCGCCGAGCTGATGGCTCCGGCGATCCGGCTCGCGGAGGAGGGCTTTGCCCTCGAGCAGGGCGACGTCGACATCATGGCGACCGCCACCGAGGATTTCGGCAAGGATCCCGCGGCGGCCAAGATCTTCCTGAAGGAGGGGCGGCCCTACGGCGTGGGCGACAGGCTCGTCCAGCCCGACCTCGCCCGGACCCTGCGGGCGATCGGCGAAGGTGGCCGGGACGGGTTCTACAAGGGCGCGGTCGGCGACGCGCTCACGGCGTCGAGCCGGGCGCAAGGCGGCCTCATCGTCCAGGCCGACCTCGACCGCTACGCCACCCGCGAGTTGCCGCCGATCGAGTGCGACTACCGCGGCTACCGGGTGATCTCGGCCCCGCCGCCGAGCTCGGGCGGGGTGGTGATCTGCGAGATGCTGAACATCCTCGAAGGCTACGACCTCGCCAAGCTCGGCTGGGGCTCGGCGCAGGCGGTCCACTATGAGATCGAGGCGATGCGCCACGCCTATCTCGACCGCAACAGCTACCTGGGCGATCCGGACTTCGTGAAGAACCCGGTCGAGCGGCTGACCGACAAGGCCTATGCGGCGAAGATCCGGGCCGCGATCGACCCGCAGAAGGCCGGCATCTCCGCCGAGCTGAAGCCCGGCGTCCCCCCGCACGAGGGCAGCAACACCACCCACTACTCGATCGTCGATTCGCAAGGAAACGCCGTCTCGGTGACCTACACCCTCAACGACTGGTTCGGCACGCGGCTCGTCGCGGAGGGAACGGGGGTCCTTCTCAACAACGAGATGGACGACTTCACCGCCAAGGTCGGCGTGCCGAACATCTACGGCCTGCTCCAGGGCGAGGCGAACGCCGTCGCGCCCGGCAAGACGCCGTTGAGCTCGATGAGCCCGACCATCGTCACGCGTGACGGCAAGCCCGTCCTGGTGACGGGCACGCCCGGCGGCAGCCGGATCATCACGGTGGTGCTGCACAGCATCCTCAACGTGATCGATTACGGGATGAATGTGCAGGAAGCCGCCGACGCGCCGCGCCTCCACCACCAGTGGATGCCCGACGTCACCAACGTCGAGCGCTTCGCCCTCTCGCCGGACACCCGCAAGATCCTGGAGAGCATGGGGCACACGTTCGGCGCGGCCCAGCCGGCCAACCACCTCGCGGCGATCCTGATCGGCGCGCCGACGCTGGGCGGCAAGCCGGTGGGGCGTTTCCGCTACTACGGCGCCAACGATCCGCGCCGCAACACGGGCAGTGCGCAGGGATATTGAGGGCGGATCGGGGCGGGCGCGTCGCGGGGGGATGGGCCTCCTGCGGCGCGCGGGCCCGGTCGCCGGGACGCCGGTCCGTCCCGGCGGGCTCGGGCCCCGGTCGGTCACAGGCCGATCAGGGCAGCCCCCCGCAATCCGGGCGGGCCGGTGCCCCCGAGGCAGGGACGAGACAGCAACCGCACCCCCGGCACGCGCTCGGGATTCGAGCGCGGCCGGTTTCGGCATCGCGACAGCGACGGCGCGGCTTCTCGCCTGGAGCGATGATCCGGAGACCGCCGGAATGGCATCCGGACGTCAGGGCAGAGCGCCAGGAGCGGACGCACGCCGCTCGCTTGCGGATGCGCCCGCATCACGCGTCGGGGGGAGCCTCGAGCCTCGTTCCATGATCCTGCCCATGATCCTGGCTGATCGCCAGATCGCACACACCGCGGTCGCAGCGTGACCCCGGCCCGGCAGAGCACCGGGCCGCTCCCGTTCATGACGCCGATGGGACCATCCCGCGTCAGGCGAAGACGAGCTGATCCTGGATCTGGGCCACGGTGAAGTTCTGGACGATCACACCGCCATTGCCGCCCAGCTGCGTCGTGCTGACCAGGACGTCATTGCCCTGCTGCGTCACCTGCAGGCTCGACGGCGACATCCTCAGGAACATCAGGGCGTCGGTGTCGCCTGCCGCCTCATGGAAGTCGGTCACCCAATCGAACGCCCCGGCCTGGAAGTCGCTGGCCTGGAACGCGAAGGTGTCCGAGCCGGCTCCGCCGATGAGGGTGTCGGCACCATAGCCGCCATACAGGAGATCGTCGCCGGCCTGGCCGTAGAGCTGGTTGGCGCCGTCGTCGCCCTGGAGGTTGTCGGCGAAGCCTGAGCCGACCAGCCCCTCGATGCTGGTATAGCTGTCGCCGGCTGCCTCGCCGGTGTTGAGGGTTTGATTGTACAGCACCGCCGTGACCCCCGCCGTGGCGAAGTCGTAGCGGGCGAAGTCGAAGCCGGCGCCGCCGTCGAGTCGGTCGCCGGCGTCGCCGCCCCAGAGGCTGTCGCCGCCAGCGCCGCCGAAGAGCATGTCGTAGCCGGCCAGACCGAAGATCTGGTCATCGCCGGCCTGGCCGTAGAACTGGTTGGCGCCGGCGTCGCCCTGGAGGTTGTCGTCGAAGGCCGAGCCGACCAGACCCTCGATGCCGGCGTATTTGTCGCCCGCCGCCTCCCCGGTGTTGAAGCCGGGCAGGTAGAGCACCGCCGTGACGCCGGCCGTGGCGTAATCGTAGCGGGCCAGGTCGAAACCGGCACCGCCGTCGAGGCTGTCAGCGTCCTCGCCGCCCCACAGGTGGTCGTTGCCGGCGCCGCCGAAGAGCGTGTCCTGGCCGGCCAGGCCATGGAGATTGTCGTCGGCGGCCAGGCCGTAGAGCTGATTGGCGCCGGCGTCACCCTGGAGGTTGTCGCCGGAGGCGGAGCCGACCAGCCCCTCGATGCCGGCGTAGCTGTCGCCTGCCGCCTCGCCGGTGTTGAAGCCGGGCAGGTAGAGCACCGCCGTGACCCCGGCCGTGGCGTAGTCGTAGCGGGCGAAGTCGAAGCCGGCCCCGCCATCGAGGCTGTCGCCGCCCTCGCCGCCCCACAGGTTGTCGTTGCCGTCGCCACCCGAGAGAGTGTCCTTGCCGGCCAGGCCATGGAGATGGTCGTCGCCGGCCTGGCCGTAGAGCAGGTTGGCGCCGACGTCGCCCTGGAGGTTGTCGGAAAAACCTGAGCCGACCAGCCCCTCGATGCTGGCGTAGCTGTCGCCCGCCGCCTCGCCGGTGTTGGAGCCCGGCAGGTAGAGCAACGCCGTGACCGCGCTCGCGGCGTAATCGTAGCGGGCAAGGTCGAAACCGGCACCGCCGTCGAGGCTGTCCGCGTCCTCGCCGCCCCAGAGGCTGTCGTCACCATCGCCACCCCAGAGGGTGTCGTTGCCCGCCAAGCCGTGAAGCTGGTCATCGCCGGCAAGGCCGTAGAGCTGGTTGCCGCCAGCATCGCCCTGGAGGTTGTCGGCGAAGGCCGAGCCGACCAGGCCTTCGATGCTGGCGTAGCTGTCGCCCGCCGCCTCCCCGGCGTTGAAGCCCGGCAGGTACAGCACCGCCGTGACCGCGCTCGCGGCGTAATCGTAGCGGGCCAGGTCGAAGCCGGCGCCGCCGTCGAGGCTGTCCGCGTCCTCGCCGCCCCAGAGGCTGTCGCCGCCGTCCCCACCCAAGAGGGCGTCGTCGCCGCCTAGGCCAAAAAGCAGGTCGTTTCCGGCACCGCCCAGGAGGACGTCCATCCCTGCCCCGCCGAGCAGGGTATCGTCGCCATCCCCGCCGTCGATCTGGTCGCCGATCGTGAGTTCCGGGCCGGCCACGATGCGCTCGTCGCCGAGGCCGCCGCTCACCGTCTCGGATCTGCCGCGGGTGAGGGTGACGTCGACGGTCCCGGAGGTCGAGCCCGGGGCGGGATCGTTTCCGCCGCTGCCGGGATGGGCCACGCTGCCGGGAAAGCTCAGGTTCTCCTCGGTCAGGCTGGAGAAAGGGACGCCGGCAAGCGTGACGGTTTGCCCGCCATTTTCGACAATGAGATCGGGCCCTCGTCGAACAAAATTCAGGTTGATCGCAGAATATTCGAAAAGCGACAAAATACCTATCGCGGGGTCGAAGGCGAATTGCTGACCAATAAAACCGCTGAAATTGTACGCGGCCATTTGAGCGCCCTTCGCGAAAAAGACCGAGCCACTCGTGCGTTCAGTTTCGTGGCACGGCTTCTCTCCTCGTTCTAACAAGATATCGAATGTCAGATCAACGTTTTTGCCTCCGACGTTTCAGCCGACGTAGGATCTTCCGCCAGCGGCGCTCAGGGACGGACCGGTGCTCACGGATCGGATGCGGGAGCTGCGACGCCCCGCGACCATGCAGCCCGTCATGGTGGCGCGCGGGTCCGGCCGGGCCTCGCTGGAGCGAGACGGCTGACGCAGAGCGGCCGCCCCCCACCCGGCCGAAGGGCGCGACGATCCGGCAGGTGCGCATCGCCCCGGGTGCCGGCGCGTCGAGCTGCTGCCGCACGATGCGGAGCCGCTGCGCCGACGGACCGTGATCATGGACGAGGGCAGGGATGCACCGACGCGGCGGCTGATCGTCGAGGCCGACGCTCGGGAGACTTCAGGACCGGCGGACAGGCCTACAACGCAAAGCTCGCGACCGGACAGGTGCCGACGATCGCGTTTGCGGCCCGGCAGAGCACCGGGCCGCTCGGTTTCATGACGCCGATAGGACCGTCCCGCGTCAGGCGAAGGCGAGCTGATCCTGGATCTGGGCCACGGTGAAGTTCTGCACGATCACACCGCCGTTGCCGCCCAGCTGCGTCGTGCTGACCAGGACGTCATTGCCCTGCTGCGTCACCTGCAGGCTCGACGGCGACATCCCGAGGAAGAGCAGGGCGTCGGTGTCCCCGGCCGCCTCGTGGAAGTCGGTCACCCGATCGAACACCCCGGTCTGGAAGTCGCCGGCCTGGAACGCGAAGGTGTCCGAGCCGGCCCCGCCGACGAGGATGTCGGCACCCTGGGCGCCATACAGGAAGTCGTTGCCGGCCTGGCCGTAGAGCTGGTTGGCGCCAGCATCGCCCTGGAGGTTGTCGTCGAAGTTGGAGCCGACCAGCCCCTCGATGCTGATGTAGGTGTCGCCCGCCGCCTCCCCGGTGTTGAAGCCGGCATTGTACAGCACCGCCGTGACCCCGGTGGTGGCGTAGTCGTAGCGGGCGAAGTCGAAGTCGGCCCCGCCGTCGAGGCTGTCGCCGTCCAGGCCGCCCCAGAGGCTGTCGCCGCCAGCGCCGCCGAAGAGGGCGTCGCTGCCCGCCAGGCCGAAGAGCAGGTCGTCGCCGGCCTGGCCGAAGAGCTGGTTTGCGCCGGCGTCACCCTGGAGGTTGTCGCCGAAGGCCGAGCCGACCAGCCCCTCGATGCTGGCATAGCTGTCGCCTGCGGCCTCCCCGGTGTTGAAGGCGGCGTTGTTCAGCACCGCCGTGACCCCGGCGGCGGCGTAGTCGTAGCGGGCGAAGTCGAAGCCGTTGCCGCCGTCGAGGCTGTCGCCGTCCAGGCCGCCCCAGAGGCTGTCGCCGCCATCGCCGCCCGAGAGCGCGTCATTGCCGGCCAGACCGAAGAGCAGGTCGTCGCCCGCCAGGCCGAAGAGCTGGTTTGCGCCGCCGTCACCCTGGAGGTTGTCGCCGAAGGTCGAGCCGACCAGCCCCTCGATGCCGGAGTAGGTATCGCCCGCCGCCTCCCCGGTGTTGAAGATGGCGTTGTACAGCACCGCCGTGACCCCGGCCGTGGCGTAGTCGTAGCGGGCGAAGTCGAAGCCGTTCCCGCCGTCGAGCACGTCGCCGTTCAGGCCACCCCAGAGGCTGTCGCCGCCGTCCCCGCCCGAGAGGGTGTCGTTGCCGGCCAGGCCGTAGAGCTGATCGTCGCCCGCCAGGCCGAAGAGCTGGTTGGCGCCGCCGTCGCCCTGGAGGTTGTCGCCGAAGCCTGAGCCGACCAGCCCCTCGATGGCGGTGTAGCCGTCGCCCGCCGCCTCGCCGGTGTTGAAGCCGGAATTGTACAGCACCGCCGTGATTCCGCTCGCGGCGTAGTCGTAGCGGGCGAAGTCGAAGCCGTTGCCGCCGTCGAGGCTGTCGCCGTCCAGGCCGCCCCAGAGGCTGTCGCCGCCGTCGCCGCCCCAGAGAATATCGATGCCGGCCAGGCCGAAGAGCAGGTCGTCGCCGGCCAGACCGTAGAACTGGTTGGCGCCGGCATCACCCTGGAGGTTGTCGCCGAAGGCCGAGCCGACCAGCCCCTCGATGCCGGAGTAAGTGTCGCCCGCCGCCTCGCCGGTGTTGAAGGTGGCGTCGTACAGCACCGCCGTGACCGCTGCGGTCGCGAAATCGTAGCGGGCGAAGTCGAAGCCACCCCCTCCGCTCAGCGCGTCACTGCCGAGACCGCCCCAGAGATGGTCGTTGCCCGAGCCGCCGGTGAGCGTGTCGGTGCCGGCGTTGCCGTAGATCTCGGTGCCGAACGTGGCAGCGCCGACCAGACCGTTCGCTCCGCTGTCGCCGATGACCCGGATGATGTCCGACCCGGTCCAGTCCGTGAAATTGAAGCCTGCGATGGTCGCGTAACCGGTCCCCGAAGACTGAGCATAGACCTCGAGAATATTGGTGCCGCCACCCAGAAATCCGTCGATCAGAAGCCCGCCAGACATCTGGCTGGCATTGAACCGGACGGTGTTGCCCTCTGTGCCGAACTCGATCTCGGAATACGACGTGTACGTGACACTGACGTTGCGGAAATCGTACAGACCCGTCCCGTTGACCAATATCGTATTCGTTCCGCTGGAATCGACGATGGTCTCGCCGGCCTCGATGTCCGTTTCGCTATCGAATCGGAAGATGTCGTTGCCGGCGCCGCCGTTGAGCGTATCCGCCCCCGCACCCCCAATCAGAAGATCGTTGTCGTTGCCCCCGAAGACCGTGTCGTTGCCGGCCCCACCCCAGAGCGTGTCGTTGCCCCAGGACCCGTGCAGGACGTCGCCGCCGCCGTTGCCGTAGAGCGTGTTCGCGATCTCGTTCCCGATGATGAAATCAGACTGCCCGCTGCCGGAACCGATCTCGATGCCGGTCCCGGCCTGGTGCGCCGTGGTCGCGTATTGCCCATTGGCGATAGAATACCCACCCAGTGCCGCTACGCCGCTGTTGTTGTAAACACGCGAGAAGAAGCCGCCGGCGTGATAGTCGTTATTCGACAGATCGTCCTTCAATTCCTGCGAGAGGGCGGAATAGGCAGCCAATGGGGTGATGTCAGAGAGCCACTGCGTGACGCTCGCCGGGTCGCCGTTGACGTCGAGTGTCGCGGCGTTCAAGTTGATGAGCGCGTGGTTCACGCCGGCGTAGGAGATCGTGTCCGTGCCGCCGGTGTCCCAGATGCTGTAGAACGCACGCCCGATCGAGACCGTGCCGTCGCTTCCGTCGAGGTCGCGCCCGATCGTCGCCTGGTCGGTGAGAGCGTAAGAGGTACTGCCAGTATTGTTGGCTTGCGAGCCGTACATGCTCTGGATCGCGGCCACGTCCAGTGCCATCGGCGTGACCGCATAGCCGAAGCTCATGGACTGATTGTTGACGTCTAGCCCGCCGCGCTCATACGACATGACCGTATAGCGGTCGTTGTCGAGCGGGTGCTCGCCGGATCCCGTATTGTTGGCCGTCGTCCAGACGCTCGAGCCGTTGCCGGAATCGTGCGGATGACCGAGCCCGATCGTATGCCCGATCTCGTGGATGACCGTATGCAGCCGGTTGGAGCTGCCGCCCGTTTCCGGGTTCGTCGTCATCGACGAGACGTTGGAGTTGAAGAAGATGTATCCTTCGTAATCGCTTCCTCCCTCCGGACTCACATCCGTGCCCGGGAAGGTGCCCTCGCCGTTGATTCCGGAGAGGTTGTCATACGCGGCGATCTTGATGTCGATGCCGGTAGTCTGGATTGAGCTGTTCTCGGTGAAGAACATGTTCGAGACGGCCGACCAGCCGGCAAAGGCCTGGCGGACGTCCAGCTTCATCGACTGCTCGATCCCGGTGGTCGGCGCGAGCGAACGGAAGGTGCTGCCTGCGAGATCACCCGCGTTGATGCTGTTGTTCTGGATGTAGGTCGCGTCGGAGGTCGAGGTCGCGAAAGCGTAGGACAGGTAGACGCCTCCGGCCTCGGACCACTTCGTCGTTCCGGTAAGACCGGCGACGTAGAGGTTGCTCGGCTTTGTATTCGGCCCCGCCGGATCGTCGATCGATTGGTCATTGGATGACACGTCGTCGGCCTCGGCAGCCGCCACGCCATCGGCCCCCGGCGTTCCTTGCTGCTGGTCGACCGAACGATCGCCGATCGCGTCCGAGGTTTGCGGCGCTCTCGTGCTCACGACATCTCTGCTGGCGAGGGAGTAGCCGCCAAAATCACCCGGGAGCCAGTCGAACGAGATCAAGGCCGAGGTCTCGTCGTCCGTCGAGTCCTGACCGGGGGAGCGGGTGCTTGTCGGGTTCAACTTGCCGCGTGACACACCCATGGCAGCCTCCGAGTTACAAATCAAAGATCAATCAAAACCTGAACGGATTACAATCATTGCGGCATAGCCACGCCGGCGTCAAGGCTATTCCACGCCTTTTTAACAGTTCCTTACAGTTTAGATCGCAATCCTGTCTCCAGAAACATTGATTATATCATTTGGAATTGATCTAGCAAAAATCGAACCGCAAATAAACAGTTGTAATACGAGCTTTTAGAATAATTTAAGTAGATCTTGCCATGACGGATGTCACTGATCCTGTCTTTATCAGCGAGGGCGATGCCGAGGGGATGCTTGGTGTCCGGCACTGGCCGAACCGCGCCCTCTGTTGGCGTGAGAGGCGCCAGGCGACGTAAGGATCGCTGGTTGTGGCGCACACGCGAAGGGGCGCCGTTCACATGTCGTCAGGCGGACCTCCCCGGCCTGGCGCCTTCGCCTCGGAGCCGGCCCATGGGGCGCAACGCCCTCGCGCGGTGAACCGGCAGGCCCGTGGCGATGTTCGCAGCCGGCCCATCGAGGCCAGCTTCATCCGGCCCCTGTCCTCGTCCCGCGCGACGCCCTGCGCGGCCGCGACACCGGAGAGGCGCCCGTCGCGGCAAAGGGCGTCGACCTCGAGGCGGGTCGCCCCGGTCTCGGCCAGCACCCTGCCGGGACCGGGCGTGTCGCGGTCGCGCATCCGGGAACCCGCATCAACTGTCCGACGCAAAGTCCATCGATGCGCAAAGCGGCAGGAGCGGATTGGAGCGGCGCGCTCGTGCCGCCCGATCCCCCTACCGGTTGGCCCGCGCCAGGGCGGCGTGGAGCAGCAGGTTGACGCCCGGCAGGGTCGCCTCGAGGGCGATGTCCTCGGCCTCGTTGTGGGTGATGCCGTCCCGGCACGGGGTGAAGATCATGCAGGCGGGGGCGACGCGCGCGACGTGGTAGGCGTCGTGGCCGGCCTGGGAGCGCAGGTCCATGGTCGGGATGTCGAGGCGCGCGGCGGTCTCGCGCAAGGTGCCGATCAGCCCGTCGTCGAACGAGAAGACTCCGAAGCCCCATTCCTCGGCGATGGAGATCTGCGTGAGCGAGCGGGCGGCGCAGTCGGGCAGGGCGGCGCGCAAGGCAGCCTTCATGGTCTCGAGGGTCTCCCGTTGCGGCGCCCGCATGTCGATGAACAGCTCGGCATATTCGGAGAGGGTGCCGGGGAGGTTCGGCACCAGGTCGAGGCGGGCGGCGGTGGCCTTGGCGTCGGTGTCGGCATGGGCCCAGCCGATGTCGTTGACCGCCACCGCCACCATGGCGGCGCCGACGAGGGCGTTGTGGCGCTCGGCCATCGGGGTCGGGCCGGTATGGGCAGTGGCGCCCTCGACGGCGATGCGCATGCCGCAGCTCGGATAGCCGCCGGTGACGATGCCGACCGGCACGCCCGCCCGGTCGAGGGCCGGGCCCTGCTCGATGTGGAGCTCGAAATAGGCGTCGATGGTGCGGCCGCCGACGGGTTCGGGCCCCCGGTAGCCGATGCCGTCGAGGGCGTCGCCGAAGCGCACGCCGTCGCGGTCGCGCCGGTTCTCGACCCAGTCCGCCGTCGCTTGGCCGGACCAGGCCAGCGAGCACAGCATCGGCGGCGAGAAGCGGGCGCCCTCCTCGTTGGTCCAGTTCACCACCTCGATGGGACGGCGCGTCGCGATCCCGAGATCGTCGAGGGTGCGCAGGACCTCCAGGCCTGCGAGGACCCCGAGGATGCCGTCGAAGCGCCCGCCGGCCCATTGCGTGTCGAGGTGGCTGCCGATCACCACCGGCGGCAGGCCGGGCTCGGTGCCCTCGCGCCGCAGCACCATGTTGCCGAGCCCGTCGATGGTGAGCGGATAGCCGCCCTCGTCGGCCCAGCGTTTCAGCTGGTCGCGCATCACCCGGTCGGGCTCGGTCAGGGTCAGGCGCCGCAAGCCCCCCCGGGGCCCGGTGCCGATGCCCGCCGACACCATCAGGGTGTCCCAGAGCCGGTTGCCGTTCACGGAGAGGTTGGTGGTCATCGCTCGAGGCCTCACGCTGCACGGAAGGAAGCGGGCGCCAGCATGCGAGGGCCGTGCCCGGCGGACAAGCGCCGGGCGCGGGGGTGGGGTGTGCGCGAGGCGTTCGTGGGCACGACGACCGTCATCAGGTCGAGCGGATCGGCGCCGATCCGCTGCGCAGAGGCGACCAGCGAGGCACGGCAGGCGCCGGCTCCGTCGGATCCTGAAACAACGAAGGTCGCCCCAATCGACGCCTTTCAGATCCCGGCGCGCACGCCTGGGGCGGTCGAGAGTTCCGACGGGCCGCCCGTCGGGCCAACCGGCGAAGCGGTCGGCAGATTCCCGCAAGCTATCGATTCCCGCCTGAGTCTGATCGACGACGAACGCGCGAAATTGACGGCGAACGCCTTGGACCGGGCCTCGATGGCATGCGTGACGGTCGGGGTGGCCGGCCGATCGCCGCGTCCCTCTATGGTGTGGGAGCGACGGCGGCCGGGTGCCCATGATATCGTCCTGGCCGTCGGAAGCGTCTTCTGGCTGGTGACCGCCGGTGGGCTGAACGCGATGGCGTGGCGGACGCTCGGGAGGCTGACGCGACGGGACTCCGGCTCTACGCCGACGTGGTGCTGCTCCTCGTCGTCCTCGCCATGGGGTACGGCGCAATGCGCTTCAACGAGCGTCAGACACGGCCCGGTCCGGCCGAGTGATCGGAAGCCGCCGGGATTTGCGGATCGGGAGGGATTTCTCGCCTGAACGCCCCGTGGAAGAGGCTTTGCTGTGATAGGATCTTGAGTGCTGTCGCGGCGTCTCAGAGCCTGTTTGGCTGCCGAGAAAGGTATCGCATGAGTCTGATCTATCCCATCCGAGACCTCATCCTGAGGTGCGACTGAAAGGAGCCTCGAAGGAGGGCTCCAGATACCACAGTGATGGCTGGAGGCCTCCTTCGAGGTCAGTCGATCTTCAATCGACTGACACCTCAGGATGAGGTTGGGGGTGGGATAATTTTACAAGGCACGTCAAACGGGCTCTCAGGGGACTCTCTCGACCCTGTACGCGTGCATCGTCAAGAGCCGGCAGGTGTGACCTGGAGCGTTGCCGGAAACGGACGGTTTGCACTGTCGAGCGCAAACTCCAGCGCCCTCACTCAAGACGACAGCGTGAGCCCGGGAGCCTCAACCCGGCCCGCCTCACGGCCCCGCCCGCCCCGGATCGGTGAGCTGGATGGTCCAGCTCTTCTGCTCGCCGGTATCGACCTCGAAGAAGCCGTTGCGGTCGTAGCCGCGGGCGAGGCAGTCCTCGACGCCCCGGATGGTGAACTCGCGGTCCCGGGTGCACATCAGCGAGCGGCCGCTCCACTCGCCGCCGCGGTCGTAGTCGACGGCGAAGACGTAGTAGTAGCGGGCGGCGAGCGCCCCCTTGAGCAGGGTCTCGCAGCCCTTGGCGGAGAGGTTCCACCAGCCCTCCGTGACCCAGCCGCCGGAATCGCGGTAGCCGAGCGCGATGCCGATGCGGCTGCCGGTCATGTTGCACATCCGCAGGTCCGCCCGCGCCGGCCCGGCGCCGAGCACGGCCAGGAGCAGGAGCAGGACCAGGAAGGCGGCGCGGCGAAGGCGGGAGGCGGGGAGATCAGCCGACCAGGATGATGCGGAGGTCATTGACATTGGTGCGGGTGGGGCCCGGCCGGACGAGGTCGCCGAGCCGGTCGAAGAACGGTGTCGAGTCGTTCTCTCCCAAGCTCGCCCGCGCGTCGAGCCCCGCCGCCGCCGCACGGGCGAGCGTCGTCGGGTCGATCAGCGCGCCGGCCGGGTCGGTGGCCTCGCCGCGGCCGCCGTCGGTGCCGTCGGTGTCGGCCGAGAGCGCCGCGATGCCGGGGGCGCCGTCGAGGGCCAGCGCCAGGGCGAGCGCGTATTCCTGGTTCGGCCCGCCCTGGCCCTCGCCCCGGATCGTCACGGTCAGCTCGCCGCCGGAGATCAGCGCGGCCTTGCGCCCGGCCGCCGCGAGATCGCGGGCGAGGCGGGCGTGCACGGCCGCCACCTCCCGGGCCTCGCCCTCGAGGTCCGCCCCGAGCAGCACCGGGTCGTAGCCGGCCTCGGCCGCGGCGACGGAGGCGGCGTTGAGCGCGTCGATCGGCCGGGCGACGATGCGGAATTCGGTGCGGGCGAAGACCGGATCCCCGGGCTTCGGGCTCTCGTTCGCGGGGTCGCTCAGGAGCGCCTCGGCGGAGGGCGGCAGGGCGATGCCGCGGCGGGCGCAGATCGCCCGCGCGTCGGCCAGCGTGGTCGGGTCCGGCACCGTCGGGCCGGACGCGATCACCGCCGGGTCGTCCCGGGGCACGTCCGAGATCGCGAGGGTCAGGAGCCGGCCGGCGTTGCGGGCGGCCCCCGCCAGCCGCCCGCCCTTGATCCGCGAGAGGTGCTTGCGCACGCAGTTGATCTCGTCGATGGCCGCCCCCGAGCGCAGCAGCGCCCGGGTGATGCCCTGCTTCTCGGGCAGCGTCAGGGCGCCGGCGGGCGCGATCCAGTTCGCCGAGCCGCCGCCGGAGAGCAGCACCAGCACGAGGTCGTCCGGGCCGGCCGAAGCCGCGAGGTCGAGGGCGGCTTTCGTCGCCGCGATGCCGGCCGCGTCGGGGACCGGGTGGCCGGCCTCCACCACCTCGATCACCCCGGCCGGCTCGCCGTAGCCGTGGCGGGCCACCGCCAGGCCTGCGATCCGGGCGGGATCGACCCCGTGCGCCCGGTAGTGGCGCTCGGCGAGCGCCGCCATGCTGGCCCCGGCCTTGCCGGCGCCGAGGATCACCAGCCGTCCGGCCGGCACCGGGGGCAGGTGCGGCACCAGGCAGCCGCGGGGATGGGCCGCCGTGACGCCCGCGTCGAGCAGGCGCAGCAGCAGGGCGCGGGTCTCCGGGGAGGGGGCATCGGTCACGGGGCGGCTCCTCGCTTGCTAAGGTCACGCGGCTCGCTGTGGTCACGCTTCGGGCCGGCTTCGTGCCGGTCTCGTTCTAATCTGTTAGAGCTAGGCATCGCGTGGCGTCCGCCGCGGCCGGGCGGTCGCGATGCCGGCCAGGATCAGGCCGCCGCCGAGCACCTGCAGGGGGCCGAGGGCCTCGCCGAGGAGGATCCAGGCCAGGATCGCGGCGGCGACCGCCTCCAGGAAGATCACCAGGGAGGAGAAGCCGGCGGGCAGGCGGCCGAGCGCCACGGAGAGCAGGCCCTGGCCGCCGGCGTGGCTGACGAGGGCGAGCGCCAGAAGGCCCGCGGCGGCACCGGGGGTCTGGGGCAGGATCGGCCGCGTCTCGAGGAGCGCGACGGCGCCGAGGAGCACCAGCGCGGTGATGCAGGAGGCCACGAAGGTGACGCGGGCGGCACCCAGCCCCCGGGCCCGGGCGCGCTCCACCGTCAGGAAGTAGAGGGCGAAGAACACGGCGGTGATCACCCCGTCCCGGTCGCCGGAGAGGCGCGCCGGGTCGACCTGCACCGACTGCCCGACCAGGGTGGCGCCGCCGACGAGGCAGACGAGGAGGCCGATCAGCGTGCGGCCTGCGGGCCGGCGGCGAAGGCCGAGCCAGGCGAACAGAACCACGAAGACCGGCGCCGTGGTGGCGAAGAAGGTGGCGTTGGCCACCGTCGTGCCCAGGATCGCCAGGTGCCAGAACAGGAGGTCGCCGGAGAAGACGAGGCCGGCGAGCAGGGCCGAGGGGGTGAGGACGCGGCGCAGGTGCGGCGCCCGGGCCTCTTCCCACCGCATCCATCCGTAGAGCACCGGCAGCGCCAGGGCGACGCGCCAAAACGCGCTGGCGAAGGGCCCGACCTCGGGGCTCACCACCCGCACCAGGACCGGCGAGAGGCCCATCGCCACCGCGCCGGCGACGAGGGCGAGGAGGGCGGGCCGGAGATCGGCCGCGGTCCCGGCGGGAGAAGCGGGGGCGCCGGAGGCCGCCAGTTCGGGCAGGGGGGTGCGGGACATCGGCGGGGCCTCGGGCGCTCCCGGTTCGGGGCTCGGTCGACCCCGTCACTATGGCAAGTCGGGTCCGGCGTCACGGACCGGATCCACGCGTGCGGATGGAGGCGGCTCCGCCATTTGGGTATGGAGCAGGGGACCATATCAGCGATCGCCCAATGACAGCCGACGCCTCTCCCCGCCATCCGCCCCAGCCCGTCGAGACGATTCCCGGCGATCCGGCCTGCGGCCTCCTCCTCCTGTGCGACCACGCCTCGAACGCGGTGCCGCCGGACCTCGACCATCTCGGGGTCGCGGCTCCCCATTTCGAGCGGCACATCGCCTACGACATCGGGGCGGCGGCGGTGACGCGCTCGCTTGCCCGCCGGCTCGGGGCGCCGGCCCTGCTCACCACCTTCTCGCGCCTCATCATCGACCCCAATCGCGGCCGCACCGACCCGACCCTGGTGATGCGCCTCTCGGACGGGGCGATCGTGCCGGGCAACGCCCGGATCGGGCCCGACGGCATCGCCGAGCGGCTGGCGCGGTTCTACGACCCCTACGACCGGGCGATCGACGCCGCGGTGGCGGCGGCGATGGCAGCGGGCGCGCCGCCCGCCATCGTGACGGTGCACAGCTTCACCCCGGCCTGGCGCGGGGTGGCGCGGCCCTGGCAGGTCGGCATCCTGTGGGACCGGGACGACCGCCTGGCCGGCCCGCTGATCGCGGGGTTGCGGGCGGATCCGGCGGGCTTCACGGTCGGCGACAACCAGCCCTATGGCGGCGGGCTGCCGGGCGACACGATCGACCGCCACGCCATGGCCCGCGGGCTGCCCAACGCGCTGATCGAGATCCGCCAGGACCTGATCGGCGACGAGGCCGGGGCCGAGGACTGGGCCGCGCGCTTTGCCGCCCTGCTGGGGCCGTTGGTCGCCCGCGCTTGACCGAGCGGGCGCCCGCTCCCCACCTCACGCCAACCGCTTGATCGAGGGACCAAAGATGGACGGCATCGACGAGACCACCCGCACCGAGCTCGAGGCCGCGGTCTTCCGCCGGCTGGTGTCGCACCTCCAGGGGCGCACCGACGTTCAGAACATCGACCTGATGAACCTCGCGGGCTTCTGCCGCAACTGCTTGTCGAACTGGCTCAAGGACGCCGCCGACGCCCGCGGCCTGGCCCTCACCAAGGACCAGAGCCGCGAGCACGTCTACGGCATGCCCTACGACGAGTGGAAGGCGCGTCACCAGAGCGAGGCGACCCCGGAGCAGGCGGCGGCCTTCGCGGCGCGGGCGGAGACGCACTGAGGGCCCGCCCGCGCGGATGCGGGCGGAGACGCACTGAGGGCCCGCCCGCGCGGATGCGGGCGGAGACGCACTGAGGGCCCGCCCGCGCGGATGCGGGCGGAGACGCACTGAGGGCCCGCCCGCGCGGATGCGGGCGGAGACGCACTGAGGGCCCGCCCGCGCGGATGCGGGCGGAGACGCACTGAGGGCCCGCCCGCGCGGATGCGGGCGGAGACGCACTGTAGGCCCGCCCGCGCGGCGCCCCCGGCTCGCGCAAGAACTCGGTAAGGTTGAGCATCTATCAAGATCCGGGACGGCGCGTCGCGAAGGCCGCCATCCGTCAGTGGGTTGGGGTGCCTGATGGCCGCGTCCGCCCGCGGCGGCACGACAACCCATCGGCCAGGAGACCGTGAATGAACGCGCACAGCATGCCGGATGCCGACGTCGCCTCGTCGGGCGTCGCCGCCGAGGAGCTCAAGCAGTTCATCGAGCGCATCGAGCGCCTGGAGGAGGAGAAGGCCGGCCTCCAGGGCGACATCAAGGACGTGATGCTGGAGCTGAAGGGCCGCGGCTTCGACGTGAAGGCGGTCCGCACCATCCTGCGCCTGCGCAAGAAGGACCATTCGGAGCGCCAGGAGGAGGAGGCCATCCTGGAGCTGTACATGCAGGCTCTGGGAATGGCGTAGGGGCGGCCGGGCCTCACGGATCACGGGATCGCACGGGGCGCGGGATCCCCTCCCACAAGGGAGGGGGGAACGCGTCCTTTCGTTGTTCCGCACTGCCTGTTGCCCGGGGGGCGAGGATAAGGGGTATGGTCGGGCAGGCGATCCTGCGGCCCGCCCAGGGGAGCCGGCGCCTCATCCACGGAGGTTTGGGACGGATGGAGATGGTGACAGCCCCAGCCCCCCCCGGCAGCTTCCGCTACGCCGACCTGACCCCGGCGACCGACTTCCTCAGCATCCTCGAGGACGCGCAGTATCGCCCGGTGCCGGACGGCTGGTGGGTGGCGGTCACCGACGTGGTCGATTCGACGGGCGCCATCGCGGCGGGGCGCTACCGGGCCGTGAACTTCGTCGGGGCGGCAGTGATCGCGGCCTTGCGCAACGCGCTGGGGCAGCGGGAGCTGCCGTTCGTGTTCGGGGGCGACGGGGCGAGCGTGCTGGTGGCGCCCGACGAGGCCGGGGCGGCGCGGGCGGCGCTCGCCGCCACCGTCGCCTGGGCCCGCGACACGATGGGGCTGAGCTTGCGCGCCGCCCTGGTGCCGGTGGCGGCGATCCGCGCGGCCGGCCACGCGGTCGAGGTGGCGCGCTACGCGCCCTCGCCGGACGTCGCCTACGCGATGTTCATGGGCGGCGGCCTCGCCTTCGCGGAGCGGGCCCTCAAGCGCGGCCTCTACGCGGTGGAGCCGGCCGCGTCCGGCACGCAGCCGGACCTCACCGGGCTGACCTGCCGGTTCGAGCCCGCCCGGGCGCGGCACGGCCTGATCCTGTCGGTCCTGGTCGTGGCCGCCGAGGGCGCCGACCGGGGCGCGGCCCGGGCGGCGATCGCCGACGTGGTGCGGCTGGCCGCCGGGGCGCCCGCCCGCGGGCATCCCCTGCCGCCCGGAGGCCCTTCCTTACGGTGGCCGCCGGCCGGGTTCGCCCACGAGGTGCGGGCCCGCGGCCCCCTCTGGGGCTCGCTCGCCCTTCGGCGCCTCCATCTCCTCGGGGCGACGCTCGTCGGCTACCTGATCTTCCGCTTCGGCCTGCGCCTCGGCGGCTTCTCGGCGCCGCGCTACCTCGACGAACTGGTGGCGAACGCGGATTTCCGGAAATACGACGACGCCCTGCGCATGACGGTCGACGGCAGCCCGGATCTCGCGGCGCGGATCGAGGCGCGGCTCGAGGCGGCGGAGGCCGCGGGCCTGGTGCGGTTCGGCCTGCACCGCCAGGCCGCGGCGCTCACCACCTGCATCACCCGGAACGCGTCGATGCGCGACCACGTCCACTTCGTCGACGGCGAGGACGGCGGCTACGCCCGGGCCGCCCAGGCGCTGAAGGCCAAGGTCCCGCCGGCCGACAACGCCGCGCGCGGATCCCCATCCGGAGGCGGACCGCCATCCGGAGGCTGAGCGCGGCGCCGAATCGGCCCGCGGCCCGGTTTGCGGCGGGAGCGTGGCCCCGGCCGGGGCGGGCAGGCGATCGGTCGCATCCCACCCTTGCGTCATGAGAAGGGACTTGGTGACGAGACTCACCGTATATCCCGCCGTTCCGATTCGAACTGGAACAGAGCCCCTTTGGAAATGAACGACGCGGTGTGGACGGCTGAGGCGACCGAGAAGGCGGTCGCGCTGTGGATCGAGGGACGTGACCCGGCGGAGATCGCCGGCGAGATCGGCACGACGGTCGCCGAGGTGATCGGCCGCGTGGCGCAGGCCGCCCTGGCGCGGCAGCAGGCCAAGGCCGCGGCGGTCGCCAAGCCCGCGGCAGCGGTCGCCAAGCCCGCGGCGGCGGTTGCGAAGCCGGCCGTCGCGAAGGCGGAGCCGGTCGCCAAGGTGCGGCCCGCGACGGTTCAGCCCGTGACGGCCGAGCCGGCGCAGGCCGCGGCGAAGGCGGAGCCCGCCAAGGCGCCGGCCCCGCGGGTCCTGACCTCCCGGATCCTGACCTCGACCCTGTCGGGCGCCGAGGCCCATGCCGCGCCGGCCAAGGTCCAGCCGGCCAAGGTTCCGCCCGCCAAACCCGCGGCCGAGACCGCTCCGGTCACCAAGCCGGCGGCGCCGGTCGTCGAGCCGGCGGCCGCCCTCCAGGGCGAGAAGCCGGCGCCCCGCGCCGAGGCCCCCGTCGCGGCGCCGGTGATGAGCGCGCGCGCCCTCGAGGAGGCCACCCGGGCGTTCCTCGCCGCCAACAAGGGTCCGGCGGCGAAGGCCCCGCCCGCCCGCAAGGCGGTGCCCGCCGCGCAACCGGCCCCGGCGGTCAGGCCTGAGGCACCTCAGGTCCGGACCTCTCAGACGGAGGCCCCGCTGCCGCGCGCCGTCGCGGCGCCGGCCCGTCCGGTCGTCCCCGTGCTCCAGGCGGTGCCGGCTCCGGCACCCCTGCCCGCGCTGGTCACGGCCGAGGCGACCGAGGGCGGCAGCGTCGTCGCCCTGCCGATGACGCGCCGGGTGGCCGCGGATGGCGGGGAGGGCGTGCTCTTCCTCAAGGCGGGCCTCCTCGACTGCACCTACCCGCTGTGGTCGGACGGCGACGGCACCGCGATCGAATCGAAGCGCGTCTGCGGCTGCCGCGTCCTCACCGGCAAGCGCTGGTGCCACACTCACTACGCCACCGTGTTCGAGCCGCCGAAGAAGCCCCTGCGGGCGGCCTGACCCCCGACCTGGGGCCCCTTCCGGGCCCCGGTCATCCCGGCAGCAGCACCATCACGTCCGGCTCCCGCCCGGTGGCGAGGGTCCCCTGGACGCGCCGTCCGTCGAGATCGACGATCGCGATCCGGTCGTCCTCCAGGGCCGCGAAGGCGAGCGGGCTCGACGGATGGCGGGCGAGCGCCACCGGCGCCCCGTCGAGCGGCACGACCGCCATCTCCTTCAGGGCGGGATCGAGGAGCGACAGGCTCTTCTCGGCATAGTTCGCCAGGATCAGGTCGCCCTCCGGCCCGCAATCGACCCGCACCACGTCGCCCCGGGTCGGGACGCTGCGGGTCACGGTCATCGCCTCGGTGGCGAGCGCGGTCAGCGTCGCGCTGCGGCGGTTGGCGACGTAGAGCGTCGCCTCGTCGGGGGAGAGCGCGTTGCCCTCCGGCCACAGCCCGGTCGCGGTGACGCGCGGGTTGTCCGCCGGCGCGAAGGGCCTCACCCGGCTGACCGTGTTCGACAGGATGTTGGCGACGAAAGCCGTCTCGCCGTCCCGCGACAGCGAGAACAGGTGGCCCTTGATGCCGCCGGTCGCCACCGCCCGATCCGGCCGCTCGGCCCGTTCCGGCGCGTCGAAGCCGAGCAGCACGTCGCGATCCTCGCTCAGCACGAACAGCCGGTCCCTGGCGTCGAGGCGCACCCCGTGCAGGCGCCGGAACGGCGCGCAGGCGATGGTGCGGGCAAGGCTGCGGGCCTGAAGGTCGACGACACAGACCGTGTCGCCGCCCGGACCCGGCGTGGTCGAGGACTTGGCGCCGTAGAGGGCGGCATAGGCCCGGGCGCCGGCCCGGTCGACGGCGAATTCGTGCGGGTACTCGCCCGGCAGTTCGACCCGGCCGGTGCGACGGCCGCTGGACAGCTCGTAGAAGCTCAGGGACCGGTCGCCCTTCTCCATGACCAGCAGGGTGTCGGAGCGGCCGGCCGCTCCTTGCGCCCGGGCGGGCCCCGTCACCGGGGCGAGGGCAAGCGCAGCGAGGCCCGACAGGCAGGCGCGGCGGTCGATGGCGGGGGACATGGCGGGTTCCTCGATCGTCCACGACACAACCCGGAGGTGACGCAGGGGTTCGCCTGCGACCGAGCGTGGCGCGTCCGCCACACCGGCCGGCGATCGTGCCTGGACGCATCGCAGGTCGCGGCACCGTCATGGAATAAGCGGCAGCCTCCCGGGGGCGTCTTGTAAGGACCTGGCCATGATGCACCGCACCCGCACGCCGTCGCCGTGCTCGCCGTCGCGCTGGCCGCTCGCCGCCCTCCTGCTCGCCGGCCTGACCCTGCCTGCCGCCGCGATCGAGGGGATGCCCGGCCCGTTCGGCGAGCGCCTGACCATCGACGAGAAGGGCATCACCCTGAAATTCCCGGACGACGCCGCGACGTTCCGGATCGGCGGGCGCCTGCAGCTCGATTTCGGCACCGGGCGGGTGCAGCAGCGCGGCTTCGGCACGGTGTTCGACACGCCGATCGCCGTGCGCCGCTCGTGGCTCGAGAGCTACCTGACGCTCGGCAAGGAGATCGAGCTCGCCTTCCAGTACGACTTCGCCGACCCGGTCCGGTCGGTTCAGGACGCGGTGGTCGCCTACAAGGGCTTCAAGGACGTCATCATCGCCCTCGGCAACATGAAGGAGCCGTTCAGCCTCAACCAGCTGATCTCCGACAACAACACCCTGTTCGCCGAGCGCTCGCTCGCCGACGCCTTCGCGCCGGCGCGCAACTTCGGCTTCGCCATCGGCACCCACGGCGACCGATGGACCGCGGTGACGAGCGTGTTCGGCGGCAACATCAACACCGGCATCGAGAACCAGGGCGTCGCCTCGACCACCCGCGTCACCTACGCGCCCTACCTGAGCGAGGACAAGTACGACGTCCTGCATGTCGGGCTGGCCGGCAGCTACCGCTCGCTGCCGAACGACGGCAGCGCGCTCACCCTGTCGAGCCGCTCCGAGGCGTTCCTGTTCGCGCGGCCGTTCGTGAACACCGGCAGCATCCGCGACGCCGCGAGCATCGGCCGCGTCGGGCTCGAGGCCGCCTGGCAGACGGGGCCGTTCCGCCTCCAGGCCGAGTACATCCTGACCGAGATCGGCCGCTTCGGCGGCGCGCCGTCCCTGACCTTCCAGGGCGGCTACATCCAGGCGGGCCTGCTGCTCAACAGCAAGGGCCGGCGCTATTCGATCGCCCCGAACTACGCCACCGAATACGCGGTGTTCAGCGGCGTGCAGGTCGAGGAGGCGCAGCGCGTCAGCCGCGGCGGCACCGGCGTGTTCGAGCTCGGCCTGCGCTACAGCGCCATCGACCTTCAGGACCGCGCCATCCGCGGCGGCATCGAGCACGACGTCACCGCCGGCGTGAACTGGTACCCCGACCGCAACATCCGCTTCGTGTTCGACTACGTTCGCTCCCACACCTCGCCCTCGCCGGCGAGCCTGAACTTCAACCGCCGGACCATCGACGCCGACGTGTTCATCGGCCGGGCGCAGCTCTACTGGTAGGACCTCACCCCAGCCGCTCCAGCCGCAGCCGGTGGCGCGCATCGGTGAGCCGGCGCGCCGCGAGAAAGACCGCTCCCGTCACCCCGAGGCCGCTCGCCCCGGCGAGCAGGAACAGGATCAGGATCTGCGCCGCGGCCGCACCCTGCGGGTCCTGCCCGGCGAGGATCTGGCCGGTCATCATTCCCGGCAGGGTGATGAGCCCTGCCGCCGCCATCTGGTTGAGCACCGGGATCAGCCCGGCCCGGATCGCGCTGCGGATCAGCGGCGCCAGTGCCTCGTCCCGGGTGGCGCCGAGTGCCAGGCGCGCCTCGATGGCCGCCCGCTCGCGCCTCACGCCGCCGGTGAAGCCGTTGAGGCCGATCGCGACCCCGCTCATCACCGAGCCGAGCACGATGCCGGCGAGCGGGATCAGGGCGTGCGGGTCCCACCACGGCTGCGGGCGCAGGGCCGCGAGGCCGACCGCGACGGCGATCACCGTCGCCCCCGCCGTGACGGCGCCGCCCAACAGGTAGCGCCAGGCGCCCCGCAGGGGCCGCTCCTGCCGGGCGCCGATCTCGTAGGCGGCGGCGAGCGCCATCACGGCGACGACGGCGATCACCGGACCCGGCGCCCCGAGGCCGAAGACGGTGCGCAGGACCAGCCCGACCAGGGTGAGCTGCGCCACCAGCCGGCAGGCGGCCACCAGCACCGTGCGGGAAAGCCCCAGCCCGAGGGCCGCCGACAGGCCGGCATTGACGAGCACGAAGCCCGCCCCGAGGGCGAGGTCGAGGGGGCCGGGCGAGGGGCTCACGCGGCCCGCCCGCCCGCCACGGCGAGCCGGCCGGTGGCCAGCCGCGCCACCTGGGCGGGGTCGTGCGAGACGAGGAGCACGATCAGCCCGGCGGCGCGGCGCTCCTGGATCACTGCCTCGGCCCCCCGGACGCTGACGGGATCGAGGGAGGCGGTCGGCTCGTCGAGGAGCAGCACTTTTGGCCCGCCCGCGAGCGCCCGCAACAGGGCGAGGCGCTGGCGCTCGCCGGTGGAGAGCCGCGCCACCGGCCAGCCGAAGACGTCTTCCGGCAGCCGCAGGGCGGCCCGCTCGCGCGCGAGGCTGGCGGGGGCGTCGGCAGAAAAATGCTCGGCCACCGTCTCGGCCCACCAGCCGGGCTCGGCGGCGAGATAGGTCACCCGCCGGCGCCAGAGCGGCGCCGGCACCGCGTCCCGGTCGATCTCGTCGAGGCTGACCCGGCCCTCGGACGGGTCGAGGTCGGCGATCATGCGGAGAAACACGCTCTTGCCCGACCCCGAGGGTCCGGTGACCGCGCAGACCTCGCCCGGCGCGAGGGCGAGGTCGAAGGGCCCGAAACGGTCGCGGCGGAGGGACTCGATGCGGAGCATGGGGAGAGGCGGTGCGTCGGGCCCGGTGTGGGGGAGGGCGACGCGGAACGCAACCGGCGCGCTGCGGTTTGAGTCTCCCACCGGCACCGGGCCCGGGCGGATGCGGGAGGATGCGAAGTGGCGGCAGGAGACTTGGCAGCAGGAGCGGGAACGGCGCGGGGCGCCGGGACGGGTGTGGTGCGCTCCGACGTGCCGGCCCGGATGGACCGGTTGCCCTGGAGCCGCTTCCACCTGCTCCTCGTCATCGCGCTCGGCATCACCTGGGTGCTCGACGGGCTCGAGGTCACCATCGTGGGGGCGATCGGCCCGGTGCTGCAGGACAAGCGGGCGCTCGGCTTCACGCTCCAGGAGATCGGCGCCTCGGCCTCGTTCTACGTCGTCGGCGCGGTTCTGGGCGCCCTCGTCTTCGGCTGGCTCACCGACCGGTTCGGGCGCCGCCTCGTCTTCTACGCCACGCTGATCATCTATGTCGGCGGCGTCATCGCCAGCGCGCTCGCCTGGAATTTCTGGAGCTTCGCGCTGTTTCGCCTCGTCACCGGGCTCGGCATCGGCGGCGAGTACGCGGCGATCAACTCGGCGATCGACGAGCTGATCCCGGCCAAGTACCGCGGCCGGGTCGACCTCATCGTCAATGGCAGCTTCTGGGTCGGCGCCGCGGCCGGCGCGGGCGCCTCGCTGCTCCTCCTCGACCCCAATCTCCTCGACCCGGATGTCGGCTGGCGCCTCGGCTTCGGCATCGGCGGCCTGCTCGGCCTCGGCATTCTCTTTTTGCGCCGCTACGTGCCCGAGAGCCCGCGCTGGCTCGTCACCCACGGCCGCGAACAGGAGGCCGAGCGCACGGTGGCGGAGATCGAGCGCACGGTCGAGGCAGAGACCGGACAAAAGCTCCCGAAGGCGGAGGGCATCCTCGAGGTCCACCCGAAAAAGAGCTTCGGCTTCGGCGAGATCTTTGCCTCGATGGTGCACAAGCACCGCGGCCGCAGCATCCTGGCGCTGGTGCTGATGGTGGCCCAGGCCTTCCTGTTCAACGCGGTGTTCTTCACCTACGGGCTGGTTCTGGCCAAGTTCTACGGCGTGCCGGAGAACCGGGCCGGCATCTTCCTGGTCCCGCTCGCCATCGGCAATTTTCTCGGGCCGCTGCTGCTCGGCCACTTCTTCGACACGATCGGCCGGCGCCGGATGATCGCCGGCACCTTCGCGGTGAGCGGCGTCCTGCTGCTCGCGACGGCGGTGGCGTTCGGCCTCGACCTGTTCACCGCCTGGACCCAGACCTTCGCCTGGATCGCGATCTTCTTCGTCGCCTCGGCGGCCGCCAGTTCCGCCTACCTCACGGCGAGCGAGATCTTCCCCCTCGAGACCCGGGCGCTCGCCATCGCGGTGTTCTACGCGCTGGGCACCGGCGCCGGCGGCGTGATGGCGCCCTGGCTCTTTACCCACCTGATCGAGTCCGGCCAGCACTGGGCGCTCGCCGGGGGATATGCAGGGGCGGCTTTGCTGCTGGTGCTCGCCGCGGTGACGGAGTGGAACCTGGGGGTCGATGCGGAGGGGATGTCGCTGGAGAGTATTGCGGATCCGTTGTCGAAGGCGGGGTGAGGGATGGGGCGTCAGGGGGTGTCGGGGTCGGGGGGTTGGGGGAGGGCAGCGGTCAGGGCGTCGATCTCGGCGGCTTCCCCTTCGCGGCCGAGCCGGAGGGAGGCCGCAGCCGCGCGGGTGAGGACGGTTGCGGCATCCGCCGTGGCTCCGATCCCACTCAGCACTTGCCCGAACAATGCCCCGACCGCTCCGCTCGCATCGACGCAACCCAGTTGCTCGTCGAGTTGCTAAGCCCGCACCAGATCGTCCATGATCATCCGCGCGGCCTCCTGGTCCGTGACCCCCCCGTGCGAGGCGAATTCGCGCCATGTTGAAGTACGCGTGGCACAGATCATCACCACCGCCCGGGCGCTCGTAGACAGCACACAGGACCGCCATCGGTTTCCGCCCGTCGCTCCGCGCGCCGGCATTAGGATGGCATCGGGGCAGAGCCATCGCCAGGGGGGAAGATCTTTCGGTCTGTCGCTCTGGTGCCCGCTGCGGCGATTCATCAATTCGGCTTGCCTGGAGAGTGACGGCCTCGTGCGGCGTCGGTAAGCCTCCAGGCGAGGTTCGCTGGAGGCGAGAACCCCGTATCCATGGCCGCTGACGCTGAAAGGTGAGGTCGTGGACGTTCCGCCTCGTCTGGCTCCGACAGCGGTCAGGGGTCCCGGGTTACGCCGCGCGGCGCCGGTCGAACCACTCATGCGACCGGCGTCGGCCCCATCGAACAGCCTCGCAAGCCGGCATCACCCCGTCAGTGCAGGGCCGCCGGCCGCTCCGCCTCCGGCGGCACCACCGCCTCTTCCAGCAACGCCGCCCGGGCGCGGGAGAGGCGGGCCTCGGCCGCCTCGTGGCGGGCTTCCGCATCCGCAGCGGCGGTACGGGCGGCGGCGGTGTCGGCCATCACCTCGGCCAGGCGCTCCTCCAGCCGACGCACCCTGGCCCGCTCGGCCGACAGCCTGGCCTCCGCCGCCCCGAGGCGCGCCTGCGCCTCCCCGGCGGCGTGATGGGCCTCCCCGGCGGCCTGATCGGCCTCCGCCGCGAAGCGTCGCGCCTCGGCGGCCTCGGCCGAGGCCGCCCGCAACGCCTCCTCGACCCGGCCAAGCAGGGCGCCGACCTCGCGGCCGAGCCGTTCGGCCCGGGCCTCGGCCGCAACGGCGCGGGCGGTGGAGGCGCGCACCTTCTCGGTCGCGCGCCGCAGCAGTCTCAGGATGGTGCCGGTGTCGATGGGGGTGGGCATGGGGTCCGGGACGTGAGGGTCGGGCCGTGCGGGATTCGGGCGGCGGGGCCCCAGGGGGGCCCGGCCGCAGGCCGCGGTCAAGGGCCGGCGCGCCGCTTCCCACACTCCCCCGTCCCCTGCGGCCCCGGGGCCGCAGGCCCGCCTGCGACCGATGCGCCCGAATTCCAGGCGCGCCCGGAACCTAACATGCATCAATCAGATACCCTCCGGGACTATCCCCGACCGGAGTGCCGTGCCCATGTTCATGAGGATCGACCGCCTGCAGGCCGAGCTGCCGCAGCCCAAGAGGCCCGACCCGAACGCCGCCGCCGCCCTGCAGGAGCTGCTCGGGGGCAAGTACGGCGAGATGTCGACGCTCGGCAACTACATGTTCCAGAGCTTCAACTTCCGCGACAAGTCCAAGCTGCGACCGTTCTACAGCCTGGTCTCGAGCATCTTCGCGGAGGAGCTCGGCCATGTCGAGCTGGTCTCGACTGGCGTGGCGATGCTCAACAACGGCCCGGGCGATCCGACGCCGGACGTCGACGTGTCGAAGGCTCCGTTCCACGACATGCAGGACATCCGGCTCGCCGGCAGCTTCCTCAGCAACGGCGGCGGCGCGATGCCGATGAACTCCAATGCCGCGTCGTGGAACATGGACATGGTCACCACGACCGGGAACATCATCATCGACCTCCTGCACAACTTCCACCTCGAATGCGGCGCGCGGCTGCACAAGCTGCGGGTCTACGAGACCCTGACCGACCCGACCGGGCGCGAGGTCTGCGGCTACCTGCTGGTGCGCGGCTCGGTCCATGCCCACGCCTACGCGCTGGCGCTGAAGAAGCTCACGGGCGTCGCCATCGAGCAGATGCTGCCGACGCCCAACATCAACCTCGACCGCATCCCCGAATGCCAGAAGTACCTGCAGGAGGGCAGCCACCGCCGGCTCTACACCTTCTCGCAGGACTATCCCGAATCGGCCGGCGTCTGGTCGAACGACGAGGTGGCGCTGCCGGGCGATCCACCGGGCAACCTCGAGGTGGTCGACGGTGCGCCCGAGGGCGGCAAGATCCCGGAGCTCGACGGCAATTACGGCGCCTTCGCGCCGAACTACAAGCCCGAGGAGATCTTCGAGATCGCCAGCAAGCTCTACAAGAAGAGCCGCTGACGGATCCGGGTCGGGGCCGGTCAGGCCGGCCCCGTCTCCCCGACGGCGTCGAGGGCGCGCAGCACCGCGTCCATGCCTGGACGCGCCGCCGGGTCGGGCCCGGCGCAGATCTCGGCCAGGGCGGCGAGGGCCGGATGGGCGAGAGCGGAGACCGCCCGCAGCTCGTCCAGCAGCAGCCCGAAGGCCCGCACGTCGAGCCGCTGCAGGAAGGCGCCGTCGGGCCCTGGCGGCAGGGCGGAGGCGGCACCGAAATCGCTCAACACCGCCTCGCCGCGGGTGCCGTCCCACAGGATGTTGTGGGCGTAGAGGTCGCCGTGGCCGAAGCCCCGCGCGTGCAGGTGGGCGGCGCCCGCCGCGACGCCGCGGGCAAGCCGCAGGGCTGCACCCGGCGCGAGCCGCAGGGCCGGGTCGTAGACGTCGCGGCTGCAGCTCTCGAGGCTCGGCGGCGCGGCAAGCACCCGCCAGCCCTCGGGGAGGAGCGGCATCAGCAGGCCGTCGGTGCCGTCCGGATGGCCGGCGAGGCGGCCGAGGCCCCCGGTCAGGTGCGGATGCGTGCCCGCCGCCAGGCAGGCCGCCATCTCGCGCTCGGGCAGGCCGTCGCTGGTCATCGCGCCCTTGAACAGCTTGAGGGCGACGATCCGCGTCTCATTGCCCCGCCGCCAGCCCGCCCGCATCACCCACCCGGAGGCGCCCTCGCCGAGGAGCGGGCCGAGGGCGAGGTCGCCCCAGGCGACCGTCTCGGTGGCGGAAGGGGGACGCGGGACGCGGTCCTCGAACGGGTTGCCGGCCCAGGACAGCCAGGCGAGGCGGGGCAGGGCGGCGAGGCAGCCGGGCAGGGCCTCGAAGCCGTTGGCGGCGATGCGCAGGAGCTCGAGGTTGTCCGCTCCCGCGAGGCTCTCCGGCAGGGCCCGCAGGCGGTTGCCCGCCAGCATCAGCTTCTGCAGCCGCGGCCGGGCGCCGAGCGCGGCCGGGACGGTCGCGATGCGGTTGTTGGTGAGGGTGAGCCAGCGCAGGGCCGGGGGCAGCGATTCGGCCGGGATCTCGACGAGGCCCGAGCCGCGGAAACCGACCTGGCTCAGGGCAGCGCAGTCGCCGAGGACCGGCGGCAGCCGCTCGAACCGGTTGCCGGAGCAGAACAGCACCTTCAGCCGGTGCAGCCGGCCGAGATCCGCCGGCAGGCCGGTCAGGTCGTTGTGGCTGAGATCGAGGAATTCCAGCGTGTCGGCGAGGCCGAGGATCTCGGGCGGCATCGTGGTCAGGCGCCCCTTGGGGCCGCCCGGAAGACGCAGCGCCCGGGCCCCGGCGAGGTCGCCCCGGCGCAGGGCCGCAAGGCTCGCGTGGGTCGGCGGCGGCAGGCTCATGCCGCCGGCACCGGGTCGAAGCGGAGGGGCAGTGGCATCGTTGTCTCCCGGCGGCGCGCCCGGCTCCGTCGCCGGGCGTTCGTCGCCGGGAACGACGCCCGGATCAAGGGCTTCCGGGAGAGTGCCGCCTCAGTACGGGTAGCCGTAATAGGGCGGCGGCGGCGCCGCGCGATAGGGATAGTACCCCGCCGGCGGACGGCCGTAGGTGCGCAGGTAGGGATCGTAGCGCGGCTGCCGGTAATTGCCGTTGTTGATCCCGGCCGAGCGGTCGTTGCCGCTGAGGGCGGCATAGGGCGACAGCCCGCTGCCCGCATCGCTGTTGCGGGCGAGCGCCGTGCCGGCCGTCCCGAGGACGAGGGCTGCCGCGACGGCCACCCGGATCGCTGAAGCGCGCATGGGAAGACTCCTTCGTGTCATCGGCGCGAGGATGAGGCGGGATGATCGAATCAACGGGGGCACGCGGTTACGGTTCCGGACCGGCGGGCGCGGCCATTCGGCGCCGCCTCCGGTCATGAGGCAACCGGGCGGTACGGGTGATCCTGCGAAGTCGCGGATCGCCCGGTGTGCTGCCGCATCCGGCGACCCGAACGCCCGGCGCGATCGCCGCCCGTGGCACGATAATGCCGGCGCCCGCCGGCAGCCGCACGATTGTGCTTGTCGGTCCTGGGCGGTTCGGCGACTAGCCGGCGCACAAAAAAGGCCACTCGCGAGTGGCCCGAAGTCTAGGGAGGAAACGCCCAAAGAGGGCTGCACCGCCGCGACGCCATCGCGGCGGTACGAAGCTGTCGTGTCATGCTGCCGTGCACAACACAACGGGGCTGCCCCGCGAGTCGGCCATGCCTGCAGCGCATATTCGGCGAGGGCATGCTCGCTGGCGCTCCTCGACCCGCCGGCATCACGAGACCGCTATCGCCGCAGTTCCATGCTCCGCAGGCCCCAGCGGGTGAGCAGGGCGGCCGCGACGACGAAGGGCGCCGCCCCGATCACCGCGGCGAGCGGCTCCGAGCCGATGAGCGTGCCAAGACCCTTCACGACGGCCATCAGCAGCAGGAAACCGCTGACGCAGGCGAGGAGCACGACCGTCCCGATGCCCAGGGCCCAGGCCGAGACGGTCCGGGCCAGCCGGTCGACCTCGCCGCTGAACAGCGCGATCTCCTTGACCGCCAGTTCGCTCGCGAGGCGGACCGCCTCGGCGATCATCCTGATCGTGCTCACCTGCCGGTCCGACCGCACGTGCCGACGCTCCCCGCTTCGCCGACGGTCGAACACCGCGGCGGCGAGCGGAAACGCCCGACCTTGGCCGTCGTTCCCGGACGTCGTTGCGTCGAGGCCGCCTTGTCGGGGGCCCGTTCTTGAGCGCTTGTTCCAGCGCGATCAGGCGGGCTTGAGCGGGCAGCTCTGGCGGGCCAGCAGCCGCCAGGCTCCGCCCTCGTCGGCGCCGGCCTCCTTCAGCCAGACCTGCAGCACCGCGATATAGGAGCGGCCGGTCTCGCCGTTGGGCAGGATGTCGGCGCCGTCCCAGACGTGCCGGACCAGGGCATTGTCGCCGACGACCTGGATCCACTGCTCCGAGAACACCAGCGACTTGTAGTTCGTCTTGCCGGCGAGGCTGGTGATGAACGCGGCCTTGGTCTCGATCTTGCGGCCGCTCGAATGACCGTAGCTGAGCTGGGGATGGGTGAGGGCGTCCAGCGCCTTGGCGTCGCCATCCTGGATCGCGACGCGCAGTGCTTCGAGCCGGCGTGCCACCGCCTCGCTCCCGTCGGCGGCAAGCGCCGCCCCCGCGCCGGCGGCGAGCAGGGGCGCCGCCATTCCGACCATCATGCCCGCCAGCAGGCCCCGCCGCGAGCAGCCCTCCGTCTGGGTCTGGATCATGCGTCTCCTCCCGTTCCTCCGGTCGCCCGCTTGTCGTCCCGCGAGCGCCGCGCCGTCTCGCGCTGTCCGAGCCTAATCCGGGTCCGGGTTCCCCGCCACTGGTCCCGCATGCCCGCGCGACCGGTCTCAGCCCCGCACGGCCCCCGTCGGCGTCACGCGGTGAACTCGGCGCCACGATCTCGGCCGCGGTTGACGCGCCGCTCCGCGCCGCCCTACAGAAAGTTGGCGGCCGAGCCTGCACCTCTGCGATCGGTTCGGAAGGGTGGCCGAGTGGTTTAAGGCAGCGGTCTTGAAAACCGCCGTGGGGGCGACTCCACCGTGGGTTCGAATCCCACCCCTTCCGCCAGATGTTTCAATGACTTAGGCGGGACTGACCGACGCGAACCTCGTCGGACTCCGCCGTGTTTGTGCCCAGGCTTGTGCCGAGCTTCGCCATTGCACGGTGGAGGTGGTCGGTGACGAGATGCGAGTAGCGCATCGTCATGGCCACGGTCCGGTGACCGAGGATCGCCTGAAGAGCGGCGAGGTCACCGGTTTTCATCAGGAAGACCGAGGCGAACCGGTGGCGGAGATCGTGACATCGCCATGGTACGCCCGCCCGCTTCGCGATGTTGCGGTACTGACTGGCGAAGTGCGTGTACCGGCGGCCGTCGCCGTTCCAGAAGACGTGGTGCCGGGTAATGTGCCGAGGGGTACCGATCAGGACGGCCAGGGCTTCGTCGCTTAACGGCACGACGCGTGGGCTGGAGGTCTTGGTCTTCGTAAGGCGGATCTCGCGCCGCTCGATCGAGACCTGCGACCATTCCAGAGACACGGCCTCCTCCTGGCGCATGCCCGTGGCGGCCAAGAGCTGGATGATCCGCCCGACCATCGGTGAAGCGTGCGCGACGAGGCGTTCGACCTCGGCCTCGCTCGGAAAGGAAGTCCGCGGCGGCGCTTCCCTAATGTGCCTCTTGTCGAACGCCTTGACGGGGTTGAGGTCAATGTAGTCCCAAGCCACTGCGCAGGAGCAAACGCCGCTCAAGGTGGCGAGATCGCGCCGGATAGTCGCCCCCATAGCTCCGCCACGCCGCCGCGCGGTCACGTAGTCGCTCAGGCGGGTCTTGTTGATCTCGTCGAGGTAGCAGTCACCGAAATGGGGTTCGAGTAGCCGGAAACTGGACCGATACCGACGCTGGGTCGCGGGCCGGAGGGTCGGCATGAACTCGAACGCGAACCTCTCAAGCGTTTCCTTGTAGCTCCGACGTGGACGACCACCACGGTCGAGGCGGCGGTGCTCCTCTAGTACCTGCGCGAGGTACTGCTGGGCGACGGCCTTGGACGTCGTTCTCGCCGACCGTCGAACTTCTCGACCGTGCCATTGGAATCGGATCCAGTAGGTCTGCCCCCGCTTATAGACCGACGCCACCCGTTCTTCTCCCTCGCCAGCCGAAGCTCAGCAGGCGAGGGTCGCACAGGCTCAGAATCCGACAACTATTTTCGACGGAGCACTCGGCCGTGATCGTTATCGGACAAGTGACTGCACCGTCGAGCAACCGCCGGGGGGCATCGTTTAGAATATCGTCAAATAATTTGGGCGTCTAAGAATGACTTGAGCAAATACTTAAGTACGGTTTCATGAATGTTGACTTCTTGCTGTGAGACCATGCATGTAACGCTCAAAGAAAACCCTAACGGTTTGCGCGCTCGTGTATGAAGCATAAGCCTGCCATGAATCTTTCTTGTCTGGATCGGCAAAATCACAAACTGATTTGAAAGCGATAGCGTTGGGCTGAGGATTGGGTGCGTATGCTGCGGCATCATAAAGACCATAGGCTTCCATTTCTATGCCAACCAAATTACGATGCTGTAACTTAATGTCCTGGACAGCTTGCCCATCTGCAAGAACAGCAGATCCCGATGCAAGCGGACCTACTACTAAGCGCAGATCATGTTGCGGCGCACTTTGCCAGCCGCGCTTAATATCACTCCAAACCGATGCGTCGCGTCGAAGTAATTCAACTCTCGACGTTACGATATTGGGTGCGCTAATTTGCTTAGGAGCGATAGAAAACGATGTGACTTCTTTGTCTTTTACGCGTTTGCCACTCTGATAATCCCAAGTTGGATCAGCAAGTATCACGTCGCCGTAGTTTACCTTCCCTTCGACGCCTGCACAAATACCAGCCATCACGATGAAGCGTGGCCTGAAATGTGTTATCATTTTTGCTGCCAGTAGGGCTGGTCAGCCCCCAGCGGAGTGGTCCGGCCTGAAGTATGGCTTTGAGCCGACGGAGGACGGACGTGATGGGAACGAA
>NZ_SRLB01000034.1 GCF_004745635.1 Methylobacterium nonmethylotrophicum | reverse complement strand
CATGGTACTGTGTCTCAAGACACGGGAGAGTCGGTCACCGCCAGACCTGCCAAGCACGCAACGTTCCCTCATCACGACGACACCCTGGCGCGGGGTGGAGCAGCCCGGTAGCTCGTCAGGCTCATAACCTGAAGGTCACAGGTTCAAATCCTGTCCCCGCAACCAACCATCTGAAAAAGCCCGCCAGGCATGAGCCTGACGGGCTTTTTCGTGTTGCAATGCTCAGTAGTCGCGGCGCGTCACGACCCACACGGCGTGAATCAGGCCCGGGAGGTAGCCGAACAGCGTCAGCACCACGTTGAGGATGAATTGCAGGCCGAAGCCCGCGGTGACCAGCACGCCGATCGGCGGGATCACGACGAGCAGGATGATGCGGATGATGTCGCCCACGGTGTCTCCGTCCTGACGTTCGGGAATGGAAAAGCCACGCTGTGAACGGCGTGGCACTCGAACTGTTCCCAACAGGACATCGAAACCCTGCCCGCCTCATCCCCGCGACGACCCGATAGGGGAGGGCGGCGGCAGGGGGCCCGGAGCAGATTTGACCGGCAGGACGCTCCACCTGGTCCGCCCCGTTCCCGCCGCAATGCGGCGGGACCAGTGCGGCTCTGGAGGCGCGCAGCGCTTCACCGTCGGTTAACCACACTGGGGCGAGCGTCGCCGAAGGACCATCGTCATGCTGCGCCCATCCCGTCTCCCGATCCTCCTCGCCGGAATCGCACTCGCCGCCGCGACGCCCGCGCTCGCTCATCCGCATGTCTGGATCACCACCCGGGTCGAGCTGGATTACGGGCCGGACGGGGCCCTGCGGGCGATCCGGCACGCCTGGACCTTCGACCCGACCTACTCCGCCTTCGCGGTCCAGGGCCTCGGTCAATCGCCGACCGGGCCGGCCAACCCCACGGCGCTGGCGGCGCTTGCCCGCGACAACACCGACAACCTGGCCGAGCAGGGCTACTTCACGCTGCTGAAGGTGAATGGCCGCAAGCAGGATCTCGGCGCGGCGGCCGACCCGGCGATGACCTTCGCGGACGGGCAGCTGACCTTGCGCTTCACCCTGCCGCTCAAGGCGCCGGTCGCCGGCACCGCCTCGCTCGAGGTCTATGACCCGACCTACTTCGTCGCCTTCAGCCTCGCCGACGGCGAGGGCGTCGCGACCCTCGCCGGCGCCCCGTCCGGATGCCGGGCCACCGCCCATCGCCCGAAGAGCGCCCCGCCGGCCACCGCCGCGACCGGCATGTCGGAGGCCTTCTTCGAGGCGATGACCGCGGCCTCGAGCTACGGGGTGCAGTTCGCCAACCGGATCGTCGTCGCGTGCTGACCCGCGCGCTCGCCCTGACGCCGCCCTCCCGCGGCATCCAGCGCCTGGCCCTGGCGGCCCTGGCGGTGCTGGCCGCGGCGGCGGTGCTGGCGGCGCTGCTCGGCCTCCTCGCCCCGGGTTTCCGGGCGCCGCCGCGCTCGCCCTTCGGGATCGGGTTCCGCGAGGCGGCCCCCACCGGCGCCACCAGCCTCGGGGCCTGGCTGCTGGCGATGCAGGCGGGATTCTCCCGTGCGCTCCAGGCGGCGGTGTCGGCGGTCAAGACCGGACGGGACGGCACCCTGACCCTGATCGGGCTCGGCTTCGCCTACGGCGTGCTGCACGCCGCCGGGCCCGGCCACGGCAAGGCGGTGATCGCCGGCTACCTGATGGCCGGCGAGCGGGCGCTTCGCCGCGGCTTCGCCTTGAGCCTGCTCGCAGCCCTGCTGCAGGCGCTGGTCGCCCTGGCGCTGGTCTGCGGCGGCGCGGTCCTGCTGCGGCTGACGGCGGCCGGCCTGAACCAGGCCGGCACGGCGATCGAGACCGCGGGCTTCGCCTGCGTGGCCCTGCTCGGCGCGGCGGTGACGTGGCGCAAGTCCGGGCAGCTCGCCCGCCTCCTCGCCCGCGATGCCGGACCGGCCTGCGGCCCGGATTGCGGCCATGCGGGACTCGCGGACGGCGCCAGGGTCGAGCGCCTGGCGGGATGGCGCGAGCAGGCCGGCGTGGTGCTCGCCGCCGGGACGCGCCCCTGCGCCGGCGCCGTGCTGGTGCTGGTCTTCGCCCTGTCGCAGGGCATCCTGTGGGCCGGAATCGCCGCCGCCCTGGCGATGGCGCTCGGCACCGCGCTCACCACCGGCGTGCTGGCCGCGGTCGCCGTGTTCGCCAAGGCGCTGGCCCTGCGGCTTGCCGGCGGCCGCGGGCAGGGCGGCGCGATCGCGGTCGGCATCCTCGAACTCTGGGCCGCCGCCTTCGTGCTGGTGCTCGGGGCCGGGCTGCTCTCGGGCTGGGCCGCCGCGGCGTTCTGACGTCGGAACGCCGCGGTCAGGCGACCGCCGCGACCCGCGCGGCGCGCCGGCGCCGCGGACTCGCCGCCGCGACGGCCGCGAAGCTGATCTCCTGGCGCTCGCGGGCCACGAAGGCCCCCGGCATCTCGACCTGCATCTGGCCCTCCAGCTCGCGCAGCAGCGCGTCGGTGTGCTGGGGGTAGAGATGCACGATGGCGAGCCGCCCGACATCGCCGGCCTGGCAGAGCTCCACGCCCTTCTGCCAGGTCGAATGGCCCCAGCCGCGGCAGGCCGGGTACTCGCCCTGCGTGAACATGCCGTCGTAGATCACCAGGTCGGCGCCGCGCACGAAATCCAGAAGGGCCGGATCGGGCCAGGGCTCGGAATGTTCGAGGTCGCTGATGTAGCAGGCGGTGCGCCCGGCGTGGCGGAAGCGGTAGCCGGTGGCGCCCTGCGGGTGCTCAAGCGGGATCGTGTCGACGACGGCGCCGTCCGGGAAGGTCAGGCTCTCGCCGGCCTTGAACCCGTGATGCACGAAGCGGGCGGGCAGCACGTCGAGCTTGATCGGGAAGAGCGGCGGCGAGAACAGACGGTCGAGGGGCTCGGCCGCGCTGGCCCCGCCGAGGTTGCCGCACCAGGTGTGGATCTCGCGCGAGGGGTCGAGGATCGCCGGCTTCATGAACGGCAGGCCGCCGACATGGTCGAGGTGCAGGTGGCTCAGGAGCAGGTCGACCCGCTGGGGGAGCCGGTCGCGGTGGTGGGCCCCGAAAGCGTTGATGCCGGTACCGGCATCAATGACGAACAGGCGCTCGCCGCAGCGAACCTCGACGCAGGGGGTATGCCCTCCGAATTCCACGAATTCCGGACCGGAGGCGCAGGTTGACCCCCTGACGCCCCAGAACCGGAGCGTCAGGCCGGCTTCCATGAGAGGACCCCTCGTTGTCATGCCGGCAACCGTGATGGGGGTTGTATGGGTTGGATGTGCGATGACGCACATGGCGGATGCTCCGGCCGGACGGTCCGGCAAGACACTCGGGTGGGCTGTGCACGAGAGATGTGCTCCACGAACGATGAGTGCAAGACGAAGGTTCCCCTCGGCGACCTAATCTGTCGTTAAGCGGGTGCGTTCACGCACAGGTTCCGCGGGCGCGGCGGCCTCCCGCGCGAGGCCCGCGGAGGTGCGGGCGATCGCCGCCGATGCGTCCGCCGCAGGCAGCGGTGGCGTCGGGACCGGTGCGACCGTCGTGCGCTCGGCCCGCAGCACGAGGTCGAAGGGCGATGCCGGGTCCGGCCGGCACGCGTCCGGCAGGCAGACCACGAGGCCGCGCCCGGCCCGGGCCGCCCGCAGCCGCTCCACCCCTGCCATGACCTCGGGCGCGCCGCGGTCGTCGAGGGCGAGGCCCACCACCAGGATGTCGGGCCGGCGCACCAGGCAGCGGGCGAGGTCGATGGCCGCTCGCTCGAACGGCGTGAAACCGTCGCGGCCGGCCAGACCGCTCTCCGCCGCCCGGGGATCGACCTGGCTCGCGAGGCCGAAGCGGTAGACCGTCCGCTCGAGCCCGCGCTCGCGCAGGACCGCCCGCATGAGTGTCCCGACCCGGGCGCTCGCCCCCGCCTCGGCCCCGGCGATCCGGCCGAACAGGAGGTTCTCCTCGAGGCTCGCCGCGGCGGTGACCCGGGCGGGGTCGTAGAACTCCACCGAGCCGCGGAGCGAGGCCGGCAGCAGGTCGGCGAAGGTGCGCCGCGCCGCCACCAGGCGCGCCTCCATCGCCTCGTCGATCAGCCCGAAGCGATGCCGGGTCTCGCTGTAGCGCAGGCACAGGCCGATCAGCCGGGCGCGGTCGCGCTGGCCGGCGGGGCCGCGGCGCCAGCCGGACGCCTCGGGCTGGCGCGCCACCAGATCCTCGAAGAAGCCGCGCTCCCGGGCCGGGAAGAGCGAGAACGCGTCGAACAGCGGGTGGTCGTCCGGCAGGTCGGAAAAGATCTCGACGGTGGCGCGGGCGATGGCGAGGCCCATCTCGGTCATCGGCCGGGTCAGGCCCTCCGCCTCCAGCACCGCCCGGGTGAAGGGGTGGCCGGCGAGCCGCGCCTCCGAGAAGGCCGAGCCGACCGGCTCGCCGAACAGGATGTTCTCCCCGATCGTCGCCTGGCGGTTGTAGCGGACGGGGTCGAACGGCTCGACCAGGTGGGCGGCGCCGTTGGCGGCGAGCGCCGCCCGCAGGGCGTCGCGCGTCTCCACGATGGCGGCGGCGGTGACCGCGTCGAGGTTGCGCGACAGCACGCTGGCGAGGCCGCGGCCATAGACCAGCCGATCGAGTCCGGTGACCGACAGGGCCTCGACGAGCCGTTCCTCGAGGTCGCGGGCGTGAGGGGCGCCGGCCTCGGGGCTCGACCCGTCCGCGAAGGCGGGGTCGCCGTAGAGCAGGTTCTGCAGCAGGGTGCCGCTCATCAGCACCGGCTCGCCGCCCGCATAGGCGATCCGTCGGGCCCGCTCCGCCGGGTCGACCGAGCGCAGGTCGCTGCCCGCGTAGGTCACCGCCCCGACGGTGGGCTCGAGCTGCCCGGCGATCAGCGCCGCCAGCACCCGGCCGCCGCTGCCGCGGTCGCCGAGGATCGCCACGTGGCTCGGCATCGGCAGCGTGAGGTCGAGGCCGATCAGCCGTTCGCCGGAGGCCGGATCGTAGGCCGCCACGTTGGTGAGCACGATCGGCCCGCCATCCGGCAGGGGCGCCGATTGCCGTCGCAGCCGGCGCGGGGCCCGGGCCCGCGCCTCCAGGGAGGCGGTCGCCCGCGCGATCTCCCGGAAGGCCGGCAGGGCGGCGCGGCGGCGCCGGTTCTGACGCAGGAAGGCCGCCACGGCGCTCGAGGCCACCGCCAGGGCGCCCAGAACCGCCGACAGCCCCCCGGCACTCACCGGGGCGGCGGGGGACGGCCCCTGCCAGAGCGCGGCGGCGAGCACCATCGTCGGCACCAGCACCGCGAGGGCGAGCGCCGGCGCGCGGGCGCGGGAGAGATCCTCCTCGGTCGCGGCCAGCGCCCGCCGGGCCCGCTCGGCGACGTGGCCGAGGCGGGCATGCTCGAACGCGATCGTGCCATGGGCCCGCACGGCCGGCAGGCGCCGCACCAGGTCGGTCAGCGCCCGCTCGAGGGCGGCGCCCTCCAGCCGCCGCTGGTCGTCCCGGCGCTCGGTGCGGGTGCTGAGGAGCTGGCGCGCCAGGGCTGCCGCCACCAGGCTGAGGCCCGCCGCCGCCACGAGGCGCGGCGCCACCGCCGCCGCGACCGCGAGGGCCAGCAGCACGGCGCCGGCGGCGAGCGCCGGAACCAGGATGCCGACGGCGAGCAGCCCGTCGGCGGCGCGGATCGCCGCGCCGACCTGGCCGGCCAGTGCCCGGGCATCGTCCCGGGCCGCCGGACCCGAGCGCAGGATCGCGTCCTCGGCGACCTCCCTGAGGCGGCCGACCGCGTCGGCCTGCGCGGCGACGCAGAGCCGCGCCACCCCCCAGCCGAGGATCGCGAGGGCGAGCGCGACGCCGATCAGGCAGCCGAGCGCCCACAGGGTCAGGTGGCTCCCCGCCAGCGGCCAGCCGGGCAGCAGCACCAGGCCGTGGCCGCCGAGCCGCTCCGGCAAAGGCACCGCGAGGTGGAGGAAGCGGATCGGCGTCCGCGCCGGCTCGGCGAGGGCCAGCAGTTCGTCGACGAGGTCGCGCAGGGCCAGGAGCCCGAGCCCGACCAGGGGACCGCCGAGCCCGAGGGCGGCCGCGATGGCGGCGGCGTGCCGGCTCTTGGCGCTGCGCCAGGCGAAGACGATCGGATCGCGGTCCATCAGAACCGGTGATGCGACCGCGGGGAGGGGGCGTCCGGTCGCCGCAGGGCCGGTGCCGGTCCGGTGCGCGGGGGCAGGCCCGGGGACGGTCTCGCGGAAGTGACCATGGGCCTCCTCGATGCTGCGCGAGGTATGGGCTCTGCGGGGCGGAGCGGTCAAGCCGGGTGCGCGGACGCGCTCGGTCTCGCGGTCATCCGCCGGGTGACCGGTCGTCGCCAGCACAGACGTGCACGATCGCACCTGCTCTCGTCCGGGGCATGATTATTCCAGGTGTTGTCTTGCATTCGCAGCCGCAAATCGCGCTGATATATCTTGTATAAACTTCGATCGTGATGCCGTTCGAGCGAATGTGTTCCAAGCGGTATCGCGATCGGCGGGTCCATGACGGCGTTCTTCGGCGTCGCCCCGTCCCCATCCGACGCAAGGACGTCGAGTGGACAGCATCATCCGGGGCATCCCCACCGTCCGCGGCAGCGTTTTGCCCGGGAAGCGGCAGATGGACCGGCGGCTCGTTCGCGACGGGCGGCAGCCGCAGGCCCCGATCATCGCCTGCGCCGATTCCCGCGTCGCGCCCGGGCGCAAGTGTCTCTCACACAACTCCCGATCGCCGGCCTTGCTCGGTGTGGCGGCCTCGGCGCAGCGGAAGTCTGCGAGGTGCACCAACATGCAAGCCGGCCCCGGGATCGGCCCGGTTCGCCCGCAGACGGCCGAGCCGCCAGGGACGGACGGCCCGCGAGCGCTTCATCCCGCTCGCACGCGGGCAAGGAAGTCGCCGACCTGGGTCGACAGGCGTTCGGACTGGCGCGTAAGCTCGGATGCCGCGTCCAGGACCCGGCTCGCCGCCGCGCCCGTCTCCTCGGCGGCCCCGGCCATCCCGGAGATGTCGCTCGTCACCTGATCGTTGTCCCGTGCGGCCCGGCTGACGTTCCGGACGATGTCCTGCGTCGCGGCGCCTAGCTGCTCGACGGCAGCCGCGATCGAGGTGGCGACCCTATCGATCTCGCGGATGCGCTCGGTGATGCCGCCGATGGACGTGACCGCCTGGTTCGTGGTGGTCTCGATCACGGCGATCTGGCTGGAGATGTCACGGGTTGCCCGTGCGGTCTGATCCGCCAGCATCTTCACCTCCGCCGCCACCACGGCGAACCCCTTGCCGGCTGCGCCGGCGCGCGCTGCCTCGATCGTGGCGTTGAGGGCGAGGAGATTCGTCTGACTGGCGATGTCGGAAATCAGTCCGACCACGTCGCCGATCCGCGACGCCGCGGCGCGCAGTTCCTGCACCAGGACGCCGGTCTCGTCGGCCTCGTCCACGCTGCGGCGCGCCAAGTCCGCCGAGCCGGCGACCTGCCGGCTGATTTCCAGGATGGACGCGTCGAGTTCCTCCGCGGCCGCCGCGATCGTGTTGACGTTCGAGGCCGCATCCCCGGCGGCGGAGGCCATCGACGTCGACTTGCGCGCCGTTTCCGAGGCCGTGGCGGCCATCGCCTGCGCCGTGGCCTGCAGCTCCGTGGACGACGAGGAGACCATGCCGACGATCCCGCCGACGGCCTGCTCGAAGCCGTCCGCCATGCTGGTCATCGTGCGCGACCGCTCCGCCGACCCGGCCTCTTCGGCCAGGCGCTCGATCTCGGCCCGTTCGAGGGCCTTGCGCGCGACCATCGTCTTGATGCCCTGGACGGCCCGGGCGACGGCACCGATCTCGTCGCCGCGTTCCGCTTCGACGATGTCCGTGTCGTCGTCGCCCTGGGCCATGCGCTCGAGCACGCGCACCAGGCGCTTCATCGGACGTGCGACCGTCATGGTCATCAGCCGGCTGACCGAGAGCGATTTTTGCCGCAGAGACGGCTGCCACTTTTGCGAAATCTGCTTACATGCAGGCACCATGCGCACCGCCCGGATCGTCCCCCTCGTCGTCGCGACGGCCCTGTTCATGGAGAACACGGACTCGACCGTGCTCGCGACGTCGCTGCCGGCGATCGCCGCGGACATGGGCGAGGACCCGATCGCCCTGAAGCTGGCCCTGACCTCCTACCTCGTCAGCCTGGCGATCTTCATCCCGATCAGCGGCTGGGCCGCCGACCGCTACGGCGCCCGCACGGTGTTCCGCTGGGCGCTCGCGGTGTTCATGGCCGGCTCGCTCGCCTGCGCCGCGGCCAATTCCCTCGGCTGGTTCGTCGCCGCCCGCTTCCTGCAGGGCATGGGCGGCGCCATGATGGTCCCGGTCGGGCGCCTCGTCCTCCTGCGCAGCGTACCCAAGGGCGAGCTGGTCCAGGCCCTCGCCACCCTCACCATCCCGGCGCTGGTCGGCCCGGTGATCGGTCCGCCGCTCGGCGGCCTGATCACCACGACGCTGCACTGGCGCTGGATCTTCTTCATCAACCTGCCGATCGGGTTCGCCGGCATCCTGCTCGCCACCCGCTACTTCCAGGACATCAAGGAGGCCGAGCGTCCGCCCCTCGACCTCCTGGGCTTCGTGCTCTCGGGGGCCGGGCTCGCCAGCCTGATGCTCGGCCTTTCCTCGTTCGGGCGCCACCTCCTGCCGGAGGCGGTCTCCTGGGCCTGCACCGGCGCCGGCATCGTGCTGTGCGGGCTCTACCTCGCCCATAGCCGCCGGACCGACCATCCGGTGATCCGCCTCGACCTCCTGCGCTACCCGACCTTCCGGGCGGCGGTGCTCGGCGGCAGCCTGTTTCGCATCGGCACCGGGGCGATCCCGTTCCTGCTGCCGCTGATGCTGCAGCTCGGCTTCGGCCTCGACCCGCTGCATTCGGGCCTCATCACCTTCGCGGCCGCCGCCGGCGCCCTGTTCATGAAGACGATCGCGGCGCGGATCCTGCGCGCCTTCGGCTTCCGGGCGGTGCTCACCCTCAACGCCGTGGTGGCGGCGGCCCTGCTCGCCGTCAACGGCCTGTTCACGGCGGGCACGCCCCACGCCCTGATCGTGGCGGTGCTGCTGGTCGGCGGCTGCTTCCGCTCGCTGCAATTCACCGCCGTCAACGCCATCGCGTATGCCGACGTCGACCCGCGCGACATGAGCGCGGCGACGAGCCTCGCCAGCGTGGCACAGCAGCTGTCGTTGAGCATCGGCGTCGCATTCGGCGCCTTCGCGCTCCAGGGCGCCGCCGAGTGGCACGGCCGCACCGAAATCCGGGCGGCGGATTTCTCGCCCGCCTTCCTGGCGGTGGCGATCGTGTCGGGGCTCTCGGCG
Organism: Methylobacterium nonmethylotrophicum; assembly: GCF_004745635.1. Taxonomy (GTDB): domain Bacteria; phylum Pseudomonadota; class Alphaproteobacteria; order Rhizobiales; family Beijerinckiaceae; genus Methylobacterium; species Methylobacterium nonmethylotrophicum. Next base: position 62,234 of record NZ_SRLB01000034.1, on the reverse strand, counting down.
CTGTCGTTCCGCCGCCTCGCCCCGGAGGCCGGCGCCGAGGTCTCGGGCCACCGCATCGTCCGGGTGAAGCCGACCGCCGACGCGACGTAGGTTCTCCCAGACGAACATCCGCCGTCACGCTTCAGCGGCCATTCAGCGTGGCCGTGCGAGACTCAGGGATATCGGGCCGGTCGGGACAGGATCCGCGTTCCGCGTGCTCGCGACCGCCTGCTCATCCACCGATACCTCCATGGGGATCTGCCATGACGCGCATCGCATCCGCCTGCCTGGCCGTGGCGACCTTGGCGAGCGTGACCCTGGCCGGCGCCGCTCCGGCCGAGGCGCGCTGGCGGGCCGGGCCGGCCTTCGCCCTCGGGGCGGTCGGCGGCCTCGCCCTCGGCAGCGTGATCGCCGCCGGCGCGCGTCCGGCCTACGGCTATGGCCCGGTCTACGGCGATGCGCCGGTCGATGCCGGCCCGGACTGCTACACCGTCCGCCGCCGGATGATCGACGCGTTCGGCGACGTCTACATCCGCCGGGTGCGGGTCTGCGACTGAGCCCCGGTCCGCACCGGACGTTCGACCGAATGCCGGTCGTCCCGGGTTGCGCCGTCGCGGCCTTGGGATGACGCCGGAGCGCGGCAGGACTGCCAGGTGAGGCGGCCGCTCACCCCCGGCCCCGCCCCACCAGCCAGGCCGGATCGAACCAGCGGTCGGCCTCGCCGTCATAGGGCAGGCGGGTGATGTCCCATTGCTGGATGAACGGCGCGTAGACGTTCCAGACCGCGATGCCGCCGCCGACGAAGATGCGGCGGCCGGGATAGCGCGCCAGCACCGCGCGCGGATCCTCGTGCGAGCGGATGACGGCGATGGTGCGGTCCTGATAGGCGAAGGCCGGCACCGCCTCGATGGTCTTCGGCCCGGCGATCAGCACGTGGCCCTGCGTCTCGGCGAAGAACCGGGTCACGTCCTCGACATAGAGCGGGTCGGTGTTGCCCTCCCACGGCATCCGCCCGTTCAGGCCGAGCTGGCCCCGCTGCCCGATGGCGCACATCGCCCGCACGTCGATCATCGGCTCAAGGCCCTCCTGGCTCGTGGCTCCCCGCGCCTGATAGCCGGCCGGGCGGGACCGGGCCAGCCGGTCGAAGGCCCACGCCTGTGGAGCACAAGGCGGCCCGGCCTCGACGTTCTTGTCGAGAACCGGCTCCGCAGCAGTCCTAAGTGCCTCTCACACAACTCCCGTTTGCCGGCATGGATCAGTGCGGCGGCCTCGGCGCAGCGGGAGTTGCGTGAGGTACACTGAATCGGGTCACAGCATCCCGGCAAAACAGCACGTCTTGGACTCTTGGCTGCGAGAACCGGGTTCGACGAGGCGAGAGCCGCAGGCTTGGCTTTAATCTTACCAGAGAACCGAATTCGTGCCTCCCGCCCGGCTACCTGCCGTCACGACGCGGCGAGCGACGTGCGCGCTCTCGACGCGTGGCCGGGCAGCCCGACGACGGACCGCCCGGATGCGCACGTCCTTGCGGCACCTCAGGCCGGCTTCTGCGGCGTCAGCACGCGCCCGGTCGGGAAGTCGAAGATCGTCCCGCTCTCGGTCCAGTCCGGGCTCGCCAGGCGGACGATGTGGGGCGCCAGGTCCTCGGGCGTGCGCAGGGTCTCGGGGTCCTCGCCCGGCATCGCGGCCTTGCGCATCGCGGTGCGCAGGGGGCCGGGATTGAGCAGCATCGCGCGCACCGGCGTCTGGGCAGTCTCGGCCGCATAGGTGCGCACCAGGGCCTCCAGTGCCGCCTTCGACACCGCGTAGGGCCCCCAATAGGCCCGGCACGACGAGGCCGCACCCGAGGTGACGAACACCGCCCGGCCGGCCTCGGAGCGCCGCAGCAGCGGGTCGAGGGAGCGGATCAGGCGCCAGTTCGCCGTGACGTTGACGTCCATCACGCTCGTCCAGACCTTCGGGTCGACATGCCCGAGCGGCATCAGCTTGCCGAGCACGCCGGCATTGCCGACGAGCACGTCGAGCCGGCCCCAGCGCTCGTTGATCGCAGCACCGAGGCGGTCGATGGCGTCGTAATCGCACAGGTCGAGGGGGACGAGGGTGGCGGAGCCGCCCGCCGCCCGCACGGCGTCGTCGAGCTCCTCGAGGGCGCCCTGCGTGCGGGCGACCGCGATGACGTGGGCGCCGGCCTCGGCCAGCGCCAGGGACGCCGCGCGGCCGATGCCGCGGGACGCCCCGGTGACGACGGCGATGCGCTCGGCGAGGGGCTTGTGGGGCAGGGAGGTGTCGGACATCGGGTCGGTCGGGCTCAGGGTCAGTCGGCCTCGGCGAGGATCGCCATCCGGCGCGGCGAGGCGACTGCGAGGTCGGTCAGCGGCGTCGGATAGTCGCCGGTGAAGCAATGGTCCGTGTATTGCGGGCAGGCCGCGTCGCGGCTCTCCTCGCCCATCGCCCGGTAGAGCCCCTCGATCGACAGGAAGGCGAGGGAATCGGCACCGATATAGCGGCGCATGCTCTCGAGGTCGTGGGTGGCGGCGAGCAGCTTCTCCTTCTCCGGCGTGTCGATGCCGTAGAAGTCCGGGTGGGTGATCGGCGGCGAGGCGATCCGGAAATGCACCTCGCGGGCGCCGGCCTCGCGCATCATCCGGACGATCTTCACCGAGGTGGTGCCGCGCACAAGGCTGTCATCGACGAGCACGATGCGCTTGCCCTCGACCGCCGCGCGGTTGGCCGAGTGCTTCATCCGCACGCCGAGCTCGCGCACCGACTGGGTCGGCTGGATGAAGGTGCGGCCGACATAGTGGTTGCGGATGATCCCGAGCTCGTAGGGGAGCCCCGTCTCCTGGGCGTAGCCGAGCGCCGCCGGCACGCCGGAATCCGGCACCGGGATGACGATGTCGGCCTCCGCCGGCGATTCCTTCGCCAGCTCGACGCCGATGTTCTTGCGCACCGTGTAGACGTTCTTGCCGTTCACGACCGAGTCGGGCCGGGCGAAGTAGATGTACTCGAAGATGCAGGGCCGCAACGGTTGCGCGCGGGCGAAGCGGATCGACTCGATGCCCTCGTCCGAGATCACCACCATCTCGCCGTTCTCGACGTCGCGCACGAAGCGGGCGCCGATAATGTCGAGGGCGCAGGTCTCGGAGGCCAGGATGTAGCGGCCGTCGAGCTCGCCCAGCACCAGCGGGCGGATGCCGAGCGGATCGCGGGCGCCGATCAGCTTCTTGTTCGTCATCATCACGAGGGCGTAGGCGCCCTCGATCTGGCGCAGGGCGTCCATCACCCGGTCGACGATGCGCACGTGGCGCGAGCGGGCGACGAGGTGGAGGATCGCTTCCGTGTCGGAGGTCGACTGGCAGATCGCGCCGTCGCGCACGAGCTGGCGGCGCAGCAGCAGGCCGTTCGTCAGGTTGCCGTTATGGGCGACCGCGAGGCCGCCGGTCTCGAGCTCGGCGAAGAGCGGCTGCACGTTGCGCAGGATCGTCTCGCCGGTCGTCGAGTAGCGCACGTGGCCGATCGCGGTCTGGCCCTTCAGGCGCTCGATCGTGGCGAGGTCGGAGAACGAGTCGCCGACGAGGCCCATGCGGCGCTCGGAGTGGAAGACCCGGCCGTCGAAGGACACGATGCCTGCCGCCTCCTGGCCGCGATGCTGCAGGGCATGGAGGCCGAGCGCCACGATCGCGGCGGCGTCCGGGTGGCCGTAGATGCCGAAGACGCCGCATTCCTCGCGCAGGGTGTCGCCGTCGAGGTCGAGGTCGCCGCCGAACGCCTCGCTCGTCCCGGGGGCACCCCGGAAGGTTTCGCTGCGTGCTGCCATGATGAGAAGCCCCTGGTGGCCGGTCACCGCACGGCCTCGCCTCGCCGACCCCGCGCGCCGGACATCCGCGCGCGGGCCTGATTCGCCCCGCGAGGCAGGTTTCGCGCCGGCCTCGTGCGACGAGAGCGTCCGGAATCGTACCCCGCGCCGGCTATGTAGTCGCTGCGGCGGGCGGAACCAAGGCGTGGGGACCGCGTTGCGGGGCGTATCTCACATGCAAAGGACGCCGGGCGGGCGTCCTTGCGCAGTCTCGCTTCAGCGCCGCGGGCTGGCGTCGGTGCGGCGCTGGGGCGGGGCATCGGCCTCCGCCGGCACGTCGGTGCCGGGATCGGCCTCGGGCTTGGGCTTGCGGAACTGCTTGAGCAGGCCTTCCGGGTTGTCCGGCAGCATCGCCACCAGCTTCTGTCCGCTGTTCTCCAGGATCTCGCGGCTGCGCGCCTGCTGGGCCCAGTCCGGCACCTTGCCCTGGACCAGCCAGGCGAGAAAAACCCAGCCGATGACGCAGATCAGGAAGCCGCGGGCCGCCCCGAAGGCCAGGCCGAGGCTGCGGTCGACGGCGCCGATGCGCGAATCGAGGATCAGGTCCGAGATCTTCACGGTGATCACCGAGACCACCAGGAGGGTGACGAGGAAGATCGCGGCGATCGACACCACCAGCGAGACGGTGTCGCTCGAGACATGCTGCTTGACGGTCGGCAGGAGCAGCGGGTGCAGGTACCAGGCGAGGCCCGCCGCCGCGACCCAGGCCACGATCGCCAGCACCTCGCGGGTGAAGCCCCGCACGGCCGCGAGCAGCGCGGACATCACGACGACACCCAGGACGACGAGATCGAGAACGGAGAACGGCATCGGCAGGAACGGTTCGGGGGCGAAAAGCGTTGCCTCTGGTCGCGGCTGCCCTGCACCGCGAGGGTTGTATACGCTGCCGGAGTCGCTTCGTCACCCTGTTGCCGGCAAGGCCGGTGCCGGCGAAGCCGCTCAGGCTTCCTCGTCGTCGTAGGCCGGCATCCGCTGCTGCGGCCGCCGCCCGCCCCGGGCCGGCTTGCCGCTGGCGGCGACCCCCGCCACCAGGTCGGCGATGTGGCGCAGGGACTCGGCCGGAAACCCAGTCCCGGACCCGTCGCGGCCGGCGCCCTCGCGTCCCTGCGGCATCAGCGCCTTGGCGAAGCCGAGCTTCTGCGCCTCCTTCAGCCGCGCCGGGGCCTGCGCGACCGGGCGGATTGCCCCCGACAGGCCGACCTCGCCGAAATAGACCGCGTCCGAAGGGAGCGCCGATCCCGAGAGCGAGGAGACGAGCGCCGCCGCCACCGCGAGGTCGGCGGCGGGCTCGCTGATGCGCAAGCCCCCGGCGACGTTGAGATAGACGTCGTGGCCGCCCAACCGGATGCCGCCATGGGCCTCCAGCACCGCCAGCACCATCGACAGGCGGTTGGGGTCCCAGCCGACCACGGCGCGCCGCGGCATGCCGAGCGCCGAGGGCGCCACCAGGGCCTGGATCTCGACGAGGAGGGGCCGCGTCCCCTCCATCCCGGCGAAGACGGCGGTGCCGGGCGCCGCAAGGTCGCGCCCGGCGAGGAACAGGGCCGAGGGGTTGGGCACCTCCGAGAGCCCCCCGTCGGTCATCTCGAACACCCCGATCTCGTCGGTGGGCCCGAAGCGGTTCTTCACCGCGCGCAGGATGCGGAAATGGTGGCCCTGGTCGCCCTCGAACGAGGCCACCGCGTCGACCATGTGCTCGACGACACGGGGGCCCGCGATCTGCCCGTCCTTGGTGACGTGGCCGACGAGGATCACCGCGGTGCCCGAGGTCTTGGCGAAGCGGATCAGGCTCTGGGCCGAGCCGCGGACCTGGGTCACGGTGCCGGGGGCGGATTCCACCGTCTCGGTCCACATCGTCTGGATCGAATCGATGATCGCGAGCGCCGGCGGGCGGCCCTGGCTCAGGGTCGCGATGATGTCCTCGACGTTGGTCTCGGCGGCGAGCTCCACGGGGGCGCTCGACAGGCCGAGCCGCTCGGCCCGCAGCCGCACCTGGCCCACCGCCTCCTCGCCCGAGATGTAGGCGACGCGCTCGCCCCGTTTGGCGAGCGCCGCGGAGGCCTGCATCAAGAGCGTCGACTTGCCGATGCCGGGATCACCCCCGAGCAGGATCACCGAGCCGCGCACGAAGCCGCCGCCGGTCACCCGGTCGAGCTCGGCGATGCCCGACGAGGTGCGGGGCGCCTCCTTGACCTCGCCCGTGAGGCCTTCGAGCGGGAAGATCCGGCCCCGCGCCCGGCTCGGCCGCGTCGCGACCGGGCCGGAGACCGGGCTCGCGGCGCCCGTCTCCTCGACGATCGTGTTCCAGCCGTTGCAGGCCTCGCAGCGCCCGCGCCAGCGGTTGTAGACCGCGCCGCAGGACTGGCAGGCGAAGGTCTGGTGGGTCTTCGCCATCGGCGGCGGGTCTCCGGGGTGGCCGTCACGTGTTCCTGATATGTCCCGAGGGCCGGGCCGTTGCAACCGCGCCGCGACACTCCGGAAACGAACCCGCCGCGCTCGCGCCCCGATCCGCCGCGACAGCTCGGCCGTCGCTACCGTTAAGGATCGCCTGAACGATGTCCGGTGCCAGCCAGATCTACCACTACGACCGCACCCAGCGCGGCTTCCACTGGCTGATGGCGGCCCTGATCCTCGTCGCGCTCGGCATCGGGATCTACGCCGCCTGGCAGGCCCCCGGCACCTCGCCGCGGCGCGAGCTCCTCGACATCCACAAGTCGGTCGGCCTGACGGTGCTGCTGCTCCTGCCGCTGCGCCTCGTCTACCGGTTGATCGCCGGCGAGCCGGCCTACCGCGCCCCACCCTCCCGCTCCGCCCATCTCGCCGCGAAGGTGGCCCATTGGAGCCTCTACGTCCTGATGCTGCTCCTGCCGGTGAGCGGCTACGTCTACTCGGCGGCGGGCGGCTACGGCCTGCCGTTGTTCGGGCTCTTCTCGTTCCCGCGCCTCGTGCCGGTCGACAAGGCCCTGTCGCAGGCGGGGTACGGCGCGCATTACTGGATCGCCTGGGCGGTCGGGATCGTGCTCGCCCTGCACGTGCTGGCAGTCGCCTGGCACGCCTGGATCCGGCGCGACGAGGTGATGGGGCGGATGTGGCCGCGGCGGGTGGCCGGGGGGTGAGGCGGGTTTGGTCGATCCTTGCACCATTCCTCCTGCCCGCAACCTCATCCTGAGGCGTCAGTCGATGAACATCGACTGACCTCGAAGGAGGGCTCCAGAGGTCTCCGAGATTCCTGGAGCCCTCCTTCGAGGCTCACTTCGTTCGCACCTCAGGATGAGGTCGCGACCAGGATGAAGCGGGCTTCGCTCACCGTGCCGCCGGCGCAAACAGCCCCAGGAACAACGGCCGCGCATACAGGTCCGCGGCGGTGTCCGGCGTCACCCCCGGCACCCAGGCCGGCAATTCGGCCGCCGCGTTGACCATGCTGGAGACGAGCTGCGCGGCGATCCCCGCATCGAGCGGCCGCACCGAGCCGTCCGCCATGCCGTCGACGAGGCAGAAGCCGAAGCGCTCGGTCAGGCGGTTCATGGTGCGGCGCGTCTCGGTGCGCAGGGCCTCCGGCAGGGCGCTGAAGGCGGTGACGCGCAGGAGCGGACCGCCCGGCCCGAGCTGGCTGCGCACCAGCGTGGCGGAGGCGGTGCAGATCCGGTCCCAGCCGCTGCCGCCGCGGGCGTCCGCCGCGTCCTGCACCGCCCGGATCTGCGCGAAGCTGCGGGCGAAGCAATTGGCGACGAGGTCGTCCTTGTTGTCGTTGTGGTGATAGAACGAGCCCTTGGTGACCTTGAGGAGGCCCGAGATCTTCTCGACCGAGGCGCCGCGATAGCCCTGCTGGTTGATGAGGATCGTGGCGGCGCGCAGGAAGGCCTCCGGCGACACCTCGCTCTCCTCTGCGGGCGCCGGCTCGGGCAGAGGGTCCGGCCGCCAGGCCGAGCCCGGCGCCGCCAGGCCGTTCGTGAGGAGGTCGGCCATCCGGGCGCCGGCCCGCGCGTAGTCGCGCGGCTCGTAGCGGTGGATCCACAGCCGGGTCGAGTGCATCACCGAGAGCAGCAGATGGGTGCGGGCGTTGCGGTCCTGCCGGTCGAGGCCGCCCTCGTCGAACAGGCCGCGCAGGCGGCGGAACAGCGCGTTGTAGGCCGAGAACACGCTCTCGGCCTGGGGCGCGGGCAGCGCCCGCACGTCGTTGAGCACGGCGATGTCCGGCTCCTCGCCCGCCGCCATCGCGGCCCGGTGGGCGACCGCGAGGTCGAGGAGGCGCGCGAGCCGCGCCGGCCCGTCCGGCGCCGCCTCGGCCCGGGCCACCAGCCCGTCGAGCACCCCGATCGTGTGCAGGAAGCAGGCCGCCGCCAGATCCTCCTTGCGGCGGTAGTAGTAGGTGACGCTGTTCGTCATCAGCCCGACGCTGCGGGCGACGTCGGCGAGCGTCGTGCCCTTCACGCCGGCCTCGTTGATCAGGGCGGCGGCGGCGTGGAGGATGGCGTCGCGCTTCAGGGCGTAGCGCCGGGTCTGGCGCGGCGCCGCGTCGGGGGCGGGCACGGTCTCGGGATCGAGGCTGCGGGGCATGGGGGGATTGAGCACTGTCGCGGGGGCGCTGACAAGCCGGCGATCACGGATCCGTGCGGTAGTGCTCCCGGTACCAGGCGACGAAGGCCGGGATGCCGGCCTCGATCGGCGTCTGCGGCACGTAGCCGACGAGGTCGCGCAGCAGCGCGGTGCTGGCCTCGGTCTGCGCGACGTCGCCGGGCGGCAGGTCGCGCAGGTGGCGCACCGCCCGGCATCCGAGCGCGTCTTCGAGGGCGTCGATCATCGCCGACACGCTCACCGGCCGTCCGCCCCCGATATTGACCATCCGGTAGGGCGCGACCGGGCTCAGGGTGTCGGCCGCCGAGACGGGATCCGCGCCGGGCGGGGGAGGGGGGATGTCGACGAGCCGCGCGATGCTCTCGACGAGGTCGTCGATATAGGTGAAGTCCCGCACCGCCCGGCCGTGGTCGTAGACGTCGATCGGCTCGCCGGCCAGGATCTTCCGGGTGAACAGGAACAGCGCCATGTCGGGCCGGCCCCACGGCCCGTAGACCGTGAAGAACCGGAACGCCGTGGTGGGGATCTGCCACAGATGGGCGTAGGAATGCGCCATCGCCTCGCCGGCGAGCTTCGAGGCGGCGTAGATGGTGAGCGGCCAGACCGCCCGGTCGGTCTCGCGGAACGGCGCTGCCCGGTTGCCGCCATAGGCCGAGGAGGTCGAGGCGAAGAGCAGGTGGCGCACCGTATGGGACCGGCAGCCCTCCAGCACCTGGAACGTGCCCACCACGTTGCCCGAGACGTAGGCTTCCGGGTGCTGCAGGCTGTAGCGCACCCCAGCCTGGGCGGCGAGGTGCACCACCACCTCCGGCCGTGTCCCCGCCATCAGGGCCGTGAACGCGCCGGGCTCCTCCAGCATGAAGGCGTGGGCCGAGAAGCCCGGCATCGCCTCGAGCAGTGCCAGCCGGGCCCGCTTCAGGGCGACGTCGTAGTAGTCGGTCAGCCCGTCGACCCCCACCACCTCGTGGCCGGCCTGCAGCAGGCGCCGGGCGAGGTGGAAGCCGATGAAGCCGGCCGTGCCTGTCACGAGGAAGCGCATGGCGGGTCCTTGGGGCGCGTTTGGCTCTCGCGGGGTCCGTCGCCCGCCCGGGGCGGTTACACCGACGGGGGGCGGGTTGCCAGCCCCGTGGGGTCCCGCCTCGCCTGGTTCTGCGAGCGCCCGATCGACTCGGCCGCCCGTGAGCGGCCACGACCCTCATTCCCGCATCGTGCCTCAGTGACGTTGCATGCACGGTGCTGGGGTTTTTGACCGCGGCATCGGCCTCTCCCACCCGCGAACCTCATCCTGAGGTGCCCGGCGATCGTCGATCGCTGGGCCTCGAAGGACGAGGTTCGCGGGTGGGAGAGATGAAAGTCTGCGGCCCTCATGCCGTGTCGTGGACTGTGGAGCTGCCTCGTGCAGCTCTGCTGGCTTCGTTGTTTTGCATCGTTTTCAGCGCCGAGCCGGTGACCGTTCCGGCACCCGTCGACCCGGCCGGCGGAATGATGCCTAGACCCGCCCCGCCGCCAGGTAGCGCCGCCGCCGCACCGCGCTCTCCGCGGCGAAATGCCGGTCGGGCGTGACCACGGCGCGGGTCGGCGGGCGGGTGCAGATCTCGGCCTCGGTGCCGCCGGCGCACAGCATGCCGAGCCGCGCCGCCCCGAAGGCGGCGCCGAGCTCCCCGCCCTGCGGGCAGGCGAGCTCCAGGTCGAGCGTATCGGCGATGAGCTGGTTCCAGAACGCCGTGCGCGAGCCTCCGCCGACGACGACGCAGTGGCGCGGCGCCGCGCCGGCCTCGCGCAGCACGTCGAGGCAGTCCGCCATCGCGAAGGCGACGCCCTCCAGCACGGCGTAGACCATCGCGTCGAGGCCGTGCTCGGCCCGAAGGCCGGTGAACGAGGCGGTGAGGTCCGGGTCGTTGTGGGGCGTGCGCTCGCCCGTGAGGTAGGGCACGAAGACCGGCGCGTGGGCGCGCCGGCCCGGATCGGCCGCGAAGGCCTCGGCCCGGGCGATCAGGGCGCCGACCTGAGCCCCCTCCCCGGCGAGGCCGGCGAGCCACGACAGGGAGGCGGCGGCCGAGAGCGCCACCGCCATGCCGTGCCAGCGCCCCGGCAGGGCGTGGCAGAAGGCGTGCAGGGTGCGCTCAGGCCGCGAGACCATCCGGTCGGTCGTCGCGAACAGCACGCCCGAGGTGCCGAGCGACAGGAAGCCGTCTCCGTCCCGCACCGCCCCGATCCCCACCGCCGAGCAGGCATTGTCGCCGCCCCCGCCAGCGATCGGAATCCTGTCTGCTCCCAAGCCCCATGCCGCCGCGAGGTCGGCCGAGAGATGGGCCGATACCTCCGAGCCCTCGACGAGGTCGGGCATCTGCGCGCGGCTGAGGCCGCAGGCGGAGAGCAGCGTGTCGTCGAAGCGCCGCGCTGCCACGTCGAGCCAGAGCGTGCCGGCGGAATCCGACATCTCCGACACGAAGGCGCCGGAGAGCCGCCAGCGGACGTAGTCCTTCGGCAGCAGCACCTTGGCGATCCGGGAAAAGGTCTCGGGCTCGTGCCGGGCGACCCAGAGGAGTTTCGGGGCCGTGAAGCCCGGCATCGGCACGTTGGCCGAGCGCACCGTGAAGTCCGGCACGCGGGCGAGGAGCTCGGCGCATTCCGCCCCGCAGCGGCCGTCGTTCCACAGGATCGCCGGGCGCAGCACCTGGCCCGAGGCCGAGAGCAGCGTGGCGCTGTGCTGCTGGCCCGACAGGCCGATCCCCCGCACGGGGCCCAGCTCGCCCCCCGGCGCCCGGGCGCGCGCCTCGGCCACCGCCGCAAGCGTCGCCTGCCACCACGCCTCCGGGTCCTGCTCCGACCAGAGCGGCCGCGGCCGCGCGATCGCCACCGGCGCGCCGCCCTCGGCAAGGCAGGTCTGGGTCTCGTCGAGGAGGACCGCCTTCACCGAGGAGGTGCCGATGTCGATGCCGAGGAAGCGGGCGGGTTGGGTCATGCAAGGCTCGCGGTTGGTCAATCCGGCTGGCGCCCGCTCAGATCGCGAGCCCGGCCCCGTCGAACAGGTAGATCTGCTCGGGCGCGACCCGCACAGGCAAGTCGTCGCCGGCCCTGACCGGGGGGCGGCCGGGGGTGAGGATCGACAGGGTCTCGCCCTCCGCCGGCCGGGCGTAGATCTGGGTCGAGCCGCCGAGATTCTCGGTCATCTCCGCCCGCAGGCGGAGCGAGGGCGCGGCGCCGTCGAGGGCGAGGTGCTCGGGCCGTAAGCCGACCGTGATCCGGTCGCCGACGCGCGCCCCGCCGCGGCGGGGTGCGGCGGAGAGATGGCCGCCCACGAAGCTCGGATGCGCCAGGGTCAGGCGGCCGTCCGCCGCCTCGGTCACGGTGGCGGGGAGGAAGTTCATCCGCGGCGAGCCGATGAAGCCGGCCACGAAGGTGTTGACCGGGGCGTCATAGAGCTCCGAGGGCGTGCCGACCTGCTCGACGCGGCCGGCCCGCAGCACCACGATCCGGTCGGCCAGCGTCATCGCCTCGATCTGGTCGTGGGTAACGTAGACCATGGTCACGCCGAGCTTCTGGTGCAGCCGGGCGATCTCGATGCGCATCTGGGTGCGCAGCTCGGCGTCGAGGTTCGAGAGCGGCTCGTCGAACAGGAAGAGTTTCGGGTGGCGCACGATCGCCCGCCCGATCGCGACGCGCTGGCGCTGGCCGCCGGAGAGCTGGCGCGGCTTGCGCTGGAGCAGCGGCCCGACCTGCAGGATGGCGGCCGCCTCCTCGACCCGGCGGCGGATCTCGTCGGCCGGCATCTTCGCCATCTGCAGGCCGAAGGCCATGTTCTCGTACACGCTCATGTGGGGGTAGAGCGCGTAGGACTGGAACACCATCGCGACCTGGCGGGCGGCGGGCTCGACATGGGTGACCTCGCGCCCGTCGATCGACAGCGTGCCGGCGCTGATCTCCTCCAGGCCGGCGATCATCCGCAGCAGGGTCGACTTCCCGCAGCCGGAGGGGCCGACGAAGACGATGAACTCGCCCTTCTCGGCGCGGAAGCCGACGCCGTCGACCACCGTGTGGTCGCCATAGCGTTTGACGATGCCGTCGAGGCTCAGGAAGGCCATCTCGTGTCTATCCGTGATCGGCGGTGAGGCCCGCTTCCGCGAGGTCGTCGGCGAGGGGGGCGGCTTCCGTCGCCCACGCGTCGCGCTCGACCGTGTTGCGGACCTCGAACAGGGTCAGGTAGGTCTGGTAGGCGCGCTCGTGCGCCCGCGCCCAGGCCGGGTCGGGGGTGAGCGCGGCCTGCTCCGGCGCCATTGCGTCGAGGGCGCCGAACAGGTCGGGGACGAGGCCCGCCGCGGTGGCCGCCACCATGGCGGTGCCGAGCAGCACCGGCTCGGCCGCCTCGCCGACCACCAGGGTGCAGCCGAGCGCGTCGCGGTAGAGGCGCATCAGGAGCGGGTTGTGCCGATGCCCGCCGGCCAGCGCCACCGTGTCGATGGCGTAGCCGTGGCGGTTCAGGTGCTCGCGGATGTGCCGGGTCTGAAGGGCGAGCGCCCGGGCGGTGGCGTAGTAGGCCTCCAGGAACGACCGCTCGCTCGTCTCCTCGCCGATTCCCGTGAGGAGGGCCCGCACCCGCCCGTCGCCGAGCGGCGCCCGGTTGCCGAGCCAGTCCGGAACGACGTGGCGGCGGGCCGCGAAGGCCGGCCCCTCGGCGTCGAGGCAGGCCAGCACCGCGGCGGCGGCCGCCGCGTGGCGCTCCGGCGTCGGCGGCCCGGGGCTCGCCGGGTGGTGGGCCAGCACGGCGTCGAGGGCGGCGCCCGACAGGCTCTGCCCGGCCTCGTGCATCCACAGGCCGGGGAAGACCGCGTCCTTGAACGGGCCCCAGACGCCCGGCACGAAGCGCGCGTCGGGAGCGAAGGGCATGAACGAGGTCGAGGTGCCGGCGATCATCGGCAGCACCCGGTTGAGGCGCGGACGGCAGTCGCGCCCGAGCACCCCGAGGGCGCCGGCCTCGGCGTCGATCAGCCCGACCGCGACCGGCAGGCCGGGCGGCAGGCCGAAATCCCGCGCCGCGTCCGCGCCGAGCGGGCCGTGCACCGTGCCGACATGGGCAGGCGCCGCCGCGAGGCGCCCGAGGCTGGTCAGGTCCTCGAGGCCGAGCGCGTCGAGGAGGTCGCGGCACCAGGGCTCGTCGTCGTTCGGCAGGTAGGGCCACTTGCAGGCGAGGCCGCAGACCGAGTGGCGGTCGATGCCGGTCGCCCGGTAGGCGAGCTCGTCGCAGAGGTCGCGGGCGGCCGTCAGCCGGGCCCAGGCTTCGGGGCGGTGGCGCTTGAGCCAGAGCAGCTTCGGCAGGTTCGTCTCCGGCGAGACGGCGCCGCCGACATGATCGAGGAAGCGGTGGCCGGTGCGGTCGATGTCGAGCGCCTCCGCCTCGCCCCGGTGGTCCATCCAGCAGACCACGTCGGCCTCGCCGTCGAGCGGGGGCTCGCCCGTGGCGGTGAGCGCGAGCGACGAGGTGGCGTCGAAGGCGAGCCCGGCGACCCGCGCGGCCGCGCCGGGCTCTACTGCCATGGCCTCGCGCAGGCAGGCGCCCACCGCCGCCCAGATCTCCGCCATGCGGTAGACCGCGTGGTGCTCGGCCGGGCGCAGCAGCCGGAACGGCGCCTGGCGCGCCGCGAGGCAGCGCCCGTCCAGGGTGAACAAACCGGCCCGGGCCGACAGGGTGCCGACATCGACGGCGAGGACGAGGGGGGTGCTCATCGCGCTGCCTGCGCGGTGTGCCGGTGATCGGGCGCGCGGCGGATCATTGGACGGCGCGCAGTCCCGCGGTCACGCGTGACGCTCAGGGCCTGTACCGTGAGCGTGTTCGATCCCATCCTCGACCTCATCCTGAGGTGCCGGGCGATCGAAGATCGCGCGGCCTCGAAGGAGGCCTCCAGATCGCTCTGAGACTTCTGGAGGCCTCCTTCGAGGTCAGTCGATCTCCAATCGACTGACACCTCAGGATGAGGTCGCGGATGGGACAAGCAAGTCAACCAAATCGACCAGGTTCCGAGATAATGTGATCGCGCTTGGACGGGCTCGCCCCTCCGTCGGCCTCGGCTCGTCACGATCCCGCTCACGCGCGCGCCTCCTCGTCCAGGATCATCCCCGCCACCGCCTCGTCGGTGACGAGGCGGTTGACGTAGCGCGCGCGCAGCACCGCCGCCACGATGCCGGCCTTGTGCGGGCCGCCGGCGGCGAGGATCGAGCACGGCACCTCGCGCAGGTCGTCGGGCGGCAGGGCGACCGCGCGGGCGTTGAGGGGGTGGTCGACCGGCCGGCCGTCGCGGTCGAGGTAGACGCCGAGCAGGTCGCCGACCGCGCCGGCCGCCGCGAGGGCCGCGCGGTTCTCCGAGACGGTCTGGGTGCGGGCCAGCAGCGAGAGGTCGGACAGGTCGCCGGCCGCCACCAGGGCGACGTCGGCCTGGCGCGCCCGCCGCATCGCCTCGGCGAGGCCGTAATGGGTCAGGAGCGCGAGCCGGTTCTCGCTCGACGGGCAGTAGATCGGCGCCGGCAGGTAGTAGCACTCGGCCCCGAGCGCCCGGGCGAACTCCGTCGCGACCTCGAACGTGTTGGTGCCCGAGCCGCGGGTCAGCCCGCCCATCAGGGCTGCCACCCAGGCGCCGGGGAGGCGCCGCGGGGTGATCCGCCGGGCCGCCGCCGAGAGCGTGCTGCCCCAGCCGACGCCGAGGCCGCGGCCCTCCGCCAGCAGGGGGTCGAGCAGGGCGCCCGCCGCCTCGCCGATGACGCGCTGCTGGACGGCCGGGTCGCCCACCGCCGGCACCACCACGGCCTCGGCGAGGCCGAAGCGATCCCTGAGCCGCGCCTCCAGGGCGACGCAATGGGCGAGCGGCATCCGCAGCTCGATATGCACCGAGCCGTCGGTCCGGGCTTGGCCGACGATCCGGTTCACCCTGAGGCGCGTGATGCCGAGCCGGTCGGCGATCTCCTGCTGCTTGAGGCCGGCGATGAAGTAGTACCAGGCCACCCGGGCCCGGACGTGCTCGCCCTCGTGGTCGGCCTCCTCGGCACCCGCCCTCACGCGGCCGCCTCGCGCAAGATCAGCGCCGAGCGGCGCACCGCGTCGAGCACCGAGGCGTCGTCCTGCTCGAACGGGTAGAACACCTCCAGGAAGACCGGCGCGTGGCCGAGGCCGGCGCTGCGCTGGAGTTCGAGGGCGGCGCGCGGATCGACCCGGCCCGGCTTCGTCAGGTCCCAGTGGCGGTCGAGCTGGTAGTCGGTCTGCTGGAGGTGGACCGCGCCGATCCGGTCTCCCAGGCCCCAGAACCACGGTTCCATCGCGGCCCGGCCCGGCCCGTAGAGCGGCTCGTAGGTGCCATGACCCCAGTCGACGCAGTAGCGCCAGGGCAGGGCGGTCCCTGCGAGGTCCTCGGCCATCCGGACGGCCTGGGCGACGGTCCAGGGCCATTCCCGGCGCAACGGGGTCGGCTCGACCAGGAGCTCGGTGAGCCCCGCTCCGGATGCGGCCTCGGCGAGGCGGTGCATCCGGGCGATCAGGTCGCGGTAGTCGGAGTCGGGGATCGCCTCCGCCTCGTGCCCGTCCGGGCGCGCCGCCACCGCCCCGAGGGGACCGCCGACCCGAGCGATGCCGGCCCGGGCGGCGAAACGGTAGGCGCGGGTGAGCCAGTGCTCGGCGACGTCGCGCAGGCGCGGGTCGGGGTGGAGGAGCTGGTTGAAGCTGTAATGGGCCAGCCCCACGAAGGCGCTGTGGACCGTGATCCCGTGGCGGGCCGCAATCTCCCGGATGTCGTCCGCCGCGGCGTCGAGCACCGCGTCGGGCCAGAGCGGATCGACGAGGTCGAAGGTGAGCTGGACGAGGTCGAGGCCGAGCGCGTCCCGCACCAGCGGCGCCCAGAGCGCCGGCGTGACCCAGCGCTTGACGCAGAACGACAGGTTGATGCCGACGGGCGGGCTCGTCGCTTCCCGGGTCGTCACTTCCTGGGTCGTCGCTTCCGGGTTGGTCACTTGGTCGCCCCCATGGTGAGGCCGCGGACCATGTGGCGCGAGACCGCGAGGGCGAACAGCGTCACCGGCAGCACGATGACGGTGCCGGTCGCCATGATCTTGCCCCAGGGCAGCTCGTAGCCGGACATGAAGCTCGTCGCGACGACGGGGGCGGTCTGCACCTGGCGGCGGGTGAGCACGAGGGCGTAGAGCAGCTCGTTCCACGAGAAGATGAAGCTGAAGATCGCCGAGACCGCGATGCCGGGCACGCCGAGGGGCAGGTAGATCCGCCGGAAGATCGTGAACTGGTCGGCGCCCTCCAGGCGGGCCGCCTGTTCGAGGTCGCGCGGGATCGACCGGAACTGGTCGGTGCAGATCCAGATCACGATCGGCAGGTTGAAGGTGAGATAGATCAGGATCAGGACGAGGTGGGTGTCGAGCAGGTTGACCTGAAGCGCCAGCAGGTAGACCGGCAGGGCGAGCACGATCGGGCTGATCATCCGGTTCGAGATGAACCAGAACCACAGGTCGCGCTTGCCGCGGAACTCGAACCGGGCAAGCGCGTAGGCCGCCGGCGTGCCGAGGCAGACCGCCAGGACGGTGGTGGTGCAGACCACGATCAGGGAGTTGACGATGGCGCCCGAGACCTTCTGGTCGGCGAAGATCTCGGCGTAGTGGGCGAGCGTCGGGCGGAACAGCCACACCGGCGGCGAGGCCAGCAGCGCGGCCTGCTCCTTCAGGCTCGACGACACCATCCAGTAGAACGGAAACAGGGTGAAGCCCAAGGTGACGAGGAGCCCGAGGGCGTGGAGCACGCGCGCGGATCGGCCGGTCACGAGTCGATCTCCCGGTAGAGGAGGCGGATGTAGAGCCGGCTCAAGGCGATCGTGACGATCAGGAGCAGGATCGCCTGGGCCGAGGCGGTGCCCATGTCGAAGACCCGGAAGCCGATCCGCTGGATGTAGATCGAGATCAGGTCGGTGGCCGAGCCCGGCCCGCCCCGGGTCATCACGAACACCATGTCGAACAGCTTGAGGATGTCGGCCGAGCGCAGGATCAGCACGGCGGTGAGCCCGGGCAGCAGGTAGGGCAGCTGGACGTGGCGCAGGAGCGCGAGCCGCGAGGGCGTCTCGAGGCGCGCCGCTTCCTCGATCTCCACCGGCACCATCGACAGGCCGGCGAGGAAGATCAGGGCGCAGAACGGTGTCCACTGCCAGATGTCCATGATGGCGATCGCCGCGAAGGCCCCGGCCGAGGAGCCTAGCCAGTCGAAGCCGCCGAGCCCGACGAGGCCGAGCAGCTGGTTGGCGACCCCGAAGTCGCGGTTGAAGATCAGCCGCCCGATCAGCCCGACCACCGCGAAGGTGGTGGCGAGCGGCACCACCAGCGAGACCCGGGCGAGGGCCCGCAGGAAAGGCAGGCCCGGCTGGTGCAGCATCAGCGCGATGGCGATGCCGAGGACCAGCTCGACCGGCATTACGGTCAGGAAGAACTTGGCGGTGAGGAGGAGCGAATCCCAGTAGGTCCGGTCGCCGAGCACGCCCAGGTAGTTCTCGAACCCGACGAACGGGAAGCCGTCCCGCGGCCGGGCGAGGTTGTAGCGCCGGAACGAGGTCACGAGCGCGAACAGGGTCGGGTAGATCCCGATCACCAGGAGCGTGCCCACCGCCGGCAGCAGGAACCACAGCGGCGTCAGCCGGCCGTAGCCGGGATTGAGGCGCTGCGGCGCGGCCGCGTCGCGGGCGGCGGGCGCCGCGGCTGCGGCCCCGGTCTCGGCAGCAGCGGGCGCCGCAGCTGCGGTCCCGGTCTCGGCAGCAGCGGGCGCCGCAGCTGCGGCCCCGGTCTCGGCAGAGTGTGGGGTCATTCGAGATTGGTGTGGTTGGCGCGCATCGCCTCCGGGCTGACGCCGAGCTGCGCGCGGAGCTTCACGATCATGATCTCGAACAGCACGAACAGGGCGCCCTCGTAGAGCGATCCCATCGGCAGGATCGAGGCGCCGCCTCCGTTCTCCGCCTGGTCATCCGCCATGGTCTGGGCCGGGACGACGAGGACGCGGTCGGCGCGGCCCGCCGCCTCGCCCTGCCCTTGCGCCGTCACCACCAGCACGGCGGCCCCGGCGGCGCGGGCGGTGTCGATCAGCGCCAGCACGGTCGAGAAGCTGCCGGGCCCGGCCGAGACGACGAGCAGGTCGCCCGCTCCGATCGGCGGGGTCGTCATGTCGCCGACGACGCTCGCCTGAAGCCCGAGGTGGAACAGCCGCATGGCGAGGCCGCGCACCTGCAGCCCCTCGCGCCCGACGCCGTAGAGCGCGACCCGCCCCGCCCCGGCGATCGCCGCGACGGCCGCGTCGACGGCGTCGTCGTCGAGGCGCTCGAAGACGCGCTCCAGCTCGGCGAGGGCCTGGCGGTAGGGGGTGGGCACGGGCGGTTCTCCTGAGAGCCTGCTTGCTTCGCCGAGCCAGGTGACCTGGCACGGACGTCGACACCTCTCCGCGTCATCCCGGGGCCGCACAGCGGAGCCCGGGATCCAGAACCGCTGAA
This sequence comes from Methylobacterium nonmethylotrophicum, assembly GCF_004745635.1. Lineage (GTDB taxonomy): Bacteria > Pseudomonadota > Alphaproteobacteria > Rhizobiales > Beijerinckiaceae > Methylobacterium > Methylobacterium nonmethylotrophicum. The sequence continues at coordinate 43,316 of NZ_SRLB01000034.1, read as the reverse complement.
GGTTCAGGATTAGGCGGGAGGCAATCCGCCTTCTTCCGAAACACCTGCGCGTCTGGATCCCGGGCTCCGCTGCGCGGCCCCGGGATGACATCGAGGGTTTCCCTTCGGTCGGCTCCCTCGGACAAGCTCCGAAGTGAGCCGGGATATCGTCCCGGTCGAGGCGCGAAATACGCCCCGACGCCTCCGCCGCCCTACTGCAGCAGCGCCTTCTTGCCGGAGTAGTACCCTTCCTTGGCCAGGATCCCCTCCATGCGGCTGCCGATCTCCTTGGCGCCGGCCGCCGGGGTGGTCTCGCCCAGCATCATCTTCGAGCCCCACTCGGCCACGACCTCGGAGATCGCCGGCCAGGCCGGGAAGCGGGGGCGGTATTGCGGCACGCCCTTCTGCCAGGAGGCGACCATCGGCTCGACGAACTTGTACGAGGCCTTGATGTCGGGCTGCTGGTAGATGGAGGTGCGGCCCGAGACGCCGCCGGCCTCGACATAGGGGCGGGCGATCGCCTCCGAGGTGGCCCACTGGATGAACAGCCAGGCCGCCTTCTTCTCCGCGTCGGAGGCCTGCGAGGCGACCGCGAGGGAGAAGCCGCCGAGGGCCGGCAGGCGCCCGGCCGGGCCTTCCGGCTCCGGCGCCACTGCCAGGCAGTCGCCGAGCTTCGAGGTCTTCGGGTCGGTGAGCGTGCCGTAGAAGGCCGACCACTCGGTGATCATCGCCACCTGGCCCTGCGCCAGGGCGTTCACCGCCTCATTGTGGTCGAAGCTGACGACGCCCGGCGGCATGACCTTCATCAGGTCCTGGCGGAACTGCAGGCCGGCCTGGCTCTCGGGGCTGTTGAGGTTGGACTTGAAGTTCTTGTCGAGGAGCGAGCCGCCGAACGGCCAAAGCACCCGCATGAAGCTGTCGGCCGACTGGGTCTCGCCGCGGCGCGACTGCAACGCGAAGGCGAACTGGTTCTTGTCGGCCTTGGTCAGCTTCGGGGCGTAGTCCTTGAGCAGCGCCTCCCAGGTCGCCGGCGGCTTGTCGAAGCCGGCGTCCTTCAGCATGCAGGCGTTGTAGAACAGGAGGCCCGAATAGTTGTCGAAGGGCAGGCCGTAGACCTTGCCGCCCCAGGACCCGAAGGCGTCGAGCAGGAGCGGGAAGAAGCCCTGCAGGTTCAGGTTCGGGTCGGTGATCCTGGCGTCGCCCTTGAGACCGTCGATCGGCTCGATCCAGCCGTTCTCGGCGAACTCGCCGATCCAGACAAGGTCGACCAGCGCCACCGTGAGGTCGCCGCGCGAGGTGAAGTTCAGGACCTGCTTCTCGCGGGCGTTCTCGTAGGGGACGATCTCGTAATTGACCTTGATGCCGGTCTTCTTCTCGAAGTCCGGCAGGAGCTTGATGATGGCGCGGTAGCCCGGCCGGTCGAGGAAGGTGGTGGTGACGGCGGTGCCCTTGAGGGGGGCGGCCGCGCTCTCCAGCCAGTCGGCGGCCCGGGCGGGGGCCTGCCACAGGGTCGCCCCCGCAAGGGCCCCTCCCGCCAGGACGGCCAGGGCCGCGGCGGTGCCTCTCGTGCGTTTCCTCATCGATCCCTCGTTATTGGGTTCAAGATCGTTATTGAGATGAAATTCTTGGCCGTTCTGGCGTCATTGCCCGTTGGGGTAGATCAGGGTCTTGACGACGCCGGGGGTGTTCTGGGCGTGGCGCCCGAAGGCGGCCGCCGCCCCGTCGAGGCCGACCCGGTGGCTGACCAGGCTGGCGACGTCGACCTGGTGGTTCTCCACGAGCGCGATCGCCCTGGCGTAGACCTCGCCCATCCGGCGCGCGAACTTGATCTTGAGGCCACGGCGCCGGGCCTCGGCGGCCGGCATCGTGTAGACGTCCCCGTCCGGGATGCCGACGAGCACGGCCCGGCCGCCGATCTTGGCCGCCCGCACCGCATCGCGAAACCCCTCGGGCGCGTTGGTCGCCTCGACCACCAGCGGGCAGCCCTCGCCCCGCGTCCAGTCGCGGATGTCCTCGACCGAGGCGCCGACGGCGGCCGCGCCGAGGCGCCGGGCGAGGTCGCGCCGGTGCTCCTGGGGGTCGACCGCCAGCACCTCGCCGGCGCCCGCCACCTTGAGCACCTGCAGGATCAGGAGGCCGATCGGCCCGAGCCCGATCAGGGCGACCCGCTCGAGGAGCCGCGGCTTGGCGAGGTCGACCGCGTGGATCGCGACCCCGAGGGGCTCCAGCATGACCCCGTCGAGGGGCGTGAAGTGCTGCGGCAGCGGCACGACCTGGCTCTTCGGCACCCAGATCTGCTCGGTCATGGCGCCGTCGAAGGGCGGCGCGCCGATGAACTCGACGTTGGGGCAGAGGTTCGGGTGGCCGCGCTCGCAGAACTCGCAATGCCGGCAGGCCTTGTTGGGGTCGACCGCCACCAGCGTGCCGCGGGCGAGTCCCAGCTCCGGGTCGTCGCAGGTCAGCCGGCCGCAGAATTCGTGCCCGGGCACGAAGGGCTTGGCGATGGTCGCCGCGCCGATGCCGCCGTCCTTGAAGTAGTGCAGGTCGGAGCCGCAGAGCCCGACTGCCGCAACGTCGAGCAGGGCCTCGCCGGGCTGGCCGTCGCGCAGCGCGTAGGGCGCAAGGCGCGCATCATAGGGGCCGTGGAGGTAAAGGGCGTGGTGCGTGGGGCCGTTCATCGGCGCTCCGGCGTGCGTTTCCGGCGCCTTTCTTACAGATGTAATTCACAGGATGCAAGTGTATGAACCCCGCCGGTCTTGTCGTCGCCGGTGAGGGGGGCAGGCGGCCCGCGCGGAGCGCGATGCCTGGTCAGCGGGCTGGACGCGGAGCGCGCCACCGGCGGCGTCCCGACACGACGCCTCCGCACGGGTTCCGCCTTCTCAATCGGCGAAAGGGTCCTTGTGTACCGGAGGCGCCACGTAGACAGGAGAATCGGCCGCCGCGAACGGGCCAAGGATCTCGGTGATGCCGCCTCGGCGACCGGAGCGTGCGGAGACGTGACGGTCTGGGTCGCCGTCGCGATGTCCATATCCCCGCCCGTGCGGCCGGTCGTCGTCCCGGTCGGGGACGTGTCTCACGACATATCCAAGACGGCCGCTTGCGACCGACCGGACGGTCTCCCCCATCGGGAAGCCGGAGTTGATCTCCACGAACCCGGAAGGCCTGGCGTGGAACGCACGCTCGCCATCCGGGTTGGCAAGGGTCTCGACGACCGGCAACGGGGTGCCGTTGGGCCGGATGCGGAGGAACAGTGACTCGGCGTCCGCCGAACCGGACGCCAGGGTGGCGATCCCGATCCCGGCAAGCAGCCGATACACACGGAGCCGAACGTTCGGCTCTCCCGCGCGTGAATCCGTCCTGATCGTCATGTCCGGGGACTCGAAAAGAGGCTCGATCTTCAAACGACGCAGCCCGATCACGGCGGGGCTCTCCGGGTTCAGCGGATGCCGTCACTCGAAGTCAGGGCCGCCATCATAACCGGGGTCGACAGAGACGGGCTCGGGCGAGGCGTCGTAGGCATCGAGGGCCGCAGCACCCAGGAACGTTCCGGCCGCTGCGCCGAACAGGCCGAGCGCGACGCCCCCGCCCCGATATTCGCCACCGCGGTAACCTCTGTGGACCACATTGCGGTAGCCGTAGCCGTAGCCGTAGCCGTAGCCGTAGCCGTGGCCGTGGCCATATCCGTGCGGGCGCGGTGCGTAGCCGCGGTAGCCGCCGAAGGCCGGGCGTTGGACGAAGGCGCGGGCCTGATAGCCGCCGAACCCAGGCGCTCGGACACCGCCGAAACTCGGCCGGACGCCGCCGGCGAAGCCGCCTGCGCGCGCCCCTCCGCCACCGCCGCCGTGGAACGGGCGGGCCTCGGCAGTCGAGGCTGCGAGCGCGGCAATGCCAAACAAGCCAAGAGCCAGATGGACAGCGTGTTTCATATTTCTCATCCGAATTTTTATTGACGCCCGCGACGCCTCGACAAGGTGTCACGAAAAAAATTGCAGTCAAAGATCTATGTAAACTGTGGTTAAGGCATTGATGTTCGATACGCGACGCGATCGACAGGGTCCAGGAACGAAGGCTTCACCCCTCTGCCATGTTCATCCATCACGGCCTGGGCGAGGCGCCCGGATCCCCGTTCGACGCCCGCCCGAGGCGACGGACGGACCGGCCTCGACCTCCTGGCATCCAGCAAGGCCCTCGCCGACCGGTCCACACACAGGAAGGAGCAGGTCGCCGAGCCAGCGCGGTCCCATCCCGCAGCGTCAGGCGCGCGACGGGCGGTGTCGGACGCCAGCCCGGCGCCAGCGACGCCGGGTAAGGTGGATCATCGTGGCGTCGATCCGTGCCCGCTCTTCACAAGGGAGGGCCGGGTGAACGATTCGGCCTTTCGGGTGGTTGCCTCTCGGCCGCCGCAATCGGCACTATGCTCGCTACGGGTGAGATGACCGCACGGATGCAGCGCGCAATGAAGACGCGAACCGGCGACCGGGCAGGCTGGTTCGGGCCGGGCGGCGGGCCCGAGGGGCCGCCCCCGACCCGGTGGAGCCTGCGGCGCCGCTTCGCGCTCGTCCTCGCCGGGGCGGGCCTCGCCGGAGGCCTCGCCCTCGGCCTCGGCTTCCTGGCCTTCGTGGCGGGCCTCGCCCGGGCGGAGCGGCTTCCGCTCGGCCCCTCGGACGGGATCGTGGCGCTGACCGGCGGCGCCCAGCGCATCGAGGACGCGATGGACCTGCTCGCCGGCGGCTACGGCCGGCGCCTGCTGATCACGGGGGTCAACGAGCGCACCAGCCGCGACGAGATCGCCCGGCTCAACCCGGGCCAGCAGCATCTGATCGCCTGCTGCGTCGATCTCGACTACCGGGCCCGCAACACCATCGGCAACGCCATCGAGATCCGCCGCTGGATGCGCGAGAACGGGTTCCGCAGCGTCGCCGTCGTGACCTCGAACTACCACATGCCGCGCACGCTGGTGGAGCTCGACCACGCGCTGGCGGGCGGCCACCGGGTGGTCCCGCACCCGGTCGTCTCGGACGGGATCGACCCCGACCAGTGGTGGCGCCACCCGGCCTCGGCGCGGCTGCTCGCCTCCGAATACGTGAAGTTCCTGGTCGCCTGGGTCCGCACCCGCTTCGAGAGCGATCCCGAGCATTCGAGCGCGGCGGTGCTGGTCAGCCGCGGGCACCCGGTGAAGGTGGTGGCCGAGCCGCTGATGCGGTGAGGCGGCTCGGCGCCCCCTTCTTTCAGGGGCCCCCTCGTCAGCGCCCCTTGCAGCGGGTCCGGAGCAAATCCGAAAACTCCTTCTCCGAGCCCTGGACCTGAGCCAGGCGCTCGCTCCGCTCCGTGCCCGAGAGGCAGCGGCCGTAGACGGTCGCGGCGCGGCGCATCGTGTCGACGTGCTGGCGCCAGCCGCGGCAGCGGTCGGCCTCGCTGTCGCCCAGCGTCTCCAGGCGCTCGATCGCCATCTTCTGCGAGGATTGCGCCACGAGGAGGTCGCGGGCGCAGGTGCCGTCGACGGCGTTCGCGCCGGGGGCGGCCAGGACGATGGCGGCCGGCAGCATCGCCGCCGCGAGGACGGGTCGGCGCATCGTCACGCCGCCTGGGCGGGGGATTGGGTCAGGAGGGCGTAGAGCGCGTCGGCGTCGCGGGCCGCGCGGATGCGGTCGATGATGCCGGGCTCGCGCAGCACCCGGGCGACCCGGGCGAGCGCCTTGAGGTGGTCGGCGCCGGCGCCCTCGGGGGCCAGCAGCAGGAAGGCGATGTCGACCGGCTGGCCGTCCAGGGCCTCGAAATCGACCGGGCGCTCGAGGCGGGCCATCAGGCCGAACAGCGTGTCGAGCCCCGGCAGCTTGCCGTGCGGGATCGCCACGCCCTCGCCGATCCCGGTGGAGCCGAGGCGCTCGCGCTGGAGCAGCGTCTCGAAGATCTCCCGCTCGTCGAGGCCCGGCAGGTGGCGGGCCGCGTGGGCGGCCAGCTCCTGCAGAACCTGCTTCTTCCCCTGCGCCCGCAGCGCCGGGAGGACCGCCTCCGGCTTCAGGAATTCCAGCAATGGCATCGAGACCGCTGCCTCATCGGCGGGGAGCGCGAAGGGCGCCCCCTGCTCATGTTCCAGGACCGGAGGCCCTCCGGAAGCGGGGCGACGAGCCCGCTCACGGAGTGCCGCGTTCCGGCGGATCGATCCACCCGATCGCGCCGTCGCCTCGACGGTATACGACGTTGACCCGCTCGGTTCCAGCGTGAACGAAGACGAGGACGGGGACACCTGTGAGATCGAGCTCCACCACCGCCTCGCTCACCGTGCGCCGGTGCAGGGTGCGGGTGCTCTCGGCGATGATCGGCGGGTGATCGCCGGTATCCTCCTCGGGCGCCTCCATCACCGAGTAGGCCGCCTCCATCACGGCGGTGTCGCTGAGGAGCGCGCCATCGACGGCCGCCTCCTTCGCGTGCCCGTTCGGATGGCTCTTGAGGCGGTGCTTGTAGCGGCGCAGGCGCTTTTCGATCCGCTCGGCGGTCTGGTCGAAGCTCGCATGGGCGTCGTGGGCGGCGCCCGAGGCCTCGAGGGTGATGCCGGAGGGCAGGTGCAGCACGCAGTCGGTGCGGTAGGCGCTGCCGTCCCGCGCGACCGTCACGTGACCGTGGTAGGCGCCGTCGAAGTACTTGGTGAGCACGGAGGCGATCCGCTGCTCCACCCGGGTTCTCAGGGCTTCCCCCAGATCCACGCCACGACCTGACACGCGCAACGCTGCCATCGGCTCCCTCCGGTCTCGTCGTTCGTCGGCCCGCGCCCCGGGGACGTCTCCGGCGCAAGGGCCAGCCTTCAACAGCTAGGAACGGCCGGACGCGAAGTCAACGAAGCCGGCTCAGCACGGGCAGGCGGGTATCGGAGGTCAGCGCGCCGGCATCGCGGCGCGCTCGCGCCGGCGCTCGATCGAGGAGGGGATGCGCAGGGATTCCCGGTACTTCGCCACCGTGCGGCGGGCGATGTCGACGCCCTCGCCGCGCAGGCGCTGCACCAGGGCGTCGTCGGAGAGCACGTCGTCGGCCGTCTCGCCGTCGATGAGCTGCTTGATGCGGTGGCGCACGGCCTCCGAGGAATGCGCCGCCGCCCCCGCTGCCCCGGGGATCGCCGCGGTGAAGAAGTACTTCATCTCGAAGGTGCCGCGGCTGGTGCCGATCGACTTGTTCGAGGTCACCCGCGAGACGGTGGATTCGTGCATCCCGATCGCGTCGGCGACGGTCTTCAGGTTGAGCGGCCGCAGGTGGGCGACGCCGTTGACGAAGAACCCGTCCTGCTGGCGCACGATCTCGCTCGCCACCTTCAGGATGGTGCGGGCGCGCTGCTCCAGGCTGCGGGTGAGCCAGTTGGCGGTCTGCAGGCACTCCGACAGGAAGGCCTTGTCGGTGTCGGTCTTGGCCCCGCGCGAGACGGTGGCGTAGTAGCTCTGGTTGACCAGCACCCGGGGCAGGGCCTCGCTGTTGAGCTCGACGAGCCAGGAGCCGTCCGGCGCCGGGCGCACGAACACGTCCGGCACCAGCACCTCGATCGGGCCGGAGCCGAAGGCGCGGCCGGGCTTCGGGTCGAGCCGGCGCAGCTCGGACAGCATGTCGGCGAGGTCCTCCTCGTCGACGCCGCACAGGCGGCGCAGGGCCGCGAAGTCGCGCTTGGCCACGAGGTCGAGGCGCGAGACCAGCGCCTGCATCGCCGGATCGAACCGGTCCTGCTCGCGCAGCTGGATCGCCAGGCACTCGGCGAGGTCGCGGGCGCCGATCCCCGCGGGATCGAAGCCCTGCACGAGGCCCAGCACCCGCTCGACCACGCTGAGCCCGACGCCGAGGCGCTCGGCGAGGGCGGAGAGGTCCTCGCGCAGGTAGCCGGCCTCGTCGATGGCATCGACCAGGAAGCCGCCGACCAGGCGCTCGACGGGGTCGCGGGTGGCGAGGTCGAGCTGGGCCGAGAGGTGGTCGTGCAGCGAGGACTCGCTCGTCAGGGTCGCCTCGAAATCCGGCGCCTCGCCGTCGAAGCTGCCGCCGGTGCTGCCCCAGGGGGCGGGGGTGAGCGAGAGCCCTTCCGCGCCGGTCGGGGCCTCGCGGCCCACCGGCCCGTCATCCGGAAACACGTTGTCGAGGCGGGTGCCGAGGTCGCCCTCGATCTCGCTGCGGCTCGGGTTCAGGTCGTGGGAGAGCCAGGGCTCGGCCGCCTCGCCGCCGTCGAAGCCGTCGCCCCCGTCCCGCCCCGGCTCGGCCGCCTCGCCCATGGCCTCGCTTCTGGCCTCGCCGGGCTCCGGCGCCTCGACCTCGGCCCGTTCCAGCAGCGGGTTGCGCTCGAGTTCGGCATCGACGTAGGCGGCGAGGTCGAGGTGGGAGAGCTGCAGCAGCTTGATCGCCTGCAGGAGTTGCGGCGTCATCACCAGGGCCTGGCCCTGGCGCATCTCGAGCCGTTGCAGCAAACCCATCAGCCAGCCCCGACATGTGTCGCCCCGGTTCCGACCGGGGTCGGCACGACTCTTGCTTCAGATCCCTGAACACAGCTTTAAACCGAAGCGTGACACGCGTCAAAGCGGACGTGAGCCTCCCGCGAGGGTGACGCGGGGCGAGGCCCGACACCAGCGGAAAAAAGTGCCGATTCTCTCCCCGTCCGCGTCAGCGACGCAGGGGGAGGAAAGTCGGTCCGGGCGGGGCCCTCGCTCGCCGAAGCCGAGGCCGGGCGTCGCGCCGGACAGATGCCGCGGATGACCGAGGGTCGATGGGGGCGCGTGCTCCTGCCGGCCGCGCCGCGGGAGCGTCGATCCGCGCGATCGCCCCGGCCGTTACAGCCGGAAATCCTCGCCGAGGTAGAGCCGGCGCACGTCCTCGTTGGCGACGATCTCGTCGGGCGTGCCCTCGGTCAGGATGCGGCCCGAATGCACGATGTAGGCCCGGTCGATCAGGCCGAGCGTCTCGCGCACGTTGTGGTCGGTGATGAGCACCCCGATGCCGCGGCCCTTGAGGTGCATCACCAGTTCCTGGATGTCGCCGACCGCGATCGGATCGATGCCCGCGAAGGGCTCGTCGAGCAGCATGAAGGACGGCGAGGAGGCGAGCGCCCGGGCGATCTCGCAGCGCCGCCGCTCGCCGCCCGACAGGGCGATCGAGGGCGACTTGCGCAGGCGGGCGATGTTGAACTCGTCGAGGAGCGCATCGAGCTTGCGCTCGCGGGCCTTGCGGTCGGGCTCCACCACCTCGAGGACGGCCCGGATGTTGTCCTCGACGTTGAGGCCGCGGAAGATCGAGGCCTCCTGCGGCAGGTAGCCGATGCCGAGCCGCGCCCGCTGGTACATCGGCAGGCGGGTGATCTCGTGCCCGTCGAGGCTGATCGTGCCCCGGTCGGCCGAGACGAGGCCGGTGATCATGTAGAAGATCGTGGTCTTGCCGGCGCCGTTGGGCCCGAGCAGGCCCACCGCCTCGCCGTTGCGCACGGTCAGGCCGGCATCGTGCACCACCGTGCGGGCGCCGTAGCTCTTCTTGAGGCCCGCCACCGCCAGGATGCCGGGCCCGCCGAAGCCCTCGGCGGCGCCGTCCTGCTCCAGCGCGCCCGCGACGGGCTTGCGCCCGCGGCCGAAGAGGCGCCCGAGGCGAGACGCGGCCGGCATCGCCTGGGCTCGCAGCGGCAGGGCGGAGGGAAGGGTCACGGGGCAGGCTCTCTCGCGAAGGGGCCGGGTCTCCGGCGCCCCGCCGCTCCGGCCTTTCCGCCCCAGGCGGCCGTGCGGCGGGTGAACGGCGCCGGTTTAGCCGATGCCGGCCCCCGGCCGCAACGCGCCCGAGGTGTCCTGGAACACGTGTTCTGGAACAGGCCGCGCCGTTGTGCTTACAAGGGCATCCCTCGCTCTCCCGCACGGACGGCCCGATGCTCTCGCTCCTCGATCTCCGCGCCCGAATCGATGCCGGCCGGCTGACGCCCGATGGGGCGATCGGCCTGGTGCGCGAGGCGATCGCGCACCGCGAGCCGGAGGTCGGCGCCCTGGTCTGCGTCGATGCCGCGCCGGTGATCCCGGCGCGCGGGCCGCTCGCGGGGATCGCGGTCGGGATCAAGGACATCATCGACACCGCCGACCTGCCGACCCGCATGGGCTCGAGCATCTACGAGACCTGGCGGCCGCGGGCCGACGCGCCGGTGGTGGCGCGGCTCAAGAACCTCGGCGCGGTACCGCTCGCCAAGACCACCACCACGCCCTTCGCGTTCCTCGACCCCACCCCGACCCGCAACCCGCACGATCCCGGCCACACGCCCGGGGGCTCCTCGGCGGGCTCCGCCGCCGCGGTGGCGGCCGGGATGCTGCCGCTCGCGCTCGGCACCCAGACCGGCGGCTCGGTGATCCGCCCGGCGGCGTTCTGCGGCGTCGTCGGGATCAAGCCCTCCTTCCGGCTGCTGCCGACGGTGGGGGTGAAGTGCTATTCCTGGGCCCTCGACACGGTGGGCCTGTTCGCCGCGAGCGTCGCGGATGCCGCCCACGCGCTCGCGCTCATGGCCGACCGCCCGGCCATTGCGCATATGGGCGATGCCGGCGCGCCGCGCATCGGGATCGTGCGCCAGGAATTCTGCGCCGCCCCCGACCCGGAGGCCGAGGCCGCCCTCGCCAAGGCGGCGCGGGCCGCCGAGCGGGCCGGCGCGATGGTGCGCGACCTCGCCCTGCCGGGCACCTTCGGGGAGGCCTTCGCGGTCCACGGCACCCTCCAGGATTACGAGGCGCGCCAGGCGCTCGCCTGGGAATACGCCACCCACCGCGACGCCCTGCCGCCGCTCCTGCGCGCCGCCCTCGACGCGGCGCAAGGCATCGAGACCCCGGCCTACGACGCCGCCCGCCGCACCGCCCACCATGCCCGCCGCGGCCTGAAGGACGTCTTCTCGGAGAACGGCTTCGACGTGCTCCTGACCTACGCCGCCCCGGGCGCGGCGCCCGCCGGCCTCGCCAACACGGGGGATTCGCGCTTCAACCGCCTCTGGACCCTGATGGGCGTGCCCTGCGTGACGGTGCCGGTCGAGCGCAATGCGGCCGGCCTGCCGGTCGGCGTCCAGGTGATCGCCCGGTTCGGCGACGACGGGCGGGCGCTGGCCGCGGCGGGGCTGGTCGAGCGGGCGCTGCGGGGGTAGGTCCCTCGCCCGATGCGCGTGACGGCGGGAGGGGCTGCCGGGGGATCGCCGCAACGGGCGGCCGGTCAGTGGTAGCCGACATCGCCCCGCACCTTGCCGCGGAAGACCCAGTACGACCAGGACGAGTACACGGCGATGACCGGAAGCAGGAACAGGGTTCCGATGAGCAGGAACGCCTGCGTGCCCTGCGAGGAGGCCGCCTCCCACACCGTGACCTGCCGCGGCACGATGTAGGGCCAGAGGCTGATCGCGATGCCGAGATAGGACAGCAGGAACAGGAGCATCGCCCACAGGAACGGCCCCGCATCCGGTCCCCATCCGTTCAGGGCCCGCCACGCCGCGAGCGCCGCGAGCGCCGTCAGCACCGGGACGGGGGCCAGGAAGGCGACGTTCGGCCAGGAGAACCAGCGCGCGGCCACCGCCGGATCGGCAAGCGGGGTCCAGAGGCTGACGACCGCGATTGCCGCCAGCACCCCGAGGAGGCAGATCCGCCCCATGCGGCGCGCCCAGTCCTGGAGGTGCCCCTCGGTCTTCAGGACCAGCCAGCCGGCGCCGAGGAGCGCGTAGCCGAGGAGGAGCGCGACCCCCGTCGTCGCCGCGAACGGGGTGAGCCAGTCGAAGGAGGTGCCGGCGAAGTCGCGGCCCTTCACCCGGAAGCCCTGCACGAAGGCGCCGAGCACGAAGCCCTGCGCCAGGGTGGCGAGGACCGATCCGAGGCAGAAGCCCCACCGCCACAGCCGGCGGATCGCCGGATTCTTGAACTGGAACTCGAAGGCGACGCCCCGGAACACGAGCGCGAGCAGCATCAGGAGGATCGGGAAGTACACGGCCGGGATGATGATCGCGTAGGCGAGCGGGAACACCGCCAGAAGCCCGACCCCGCCGAGGATCAGCCAGGTCTCGTTGCCGTCCCAGATCGGCGCGATGGAGTTCATCAGGAGCGGCCGGTCCTCCGCCGGGGCGAAGCCGTACAGGATGCCGACGCCGAGGTCGAAGCCGTCGAGGAGCACGTAGAAGAAGACGGCGAGGCCGAGGATCACGATCCAGATCGGCAGGAAGTCGAACAGGACGCCGCCGGGTGCCATGGCCTCACTCCGCCGCCGGGGGCGGCGCCTTGACGGGCGCGCGCGATTGCAAGCCTTCGACTGGGTCCCGCGGCTCGGCCCGCAGCGACAGCCCGGCGCGGATCCGCCCGATCATGACGGCGATGCCGGCCGGGAACATGATCAGGTAGACGATCCCATAGGCGGCGAGCGACAGCGCCACGTCCGCGCCCGTGAGCGAGGGCGAGACCGAGTGCTCCGTGCGCAGGTGCCCGTAGACCGTCCAGGGCTGGCGCCCGACCTCCGTGGTGATCCAGCCCGCCAGCACCGCCACGAAGCCGAGCGGGGCGAACCACTGGCACAGGCGCAGGTACCAGCCGGTCTCGAACAGCCGCCCGCGCCGCCACAGCACCAGCCCGGCGATTACCACGGCCAGCATCGCGAAGGCGATGCCGACCATCACCCGGAAGCCGAAGAACGGGAAGGCGACGGGCGGGCGCTGGTCGGCCGGCCACTCCTTCAGGCCGCGGATCTCGCCGTCCCAGCTGTGGGTGAGGACCAGGCTGCCGAGCCGCGGCACCTCGATCGCGTAGCGCATGATCGCGGCCGCGTCGTCCGGCCAGCCGATCAGGGTCAGGGGCGCGGGCGCCGCGGTGTCGTAGCGGCCCTCGATCGCCGCGAGCTTGGCCGGCTGGTGCTCCCGGGTGTTGAGCCCGTGCATGTCGCCGATGAGCATCTGCAGCGGCACCAGGACGGCGAGGAGCGCAAGGGCCATGCGCATCATCAGGCGCGGCTCGGAGCCCGGCTCGGCCCTGCGCACCAGGTAGGCCCCGACCCCGAGCACCACGAAGCCCGTCGTGATGTAGAAGGCCGTGACCGTGTGGGCGAGGCGGAACGGGAAGGAGGGGTTGAAGACGATCTGCAGCCAGTCCGCCGGGAAGAAGCGCCCGTCCTCGCCGCGCGAGAAGCCGGCCGGCGTCTGCATCCAGGAATTCACCGACAGGATCCAGAACGACGAGAACAACGTGCCGATCGCCACCATGATTGCGGAGACGAAATGCGCCCAGGGCGGCACGAGATGGCGCCCGAACAGGAGCACCCCGAGGAAGGAGGCCTCGAGGAAGAACGCCATCAGGTCCTCGTAGGCCATCATCGGCGAGAGGACGTTGGCGGTGGCGTCCGAGAAGCGCGCCCAGTTGGTGCCGAACTGGAACGGCATGACGATCCCCGAGACCACGCCCATGCCGAAGGAGACCGCGAAGATGCCGGTCCAGAAGGTCGAGGCGCGCAACCAGGCCGGGTTGCCGGTCGCGAAGGACAGGCCTTCCAGGAGGGCAATGTAGGAGGCGAGCCCGACCGTGAAGGCCGGCAGCAGGATGTGCCAGGATATGACCCAGGCCCATTGGATGCGCGAGAGCAGCAGGGGATCGAACGCCATGGCGCTCACGCCGCCTGCATCCGGCACGGCGTCGCCGTCCTCGCCCGCACGCCCGCGACCGGGTCGAAGGCCTGCCTCCCGTCCGGAGGGCCGGCCGCGCGTCGCGACGGATGCATGTCGGTATCCCTGCGCTCGACCGGCATGGCACCTGCTCCCGGCGCGCGTCCGCGGCCCCGGCACAAGGGGCGTCTTCCGCGCTCGACCGCCCTGCTCGACGGAGAGGGCGCTGGACACCGAACATCCCAGATCCGGCGCCGCGCGCGCTCACGGTTGTTAATCGAGACGTCGGATTTTCCCGCCCTCGACGGGAATCGCGCCTGTCCGGCCCCGGCTCGGCCGCGAGGATCGGCCGGATGCGGTCACCATGTCCGGGGGGTGGCCGTTCGCCGGCCACGAGCATGCCCGGCCCCGGTCGGGTCCCGGCCCCCCGGGGTCAGGCCGCCGCAGACCGGCCGGCGGCCGCGATCCCCCGCAGCGCCCCGACCGGGCAGGGCCGGCCGAACAGGTAGCCCTGCAGCTCGTCGCAACCGGCCTCGCGCAGCATCGCGGCCTGGGCCTCGGTCTCGACGCCCTCGGCCAGCACGGTCATGCCGAGCGCCTTGCCGAGGCTCACCGTGGCCCGGACGATCTCGCTGCTGCCGGCCTCCTGGAGGTTGCGCACGAAGCACTGGTCGATCTTGATCTTGTCGAAGGGGAAGCGGCGCAGGTAGCTCAGGGACGAGTAGCCGGTGCCGAAATCGTCCATCGCGGTGCTGACCCCGAGGGCGCGCAGGCGGTGCAGGATCGCCACCGTCACGTCGTCGTCCTGGAGCAGCACCGATTCGGTGATCTCGAGTTCGAGGCGGGACGGGGGCAGGCCGCTCGCCGTGAGCGCGCCCGCCACCTCGTCGACGAGGGCGTCGCCGACGAACTGCACCGGGGAGAGGTTCACCGCGACCTTGAGGCCGGCGGGCCAGGCGGCGGCATCGGCGCAGGCCCGGGCGAGCGCCCAGGCGCCGAGGCGCCGGATCTGCCCGGTCGCCTCGGCGATCGGGATGAACTCGCCCGGGCTGACGAAGCCCTCGCGCGGGTGGCGCCAGCGCAGCAGGGCCTCGTAGCCGCGCACCTCCGCCCCGTCGGCGGCGACGATGGGCTGGTAGTGCAGCTCGAGCTGCCCCTCGGCGAGGGCGCCGCGCAGGTCGGCGCCGAGTTGGCGGCGCCGCTGCAGGTCGGCATCCATCGCCCCGTCGAAGAAGCGCCAGCCGTTCCGGCCCGAGGCCTTCGCTTGGTAGAGGGCGACGTCGGCCCGGCGCAGCAGCTCGGCCGTCGTGGTGCCGGCCTCCTCCGTCATCGCGATGCCGATCGAGGTGCCGATGCCGACCTCGTGGCCCTGGACGTCGAAGGGAAGCCGCAGCAGCCGGACGATGCGCTCGGCGAGCGCCGCCACCCCCGCCGGATGCGAGGGCGCGCAGCGCATGACCGCGAACTCGTCGCCGCCGAGGCGCCCGACGAGCGCGGTGCTGCCGACCGCCTCCTGCAGGCGACGCGCCACGTGGCGCAGGAGCTCGTCGCCGATCGGGTGGCCGTAGGTGTCGTTGACCTCCTTGAAGCCGTCGAGGTCGAGGCAGAGCACGCTCACCGCCTCGTCGGCGGCCCGGGCGGCCAGCGCCGCGTCGAGGCGCTCCTGGAGATGGGCGCGGTTCGGCAGCCCGGTCAGGGCGTCGTGCCCGGCCATGTGGGCGATCCGCGCCTCGCTCCGGCGCCGCTCGGTCACGTCCTCGTGGGTGCAGACCCAGCCGCCGCCCGGGATCGGCACGTGCACGACGCCGATCGCGCGCCCGTCGGCGAGGTCGCAGGTGAAGCTCGCCGGCGCCCCGCCGGCCGCGATCCGGCGGCAGGCCGCCACCAGCGGGTTCGCCTCGGCCTGCTGCCCGTTCCCCATCAGGTGGCCGAGCAGGGCGTCGAGCGGCGTGCCCGGCCGCCGCAGCGCGTCCGGCACGGCGTGCATCTGCGCGTAGCGCGCATTCATCACGATCAGCCGGTCGTCGCGGTCGAACAGGCACAGGCCCTGGGTCATGTGATCGAGGGCGATGCCGAACTGGGCGTGCTGGGCGCGACGCTCGCGTTCGCCCAGTTCCCGCGCTTCGGCGGCGGCGCGGGCGGCGGCACGAGCGGCGGACCTGGCGGTCTCCGCCGCGGCGAGCCGCGCCAGGGCACGGGTCTGGCGAAGCGCCAGCAGCACCAGCCCGGCGAGGCCGAGATCGAAGATCAGGGCCGCGGCGCCGACGAGCAGCGCCTGCTGGCGCCAGGCGGCGAGGCTCGCCTGCGCGGTGCGGCTGACGCTGAGGATCATCGGGTAGCGCGCCAGCGCCCGCGTCGCGACGATGCGGTCCTGCCCGTCGATCGGGCTGACGTTGCGGATCACGCCGCCGCTCGGATCCTTGAGCGCGATCCGCACCGCCCCGGTCTCCGGGAAGGTCCGCCCGACGCTTCCGTCGCGCTGGGGATGGCGGACGAGGAGCGTGCCGTCCTGGCGGAAGACCGACACGACGTAGTCGCCCGCCGGCGCGATCGCGCGGTAGAGCTGCTCGAAATAGCCGAGCTCGACCGCGCCGAGCACCAGGCCCAGGAAGGTCCCGTCCGGGGCGCGGACCTTCCGGGCGATGTAGATCGTCCAGGCCCCGTCGCCGCGGTTCTGCACCGGCTGGCCGATGGCGCGCTCGAGGGCCGGATCGGCCGTCAGCGCCTTGAAGTAGTCCCGGTCGGCGACGCTGATCGTCGGGATCGGCCAGTAGCGGCTGAAGTTGAGGAGGGTGCCGTGCCGGTCGATCACCGTGATGGCGTTGACCTGCGGCAGGGCGGCGATCCGCGTCCTCAGCGCCTCGTGCAGGGATTTCTGCGAGGCGAGGACGGCGTAGTCCGCCTCGCCGGCGACACCGGCGTTCCGGACCTCGCCGATCACGGTGTCCTGGACCAGCTCGATCGATTGCAGCGCCCGGTCGGCCTGGTCGGCCAGCACCGTCGAGAGGCTGACGAGGCCGCGCTCGGTATCGGTGACGGCCCGCCCGTGCAGATCGTGCACGAGCAGCCCCGCCGCGCCCGCGATCAGGATCGCCAGGAGGCCTGCGGACACGGCCACCATCCGGAAGGAGCGACCGCGCGAGGCCTCGGCCGGCGGTGAGATCTTGGTCGTCGGGCTCACAGATCTGATCGACTCGGTGCGGTCGCGGCGATCGGTCCTGTCTGCGCCCCGCATCTTAAGAAGCGATGAAAGTATTTCAGTCGCGATTCGCTTCCGTAGGGTGCCCCACTGTATAGGCGCCGGATTCGACGTCGCGCGCATGACGGGCGTGCCGTGAGGAGCACTGCTGCGGCGTCTATCCGGGCCTGATCGCGCCGCCGTGGACGAAGAGATACAATCGCGCGCAGTCAGTGCACCGCCTGCCAGGGCAGCCGCGGCAACGCGCACCGGGGATAGGACATTCAGGCAAGCGGGCGGCATGACGGCCGGTCCCGCCTCTGCTTCGTCGCGCCCGCGTCGGTTCCCCGCAGGGCCCGCCTTCCGCGTCGGGATCGATCCTCACAGGCCTCCGTCGCGCAGCCGGTACCAGGTCACCACCGCGGAGGCGTAGAGCCGGTGCAGACCGTGCAGCGGCAGCGGCGTGATCGGGGTCGGCGCCAGCGGCAGCGCGTCGGCATCGCCCCGGGCGAGGTAGGCGGCGATCGCCTGGCCCATGCGCGTCTGCAGGCCGACGCCGCGGCCCTGGCAGCCGATGTCGATGAGGAGGCCCGGCTCCGGCGCGTGCAGGTGGGGCAGGTAATCGCGGGTGACCGCGACCCGCCCGCACCAGCGGTGGTCGAAGCCGATGCCGGCGAGCTGCGGAAACAGCTTCGGGACGATCCGCTCCAGATGCGCCCAGTCGCCTGGGCCCCTCGGCTCGCGGAACGGCCCGCGCCCGCCCATCAGCAGGCGGCCGGTATGGTCGAGGCGGAAATAGAGCAGCAGCTTGCGGGTGTCGGAGGAGACCTGGCCCTCGGGCAGGACCGTGCGGCGCAGGTTGTCGGAGAGCGGCGTCGTGGCGACCTGGAACGAATTCGCCGCGATGATGCTCTGTCGCAGGTTCGGCCAGAGGTCGCCCGAATAGCCGTTGGTGCACAGGACCACCCGCTCGGTGGCGAGGCTCGGGCCGGGGCGTCCCGGGCGGCCGGTGCGTACCGTCCAGGTCCCGCCCTGCCGCGACAGGCCGGTCACCGGGGTGTCGGTGTGGATCGCCGCGCCCGCCGCCAGCGCCGCCCGGCTGAGGCCGCGGGCATAGGCGAGCGGCTGCACCCCGCCGCCGCGCCCGTCGAGCCAGCCGCCGCGGTAGCGCTCGGTGCCGAGCAGCCGGTCGGTCTCGGCCTTGTCGAGGAGGCGCGCCGGGGCGCCGCGCCGCGCCCATTGCTCCGCCCGGCGCTCGGCCTGGGCGAGCCCCTCGTCGGTGTGCGCTCCTTGAATCCAGCCGGTGCGGGTATGGGGCACCTCCATCCGGTGCCTGGCGATGAGGTCGAACACCGCGTCGGCGGTGCCGGCCCCGAAGGCCGCCAAGCGCTCGCCGCGCTCATGCCCGAACATCTGCACCAGTTCGTCGGGATCGTGCTTGAGGCCCGGGATCACCTGGCCGCCGTTGCGGCCCGAGCCGCCGAAGCCGATCTCGCGGGCCTCGAGCAGCACGGGCTTGAGGCCGGCCTCCGCCAAGTGGAGCGCGGTCGAGAGGCCGCAGAAGCCGCCGCCGATCACCACCACGTCGGCCCGGCCGGATTCGGTGAGCGGCGCGGTCGCGGGCGGGGGAGGGGCGGTCGTCGCCCAGAGGGCGGGGCCGAGGGGGAAGGGTTCGGTCATCGGCGATCAGACTCGTCACAACGGATTCAGCACCCGGCGCAGGAAGTCCTGGGTGCGGGGCTGCTGCGGGCGGGCCAGCACCTCGCGGGCGGCGCCCTCCTCGACGATCACGCCGCCGTCGAGGAAGAGCACCCGGTCGGCGACCTCGCGGGCGAAGCTCATCTCGTGGGTGACCACCATCATGGTCATGCCCTCCTCGGCGAGCCCGCGCATCACCCCCAGGACCTCGCCGACGAGCTCGGGATCGAGGGCCGAGGTCGGCTCGTCGAACAGGATCGCGTCGGGCCGCATGGCGAGCGCCCGGGCGATGGCGACGCGCTGCTGCTGGCCGCCGGAGAGCTGGGGCGGGTGCGCCGCCTCCTTGCCGGAGAGCCCGACCCGGGCGAGCAGCGCCCGGCCGCGCTCGGTCGCCTCGGCCCGGCTCTCGCCCTTCACGTAGATCGGCCCCTCGACGACGTTCTCGAGCGCGGTGCGGTGGGGGAACAGGTTGAAGCGCTGGAACACCATCGAGACCTGGACCCGCACGCTGCGGATCGAGCGGTCGCTGCGGTCGACCCGGCGGCCGTTCACCGTGATGGCGCCGGAATCGTAGGATTCGAGCCCGTTGATGCAGCGCAGCACCGTCGACTTGCCCGAGCCCGACGGCCCGATGACGCAGACCACCTCGCCCTTCTCCACCCGCGCGGTGATGCCCTTGAGGACGGGGAGTGCCCCGAAGGACTTGCGGACGTCGTCGAGCGCGATCATCGCCGGGCGGTCCGCTTCTCGAAGTGGCGCACGATCAGGATCAGGGGCAGGCTCAGGCTCAGGTACATCAGCGCCACCAGGGTGAAGACGCTGGTGTTCTTGAACGTCGCCGAGGCGATGAGCTTGCCCTGGAGCGCCAGCTCGGCCACCGTGATGGTCGAGGCCTGGGACGAGTCCTTGAGCATCATGATCATCACGTTGCCGAAGGGCGGCAGCGCGGTCCGGAAGGCCTGCGGCAGCAGCACCCGGCGCATCGTCAGGCCCCAGCCCATCCCGATGGTCTGCGCCGCCTCGACCTGGCCCCTGTCGATCGCCTCGATCGCGGCCCGGAAGTTCTCGGCCTGATAGGCGGAATAAGCGAGGCCCAGGCCGAGCACGCCGGCCTGCACCGCCGAGAGCGAGACCCCGAAATCCGGCAGCACGAAGTAGATGTAGAACAGCTGCACGATGATCGGGATGCCCCGGATCACGTTGATGAAGGTCGCGGCCGCGAAGGACAAGGCGGGCACGCCGGAAACCCGCATCATCGCCCAGACCAGGCCGAGCGCGGTCGAGACCACGAGCGAGCCGACCGTGATCAGGATCGTCAGCCACACGCCCTGGAGCAGGATGGGAACGAACTCCCGAGCGTCAGACAGGAAGCTGTCCATAGGACGCTTGTCTCAGGCCAGATCAGGACGGGTTCGCGGAGGGCTGCAGGCCCCACTTCTCCAGGATCCTGGCGAGCTCGCCGCTCTCCTTCAGCTTGGCGAGGCCGGCATCGATCTTGGCGAGCAGCGCCGTGTCGTCCTTGCGCACGCCGATGCCGACCGAGCCGATGACGACCGGCTTGTAGGACTCGACCAGCCGCAGGTTCGGGAAGTTGCCGAGCTTGATGTTGTAGGCGAGGATCGGCGAATCCGCGAAGGCGGCCTTCACCCGGCCGGAATTGACGTCGCGCATCAGGTCGGAGCTGGTGTCGTAGACCTTCACGTCGGTGAACTGGCCCGACTTCTTCAGCGGCTCGACGAAGGCGGTGCCGACCTGCGCGCCGACCGTCTCGCCCTTCAGGTCGGCGAAGGCGGTATAGGCCTTGGTGTCGGATTTCTGCACGATCAGCCCTTCGCCGTAGGTGTAGACCGGGGCGGAGAACGCGATCACCTCCTGGCGCGGCGGCGTGATGAACATTGCGGCCGAGATCACGTCGATCTTCTTGGCCGTCAGCGCCGCGATCAGGGTCGAGAATTGCAGCGGCTCGACCTGCACGGCGAAGCCCGCCTCCTTGCCGATCGCGGTGATCACGTCCACCATCACGCCCTGGATGGTATTGGTCTTGGTATCCAGGAAGGTGAAGGGGATGCCGGTCGGCGTCGAACCGACCCGCACCGTGGATTGCGCGAGGGCGGGCAGGGCCGAGCCCGCGAGCAGCACCAGGGCCGCGCCCGCGGCCCGCATCAGACGCTTCATCGTCACGCTCCCCTGCCGGTCCCGGGCGGCTCGACACGCCGCCGCGAAATTTCATTGACATGAACATCAGGCCATAATTCGCTGCGTCTCGCAATCGAATTTCATGCACATGAAACAGGCGGCAGACGGACGACAGAATGGGCCGATGGCTGCCGACCTCGCGGTCGGGCAGCGCCTGCGCGCGCTCCGGCGGGAGCGCGGCCTCTCCCTGAAGGCGGTGGCGACCGGCACCGGCCTGTCGATCGGCTTCCTGAGCCAGGTCGAGCGCGGCCTGTCCTCGCCGTCCCTGCGGGTGCTGACCCAGGTCGCCGACCTCCTCGGGGTCGGCCTCGCCGCCCTGTTCGGCGGGCCGGCGGAGCCGGATGCCGACGGCATCGTCACCCGGGCGGGCGCCCGGGCGGCGCTGACGCTCTGGCGCGCCGGCATCACCAAGCAGCTGCTGACGCGGGGCGACGGATCCTTGAGCCTGTTCCTGATGCAGCTCGCGCCCCTGGCCGGCACCGGAGACGAGGCGCTCGTCCATGACGGCGAGGAGGCGGGGCTGGTGATGGAGGGCGCCCTCGTGCTGACGGTGGAGGCCACCACCGCCGAGCTCGGCCCAGGCGACAGCTTCCGCTTCGCCAGCCGGCGCCCGCACCGCTACCGCAACCCGTCCGCCGACCGGCCCGCCCTGGTGCTGTGGGTCAATGCCGTGCCGCGGGCGTGAGGGCCCGCGCGCGAGGGTTTATCAGGAAATCAATCCTATCCCGCATTCGCGGCGCCGGTTTTACATTGCGTGAACAGAACTCTGGGAGGGTACCGTTCGACGGGACCGGAGCGGCGACATGAACGGGCGAAGCGGGTGCGGGCAGTGCAGGAGCGGCGAGCCGCTGCCCTTCACCTTCACGATGGCGTTCCATCCCATCATCGACCTCGGGAGCGGCGAGGTCTGGGGCTACGAGGCCCTGGTGCGCGGCACCGAGGGGCAGGGCGCTGGCTACATCCTCGACCAGGTCAACGACGACAACCGCTACCGCTTCGACCAGGCCTGCCGCACCAAGGCGATCGAACTCGCCGGCGGGCTGTTTCCAGCCGGGGACGTGCGGCTGTCGATCAACTTCCTGCCGAACGCGGTCTACGAGCCGGCGGCCTGCATCCGGGCGACGCTGGAGGCGGCACGGCGGATCGGCTTCTCGCACCAGCGGATCATGTTCGAGTTCACCGAGAACGAGCGCATGACCGACGTCGCCCACGTCCAGCGCATCGTCGCCGATTACCGCCAGCGTGGCTTCCTCACCGCCCTCGACGATTTCGGCGCCGGCTACGCCGGCCTCGGGCTCCTGGCGCGCTTCCAGCCCGACCTGATCAAGCTCGACATGGAGCTGATCCGCGGCATCGCCTCGTCGCCGGCCCGCCAGGCGATCGTCTCGGGCGTCATCGCCATCGCCCGGGCGCTCGGCGTCGCGGTGATCGCGGAGGGCATCGAGACCCCGGAGGAGCTCGCCGCCCTGCGCGAGGCCGGCATCACCCTGTTCCAGGGCTACCTGTTCGCCCGCCCGGCGGTGGCGGCTTTGCCGGAGCTGAGCCTGCCGGGGATGCGGCGGGCGGCGTGAGCCCGGCCCGTCACCCCTCCAGCAGCACGTCGAGGTCGGCCGGCGTCAGGGCGCTCGTCGGCGCCCCGTCGTGGTCGAACAGCGCATCGGCGAGCGCGCTCTTGCGCGCCTTCAGCGCCTCCATCTTCTCCTCGATGGAGCGCGCCGCCACGAGCTTGTGGACGAAGACCGGCTTGTCCTGGCCGATGCGGTGGGCGCGGTCGACGGCCTGGGCCTCCACCGCGGGGTTCCACCACGGATCGTAGAGGATCACCGTGTCGGCGGCCACGAGGTTGAGCCCGGTGCCGCCGGCCTTGAGGCTGACGAGGAAGACCGGCACCGCGCCGGACTCGAAGCGCCGCACCGCCCCGTCCCGGTCGCGGGTGCGGCCGGTCAGCTCCGCATGGGCGATGCCGGCGCGCTCCAGGCGCGGCTTGATCAGGTCGAGCATCGACGTGAACTGCGAGAAGACCAGCACCCGGCGACCCTCGGCCAGCAGCGCGTCGAGCAATTCCTCCAGCCGCTCGAGCTTGGCGGAGCCGGCCTCGCCGGCCTGCGCGAGCTTGAGCAGGCGCGGATCGCAGCAGGCCTGGCGCAGCTTGAGCAGGGCGTCGAGGACGACGATCCGGCTGCGCTCCCAGCCCTTGGCGGCGATCGCCTCCCGCACCCGGGCATGCATGGCGAGGCGGATCGACTCGTAGAGGGCGCGCTGGGCCTCGCCCAGCTCGACCTCCTCGGTGATCTCGGTCTTCGGCGGCAGGTCGCTCGCGACCTCCTCCTTGGTTCGGCGCAGCAGGAACGGCCTGATCCGGCGGGCGAGCGCCCGGCTGCGATCGGCGTCGCCCTGCTTCTCGATCGGCGTGCGCCAGGCCCGCGCGAAGGTCCTGCGCTCGCCGAGCAGGCCCGGGCAGGCGAAGGAGAACAGCGACCACAGCTCCGCCAGGTTGTTCTCGAGCGGCGTGCCGGACAGGCAGAACCGGTGCCGGGCGGACAGGCCGTGGATGAGCTGGGTCGTCGCCGCGTCCGGGTTCTTGATCGTCTGCGCCTCGTCGAGGATCAGCAGGTGCCAGTCCCGCGCGCCCAGCACCGCGTGGTCGCGGGCGACGAGGGGATAGGTGGTCAGGACGAGGTCGTGACCGTCGATCGCGTCGAACTGCTCCCGCCGGCCGAGGCCGTGCAGGACGAGGACGCGGAGGTCGGGGGCGAAGCGCGCCGCCTCCCGGTGCCAGTTCGCCATCAGGCTCGTGGGCGCGATCACCAGGGCGGGCCGGTCGAGGCGGCCTTCCGCCTTCTCGCGGGCGATCAGCGCCAGGGCCTGCACCGTCTTGCCGAGCCCCATGTCGTCGGCGAGGATCCCGCCGAGGCCGGCCTCGCGCAGGAAGGCGAGCCAGGACAGGCCCTCGGCCTGGTAGGGCCTGAGCGTCGCGCGAAATCCTTCCGGCGGGGTCACCGCCGGGATGCCGCCCTCGGCGGTGAGCCGCCGGCCCATGGCGCGCAGGGCCTCGCCGCCGCGCCAGGCCAGGATCGCGGCCGCGCTCGCCCGCTCCAGGGCCGCGAGCGTCGCGGCGTCGACGAGGCCGAGCCGCAGCCGCCCGCCCTCGCCGCTGCCGCCGAGGCTCAGCTCCCGCAGGGCGGCGAGGAGGGGTTTGAGGCGCGCCGCCGGCAGGGCCAGGATCCGCCCGTCGGGCAGCGGCAGCATCACCGGCTCGGAGGCGGTCTCGTCGAGGGACTCCACCGTGAAGTCGGCGCGTTCCAGCAGGGCGGCGATCGGCTCGGCCAGCGGGATGCGCTCGCCCTCGATCTCGATCCCGAGGTCGAGCTCGAGCCAGTCGATGCCCGAGCCCTCGCGGATCTCGACCTCGAAAGCCGCGTCCGGATGCAGCACCCGGCCGCGGAAGCCCGGCTCGACCACGATCCGGAAGCCCGCCTGCTTCAGCGCCGGCAGGGCCCGTGCCTGGACCTCGTCCCAGCCGGTCTCCCCGGCCTCCGGCACGAAATGCAGGGCCTCGGCCTGGGTCAGGTCGTGGCGGCTCTCGCGCACCGGCGAGAGGCCCTGGGCGAGGAGCAGCGCCAGCGCCCGCCGCTCGGCCGGAGCGTCGCGCGCGACGGTGTAGAGCCGGCCGCCGGAGAGCCGCGTCGGCCGCCGCCGGGGATCGCCGAACGGCACCGTCACCGGGCCGTAGCAAAAGCCGAGGGCGGCGAGGCGCACCGGCTCGCGCGGCACCGGCTTGCCGCCGAACAGCGGATAGGCCGGCGGCAGCTCGTGCTGGAGCAGCCGCAGCACCGGCACCGGCGCCGCGTCGACGATCGTCTCCTGCGGCGGCTCAGGAACGCGCAGGGACAGGCCGGGCAGCCGCTGCGCCAGGGCGGCGTTGAGGGCCGGCGCCGCCGCCGCCGGCAGGGCCGGGCCGGTCAGCAGGGCGGCGGCGATGTGGGCCGGAAGGCCGAGCTCGATTGGCCCGACGCGGCCGGATGCCGGGTCGAGGTAGACCGGCGGCTGGGCCACGAGGGCGAGAACGCCCTCGGCCTCGTCGTCGAGGCGGGGATGGGGCGCCAGGGTCTCCTCGCCCTCGACCCAGGCGACGTGTCCGGGCCGGGGCGGGCCCGCCGTCAGGACCGGGCCGTCCACCGCGCCGAGCCGCGCCCGGCCGGTCGCCAGGATCCGCTCCAGCACCTCCGCGCCGCCCTCGTCCGCGAGGGGATGGGCCGGCATCCCGTCCGGGCCGCCCTCGCGCAGGCGTCGGTGCAGGGCTGTGAGGATGCGCAGGTCGGACGGGCGCAGGTAGCGCGGCGGCGAGCCCGCATAGACGACGTTCTGGGTCTCGACCGGCCGGGCCTTCGGCGACAGGACGCCGCTCTTCAGGATGCGGGCCTGCAGCGGCGCGACGCCGAGCCGGGGCGCGGTGCCGCCGCGGCCGGGCAGAGCCACGAGGACGTAGATCAGGCGCCGGTCGATCTCGGGCGGGTAATCCTCGCTGCCGGTCAGCCGGACCTGGTCGAGGCGTGCGACCCAGCTCTCCAGCTCGGCCGGGAGCGCCTCGGAGGCCGCCGGATCCTGGAGCGTGAGCAGCCGGGCGGCGCGCGCCTCGGGAGTGGGCGGTGCCGGCGGAGCGGCGACCGCGATCCGCCCGCGGCGCAGGCCGAGCAGGCTGAACAGCACCGCCGCGACGTGCCGGCAATTCTCGCCCCGGCGGCAGGAGCAGCCCCCGTCGATCACCGTGCCGGCGGGACCGGGCTCGAGATCGATGACGACGCTGTGCCAGCGCTGCCACTGCCCCGCCGAGACCTCCGCCTCGAAGCCGCCGAACTCGCCCTCCCGGATCTCCAGGACCAGGCCGTTCTGCGCGTCCCGTCGCCCGGCGTCGAAGGCGTCGCGCCCGCAGGCGCGCAGGATGTCCTGCTCGGAGACGGTCAGGTTTTCGCGCATCGGTGGAGAACCCGGCTTCACGGCGGCGGCGAAGCCAAGGTAGGTGTCCGGCGCCGGGCGGCAAATGCCGGCGCGGCGGGAACGGACGGTTCCGCCCGCCGTTCCGGCCCCATCCCCTGTGCAACATTCGCCGAGGCGGTCACCGGTTCGGCGGCGAAAACGATGCAAAACCGACGAACTCCGCAGAGTTGCGCCGTGCAGCTCTGCTGAGCCGCAAGACTGGAGGGTTCTGGCGCCCCATGACCACCGACCCCGCGCGCGACGAGACCGAGACCCTGTTCCAGCCCGGCCGCACCTGCTGGTGCGTGGCACGGGCCGAGCGGGTCGCGGTGATGATCGACTCCGCCGAGTATTTCGCCCGGCTGGAGGAAGCGCTGCGCCGGGCGCAAGCCTCGATCCTGATCGTCGGCTGGGACTTCGACGGCCGCATCCGCCTGCGCCACGACGCGACCCCGGAGGAATCGCCGGCCCTCGGGCCGCTCCTGCGCGACCTCGCGGCCCGGTCCCCCGATCTCGAGGTGCGGGTCCTGGTCTGGAGCGTCGCCACCGTGCACGGGCCGGGCGCGACGCTGCCGCTGCTGTTCGGGGCCGAGTGGGAGGCGCATCCGCGCGTCGAGGTGCGCCTCGACACCCACCATCCCCTCTACGCCGCCCATCATCAGAAGCTCGTCTGCATCGACGACAGGATCGCCTTCTGCGGCGGCATCGACCTCACGGTCGGGCGCTGGGACACCACCGCCCACAAGGCCGGGGACCCCCTGCGCACCAACCCCGACGGCGCGCTCTATCCCCCGGTGCACGACCTGCAGATGGCGGTGGACGGCGAGGCGGCTCTGCGGCTCGGCGACCTCGCCCGCGAGCGCTGGCGCGCCGCCACCGGCGAGGTGCTGGCGCCGGTCGTCGGTGCCGCCCCGGTCTGGCCGCAGGACCTGGCGCCGCTCCTCACCGACGCGCCCGTCGCCATCGCCCGCACCATGCCGCTCCAGGGCGACGAGCCCTCGATCGAGGAGGCGGCGGCGCTGACCGCCGCGGCTTTGGCTGCGGCGAGGACGACGATCTACCTCGAGGCGCAGTACCTCACGGCGGATTTCGTCGCCGACGCGCTCGCCGCCCACCTCGCGGCGGAGGGGGGACCGGAGATCGTGGTGGTGCTGACGCGCCGCTCGCACAACTTCACCGAGCGCGTCGCCATGGGGACGCCGCGGGACCGGGTGCTGCGCCGGTTGCGCGCCGTCGACCGGTTCGGGCGCCTGTTCGTCGCCTATCCGGTCGTGCCGGGGCCGGAGGGTGCGGAGGCCGACGAGTGCGAGATCGAGGTCCACGCCAAGCTCGTCCTCATCGACGACTGGTTCCTGCGTATCGGCTCCTCGAACCTCAACAACCGCTCGGTCGCCCTCGACACCGAATGCGACCTCGCGGTCGAGGCCCGCACGCCGGAGGAGCGCCGGGCGCTCCGCGCCTTGCGCGACCGCCTGGTGGCCGAGCATCTGGGCGTCGCCCCGGACGCGATGGCTGAGGCGATCGCGCGGGACGGCCTCATCGCGGCGATCCGCCATCACATGGGCGGGCCGCGCAGCTTGCGGGTCTGCGAGGCGCCGGAGGAGGAGGGCCTGCTCGACCCCCTGGTCAGCTCCGAGCTGCTCGACCCGGAGCGGCCGTTCGGGACCTCGGCGTAGGCGCTGCCGATCCCTCCGCGTCGCGCCAGCGAAACACCGCCTCGGTCGCCGCGAAGGCGACGAGGCCGAGCGCCAGCGGCACCAGGAAATACAGGAACCGGAAGGCGATCAGCGGGCCGATGACGTCGGTCTTCGGCAGGAGGTGGACGACCACGCTCTCGATCACCCCGACCCCGCCGGGCACGTGGGTGATCAGCACCGCCGCGTTGGCGATGACGAAGACCGAGGCGACCGCGAGGTAGCCGACCTCCGAGACCGCCGACAGCACCTGGTGCAGGCAGGCCGAGACCAGGGCGAAGTTGACCGCACCCAGCCCGACCTGCGCCGCCGCGAGCGGCAGCGGCGGCATCTCGATCGACCAGCGCCGGACGGTCACCGGCTTGCGCCACCAGGCGGCGAGCCCGAGATAGACCGCGACGCCGCCCGCGCAGGCAAGGCCCGCCGCCAGCACGGCGCCCTTCCCCAGGCCCGTCACCTCCCGGGCGAGGTCGGGATGGACCAGCACCGCGACGGCGCCGAGCGCCATCAGGCCGACCGCGACGGTGACGCCGCAGAAGAGCACCGCCTTGGCGACGTCCGCCGTCCCAAGGCCCCAGCGGGTGTAGAAGCGGTAGCGGATCGCCCCGCTGCTCAGGCCCGCAAAGCCGATGCTGTGGCCGAGCCCCAGGCTGATGAAGGCCGCGAGCGCCACCCTCGGATAGGGCAGGGGCTTGCCGGCGGCGCGGAGCGCCAGCCAGTCGATGCCGGTGAGGCAGAGATAGCTCGCGGCGGCGAAGCCTCCGGCGGCGGCGAGGCGCCCGAGGGGCAGTGCCTTCACCGCATCGACGAGCTGCGCCAGGCTGTAGCCGGACAGCGTGCGGTAGAGCAGGTAGCCGCCGAGCGCGACGCTGAGGATGGTGGCGACGATGGTCCAGAGCCGACGGCGGGCGGATCTCTCCTGCTTGGCTTCGTCCTGTCCTTGAACCTGTCCTTGAGCCTGCGTCACGCGGGTTCCTCTCGGGGCACGGAGATGCGGGAGCCGGCGGCCGGCGCGAGATCGAGGTCGGCGACGAGCGGCAGGTGGTCGGAGGCGGCCCGGGCGAGCCTGCCGCCCACGGTCCTCACCCCCCGCACCGCGACGCCGCGGCTGACGAAGACGTGGTCGATGCGCAGGAGCGGCAGGCGGGCCGGGAAGGTCGGCCGCGCCCAGCCCCGGTTCCCCTGCGCGTCCGGCAGCCGCGCCGCGAGGCGGCGGTGGACGCGCGACCCCGGCAGGGCGTTGAAGTCGCCGAGCAGCACCACCGGGTCGCGGCAGGCCGGATTCCCGAGGAAGCCGGGGCCCAGCAACGCGTCGGCCTGCGCCGCCCGCTCGCGCCGGTCGAGGCCGAGATGGGTGGTCACGACCTGCACCTCGGCGTCGCCGGCCGTGACCGCGGCCCAGAGCGCCCCCCGGGGCTCGCGCCCGGCCCGTTCAGGCAGGGAAGCGGCCCGGACCAGCCGCGAGGGGAGGGCGGTCAGGATCGCGTCGCCGTACTCTTCCTCCATCACCCGCATCGCCGGGTGGAAATGCGAGCGCATGCCGAGATGGGCCGCGATGGCCCGTGCCTGGTCGACCCCGCCGCTGCGGGCGCGTCCCACGTCGAGTTCCTGCAGCGCCACCACGTCCGGCCGGCAGGCGGCGATCACCGCCGCGATGCGCTCGGGGGCGAGCCGGCCGTCGGCACCGAGGCAGCGGCGCACGTTGTAGGTGAGGACGCGGAGCAAACCTTGAAGGCCTTCTGCGAGGGGCGAACCTCCCTCAACGGCCGAGCCTGCGGGTGGTTCGGCGGCGCGCGCCACGCGTCGCGCCAAAGCGTTTTGTTAGATCCTGAACGGATCAAGCCGGTGCGCGTTCTCTCCCGGCGCCGGAGGGACCAGGATGCGCGATACGGGGAGAGCCGGGGTGGCTGGCGGCCGGCGGGGCGGGGCCGCGCGATGAGGCTCGTGGTCTTCGGCCTGACGATCAGCTCGTCCTGGGGCAACGGCCACGCGACCCTGTGGCGGGCCTTGAGCCGGGCGCTCGCCCGGCGCGGGCACAGCGTGGTGTTCTACGAGCGCGACCTGCCGTTCTACGCGGCCCATCGCGACCTCACCGCGATCCCGAACGGCCGCCTCGTCCTCTTCTCCGACTGGGCGGAGATCCGCGCGCAGGCCGCCCGCGACGTGGCGGAGGCCGACGTCGCGATGGTCACCTCCTACTGCCCCGACGCGCTCCTCGCCACCGACCTCGTCCTGTCGGGCCGGGCGCTCAAGGTCTTCTACGACCTCGACACCCCCGTCACCCTCGACCGCCTGCGCCGGGGCGAGGCGGTGGAGTATGTCGGCCCCGAGGGCTTCGCCGGCTTCGACCTCGTCCTCAGCTACACCGGCGGGCCGGCGCTGGCGGCCCTGCGCGATGGGCTCGGCGCGCGCCGCGCGGCGCCGCTCTACGGCCATGTCGACCCGGAGGTGCACCGGCCGGCGGCGGCGCAGGCGCATTACGCCGCCGACCTCTCCTATCTCGGCACCTACGCGGCCGACCGGCAGGACAAGGTCGTGTCCTGCCTCGTCGAGCCGGCCCGGCGGCGGCCGGACACGCGCTTCCTGATCGGCGGGGCGCAGTATCCGCAGGATTTCCCCTGGACCGACAACATCTACTTCGTGCGCCACTTGGGCCCCCGGGAGCACCCGGCCTTCTACGCCTCCTCGCGCCTGACGCTGAACGTCACCCGGGCGGCGATGGCGGCGATGGGCTGGTGCCCCTCGGGCCGCCTGTTCGAGGCCACCGCCTGCGGCGCCGCGGTGCTGAGCGACGCCTTCGACGGGCTCGACGCCTTCTACCGGCCGGGCGAGGAGATCCTGCTCGCCGAGACGCCGGAGGCGGTGCTCGCCGCCCTCGACCGGAGCGACGCGGAGCTGCGCCGCATCGCCGAGGCCGGCCGCGCCCGCACCCTGTCCGACCACACCTCCGCGCACCGGGCGGCGGAGCTGGAGGCGATCCTCGATTCCGCCCGCTCCCCCGTATCGATGGAGGCGTGACACCGCATGTGGGGCATCGTTCCGGCCGCAGGCCGCGGCAGCCGCATCCAGCCGCTCGCCTTCTCCAAGGAATTGCTGCCGGTCGGCAGCCGCCTGCGCGACGGGGCCGAGCGCCCCTGCGCGGTCAGCGAGTACGTCGTCGAGCGGATGATCCGGGGCGGGGCGGAGAAGATCTGCTTCGTGATCGCCCCGGGCAAGTCCGACATCGTCGAGTATTACGGCTCGGGCTACGGCCCCGCGCCGATCGCCTACGTGGTGCAGCCGCGCCCCGAGGGCCTGTGCGACGCGCTCTTCCGCGCCCTGCCGCTGATCGCCCCCGACGAGCCGGTGCTGGTGGGCCTGCCCGACACGGTGTGGTTCCCGGATGACGGCCTCGCCCGCCTGCCGGCCGACGGCCTGTCCTTCCTGCTCTTCCCGGTCGAGCGGCCGGAGCTGTTCGACGCCGTGGTGCTCGACGGCGACGCGGTGCGGGAGATCCAGGTGAAGCGCAAGGACGCCGCCTCGTCCTGGGTCTGGGGCGCGTTCAAGCTCACCGGCGGCATCCTCGGCGAGCTGCACGCCCTCTGGCAGGCGCGCCAGTGCCGCGACGAGTATATCGGCACCCTCGTCAATGCCTGGCTCGAGGCCGGGGGCCGGGCGGTCGGCGTGCGCGCCGGCAGCGCCTACGTCGATACCGGCACCCTCCACGGCTACCGCGCCGCCATGGCGCTCCTCGGGGCGGAGGAGCCGGGGGAGGCGGCGGATGCGCGGCGGCTGTCGCTGGGGTGGCCGGGGGCGCAGGGGGTGGGGATGGTGCCGTGAGCGAGCATTTTCATCAGATCTCCGGCTTCATCAGATCGTCGGTAACGATGTGAAGTCGCGGGATCCCCTCTCCCGAGTGGGAGAGGGGTAGGGGTGAGGGTGACACGGTTCCGGATGAGGCACTGGCCGACACGCTGCCAGCACCACGCTCGGAGTTTGACTCAGAACCGTAGCACCCTCACCCCCGGCCCCTCTCCCACACGGGAGAGGGGAGGTGTGTTATACTTGAAAATACCAATGAAGATGAGGACTTGGTCGATCGAAGGCAGGATGAAATCCCTCACCATCCTCAGCGTCGCCTACCCCTTCGCTCCCGTGAGCCCCGATTCCGTCGGCGGGGCCGAGCAGGTGCTGGCCCGGCTCGATGCCGCCCTCGCGGCGACGGGGCATCGCTCGGTCGTGGTGGCGCGGGCGGGTTCGCGCGTCGCCGGCACCCTGGTGCCGGTGCCGGCGGAGGACGGGCCGATCGACGACGCGGCGCGCGCCCGCGCCCATGCCCGCCACCGCGCCGCCATCGCGCAGGCCCTGCGCGATCACCCGGTCGACCTCCTTCACCTGCACGGGATCGATTTCTTCGACTACCTGCCCCCGCCCGGCCTGCCGGTGCTGGCGACGCTGCACCTGCCGCCGTCCTGGTACCCGCCGCAGGCCCTGCGCCCTGAGCGGCCCCGTACCTGGCTCCACGGCGTCTCGGCCGCACAAGCCCGGGCCTGCACGGCCCACCCCGCCCTGCTGCCGCCGATCCCGAACGGCGTGCCGGTGGACATCCTCGGGCGGGCGCGCCACGCCAAGCGCGGCTTTGCCCTGGCGCTCGGCCGCGTCTGCCCGGAGAAGGGATTCCACCACGCGCTGGCGGCGGCGCATCGCGGCGGGTTCCCGCTCCTGATCGGCGGCCAGGTCTACGACTATCCCGTGCACCAGGCCTATTTTCGGGACGAGATCGCCCCGCGCCTCGACCGGCATCGCCGCTTCCTCGGCCCGCTGGGCTTCGCCCGAAAGCGTCGCCTCCTCGCGGCGGCACGCTGCCTGATCGTGCCGAGCCTCGCACCGGAGACGAGCTCTCTCGTCGCCATGGAGGCCATGGCCTGCGGCACCCCGGTGGTCGCTTATCCGAGCGGTGCCCTGCCGGAGATCGTCGAGCCCGGCCGCACCGGTTTCCTGGTCCAGGACGAGGCCGGGCTCGCCGAGGCGGTCGCGAGGGCGGGCGCCCTCGATCCGGAGGATTGCCGGCAGGCGGCCCGGGGGCGCTTCTCCGACGCCCGGATGGCGGGAGCCTATCTCGCGCGCTATCGCGAGATCCTGGCCCGGTGAGTGATACGGAGTCCGGAAGACGGCGTCCGGGCTCCGTACTACAAGCCTGCGCGGCGCCTGAGCGAAGTCGGTTTCCGCATCGCGTAGCGATCAACCGGAAACCGTAAGGCCGTCAGGCGATGGTCGGCACGATCCCGCCCTCGACCCGCAAACTCGCCCCGTTCGTCGCCGCCGCGAGCGGGCTCGCGAGATACGCCACCAGCCCGCCGATCTCGTCGGGCTCGATCATCCGGGCGAGCAGCGAGAGCGGGCGGTGGACCCGGAAGAACTCCGCCTCGAGCTCCGCCGGCGGCGCGGTCGGATCGGAGGCGACGCTCTTGAGGAAATCGACGATGCCCTCCGAGCGGGTCGGGCCCGGCAGCACGGAATTGACCGTCACGCCGGTGCCGCGGGTGCGTTGCGCCAGGCCCCGGGCGATGGTGAGCTGCGCGGTCTTCGACACCGCGTAGTGCAGCATGTCGGGCGGCGGCACGAGGCCGGACTCGCTCGACACGAACACGATCCGCCCCCAGCCCCGGGCCAGCATGCCGGGAAAGTAGGCCTGCGCCAGCCGCGCGCCCGAGACCACGTTGACCTCGAACAGCTGGTGCCAGTCGGAATCGGTGATGTCCTCGAACGCCTTCGACTCGTAGATGCCGAGGTTGTTGACCAGGATGTCGACCGCCGGCACCGCCGCGACCAGGGCCGCGGCGCCCTCCGCGTTCGCCGGGTCCGCCAGCACCGTGCGGGGCGCCCGCGCGCCGGGCTCGGCCGCGATCGTCTCCGCCGCCGCGTCGAGCTTGGCCCTGTTGCGGCCGGGCAGCACCACCTCGGCGCCCTCCGAGGCGAGGCGGCGGGCGATGGCGAGGCCGATGCCGGCGGTGGCGCCGGTGACGAGGGCGGTCTTGCCGCCGAGCTTGAGGTCCATGGCCGTGATCTCCGTCGGTGAAGCCTGGAGATGACGATGCCGGCGATCGATGACCAGTGCACGGGGTGGCACGATGATTGTGCGTCGGACGCAACAATGGGCGCACCATCGACAACCGCATCGGCGAGCGGGCGGCCTTCGTGGAGGTGGGGCGCCGCCGCCAAGGCGCTGCGGCGCAGGCCCTCGGCGGCGAGCCGGGCGGTGGCGCGGCCGATGCCGAACCGTGTGGGCGACGACACAGTAACCACGCGGATGGACTCTCTCGCGACTGGCGATCGACACCCCATCCAGGAATCCAACCCCTTTGCAGCCCCCCAACAGACCTCTATCTGGTTTACCGTCCGATACGCGCTGACCGTCGTTCGGAGCCTGTCGGTTGAGTTGAACGTGGACGAGAGAAATTGCAATGCCAAGCATTTTAGTAACAGGCAATTGCCAATCGAAAGGCCTTGCAGAAGCTCTTGGCATCATGCTCCCTGATCATGAAGTCGTTCACAAGGATTTCTCGGCATTTCAACAAGATTCATCGATAATAAAAACTATACGATGTCGTCATTCCTGGAGATGGCGGCGCCCTTGAATTGTGCAATAATTCGCGGAGAAATGGTGAATGTCAATGTGTAATACAGCCTTTCCCATCCATGTTTTTCTCTGGATATCATCCTGATACGATTTATACCGACCCAAATGGCTTAAAAATATTATCTCCGACTGGAACAAATCATTCAGCTATAATATTGTATTCCTGGATATCCGGCTACAGCGAGGCTGATTGCCGAAAGCTTTTCAATGAACGAGTATTCCGCAAACTCGGCTATTTTGACACATTCGAATTATCCAAAAGTAATATTGTAAAACAGGCTGAAGCTTGCGGCCTCTCGTATGAAGAAAAACCTTCTGGATTGGCTGAAGCATGGACCATTTGTATATACGCCCAACCACCCCAAGCCTTTCGTTATATCATCAATGGCCCTTTCCGTGGTCAGGAAGCTGGGTATTTCCAGCTCGACTCCTGACGTGAGTGATTTGATATCGGATCCTTTCAGGGAGCTCGTCGTATGGCCGGTGTATCCCGAAATTGCCGAGACGCTAGGATTATCTGGCAGCTATAATTTCAAGCTGTGGGAGGGTCATCCACTTGCTGTGAACAAGAATATTATGGATCTCGAAGCTTACATTGCCGGATGCTATGAGTCGTATAGCAAATACGATCGGACAGATTTTTCGTTTAGTCGCCTGAAAGATCCGAGATTTGAAAATATTCATTCTATTTCCATTCGATCTGAAACGCGAAGTGCCGCGAATCCTTATCGGAATCTGCCTCCCGTGAAGTTTTGGAGCCGGTCCGTCGCAAATATTCCAATGAACGAGGTCACGCCCACAGCTCGGGCAAAATTCACCATAGCGTCATCCGAGTCTATTGCGGCTGCAGGTAGCTGTTTTGCTCAACATATTTCCAAAGAACTTGAAAATAGAAAGCTGAATTTTGTTAGAACAGACGCGGAATTGCCTGCCGGCGTTCGGAAAGACATATATGATCTGGGTTCGATTTTCAGTGCGCGATTTGGGAATATATATTCGTCACGCCAATTTCTTCAACTCTTGCAGCGCGCTGTGAACGAGACAGGACTAAATGATCTCATTTGGGAAGATAAGAATGGAAATTTTTTAGATGGATTCCGACCTCGTATCGTGGACGGCGGATTTATTTCACGAGAAGAACTTATCGATGATCGTATTCGGCATCTGGCAGCAACACGAAAGGCCATCCGCCAAGCCGACGTATTTGTATTTACCCTTGGAATGACCGAGATATGGCGATCAAAAACGAACGGATGGGTGGCGCCTATTGCTCCTGGTGTTGTCACTTCCGCATCGGTACAGGAAGATTTTGAGTACTATAACTTATCCGTATCTGAGGTAGTTTCAGATTTTTGCGAGGCGGTTGCCCTGCTTCGAGACTTAAAGCCAAATATAAAAATGATTATTACGGTCTCGCCAGTCCCTTTGGCGGCGACCTATTCCGATGCGCATGTTTTATCAGCTACGACCTACAGCAAATCTGTGTTGCGTGTGGCTGCTCAACATATCGCTGATTCGGATATGAACATAGAATATTTTCCATCTTACGAAATTATTACCGGCTCCTTTAATAGAGGAACGTATTTTTCAGACGACCTTCGGGAGGTTAAGGACGCAGGAGTCAATCATGTCATGCGGGTTTTCTTTGATTATTTTTATGCTAATGGAAATTTCCTGTATATCGAAAATCAAGCGACAAAATTGAGGATTTTTACAAGAACTTGATGCGCGCCGAAATGCAGGCCGCATCGAAGATAATTTGTGATGAGGATTTGGTTCAACAAATTTCTCTCAGCGATTGAATGGGGCCGTCCTTGAGGTGACTCGAAACGCGGCCTGCGCTGCATGCAGGACGACCGGAAGGAGCTTGCGGCTGCTCGTGTAGAGAGCCGGATTCAGTGCGGCTGATGGCGCGCGGCTGACGCGGCTCGTCCGCCTCCCCGTCGTGGAGGATCTCGCGGCCGGCCGCGTCGTGCGGGTGCAGGCGCTCGAAGCGTCCAGCCCGGGCGACGCCGGAGGGCACCCACGCCCTCCATGCCGGCCAGGACCGCCTGTCGCCGCGCATCCGCTGCTTCGTCGATTTCCTGGCCGGCGGCGCGGACTCGCACCGTGACATCGGCGCGATCCGGACGCCCGGGCAAGGATCGGGGACGCACGATCATGGAGGCTGCTGAGATGCTCGGGCAAATTGCTCCGCTCACCGGAGCGCGCCGGCCGCGCGCCCTGACCAAGTCCGTGCGTCGCGGAGTCGCCTTCACTCATGTCGTCCTGGATTCCCAAGCTTCTCGCCGCCCTCTTCGGCCTCCTGCCGCGCCGGCCCCGGCCCGATCCCGGTTCCTGGATCCTGCTCGGCGAGGGGCGCGGCGTCTCGTGGTCCGGGGGCGGCGAGGCGGCGGGGCCGTCGCTCAGCGGCCCCACGCCTCCGCCTGCGCGGTGATCCAGGCGCGGAACTGCGCCACCTTCGGGGCGTCGGTCTCGGTGGGCGTGACGAGGAAGAAGCTGTAGGGGCTCGCCACCGCGTCGGGGAACGGCCGCACCAGGCCGGTCGCCGCACTCCCGATGCCCGCCACGAGGTCGCCCCCGAGCACCCGGGTGGCGAGGCCGACCCCGCCGCCGGCGGTGGCGACCTGCAGCACCATGAAGGTATGGGTGAAGCGCGGGCCCCGCGAGGGATCGACGCCCGCGACGCCCGCCGCCGCCAGCCATTGCGGCCAGCCCACCGCCTCGATGTCGATCGGGTCGTCGTCGTGCAGGAGCGTGTGGCGGGCGAGGTCTTGCGGACGGCGCAGCGGCGGGTCGCCGTCGCGCAAGGACGGGCTGCAGACCGGAAACACGACGTCCTCCAGGAGGAGGTCGGAGCGCAGGCCCGGATAGCGCCCGCGCCCGTGCCGGATCGCCAGGTCGGCGTCGTCGCGGGAGAAATCCACCAGGCGGTTGTTGGCGACGACCCGCACGTCGAGGTCCGGATGGCGCTCCCGGAAGCTGCCGATGCGCGGGATCAGCCACAGGGTGGCGAAGGAGTGGGTGGTGCTGATCGTCAGCACGTGGTCCTGGCCCTGGCGACGCAGCCGGGCGGTGGCCTCGGCGAGGCGATCGAGCATCTCGCCGGCGGCGGCCGCGAAAAGCTGGCCCGCCGGCGTCAGGGCGACGCCCCGGCTCGGCAGGCGCCGGAAGAGGGTGAGGCCGAACCAGCCCTCCAGGATCTTCACCTGCTGCGCCACGGCGCCGGCGCTGACCCCGAGCTCGTCCCCGGCCTCGTGGAAGGTGGCGTGGCGCGACGCGGCCTCGAAGGCCCGCACGGCGTTCAGCGGCGGCAGGCGGCGGCGGGGACCCCGATCGAGTGCCATGGCGTGACCCAGTTTTCCTGCGGCGGAGGGTGAGGCGATCTGGTTTGATAGCGAGGCTCCGGAAAGGCAATCTCCTC
Source organism: Methylobacterium nonmethylotrophicum (assembly GCF_004745635.1). Classification (GTDB taxonomy): domain Bacteria; phylum Pseudomonadota; class Alphaproteobacteria; order Rhizobiales; family Beijerinckiaceae; genus Methylobacterium; species Methylobacterium nonmethylotrophicum. The sequence goes on along the minus strand of NZ_SRLB01000034.1, from coordinate 5,957 downwards.
CTACACCGACCGACCCTCCCAACCCGGAGAGAGCCATGACGACCCTCGTCGCTGGCCGAGGAAACCTGCGCCTCGTTCCCGCCATCCGCCTGGCGTCCCCGCGCCGGCGCTCCGCCACCTCCCTCCTCCAGCAGCTCGAATTGTGGGCCGACCGCCGGCGCGAGCGCCGCGACCTCCTGAACTGCCCCGACGCGCTGCTCAAGGATGTCGGCCTCTCGCGGGCCGACGCCGTGCGCGAGGCGCAGAAGCCGTTCTGGCGGAATTGATCCGCCGCGCATCGATCCGCCGATTGCACCGCAAGGACCGGGATGCCGCCAGGGGCCGCGCGCCGCAGGGTGCGGCGTCCCCGTCCCGGAGCCCCCCGATGCAGCCCGCCAACCGCCCCATGACCCCGTCCGAGTGGGGCCTGCTCCTCGGCCTCTCGGTGTTGTGGGGCGGCTCGTTCTTCTTCGTCGGGGTGGCCCTGCGGGCGCTGCCGCCGCTCACCCTGGTGGTGCTGCGGGTCGGCCTCGCGGCGGCGATCCTCGCCCTGGTGCTCCGGGCGCGGGGCCTGCCGCTGCCGCGGGGCGCGATCGTCTGGCGCGCCTTCTTCGGCGCCGCCCTCCTCAACAACGCGGTGCCGTTCTGCCTCATCGCCTGGGGCCAGACGCAGATCGCCTCCGGGCTGGCCGCGATCCTCAACGCCACCACGCCGCTCTTCGGCGTGCTGGTGGCGCATGCGCTCACCGACGACGAGCGCCTGACGCCCGGCCGCCTCGCCGGGGTGCTGGCCGGTCTCTCAGGCGTCGCCGTGATGGTCGGGCCCTCGGTCCTCGCCGGGCTCGGGGCCGAGGCCCTGGCGCAGGGCGCGGTGCTGCTCGCCGCGCTCTCCTACGCCTTCGCGGGCCTCTACGGCCGCCGGTTCAAGCGCCTGGGCGTGCCGCCGCTCTCGGCCGCCGCCGGGCAGGTCACCGCCGCGAGCCTGCTGCTCCTGCCCCTCGCGCTCGTGATCGACCGGCCCTGGACGCTGGCGATGCCGCCGGGTTCGGCAGTCGCCGCGGTGCTGGGCCTCGCGGCGCTCTCCACCGCGCTCGCCTACGTGATCTTCTTCCGCCTGCTGGCGAGCGCCGGGGCGACGAACCTGATGCTCGTCACCTTCCTGATCCCGGCCTCGGCGCTCCTGCTCGGCGCCCTGGTGCTGGGTGAGCCGGTGGTGGCGCGCCAGCTCCTCGGCATGGCGCTGATCGGGGCGGGGCTTGTGGCGATCGACGGGCGGGTGTTCGCGGCGTGGTGGCCGAGCCGGAGGTCGGAATCGGCCTGACCTGGGCGACGAGGCCCCGGCGCACCGCCGCGCGGATCCACGCCGCGGGCCTGCACCGGGTCGGCCTGTTCGGCACCGCCTTCACCATGGAGCGGGACGTCGACGACCGGGCGGAGGGGCGCCTGATCATCGACCGGGAACCCGGTCGGGGCGGGGTCGCGTCGTCGATGCGCTGAGCCGTTAATCGCGCTTCTTGAACCGGGCCAGAACATCGATGACCGTGCTGAGCCAAACGACGGGAATCTTCAGCAAGACCAACACAAATAGCGACGTCGTAATGAGAATGATGGGTCCGAGGGCGACGGACGGCAGGCTGCCATGGGTCAAGCCGACGGTGGAGTCCAGCAGGGTGACGATGCAGGCCCACGCCGCGGCCCACAGCGCGAAGCGGACGGACCTGTCGATGAACCACGGCGTTCGCGCGATGCATCCTGCAAGCGCGTATCTCGCCGCGAACGAGATGACAACCAATCCAAAGAATATGAATGACCCTATGAAAATCTTGCTGTCTTCAGACACAACAAACGATCGCGCCTGGTCGAGAATAGAAGTCGAATCCTCAATCGTCCACACGGTGCGGCTCCGGTCGGGTGACCGCCCTCGATCCAGATCGCGATGATCCCTATCTCAGGTTTCTTGTCTGCTCCATCATTCTACGCGAGAAGGGGTCCGTTTCTCCGGAACGGCGTTAACCGCCGTTCACCAGCCGCCGGCTGAGCGCGTCGTGCCGCTCGGCCAGCACGCCTGTGTCCACCGTCAGCAGCCGCCCGTCCCGCACCACGATCCGCCCGTTGATGACGCTGAGCGCCACGCTCGGCGGCGCGCAGAACACCAGGGCGGCGACCGGATCGTGCCGGGCGCCGGCAAGGCCGAGCCCCCGCAGGTCGAAGGCGACGAGGTCGGCGGCCATCCCGACCTTCAGCGCCCCGATGTCGTCGCGCCCGAGCACACGGGCGCCGCCGAGGGTCGCGATCTCCAGGGCCTCGCGGGCGGTCATCGCGGCCGGGCCGTGGCCGACCCGGGCGAGCAGCAGCGCCTGCCGGGCCTCGCCGAGGAGGTGGCTTCCGTCGTTCGAGGCCGAGCCGTCGACGCCGAGGCCGACCGAGATACCCTCGCAGCGCATCCGCGGCACCGGGGCGATGCCGGAGGCGAGCCGCATGTTCGAGCACGGGCAATGCGCGACGCCGGTGCCGGTTCGGGCAAAGAGCCGGATCCCGTCCTCGTCGAGCTTGACGCAGTGGGCGTGCCAGACGTCCGGCCCGACCCAGCCGAGATCGGCGGCGTACTCGGCCGGCGTCATGCCGAAGCGCTCGCGGCTATAGGCGACGTCGTCCTGGTTCTCGGCGAGGTGCGTGTGGAGCGAGACGCCGTAGGACCGCGCCAGGGACGCCGCGTCGCGCATCAGCCCCGGGCTCACCGAGAACGGCGAGCACGGCGCCACCACGATCCGGCGCATGGCGAAGGGCGCGGGGTCGTGCCAGGTCTCGATCAGGCGGCGGGTGTCGGCGAGGATCGCGGCCTCGTCCTCCACGAGGGCGTCGGGCGGCAGGCCGCCGGCGCTCTCGCCGAGGCTCATCGCCCCGCGGGCGGCGTGGAAGCGCAGGCCGACCGCGTCCGCCGCCTCGAGGCTGTCGTCGAGGCGGCAGCCGTTGGGATAGAGGTAGAGGTGGTCGCTCGAGGTGGTGCAGCCCGAGAGCATCAGCTCGGCCATCGCGGTCTGGCTCGAGACCCGCACCATCTCGGGCGTCAGCCGGGCCCAGATCGGGTAGAGCGCCTTCAGCCAGCCGAACAGGTCGGCATCCTGCGCCGCCGGCACGGCGCGGGTGAGCGACTGGTACATGTGGTGGTGGGTGTTGACGAGGCCGGGCAGAAGGACGTGGCCGGAAAGATCGATCACCGTGTCGGCGGCGGGCAGCGCCTCCCCGTCGCCCACCGCGACGATCCGCTGGTCCTCGACCAGCACGAAGCCGCCGGCGATCTCGCGCCGGCCCTCGTCCATGGTGACGACGCGGTCGGCGTTGCGCAGGAGAAGCGTGGCCATGGCGGGCTCCGGCGGGGACGGCGCCATGCTGCGGTGCACAGGAGGGCCGGTCAAGCCGCCCCGTCGGCCCGGCGCGCGGTCCCGCTTGACCGAACGGCAGCCCTCGGGCACCCCGGGGAGCCGCCACCGGAGACCCGAGCATGTCGAGCCCAGAGACGCCGCGCCTGACCACCCATGTGCTCGACACCGCCCACGGACGACCCGCCGCCGGGGTCGCGGTGCAGCTCTGGCGCCTGGCCGACGGCGGGCGGGAGGAGGTCGCCCGCACCCTCACCAACGCCGACGGGCGCTGCGACGCGCCGCTTCTCGCCGGCGACGCCTTGCGGCCCGGCATCTACGAGCTGGTCTTCGCGGTCGGCGCCTATTTCGCGGCCTCGCACGGCGCAGGCGCCGGCGACTTCCTCGACGAGGTGCCGGTGCGCTTCGTGGTCCGGCCCGGCCTGAACCACTACCATGTGCCCCTGCTGATCGCGCCCTACGCCTACAGCACCTACCGGGGCAGCTGACGGCCCCGCCCCGGAGGCCTGATTGCACCAGGGCCTGATTGCATCAGGGGCCTGACGTCGTCAGGGGCCCGCCTTCTGCCAGCCGCGGCGGCGCTCGGCCAGGCCGTGGCGGCGATAGTGGAGGAGGGGGTTCATGCCCGCCTTCTCCACGTCCGGGTTGGCCGAGAGGTAGCCGCGCGTGCTGAACTGGGCGGAGGGATCCCGCCCCTCGCGCCAGCCGAAATGCAGGTAATGCTCCAGGGGATCGCACCCCTCTGCCGCAACGTCCGGGTTCGTGCCGAGATAGTAGATCGGATCGAAGCCGCCGATCAGATCGGGCGGGTTCGGTCTGCGGCTCCGGTTGACGACGCGCCACAACATCGGACGTTTCGAGGCTCCTCCGGGCTGTCCGCGCGCCGCCGATATTCGATGACCTAGCGTTCGCCGGATGCCCGATGGGCAGGAAGCCCGAATCCCGGCCGCGGCGCAATAGCCTTGTTGGCGGGCTCGCCGGGCGCATCGCGCGGCCCGGCCGGCGGTCCGGGGGTGGAGTACGCAGAGGCCTCAACTCCGCCACAAGGTTCGGCATCACTGCGGGCGGGCGGCGGGGCGCGTTGCGTAGGAGTTGACGATGGGACTCGTCATTCTCGATCCCCAAACGGGCAAACGCGTCGAAATCAGCATTGCATCACCCGATGAGAGGACTGGAGTCCGCGCGGCGGACGGGGCAGGTAGAGCCTATGCTCGGCCAGGAGGACTGCCCATGCCACGATACTTCTTCAACACGCATATCGGCGAGGACGTCATCACCGATCTGAACGGCGAAGAGCTGCGCGATCCGGATCATGCCTGGGAGGCGTCGCGGTCGATCATCCGGGCGATGATGAACGACCCCAAGAACCAGGATCGGCTGCTCGCCGCGAGCCTGGTGGTGACCGACGAGGCCGGCGAGGTGGTGCTCGAATTCCCCTTCGCCGAGGCGCTCGCCGCGGACTCGGCCGAGGAACCGCGCCACGAGGCGCCGCCGAACGCCCACTGAGCGGGGGCGGCGCGGGCGTCGCGCGCCGTCCGCCCTGCCGCGCATGACAGCGGGCCGTCGCGCCCTACATGAGGGAGTGGTACCGGGAACGGGTCGCACTCGGCGGCGCGTTCGGCCCGGCGCCCCCCGAGGCCGCGGCTCGCCCGTGCCTCGCATGAGGGATGACGTGATGGCGACCCAAGACAGCACCGCGCGCGGACAGGCAGAGACCCGCGCGGCGCGAGCCCAGATGCAGGCCGAGATGGCGGCGCAGGCCTGGGCCGACCTGGCCAGCCAGGAGCGCAACCGGGACGAGAACACGGCCCGCCTCAAGGCCCTGCGCCTCGCCCGCGAGGCCGAGGCGGTCGCCGCCAAGCCTGCGCCGCGCGCCCGGGCCAAGAAGCGCTGATCAAGACGCCCTGACGTCGAAGCGCTGACACCTCGCGGCGGGGCCGAGGCCCCGGCCGGTCCCGCTCCCGCGGGCGACCGGCCCGTCGCGGCGCCGGACAGCCGCATCGTCGGGGCGGCGGCACCGGCCGTGTCACCGGCGTCGTTCGGGCCGCCTGCCGCGATGGCGGCCCGAGCGGGATCTGCGCGCCGGTCCCGCCACCATTTCTCCCCGGCAAGATGACGCGCCGATCAGTCACGACCGGGAGGTGCGGTCGTCGCGAAGCCGCGCAATGCCGGCATGCTGTTCCGGCAGATGTTCTCCGGGTTGATGAGGAAAATATTCCATATTCGATCGCTGCCATCTCCCTCGTTGTCGCTCGTCTGAGGGCGGGCATGCCCCACCCGGGACGATCATTCGGAACATCTCGCAGCTTTCTTCTTGAGTTTCCAGCATTACCGCAGATACCGAACGTCAATATCTCTCGCGTTACCGTGGTTCCAAACCAGGGGAACGGGACATGAAAAGCCGCATCAGCATGACGACGCGGGTGGTCGTCATCGTCGCGTGCGCGATCGTGATGACGACGGCCGCGATGTGGGTGGTCGCCTCGCGGCAGATCTGGATCGATCTGCACCGGCAGGATCTAGGGCCTGTTGTCACTTGAACCTATTGCGGTCGTGAGCGTTTCCGCGCTTTGAGCGAGGAGACGCGATGCTGACGGA
>NZ_SRLB01000033.1 GCF_004745635.1 Methylobacterium nonmethylotrophicum | reverse complement strand
CCAGTCCGAGCACCTCTCGGCCGAGGTCGCCCGCTTCCTCGACACGGTGCGGGCGGCATAGCTGCCGCGTGCGGGCGCTGAGCCCAGCAGAAAAAAGGCCCGGGCGCCCTCAGGCGCCCCGGTCCGCCTCCGTGAGCGCGTCCAGGAAGGCGTCGAGCATGGCGGCCGCGAAGGCCTCCATGTTGGCGGCCCGGTCGGTGCTGCGGGTCTCGAGGGTCAGGCGGCGCGCCGCCGGCCCGGCCACCGCCAGGCAGGTATGGCCCGCCGCGTCGCCGTAGCGGTTGCCGCCCGGCCCGGCGGCCCCGGTCTCGCACAGGCCCCAGACGGCGCCGTGGCGCTCCCGCACCAGGGCGGCCACGCGCTCGGCATAGGGCTCGCTCGCCCCGCGCAGGCCCGCCATCCCGGCCTCGTCGAGGCCGAGGAGCGCGCGGCGCGCCTGGCCCGTATAGACCACGGCGCCGCCGAGGAAGTAGGCGGAGGCGCCCGGCACCGCGAGCAACGCCGCTGCCACCAGCCCGCCCGAGGACGATTCGGCGACCGCGACGGTCTCCCGCCGGGCGGTCAGCCGCGCGGCGATCCGCTCGGCCCTGTCCATCAATGCGCGCAACGGGCGTCCTCCTCGGCCGGACCGGATCCGGCGGGAGTCTATCCGGAGCGCGCCTACTCGGCCAGGGCGGCCTCGTCGTCGGCGCCAGCGGGCGCCAGCCTCACCCAGGCGTCGAGGGCCCAGCCGATCCCGCGGCCGACGACGGCCACGAAGGCCAGCGACCCGGCGATGTGGAAGAGAAGGGACGCATCAGACATCGTACTCACCCGACATGAGGGATCCGAGGGGAGCCGCGGAGGCTAACGCCGCCCCGGCCCGGGCTCACGGGCTCCCTGTGGCTTGGTGCGAGGCCGGCGGAGTCCGGCCTTCGGGGCCGGTCCAGGCCGGCATCGGGATGAGGTCATCCCGGGATGGGGAGCTATCGCACCGCCTTTGGGCGGAACGATGGTCCTCCTGTGGCGCCACGATAGGGCCACTCCCGCCCACCCCGCGGTGCGGCCCCGCACCCTCGTGCATCATTCGCCGGATTCGTTACCGGTTCGGCGTCGAAATCGATGCAAGGCCAAGATTACGGGCAGAATTGTGCGTCAGTGAATCAAATTCGCGGGCACGCAGATGCAGCATCTCATGTCTCGCGGGTGCGAGATGCTGTGATCGCAAGCGCTCATGATTGCCTCGAACCGCCCCTGTCGGGTCGTTTCGGATTTCTTCCCGAGAGTTCGCGCCGTTTACGAATCCGGCCACGCATTGCCGCCTCGACGTCACACCGATTCGGCGAGCACCCGTTCGGCGAGGGCGAGGCCGCTGAGATAGGCGCTCTCCACACGCGGGCCGAGGCAGCCGTCGCCGGCAAAGCCCAGGCCCGTCCCGGGCGCGTAGAGGCAGGGCTCGCCGATGGCCCGCTCGACCCGGGCGTAGCGCCAGCGATGGGCCGCGCGGTGGCCCACCGTCACCGGCCCCGCGACGTCCGGCAGGTCCCGCAGGGCGTCGAGCAGCCGCTCGGCGATGTCGGCGGCATCCTCCTCGAGATGGGCGCGCGACCAGGCCGGCGCGGCCTGCACCACGACCGTGGCGCCCTCCCGCCCGGGCTTGGCGCCGTCCTGCGCCACCCAGGCGATCGTCGCGTCCGGATCCCGGTTCTCCCGCACCGGTCCGTCGAGCGGGGGCGGGCCATCATGGGCCAGCATCAGGGTCCAGCACGGAGCGTAGCGAACCTCCGCCAGGCCGGGCAGGTCGAGGCCGGCGCCGGCGAGGAGGGCGAGGCTCTGGGGCGCCGGGCAGGTCAGGAGCACGGCCGTGAAGGCCGCGCCCCCGGCAAGCGCCGCGCCGTCGGCCTCGGCGAGCCGCCAGCGCCGGTCCTCCCGCACCAGGCGGCCGACGGCGCGGCCGCACTGCACGTCGAGCCCCGCGAGAAGGTCGCGCACCGGCGCGGTCATGCCGGGAACGCCGACGGAGCGCCCCGGTCCGCCCCAGGGCGCCGCGACGCCGCGCGCCGCCCACTCCGCCACCTGCGCGGCGAAGCGGGGATCGCGGGCGGTGAAGTACTGGGCGCCATGGTCGAAGCGCAAGGCGCCCGGGCCGCGTCGGGTCGCCATGCGGCCGCCGGGGCCGCGGCCCTTGTCGAGCACGACGACCCGCCGCCCGGCCGCGTGCAGCCGCCGTGCCGCCGCCGCCCCGGCGATGCCCGCCCCGATGATCGCGATCGTGTCGTCCCGGTCCACCGGCCCTGTCTCCCGCTGCAGGCCCGCGTCGCGCGCGGCCGCAGCGTCAACTCGCGAATCGCCTCGCGGTCACCGGCGAATCCGCCGTTTCGGCTCGCCGCAGGCCCCGGACTTGCTCTCAAGGCGCTTACGCGTCCTCCAACAGGGTCCAAGAACCGTGCCGAACCTCGAGACCGTCGTGAGCGAGATCGTCGACGAGATGCGAAAGCGGACCGACCGCGGCGAGGTGGCGCGCTACATCCCCGAGCTCGCCCGGGTCGATCCCGGCGCGTTCGGCCTCGCGGTGATCGGCGCCGACGGCGAGGTCGCGGCGGCGGGCGATTGCGACGTGCCGTTCTCGATCCAGAGCATCTCGAAGGTCTTCACCCTGACGCTGGCGCTGGGAATGGTCGGCGACCGGCTGTGGCAGCGGGTCGGGCGCGAGCCCTCCGGCAGCCCGTTCAACTCCGTCGTGCAGCTCGAATACGAGCGCGGGGTGCCCCGCAACCCGTTCATCAATGCCGGGGCGATCGCCGTCACCGACCTGATCCTGTCGCGCCACCAGCCGCGCGAGGCGCTCGGCGAGATCCTGCGCTTCATGCAGTTCCTCGCGCAGGACACCGCGATCACCATCGACGAGGCGGTGGCGGCTTCCGAGCAGCGCACGGGCTTTCGCAACATGGCGCTCGCCAACTACATGAAGTCCTTCGGGGTGATCGACAATCCGGTCGAGTACACGCTCGGCGTCTACTTCCACCACTGCGCGCTCAGCATGACGTGCCGGCAGCTCGCGGTGGCGGGCCGCTTCCTCGCCCATTCCGGCCGCGATCCCAGCACCGGCCTGTCGGTGGTGCAGGCGGAGCGGGCCAAGCGCATCAATGCCGTGATGCTGACCTGCGGCCATTACGACGGCTCGGGCGAGTTCGCCTACCGGGTCGGCCTGCCGGGCAAGAGCGGCGTCGGCGGCGGCATCCTGGCGGTGGCGCCCGGAAAGGCCTCGATCGCCGTGTGGTCGCCCGGGCTCGACGCGGCGGGCAACTCCCATCTCGGGCGCATCGCCCTGGAGCGGCTGACGAAGCGCCTCGGCTGGTCGATCTTCGGCGAGTAGGGCGCAGGCCCCGCAACGCGGGGCTTCGGACAAGCGGGAGCCTTCCAGCCGAAGTCCTACGGCTTGCGCGCGCGGTCCTCGCGGATCGCCGCGTCGTGGTAGCCGCCGCTCGCCGGCATGATCTCGGGACCGCGCTCCCGCGGTGCGGGGGTGGGCGCCGACCAGTCGTTACGGCCGCCGCGGCTGCGGCCGCCGGTCGGGAAGGCGTAGATCGTGGCAGTGGGGCGCGGGCTGAGGGTGCTCATAGGGTCGGTCTCCCGTGAGGGCCGCGCGTCGCCGCCGCGGCCGTGATGACCATAAGGAGTCTGCCCGGAGATTGCGCCGGTTGACTACGAAAAAAACAGTAGTTGTCTAAATTACGTGCATGCCTGCGCTTGCGCCTCCCGCTGATCTGGTGGGTGTGACGCAATCCTGGGCGATCTGGCGCCCTGCCGCGCAATCGGTCACCCAGGCGCTTTCCCGTCGAAAGGCGGTGCCTTCGGGGCGCTCCACCCCCTGGAGGTCGTCGGCAACGCGGCGCTCCGCCGATCGTTCCGCTGGTCCATGGGGTTTGGCACGGGACGTGCTAGCGATGGGACGCCGCTGGCGGGTGATGGCGCCGACGAGGAAGCTCGGGCTCCATCGGATCCTGAAGAGAGACGCGAGATGACCAAATACAAGCTCGAGTATATTTGGCTTGACGGCTATACGCCGACCCCCAACCTTCGCGGCAAGACCCAGATCAAGGCCTTCGACAGCTTCCCCACCCTCGAGGAGCTTCCGCTCTGGGGCTTCGACGGCAGCTCGACGAAGCAGGCCGAGGGCAGCAGCTCGGATTGCGTGCTGAAGCCCGTCCGCCACTTCCCCGACCCGGCCCGCACCAACGGCGTCCTGGTCCTGTGCGAAGTCATGATGCCGGACGGCAAGACCCCGCACCCGTCGAACAAGCGCGCCACCATCCTGGACGACGAGGGCGCCTGGTTCGGCTTCGAGCAGGAATACTTCTTCTACAAGAACGGCCGCCCGCTCGGCTTCCCCGAGACCGGCTACCCGGCGCCGCAGGGCCCGTACTACACCGGCGTCGGCTTCTCGAATGTCGGCTCGGTCGCCCGACAGATCGTCGAGGAGCACCTCGACCTCTGCCTCGCCGCCGGCATCAACCACGAGGGCATCAACGCCGAGGTGGCGAAGGGCCAGTGGGAGTTCCAGATCTTCGGCAAGGGCTCCAAGCGGGCCGCCGACGAGATGTGGATGGCGCGCTACCTGATGCAGCGCCTGTGCGAGAAGTACGAGATCGACATCGAGTACCACTGCAAGCCGCTCGGCGACACCGACTGGAACGGCTCGGGCATGCACGCCAACTTCTCGACCGCCTACATGCGGGAAGTCGGCGGCAAGGAGTACTTCGAGAAGCTGATGAAGGCCTTCGGGGATGCCCGCGAGGACCACATCGCCGTCTACGGCCCGGACAACCACATGCGGCTGACCGGCAAGCACGAGACCGCCTCGATCCACACCTTCAGCTACGGCGTGGCCGACCGCGGCGCCTCGATCCGGGTGCCCCACAGCTTCGTCAACAACGGCTACAAGGGCTATCTCGAGGATCGCCGCCCGAACTCGATGGGCGACCCCTACCAGATCGCCTCGCAGATCCTGAAGACCATCTCGACCGTCCCGACCGAGGTCTCGGCCGCCGCCTGACGGCCGGCTGATCCGCCACGTCATGAACGGCGCGGGCCGGAAGGCCCGCGCCGTTTCTCGTCGTTCGCCCGGCGGAGCGGCCGGAGGATGCCGGTTTCCGGCCCTGCGCCGCGACGGCCACCTTGATGCTGGCGAATGGCACGAGCGGCTCCGGCTGAGCGTCGTGCCGGACCGCCCGCCGCGGGGTCGAGCCCGGTCGTGCGCCTGCTCTGGATCCGTCCGAGCCGGACCCGGACGCCATCCCCGTCGCGTCGCCCGTCCCGCCGGGACGACCCCCTCGCAGCGATCCGCGCGCGGGCGTCAGCCGACGATCCCCGCGGCCTCGCGGAACAGGGCCCGGCAGCGGGCTTTCCGACCTCGTGGCCGGCCCTTCGACGCCGGTACCGGACGCCCGCGAGGCCGCCGGCGGGCGTGCCGGAAGCGGACGGGGGGCCGGGCTACTCCGCCGCCACCGCCTGGTGCACCACCGGCACCGCCGGCGCGCCCTCCCAGCGGGAATTGGCCGGGATCATCTCGCCCTTCATCACGATGGTGAGCGGGCGCAGCTGGGCGTAGTCGCCGACCTTGGTGTCGTACAGGACGGTCGCGAAGGCGCCGACGCTGACGCCGCGGCCGACCTCGACCCGGCCGACCTTCATCACCCGGTCCTCGTAGAGGTGGGTCTGCAGGGCCGACATCCGGTTGACCGAGGCGAAGTCGCCGATGGTGACGCAGTCGAACTCGGTGATGTCGGTCGAGAGCAGGCAGACGCCCTCGCCGGTCCGGGTGCCGAGGAGCCGCAATACCCAGGGCAGGAACGGCGTGCCCATCAGGTGCTCGAGCAGCACCTTGCCGGCGAGCCCCCAGTACATCACCGCGACCGCTTCGGTGCGCATCGCCCACCACGACCACATCGGGTGCATGCCGGGCGCGTAGCGGCCCATCAGCAGCCACTTGACGGCGATGACCACCAGGGTCTGCAGCACCGCGATCACCACGCTCGTGGCCACGAAGCTGACGGCCAGGCCGGTCCAGTCCTGGGCCAGGATCGCCGGGTAGAACACGAAATCGATCGACAGGATCGCGAAGGTGATGAACAGCATCGGCGAGAACGAGGAGGTGAACGCCTCGAACACGCCGCGCCCGACCCGCGGCCAGAGGCCGGGCTCGAAGGTCTTGTTCTGGCCGAGATCGACGCGCTGCCGGGTCGGCAGCTTGATCGGGGGCGAGCCGAACCAGGTCTCCCCGGGCGCCATGCGGTCGTTGGCGGGCGGCTTCGACTTGATGCCGATCAGCACGTCGTCCGGGATCACGGCGCCGGGCGGCACCACCGCGTCGTTGCCGACGAAGACCCGGGCGCCGGTGCGCACCGGGGCCAGCTCCATCACCCCCCGGCGCACCTCCTCCTCGCCATACACCACCTCGTCGGCGATGAAGTTGCGGGCCCCGACCTCGGCGAGGTCGTAGCGGCCGGCGAGGTTCGTCGAGATCTCGGCGCCCTGGCCCATGCCGGCGCCCATCAGCCGGTACCAGGCCCGCATGTAGACCGTGGCGAAGAGCGACGAGAGGGTCTCGAGCGTCACCTCGGCGGCGAGCGCCACCGCCCATTTGCGCAGGTAGGTGCCGCTATGGACCGGGTAGCTGCCCTCGCGCAGGCGCGGCAGGATCAGCCAGCGGATGCCGGCGATGAGCCCGACCGTGCCGGCCGTCATCAGCATCGCGGTCGGCCAGGTCAGGAGCGGCAGGTAGACGTGGTAGTCGAGGTCGGTCAGCGCCGCGAGCGAATCGCTGATCTGGTCGAAGATGTAGAAGGCCGGGAAGATCGGCAGGAGGCCGACCGCCGGGATCGCCGCCAGCAGCGCGGCGTAGAGCACGAAGAACACAGCCCGGCGCTGGGCCGAGGCGGTCGGGGCCGGGTGGAGGTCGGTGAGGTCGACCTCGCCGACCTTGCGGCCGGGCGACCCGTCCCAGGCTTCGGCCCGGCCGACCACGGTGCCGGCCGGCACCGTCGTCAGGTCGGCCAGTTCGGCATGGTCCTCGATCCGGGTGTCGTAGCCGACGACGCAGGAGGTGCCGATGGCAACGTCGTCGCCGATCGAGACCCGGCCGATGACGAGCTCGTTGCCGACCACCTCGGCATTGGCGAGGGTGAGCCGGCCGCCGAGCGAGGCGCCGCGCCCGATGCTGACGAGGTCCGGCGCGCCGATCTCGATGTCGGAGATGAGCGCGTCCTCGCCGATCTTGGCGCCCAGCAGCCGCAGGTAGATGCGGATCATCGGCGAGCCCTGCAGCCACTTGACGTGGACGAGCGGCGTCAGGCGCTGGGTCAGCCACCAGCGGAAATAGTAGGAGCCCCACAGGGGATAGCGGCCGGGCCGGGTCCGCCCGAGCACCACCCACTTCGCCCCGATCGCGATCAGCGCCGTCGCGGCGTTGAGCCCGATATAGACGAGCAGCAGGACCGCCATCTCGGAGAAGAAGCCGAGATCGCCGCCGGTGATCAGCAGGTAGGTGACGAAGATGCCGAGCCACTGCGCGGTCGCGAGCGCGATCACGAAGGGCAGCACGATCGCTTGCGCGAGGCCGCACAGGAAGCGCCGCATGAGCGGCGGCGGCGCGAAGGAGAGGTCGTGGGCCGCGGCCGCGGCGCCGGCCCCGCCGGTTCGTTCGATCAGCGTCTCGGCCATCGCCCGCAGGGTGCGGCCGTTATAGACGTCCTGCAGGGTGATCGCGGCGAGCGCCGGCACCTCGCGCACCGCCGAGACGAAGCGGGCGGCGAGCAGCGAGTGGCCGCCGAGATCGCCGAAGAAGTCGGCCTCGAACGGGATCGGCTGGTTGCCGAAGACCTTGTGGGCGGCCGCCAGGAGCGCCGCCTCGGTCTCGTCCCGCGGCTCCTCCTGCTCGCCCGAGGGCTCGACCACGGCGAGGGGGGCGGCGCGCAGGGCCTTGCGGTCGACCTTGCCGGAGGCGGCCAGGACGGGGAGGCTCTCCACCACCTCGAAATGCGCCGGGATCATGTAGGGCGGCATCGTCTCGGCCAGCGCCGAGCGCAGCCGGCCGCGGTCGAACTCCGCCCCGCGGGCGTTTCCTTCGAGAGAAGCGCTGCCGCGCTCGGGAACCACGAAGGCGACGAGGCGGTCGACGCCGTCGTCCTGGCGCAGGACCACCGCGGCGGCGGAGATGCCTCCTTGCGCCCGGATGCGGGCCTCGATCTCGCCGAGCTCGACCCGGAAGCCGCGGATCTTGACCTGGTCGTCGATGCGGCCGTGGAAGATGATGCGGCCGGCGTGATCGAGCGAGACCGCGTCGCCGGAGCGGTACAGCACCGGGTCCGAACCGTCGCCGCCATACGGGTTGGCGATGAACTTCTCCGCCGTCAGCTCCGGCCGGGCGAGGTAGCCCGCGGCGACGCCCGGGCCGCCGATCAGCAGCTCGCCCTGCACGCCGGGGCCGACGAGGTTCAGGGCCTCGTCGGCGATGTAGGCGGTGTAGTTGGCGATCGGCCCGCCGATCGTGACGGGATCGCCCGGCTTCATCTCGGCGGCGGTCGCCACCACGGTCGCCTCGGTCGGCCCGTAGGTGTTGAACAGTTTTCGGTTCGGGGTCGCCCAGCGGGCGATCAGCGGCTCCGGCAGGGCCTCGCCGCCGAGCAGGATCAGCCGCAGGCGCGGCACGTCCCTCGTCATCAGGCCGAGCAGCGTCGGCACGGTGTCGAGCACCGTGATCCCGGCCTCGATCAGGATGTCCGGCAGGGCCTCGGCGTCTCCCATCTGGGCCGGGCTCGCGACGAACAGGGTCGCGCCGGCCAGGTACGGAACCCAGATCTCCTCCATCGAGAGATCGAAGGCGACCGACGCGCCCTGGAACACCACGTCGTCGCCGGTGATGCCGTAGAGGGCGTTGGCCGCGCGCAGGAAGTGGCAGATGTTGCGGTGGCTGATGACGATGCCCTTCGGCACGCCGGTCGAGCCCGAGGTGTAGATCAGGTAGGCCGGGTGCGCGGGGGTGAGGCCGGCGGCGCGCAGGTCCGGCGCCGGGCCGCTCGCCTGCGCGGCGACCTCGTCGGGGGTCAGTGCCGGGCAGGTTCCGGCCGGGGCCTTCGCCTTCAGGACGCCGGAGACGATCAGCGCCTTGGCGGCGGCGTCGTCGAGGCAGATCGCGACCCGGTCGGCGGGCGCCTCGGCGTCGAAGGGGAGCCAGGCGGCGCCGGCCTTGGTGATGCCGATCTGGGCCACCAGGAGGTCGGGCGAGCGCGCCATCCAGAGACCCACCACGTCGCCGGGGCCGACCCCGCGGGCCGCGAGCCCGGACGCGATCGCGTCGGAGCGCCGGTCGACCTCGGCGTAGGTCAGGCGGCTGCGTGAGGCCGAATCGGCCCCGCTCGCCGCGTCGATGAGCGCGGCATGGTCAGGCCGGCTGTGGGCGGTCTCGCGAAAAATCTCGGCCAGGACCTCGTCGCGGATGAGGTCCGGCCGCACGGGGCCGCGCAGCACCGCCGCACCCTGGGGCGGGACGGCCGGCTGGCGCATCCCGTGGCTGGGCGGGCGGACGGTCCCGGCGGTGTGGTTCATCAAGCGACTCCGCTGGCCCGGGCGGGCCGTTGACCTGAGCAGAGCTGCCCCGTGCAACTCTGCTTAGCCCTTGTTTGTGCATCATTTTCGCTGCCGAACCGGTGACCCCTTCGGCGCATGATGCTGAGACGCACCGGCCCGATCCCGGCTTCCGGCGCAGATTCCGTCCCGAACTCGGGCAGGCGGGAGGTGGACGAGAACCGGGGCCGGTTCAAGGCACGGACGGGCACAAAACGCGGTGTCAGACCCAAGCCCGCGTGCCGCCCGCGAGCACCAGGATCCGCCCCTGCAGGATCTCCATGTGGGGCGCCTCCTCGGCGCTCGCCGCTCCCAGCGTGACCATGACGGCGCGGGCGACGCCGCCATGGGCGACGATGACCGTCGGGCGATCGATGGCGTCGAGGAGCGGGCGCACGCGCTGCGCCACCATGGCGTAGCTCTCGGCGCCCTCGCCCGGCGGGCAGTAGTTCCAGCGGTCGCGGTCGCGGGCCTGCGCCCGGGCGGGGTCGCTGCGGCGGACCTCCTTCCAGGTCAGGCCCTCCCAGGCGCCGAAGCCGATCTCCTTCAGGCGCTCGTCGGTGGCGTAGGCGGCGGGGTCGAGGCCGAGCGCGGCGCGCAGGCCCTCCATGGTGCGCCGCGTGCGCTCCATCGGGCTCGCCAGGTAGGGCAGGGCGCCGACGTCCTCGCCGAGGAGGCCCGCCAGGCGCGCGCCGGCCTCCGCCGCCTGGGCCACCCCCTTGCGGTTGAGCGGCGTGTCGCGCTGGCCCTGCAGGCGGCCTTCGGCGTTCCAGTCGGTCTCGCCGTGGCGCACGAAGTAGAGCGGCGCCCGGCTCATCGGGGACCCCTTTCGGAACGGCCCCGCTTGGCTGTCGTTATCGATCGCACACCCTGTCCCCGCACGAAAACCTGCCTTTCCGATGTCGAAGAAGCACCCGAAAGACAAGCCGGTTTCACCGCCCGGCCATCCGCGGCCATCCTCCGCCGCCTGGGCGCGCGAGGCCGGCCTCCTGGCTGAGGCGAGCCCCGGCTTCCTCGCCGAGCACGGCGCGACGGTGCCGGTGCCGCCGCCGGGGGTGGTGCAGTTCCGGCCGGAGGCGCCCTGCCGGCTCGCCGAGATCGACCCGGACGCGCCGGGCTCCTCCGACGGCAAGGCGGCGGCCGAGGAGGAGCTGGTCGCGGTGCGCGCCCGCATCCAGGCCCTGCAGGAGCGGCTCTACGCCGAGCGCCAGCGCAGCCTCCTGGTGGTGCTGCAGGCGATCGACACCGGCGGCAAGGACGGCACGATCCGCCACGTCTTCGAGGGGGTGAACCCGCAGGGCTGCCAGGTCTCGTCGTTCAAGACCCCGAGCCCCGAGGAACTCGACCACGACTTCCTGTGGCGCTACCACCAGAGGGCACCGGCCCGCGGCATGATCGGGGTGTTCAACCGCAGCCACTACGAGGACGTGCTGATCGTCCGGGTCAAGCAGCTGGTGCCGGAGGCGGTGTGGCGGCCGCGCTACGGCCTGATCAACGATTTCGAGCGCCTGCTCACCCTCTCGGGCACCACCGTGCTCAAGATCTTCCTGCACATCTCGAAGGCAGAGCAGAAGGAGCGCCTGGAGGCGCGGCTCGCCGACCCGACCAAGAACTGGAAGTTCGATCCCGCCGACCTCGTCGAGCGCGAGTCCTGGGACGCCTATCAGGCGGCGTTCCAGGACGCGCTGACCCTCTGCGGCACGCGCCTCGCCCCCTGGCACGTGGTGCCGGCGAACCGGAAGTGGTTCCGCAACCTCGCGGTGGCGCGTCTCATCGCCGACACCCTGGAGGCGATGGACCCGCGCTTCCCGGAGCCGAAAGCGGACCTGACGGGGATCACGGTGCCGGATTGACGCGGCAGCTCCGTATGCCGGAGCCGCCGCGCAGCGCCGGTTCAGTACGTCGCCCGGCCGCCCGACACGTCGAAGACCGCACCTGTCGAGAACGACGCCTCCTCGCTCGCCAGGAAGCAGATCAGCGACGTCACCTCGTCGATCGTCCCGAAGCGGCCGATCGGGATCTTCGAGAGCATGAAGTCGATGTGCTCCTGCGTCATCTGGTCGAAGATCGCCGTGCGCACCGCCGCCGGCGTGACGCAGTTCACCCGGATCTCCGACTTGGCCAGCTCCTTGCCCAGCGACTTCGTCAGCCCGATCACACCGGCCTTGGAGGCCGAATAGGCCGAGGCGTTGGGGTTGCCCTCCTTGCCGGCGATGGACGCGACGTTGACGATGCGGCCGTAGCCGCCCGCTGCCATCGCCGGCAGAGCGGCGCGGTTGCAGTAGAACAGGCCGTTGAGGTTGACGTCGATCACCCGCTGCCAGGCCTCGACCGGATAGTCGCGCACAGTGGTGTTCGGCCCGGTGATGCCGGCGCTGCAGACCAGCACGTCGAGCCGGCCGCCCAGAGCCGCCACGCTCTCGCGCATCGCGGCCTCGACCGCGGACGGGTCCGCGATGTCGAGCGCCCGGATGTCGGTCGCGCCCGTCCCGGCCTTGGCCTTGGCCAGCGCCTCCGCGTTCAGGTCCCAGAGCGCGACCGCGGCGCCCTCGGCTTTGAGCCGCGCCGCGACAGAGAGGCCGATGCCGGAGGCACCGCCGGTGACGAGGGCGGCGCGGCCCTTGAAGCGGTCGGGATAAGCCATCGTCGCAAAGCCTGTTCGAATGGGAGAGGTGCGATCCGCGGGGACCCGCTCGATCCCACCCGCGCCCCTCATCCTGAGGTGCGAGCTTCGCTCGCCTCGAAGGAGGGCTCCAGGGCTCGCAGAGACGTCTGGAGCTCTCCTTCGAGGTCAGTCGATGGTCATCGACTGACACCTCAGGATGAGGACGCGGGTGGGAGAGGGGAGGTGGAAGGAAGACGACGCAAGGCGGGCGAACAGCCCCTCACCCCTCCCGACGCTGCCAGGCGGTCACCTCCTGGCGCTGCTGCCCGAGCTTCTCGATGCCGAGGGTCATCACGTCACCCGGCTTCAGGAAGACCGGATCGGGCTTCATCCCCATGCCGACGCCGGGCGGCGTGCCGGTGGTGATGATGTCGCCGGGCATCAGGGTCATGAAGCGGCTGACGTAAGAAACGATCTGCCGGCAGGTGAAGATCATCGTGCGGGTGTTGCCGGTCTGCATGCGCTTCCCGTTGAGGTCGAGCCACATGTCGAGCGATTGCGGATCCCCGACCTCGTCCGCGGTGACGAGCCAGGGGCCGACCGGCCCGAAGGTATCGCAGCCCTTGCCCTTGTCCCAGGTGCCGCCGCGCTCGATCTGGTACTCGCGCTCCGAGACGTCGTTGACGAGGCAGTAGCCGGCCACGTAGTCGAGCGCCTGCGCCTCCTCGACGTAAGATGCGCGGCGGCCGATGACGATGCCGAGCTCGACCTCCCAGTCGCTCTTCACCGAGTCCTTCGGCAGCATCACCGGGTCGTCGGGGCCGGAGAGCGAGGTGACCGCCTTCATGAAGACGATCGGCTCCTTGGGCACCGGGAGGTTCGATTCGGCGGCGTGATCGGCGAAGTTGAGACCGATGGCAATAAACTTCGCCACGCCCGCCACCGGGGTGCCGAGGCGCGGCGCGCCGGGCACGGCCGGCAGGCTCGCCGGATCGAGGGCCTTGAGGCGGGCCAGCGCCTCGGGGCCGAGCGCGGCCGGATCGATGTCGGGCAGGTGGCCGGAGAGGTCGCGGATGCGGCCGTCAGTGTCGAGCAGGCCGGGCTTCTCCTGGCCCGCGGGGCCGTAGCGCAACAGCTTCATCGGGTCGAACCTCCTCCATCGAGCGCGCCGTCGCGGCGCACGATCCTCATGGGTGCGGGCAGGGCAGGGGAGGCGGCTCTCGTTCGGGCGTCCTCCGGCACCGCCCTGGCGCCGCACCACTTGATCCCATATGTTGGGATCTTGTTCTTCTATGTGGGACGATACGCGCATGGCCGCGAAGCCGTCAACCGGGGGGGAGGGCGTGGCGCCGGGGAGCCAGACGCTCCTGCGCGGGCTCGCCATCCTGGAGGCGGTGGCGGCGGGCGCACGCGACCTCGCCGGGCTGTCGGCGGCCCTCGGCACGACGCGGAGCACCACCCACCGGCTGGCCGCCGCCCTGGTCGAGCAGCGCTACCTCACCTTCGCGCCACGGGAGGGCTACGGCCTCGGCCCCAAGCTCCTCGAGCTGGGCTTCCGGGCCCAGCAGGCCTCGCCGGTGACCCGGGTGGCGCGGCCGCATCTCGAGCGGCTCTCGGCGGCCTGCGGCGACACCATCCATCTCGGCGTGCTGGAGGAGGACTGGGCGCTCTACCTCGACAAGCTGCCGGGGCGCCGGCGCATCGAGATCAGCTCGCGGGTCGGCGAGCGCCAGCCGGTCTGGTCGACCGGCCTCGGCAAGGCCCTGATCCTCGATCTCGACGAGGCGCGCTGGCGGGGATTCCACCGCCTCGGGGCGGCGCGGGGCGCCCACAGCCCGGACCTCGCGACCTGGCTCGCCCGGATGCGGACCTATGCCCGGCAGGGCATCGCCTACGACCGGGAGGAGAACGAGCCGGAGGTGGCTTGCGTCGCCGCCCCGATCCGGGATGCGGGCGGGGCGATCGTCGCGGCGTTCAGCGTCTCGAGCACCGTGCAGTACATGGACGAGGCCCGGATGGAGGCGCTGGCCGGGACGGTGCGGGAGACGGCCGCCGCGATCAGCCGGGACCTGGGCTGGGCCGGCTGAGTCACCATACTCCCCAGCCCTCCGCCCCGCCACGCTTGCCCCCGCTGCCCGCCTCCGGCAAACCGGCACGGGGGCGGGCGGATTTTTGGGCTGCGATGGCATTGGTGAAGAAGGCGAAGCTCGCGGCCCGGGACGGTGCGCCCCAGGAGCCGGGGCCCGCCGCCGCACAGGATCACACCCCGGCCATCCGCCGCCGCCGGACGCGCGAGCCGGCCGGGACGCGCCGGCAGAAGGCGACCGAGCGCCTGGGGGCCGCCACCGAGGAACTGGCCGCCGGCGTCACCGAGGCCTCGGCGGCGGCCGAGGAGCTGCGCCGGGCGATGGAGCAGATCGCCGGGGGCGCCGAGGAGGCCGCGGGCGCCGCGCAGCAATCGCTCGCCGCGGTGGCGGCGATCGCCGGGCGCCTCGGCGAGGCGCGGGAGCGGGCCGACCTGTCGCGCCGCCGCACCGCCGCCTTCCAGTCCCTGCTGGCCGAGGCCGGCGCCCAGGCGACCCAGTCGATCGCCGCGATCGAGGCCGAGGCCGGGCGCCAGGACGCGACGGTGGCGATCGTCGACGACCTCGACGGGGCGGCGGCGAGCATCGGCGAGGTCACCGGCACGGTCGGCACCATCGCGGACCAGACCGGGCTGCTCGCCCTCAACGCCGCCCTGGAGGCGGCCAGGGCCGGCGGGCACGGACGCGGCTTCGCGGTGGTGGCCGACGAGGTGCGGGCCCTCGCCGAGGCCGCGGAGGCGAGCGCCGGCGAGGTCCGCGCGCGGGCCGAGGCGATCCGGGCCGAGATCCAGGCGCTCGGCACGGCGGTGCGCGACGCCGCCGCGCGGGCGGTGGCGGAGGCGGCGGCGGGCAGCCGCGTCGCCCGGCAGATCGAGG
Source organism: Methylobacterium nonmethylotrophicum (assembly GCF_004745635.1). Classification (GTDB taxonomy): domain Bacteria; phylum Pseudomonadota; class Alphaproteobacteria; order Rhizobiales; family Beijerinckiaceae; genus Methylobacterium; species Methylobacterium nonmethylotrophicum. The sequence goes on along the minus strand of NZ_SRLB01000033.1, from coordinate 56,863 downwards.
GCGCGCGGGCCGATCTCGCGGCTCTGGCCGAGGGTGCGCAGGGCATCCTCACGGCGGCACTCCAGGCGGAGGCGACCACCCGCGAGGCGCAGGCCGGCGCCGAGCAGGTCGCGACCGCCGCCGAGCAGCAGGCCGCCGCAGCGGAGCAGGCCCAACGCGCGGTGGCCCAGCAGACCGAAGCCCTCGACCAGGGGCAGACCGTCGCCGAGGCCCTGGCGGCCCTGGCCGAGACGCAGAGCGCCGCCGGCGGGTCCGCCGAGTCCGAGGCGATCGGGAAGTCGGCCGACGCGCTCTCGGCCTCGATCCAGGAATTGTCGGGCGCCGCCGCCGAGATCCTGGCGGCGGTGGACCAGATCAGCCGCGGCCTGACCCTGCAGAGCGCCGCCGCCCGGCAATCCGCCGCCGCGATGGCGGAGATCGAGCGCGTCGCCGGCCTCGCCCGCACCGGCGCCGACCGGGCCCTGGCGCAGGTCGCGGCGATCGCCGACGCGCTGCGGCAGGCCCGCGGCACCGTCGACGCACTCGCCGACGGGGTCGGGCAGGCCCTCGACGGGATGCGCGGCTCGCTCGACCGCCTCGGCGGGATCGAGGACGGCACCCGCCGCATCGAGACGATCACGGAGGACGTCGCCCTGGTGGCGGTGCAGATCGGCATGCTGGCGGTGAGCGGCGCGATCGAGGCCGCCCGCGCCGGCGAGGCGGGCCAGGGCTTCGCGGTGGTCTCCGGCGATATCCGGGCGCTGGCGCGCGACGCCGCCGCCGGCGCCGGGCGGATCCGCCTCACGCTGCGCATGATCCAGGATGGCGCCGCCGCCCTGCGCCGCGCCCTCGAGCGCTCCGTCGCGGCGGCCGAGGCCGAGGTGGCGAAGAACCGGGCCCTGACCGCGGGCCTCGCCGCGGTCGCGGCCGACGTGACCGACCTGGAACGGGCCAACCGCGAGATCGCCGAGGGCGCCGAGGCGATCCTCACGGCCGCCGCCGACATCGCGGCCGGTGCCCGCCAGATCGCCGCGGCCGCCGAGGAGGCCGACCGAGCCTCGAGCGAGGCCGCCATCGCCGCCCGCCAGCAGGCCCGCGGGGCCGAGGACCTGGCGGCGGCGGTCGAGGAGATCGCGCTCCTCGCCGACGAATTGCAGGGCGCGGATGCCTGAGGCGGGCGCCGGGCCGGCGCCGGGACCGACAGGGCCGGGACCGGCATCCGGGCGCTTCCTCATCGTCTCGCCCGGGGCCGACCCGTCCGGACCCCGCCTCGCCCTCCCGGCCGGGCGGGTGCGTGCCCTTGCGCCAGTCCCGGCGCTGACCCGGGTGCCGGGGGCGCCGGCGGCGCTGGCCGGGCTCGCCACCGCCCGCGGCGTCGCGCTCCCGGTCCTCGACCTCGCCCGGCTGCTCGCGCCCGACGCGCGCCCGGCGCCCCCCGGCCGGATGGTGATCGCCGAGGCCGACGAGCCGGTCGGGCCGTTGGTGGGGCTCTTGGTCGGCCGCGTCGCCGACCTCGCGGCGGATCCGGGCGGGGCCGAGATCCTCGACCTGCCGGGCCTCGTCGCGGCGGCCCTGCCCCGGCGGGATTCGGGCGGACCGGCCGGGCGCGCGACCCCGCAGCCGCCGGAACCGCCGGTCGCCCAGCCGACGGTCGCCCTTCTGGCGCTCACGGTCGCGGGCAGGCCCTACGCCCTCCCGCTCGAGGATGTCGAGGAAGTGGCAGGTTTCCCCGGGACGGTGACCCCGGTCCCGGGGAGCGGTCCGGCCTCCCTCGGCGCGATGCCCTGGCGCGGGCGCGTCCTGCCGCTCCTCTCGCTCTCTGCCCTCCTCGGGCTCGGCGGCACCCCGGGGAGCCGGGTCGCGGTGGTCCGCGGCGTCGGCCTGGTGCCTGAGCGCGTCGGGCCGGTCCTGCGCCTCGGCCCCGAGGCGATCGACCCGGTGCCGCGGGCCCTGCGCGGCGGCGGGGCGGGGCCGGTCGCGGGCTTCGCCCGCCTCGACGGCGGCCGGACCCTTGCCTGCATCCTCTCGGCGCAGGCCCTGGCCGGCGACGCGGAGCGGGCCCACGCGGGGCTCGGGCCCGCCGCGCCCGCAGCGACCGAGCCGGTGGTCGTGATCGAGCTGGCCGGCGACGCTTACGGCCTGCCCGCCGGCGCGGTGGTGAGCGTGCGGCGGGCGCCCGACGCCCTGGCCCGGGTGCCGCGTGCCCCGGATTTCGTGGCCGGGATGCTGACCGGCCGCGGCGGTGCCCTGCCGGTCCTCGACCTGCGCCGGCGCCTCGGCCTGCCGCCCGGCGAGGCGGACGGGCGCCGGCGCCTGGTCGTGGTCGAGGTCGAGGGCACCCGGGCGGGTCTCCTCGTCGACGGGGCGGCGCGGCTCCTGCGGCTGGAGGCCGGGGCGATCCGGCCGGCGCCGGGCCTCCTCGACGGGCAGGACGTGGCGATCACCCGGATCGCCGGCCTGGCAGGGGGCGGGCTCCTGCCGCTGATCGACCCCGCCGCGCTCGTCGGCCGGGCCGAGGGCGCGGTGGTCGCGGCCCTGGCACGAAGCGGGCGCCGGGCAGGGCCCCCCAGGGAGAGGCCGGCATGATCCGCCTCCTCGTCGTCGACGATTCCGCCCTGATGCGGAAGGTCTTGGGCAGCATCTTCGCCGCCGAGGGCGATTTCGCGCTCGCCTTCGCCCGCGACGGGCTGGAGGCCCTCGACCTCCTCGTGAGCTTCGCCCCCGACGTCGTGACGCTCGACGTGACCATGCCGGGCCTCGACGGGCTCGCCTGCCTCGACCGGATCATGCTGAAGCGGCCCTGCCCGGTGGTGATGCTGTCCGGGCTCACCGCCGAGGGTGCGGAGGTGAGCCTCGACGCCCTGGCGCGCGGCGCGGTCGACGTCCTGCCGAAGCCCGCGGGCGCGGTGTCCCTGGCGGTCGACCGGTTCGGGCCGGTCCTCGTCCAGAAGGTGCGGGCGGCCTCCCGCGCCCGGCCGCGCCCGGCGTTGGGACTCGCGGCGCGCCTGCGCGCCCGCCATGCCGGCCTCCAGCCCCCGCCGCCGCGCCCCACGGCCAAGGTCCGTCCGGCCAGGCGCCCCGACTCGCCGCCGCCGCCCGAAGCGGGGGAGGGCCTCGTCCTCGTCGGCGCCTCGACCGGCGGCCCGCCGGCACTCACCGCCCTGCTGGCCGAGCTGCCCGCCGGCTTCCCGTGGCCGATCGTCGTCGCCCAGCACATGCCGGCGACCTTCACCGGGCCGCTCGCGCGGCGCCTCGACGGGCTCAGTGCGCTCGCGGTGCAGGAGGTCACCCGCCCGGCCGCCCTGGTCCCGGGCCGGGTCTATGTCGGGCGCGGCGACGCCGACGTGATCGTGGTGCGCCGGCCCGGCGGGCTGATGGCGGCCCCGGCCCCGGCGCATCCCGACTATCCCTGGCATCCGAGCGTCGACCGGCTGGTGAACAGCGCGCTCGACCTGATCCCGCCCGAGCGCCTCGTCGGCGTGCTGATGACCGGGATGGGCCGCGACGGCGCCCGCACCATGGCGGAGCTGCGGCGGCGGGGCGGGCGCACCATCGCGGAGGCCGAGGAGAGCGCGGTGGTCTGGGGCATGCCGGGCGAGCTGGTGCGGGCCGGCGGCGCCAGCGTGGTGGCCCCGGTCGAGGCCATCGCGGCCGAGCTGGCGGCTCTGGTCCCGTGACGGCATTGCTCACCGAGCCCGACCTGGCGCAGGTCTGCGACCTGCTCTACCGCCAGACCGGCATCCAGGTGCCGGGGGCGCGGCGCCCGTTCATCGAGCGCCGGGTGCTCGAGCGGATGCGGGCGACGGGGGCGCGGACCTTCGCGGACTACCTCGCGCGCCTTCGGGCCGACGGCGACGGCGAGGTCCAGCTCTTCGTCAACGCCTTCACGGTCAACGAGACCTACTTCTTCCGCGAGGAGCACCAGCTGAGCTGCCTCACCGCGTCGCTGCTGCGCGAGGTCACCGCCGGGCGGAGGCCGGGCGAGACGATCCGGATCTGGTCGATGCCCTGCGCGACCGGGGAGGAGCCGTACTCGCTGGCGATCTGGCTCCTCGAGCACTGGCCCGAGGTCGATGCCTGGGAGATCGAGATCGTCGGCTCGGACATCGACACGCGGGCGCTCGCGGCGGCGCAGGCCGGGCGCTACGGCGCGCGCGCCCTCGGTCGGCTGCCGCCCGCCCTCGTGGCGCGCTACTTCACGCCGGAGGACGGCCCGGACGGCGCAGCCGCCCCAGCGGGACCGAACTGGGGACCGCGCTGGCGCATCCTGCCGGAGCTGCGGGACTCGGTGCGCCTCAGCCGCCGCAACCTCGTGGACGGGGCCGGGATGGCGCAGGAGGGGCGCTTCGACGTCGTCTTCTGCCGCAACGTCCTGATCTACTTCGACGATGCCTCCCGCAAGCGCGCCGCCGCCAACCTCTATGCCGCCCTGAGGCCGGGCGGCTTCCTCTGCCTCGGGCATACCGAATCGATGGCCCGGATCCCGTCGCGGTTCCGCACCCGCCGCTTCCCGGAGGCGATCGTCTACCAGCGCCCGCCGGAGGACGCGCATGAGTGACGCGGCCCCCGCCCTGCCGGCGGACGACCTCGTGGCGGAGTTCGTGACCGAGGCGCGGGAGCTGATCGAGGCCGCCGCCGAGGACCTGCTCGCCCTCGACGGCGCCCCGGGCGAGGCCGAGGCGGTGAACCGGGTGTTTCGCGCCTTCCACACCCTGAAGGGCGCCGCCGCCCTGTTCGGCTGGCCGGCGATGCTGGCCGTGCTGCACGCGGCCGAGGACGGGCTCTCGGCCGCCCGGGCCGGCACCCTCGCGACCGGCTCCGGCCTCGTCGACCTGGCGCTCGCCGCCCTGGACGCCACCGCGCGCTGGACCGAGGCGATCGCCGCGGCCGGCGCGATCCCGGCGGGGGCCGAGGCGGAATCGGCGCGGCTCGTGGAGCGGTTCCGCGCTCTCCTGGCCTCCGAGCCGCGGATCGCCCCCGGCGGCGAGGCCGGTCCGGCCCCCGACTGGGCCGCCGACCTCCTGACGGAGGTGGGGGATCGGGCTTCCGGCGAACTCACCGCCGTGCATTACCGGCCGCGGCCCGACTGCTTCTTCGCCGGCGACGACCCCCTCGGCCTGGTGCGGCGGCTGCCCGGGCTCCTGGCCCTGCGGCTCGCCCCCGCAGCTCCCTGGCCCCCGGTGGAGGAGCTCGACGTCTTCGCCTGCAACCTCGCGGTGACGCTGCTGACCGCCGACCCGCGGGCGGAGGTCGAGGCGGTCTTCCGCCTGGTGCGCGACCAGGTGACGATCGCGACGCTGGCGGCGCCGAAGGAGACGGCACCCAGTGCCGAGGCCGCACCCAGGACCGGTGCCGAGGCGGCACCCAGGGCCGTGCGGGTCGAGGCGGGCCGGATCGACGCCCTGGTGGCCCTGGCCGAGGACCTGGCTGCCGCCCGCAGCCTCCTCGGCGACGTCGTCGCCCGGGCCGCGTCCGGGACCGACCTGACCGGTCTCGTTCCGGCCCTGCGGGCGAGCGACGAGCGGATCGGGCGGCTCGCCGCCGAGCTGCACCGCGAGGCGGTGGGCTTGAGGCTCCAGCCCCTGGCGCGGATCTTCCGCCGCTTCCCCCGCGCCCTGCGCGACATCGCCCGCCAGCTCGGCAAGGAGGTCACGCTGACGCTCGAGGGCGAGGAAATCGAGGTCGACCGGGACGGGGCGGACGGGCTGTTCGAGCCGCTGCTGCACCTCCTGCGCAACGCCGTCGACCACGGCATCGAGGAGCCCGCGGCGCGGGCCCGCGCCGGCAAGCCGGCGGCGGGCCGGATCGTGCTGCGGGCCGAGGGACGCGGGGAGCGGGTCGTCGTCTCGGTCTCGGATGACGGGCGCGGCCTCGACCCGGCCTTCATCCGCCGCCGCGCCGCCGAGCGCGGGCTGATGCCGCCCGCCGCCCTCGCCGCCCTCGACGAGGCGGGACTCATCGACCTGATCTTCGCCCCCGGCTTCTCGACGGCGGCCGAGGTCGGGGCGGTCTCCGGCCGCGGCGTCGGCATGGACGCGGTGCGGGCCGCCCTGCGCCACCTCGGCGGCGGCTGCACCGTCGAGAGCCGGGCCGGCCACGGCACGACGGTGCATCTCGTCCTGCCGCGGGCCCAGTCCCTCGCGCGGCTGCTCCTCGTCGAGGTCGGGCCGGAGCTCTACGGTCTGCCGATGGAGGCGGTGGCCGAGGTCGCCCGGGTCCCGCGCGAGCGCATCCGTGACGTCGGCCCGGGCGCCGCCACGGTCCTGCGCGACTGCACGGTGCCGGTCTTCCGCCTCGCCGATCTCCTGGCGGTACCGGCCGACGATGCGCCCGCTGCCGACGGGCCCAGGTCCGACGCGCCCTCTTCCGACCCGTCTGCCGCCGAGGCCCGGCTCGCGGTCCTGCGCAGCGGCGGCGACCCCGTCGCCGTCGAGGTCGACCGCTTCGCCGGCCGCCTCGACGCGCTGGTGCGGCCGCTGCCGGGGCTCGCAGCCTTGCCGGGGCTCGCCGGCACGACGCTGACCGGCGACGGCCGGGTGATCCTGGTGCTCGATCCCGACACCCTGATCGACGGGCGCGCGGGGGAGGGGACGACGTGAGCCTGCGCGACGACGGGAACGGCCTGATCCGGCTCGAAGGAGCCTGCCCGGTGGAAGAGGCCGAGGCCCTGGCCGCCCTGCTCCTCGCCCGTCCGGGGGCGGGGGTCGAGTGGAGCCGCTGCACCGGCCTGCACACGGCGGTCGTCCAGGTGCTGCTGCGGCTGCGTCCGCCGCTCCACGGCACCTGCGGCGATCCGTTCGCGGCCCGCTGGCTCGCGCCGCTGCTCGCCCCATCCGACCCGTCCTGAGCCGCGCCCGCCGCGATCCGAGAAAACCCTGCGCGACAGTGCGGGATTTCGGCTATGCTGCGACGCCGAGAGCCCGCGCGGCATCCATTTCCCTTTCGGCGAAAACAGCCTAGATGCCGTCCATGTCGCAGCCCCTATCCGCGCCGCCCGCCGCCATCACCGTCCTCATCGTGGACGACAGCAAGCTCGCCCGCACGGTGGCGGCGCGCCTCCTGCGGCAGCTCAGGCCGGACTGGGCGTCGCGCGAGGCGGCTAATGCCGAGGAGGCCCTGGCGGCGATGGCCGGCGAGCGGGTGGACGTCGCGCTCCTCGATTTCAACATGCCGGGCAAGGACGGGCTGGCGCTCGCGGCCGAGCTGCGCGCGGCCAGGCCGGGCATGCCGATCGCGGTGGTCTCGGCCAACATCCAGGACGAGGTGATCGCCCGGGCCCGCAGCGTCGAGGCGGCGTTCCTGCCCAAGCCGCTGACCGGCGAGGCCCTGGCGGGCTTCCTCTCGGGCGCCGCCCTGCGCCTGCGGCGGAGCGCCCCGTGAGCGCCCCGGGCCCCGAGGCGGCCGTCGGCCTGACCGAGCTGCAGCAGGACGCCTTCACCGAGCTCGTCAATATCGGCGTCAGCCGCGCCGCCGCGAGCCTGCGCAAGATGATCGGCACCCAGGTGCTGCTCTCGGTGCCCTCGGTGGAGATCGTCTCCCGCGAGGCCGCCGCGCGGCTGATCGGCGAGCGCGAGGCCGCGCCGCTCGTGGTCGTGCACCAGGATTTCGGGGGCGCCTTCGCGGGTCGCGCCCTGCTGATCTTCCCCCAGGAGAACGGCCGCGAGCTGGTCCGGGCCGTCGCCGGGGAGGAATTGTCGCCCGAGGAGGTCGCCGCCCTCGAGGACGAGGCCCTCGCCGAGACCGGCAACATCATCCTCAACGGCTGCCTCGCCACGATGGCGAACATGCTCCGGCGCACCCTGACCATGTCGCTGCCCGGCATCGAGCGGGGCGACGGCCCGCAGATCTTCGGGATGCGAACCGGGGAGGGGGCCGGCGCCGACGCCCTGGTGCTCTTTCTCTACATCGACTTCTCGGTGAGCGAGCGCGACATCCGCGGCTACCTGGCGATGCTGATGGATCTCCCGGCCCTGGAGACCCTGCGGGTCCTGGTGGACGAGTTCATCGCCCGCGCCCTCGGCGACCTGGACGGGTGATGGCCGGCCGCGACCATCCGGCGCCGCGCATGGGCGGGCCCGCATGAGCACGCGCGATCGCGGCGGCGCGCCTCCCGACGAGGCCGAAGCGCTGGCGGCCGCCGTGGCGGCGGCGCGAGGGCGCGCCGGGCCGTTCCTTCCCGCCCTCGAGCGCTCGCGCCAGCCGATGCTGGTCACCGACCCGGCCCTGCCCGACAACCCCGTCGTCTTCGTCAACCAGGCCTTCCTGACGCTCACCGGCTACGCGGCCGAGGCGGTGATCGGGCGCAACTGCCGCTTCCTCCAGGGGCCGGAGACCGATCCGGGCGCGGTGGCGGCGATCCGCGAGGGCCTGCGCGAGGAGCGCGAGGTCCGGGTCACGATCCTGAACTACCGCCAGGACGGCAGCCGGTTCTGGAACCAGCTGCTGATCTCCCCGATCCGCGACGAGGCCGGGCGGCTCGTCAACTACTTTGCCTCGCAGGGCGACATGTCCCACGTCCACGAGGCGGAGGCCGGCCGGGCGCGGCTCGCCGACATCGAGCGGCGGCTGGTCGAGGCCCAGCGCCAGCTCAGCCTGACGCAATCCTCCGCCGGCATCGCCGGCACCTGGGACTGGGACATCGTCGCCGGCCGGCTCTACGTCGATGGGCGCTTCGCGGCGCTGACCGGGCTCAGCCCCGCGCCGCGACCCGGCACGGTGCCGCTCGCCCCCGGGCCGCTGCCGGTCTCGGCCTTCTTCACCGGCATCCACCCCCTCGACCGCCTGCGGGTGCGCCTCGCGGTGAGCGGCATCCTCGGCGGCGCCGAGGTGTTCGACAAGGAGTACCGGCTGCTCGCCCCGGACGGCGCGGTGCGCTGGGTCCATGCCCGCGGCCGCTGCCATTTCGACCCGGACGAGCGGCCGGCCCGCTTCACCGGGGTGCTGGTCGAGGTCACCGAGCAGAAGCGGGTCGAGGAGCGCCTGCGCATCGCCCAGAGCGCCGGCCGGGTCGGCGCCTTCGAGCATGTGCCGGGCTTCGCCACGGTGGCGGCCTCGCCGCAATTCTGCAGCCTGCTCGGCCTGGTGCCGGCGCGCACCGTGGCGGCGAGCGCCGTCAACGCCCTCGTGATCGAGGGCGATCCGCCGCTGATGGCGCCCGATCAGCGCCAGGAGGGCGAATTGCCGCCGATCGAGACGCGGGTGCGGCTGGCCGATACCGGCGAGGTGCGCTGGCTCGTGCGCCGCGGCGAGGCGATCCGCGACACCGAGACCTCGGGCCTGCGCCATGTCGGGGTGATCTACGACGTCACCGAGTCGAAGCGGGCCGAGGTGGCCCTGCGCGAGCTCAACGACACCCTGGAGGCGCGGGTGCGCGAGGCGGTGGCCGAGCGCGAGCGGGCCGAGGAGCAGCTGCGCCAGTCGCAGAAGATGGAGGCGGTGGGCCAGCTCACCGGCGGCATCGCGCACGACTTCAACAACCTGCTCACCGGCATCGTCGGCTCGCTCGACCTGATGCAGACCCGCATCAACGAGGGCCGCACCGAGAACCTGACCCGCTATGCCGGCCTCGCCATGGCCTCGGCCCAGCGCGCCGCCGCGCTCACCCACCGGCTGCTCGCCTTCTCGCGCCGCCAGCCCCTCGAGGCCCGGGCGGTCGACGCAAACCGGCTGATGAGCGCCATGGACGAGCTCCTGCGCCGCAGCTTGGGCGAGCGGGTGCAGCTCGAAGTGGTGGTGGCGGGGGGCCTGTGGCTGACGCTCTGCGACCCCAACCAGCTCGAGAACGCGATCCTCAACCTCGCGATCAACGCCCGCGACGCGATGCCGGAGGGCGGGCGGCTGACCATCGAGACCGCCAACGCCCATCTCGACGACGCCTATGCGTCGCGCGAGATCGGGGTGCGGGCCGGCCAGTACGTCTGCGTGAGCGTGACCGATACGGGCAGCGGTATGCCGCCGGACGTGATCGCCCGGGCCTTCGACCCGTTCTTCACCACGAAGCCGCTGGGCCAGGGCACGGGCCTCGGGCTCTCGATGATCTACGGCTTCGCCAAGCAGTCCGAGGGCAACGTCAAGATCTACTCGGAGGCCGGCCAGGGCACCACGGTCAAGCTCTACCTGCCGCGCTATCACGGCGAGATCGAGACCGCGACCGAGGTGCGGGGCGAGGCGCCGCGGGCCGAGCGGGGCGAGACCGTGCTGGTGGTGGAGGACGACCCGACCGTGCGGGCCCTCGTGATCGAGGTGCTGCACGAGCTGGGTTACCGCACGCTCGAGGCGCCCGACGGCCCCGCGGGCCTGCGCCTCCTGCAATCGGCCTCCCACATCGACCTGCTCATCACCGATGTCGGGCTGCCGGGCCTCAACGGCCGCCAGCTCGCCGACCAGGCCCGGCTGGTGCGCCCGAGCCTGAAGGTGCTGTTCATGACCGGCTACGCCGAGAACGCGACCTTCGGCAACGGCCATCTCGGCCCGGGCATGCAGATGATCACCAAGCCGTTCCCGGTCGAGGGCCTGGCGACCAAGATCCGGTCGATCATCGAGGGGTGAGCCGCGCTCCCGCGCCCGGTCGGTGCCCTCCGGGGTGACGGCCTCGACGCAGCGACCGGGTCCGCGCCGGCCGACGACCCCGGACCACGTCCGCGGCCCGCTCGCCGCCTCTCGGCCTCACGGCAGGGGCGCCGCGCAGTCGCAGTCCCGCGCGCGGTCGAGGAACGGCCGGAGATACTCCTTCACCTCCCCGCGGTCCCAGTCGACCGACCCCTGGAATGCGCCGACCTGCCGTCCTTGGTGGTCGATCACCAGCGTCAGCGGAAGGCCGGTCGTGCTCAGGTCCGACGGGATGCGGGCGCGCGGGTCGAAATACTTCGCCAGCGCCGTCAGGTTGGCCCTGCGATAGAACGCGTCCACCGGCCGCTTGCCGTCGCGATCCAGCGAGACGGCGACGACGCGGAACGGCTGGTCGGCCAGGGCGCCCTGGAGCCGGTCGAGGGACGGCATCTCGAGCACGCAGGGTCCACACCACGTGGCCCAGAGATTGAGCAGCACCACCCGCCCGCGAAAGCCGCCGAGATCGAGCCGGGCCCCGCCGGCATCCTGGAACGCGACCTCCGGCAGGCGCCTGGGCGGATCGACGACGGCGACCGGCAGGGCCGGCGCCGGCACCGGCGCGGCCGCCTCCTGCGCCCGCACCGCGCCGGAAGGGACCAGCCAGGCGAGGGCGAGGGCCATCGCCGGCCACATTCTCCGCCGCAGGGCGGCGTCGCGCCGCGGCGCAGCCCGTGCCGTACGAAATCCGATCGGTCGCTTCGCGATGCGAATTTCGGCTTCGCTCAGGCGCCCCGGCCGCGCTGCGATCGAGACGGAGGTCATGTCTTGGGGCGCTCCTCGACGATCCGGCGCAGGATGAAGAACAGGGTCTCGTAGGACTGCTTCTGCTCCTCGCCGATGGTCGCGTAGAACCGGTTGCCCAGGGCCGCGCGCGCGAGTCCGGCGGAATCGACCAGCACGCCGACGCGGCCGGCGCCGACCTCCTGCTCGGCGTAGATCGTGCGGCCGTCCGGATCGAGCAGCACCGGGAACCCGCCGCTGGCGGCGAGGACCGGCCGCAGGGTCCGGCGCTTGGGCGCGCCGGCCACGGGGACGACCTCCTCGACGTCGAGCGGGATCGTCTCGGTCCCGACGGAGAGGCCGAAGGGCTGCAGGATCTCGTTCGTCGCCTGGCCCGGCTCGATCAGCCCGTCCACCACCAGCAATCCGCCGCCGGCCGAGACGAAGCGGAGCAGCTGATCGCGCTCCGGGACCGTCAGGGCGCGCCGCGGATGCAGCAGCACCAGGGCGGCGCTGCCGCGCATCGCCTCGCGCAGGTCGGTGCCGAGGACCGGGACGTAGGCGAGGCGCTGGATCGCCACGACGAAGGAGTCGAACCCGGTCAGGTCGTAGCGCGGATCGGTGTAGAGGCCTTCGGGATACTGGCCGCCCGAGACGGCCCGGTCGATCGCCACCGTCCGCACGGCACCGTGGGGCGGGGGGATCGCCAGCCCGCCATTGACCGCGGACACGGCGAGAGACGCGCCCAGCACGCCGAGGCCGAGGGCCGCCGCCTCGACGGACACCCACCGCGACGGCGGGGCCGGGGCGTTCAGGAGCAGCACGACGCAGAACACGAGGCCGGTCCCGGCCAGCAGGGGCAGGGAGCGCCACCCGGTGGCGGTGCGGTTCAGGAAGGCCAGGGTCGCCAGCACCATGTCCGGCCGACCCGGGAAGTAGACGGAGAAGTTGGAGAACGGCGTGCTGTCGGCCACCGCAGCCACCCGCCCGCGGCCGTGGCCGAGCGTCGCCAGTTGCGGGAAGAAGCCGTAATCGTCGGAGGCGTCGAGCTGGATATTTCCGAAGAAGCCCGGATTGCTGAAATCCGCCCGGTCGGTGCCCAGCGCGTAGCCCCGCACGGGGATCCGGGCGGACAGGGGCACCGCGAGGGTGCAGGAGGTCTCGAACTGGAACGCGCCGGTCCGGGCGGCGACCGGGTGGGGGAGCCAGCGCGGCGCGCGCCAGCCGGAGGTGCCCTCCGTGGCGAGATCGTAGGTGTCGTCGTTGCGGAACCCGATGCCGAAGCGGCGCGACAGCTCGTTCATGTAGGTGGACATGCCGAACAGGTCGGTGTGGTCGCCGATCAGGAACAGGCCGCCGCCGCCGGCCACCCACGCCTCGATCGCCGCCACCTCGTCCGGCTCGAACCGCGCGGTCGGCGTCTTGACGATCAGCACGTCGGCGCCCGCCAGCGCCTTCGCGGTCAGCGGACCCCGCGACCAGCGCTCGACCCGGAAGTGGCGGCCGATCAGCCCGAACAGGTCGCTGTACGAGTAGGCGGTGCGCCGCGAGAAGTCGCGCGTGTCGAAGGGCAGCGTCGTCGGCTCCCAGATGCCGTGGCTGTCGTCGATCAGGACGCGGCCGGCCTTGGCGGTCCCGGGATCCTCCCAGCCCAGGCCGACGACCCAGAAGGCGCCGAGCGCGCAGGCCGCGACCGGCCGCAGGAGCGACGGGCGGGCGGGCGGCGGGCCGGGCTCGGACAAGGCCAGGCGCGGCGCCGCGAGGGCGAAGGGCAGCCACGTCAGCAGCGTCCAGGCCGGGCTGGTCTCGAGGCCGTGGAGCGGCAGCTCCGGACGGGCCGCGCCGACGACCACCGCCCGGACCGCGGCGTAGGCCAGGAGGCTCGCCAGCCAGAGCGCGAGCGTGCGGCCGCGCCGGCGCAGGGGCAGCAGCAGGGCCGCGCCGAGCATCGAGGCCCCGAGCGTCAGGACCACGAAGCCGGAGAGCCGGGCGGTGCCCGGGAACCATTCCAGCACCTGGTTGCTCGCGTGGATCACGACGCGGCCATCGACCGCGCTCGCCGGCACGCCGAGCGCCCCGAGGGCGGCCGCCAGGGCGGGCGCGGCGCCGGGCACCGCCTTCACGACGGCCATCAGCCACGCCGCGGTCTCCGCGCCCAGTGCCGAGACCGCGAGCAGCCCGAGCATCAGCCCGGCGCGCGCCGGCCAGCCCGGCACCGCCGTCCCGGCCGCTGCCGCCCCGGCGAGAACGAGGGCGCCGCCGGCCGGCGCCGCCGCGGGCGTCACCTCGCCGAGCGCCATCTGCCAGCCGCAGGCGAGCACCACCAGTCCGAGGGCGAAGCGGCGCGACCGGATCATCTGAGCTCGTCCCGCAGGAGGGCGTCCACGAAGGCGACGTTCGTCGCGTTGAACTGCGATTCGCCCTCGAACTTGTCGTCGGCCAGGAAGCGCGCATCGCCCAGCGCGATGCAGCGGCCCTCGCCGACCCGGGTCTCGGCCACCAGCGCATGGCCGTTCCAGCTCAGGTCGGTCCGCATCGTGCGGCCGGGCAGGGCGACCACCGGCCAGGCATCGACCATCTCGACCGATCTGTCGCCCCAGGCCCCCCGCGCCGGGCCGAGGGCGGGACCGCGCAGGGCCAGCCCGCACAGCGACAGCACGCGGTTGGCCGCCTGCGGGTCGGAGCGCCCGTCGGCGACCAGCACCGTGCCGCCGCGCTTGAGCAGCGCCTCGACGGCCCCCAGCCTTGCGTCGTCCAGGATCGCGGTCGGGGCGACGAAGGCGATCAGCCCCGCCTGCGGCACCAACCGGTCCTGGTTGCGCCGCGAGGCGACCGGCAGGTAGCCGGCGCGGAAGACCGCCGTGTAGAGGCCGCCATACGATCCGGCCTCGAACAGCTGCGCGGGAAAGCGCGGGGAGGCCGTCAGGTCGACCACCGCGAGGCCCGAGGCCGGACCGAGCGGGGCGCTCGCCGGCACCGGCCACAGCAGGGCCCCGAGCCAGCCCGCCAGTGCCGCGCCGGCGGCGACCGGCAGCGGCATCGCCGGACCTGCCGCCCACAGGGCCGCGAGACCCGCCAGGGCGAGCCCGAGCCCGAGGATCGGCCGCCAGGCGGCCTCCTCCCCGCCGCCGGAGGGCTGCGCGAGCCAGCGCAGGACCCGCTCGACGAAGTCGGCCGCCATCGGCACGCCGAGCACCTGGAAGCTCGACGTGTCGCCGAACACCACCACCCGTCCGAGGCCGTGGCGCGCCGCCGCCGCGACGGGCACGTCGCCGAGCCGCTCGCCGACCTGATAGTGGTAGTCGCCGAGGCCCGCGCCGTAGCCGGTGTTGGTCAGGTTGCCCTGGTCGCCGAACGCGTAGCGCCCGACGAGGAACGGGACGGCGCCGCCGCCGGAGAGGTCCAGGGACGCGCCGGTGCCGATCTGGATCTCGACCTGGTCGCCGACGCCGCGGGTGACGGCGTGCGGACGGATGTCGAGGGCGTACTGCCAGTGCCGGCGCAGCGGGTAGGCGGAATCGTAGGCGATCCGCACGCCGACCGGTGCCAGCAGCCGGTTGATCGGCTGCATCACGCCCCAGATGTCGGTGTGGTCGCCGAGGACGAGCAGGCCCCCGCCGCGCTCGACGAACCGCCACACCGCCTCGTGGGCGGCCGGGGCGAAGGCGGTGCGCGGCATGATCACCACCAGCGCGTCGATCCCCTCGAGGACCTCCCCCGACCGGATCTGCGCCTCGGTGACCCTCTCGCGGCGATAGCCGGCGAGGCCCAGCAGGTCCCAGAGGCCGCCGTACATCCCGGCCTGGATCAGGCCGTAGCGCCCCGGCACCGGCCGGCTCAGATCGAGGTCCGCATCGTAGAACGCCACCGTCCGGCCGGGGCGGAAGTCGGGAGCCGGCGTGACCAAGAGGAGCGCCACGCCCGCCGCGAGCAGCCCGGCGCCCGCCGCGGCGCGGCCGATCCGCGCCGCGCGGGCCGGCGGGCTCCGCGACGGTGCCGACAGCCCGGTCACGGCCGCCGACACTGCGACGACTGCCAGGAGGGCGAGGTTCACGAGCCCGATGAGGGCCCCGGGCGCCAGCCGCTCGGGCTGGTCGGTGTCGCCGAGGTGCTGGGGCGGCGGGTTGAGCGCCGCCTGCGCCAGCCAGGCGAGCCCGCGCTCCAGGGGCATCTGGCAGGCGGCGCAGAGAAGCGTGGCGGCGGCGATCGCCGCGACGTGCAGCAGCGCCGCCCGCGGCCGCGCCCGGACGGCCCGCAGGCCGAGCCAGAGGCCGAGGAGCAGCGGCCAGAGCCCCGCGGCCACGGGCCCGAGATGCACCGGCCTGTCGGCGAGCCATCCGGCGCCGGCCGAGATCCACCCCGCGGCGGCGTCGAGGGCGTGCCAGGCCGGGACCGAGACCTTGCCGGCCAGATAGATCAGGCTGCCGAAGGCGACCATGCCGGCGGCGGCGGCGAACCGGGGCCGCCGCGCGGCGTCGGGCAGATGCGCCAGCACGGCCAGGGCCGCGACGGTCCCGAACAGACGGGCGGCCTGCCCGGCATCGCCCGCGAGCGGCGTCAGGACGAGGGGCAGGACCGGCGCGAGGCGCGCGCCCCAGACGACGCCGGATCCCGGCAGGCGCCAGGCCGGGGCGACGAGGGCGGCCAGGACGAGGACCGTCGCGCACAGGGCGAGGGCCGGGTTGACCGGCCCCAGGAGATCGGCCGAGACCAGGAAGGCGGTCCCGGCGCCGAACAGCAGGGCCGCGCCCGCGAGCGCGGCTCGCATCCGGGCGATCCGGTCCCGGACCGCGGCCCCGGGTCCCGCGGGCAGAGCCTCGACCCCGCGCTCGTCCGGCCTGACGGCGACGTTCATGGCGCCATCCCGAGGGCGGCGCGGCCCTCCTCGGCGACGAGGGGCGTGGCGTCCTCGGCGTCCGGCGCGAGGGTCAGCGCGAAGGCGTCGTCGGCGATCGGCACGTAGAGCCGGTAGGCGACGTCGATCACCGTCGCGTAGTAGTAGTGCTCCCCCTCGCGGCCCCCCCGGTAGCTGCCCTCGTAGGCGGCGCGGACGATCAGCATCGAGGCCGGATCGACGGTGAGCGTGACGAAGGCGCGGCTGCGCCCGGTGAAGGCCACCGCCGCCTGGGAGCGGAGCACCCGGACGATCCGGCCCTCGTGCACGCGCTCCTCGACGCTGAACGGGGTCTGGAGATACTGCGCGGCGAGCTCCGGCTCGGACATCGGGTCGCGGAACTGCGCCGACAGCCCCTCCGGCAGGCGGGACAGGTCGACCCGGAACTCGCGGTCGGCGATGCCGCTCCCGGGCGGCTGGGCGTAGCGGGCCCGCAGGACGTCCCCGTCGGTCACCCAGACGAGATGGCCGGCGGGCGACGACGTGTCGGGCGAAAACGGCGCCTCGGCCCGCTCCACGAGGGTGCTGTCCATGTCGAAGCGCGCGGCGCGGTCGCGCTGGAGCGCGATCGCCGTGCCGCGCACCGTGCGGTCCGGCCTGTCGTAGGCGGAGACCGTCGCGCTGATCCGCAGGATCGCCTGCCGGGGGATCGGGCGCAGGGCCTCGTACTTCCGGTTCACCTGCCGCATCAGGTCGTGGGCAGCCGCGGAGGGATCGGCCTCCTGTGCCGCGGCGGTGCCGATCCCCAGGGCCGCCGCCACGGCCATGCCGGTCCGGCGCATCTCAGAGCCCCGGGAGCGGAAGCGCGGCCTGCCGGCCGACCGGCTGCGGCCCGGCGGGGACGGCCTTGCCGGGGCTGCGCGCGGTGGTGCCGTCGGTGCCGGCCCGGGTGACCCACCCGGTGCGGTCGGTCAGCTCCAGGACGTAGGTGCCGGTCGCGCCCTGCCCGGCGATCTCGACGGCGTTGACGTGACCGGAGGCGGCGCGGCCCTCGGCGACCAGCCGCTCGCCGGATTCCGCATCGGCCCGCCACAGGAGCCGGAAGCGGTCGACCTCGGCGCCGGTGCTGATCCAGGACACCCGGGTTCCGCCCTTGCCCGGCTCCACGGCGAGCCCGGCGTTCTGCGCCGCCGCCGGGCCGGCCGCCGCGCCGCCGAACGGGCAGGAGGCGCTGGCCACCGGCGCGCTGCCGTAGACGCCGTTCGCCGCGAAGCCGTTGCCGTCGAGGCTGCCGTTGCAGCGGCCGCAGGCCGAGCCGACGCAGCCGCTCTGCGAGCAGGCCGAGCCGACGCAGCCGCTCTGGGCGCAGGCCGAGCCGATGCAGCCGCTCAGGCCGCAGGCCGAGCCGCCGCAGGCGGACCCGCCGCAGACGCTGCCGACGCAGCCGCTGCCGCCGCAGGAACTGCCGACGCAGCCGCTGCCGCCGCAGGCGCTGCCGGCGCAGCCGCTGCCCGCACAGGCACTGCCGACGCAGGCGCTGCCCCCGCAGGCGCTGCCGCCGCAGACGCTGCCGCCGCAACCGCTGCCGCCGCAGGCACTGGCGGCGCAGCCGCTCCCGGCGCAGCCGCTCGCGGCGCAGGCGCTGGCGGCGCAGCCGCTGGCGGCGCAGGCGCTGATCAGGCCGCTGGGAAACAGGAAGGCCTGCCGATCCCCGACGCGCTGGAGGTCGGGCTGGGCCGGGGCGACCGTGGCGCCGTCGAACTGCGCCTGCATCTCCACCAGGCGCTGGTTGAACAGCGGAGAGATGGCCTCGTCCGATGCTCTGTCACCGCCGACGCCGGCCTGGCTCATCGCGATGAACGACCAGATCGCCGCAACGACGATCGCGGACACTGCGAGAGATCTCGTAAGGTAATGCAAGACTGATCCTCCCACTTCGAGCAGGCTTACGCCGCACGGACGCGGCGTCATCGCGGTTCGGCGTTCGAATCCTCCGCTAGCGCAGGAGGAAGTCCCGGTTGCTCTTGATCGTCGACATCGGGTCGATCACCCGGGTCGTCGGTGCGGTCGTCTGCGCCCCGGCGGCGTCCGGCGGTGGCTGGGCGCCCGGCGCGGCCGCCATCGGAGCCGCCGCCCGTGGGGCCACGGTCGCGGGTCGGGCCGCATTCGGCGGCACCGGCGCGAGGACGAAGAAGCCCGGCGGGATCAGGACGTCGAACGCATAGGAGAAGTCCGACATGAAATCGACGAAGGCCGGCGTCTTGGATCCGCCCGTATCCGCTCCCGTGACGGCGAAGGCGGCATCCATGCGGATGACGAGCATCGATGTGGGGCTGATCCAGAACGTCAGCTGCGCGCTCATTCCCGGCGCCAGCTCGATCGGGTCCCGCGTCGCGAGCACGAAGACCGGAACCCCGGCCAGAGCCTCGATGCGCACCCTGGCTCCGGCCTCCGCCAACCGCTCGAAGGTGCGCAGGGTCGCCAGGGGATCGAGGAGCAACGCCTTGAGCTGCGGGTCCTGGTCGAGCTGGGCGGCCGTCAGGTTCATGGTGAAGGGCGGGGCCGTGCCGGTCGCCTCGGGCAGGAACCGGAACTGGATCCCCTCCGGCGTGCGCAGCCATTCGAACGAGCTGGCGACGGCGCCGACGAGCCGATCGGTGGCCCCCGCCTCGCTCGACCGCGCCATCGCCGAATTCGTCATGACCGTCTTCGCGTATGGCCCGAGCTGGTAGGTCACCAGGGTGCCGGTGGTCGCGACGTCCTCCTGGCCCACGGCACGGGTCCTGGCCTGGAAATTCTGGGTCAGCCGGGTGGGGATGCGGTTCAGCTCGGCGTAGCGTCGCCGCAGGTCGGCGGCGAGCTGGCGGGCGTCCGGCGGCTGGGCAGCCGGGGCCTGGACGGCCTGGGATGGATCGGCAGGCGGGCGGGAGACCGGCGGTGGCGGTACCTGCGCCGAGCCGGGCGCAACCCCGAGAGAGAGGGTGAACGCGCTGGCCGCCCCCAGCAGGCCTCGCAGGAAAGATGACATGCCCCCTCCGCGCATCGACGGCGCCATATGAAATACGGCGCTTGCAGGATCTCCTCTATGTTGCCAACAAAACGACACGTCAAATAAAATATATGTCCATTATATGACTCTGACAATAAGTTTTATATATGAAAATAATATTTCCAAAATGCGCGATGAGTGCTGATTCAAAGGACATGTCATGGGACGATCGCATCGTCTGCATCGCTCTGTCACGAGAGAGCGGTGGATCGTGGTCCGAAATCGCGATCGCGACGAACGAGGACGGGATGCACGACGGACATGATCAAGGAAGGAAACCAGAGTTTCATTTCGATTCGCATTCGGCCGACACGCGCAGGACCCCGCACGGACACGACCGCGATCCCGGCATCCGGACCGGCTACGCGCCGGTGCCGACCGGCCGGCGGCGGGGCCGGCAGCAGAACCCGGTGGCCTGGCGCCAGAGCGCCAATCGCCGTCGCGCGACGGGTATGGCGCGAGGCGAGGCGGACCGGCACACCATCGTTCACGAATGCTTTACAGCTTTACGTTAGGTCAAACGACGCGCAGTGCACGCTTCGGGAGCATTCGATGTTAAGCAGACGCCCCAGTCTGGTCAGCAAAAAGTCCATCATCATACTTGAAAACGGGCAAAATATACAAGTTTCCTTCGAGACGATCACGGCATCGGGTGCGATCATCTTGACAGAATCGCCGTACGATATACCGGATAAGTTCACAATGGAGATTTTCCGCCAAATCAAGCATTGCAATATTGTTTGGAGAATGACGGGCAAGGTCGGCGTAAGATTCGATTGATGGCGCTTCGGTCGGCGGTGGCGGAGCATGCCGGCAATGTCCGATGTCTGATCCCCGGGTTTGAGGGTGCGGGCGTCTCGCGCGAGACGCCTGATGGTCCAGGTTCGCTGCAGCGATGCGGGATCGCGCGGGGGCGTCGGTGAGGAGGGACGGTCCGGGAGCCGGATCGCTCCGGGAGGCGCCCGGGCACCACCCTTGCGTTCGCGGCGCTTCGTCGCCGATGATGCCGGCCAGACACGGCAGAAGACCGCGATGCAGGAAACGCTCCCTCAGACCGATGCCACCTCTCACCGCCTTCCCCTCTCAGGACTGACGGTCCTCGACCTGACCCGCGTGCGGGCAGGGCCGACGGCCGTGCGCCAGCTCGCCGACTGGGGCGCGGACGTCGTCAAGATCGAGATGCCGGACGCCGAGGCGCTCGGCGGCCCCCGCGACGGGCCGGACTTCCAGAATCTCCACCGCAACAAGCGCTCGCTGACGCTCGACCTCAAGCAGCCGGCGGGCCTCGCCGCCTTCCGGCGCCTGGTGGCCAAGGCGGACGTGGTGGTGGAGAATTACCGCCCCGACGTGAAGACGCGGCTCGGCATCGACTATCCCGCCCTGAAGGCCGTCAATCCGCGGATCGTCTACGCGTCGATCTCCGGCTTCGGGCAGGACGGCCCCTACCGCGACCGGCCGGGCTTCGACCAGATCGCCCAGGGGATGGGCGGGCTGATGTCCATCACCGGCCTCCCGGGCCAGGGCCCGGTGCGGGTCGGGATCCCGATCGCCGACCTCTGCGCCGGCCTCTTCGCAGCGCAGGGGATCCTTCTCGCGCTCCTGGAGCGCGAGCGATCCGGCGAGGGGCAGGCGGTCGAGACCTCGCTGCTCCAGGCCCAGATCTTCATGCTCGACTTCCAGGCCGCGCGCTGGCTCATGAAGGGCGAGGTCGCCGGCCAGGCGGGGAACAACCACCCGACCTCGATCCCGACCGGCGTCTTCCGGACCCGGGACGGCTACATCAACATCGCGACGACGGGCGAGCGGATCTGGCAGCGCATGGCGCGGGCGATCGGGGCCGGGCACCTCCTGGACGATCCGCGCTACGTCACCGGTGCGGCGCGCTCGGACAACCGCGACGCCCTCGGCCGGGACATCGATGCCGCCCTCGCGGGCGCGGATTCCGCCGCCTGGATCGACCGCCTGAACGCCGCGGGGGTGCCCTGCGGGGCGATCAACACGATCGATGCGGTCTTCGCCGACCCGCAGGTGGAGCATCTCGGCGTGACGGCGCAGATCGCGTCGCCGCGTCTCGGCCTCCTGACGATGCTGGCCCAGCCGGTGCGGCTGTCGCGCACGCCGTCGGCGGTGACGCGTCACCCGCCGGAAGCGGGCGAGCACAGCGACGAGATCCTGGCGGCGTTCGGCTTCCTGCCGGACGAGGTCGCCGCGCTGCGGCGCGACGGCGTTGTATGACGCGAACCCGGCCCGGTGACGGAAGGACGACCATCATGACCACGCACACGCGGCACGCGGACGGCAAGATCCTCGCCGAGAAGGCCGGCCCGGTCGGGCGCCTGATCTTCAACAACCCGGAGAAGCGGAACGCCGTCAGCTACGAGATGTGGGAGGCCGCGGCGGCGGTCCTGCAGGACTTTGCGGCGGATCCGGCCGTGCGGGTGGTCGTGGTGACGGGGGCCGGCGGCAAGGCCTTCGTGTCGGGCGCCGACATCTCGAAATTCGAGAACGAGCGCGCCGAGATGGAGGAGGTCCGCCGCTACGGCACCATGACGGAGCAGGTCTATGCCGGCCTGCACGCTTTTCCCAAGCCCACCATCGCGGCGATCCGCGGCTTCTGCATCGGGGGCGGGCTCGGGCTCGCCGTCGCGTGCGACATCCGGCTCTGCACCACCGCCTCGCGGTTCGCGCTGCCGGCGGCCCGGCTCGGCCTCGGCTACGGATTCGCGCCCCTGCGCCGCCTCGCCGACGTGGTCGGCCTGCCCTCCGCCAAGGAGATCGTCTTCACCGGCCGGCAATTCTCGGCCGAGGAGGCGCGCGCCATGGGCCTCGCCCATCGCGCCGTGCCGGACGAGGATCTCGACGGGCTCGTCGAGGAGTACGTCGCGCAGATCGGCGCCAACGCCCCCCTGACGGTGGGCGCCGCGAAGTACATCCTGGGCGAGGTCGCCAAGGACGAGGCCGCCCGCGACCTCGACGAGGCGAAGCGGCGGGTCGAGGCCTGCTTCTCGAGCGAGGATTACCGCGAGGGCCGCCGCGCCTTCATGGAGAAGCGGGCGCCGCGCTTCACGGGGCGGTGACGGGGCGCGAGCCGACCCGCCCCTCAGCATCATTCCGCCGGTCGCGACCGACCGGTGCCGAAGCGGTGACCGGTTCGGCGGCGAAAACGATGCAAGACCGAGCATCCGAGCAGCGTTGCGCCATGCGACTCTGCTCGGGTGACACGTGACGCCGGCTCCGGAATCTGAACGCAATCCGCTCGCCCGTGTCGAGAGGGCCGCTCGACATCCGAAGACGGCCGTCCCGCGCCAGCGCTGGTCCACCTGGGACCCACGCTGATTCCCGTCGGCAGCGTATGACATCGGGAATCCTCGACACGCGGGCGGCCCATCCCGCTCTCACCAGGGGCCCGACCTTCGCGGGTCCGGATCTCGCTCGCGCGCCGGTTTCGCTCGGCAGCGGAGGGATGAAGACTTTTAGTTGCGGTGCGATCCACGAAGGCCCGTCTCGATTGCGTAGCTGATAAAAAAAGACTGTTGTGCCAGCCCAATTCCCGAAGGGCATATGCCAAAAGACATAATCACATATCTTGTGCGTTGACAGGAACACCTGCCCAAACTACGGCGGTTACAAGCGTTGCCGTAACGTGTCCTGACCGGATGCAGCATTCATCACGCCGGGAGCAGGGCTCATGAAGTCTCCCTGTGCCATCGCGCCCGCATGCGCCGGCATACCTGAATGGATAATCGTTGCCGATATGGCGAACCGCGCTTCGTTCGCCCTGACTCTCAACCGTGTCGAGGCGTTCAAGACTCTCGGACCGCTGTGCGTCCGCGCCAACGACAAGACTTATAGCTGGAAATTGTAGAACACGGGTGCCGCGATCGGCGCGATCGACGAGTGCCGCGCGAAATCCCCGAAACCATAATCATCATCCGGCGAAATTCTGCTGAAAGGATGTTATTGATGAACATGAAAGCTAAAGTCTTGGGCGTCTCGATCATCCTTGCCTGGATCGATCCGGCGGCCGCGCAGACGAGTGGCTTCGGACCGGGCTTCGATAACTGGAATTTCACGGCAACGAAGGAGCGCAATGGCGTCACCAACTGCCGCGCGACCCGCAAGGTCGGCGGACGCGACGACATCATCGCGCTCAAGACGGACCGGACCGACTACGTGAGCGTCCGCGCCGAAGGACGCACCGGCAAGTGGCGGGATTCCTTCATCGTCCCGTTCCGCGAACCGAAGAACGGCCAGCAAATGCCCGGCACCATCGAGGCCAACGGGCAGCGCATGTGGATGCCCGTCGATCGCAACTTCATCGAGACCCTGATGAAGCGCGGCGGATACGAGATGTATCTCGGCGGCAGCGAGGACAGGGACAGCGCACCACTCGGCGGCCAGGCAGCAAAGGCCTTCATCCGCCTCAAGGAGTGCATCGTGGCGAACGGGGGCTGAGCGGGTTGCGGATCGTCACGGCCGTCGCTCTTCCGACGGCCGTGACGATGGCGAAGGCGCATCTCGTGCGCCGCAAGGGCGTCGCCTGCCGTCGCGCCGACGTCGACGGTGCCCTGACCGGGGACCGGCTGCCGCCGTCCGGGTCGTGCCGCGCGTGGCCATGCCGTCGTCGCGCCGTCACCCGGCCGGCCCGCCCGCCTCCTGCGCGCACCGCACGAGGTGGCCGCGCGCCCGCTCCATGTCGTCGAGCGACCCGAAGGCGTTCATGTAGTGGCCGGCAAAGCCCGCGCCCTCGAGGCGCCGAAACAGGTCGCCGAAGTCGAAGTCGCCCTCGCCCGGCCGCAGGTGCACCTCGTCCCCGTGACGCCAGCAATCGGCGAGGCGCACCTCCCGGACGCGCGAGAGCGGGATCGCGTCGAGGAACCCGGCGACGCCCTCGGGCATGAGGTGGGCGTGGTTCGCCGTGAAGGCGAGGCCGAAGGCCGGCGAGGGGATCGCCTCGTAGTAGAAGCGCCATTCCTCCACCGTGTGGGCGAGGTAGCGGACCTCGGCCGCCGGGGGCTCCTTGTTGAGGTTCTCGAGGAGCAGCGTCACGCCCGCCCGCTCGGCCCGCTCGGTGGCGCGCTTCAGCCGCTCCAGCCCCGCCCGCATCCGCGCCTCGCGATCGCTCGTGAAGTGATACCCGGCATGGACCACGATCCAGTCCGCGCCGAGGCGCGGCGCCAGGTCGATATAGGCGGCGAGATACGCGTCGGCGGCCTCCGACAGGTAGGGCGAGCGCTCCGCCACGTTCACGGCCGAGAGCGTGTGCAGCCCGAGCCGCAGGTCGTGCGCCTCGATCATGGCCCGGATCGCCGCGACCCGGGCGTCGTCGAGGCGCGGCAGGGCGTTCGGCCCGGTATCGAGCTCGACGTCGAGGAAGCGGACGCCCCGCGCGGCCGCCCAGGGCAGCGCCTCCTCAAGCGGCGTGGCCCGGCCGAGGTCGACCCCGATGCGTGCCTTCAGGTCCACGTGCTCCTCCCCGACACGCATCGTTCTTCAGGGACTTGACACGATGAAAGCTGAAATCTCAAGCTACAGGCACAAAGCGGGGCCCTCGCGCCACCAGCAGAACGATAAGGCTTCGGGAGTGAAACATGACGTGGACGCGTCGCGCGTTCGTCTGGACCGTCCTCGTCGGGGCGGCCGTGCCGGCCGGCCAGCCCGCCCTCGCTGAGAGCGCGGCCGAGAAGGCGCTCTACGACGCGGCCAAGGCCGAGGGCCAGCTCACCTGGTATTCCGGCATCCTCGACCAGCCGATCTGCGACAAGATCGGCCAGGCCTTCACGGCGAAGTACCCGGGCGTGCGGGTGAACGCGATCAAGACCACCTCGCAGGTGGCGTTCCAGCGCCTGATGCAGGACATGAAGGCGGGCGCGGTCCAGTCCGACGTGCTGACGACCACCGACGCCAGCCACATGACCTTCCTGGAGCGCAAGGGCGAGCTGACGCAATACGTGCCGGAGAACGCCAAGGGGCTGGTGCCGGCCCTGCGCGACTTCGGCGCCAGCGGCTACTATCAGGTGAGCTGGGTCGGGCTCGTCGCCCTGGTCTACAACTCCGCCAAGGTCACGCCCGAGAACGCCCCCAAGGACTGGCCGGACCTGGCCGATCCGCGCTGGAAGGACCGCCTCACCTTCGGCAGCCCCAACTTCAGCGGCATGGTCGGGGTCTGGACGGTGGCCATGGAGGACAAGTACGGCTGGGGCTACTTCGAGAAGCTGAACAAGCTGAACCCGCTGATCGGCCGCTCGATCGACGACGCCGTGACGACGCTCAATTCGGGCGAGCGCATCGTCGGGGCCGGCAACCCGGCCACCGCCTTGCGCAACGCCGCCAAGGGCAACCCGATCGCCGTCGCCTATCCGACCTCCGGGACGCTCGGCGTGCTGTCGCCCTCCGGGATCCTCAAGCGGGCCAAGAACCAGAACGCCGCCAAGCTGTTCATGGAGTTCCTCACCGGTCCCGAATACTCGCGCATCCTCGCCGAGCAGTCCGAGCAGCCCCTGCGCCCCGACGTAGCTCCCCCGGCCGGCGCCAAGGCGCTGTCGGACATCAACCTGATCACGAAGCCGGTCGACGAGATCGAGAAGAAGCTGCCTCCGAACAAGGAAAAATGGCGGGAGACCTTCGGCTGAGCCTTAGGGTCGGATGTCCGTTCTCGCCTCCCTGCGGTCCTGGACCGGGGCTCGCCGCGTCCCGCTCCCGATCCTGCGGATCGACCTCGCGGCCCTCGCCTGGATCGGCCTCATCGGCGTCCTGGTCTTCCTGGTGGTCGCGCCGATCGCGCGGCTCCTCCTCGCCAGCGTCCAGTCGCCCGAGACCGGGGACTGGACGCTCGCCAACTACGCCACGGCCTTCGGCCACCTGCGCAACTGGGAGGTGCTCGGCACCTCGCTCCTCTACGCGGGCGGGGTCACCGCCGCTTCGGTCGTCATGGCGGTGCCGATCGCCTGGGCGGTCGCCCGCACCGACATGCCGGCCAAAGGGCTCGTGCGGGCCCTGATCCTCGGCGCCTTCATCACCCCGTCCTATCTCGGGGCGATCGGCTGGATCCTGCTCGCCGGGCCCAATGCCGGCTGGCTCAACCGGGTCTGGATGTCGCTGACCGGCGCCTCCTCCGGCCTGTTCAACGTCTACAGCTTCGCGGGCCTCGTCTTCGTCACCGCGCTCTACGCCTTTCCGTACGTGTTCGTGTTCACGACCGACGCCCTCGATCGGGTCTCGACCGAGATGGAGGAGGCGGCGAGCATCCTCGGCGCCTCGCAACTGCGCACGACGCTGCGGATCACCCTGCCGCTGGTCACGCCCGCGATCCTGGCCGGCGCCATCGTGGTCTTCCTCGACACGGTGGCTTTGTTCGGCACGCCCGCCATCATCGCGCTGCCGGCCCGCATCCGGGTCATGACCCTGCAGCTCTGGCAGTATTTCGAGTACCCGGTGCGCGCCGAGGTGGCGGCGGCCTACAGCCTGCCCCTCGTCGGGATCACGGTGGCCTTGTTCCTCGCCCAGCGGCTGATCCTCGGCCGCAAGGGCTACGTGGCGCTGACCGGCAAGGGCGGCAGCCGGGCGCTCACGCCGCTCGGCCCCTGGCGCTGGGTCGCCCTCGGCTACGCCGTGCTGGTGATCGGGCTCGCGGTGCTGCTGCCCTTCGCGGCGCTCGGCCAGGCGGCGTTCTCGACCGCCTGGGGCAGGGGCTTCTCCCTCGACAACCTGACGCTGCAGAATTTCGTGCGGCTCGCCGCCGACCCGAACGCCCGCGACACGATCGGGCACAGCTTCGGCTATGCGGCGGCCACGGGCTGCCTCGCGGTCCTGCTGGCGCTCGCCGCCGCCTACGTGGTGACCCGCCGGCTGGTGCCGGGCGGCTTCCTGCTCAGCCTCATCTGCATGACACCCCTCGTGATCCCCGGCATCGTGCTGGCGATCGGCTTCTACGCCACCTACTCGACGCCGCCGATCGCCCTCTACGGAACGGCGGCCATCCTGGTCCTCGCCTTCACGACCCGCTTCCTGCCGATCGCCTACGTGAACGCGCTCGCGGGCCTGCGCGCCCTCAATCCCGAGATGGAGGAGGCGGTGCGCATCCTCGGCGGCACCCGGACCCGGGCGGTGACCCGGGTGGTGGTGCCGCTCCTCAAGAAGAGCCTGATCGGCTCCTGGCTCCTGGTGTTCATCCCGGCCGTGCGCGAACTCTCGACCGCCCTGTTCCTGGTCGGGCCGAACACCCGGGTGATCTCCGTGATGATGCTCGACCTGTCGGAGAACGGCAGCTTCGAGACCCTCGCGGCGCTCGGCTTCGTGCTGCTCGCCGCCACCATCGCCATCGTGCTCCTGGGCTACCGGCTCGTGGGCCGCGACTTCATGCTGAGGCGCTCATGACGGTTGCGGCCGTGCCGTCCCACCTCTCCCTCTCGGCCTTGAGCTGCCGCTACGGCGCCTTCACGGCCGTCGATGCCCTCGACCTCGACGTCAAGGGGGGCGAGTTCATCTCGCTGCTCGGCCCCTCGGGCTGCGGCAAGACGACGACGCTTCGCATGATCGCCGGCTTCGTGCGCCCGACGAGCGGCACGATCCGCCTCGACGGGCGCGTGATCTCCTCGTCCGAGGCGGTGCTGCCGCCCGAGCGGCGCGGCATGTCGATGATCTTCCAGAGCTACGCGATCTGGCCCAACATGACGGTGGCCGAGAACGTCGCCTTCGGGCTGAAGCTCCGGCGCCTCAACCGCGAGGAGGTCGCCAGGAAGGTGGCGGCGATCCTCGACACGGTGCGCCTCGGGGCGCTCGCGGACCGCTATCCGGCCGAGCTCTCCGGCGGGCAGCAGCAGCGCGTGGCGCTCGCCCGCGCGATCGTGATCGAGCCGCGGGTGCTGCTCCTCGACGAGCCGCTCTCGAATCTCGACGCCAACCTGCGCGAGGAGATGCGCCACGAGATCCGCCGCCTCCACGACGCCTTCGGATTCACCACCGTCTACGTCACCCACGACCAGGGCGAGGCGATGGTCACGTCCGACCGCATCGCGGTGATGAACCAGGGACGCATCGAGCAGATCGACGCGCCCTACACCCTCTACACGCGCCCGCGCAGCCGCTTCGTGGCCGGCTTCATCGGCCGCACCAACCTCCTGGAGGGCCGGCGGACCGGCGACCGGATCGCCTTCGAGGGGTTCGACCTGCCGGCGGACCTCCTCGAACCCGGTGCGGGCGGGGCCTCCGCGCCGGTCACCTACGCGGTGCGCCCGCAATCCCTCACCCTGTCCCGGGCCGCACCGGATGCGGCGGCGCCGACCGGGATCGAGGTCTCCCTCGCCGAGCGGGCCTTCCTGGGGGAGACCTGGACCTACGTCGTCTCCCTGCCGCGCGGCGCGCGCCTCTCGATCAGCGCCGCCCCGTCCGAGATCTTCGAGGTCGGCGACCGGCTCTGGCTCACGCTCGACCCGCGGCACATGGTGCCGCTGAGCGGTTAGGCCGCAACCCGGTGCACGATCGCGGACCGGGCGAGTCATATGACATCCGATCGATCGCTTCGCGATGCGGATTTCGGCTTCGCTCAGGTGCCGCATGGCCACGATCGATGGCGGGAAGGCACGGCGGAGCCATGGACGAGGGCCGGCTCGGCCGTGCCTCCCCGGGCCTCGACGCGCACGACGGCACGCGGACGGGCCGGCCGACATCCGTCGTCCCGATCTCCGCCGCCGGACCGTCGACGCGAACAACCGGCTGGCGGGCTCCATCGCGGCGACCGCGCGGTTCCCGAGGATGAGGAGGAGCTCCGCGAGCCGTCAGGCCCGTCACGCCGAAGGTCTCGCCGGCCCGATCTCCCGATGGGCCGCCGCCCGGATCGCCTGACCGAAAGCGAGGCGGATGGGTTTGCAGTCCGCCTGGATCCTGAATTGAACCCGAGCGGGCACTCTCCTCGATGTCTTGACATCGGTGTCTCCCGCTTGTGCCGACGCCCCGTTAGGGTTTGATCCATGAAAGACTTGCGTCGACATGATCTTAAGGGCTGTTACCGCGCCCGCGTAAAGTATTGTTTTGCCTTTTCTCATTGTTAACCAGAAATCTTAAGCGGACGGCCAACCTTGTGAGGCATGCTCGATTCGGCGCAGGGCTGGAGTCGCGTGGAATGAACATCCGGAACGGAGTCGTGGCGGTCGGGCACGTGATCGCCATCCGCGATTCGAAGGTCACCCTCGAACTCGCCCCGGCCGACCCGCGGCCGCGCGTGACCTACGGCAGCTATCTCGCCATCCATGCCGGCACCCGCGTCCTGGTGGCCGTGGTCACGGCGCTCACCCTGGGAGGGACGCTCGGCGCGCGCACCGTCCTGGCCGACCTCGACCTGCTCGGGGAGATCGTGGAGGAGGAGGGCCGCTCCTTCGCGCGCGGCGTCACGATCTATCCGGTGATCGGCGACGCCGCGCTCCTTCTGCCGGCTTGCGACCTGCAGCTCATCTACAGGGTCTCGGCCGCCCGCACGGCCGCCGTCGGCTCCCACGCGCAGGATCCGTCCCTGCCCGCCTGCATCAAGGCCGACGACCTTCTCGCCAAGCACTTCGCCGTTCTCGGCGCCACCGGCGTCGGCAAGTCGAGCGCCGTCGCCGTCATCCTCGACGCGGTGCTCGGCGCCAGGCCCGACGTGCGCGCCTTCCTGCTCGACGTCCACAACGAATACGCCGCCTGCTTCGGCCCGCGCGCCAACGTCGTCAGTCCCCGCACCCTCAAGCTGCCGTTCTGGCTGTTCAACATCGAGGAGGTCACCGACGTCATCTACGGCGGCCGCCCGCCGGTCGACGAGGAGATCGAGATCCTCGCCGAGCTCGTGCCCGCCGCCAAGGCGAAGTACGCCCAGTACAAGGAGGCCGGGGAGCGGCAGCTCATCAAGCGCAGTGCCGCCAGGACCTCCGGCTTCACCGCCGACACCCCGGTGCCCTACCTGCTCCAGGACCTCGTCGCGCTGATCGACGAGCGGATGGGGCGCCTCGAGAACCGCAACTCGCGCCTGCATCACCACCGCCTCATCACCCGCATCGAGACGATCCGGAGCGACCCGCGCTACGCCTTCATGTTCGACAACGCCAATGTCGGCGGCGACGTGATGGGCGACCTCCTCGCCCACCTGTTTCGCCTCCAGCCCGACGGCCGGCCGATCACGATCATGCAGCTCGCCGGCCTGCCCGCGGAGGTGCTCGACGCGGTGGTCTGCGTGCTCTGCCGGCTGGCCTTCGAGTTCGGCATCTGGAGCGACGGGGCCGTGCCGCTGCTCTTCGTCTGCGAGGAGGCGCATCGCTACGCCTCGGCGGACCGCTCCGTCGGGTTCTCGCCGACCCGGCGCGCCCTGTCGCGCATCGCGCGCGAGGGGCGCAAGCACGGCGTCCATCTCGGCCTCGTGACCCAGCGGCCGGCGGAGCTCGACCCGACCATCATCTCCCAATGCAGCACCGTGTTCGCGATGCGGATGACGAACGACCGCGACCAGGCCTACCTCGCCGCCGCGGTCTCGGACACCGCCAACCTGCTCAGCTTCGTGCCCCATCTCGGCACCGGCGAGTGCATCGCGTTCGGTGAGGGCGTGCCGATCCCGGCGCGGGTGCGGTTCAGCCGCCTCGCCGCGGAGGCGCTGCCCCGCAGCGACACGTCCGGCTCCGGCCTCGACACCACCGGCGCCGAGCCCTCGGCCGCCTTCGTGGGGACGGTCGTCGAGCGCTGGCGCGTCGCGACCATGAACAAGGGACGCACGGAGCCCGACCCCGTCGCGGCCCTCGGAGCCCGGGAGCCGGTCCCCGAAGGCGGGGCCGGTGCGGCGCTCGACCAGGCGCATCGCCGCCTGCTGCGTCGGCCCCTCGATGCGGCGGATTCGGCGCCCGCCCAGGAGTCGCGCTCCGCCGGCAGCGGCCTCTGGCAGTCCCGATGAGCCCGCCGATGGCGAGCCAGAGGCGCAGCCTGCTCGAGGCGGCGATCCAGGCGCTGCCGGTGAGCGTCGTCCTGCACGACGCGCATGGCCGCTGCATCCTCGCGAACGCGGCCGCGCACGCCCTGGCATCCGAGCTCGCGCAGGACCGCCCGGCCGACGGTCGCGCGGCGGCGCCCGGGTCCGCGGCCCTGCGCCTCGACGGCCGCGAGTTCGAGCTGAACGTGCGCACCCTCGAGGTCGAGGGCCTCGGGACGGAGACCGAAACCTTCCATCTCACGACGGCCGTCGACGCGACGCACCATCACGCGATCCAGCGCGAGCTGATCGAGCGCGCCTACCTCGACGCGCTCACCGGCCTGCCGAACCGGGTGCTCTTCGAACAGAGCATCGCCGAGCTGATCGCCGGCATGCCCGCGAGCCAGCGTTTCGCGCTGGCCTTTCTCGACCTCGACAACTTCAAGCACATCAACGATTATTACAGCCACGCGGCGGGCGACGCCCTGCTCGCCAAGGTTGCCGACCGCATCCGCGGCCTGATCGGGTCGACCGATCTGCTGGCTCGCGTCGGCGGCGACGAATTCGTGCTGCTGCTCAACCCGGTCGAGAGCATCGAGGTCGCCCGCGCCCTGGCGGAGGATGTGGCCGAGCGGCTCAAGCAGCCTTTCTTCATCGACGGGCACGAGGTGTTCGCCTCCGCGTCGATCGGCCTGAGCCTCTACCCGGATCACGGCCGGACCTACGAGGTGCTGCGCCGCCGGGCCGACAGCGCGATGTACCGGGTCAAGGGAGGGGTGAAGGGGGGCGTCAGCCTGTTCGAGGAGAGCATGGCCCGCGCCGCCACCGAGCGGATGGCGATCGAGCAGCGCCTGCGCCTGGCCATCCGCGACCGGTGCTTCTGCTGCGCGTTCCAGCCCAAGGTGGACCTGCGGACGGGGGCCATCCACGGGGTCGAGGTCCTGCTGCGCTGGCGGGACGAGGAGGGCGTGATCCAGGCTCCGGGCGCCTTCATCGGACTGGCCATCGAGCTCGGGCTCATCAACGAGATCACCCTGCAGGTTCTGGCCGAGGTTCTGCGCAGCCTGCCGGAGATCGACGAGGCGTTCGGCCCCGGCGCGTCGATCAGCCTGAACATCGCCGCCAAGCAAACCTGCGACGTGCCGTTCATGAGCGCGTTCTGTGACGCGCTGGCGGCGACGGGCTGCGCGGAACGGTTCATTCTGGAACTGACCGAGGAGGCTTTCTTCACCAAGGGCTGCTTCCAGCGCGAGGTGCTGCCGCGCATCCGGGCGGTGGGAGCGGCGGTGTCGATCGACGACTTCGGTGTCGGCTACTCGTCACTCGCCGCGCTCGCGGAGATCACGGCCGACGAGCTGAAGATCGATCGCTCGTTCATCACCGACATCCACGAGCGGCCGCGCAGCCAGATCGTGCTGAAGGCGATCGAGTCGCTCGGCGCGGCGCTGGGCATGCGGATCATCGCGGAAGGCGTGGAGACCTACGAGGAGGTCGCGTACCTGCAGGCGGCGACGCAGATCCGGTACGCGCAGGGCTACTATTTCGCCAGGCCGCTCCTCCTGGAACAGGCACGCAACGAGCAATCCTGCCTCGGCCGCCCCGGTGCCGGCGTGCCCCAGACCATGCCGAAGCGCGACCGTGCGGTCGCCTGAGGGCCATGCCGTTTCGAGCGCCTGTAGGCCCCTTGCGGAGCCTTGATGGAACTGAGTCCCAGGAGAGGCCGTTTGAACCGACCACCCTCACGCGTCCGGTCGAGTGCAGATGGCCACCTCTGCAAAAGCGCTTTATGGGACCGGGGCTGCATTTGCTGCCGGAGTGATTGCAACCCTCGCTGTGGTCAACCTCTCAGGCGGCGAGCAACCAAGCGTCTCGCGAGGTGTGGAGCCCGCAGCACAGCCCGGCCCGCGGAGCGTAGACGGGCACGTCTGGTCGAACCCCGTCCGGTCCCATAGCCCCGCTGTCGCAGCACCTCGCGAAACGCGTCCGCCCCTGAATTTCACGCTTGATGATTCCGGGCATCACGGCAGACCTGGGCAGTCGCAGGCAGCCAGTGCCGGCGAGCAGGAAGAAGCAGTACCGTCTGTTGCGCGAGCGATCGGGTCGGAAGATCGAGACACCACTCGGACCGATAACCCGCGCCAGAGAGCGCCTGAACGGCGCTCCACGATTGCAAGTCGCGACGAGCCATTGGCTCAAGACGCCCATTCGGAAAAGTCCCGAGGCACCCCTGTCGTCGTACCCAATGCCTCCAGGGAACAGGCCGCGTCAGTGAGCGGAGCTGCGTCTCCCAATCCGAAATCGCGGATGACTGCTGAGCCAGCGGAGACCGGGACGCGGCGGTTCATTGCGACGGATCGAGTGACACGCCAGAAGGAGGCCAAGCTTCTTCCGAACACGACGGGGGATAGGCGCAGCCTTGCTGCAGTCAGAGAGGTGCGCCGCATCATCCCTGTTCGCGTCACCAAGCATGCCGATGTGCAACTTGATGGACCTGCATCGCAGTTGCGGCGAATGCGGCAACGACCGCAGAACGAAGCACCCGGACCGCATCGTCACTCCCCGGCGGCGGAAACCGGTGGGGTGATGGGCTGGCTCATGGGGTCGGCCGAGCGCTTCTAGCCGGTGAGCGCAGCGCGCAAGCCAATCCCCCGCCCAAGGATGCACCGGCGGCGATTTCTACGATCGATGAGGTGCCCCAGAACGAACTCGATCAAGTCTCGAAGCTTCCTGCCAGAGGACCTTTATGCGGAACCGGATCAGGCACGTATGGCCAGTCGCGGCCGTCATCGGCATGCTCCCCGTCGCGGCGCATGCATTGAGCGCCTCTGAGATGAGCAGCCGCACTGCCACCATCGCTGAGCGGTACCTTCAAATCTGGTCGTCGAACGAAGCCGGTCCCGTCGCAGGGGTGCCGTACATGTACGGTCCGTCCGTCATGTTCTACGGGCAGCGATACTCGCAGTCTCAGCTCATGGCAGAAAAAAGGCGCGCGATCCAGCAATGGCCGGTTCGGCGGTACGTCCATCGTCCCGGGACGATGCGGGTGGTCTGCAATGCACCGGCACGCAAGTGTGCAGCTCGCTCCACGATCGATTTCGAGATCAGTAATCCAAGCCGCGGGACTCGCAGGACAGGATCGGCTAAGTTCGACCTTGGCGTCAGTTTCGCCGAGCCTCATCCGCGCATTCTGTATGAGGGTGGCAGCCTCAACAAACGGCGGCCTGGCGGAAGCTCATGATCCGATCGCGGCACGAGAGTCCAGGTATGCGCGATGGATCAGCCCTCCTTGTGCTGTGCCTGAGTTTGTGGGGCAGGATGGAGGTCGTCTCCACCTCCCGGCTGGAAGCCGAAACAGCGGCGTGCGAACTCGCGAGCCCTTCCATACCTTGGCGTGGCGTGTCGATGATGTCCGGTTGCGAGGTTTTTCCCCAAACATTCGATTGTATCTCGCCGCCTAGGCAGAGTTGCATGGCGCAACTCTGATTAGATTTTTGTTCTTGCATCATTGTCACGGCCGAACCCGTGACCACTTCGGCACCGGTCGTTCGCGACCGGCGGAATGATGCTTAGGGCAGACGCCGTTCGTCGATGGCGGCGGCACCGTTGGCGGCTGAGGCCCGCCGCCTGACCTGCATCCCGGAGGCCATCGTTGGGTCATTCCGGATGATGGACAGGCGGGCCTGCGTGGGGCAGATCCCCCGGGCGGGGTCGCCTCGGGGGTGGGAGCATGGTTGGACGGTGGACCAGCGCGGCCGCCGGGGCGTCGCACCCATGATCGGCGCCGTGGCATCTCCGCGGATCGCCCTAACCCTCCTCGGTGCCGTCCTCACGGCGTTGACACTCGGCGCCCTCACGCTGCACGTGCCGGGCGCCGACACGGTGGGATCGCCGCTGCGCGCCAACCTCTTCGTCGGCGTGCTGGCGGTCTCGGCAGGGGTCTACCTGCTCGCCGTCCGTGTCGTGCTGCGGCACGACCTGCCTGCCTCGGCGACGGGGCTCGTCCTGGCACTGGCGGTGCTCCTGCGCCTCGCGCTGCTGCTCCAGCCGCCGTTCCTGTCGAGCGACATCTACCGCTACGTCTGGGACGGGCAGGTGCAGGGGGCGGGCATCAACCCCTACCTGTACGTGCCGGCCGATCCGGCGCTGACCGCCCTGCGCGACCCCGCCGTCTTTCCGCTCATCAACCGGGCGGACTACGCCCGCACGATCTACCCGCCGGCGGCGCAGGCCTTCTTCGCCGTCGTCGGCCGCGTCAGCGCGAGCGTGACCGGGATGAAGGCCGCGATGCTCCTGTGCGAGGGCGTGGCATTGCTGTGCCTGCTCGCGCTCCTCGCGCGCGCCGGGCTGCCGCGGGTGCGGATCCTGATCTACGCCTGGAACCCCCTGGTGCTGTGGTCCTTCGCCCTCGACGGGCACGTGGACGCGCTGGCGGTCGGGCTGCTCGCGCTGGCCCTCCTTGCCCGTGCGCGCCACCGCGACGGGCTGGCCGGCGCGATCCTCGCCGGAGCGGTGCTGGTGAAGTTCCTGCCGGTCGTCGTGGCGCCGGCCTTCGTGCGGGGCGGGCGTCTGTGGCGCCCGGCGCTGGCGGGCCTCGCGGTCATCGTCGCGCTCTACGCCCCCTATCTCTCGGCCGGCGCTGGCGTGCTCGGCTTCCTGCCGGCCTACGGGTCGGAGGAGGGCTTCGACACCGGCCAGGGCTTCTGGCTGCTCGCCGGCCTCTCGCACCTCGTGACGCTCCCCTCGGTGGCGGCCCGGATCTACGCGCTGGCCGTCGCCGCGTGTTTCGCCGCCCTGTCGCTGTGGGTCGCGATGCGCCGGGCGCCGAAGGACGTGCCGGAGGCGGTCGTGCTGTGCCGCGACGCGGGGCTGCTGGCGGCGCTCGCCACGGCGGCCGCCAACCCGCACTACGCGTGGTACTATGCGTGGCTGGCGCTGCCCGCCTGCGTCGCGCCGAGCCCGGCCGTGATCTGGCTGTCGGCCGCCCCGGTC
Organism: Methylobacterium nonmethylotrophicum; assembly: GCF_004745635.1. Classification (GTDB taxonomy): domain Bacteria; phylum Pseudomonadota; class Alphaproteobacteria; order Rhizobiales; family Beijerinckiaceae; genus Methylobacterium; species Methylobacterium nonmethylotrophicum. The sequence continues at coordinate 20,761 of NZ_SRLB01000033.1, read as the reverse complement.
CTGTTCTACGTCGACCCCTTCAACGAGCGCTTCGTCTGGCCGGGCCTGGTGTTCGGGCCGGCCCTGGTTCTGGCGCTGCGCGCCCTCGTGCGATGGAAGAGAGCCTCGTGACCGCCTCCGATGCCGCCGCCTTCGAACCTGTGAGCGTCGTCATTCCGACCCTGAACGAGGCCGCGACCATCGGCGCCGTCCTCGCCGAGATCCCGGGCGCCTTCGCGGGGGACCTCATCGTGGCGGATGGCGGCAGCCGCGACGGCACCCAGGCGGTCGCCGCCGCCGCGGGTGCCCGCGTGATCGAGGCGGGGCGCGGCTACGGGCGGGCCTGCGCGGCCGGTGCGGCGGCGGCGCGGCCGGAGAGCCGCGTGATCGTCTTCCTGGACGGCGACGGGGCCGACCGCGCCGATCTCATCGCGGCGGTGGCCGGCCCCGTTCTCGCCGGAGAGAAGGACCTCGTCCTCGCCTCCCGGACGCGGGGTGAGCGCGAGCCCGGGTCGATGCTGTGGCACCAGGTGCTCGCCGGGCGCCTCGCGGGCCTCGGCATCGGCGCGCTCACCGGCGTGTCCTACTCGGACATGTGCGCCTTCCGGGCGATCGACCGGGGGGCGCTCGCCCGGCTGGCGATGCGGGAGATGACATACGGCTGGAACATCGAGATGCAGATGCAGGCCGCCCGCGCGGGCCTGCGCATCGCCGAGATTCCCCTGCCTTACAGGTGCCGGGCGGGCGGAGCTTCGAAGGTTGCGGGCTCGCTCGGGGGCACCGTCCGGGCGGGAAGCCGGATCGTGACGACCTTCCTGCGCGTGGCGATGGGCCCGGCGCCGCGGCGGTGAGCCACGCTCCCGGCGCGCGCAGGGCTCAGCCCTTCCGCTCCCGGCGCCACGCCGCGGGCGTCATTCCGGTCGCCTGCCGGAAGGCGGTCGTGAAGTGCGACTGGCTCGCGAAGCCGAGCGCCAGGGCGATCTCGCTGAGGGTCTCGCGGCCGAGCAGGCGCTCCTGCGCGCGGGCGCAGCGGCGGCGCAGGACGTACCGGTAGGGCGCCTCCCCGGTCGAGGTCCGGAAAGCGTGGGAGAAGTAGGGGATCGACAGGCCGACGAGATCGGCGAGTTCGCCGACGGACAGGTCCCGGTCGATATTCTCCTCGACATGGGCGCGCACGCGTCCGAGCGCGGCCGCCCGCAATCCGCCCCGCGGCGCCGTCTCCCGCGGGACGGCCTGCCGCAGCAGCCAGCAGGCGACGAGCCCGACGGCGTGGTCGATCTCGGCCGCCGAGGCCGCGACCGTGCCGCGGCCGATGGCGGCGAGATGGAGGACGAGGCCCTCGACCAGGGGCTCGTGCCGGGGCTCGCGCGCCAGCGGTACCAGGTCGGGCAGATCGGGAAGGCCGGCATCGTCCGCCGCGCGGGCGAGCAGCCGGTGAGGGATCACGAGGTTGAGGTCGCGGATCAGGTCGCGCCACGCCCAGTCGCCCGGACTGCGCGCCGGCGTGACGCAGACCTCGCCCGTCCGGGCCAACGTGGTGCGGCGCCCGTCGCCGATGTCGCGCGACGCCTCGACCGGCGGGTGGCCCGGCGCGAGCACGTGGATGACCGTCTCGAGCGAGCCCGGGACGTGCCCGCTCCACGCCGTCATCTCGGCTTCGACGATGGTCGCCCCCGACCGCCCGAGGGCGAACCGCTCCCAGGCACGCCACCTCTGCGCCACGGCCGGGTTCAGGTAGGGAACGTGGCCCACCCGGGACATGCGCGGCTTCCTCACCATTCGTCGGGAGTGCGTCGCAATACAGGAAGCATTCCCCTGCGTCCGCATGCAAGCGTCCGTAGGTCGTATTCCCCAAGGAGAGAACCGCTCCCGGCCCCGGTTCCCCGGTTCACGAAGTAGCGAGCCCACGCCCGGACGGCGTGCCGGACGCGAGCTTTTCGCAAGTGCAGCAGGATCCCGAAAGCGAAGCGCGGCCGTGACCGGTAGGTTGGCGGCCAGTGCCGGCGCGGGCTTGCGGCACGGGCCCGACCGTTGCGCAGGCACGAACGAGGGCGGGGACGAGCGGGCCGCGCGGCCCGCAACGGAGACGCGGGATCGATGGGTGCGCGACAGGCGTCATGCGGCGTGGCGGTGATGGCGAAGGCCTCGGCTCCCGGACGGACCAAGACCCGTCTGGTGCCGCCCCTCACCTACGAGGAGGCTGCCGGCCTCAACACGGCGTTCCTGAGGGACGTTGCCGCCAACCTCGACGCCGCCCGCGCGGCGGGGGCGCCGCTGGCGAGCCACATGGCCTACGGCCCTCCCGGCAGCGAGAGCTTCTTTCGCGATGCGCTGCCGCCCGGGATCGGGCTCATCGAGAGCTGGCTCCCGTCCTTCGGCGCGTGCCTGTTCCACGCGGTCACCGCCTTGTTCGCGCGGGGCCACGAGGCTGCCTGCGTGCTGAACGCGGACAGCCCGACGCTGCCGACCGGCCTGCTGGTGGAGCTGGCGGACCGGCTGGCGCGCCCCGGCGACCGCGCGGTGCTGGGTCCGGCGGAAGATGGCGGGTACTGGGTGCTCGGCCTCAAGGCGCCGCATCGCCGGCTGTTCGAGGCGATCGACTGGTCGACCGAGCGCGTCGCGGCCCAGACCCTCGCGCGCGCCGCCGAGATCGGGCTGCCGGTCGAGATCCTGCCGACGTGGTACGACGTCGACGACCGCGCCAGCCTGCGCCGGCTCGTCGCCGAGGTTCTCCAAGGCGTTCGTCCGGGCCCGGGGATGCCCGCCCTGCACCCGGCGCCGGCCACCGCCGCCTTCCTGCGCGACGCCTTCGCCCGCACCGACCTCGCGGACCGCCTGGACCTCGCCCGGCCGCGGGAATCGGAGGTCGCCTGATGCGGCAGCTTGACCGCAGGAAGCCCGCCCCGCGCAGGCCGCGCGCGGACACGCCCCCGACCCTCGCCGGACGAGCCCCATGACCCACGCCGCCCTCGCGACCGATCCGCGCCGCTACCACGACGCCGCCCCGGCCCGGGTCGGATCCCGCGCCGAGGCGCCGCCGGTCTGCCTCTACCTGGAGGTGACGAACCGCTGCAACCTGCTCTGCACCACCTGCCCGCGCACCTACGAGGAGCTCGAGCCGCCGGCCGACATGAGCTGGGAGCTGTTCCGGCGCATCGTCGACCAGGTGCCGGGCCTGCAGCGCGCGGTCCTGCACGGGGTCGGCGAGCCGATGCTGGTCAAGGACCTGCCGCGCATGGTCCGCTACCTCAAGGAGCGCGGCGCCTACGTCCTGTTCAACACCAACGGCACGGTGCTCACCGAGAAGAGGGGCCGGGCCGTCATGGAGGCGGGCCTCGACGAGCTGCGGGTCTCCCTCGACGCCGCCACCGCGGCCTCCTACCGGGCCATCCGGGGCAAGGACTATTTCGGCCGCATCCTGCGCAACGTGCGCGCCTTCCGCGAGATGCAGGTGCGCGAGGGGCGGGAGCGCCCACGGGTCTCGGCCTGGCTCACGGGTCTCAAGGAGACGCTCCACGAGCTGCCCGCCTTCGTGCGGGTCGCGGCGGAGATCGGCGTCGGCGAGGTCCATCTCCAGCGCCTCGTCTTCTTCGAGGACGCGGCGACGGGCCTCGCCCGGCCCGACCAGGCGCTCTACGAGCGCATGACCCGGGAGGACGCGGCGATGCTGGAGGAGGCCGCGGCGCTCGCCGCCTCGCTCGGCCTCGCCTTCTCGGCCTCCGGCGCCGCCTCCGAGCCGGGCCTGAGCGTGCGGCGGACGGACGACAAGGCGTCCTGGTCGCTCTGCCGCCGGCCCTGGACGGTGATGTACGTCACCGCCAACGGCCGGGCACTGCCCTGCTGCATCGCCCCGTTCTCGCAGCGCGGCTACGAGAACTACACGCTCGGCGACGCGACCCGGGACGACTTGCGCGAGATCTGGAACGGGCCGGCCTACCGGGACTTCCGGGCGGCGCTGCTCTCCGACGACCCGCCCCGCGCCTGCGCCGGCTGCGGCCTGCGCTGGAGCCTCTGACGTGAGCGGCGCGGCGGCCGTGACCGCGACCTTCGCCCTCGCCGCCTTCCTGGCCCGCTGGGCGCCGGGGATCCGCCACGACCTCGCGGCGAGCGAGAGCGAGCCCCTCGCCCTCGCCGACCTGCTCGCACGTGCGGATGACGAGGACCGGGCCCGCTGGGAGCGCCTGAACCTCGGCTACCCGGACCCGCGGGGGGCGCCCTGGCTGCGGGCGGCCGTGGCGGCGCGCCACGCGGTCCTGTCGGGGGACGACGTCGTGTGCTGCAGCGGCGCGCAGGAGGCCCTGTCCTGCACGGTGGCGTCGCTCGTGCGGCCCGGCGACCACGCGGTCGTCGTCCTGCCGATCTACCAGCCGGCCGAGCAGGCCGTGACCGCGCTCTGCGCGACGACGGGCGTGCCGCTGCGGGAGGAGGCCGGGACCTGGCGCCTCGACACGGACCGGATCGCCGCGGCGCTCCGGCCCGAGACGCGCCTGGTGCTGATGAACCTGCCGAACTCGCCGACCGGGGCGCAGCTCGAGCCTGAGGGGCTCGACGCCCTGGTGCGCCTCTGCCGCGCGCGGGGAATCTGGCTCGTCAACGACGAGGTCTACGGCCTGACCGCCACGGCGGACGCCCTGCCGGCGGTGGCGGACCTCTACGAGCGGGGCGTCAGCGTCAACGGCCTGTCCAAGGGCTTCGGCCTGCCGGGCCTGCGGGTCGGCTGGGCCGCGACCCGGGACCGGGACCTGCTGGCCCGGATCGTCGTCGCCAAGAGCCGCTCGTCGAGCTGCCTGTCCGCGACGAGCGAGGTGCTCGCCCATGTCGCGCTGAAATCCGAGGCGGCGATCCGCGGCCGCAACCGCGCCATCGGCACGCGGAACGCCTCGCGCCTCCGGCAGGTCGCCGCGCGCTGGCCCGGGCTCTTCGAGGTGGGCCCGGCCCAGAACCTCGCCTTCGCCTTCGTGCGCTACCGCGGCGCGGGGTCGAGCGAGGCCTTCGCCCGCGAGCTGGCCGGGACGGCCGGCATTCTCGTGCTGCCGGGCTCGCTCTGGCGCTCGCCGCTGGCGCCGGTGGCGGAGGACGGCCTGCGGATCGGGCTCGGCCGGCACGCGAGCGAGGGCGCGCTCGGCGCACTCGCCGCCCACCTGTCGCGCCGCGCCGCGGCGCCGGTTGCGTGAGGGGGGGCTCAATGGAACGGCTTGACCAGCCCGATCCGGATCGTTTCCTCCGGCGAGACCGCCGGGGCGGAGCCCGCGGCCGGCAGGGCCTGCAATTGCTCGGGCGTGAGGTCGAGGAGCGCCACGTGCTCGCCGAGCAGCCCCACCGCCTCGGTCGGGACCGCGACGGTGCGGCCGGAGAACCAGCCGGTCTCGACGCTGAGATCGACGCCGCCATCCGCCCGGCGCACCGCACCGCGCACGCGCCCGAGCACGGCCTGCCGCTCCGCCGGCTCGAGCAGGCGTCGGCCGACCAGGTCTGCGACCCGCACCGGCTGCGGGAAGCGGCGCGCCGCCTTGGCGGCCAGGGCAGGCAGGTCGACCGGGGCCGTCGCCGCCGCGGTCGGCCCTGCGAGGGCGAGCAGAATCATCAACGGGTAGGGTCGCACCTGATCCTCCTTCGTGCGTTGCTGAAGAGCTAAAGCAAAACACGGAATCAGTAAACAAAAATATCGTATAGACAGAGGATTTGAAATGCATACCATTGTATTGAATTCGACCGCTGCACGAGTGCGGCGGCTGCATCCGCTCGCAATCCGGGTCATGCACTGGACCAACGCCGCCGCAATGATCGTGCTGATCGGATCGGGCTGGGGGATCTACAACGATTCTGTGATCTTCCACGGGTTCGACTTCCCGGTGAAGATCGGCTCCTGGGCGGCCGAGAGCCTGCTCTGGCACTTCGCGGCGATGTGGGTGCTGGCCCTCAACGGCGCCGCCTACCTGATCTACGGCGTCGCGACCGGGCGGCTGCGCGAGCGCCTGCTCCCGATCCGTCTCGGCGACGTCGTCGAGACGGTGCGCGAGACGCTGCGGTTCAAGCTCGCGCACGAGGACCTGACGACGTACAACGCGGTGCAGAAGATCCTCTACATCGTGGTGATCCTCGCGGGCATCGCGCAGGTCGTGTCCGGCCTGGCGATCTGGAAGCCCGTGCAGTTCTCGGGACTCACCGACCTCCTCGGAGGCTTCCAGTCGGCCCGCCTGATCCACTTCCTCGGCATGGCGGTGATCGTCGGCTTCCTCGTCGTCCATGTCGCCCTCTCGCTGCTGGTGCCGCGCACGCTGCTGGCGATGCTGACCGGCGGCCCCGAACTCCCCGCGCGGCGCAAGGAGCCCTGAGCGATGCGGTCCCTCTTTCGTCCCTCCGTGCTGCCCGACCCGGGGATCCTCGACGATCACCGCCCGCTGATCCGATCGCTGGAAAGGCGGGGGTTCCTGCGCGGCGGGCTGTCGCTCGGCGCGCTGACGATGCTCACCGGCTGCGACGTCGGCGACTCGACCTCGGTCGGGATGGCCCTGCGGGCCATCTCGGCCTTCAACGACGGCGTCCAGGCGGCCTTGTTCGACCCGAACAAGCTCGCGCCCGAATATCCGCCGTCGGCGGTCCTGAAGCCGCCGCGCTTCAACGCCTACTACCCGATCGAGGAGGTGAAGCCGGTGGACGGGGCCGCCTGGAGGCTGGAACTCGCCGGCCTCATCCAGGACAGGAGGCCATGGACCCGGGAGATGATCGCCGCCCTGCCGCAGCGCGAGACGATCATCCGGCACATCTGCGTCGAGGGCTGGGACTATATCGGGCAGTGGTCCGGCGTGCCGCTCCGGACCTTCCTGGAGCGGGTCGGTGCGGATCTCCGGGCGCAATACGTCGCCTTCAAGACGGCCGACGACTACCCGAGCAGCATCGACATGGCGACGGCGCTGCATCCCCAGACGCTGCTCGCCACCACCTACGCGGGCGAGACGCTGCCCGACCCGTTCGGCTACCCGCTGCGGCTGCGCATGGCGACGAAGCTCGGGTTCAAGAACCCGAAATGGATCACCGCCATCGAGGTGACGAACACCTATCCGGGCGGGTACTGGGAGGACAGGGGGTTCAACTGGTTTAGCGGGCTCTAGACCGACCGAAGTTGGTACTCATTGTTGCAAATCTCCAAGACGCGCTGACATCGGGGGCTGCTCTATGACAAATCTCGCCTATTTCCGCGGCGGCTGCAGCGGACCCTGGCGGATCGTCAGCGTGGAGGCCGTCCGGGGCGAGACGCTCCCTTGCGCCGAGCGCCTCGAGATCGTGTCCTGCGCCGTGGCGGAGCCGGCACACCCTGTCGAGGCGTCATCCTGGACCCTGAAGGGCGTCGCCGGCCACGCGCGCTACGCGACGCGCCGGGAACTCGACATGCTCGGCGCGACGCAGGCGCCCCTCGGCCGCGGCGAGGCGACCTGCGCGGCCCTGATCCCGATCCGCAAGTCGCAGGGGTGGTGGACCCTCGCGCAGGACGAGCGCCGGATCATCTTCGAGGAAACCTCGCACCACACCGCGATCGGCACGGCCTACCTTCCGGCGGTGGCGCGCCGCCTGCACCATTGCCGCGATCTCGGGGAGCCGTTCGATTTCCTGACCTGGTTCGAGTTCGCCCCGGAGCATGCCGCCGCCTTCGACGCGCTGGTCGCCGCCCTGAGGGCGACGCCGGAATGGGGCTACGTGGAGCGGGAGGTCGATATCCGCCTCGCGTGGGATCCCGCCGCTTCACGGCAAGCAGCCTGATGGGAGCGCCCGTCACGACGGCGCGGGACGACGACATGCCTCCCTCGGCCTTTCCATCCTCGGCACGCTCCGGCTGGACGGCCGGCACCGCCGGCAGCCGGCCGGGTGCCGCCGATCGGCCCGGCGACGCCGCGGCGCGGGTCCACGGGGCTGCGGCGGGAACGGACAGCCCTGATCGTCGATGGCACGGACGCGGTGGAGCGGGCGCCGCCTGCGTGTCACCACGTCACCGCGGCGTGGCCCGCATCGGCCTCGTGCAGCACGAAACCTTCCAGGTCGTCGACCGCACGGGTCCACGGGGCCTGGGTGAGGACGCCGCGCGCGTGCCGGTAGCCCGCCTCCTCGCGCGCGCGGATCCCGGCCGGGCTGAAATCGATGTCGCGCAGGTGATCCTCCGCATCGAGCCGGGGTGCGAGGAGGCGCACGACGTGCATCCGGGTCAGGCAGCCATAGGCGGCGAGCGCCTTGATCTCCGGATCGGCCGCGACGTCGTCCGGCAGGCGCGCGGCGAGCTCGGCGATCACGTGGCGCAGCCGGTGCATCTGCTTCTGTCGCGTGATCTGGCTGTGGGCGCGGCTGGCATATTGCAGATCCTTCTGGCGGTTGACGACCTCCCAGAGCGTCTGCGGCTCGGGACCGGACGGGTTCCACATGTGCACCGCGAACACGATGCCGTCGCGGCGCGGGTTGTCGTCGAACACCGCCTCGACGGGCGTGTTCGACAGGATGCCGCCGTCCCAGTACAGATCGTCCCCGATGCGCACCGGCGGGAAGGCGGGAGGCAGCGCCCCGGACGCCATGACGTGGCGCAGGTCGAGGGCCTCCTCGCGGCTGTCGAAGTAGCGCATCCGGCCCGTGCGCACGGTGGCCGCCCCCACGGTCAGACGGCAGGCGCCGCTTTGCAGCACCGCGAGGTCGACCAGGTCTCCCAGGGTCTCGCGCAGAGGCGCCGTGGAGTAGTAGCCGACCGATTCCGGGCCGAGCGGCCAATGGGGACTGGCGAGCGCGAGGGGATTGGGGGCGAAGAAGCCCGGGACGCCCTGCATCAGCGTCCTCCAATGGGCGGAGATCGCCCCGAGGCCGGGCCAGCCGGAGAGCCGGCCGCGGATCCCGGCATGCTCGATCCGCTGCCAGAAGGCGGACAGGCGCTCCAGGCGGCGCTCGGGTGGGTTGCCGGCGATCAGGCTGCCGTTGATCGCCCCGATCGAGGTCCCGATCACCCAGTCGGGCTCGATCCCGGCCTCGTGCAGGGCGCGGTACACGCCGACCTGGTAGGCGCCGAGGGCGCCGCCGCCCTGGAGCACGAGGACCACCTGACCGAATGCCCGGAGGTTCGGTCGCTCGCCGGCCGGTGCGAGCCTCGGGTTCATCGTGTCCATGACGCTCTCCCTCGGCCCTGCGCGGGTCAGCGGTTCAGCGTGCCGCCCGCGCGCGACCCGGAGCCGTACCGGCGCAGGGCCGGATCCCGCTTCGCGATCGGGGAGGCACCGCCGGGTCCCGTCGAGGAGAGGCGGTTGTTCAGCGGTCCCCCGGCATGGCTCCCGGAGCCGAGGCGCCTCGGATCGGGCGCGATGACGGGTTTCGGCGTGCCTCCGGTCGTGCTGAGTCGGTCCCGGCCTGGCCCGCCCGTCTGCTGTCCGCTGCCGCTGTTCTGGGCAAAGGCGGGACCCGCGAGGCAGAGCGCGAGCCCGGCGACGAAGAGGCGGTTCATGGCGATCTCCGGTATGCCGCCACCCGGCGACGATCTCATGTGAGCACCGAGGGCGCTCCACGGGAAATCGCGAATGGTTATGGTTTCGATGCATGCCGCGCAGCGGCCGATGGCGAGCGCGATCAGGGCGGGCTTCGCCCTCTCCGGGAGGGACCGGTGCGGCATACCGGTCGGCTGCCGGCTGGCCCCTGTTGGGAAAGGGCGGCGACGGTCCCTCGGCCGCGGCGGTCCGTTCGGTCCTTGGAGGACGGGATCGCCGTGCGGGCGCGCGGTGACGTTTCGGCGGCGGGTGACCGGCCGGGCGGTCGCCAGGCTGTGACACCCGGGAGAGTGCGAATCCGTCCGGTCCCGGTACGGATGAAGCCCGGCCGTGATTGGCGTGGATCGAGCCCGGAACGGGGTTGGATGAGCCCATGGAGATGCATCAGGTCCGCTACTTCCTCGCGGTGGCCGAGCACCTGAACTTCACCCGCGCGGCCGAGCGGCTGCACGTCGCGCAGCCGTCGCTGACCCGCGCGATCCAGAAGCTTGAGGACGAGCTCGGCGGTCCGCTCTTTTGCCGCGAGCGCGCCAACACGCATCTGACCGAACTCGGGCGCCTCATGCGGCCGCACCTGCAGATGACCCTGGGGGCGGCCGAGGCCGCCAAGCGCCAGGCGCAGAGCTTCCGCAAGCGCGAGACGGGACAGCTCACCGTCGGGGCCTGCTCGTCCATCGCGGCCGAGACCGGAGTTCCGCTTCTCGCCCGCGTCTCGGCGGAGATCGGCGAGCTGGCCCTTCAGGTCGAGATCGGTCCGGCGGACCTCGTCGAGGAGAAGCTCATCGCCGGCGACATCGACGCGGCCCTGCTCGCCCATGTCGAGGAAGCGGCCGAGAGCCGTCACGAGCGTTTCGACCTCCGCGCCGTCGCCGAGGACATGTTCTGCGTCGCCTTCGCGCCCGGACACCGCTTCGAGGCGTCGCGCGAGGTGGTGCTCGAGGATCTCGACGGCGAGCCGCTCATCGTGCACCTCGGCTGCCGCCACGAGGACGCGATCGCCGCCGCCATGAAGGCGAGGAGCATCAACCGACCGGGTCGCCCGCCATGCGAGCGGGGACGAGCGCTGGCTCGCCGGCTTCGTTCGGGAGGGCCTCGGTTGCATCCTCTGGCCGGAAAGCACCGCCCGCGCCAGAGCACTACCGTACCGCCGGCTCGCCGACCTGCCACTCCGGTACAGGGTGGTTCTCACGACGATGGCGGGCCGCGGTCACTCGCCGGCGCTCGCCGCGCTGGTGCGGTAGGCGAAGGGTGCGGGTTCGTCGCGGCAGGCGGAGGCCGCGGAGGCCGCGGGGGCGGCCTGACCGCGTCGGGCCGTGCCGGTCTCGGCGCGGAGCGACACGACGATGGCGCCGGGGTCGAGGCGCCGGGTAAAGTCCGGATCGTGTGGGCGAGCGCGATGGCGCCGTCGGGGCGGATCACGTAAGTGGCAGGGATCGGGAGCAGCCACGCATCGGTGCCGTAGGCGCGCGACAGGTCGATGCCGGCCCCGAGCAGGGCTCGGCGCAGACTGTCCGGCAGGCGGAAGACGAGCCCGTATTGCAGCCCGACCCCGTTCATCGGGTCCCTGAGAACCGTGAGGCCGTCGACGCCGCGGCTCCGTTCGATCAGGGTCTCGGACGGGGCCTGCGGCGAGACCATCACGAGGCTCGCGCCGGCCGCGGCGAGATCCGGCAGCGCCTCGAGCAGCGCCTCGATCTCGATGCGGCAGAAGGAGCACCACTCACCGCGCAAGAAGCTCAGGACGACGGGCCCCCCCCGCAGCCGCTCGGCCAATGACACCATCACCCCGTCCGGATCGCGCAGGGCGAAATCGGGCGCACGGTCACCGGCCCGCTTCGCGCGGGCCGCGACTCCGCTGCGGCGCAGACCGCTGATCGCGGTCTCCATGCACGCCCGGTAAGCGCTGTCGAGCTGGCTTCTCCGGGCATCGAGGCGCGTCCGCAGCGATGCGCCCGTTCCGGTTTCCGCCATGCCGCCCTCTCGACCGTGAAGCGCCGTCTCGCGCGCTTCCCTGACGGCCGCAGGGTAGAACGGAAATCGCCCGGACCCGAGAGGATTTCGTCAGAGCGCCTGTCTCGACGTCGCAGCCATGCGACAGGCGGGGCAACACTCCGCGCGCGCTTCGACGGGATCACCGCGTCGGCCCTCGCACAGCGAGCGGCGGGCATCGCCTCCACGCCGGCGACCGCCGCGTAGCCGGCCGGCACTCAAGCCGCCGGTCCTCTGCCGCGCCGCGAACGCGGTCAACTGGCTTTGCCTCCTGGCGAAGGGAAGACGGCGCACGGCACTCGCCCGCTTGATGACCTCGCGTTCCCTGTTTCAGCGTCGGGCACATGACAGCAAAAGACGGCAGCCGTTAAGTGCACCTCACGGAACTCCCGCTGCGCCGAGGCCGCCATACTGAGCAATACCGGCGATCGGGAGTTTCGTGAGGGACACCAAGTCCGTTGCCGGGTGACGGGCAGCCGTTCGAGCGGCTCCGATCAGGGGCGCGCTGCCGACGCGCGCAACCCGAGCAGGTGCCTTCGAACGGTTGCGGAGGCATCTGGGCGCGCCCTTCGCGCATTTACCGATCAGGCCGACATCGCACCGCTTGGTTCAGCGCGGTCACGCTCCCATGTGGAGGTCGCCTTTCGGCGATCAACGTCTTGGCGCGGGCAGGAGGAGCCGTGCCCGCCGCCCTGTCCATCGATCGTTGTCGTCGCGACGTTGCTGCCTTGCAGCAAGGCCTATCCTGCCCGCAGGTGGCCGGGCGGTTCGGCATCTGAACGGCCGATGCCCCAGGGCACGAACCCTGACCTCGTCGAAAACCTATTTGAAGTCAGTGATTTGTAAGGATTTCTGGCGGAGAGAGAGGGATTCGAACCCTCGATACGGTTGCCCGTATACACGCGTTCCAGGCGTGCGCCTTCAACCACTCGGCCACCTCTCCGGGCCAGACCTGCGGGGCGGCGCGCCGCCCGTTCGGGTCAGGTGCCGTCCTCTAGCGGGGCGCGGGCCTTGGCGCAAGCGCGAGATCGCCCGGCCCGCCGATTCCGCGCCGGTGCGGGCACGGCACCGCTGCAACCGGTGCAGGGGATCCGTCGTTTGGATCAACGGCCGGTGCGCCCGCGCCGGCCGGCCGGGATCGGCCGCCCGAAGACAGACACCGCCCGCCGACCGCGCCGCTCCCGGGCAGGCGCCGCCGGGGCGGGTCCGACCGGCAAGGACAGGCGACGTGGGAAGCGACACCGTGACTGCAAAGGACGAGCGGCCCGTGATCCTGGTGGTGGAGGACGAGGCGCTGACCATCATGGACCTCAGCGACGTGCTCGATGCGGCCGGCTACGAGGCGCTGCAATCGGCCTCCGCCGAGCGCGCCCTCGGCCTCCTGACCGGCCGCGACGACATCGTCGCGCTGATCACCGACGTGGAACTCTCCGGCAAGACCGACGGCTTCGACCTCGCCCGGGCAGCCGCCCAGATGCGGCCCGACCTGCCGATCGTCGTCGTCTCCGGCCGCAGCAAGCCCGATCCCGACCGGATGCCGGCCCATGCCCGCTTCGTCGCCCGGCCCTGCCGCGGTGACGACATCCTGGAGGTCCTCAGGTCCTTGATGAAGGCGTGAGGCAGGGCGCCGGCGGGCCGGCCGGCTCCGGCTCCGCCAGCCACACCTCGACCGGGGCGCAGGCCGGGCCGAAATCGAGGATCAGGTTGCGCAACCGGCGCCCCGGGCTTCCGGGCTCTCCGGGCATGTCGACGAACTCGCCCACGGCACGCAGGACACCCTCGATCCTGCGTCGACCCAAGGTCAAGCTGACGGGTGTACCGCTGCAGGTATCCACGCTCCGGCGCTCCTCTCTGTCCGACTGTTCGTCGACCGGATAACGCGGTGCGGCAAAGCCCGGTCCCACCGGGCCGCGATCAGGGTTACGGCCTGGTCACCCACGTGCACGACTCGAAACTCTGCACTGTGGGGTTGCGCCCCGGCGCGTTCGGCCGGGGCGACGCCCCGGGCTCAGTCGCCGCCGGCCTTGAGGGCGCGCAGGCGCCGTGCCCCGGCTTCCGCCGGGCTGCAGGCGGGGGAGAGGCGGCGCTCGATGGCGTCGAGCTGGCGGCTCTGGGCCGCCAGCAGGTGGCGCAGGGCCACGATGCTGGCCTGGAGGGCCCGGGCATCCGCGAGCGGATCCAGGGGCGGGAGGAGCTGCGTCGGGTGAGTCGGCATGGCCCCCATCAGGGCGGGGCATGCTTAACCAGAGGTAAAAAAGCCTCTCCGCGCCGCAGCGTGAAGAGGCCGGTGACGTGGGGGCCCGCCGACGGCGACCCAGGGGATCAGCTGCCGGCGCGCTCGCGCAGGGCCGGGATGAACAGGTCCTGCCAGGTCGCCGGCTTGGTCTTCATGATGCCGGCCCGGTGCATGAAGGTCACGAACTCCATGATCCCGTGCGGCGTCGCCGAGAACCGGCTGTCCGGGTCCTCGAGGATCTGCGCGACCTCCTCGGGCGCTACCTTCACCTTCGAGGCGCGGGCGAAGATCGCGGCGGTCTCGGCCTTGTTCTTGACGATGAAGTCGCAGGACTCGTCGAGGGCAGCCAGGAAGGCCTGGGTGATCTTCGGGTTCGCCTCGGTGAAGCGCTTGAGCGCGAACACCACGTCGAGGGTGATGTCGCCGAAGACCTGGGAGGCCTTGAGGATGGTGCGGATCTTCGGGTCGGCGCGCTCGACCTGGGTGAAGGGCGGCGAGGCGAAGTGGGCGACGATCTCGGTCTTGCCCGACAGGAGGGCGGCGACCGCCTCCGGGTGGGGCAGGCCGACGGTGCTCGAATCGAGCTTGCTGTAGTTCTCCGGCCCGAACTGCTTGGCCACCGCCATCTGCAGCACCACCGCGGCGAGCGAGGTCTTGATGCCCGGGATCGCGATCTTGTCCTTCGGGGTGAAGTCGGCGAGCGACTTGATCTCCGGCTTGTTGACGTTCAGGTCGAGCGCCGTGGTCGACATGCCGGAGACGCCGATCACCTCGGTCTTGGCGCTGCCGCGCCCCTTCGCCCACAGGGCGAGGAAGCCCGGGGCGCCGGTGCCGGCGATGTCGAGGGAGCCGGCGATCATCGCGTCGTTGATGACGTTGCCGCCATCCAGCGTGAGCCAGGTCACCTTGACGTCGCCCAGGCCCGCCTTGGCGGCCTGGGATTCCAGGAACTTCTTCTCCTGCATCACGAAGAGCGGCAGGTAGAGGACGCCGTAGCCCTTGGAGATGCGGACCTCGGACACCTCGGCGCGGGCCGGGGCGAGGGCCATCGAGAGCGCCAGGGCGGCGCCGGCCGCCAGGCCGAGGATCTTGCGAGCGAACATTGCGGTGAGCCTCCCGGTGTCGTTGCGGATTTCGCCGTCGGATTTCGTCGTTCTTGCCCCCTGGGCCGCGGCCGGTCCAGGGGGATGTGGCGCTTCATGTCCTCAGTGCTGCATGCCCCAGCGCCGGATGGTCTTCTTCTCGATGTTGGCGAAGATCACGTTCTCGACGAACAGGCCGATCATGATGACGGTGAACAGGCCGGCGAAGACGTTGGTGGTCTCGAGCGCGTTGCGGTTCTCGAAGATGTACCAGCCGAGCCCGCCCGAGCCCGAGGACACGCCGAAGACCAGCTCCGCCGCGATCAGCGTGCGCCAGGCGAAGGCCCAGCCGACCTTGAGGCCGGTGAGGATCGACGGGAAGGCCGCCGGGATCAGGATCGTCCTCACCAGGCTTAAGGAGCGCAGGCCGTAATTGAGCCCGACCATCCGGAGCGTGTTCGAGACCGAGCGGAAGCCCGCATGGGTGTTGAGCGCGATCGCCCACAGCACCGAGTGGACGAGGACGAAGACCACGCTGCCCTGCCCGAGGCCGAACCAGATCAGCGCCAGCGGCAGGAGCGCGATCGCCGGCAGGGGGTTGAACATCGCGGTCAGGGTCTCGAGCAGGTCGGTGCCCAGCCGCGAGCCGATCGCCAGCGTGGTCAGGAGCGCCGCTAAGCCGATGCCGATGCCGTAGCCGATGGCGAGGGTCTGGAGCGAGACCAGCGCCTTCGCGGGGATCTCGCCGCTCAGGACCGCCGTGGCGAAGGCCTCGACCGTGGCGCTGAAGGTCGGGAACAGGAGCGGGTTGTCGAGCCAGCGGCCATAGACCTCCCAGAGCAGCGCGAGACCGGCGAGCACCAGGGCCTTGCGCAGCCAGCTCTGGCGGTAGGCCAGCTCGGTGAAGGACAGGCGCTGCTCGACGCTGATCGCGCCGGGGGCGGCGGTCTCGCGGACGATCTCGGGTCGCGGCCTGAGGGGTGTGCTGAGGGGGGCGGCGGTTGCGGTCACGGCGTGTCTCCCGGGTTCTTAGGTCAGGCGAACAGCATGTCGTTGATGCGGGTCTCGAGGGCGCCCTGCGCGGCGGTGCCGAGTTCGGAGGCCGGCAGGCTGTTGAGCTCCGCCTTGACCTGTCCCGGATGGGGCGAGAGCAGCAGGATGCGGGTGCCGACCTTGATCGCCTCCTCGATCGAGTGGGTGACGAACAGCACCGTGAACCGGGTGTCCTCCCACAGGCGCAGCAACTCGTCCTGCATCTTGCGGCGGGTCAGCGCATCGAGGGCCGCGAAGGGCTCGTCCATCAGCAGGATGTCGGGCTCCATCGCCATGCCGCGGGCGATCGCCACGCGCTGCTTCATGCCGCCCGACAGCATGTGCGGGAAGGAATCGGCGAACTTCGCCAGACCCACCTTCTCGATATAGGCCATCGCCCGGTCGTCCGCTTCAGCGCCGGTGGCGCGGCCGGACGCCGTGAGCGCGAAGGCGACGTTCTGCCTGACGGTCTTCCAGGGCAGGAGCTGGTCGAATTCCTGGAAGACCATCATCCGGTCGGGGCCGGGCTCGGTGACCTTGCGGCCCTTGAGCCTGATCTCGCCCTCGACCGGATTCATGTAGCCGCCGATCGCCTTGAGCAGGGTGGACTTGCCGCAGCCCGACGGCCCGAGCAGGATGTAGCGGTCGCCCGGCATCACCTCGAAATCGACCCGGTAGGTCGCGGTGACGAGGTGATCGGTGGTCTTGTACTGGAGCGTGACGCCCTCGACCGCGAGCAGGGGCTCGGGGATGATGTCCGGACGCGCATTCATGATGGTGACCTCCCCGTGGATCCGTCGCGATGCCCGCTTCACGGCCTCTTGGCCGGGCGTTGGACGTTGGGGTAGCGTCCGACCCTGTTGCCAAACTGACAGATATCTCCACCCCGCGACCGAAGAGGAATTTTCGTGCGCATCCTGCTCGTCGAGGACACGCGCGACGTCGGCGAGGCCATCGCGGCGCGCCTCAAGGCGCTCGGCCACGCGGTCGACTGGGAGGTCGACGGCGCGGCGGGCGACGCGCTGCTGGAGGTCCAGGCCTACGACCTCGTGATCCTCGACGTGAACCTGCCGGGGCTCGACGGCTTCGCGATCCTGAAGCGCCTGCGGGCCCGCAAAGGGCCGGTGCCGGTGCTGGTGCTCACCGCCCGCTCGGAGGTCGACGACCGGGTCGGGGCGCTGGATCTCGGCGCCGACGACTACCTGGTGAAGCCGTTCGACTTCCGCGAGCTGGAGGCGCGGGTCCGGGCGCTCTTGCGCCGCAACACCGGCCACGCCGACAACGCGCTCACGTTGGGCAACCTGCGCCTCGACCGGGAGGCCCGCAGCGCCAGCGTGGCGGGCGAGCCCCTCGACCTGACGCGGCGGGAATGGACCCTGATCGAGATCCTGGCCGCCCGGCCGGGCCGCATCTTCGCCAAGGGCGAGCTCCTCGAGCGGGTCTTCGCCTTCGAGGAGGAATCGAGCGAGAACGCCGTCGAGCAGATCGTGGCGCGCCTGCGCCGCAAGCTCGCCGCCGCCGGCGCGAGGGCCGAGATCCGGACGCTGCGCGGCCTCGGCTACCAGGTCGTCTGCCAAGAGACGTGATTCAATGCACGTGATCCGGGAGCCGTGATTGCGGCCGTGATCCCCGAAGGAAGCTGATTTCCCCGAGAATGATCCCCCGCACGCCTTCGCTGTTCGCCCGCCTCGTCGCGGTGCTGGCCCTCGTCCTCGCCGCGGGCGCCGGCCTGCTCCTCGTCGCCGCCTGGGCCTCGGCCCGGCTCGCGGCCGACGAGGCCTATGACCGGCTGCTCGTCGGGGCGGCGCTGCAGATCGCCGAGACCATCGCCAGCGACGGGCGCGAGGTCTCGGTCGATCCGCCCTTCTCGGCCTTCGAGACCCTGGCGCTCAGCCCCCGCGACCGGATCTTCTACAAGGTGGTCGACCCCGCCGACGGTCTGCTCACCGGGGACGCCGACCTCGCGGTGCCGGTCGAGCGGGCGCGCCTCGCCGGGGGGCCGCTCCTCCTCGACTGGGAGCATCGCGGCCAGGCGGTGCGGGCGGTGGTGGCCGGCCGCTACGTGCCGGACGCGGCGCGGACGGGCTTCGCCGCCGTGGTGGTGGCCCAGACCCGCGAGGCCCGGGCCCGGCTCGCCCGCGAGCTGACCGTCAAGGCGAGCCTGATGGTCCTGGCGATGAGCGCGCTCGCCCTCGGGGCGGTCGCGGTGGCGGTGCGCGCGGCGTTGCGCCCCCTGCGCGCCATCGAGGGCGTGCTGGCGGCCCGCGGCCCCAACGACCTCAACCCGCTCGGCCTCGCCGCCCCGCGGGAGATCCACCTCCTCGTCGCCTCGATCGACCACTTCATGGGGCGGCTCGCCGGCCACGTCGCGGTGATGAAGCGCTTCATCGCCGACGCGGCGCACCAGATCCGCACGCCGCTGACCGCGCTCGCCGCCCAGCTCGACCTCCTGTCGAGCGAGACCGACGAGGCGCGCCGGCACGACCAGCTCGCCCGCGTCCGCGAGCGCACGGCGGAGCTCGGGCGCCTCACCAACCAGCTCCTCAACCACGCCATGGTGATCCACCGCGCCCGCGCGGTGGCGTTCGGCCCCGTCGACGTGGCGGGGCTCGCCCGCCGCACCCTGATCGACGCCGTGCAGCAGGCCGGCGACCGGGCGGTCGATATCGGCTACGAGGGGCCGGACGAGCCCCTGACCATCTCCGGCGACGCGATCGCCCTGCGCGAGGCCCTGGCCAACCTGATCCACAATGCCTTCAAGCACGGCGCCCCCGGCCGGCTCACGGTCCGGGTCGAGCGGGAGCGCGACCGGGTGCTGCTGGCGGTGGAGGATGACGGGCCCGGCATCCCGGCGAGCGACTGGGCGCGGGTGCGCGAGCCGTTCCAGTCCGCCTCCGGCGGCGCGGCCGGGTCCGGCCTCGGCCTCACCATCGCGGCCGAGGTGGCGGCGGCCCATGGCGGCGAGATGCGCTTCGCGTCCCATTCGGAGCGGGGCTTCGCGGTGATCCTGGCCCTGCCGGCCGAAGGGGAGGCGCGGCCGTGATCCGGCTCCTCGCCCTCCTGCTCGCGCTCGCCGGCCCGGCCGCCGCCGCGGAGACGCGCCGCTTCCCGGCGAGCGAGCCCGCGCGCACGACCCTGACGATCCGGGCGGCCGCCGACCTCGACGCGATGGCGCCGCTGATCCGCGACTACCAGCAGCTCTATCCGGACGTGACGGTGGTCTACCACGAATACGTCACCGCCGACCTGTTCGGCGAGGTGGCGGCGGCCTGCGCGGCCGGGCGGGAGCGCAGCGGCTACGCGGCGGACCTGGTGATCTCCTCGTCGGTCGACCACCTGATCAAGCTCGCCAATGACGGCTGCGCCCGGGCGCACCGCTCGATCGAGACCGGGCGCCAGCCCGACTGGGCGACCTGGCGCGACGAGGTGTTCGGCTTCACCACCGAGCCGGCGGTGATCGCCTACCGGCCCGACCTCGTGCCCCGCGAGGACCTGCCGCGCAGCCGGGTCGAGCTCGTCGACCTCCTGCGGCGCAAGCCCGAGGCCTATGCCGGACGGATCGGCTCCTACGACATCACGATGTCGGGCATCGGCTACCTGTTCGCCGCCTACGACGCCCGCAATGCCGCCACCTACGGGCGCCTCGTCGAGGCGTTCGGGCGGGCGAACCTGCGGGTGCGCTGCTGCACCGGCGACCTGATCGCCGACCTCGAGGCCGGGCGGATCGCCATCGGCTACAACCTGCTCGGCTCCTACGTCTACGGGGCGATGCGGCGCGGCGCCCGCCTCGGCCTGGTGGTGCCGCGGGACTACACCCTGGTCCTGAGCCGCGCCGCCCTGGTCCCGGTCACCGCCCGGGCGACCGGGGACGCCTTCGCGTTCCTCGACTACCTTCTCTCCGCCCGCGGGCAGCGGGTCTCGCGCGAGCAGGCCTTCTTCTTCGACCGAACCGGGCCGCTGCCGCCCGGGGTCGACGGGCCGCCGAGCCTCTCGGCCGCCGGGATCTTCCGGCCGATCACCGTCGGGCCGGTGCTGCTCGCGGTGCAGGACCGGGCCAAGCGCGCCCGCTTCCTCGCCGAGTGGCGCCAGTCGATCGGGCCGGAGGCGCAGCGGGGGGCCGATGCACCGCGGACCGGCCGCCGGGCGGAGGAGCCCTGAGGCGTCCCCGCAACCTCCCGGAGGATCCGGCCGTTGACCGGGCGGAGGTGCGTGTCGCCATGAAGGGATCGCCGTACAGCCTGTGGCTCTCCGCCGCCAACCGGGCCGCCGGCTTCTGGATGGGTCATGCCGCCAACGCGGTGCGACGCCGGCAGCGGGCGGCGCTCACCGAACTCGGCAAGGCCGCGAACCCGAAGACGAAGACGAAGCGCCGGGGACGAACGAAGCGGCGCGCGGTCTGATCACACGGGTCCCGCGAGCGGAGGTCCTCTCCGTTCCGAGTCGCCTCTCCCTCCGGATCGCCCTGCACCCCGAGGCGCCGTCGCAACGCGGCCCGCATTCTGCCCCTTCGCGGCCGCCCCGAATCACCCTAAGCTTCCTGCCCTTGAGCCGGACCGCAATGAACGGGCCGGCCACGGAGGAGGCACCCATGCACGATCCGGTGCGCATCACGGTGCGGCCCGATGGCCGCTACACGCTCTATCGCGGCGAGACCCCGCTGATCTTCGGCCTGACCCGCGAGATGGCCTTCAGCCTGGCCGAGAGCTGCGGCGTCGTCATCGAGCGGGCCTACAGCATCAACTGACGGCGTCGCGCAGGTTCACGCGTCGGCCGTGAAGAACGGCTAAATCGTTGGAAGATCGCGCGGATTGGTTATGCACACGTCTTCGCGCGTGCAAGGGCTTGGCGTGGGTCAGTGGGTTTCCTTGCAAATTGCACGCGCGGCGAGGGCGTGATTCCCTGCTCCTGACGACGGGAGCGGGAGACGGGGCATG
>NZ_SRLB01000032.1 GCF_004745635.1 Methylobacterium nonmethylotrophicum | reverse complement strand
GGTGACGCCGCCCGCGTGCTGCGCCACGCACGGCAGATCCTGGCGGACGAGTTCAAGGTCGATCACGTCACGATCCAGATCGAGGATGCGGCGCTCCGAGCCGAGGAAAAGGCTCTTCACGTCTGACCGGACCCGAGCCGGTCGGCCTCGGACGCCGATGGTGTTTTCCCTTGTCGCAATTCAGGAATATGGAACCTCGATGTCAGCTTGGGCCTACACGCTCATCCCAGCCCTCGCGACGGTACTGGGCGCCGCCGTCGCCGCCGTGCGTCAGCCTGGCCCGGCGGTCACCAGCGCCATCCAGCATCTCGCCGCGGGCGTCCTGTTCGCCGCGGTCGCGGGCGAGATCCTGCCCGACCTCAAGCATCAGCAATCCCCGATCGCGGTGATCGTCGGCGGAGCTCTCGGTGTCGCCCTGATGCTCCTAGTCAAGCGCTTGGGAGAGAAGGCGAAGGGGTCGACCGGGCTCATCGCGACGGTCGGGATCGACATCCTGATCGACGGCCTGGTCCTCGGCATCGGCTTCGCGGCCGGGGCGAAGCAGGGCCTGTTGCTGACGGGCGCACTCACGCTCGAGGTGCTGTTTCTCGGGATCGCGGTCGCCTCCAAGCTGAAACAAACGAGCGGATCCGCGGGACGTGTGGTCGGTACCGTGGCCGGTCTCGCGCTCCTGCTGCCGATGGGCGCACTTCTGGGCACGCCGATCGGTGCGCTGCCCGGACCCTATCTCGCCGGCTTCTTCGCCTTCGCGCTCGTCGCGCTGCTCTATCTCGTCACCGAAGAGCTGCTCGTGGAGGCGCATGCCGTACCCGAGCAACCCTGGACTACCGCGATGTTCTTCATAGGCTTCCTCGGCATGCTGGTGATCGAGGAGATCGCCACCTGAGTCGTGCCGGCTCGCGCATCGGCGATCATGCTGAAAGCTACCTTTGCCCGTGGGGCGCACCGCGCAACGCTATCGAGAAAGAACCGTCACGTCGATGAAGTTCACGGCCTTCAGCCTCTGGGAGGTGGCATCCCATCTCGTCGATCTCGCGATCGCCTACGCGCTCGCGGCGCCGATCGGGTGGGACCGCGAGCAGGAGGAGCGCTCGGCCGGCATCCGCACCTTTCCCCTCGTCGCGGTTGCCGCCTGCGGCTTCGTGCTGGTCGCGATCCGCGTGCTCGGGGCGGACTCGACGGGACAGGCCCGCATCCTGGAAGGCGTGATCACGGGCGTTGGCTTCATCGGCGGCGGTGCGATCCTGAAGCATGCCGGGCGTGCCTCCGGCACCGCGACCGCCGCCAGCCTGTGGGCCACGGGCGCACTCGGGGCGGCGGTGGGCTACGGCCTCTATGACATCGCCGCCATCCTGAGCCTCGTCACCTATCTGACGCTGCGCTACCTCGTGCCGCTGAAGCAGGCCGCCCACCACGGTGGGGGCGATGCCAACGGTAGAGGATCCGAAACCGATCCAGAGGAGCCGAAAACCGATACGGCCGCGCGTTCGTCGGGCGCCGTGCCGGACCGGAAAGGGGCAGCCAATCCGTCATTTCCCGGCAGGGACGCTTGAAGCAGTCTCAGGCGACGAAGTGTCTCATTCCGGCCAGAGGGGTGCATACCTTGTGCTTGCTTGCGGTCGATCGTAGATCAGGGCTGCGATGACGAGCCTGCGGTACCCTTGGATGAGCGACTCGGCGCGCCTGCTGCGCGCTGCCGTGGCGTGCCTGGTGGCCTTCGTGTTCGCTTTCTCCATCATCACCTCTGAAACTGCCGCGGCACCGAGCCCCATCCAGAGCGATGGTCTGCTGACGCTGTCGTCGCAGTCGGCTGCGGATCACACAAGCTCTAGCGACCCAGCGGATGCGGGCATTCTGCTCCACGTTCACTGCGGATGTCACCAAGTGATGCGGGCCGAGCCGGTCACGTTCGAGCCGGTTCGGACGGCTGACAGAGTCGTCTATCGCGTCCAGACCGAGCCGCTCGCCTCCCGTCCCGCCTCCCCGCTCCGCAGACCGCCCCGAGTCTGACCCGTCCCACCGCTGCGGTGGGTGTTCGTCGCTCGAGCCTGACCCAGGTGCCGGGCGTTGAGGTCATGTGGGGTTTGGGACCGATCGACTGCGCGCCGTCGCGCAGTCGACACCCGAAGACCCGGTCGAGGTCAGCGTCATGCGTGCCATTCTCATTTTGATAGTTCTGGCGGTGGGCGTCGCGATCGGCGGTGCCGTACCGCGCGTGTCTCAGGTCATCCAGGGAGCCTTGGCGGCGACGGGCCTGATGAAGACCGAACCCGCACCAGACAGTCAGTCTGCGCCCCCGAAGGCGGAGGCCGAAAAAAAATCTGTCGGCGAGAAGGCGGAGGATCACGCGGCTGAGGGGCAGATCAAAATGTCGGCAGAGCAAGCTGCCGCGCAGGAGATCACGACTGCACCCGTTCAGGGCGGCACACTCTCGCGGCACCTGATGGCGCCCGGCACGGTCACGCCGGACACCGACCGGGTCGCCCGGGTGCCTGCGCGGGTCGTCGGCACGGTGGCGGAGATGCTCAAGCGCCTGGGCGATCCCGTGAAGAAGGGCGAAGTCGTCGCCGTCCTCGACAGTCGCGAGGTCGCCGACGCCAAGAGCGAATATCTCACCGCCTCGGTCAACACCGAGTTGCAGAAGACCAACTATGACCGGCAGCAGGCTCTCTGGGACAAGCGGATCTCGGCGGAGGCCACCTTTCTTCAGGCGCGAGCCACCTATTCCGAGACGCAGCTGCGCCTGAACCTGGCTCGGCAGAAGCTCTCCGCGCTCGGCCTCAACGCGGATGAGGTGGTCACGACGGCCAAGAAGGACGAGACCACCCCGAACCAGTCGAGCCTGCGCCGCTACGAGCTGCGCTCGCCGCTGAGCGGGCGCGTGGTCGAGCGCAAGGTCGACGTCGGCACGGCGGTCGGCAAGGAGGGCGATCCGGCCGACCTCTACACGGTCGCGGATCTATCCACCGTCTGGGTCGAGCTTGCGGTGCCGACCACGGATCTCGCCAAGGTCAAGGAGGGGGCGGAGGTTCTGATCGCCGCCCGGGACGAGGATGCGGGCCAGCGGGCGAAAGGCAAAATCATCTTCGTCAGCCCGATCCTGAACGCCGAGACCCGCTCCGCCCGGGTCATCGCCGCCCTGCCCAACCAGGATTTCAGCTGGCGGCCGGGCACCTTCGTGGCGGCCGAGATCCAGGTCGGTCAGGACGCGGTGAAGATGCGGGTGCCGCGCGATGCGCTCCAGAGCATGGGCGGCGAGAAGGTCACCTTCGTGCGCACCCCGGAGGGGTTCGAGAGGCGCGACGTCAAGACCGGCAAGGCGGACGACGTCTCGGTCGAGATCGTCTCGGGGCTGTCTCCCGGCGACGAGATCGCGATGACGAACACCTTCCTCCTCAAGGCTGAGCTCGGCAAGGGCGAAGCCGAGCACCACGACTGAACGGGACACTCGCCATGATCAGTCGCATCCTCGACTTCTCCGTTCACCAGCGCTGGCTCGTGGTGCTGCTGTCGCTGCTCGCGGCGGGTTTCGGCGTGTTCTCGCTGACCAAGCTGCCCATCGACGCGGTGCCGGACATCACCAATAATCAGGTGCAGATCAACACGGTCGCACCCTCCTACTCGCCGGTCGATATCGAGAAGCAGGTCACCTACCCGGTCGAGACCGCGCTCGCCGGCATCAAGGGTCTCGAATACACGCGCTCCATGTCGCGCAACGGCTTCTCCCAGGTCACGGCGGTCTTCAACGAGAAGCTCGACATCTACTTCGCCCGCCAGCAGGTCGGTGAGCGCTTGAGTCAAGCGAAGGCCTCGCTGCCGCCCGGGGCCGAGCCGCAGATGGGCCCGATCTCGACGGGTCTGGGCGAGATCTACATGTGGTCGGTGCACTACAAGAAGCCGGGCGATGGTGCGCCCGTCGTCGACGGCAAGCCCGGTTGGCAGTCCGACGGCAGCTATCTGACGCCCGAGGGGCAGCGGCTCACGACCGAGCTGGAGCGGTCGGCGTATCTTCGCACGGTCCAGGACTGGATCATTCGCTTGCAGATCAAGACCGTGCCGGGCGTGGCCGGGGTCGACGGCATCGGCGGCTTCGAGAAGCAGTATCACGTCCAGCCCGATCCCGCGAAGCTCACCGCCCTCAATCTTTCGTTCGGCGACGTCGCCCGAGCCCTGGAGGCCAACAACGCCAACCAGGGCGCGCGCTACCTGGAGGAGAATGGCGAGGGCTACGTCGTGCGCGCCGCCGGCCGCCTGGAGAGCATGGACGAGATCGGCAACGTCGTCGTCACCACCCGCGGCGGCGTGCCGGTGCGCATCACGGACATAGCTCAGGTCCGGATCGGGCGCGACCTGCGCACCGGCTCCGGCAGCGAGAACGGGCGGGAGGTGGTGATCGGCACCGCCTTGATGCTGATCGGCGAGAACAGCCGCACGGTGGCGGCGGCCGTCGACGCCAAGATGAACGAGATACGGCGTTCGCTCCCGCCCGGCATCGAGGCCCAGACCGTCCTCAACCGGACGCTGCTGGTCGAGGCGACCATCAAGACCGTGGCCAGAAACTTGGCCGAGGGGGCGGCCCTGGTCATCGTCATCCTGTTCCTGCTGCTCGGCAACATCCGAGCGGCCATCATCACCGCCCTGGTCATCCCCGTCGCCATGCTGATGACCATGACCGGCATGGTCGAGGCGAGGATCTCGGCCAACCTGATGAGCCTCGGCGCCCTCGACTTCGGCCTCATCGTCGACGGGGCCGTGATCATCGCGGAGAACTCGCTGCGGCACCTCGCCGAGAAGCAGCACGAACTCGGGCGCAAACTCGACCTGGAGGAGCGGCTCGCCACGGTGCGGGCCTCGGCCGAGGAGATGATCAAGCCCTCGCTGTTCGGGCAGGCGATCATCATCCTCGTCTACGTGCCGCTCCTGACCTTCACCGGGGTCGAGGGCAAGATGTTCGAGCCGATGGCGCTGACCGTGATCATCGCGCTGGTCTCCGCCTTCGTCCTGTCGCTGACCTTCGTCCCGGCGATGATCGCCATCGTCATCACCGGCAAGGTCACCGAGAAGGACAACTTTATCATCCGCGGCCTCAAGGCCGCCTACCGGCCGGCGCTCGCGGGCGCCGTGCGGGCCCCGATGGTGTTCATCCTAGGCTCCCTCCTGCTGCTGGCCGGGGCCGGCTTCCTCTTCACCCGGCTCGGCGCGGAGTTCATCCCGACGCTGGACGAGAAGAGCATCGCGATGAACGCGCTGCGCATCCCCTCGACCTCGCTGTCGCAGTCCCAGGCGATGCAGCTCAAGATCGAGCAGGCCGTGAGTAAGTTCCCGCAGGTGGCCTACGTCTTCTCGAAGACGGGGACGGCCGAGGTCGCTTCCGACCCGATGCCGCAGAACTCCTCCGACACCTTCGTGATCCTCAAACCGCAGGAGGAGTGGCCGGACCCGGAGCTATCCAAAGCCGAGCTCCAAGAGCAGATCGAGAAAGCGGTTGGAGGCTTGGCCGGCAACGTTCTGGAGTTCTCTCAGCCGATCCAGCTCCGCTTCAATGAGCTTCTGGCGGGCACCCGGGGCGATCTCGCCGTCAAGGTGTTCGGCGAGGAGTTCGAGCCGATGACAAGGGTGGCGAACCAGATCGCCGCGATCCTGAGGGGTACGCCAGGCGCCGAAGACGTCAAGGTCGAGCAGACGGCGGGCCTGCCGTTCCTGGAGATCAAGATCGACAAGATCGGAGCTGCCCGTCTGGGCCTGAGCACGTCGGCCATCCAGGAGGTCATCGGTGCAGCCATCGGCGGCAAGGAGGCCGGCATGGTGTTCGAGGGCGATCGGCGCTTCCCCATCGTCGTGCGCTTGACGGACAAGGTGCGCGAGGACCGCGAGGCTCTGGAAAACCTGCCCGTATCTCTCCCCCCTGGACCGAACGGGCGCGCCGCGTCGGTGCTTCTGAAGCAGGTCGCAAGTTTCACCGTCACCGAGGGACCAAACCAGATCAGCCGCGAGAACGGCAAGCGCCGTGTCGTGGTCACCGCCAACGTACGCGGCCGGGACATCGGTTCGCTCGTGGCCGAGGCGCAGGCAAAGGTCGGGAGCGAGGTGCAATTGCCCTCGGGCTACAGCGTGAGCTGGGGCGGCCAGTTCGAGAACCTCGCCTCGGCCCGAAAGCGCCTGATGATCGTGGTGCCGGTGTGCTTCTTCCTGATCTTCCTGCTGCTTTACTCGGCGCTGGGCTCGCCGCGGGATGCCCTCGTGGTGTTCAGCGCCGTGCCGCTGGCACTCACCGGCGGCATCGCCGCCCTGTGGTTGCGCGGCATGCCGTTCTCGGTGCCGGCGGCGGTCGGGTTCATCGCCCTGTCCGGCGTGGCGGTTCTGAACGGTCTGGTCATGCTGACCTTCATCAAGCAGCTGATCCAAGAGGGCCGGCCGAAGCGTGAGGCGATCCTGGAGGGCGCCATGACCCGGCTGCGGCCGGTGGCGATGACGGCGCTGGTCGCCTCGCTCGGGTTCGTGCCGATGGCGCTCGCGACCGAGACGGGCGCCGAGGTGCAGCGTCCGCTCGCCACCGTGGTCATCGGCGGCCTGATCAGCGCAACCCTGCTCACGCTCCTCGTCCTGCCGGCCCTCTACGCCCGGTTCGGCGGCAAGGAACTGCCGAAATCCTCCGTGCAGGAGAGGAAGGGAGCTGAGGGTCGCGCCTTTCCGCCTCTGCGGCCTGCCGCGGAGTAGGGGCGCCCATGTCACTTCGCGGCTTTCAGATCTCAAAGAGGATCGGAAGCCGATCCAAAGGGCAGGCAGGCTCGCAACCTGGCACGCCGACGTCGCGTCGCGTGACGTTCACGCACCATTCTTCATCGATGTAAGGGGCCGGATAGCCAGCGCGACGTCTGCCTCACGCCACCGATTTTTTTCTTTGCCCGATGGGGATGCTAAAGATGCAGGCCGGCAAGTGCGCGACAAGCGTCTCGGATGCGGAGAGCCGAGCCGATCTCATACACACCGAAGTGCCGGCGAGCCGGCGAGTCCGCAGCCGATGGCTCTCGAGTGCATTCCGCATGCTGGTCGATGCCTGCCTTCTGGACGACCCAAAATGGTACGCGCCCCTGGCGAAAGCCCTCGCCCCGAGGCCCGGTGAGCGCATTCTCGACTGCGGCCCTGGAAGTGCTCTGCGCGCCTTGTATTGCGCCGACCGCTTCCCAGACTCACAGTTTGTTGCGGTCGAATTTAACCGGCGTCGGGTCACGAAAGCGTTCAAGCGCGCATCCAGCATGAATTTGTCCAACTATAAAGCCATGACGTTCGAAGATGCGAGGCGCACACCGTTCGGCGCAGCTTATTTCGACAAAGCGATGCTGGTTCTCAACCTGCATGGTCTTGGGCCGGAGGATAAAACTAAAAATCTGCGGGAGCTTCGGCGGATCCTCCGGCGAGGCGGTATCGTCTTGGCGGCCGACATCGACCAACCGAAGGCCTCGCGGGAAGACGTGATCCTACGGCTCACCCAGCTATTCTACGGCGCGGAGGCAACCAAGTCCCACACGTCGGGGATGTGGCCGAAATACCTGACGGAGGCGGGATTTACCGGAGTGCGTCGCTTGTCGGAGCATCCAATTTGGATCGGCCGAATGGCCCTGATCCGCAGCCGGAAGCAGTGACCTCGCTCCATTGAACTGATGCGGTGGATGCCCCCACCGAGCGGCATCTCGTATGCCTGACGGTTCAATCGGAACCGATCATAGGGGTCATCGATGCCGACGAACATCAGCATGCTGGCAGTCGATCTGTCGAAGGGCAGCTTCCAAGTCTGTGCCGTCAGATCGGACGGATCGGTTCTATATAACCGTGCCCTGTCGCGGGCTCGGTTCGCGGCGCTTCTGGCGGATCAGCCGGCTTGCATCGTGGCGATGGAAGCGTGTGCGACGTCCCATCACTGGGGTCGCGTGGCCTAGCAGAACGGTCACGAGGTCCGGCTTGTGCCGGCAGTCTACGTGAAGCCGTTCGTCAAGCGCCAGAAGAACGATCGCGCCGCTGCGGAGGCGATCGCCGAGGCGGCTTCGCGCCCGAGCATGCGCTTTGTGGCGGTGAAGAGCGCCGAGACGCAGGGGCGCGGTGGCGTTCCGCACACACCAGTGCCTGGTCCGCCAGCGCACGCAGCTCATCAACGCGCTTCGTGGCCATCTGGCCGAGTTCGGCGTCGTCGCTCCGAAGGGGCCGGCGAACCTCAAGGTGCTGGAAGTGGCTCTGGCCGACGAGGTCGGCGATCTGCCTGGCGCAGTGCGCGCGATGGGGGCGGTCTATCTCGACCAGATCGCGAGGCTGACGGAGGTGATCGAGCGGCTGGCGGACGAACTGGAGACGGCATCGCGGACGGACACCGATCTGCGACGCCTGTGCACCATACCGGGGATCGGCCCGGTGACGGCTGGGGCCGTCGCCGCCTTCGCTCCGGATCTCGACACGTTCGACAGCGGACGCAACTTCGCCGCCTGGCTCGGTCTCGTGCCGCGGCAGCGATCCACGGGCAAGGCCAAGCTCGGTTCCGTCAGCAAGATGGGCCAGACCGATATCCGGCGCCTGCTCATCGTCGGGGCCATGAGCGTGATCCGCTGGGTGGTTCGCAAGGGTGGAAGCGTGAACCGCTGGCTCGCGAGCCTCGTCACGCGCAAACCGAAGATGGCCGCGGCGGTCGCACTGGCCAACAAGATGGCGCGGATGATCTGGGCCGTGACGACGAGGCAGAAAGATTACCGGATGGCGTGACCCGAGCCCCGCAACGGGACGAAGGCACACCATGGCCGCAAGGCCGGGGCGAGCGATCGACGAGGAGTAGGCGACACGGACTTCGAAGTTCAAGGCAGGGACATTCAGACCCGGGGCTCGAGCGCTTGCAGCTCTCTGAACCGATGTGAACCCAGCCTTCCGAACAGCATACCGGCCCGTGGCGTCATCGAAGGCCACATCATGAGGCCTGACACACGTCCGATCGAAGACCCCGCCGAAACATCGAAGATCAAGCTTGCCAAACAGGGGGCATCCGCACACGCCCCTGAATGGCGGCGATGTTCTTCGCGGGCTTCCTGCTGCTGCTCCTGCTCGAGGGAATGATCGGCTAGACTGGACCCGGAATGCTGGCCGCTGGCGAAACCGAGTCCCTCCCGGACGAGGCCCACATCCTCCTCGTCGAGGACGACGGCATGCGCGTGCTCGTCGGCCGCATCCTGCGGGAGAGCGGCTTCCGGGTCACGGGCTGCCGCGGCGGCGCCGAGATGTGGTCGCTCCTGCCCGACACGCCGGTCGACCTCGTCCTCCTCGACGTCATGCTGCCGGGCGCGTCCGGGTTCGACCTGCTCAGGGCCCTGCGGGCGAAGGGCACCGTCCCGGTCATCATGCTGAGCGCCCGCGACGAGGAGGCGGACCGGGTCCTCGGCCTGGAACTGGGCGCCGACGACTACGTCGCCAAGCCGTTCGGGCGCCCGGAGCTCCTCGCCCGCATCCGGGCGGTGCTCCGCCGGGCGACCCTCGCGCCGGTGCCGAGCGCGGCGTCGCGGCCGGAATCCCTCGCCTTTGCCGGCTGGCGGCTCGACCTGCGCAGCCGCGCCCTGACCGATCCCGAAGGCGCCGCCGTCGACCTGTCGGGCGCCGAGCTGACCTGCTGCTGGTGTTCCTGGAACACCCGGGCCGGGTGCTCGGCCGCGAGCAGATCCTGGAGATGGGCCGCGGGCGCCTCGCCGCGCCGTCGGACCGCAGCGTCGACACGCTGGTCAGCCGGCTGCGGCGCAAGCTCGAACCGCCCGAGGGGACGGCCCCCGTCATCAAGACGGTGCGGGGCTCCGGCTACATGCTGGCCGCCAAGGTCGAGCGGGCATGAGGGGCCTCCTCGGCCTCGCCCGCAGCCTGGAGGGGCGCACCGTCGTCATCCTGCTCCTGGCCGTGCTCCTCGTCCATGGCGGTGCGCTGGCGATCTACCGCCTCTCGGCGGCGGCCGACGAGGCCTTCGCCACCGAGGTCGCCCGCCAGCTCGTCATCGCACGCGAGGCCGTGTCGCGGCGCCCGCCGGAGGAGCGGGCCGACGAGGCCAAGGCCCTCTCGTCGAAGCATTTCGAGGTCGGCTGGGAGCGGGGCCCGCCCGCCGAAGCCGTCGGGACCGACGCGGCGCTGCGCGACCTGCGCGACCGCGTCCTGGAGGCCGAACCCGTGCTCGGCCCAGGGCTGGCGCTCGCCCTGGGCGCGCCGGACGAGCCGCTGCGCCAGCGGGACCTCCGCGGCGCCTTCCCGCTCCCGGACGGCGACTACCTGACCTTCCGCTCTGCCCATGCGCCGGGCCTCGCCCGCCTAGGGCCGTGGGCCTTCCTCGCGACGGCGATGGCCATCCTGGTCGGTGTCGCAGCCGTGGTCCTGGTGCACCGCATCGCCGGGCCCCTGCGCGAGTTGACCCGCGCCACAGAGCGGATCGGACGGGGGGGCGGTCGTGCCGGTGCCGGAGGTCGGGCCGGACGAGACGCGCGGGATCGGGCGCGCCCTGAACGCGATGCAGGCGCGCATCCACGGCCTCGTGGCGGAGCGGACGCAGGCGCTGGCGGCGGTCTCGCACGACCTGAGAACGCCCATCGCCAGGCTGCGCCTGCGCCTCGACCGGGTCGAGGACGCCGACGAGCGCCGCGCGATGGCGGCGGACCTCGACGAGATGCAGGCCATGGTCGAGGCCACCCTGGCGTACGTGCGCGGCGGCGATGACCCGGAGGCGCGGCAGGTCGCCAACGTCGCGAGCCTCCTGATGGCGGTGGCGGACACCTCGACGGACGCCGGCCGGGATGTCGCGTATGCCGGCCCCGGCCGGGCGCTGGCGGAGGTGCGGCCGGTCGCCCTCCGGCGGGCGTTGGAGAACCTCGTCGACAACGGCGTGTGTTACGGCGGCCGCGTGCGGAGGGCCTGTCGCAAACTCGGGTTCAGGCCGCAGAAGGGACTGCCCCGCCCTGCTTTCACGCTTTGTTCGCGACGGGAAGTCCAAAGCAGGTGGCAAGCAGCTGGTTCTGCTCCCCGACGGTCCACGCACCTGAGAACCCGAAGCCCTTGCGCAGCCACAGCATCGCCTCGAAGCCCTGGATCGTGCGGCGCGCCGTGTGGAACGAGCGGAACCCGCCCACCCGGGGCATCGCTCGCTTGACCCGGAAGTGGTCGCTCTCGATCCCCTGCTGCAGGTGCTTGGTGACGTGGTGGATCGGAGCACGCGGCAGCAGCCCCGCCTTGCGGCTCTCGGCGATGGCGGGCGGGTACGGGCCGGCCCCATCGGTGCCGATCCGGTCAGGCGCGAGAAGCGGCTGATCCTGCAGCATCTTACGGAAGAAGCGCTTGGCGGCATCAAGATCGCGCTGTGCAGTGAGCAGGAAGTCGACCGCCTCGCCGTGCTTGTCGATGGCCCGGTAGAGGTAGCGCCACTGGCCCCGCACCTTGATGTAGGTCTCATCGATCCGGACCGAGCCGCAGTGGGGCCGCCGGAACTGCCGCAGGCGCTTCTCGATCAGCGGCGCGTAGGCGAGCACCCAGCGGTTCAGGGTGGAGTGGTCGACCTCCAGACCCCGTTCCAGGAACAGCTCCTCGATGTCACGATAGCTCAGCGGGTAGCGCAGGTACCAGGAGACCGCCTGCACGATGAGCGCTGCCTCGAAGTGCCGGCCCCTGAAGTCGGCCTTAGCCCGTTGCTTGAGCTTGGCGGCGATGGCGGACAGGATCATGGGCCGGCTCCAGGGCGAAGGCGGCAGGCTGGGCAGGTATGGTTAACGAGCCGTAAGCGGGGATCCGTTCGCCTTTGCGACAGGCCCCCTCGAAGTGCCGGCCCCTGAAGTCGGCCTTAGCCCGTTGCTTGAGCTTGGCGGCGATGGCGGACAGGATCATGGGCCGGCTCCAGGGCGAAGGCGGCAGGCTGGGCAGGTATGGTTAACGAGCCGTAAGCGGGGATCCGTTCGCCTTTGCGACAGGCCCCCTCGAAGTGCCGGCCCCTGAAGTCGGCCTTAGCCCGTTGCTTGAGCTTGGCGGCGATGGCGGACAGGATCATGGGCCGGCTCCAGGGCGAAGGCGGCAGGCTGGGCAGGTATGGTTAACGAGCCGTAAGCGGGGATCCGTTCGCCTTTGCGACAGGCCCGAGCAGCGCCTGTTCGCCCGAGCCGGAGTGAAGCAGGGACTGCGTAGGCTGCCCGAACCGGACTGGCCGTCGCTGGTGCGGGAGATGCGCCGGCCCGGGGTCAACCTGACGGTGCTGTGGGAGGAGTACCGGGAGGCTCATCCAGAGGGTTATGGCTACTCTCGCTTCTGCGACCTCTACCGCGAGTTCGAGGGCCGCCTCACGCCGGTGATGCGCCAGCACCACCCGGCCGGTGACAAGATCTTCGTCGACTACTCCGGCAAGAAGATCGGGATCGTCGACCCAGCTACCGGCGTCGTACACGAGGCCGAGATCTTCGTGGCGGTGCTCGGCGCGTCGAGCCTGACCTACGCCGAGGCGACCTGGACCCAGGCGTTGCCCGACTGGATCGGCGCCCACGTTCGCCTGTTCCGCTTCCTTGGCGGCGTTCCCCGCCTCGTCGTGCCCGACAACCTCAAGAGCGGGGTGCACAAGGCCTCGTTCTATGACCCGGAGATCAACCGCTCCTACGGCATGATGGCTGACCACTACGGTATCGGGATCCTGCCAGCGCGGCCCCGCAAGCCACGCGACAAGGCCAAAGTGGAAGCCGGCGTCCGCTTTGCCCAGAGCTACATCCTGGGACGGCTGCGCCGGCAGACGTTCTTCTCACTGGCTGAATGCAACGCCGCAATCGCCAAGATGGTGGAGCACATCAACGCTCATCTCATGCGCCGGCTCGGGACCACGCGTCGCGCCCTGTTCGAGGCGATCGAGCGGGCAGCTCTGCGTCCGCTGCCGGAGGAGGACTACACCTTCGCCGAGTGGCGGCTGGCCCGGGTCAACCTCGACTACCACGTCGAGGCGGGCGGCTTCCTGTACTCGGTGCCCCATGCCCTCATCCGCGAGCAGGTCGACGTCCGCCTCACGGCGCACACGGTCGAGGTGTTCCACCGCGGGCAGCGCGTCGCCGCTCACGAACGTCGTTACGGCGGCCGGCGCCACGGGACCGATCCCGCGCACATGCCCCGCGCACATCGGCGCTACGCCGAGTGGAGCCCCGAGCGCTTCCGGCGCTGGGCACGCAGCATCGGACCGGAGACCGAAGGGCTGGTCATCGCCGTCCTCCACGATCGGCCGCATCCCGAACAGGGCTTCCGCACCTGCCTCGGCATCCTGCGCCTCTATCGCGGGCTCGCCCCTGACCGGGCGGAGGCCGCTTCGGCTCGGGCCGTGGCCATCGGGGCGCTCACCTACGCGAGCATTGCCTCGATCCTGGCCAACGGTCTGGAGCGCGCCGCAGCGCCTCCCGAACCAGCCCCGGTGCTGCTCCATCCCAACCTGCGCGGCCCGCGCTACTTCCAGTGACGGAGACGATGATGCTGACCCATCCCACTCTCGATCTCCTGCACGACCTCGGCCTGAGCGGCATGGCGGCGGGGTTTAAGACGCTCGAGGCCAACCCGGAGGCCTGTGCCCTCGACCACGCCGAGTGGCTCGGTTTGCTGCTCGAGCACGAGGCGACGGCGCGCCGCCAGAAGCGCTTCGAGACCCGCGCCCGTGCGGCCCGCCTGCGTCACCCCGCAAGCATCGAGGACGTCGACTATCGCAGCCATCGCGGCCTGGATCGGGCGCTGTTCCTCAGGCTCGCCACCGGCGACTGGATCCGAACCCGGCGCAACCTCGTCATCACCGGCCCGTGCGGCCTCGGCAAAAGCTGGCTGGCTTGCGCGCTCGGGCACAAGGCCTGCCGGGACGACTTCTCGGTCCTGTACTACCGGGTCCCGCGCCTGTTTGCGGCGCTCGGGCTTGCCCGTGGCGACGGCCGCTACGGCCGGCTGCTGCGTCAGATCGCCAAGGTGAACCTGCTGATCCTCGACGATTGGGGACCCGAGCCGCTCCTGCCCGAGCAAGCCCGCGACTTGCTGGAGATCGTCGAGGATCGCTACGACGCCGGCTCGACCTTGATCACCAGCCAGGTGCCCGTGGACCGCTGGTACGAGATTATCGGCATCCCGACGCTGGCTGACGCCGTTCTCGACCGGCTGGTCCACAACGCTCATCGCATCGAGCTGGCCGGCGAGAGCCTGCGCAAGCGCAAGGCGGCCGAGCCCGCCGCTTGACCCGTTGACCCAACCTCGTGATCTTCCCCTCTGACCCGCGGGAGCACTCCGTCACCGGCCGCCTTCAGATCGGGCCGGTGGCCGGCTTCGCTTCGGAATGATGGCCGGCATCAGATCGGAACACCCGGCCGGCTTCGTCGGAATACGCAGAGAAGATCAACAAGGTGCCGCCGCGGTGATCGACCGCCCGGACGAGCTCGCGCCCGAGACGCTCGGGCTGACGCTCGCCGAGGCACACGCGCTGCTCCGCGACGTGCAGGCCCGGCTCGTCGCCGCGCAGGTCGAGCGGTGGCAAGCCGCTCACCGGGCCTGCCCGGCATGCGGTACCGTTCGCGGGCTGAAGGAGCGCCGGCCGCTGGCGATGCGCACCGCCTTCGGCGAGCAGGTGGTTCAGGCCGAGCGGCTGAGGCGCTGTCCGTGCGGCGGCGATGAAGGGGCGGGTGCGACCGTAACGCCGCTCGCCGCCTTGCTGCCCGAGCGCACCACGCCCGAGCTCCTCTACCTGGAGACGCGCTGGGCGTCGCTCGTCTCCTTCGGCCTGGCCGCGCGCATGCTGGGCGAGCTGCTGCCGCTCGACCGCCCGATCGGGGCGGAGCGCGTGCGCCGCCACCTACACGCCGTAGCCAAGCATGAGGAGGCGGAGCTCGGGCCCGAGGAAGGCGACTACTTCGACGGGTGCCAGCGCGACCTGTTCGACATGGAGCAGCCGGACGGGCCCGTGGTGGTCGGCATCGACGGCGGCTACGTCCGCGACCGCGAGGGCTCCTGGTTCGAGGTGATCGCCGGCAAGGGCCTGGGCTCGTTCGAGCGCGACGGGGCCATCGCCGGGTCGGACGGCATCATGAATATTCCCGTTCCGCCCGGCCGGTGCTTCGCGTTCGTGCAGGCGTTCGACGACCGGCCGCGCCGGCGCATGTTCGAGATGCTGCGCGGGATGGGCTACCGGCCCAACCAGAAGCTGATCATGCTGTCGGACGGCGGCGAGAGCGTGCGCACGCTGGGCAAGCGCATCGGCCCGGAAGCCGAGCACGTGCTGGACTGGTTCCACGTCGCCATGCGCGTGAGCGCGCTCGGGCAGATGGTGAAGGGCGCCGCGGCCGAGGGCGTCTGGCGCGACGACCGCCTGGCCGAGCTGGAGCGCGCCAAGCACCTGCTCTGGAACGGGCACGCGCGCGAGGCGGAGATGGAGGTCGGCTGGATCGAGGGCGAGGTCGAGGCCGAGCTGGACGACGCCGACGGCGAGCGCCGGGCCTGCTTGAACAAGCTCGGCGTCGCCGTCCGCGAGTTCCAGGTCTACATCCGCCGCAACGCGGGCAGCGTCGTCGACTATGGCGAACGCTTCCGGGCGGGCGAGCGGATCTCGTCAGGCTTCGTGGAGAGCGCGATCAACCAGGTCGTCGCCAAGCGGTTCTCCAAACGGTAGTCAATGCGCTGGACCAGGCGCGGCGCGCACCTCACGCTCCAGGCCAGGACGCGCGTGCTCAACGGCGAGCTGGAGGGTGCCTTCCGGCGGCGCTGGCCCGGGTTCAGAGCGGGGCGGGCAGCATGACCCTCGTTTGGCTTACCCCAGGGCCCGAGCCGGTTGCCCCCGGTTTGTGATGCGCTCCGATGCCGTTTGACAATCAATGCTCTGGGACGGGGAGCCATTACTCGAAAAACTACCGCTGATTGGCATCAGAGGGCGAAGTCCAACTCCTCATCCTCACGTTGCACAATCGTCACATGCACAGGATCGCTGCCAAGCTGTCTTGCACCCCAAACGATGGCGTTCTAGGCATCAAAAAATAGCGCAAGATCAACAGTTTAGCACAATTCCAAACTGGCGCCTTCGGCTTGTCAGTGTTTGCGTGCATGCGGGGTGTAAGATGAAGATCGGCAACTCTCAGGGTGTAGGCCCCCAACGAAGCGCGACCTTGCGCCTCGCTCTCGCAGGCGTGTCGCTCCTCAGCCTTGCCGGCGCCGCTGCTGCTCAGGATGCAACATCGCCACGACGCGGAACGGCCAATCCACCGGCCGAGGCGACCATTCAACTCGAACAGATCAGCGTCTCTGGGCAAGGGAACGGTGGTGTCTCGCCCGTTCCGGCTGGCACACCTGTTCGAGCGGTTGAGAGCCCGACTGGCCCGGTGAACGGCTTCGTGGCGACGCGCTCAGCCACCGCAACGAAGACCAATACTCCGCTGATCGAGACGCCGCAATCAATCACTGTTGTCGGCCGTGAGCAGATCGATGTGCAGAAGGCCCAAACCCTTACTCAGGCTACGCAATACGCAGCCGGTCTTTACTCAGGCACTTTCGGTGCAGACTCCCGCCTCGACTACTTCACCTTGCGTGGCTTCGTGGCGAGCGACTATGGTCTCTACCGTGACGGCCTGCAGCTCCTGAACTACGGTTTTGCCTATTTCCGTACCGACACCTTTGGCCTGGAGCGTATTGAGGTGCTGCGCGGCCCGGCTGCGGTGCTGTTCGGCGCTGGCACCCCCGGTGGCTTGATCAACCAGGTCACCAAGCGTCCTCCGCTCGACCCGCTGCGCTACATCGAGGTTGGCGGTGGCGCTTTCGGGCAGGGCGGCTTCGGCTACACCGCGTTCGACCTCGGCGGTCCGGCGGGTCCTGACGGGCATTGGTTCTATCGCCTGACCGGCAGCGGGCGCGTCGGTGGCAACCAAGTCGAGGGCGCGCCGGAGGACCGCGGCTATATCGCGCCAGCCTTCACCTACAAGCCGGATGGGGCGACGAAGTTCACCTTTCTGTCGAGCGTTCAGTACGACAACGCTGCGGTGACGGCGAACTTCCTGCCGTATTCGGGAACCGTGCGGCCGAACCTCTCAGGTCTGCGCATCCCGCGCTCGCTCAACGTCGGCGACGTCGGCCTCAACACCTTCCGGCGCGAGCAAGCCTATATCGGCTACGAGTTCGAGCACGCCTTCAACGAGACCTGGACCTTCCGACAGAACCTGCGCTACTCTTACGTCGATAGCTTCCAGAACTCTTATATCGGTCAGCTCGGATACAGCGACGCCGCCGAGACGCGACTGGGCCGCTATCAGTTCCGGGACAGCTCGCGGGCTGCCCTGTTCCAGGTCGACAATCAGGCCGAGGCACGCTTCTCCGACGGCTTTTTCCGCCACAACCTGCTGCTCGGTCTCGATTACAAGAACTACAATCTGCACGACAATCAAGCATCGACATTCCCGGGCCCAGATCTCAGCATTCTGTTCCCGGTCTACGGTCAACGCGTCGCCTCGCCGACGCCCTACCTCATCAACGCGAACAGCTTCAACCAACTCGGCCTGTACGCGCAGGACCAAATCAAACTCACTGACCAGCTGAGCTTAGTGCTCGGCCTGCGTCAGGACTTCGCCGACAACCGCATCCGCAACTTGCTCACGCCATCATCGCCCACCGGCGGGCGCAGTGACAATGCACTGACCTACCGGACGGCCCTGATCTACAACTTTGACTTTGGGCTTGCGCCCTATGTCAGCTACTCGACTTCGTTCCAGCCGCAGATCGGCACCGCCTTCAGTGGCGCGGGCTTCCGCCCCGAAACCGGCAACCAGATCGAGGGCGGCGTGAAGTTCGAGCCGCCGGGCCAGGGCTATTTCCTGACGCTCGCCGGCTTCGAGATTAATCGCCAGGGCGTGCTGGTGCCGGATCCGGCCAACGCCTTCTTCAGCATCCAGTCCGGCTCACAGCGCTCCACCGGCTTCGAAGCTCAGCTCAACGTCACCCTGGCTGAAGGGCTCAACGCGGTAGCGGCTTTCACGACCTACGATCTCGTCACCACGAAGGAC
This sequence comes from Methylobacterium nonmethylotrophicum, assembly GCF_004745635.1. Taxonomy (GTDB): domain Bacteria; phylum Pseudomonadota; class Alphaproteobacteria; order Rhizobiales; family Beijerinckiaceae; genus Methylobacterium; species Methylobacterium nonmethylotrophicum. Next base: position 55,452 of record NZ_SRLB01000032.1, on the reverse strand, counting down.
GCGGATCCGGCCCGGATTGGGCGTACCCCAGTCAACATTCCCGAGACCTTCGCTTCGGCCTTCTTCGACTACACGATCCCCGTGGGCGAGTTGCGCGGCTTCGGTTTTGGTGGCGGCGTGCGTTATGTTGGGCGTTCCTTTGCTGACGTGCCCAATACGCTAAAAGTCTCCGACTACGTTCTGTTTGACGCGCAGGTGCACTACAACATTGACAATTGGCGCCTTGCATTGAACGCTACAAACATCGCCGATCGGCGCTTCGTTTCGTCCTGCCAGTCAGCCGTATCCTGCTTCTATGGCGATGCTCGCCGTGTCGTCGCAAGTGTCAGCTATAAGTGGTGATATAATGATAGATATATAGTTTTTACAGGGCGGCGCAAAGCCGCCCTGTATTTTTGATAAACACGAATTTATGATATTTTATATTATAGATACATTTTTAAATATATAAAAAATCTAGGTAGTCTTTGTTGAGTTGACTTGTTGCATTTGGGTCATTCGCTCCGCCAGCCATCGATCGCGATCCGGACGCCAAGCCCTATCAATCCGCTGTCCCTTCTGCACTGGACGAGATTGCGAAAGTGCAAGAGGATCAAGTGCGCTTGCTTCCTGAGTCCATCCTGCTTGGGATAAAGCTTGCAGCATTCGCGTCCAGAACGATCGGTGTCGCCAACGTCGAAAGCGTTGATAGACTGTGCTTGGAGACCCATATTCCTTTGGAAAGTCTGGCCATCGACAACTACTCAGTGAAACCTGGATTATTCCTGATAAAGCTCGGCGATCGTCGCTTCTGTTGGCGCCACTTGCAGGTAAAAATGGGGAAATTACGTCCCATTGTGTATCACTAGGCCAAAATATTTCTGCGTTTTTTTAATTTTATTGGTATTTGTGTTCTGATGCATGGATTGCCTCTTAATTAATATCGAGAAATTCCTGCCAAGATACCTCTTCTGTCACATCATAATACATTTATCACTCGATGTATGCAAATTCCCAGAACAGAATGTAGATGATCGGGAGATCATGCTTAGAGCACGAGATGCCGCTGGTTGGGCCAGCAGTACCATTAGTTATACAGTCCTTCTGCCCGTAGGCAGGCCAGCAGCTGTCGGGCCTGTTCCTGAGCCGCTGCATCCCGCTTCTGCTCGTCGAAGCCGTGGGCGAACATCGGTAGGAGCCGGCTCGTCGCCCGCTCCATCGCAGAGCCCTCCCACAGGATCAGTACCTCGCGGTCGGTCAGGTCCTTCAGGAAGTACCAGAGCGTCAGCATCACGCTCAGCGCGGGCCGGTTGCCCCATCCGGTGATCACACCCTTCCCGATGCGCTCGACCCGGCGCAGGAGGGCGTGCTGCTTCTTCGGGACGAGGTCGCTGAAGGGTTCGAGGAGAGCGGCCTGCAGGTCGGCGCGGAGTGCGGTGATGTCCGCCTCCGCTCGCGCTGCCAGGTCCGGGTCGGCCGGGACGAACACGCCAGGTGCGGCGGTGAGCGCATAGAGGAGGTAGGCTGGGATCGCGAGTTCGACGCGCTGGCGATCGGATAAGGTGGGCATTACGCGATCATGAGCTGAAGGAGATGTGTAGGTGGTGCCGATCGGGCGGCGCTTGTGTAGCCGTTCGGTGCGACTGCATCGAGACCCGTCGCGACGCTGCGCTGCCCGAATTGACACAGCGGCACGCCCTGGCTCGACTGGGGTCCGATGCGACGAGTCGGATGCTGGCTGACCTGGTCCCCTCGCAATGGAGCCCCGATGCAGACTGGACGTGAGCCAAGCCGAGGATCTACCCTGGGACTGTCAGGAATTCCGTGTAGGGGCGGCGGGTTGAACATCAGGCCGCCATGGCCCGGGTGAAGCGCTCGCCGAAGATGACGGCGAACTGCGCCTTGGCCATGACCCACTCACGCGGACCCATCGTCCACGCCTTCTCGGAGCGGTTCAAGACCAGGTAGAGCAGCTTCAGCGAGGCCTCGTCGGTCGGGAAGTGGCCGCGGGCGCGCACAGCCCGGCGCAGCGTAGCGTTCAGAGCCTCGATGGCGTTCGTGGTGTAGAGGATCCGGCGCACCTCGCCGGGGAACGCGTAGAACGGGACGACCTCGCTCCAGGCTCGTCGCCAGCTCTGGGCGATGGCCGGGTACTTCCGGCCCCACTCGCCCGCTTCGAAGGCGGACAGCGCCGCCTCGCCAGCGGCGGCATCGAGCGCGCGGTAGATGTCCTTCAGCGCGGCCGCCACGAGCTTGCGGTCCTTGTAGGAGACGAAGTCGAGGCTGTGGCGAAGCAGGTGGACGATGCAGGTCTGGACCAGCGCCTCGGGAAACACCGCCCGGATCGCGTCGGGGAAGCCCTTCAAGCCGTCGACCACCGCCAGGAGTACATCCTCGACGCCGCGGTTCCTGAGCTCGTTCATGACCCGCAACCAGAACTTGGCGCCCTCGTTCTGCTCGAGCCACAAGCCGAGGATCTCCTTGGATCCGTCGGCGCGCACGCCGAGCGCGATGTGGACGGCCTTGTTGCGGACCACCCCCTCGTCACGCACCTTGATCCGCAGGGCGTCGAAGAACACGATCGGGTAGACCGGTTCTAGCGGCCGGGCCTGCCAGGCGGCGACCTCGTCGAGCACCGCGTCGGTCACCGCGCTGATCAGGTCGGGCGAGACCTCGATCCCGTAGAGCTCGCGCAGGTGGGAGACGATCTCCCGGGTGCTCATGCCGCGGGCGTACATCGACACGATCTTGTCGTCGAAGCCGAGAAAGCGGCGCTGGTAGCGGGCGATCAGCTGCGGGTCGAACGTCGCCTGCCGGTCGCGCGGGATCGACAGTTCGATCCGGCCGGTCTCGGTCGTGACTGTCTTACGACCGTAGCCATTGCGCTTGTTGCCGGCCTCCTCGCTCGCCAGATGATGGTCCATCTCGGCGTTGAGGGCGCGCTCGGCCAAGGCCTTCTTCAGCTCGTCCAGCAGGCCGTCAGCCTCGAACGCCGACTTCGGATCAGCGCCGGCCAGCAGCTGGTCTAGGATCGCGTCAGGGATGCTGGGTGCTTTGCGTCTTGCCATCGGGAACCTCCGTGGGGTCCACTATGGCCGCCCCTACACGAAATTTCCGACAGTCCCGACGGGATCGAGCATCCGGACCTGGATCTCCTGCAAGCGCGCCATGGGCGCATCCGCCAGCGTGCAGCGCGCTGCCGTCCCGGTTGCCCGCTCGATCACGTCATGGACACGGACCGCGCGCCCGGCCCACGGATGCCATCCATAGACGACGACGCCATCGTCGCCTGCGCCGGTACTATGGGTCTTGTGGTGAGAGGTTGTACAACCCGGTGCGGCGGCACTCCGCTATGGAGTGGCGGACGCCCCAGGAGTTTGCCTTGGCGGCGGCCCGAGAGGCCGCCGAATGAGATCCGGGGGCTCACCCTTCGGCCAGACCAAGATCCGGGGAACCATCAACGCCGTTACCCAACCCTCACATTGCCCCTTGACAACAACATGTTGGCATTTGATTGTATGGTCGTGGAGGATCTGCGATGCGATGGGCATGTTTGATCTGCACGGCGGTGATTATGCTCGCACCGGCTGCCGGCTATGCATCGGACGCGAGATCAAGGCCAAACACTATTGATAAATTTCGAGCGATACAACATTCAGGTTTGAGTGTTGGAAGTGTGTTCAAATTTGTGCACTATAGGCCAAAATTTATAGGCTGTGTCTACTCATATCATCAGTGCGAGCACCGCGCCCATGCGCGTGGCTTCTATAATCACTTCACCGAGCACGACCATAGCACATGCCATCACGGCCCATCATACGCTTGCTACGCTCGATGAGGCTTGCCCGTCAGTTTTTCGCCGTCATCCCCCCAGGATCTTTTAGGCTGGCTTTCTCGTGTGGAGGGAGCCTGATGGTGGGACCGGAGGCGACGTTGGAGATCCAGGTCTTTCATCGACATGAAAAAGGGCGTGCGTGAGATCGCCCGCGAGCTCGGGCTGTCGCGCAACACGGTGCGGTGCTACCTGCGCGAGGAGCAAGCCGTGCGCTATGCCCCTCCAACAGGAAGATCGCCGACGAGGCACTCTACGATGGTTCGTCGCGCGTCAGATTGGCAGAAGGACGAGCTCCGAATAGAGGAGGTCCAGCTCGGGCGCCGTGCCGGCCAATGAGTTCCGATAGCGGTTGCCGCGCGCCTTCCGAGCGGCTCGGATCGTCGCGGGAACGAAACCCTCATCCGCCGCGAAGACCACCGCTCGCTGGCGCATGAGGATGGCCAGCTTGATACGCTCGAAGTGACGGACGAGGAGGCCGGGATTGCTGCAGTAGAGCAACTCGGAACCTGGTACAAGAACCGACCACACAGCCCGAACCCGCCGTCGTTTCAAGATCAAGTAGGTCTGTTCGCCATTCTCCCGTACGACAAGGTGCAGCAGGTCGTAAGCAGCATGATCGTCGAAGATGCGCTGGTCAACCTCGCTGAGGAGACTCCGGATGGTCCGGGGGTCGTCGTCGAAGCGGAGCGAACCGGCCCGGAGCGTCCCCAGGTTGAGCCCGGGAAGGAAGAACCGCCGCATCTTCAGAGGTAGGAAGTTTAAGGCTTCCACCATGGCCGTGGTCTCGGGACCGGGCGTCAGGGTCGTGTAAGTGACGGATTTGTCCCTCGTCGCGGCCGCGAGCAGGAGCGAGCCCTGGCCTCGGTAACCCGGTCGCACGTACCACGAGGTGAGATTGCAGACGCAGGCTCCCTCCTCGTCGAGGGGACGCTGTGAGTAGAGCGTTCCCAGGAACCCCACGATCTCTGATCCCATGGTAAGAACAAACCCCGTCGTCGGAACGGAGCTAGCCCAAGGACGCTCGAACAGCCGCCGCCAATCCCCGGGGCCGACATTCCCGCTCCCGAAGCCTTCCTGCAGCAGGCGGCAGATGGCCTCAACATCCTCATCCCGCACGGGTCGGACCTCCGGCCGCTCTTCCGGATGCGTTGAGCTGTGCCCCCTCTCGCCCCTTATCAATCGGCTGAGGCCTCTCACACTTGGGTCAGAGAGGAACGCGTCGAAGGCAACCTCGCAGCCGGCCATCTCCTCGATCTCCATCAGCAGCTTGAGGAGCGTGAGGGAGTCGGCCCCGATCTCCAACAGGCTCTCGTCGGGGCTGACCGGGACGCCGACCCGACGGGACGTGATGTCCTTGAGGAGCCTCTCCAGGTCGCCCTCTACCTGGATGTTGGCGCGCGACTCGACCACGTCGGTCGGGCGCTCGTGCTCCACCGCGCCATTCCGTCTGATGGCGTCGCGGATGGCGTCAGTCGATGCAGGATTGGCCAGCGCATCAAGGTTGCGTATCGCGTGGCCATTCACGGCGTCCCGGGCCGCCGCTTCGGAGCGCTTGCCGTTGAACGTCGTCGGCAACTCGCTGACCTGTACACATCGCGCCGGAATCATTGCCGTCGACCCATCTGCAGCCAGGCGCGAACGGATGCGCTTGGTCAGTCCGGGGGTCAGCGTCGCGCCCTCCCGCAGCACGACGAGGAGGACCAGTTGCGTGCCGCCCGGAGCGGCCTCCGCCCGCTGCTCGACCGCCATCGCCTCCACGATCTCGTCCATCGCGCGCAAGATATCGTGGATCTCGGCGGGTCCGACCCGGACGCCGCGGATGTTGAGCACGCCGTCCGAGCGCCCGTGCAGCCGGGCTCCGCCGGCCGGGGTGAAGGCAATCAAGTCGCCGTGCGTCCAGAGTGGTGGATTTTGGCTGAAGTAGCTGGCGTGGAAGCGGCTCCCGTCCGTGTCCCCAAGGAACCCCAAGGGCCGGGATGGGAACGGGCTAGCGCAGACGAGCTCGCCGATGCCGGCGCTGTCCTCCGCGAGGGCCCGCACGTCGAGACCGAGGCTCCGACACTGCGCCTCGCCGCGTTGGACCGGAAGTAGCGGGTTGCCGAGAACGAAGCAGCCGATGATGTCGGTTCCGCCGGAGATAGACTGAAGCGGGACGGCTTTCACGTGCTCACAGACCCAATCGAACTGGCGATCGTGCAGGATTGATCCCGTGGACAAGATGGCGCGCAGCGCCGTGAAGTCGAACGCGGCACGCGGCGAGAACGACGCGCCCTCGCAAAGCTCAAGATAGGCCGGGCTGGTGCCGAACACGGCGACAGCCCGCCGCTCGACCAGCGCCCAAAGGGTGTCCGGGCCCTGGACTGGGCCATCGAAGAGAACGAGTTCCGCGCCGCTCGCGAGGGCGGAGAGTTGCCAGTTCCACATCATCCACGCGCAGCTGGTGTGGAAGTAGATCGTCTCCGCGGGCCGGATGTCGCAGTGGAGCCGATGCTCCTTGATGTGCTCGATCAGGGTGCCGCCGGCCCCGTGCACGATGCACTTGGGCGCTCCGGTCGTGCCCGATGAGAACATGATGAACAGGGGGTGGTTGAAGGGGAACCGCTCCCAGGTGAACTCGGCCTCGTCCCCCTGCGAGATCAGGTCGGCATAGCGCAGGACCGGCACCCCGATCCCGGACGCGGGTTCGCCCGCATCCAGCGCGATCAGGTGGGTCAGGGAGCTGAGCCCTCCGGCCACCTCTGCCACCCGGGCGGCGATCGGGACGCCCGTATCCCAGGGCTCCGGCCGCAGATGGGCGAGGAGCAGCCTGGGCGCGACGGGGCCGAGCCGGGACAGCATGGCGTGCGCGCCCATGTCGGGAGCACAGCTCGAGAACACGGCCCCGATCGCCGCCGCGGCCAGGGCAGCCACCACCGCCTCGACGTTATTGCGCGCGACCGCCGCAACCCTGTCGCCCGGCCGGATGCCGAGCCGACGCAGCGCGCCCGCAAGAGCGGTGACGCGACGGCACAGCTCGGACCGGTTTAGCTCCTCGTCCGGCCGGTGCGGATGGCAGGCCGTGAGCGCGGGCCCATGGCCGTCCCGGCCAGTGAGCAAGGCCTCGGCGTAATTCAGCCGGAGGTCGGGGAAGAAGCGGGCTCGCTCGCATAGCTCGCCGTCACAGACGGGGCTGGTGCTGCCTGAGACCGGCAGCCGGCTCCAGCGGAGGAACAGGGACCAGAACGCGCGAAACTCCTCGACCGCATAGGCTTCGAAGTCCCGATACTCCGGGAACGTTCGGCCCGTCCGGTGCTCACAGAAGTGTATGAACTCCGCCAGCTGGGGCGGCGCAGGGCAGGCTCCATCCCAGCCTGGGACCGTGCTGGCGCCCGTTCTGTTGCGCCAGGGGAAAGAAGTGTCTCGATCCGTCACAGCGGCGCCCTCGATAGCCCTCAACTTGGCTTGGTAGGGCAAGATCCGCTCCATTCGGGGTGTGATGGTGTGGACGGCCCCTAGGAGCTATGCGGGAGATTGGGTGATGCGAGCGGCGTGAAGGCGGCGTATCGAGGCGGGGGTGTAAAATCCTGAACTTGATTAGACAGACAGTGTCAGCTTCCCTTCCCTTCAGCCCGACCGAGAATGGCTTGGCGTGCGGTCACGCCGTCAAGCCCTGCGCCTGCGGCGCACCGCTTCGCGGCTTCGGGGCCTGACCGCCTGACCGAACCAAGCCAGAGGTTTTCAGGCCGAAAATGGCTTGCTGCAGGGGCACTACTCTCCCCTTGATCGCGCCTCAACCTGACATTGTCCGACAGATCAAATCCTGACTTCTACAGGGGATAGCGACGAGAGAACCAGCGCTGCAAGGAATGGTTGCGCGCGGTCGTGCGCGAGTCCAACATCGATGATCTCTGGGTATTCCCGCGGGGGTCTCGTGCTCGGTCCGGAAGCGGCGCTCGAGATCGCAATCCATAGTTCAGTCGCGCGCCAGCGACGACGTGCAGGGACGTCGCGTATCAACGTAGGGAGAGACGACGATGAGACGCCGCGCCCTGTCAGCACTGCTTTGGCTCGGCTGCCTGCACGGAGCCCATGCTCAGGAAGCCCCGTTTGGCCTGTCCTGGGGACCGGTCGAGACCGTCCCCCGGCCTTCGATGGTCGACCGCGAGGCGAATATCACCGCCCTGACCTACTTCCACGACCGCCCGCTGGCCGCGGGCATTGATACGGACGAGGTCATCCTCGAAGTCTGCCGGGATGAGGGCCTGCAGCAGGTCATCTGGCTCAGCCGTCCACTTTCGGAAGCCGAACTGCCGTCGCGCTACGAGGCCATATACCGGGAGGGCGTGCGGCGGTATGGTCAGCCGCAAACCGAGCCGGGTGCCGAGACCGTGTCGTGGCTGTCCGGACGCGCACTTCTGGCCATCAGGAAGGCCGTTCCTGGTGAGCGGCGCTTGACTATGCTCGCTAGGGGCGACCACTACGAGGCGTGCTCGATCGCCCACCAAGCGGCCACAGGCCACCCGGCCTCTCGACACGCGTCGGACCTGATCCTTGGGCAGACCCCGTGAAGCAGGTCGCAGTCATCTGCACCGGGCCTACGATGGCGGCCGATCCTTAAACCGCCGAGATTATCAAGGCTCGGCGCAACGCCATATGCGGCCCTGATCGAACATCGCCACCTTGGCCGCCGGGCATGACGATGCGGCCCGAGCCCGGAGCTTCATGAGCGGTGCATCGCAGCGGGCTTCGTCAGCGGACGACCTGCGGGCACCTCCTCGTCTCGCGAGCAAGCCGCTTCCCCGCAAACCTGTCCCGCCTGGATCATCTCGAACGGGACGACATGGACGCCACGCATGCCCTCCACCGCAGGCTTCGAGGCCGGGGGTTGGAGCCCGTACCGTTCACACCGCGCCAGCCGTGCTGCGCAGCCGAGAAGCTCGCGCGTGGCATCAAACCGTCATCGGCCGTCGATAAACAGGCGCGCTCGGAGATCGCCGCCTGTTTCGGCGGTGATGCCCCCAATCGAACCCGCCGCATTCGGGGAACGATCGCGCGCACGACCCCACGATGTGTTCCGAATGCCGCCCCATCTCGCCCGCACGCGGGTTTGCAGTCGTGATCACGGCCGATAGGAAGAGCGGCATGCCTGCCATCGCTGCGAGCAACCCACACGCTGTGCCGCCTGAATTCTGCAAGTTCGGCCTCTCTCCTACCCGCTCCATAAGCGTGGCAAGGGACGTGAGGGCGGTGCCTACCTTGGTGGTATGCGTGGCTATCTCATCGGCCTTTCGTCAGCTCAACACGAACCCAGCGGTGGGCTTGCACGAAGCCGCTCGTCTATGGTTAGCGGAACGGCCAAGTTTGGGCGGATGCCGCATCGTGTCATGGTCACCGCAACGCTGGTGCAGCTTCAGTTCATGCATGTGGAGATGGCACGATGAGTCGGTGGAGACGGGCCACAGGACGCCTCGGCCCGGGTGCAGGGGTTGCGACGTTGCTCGCCGGCCTGTCCACCGGCGCCCACGGGGCCGATTTCGCCCCGCCGACGCCACACGACGCGACGCACCTGCCCTCCTTCGGTACGTGGGCAGGCGGTTATGCCGGATGGCAGGGCAGTGCCGGTGACGCCTTCGGCGGCTTCGGCTTCGGTTCCGGTATGATCAGCCGCCGTTCGGTGCCGGAATTCCGCACCGGGGATGCCACGGGCCGCAACGATGCCGGGCGCAATGCGATCACCGCGCTCGGCGGCCTGTTCGGCGGGTATGCCTGGCAGACCGGTCCGTTCGTATATGGCCTTGAAGCCGACGTTGACGCCTCGAACCTGAAGCGGCCCGTGTCCTCGACCACGCCTGGGTTCGGCTTCGAGGGGCTGGATCCCGCCTTTCCTCTGATCCGGGCCAAGGCCGACGTTTTCGGGACAGCCCGGGCCCGCATTGGCTACGCGTTCGAGCACTATCTCGTCTATGCCACCTTCGGCCTTGCGGGCGCGCAGGTCCGGTTCCACACCAACTCCCCCGATCCAGAGACTGAGTCAGCCCCGGCCCTTCGGCGGGGCCGCGCCTTCCTCGGGCTCTCGCTCGGTGCCGGCATCGAGTATGCCATTACCGAGAAGTTCGCGCTGGGACTGGAATACCGCTACCTCGACCTCGGCCGGAGCGGACGGCTCGATCTCGGGACCATTCCAGGCGTCACCGGTGGCCCCTTCTCCGCGCGGGCCTCCTTTACCTCTAACCAAGTCCTCGCGCGCCTGTCCTGGTATCCGGGTGGTCTCGTCTTGCCGCCCGAGCCCGGCGAGGTAGCCCCCCACGATCCCGACACGGCAATTAGCGACCGTGTCTCGCTGCACGGCCAAACGACCTTCGTGGACCAAGGCGTATCCGGCTTCCGCTCGCCCTATCTCGGACCGCAGAGCCTCGTGCCGCGCCAAGCACGCGCGACGCTGACGGCGACCGCCTTCCTCGGCCTTAAGCTAACGGACAACACGGAACTCTACTACAACCCCGAATTCGACCAGGGTTTCGGTCTGAGCCGGACGCTCGGCGTCGCTGGCTTCGTCAACGGTGAGGCACAGAAGGCCGGCGCGCCCTTCCCGAAGCTGCGCTCGCAACGTTACTTCGTCCGCCAAACCTTCGGCCTGGGCGGCGAGACCGAGGATGTGCCGGACGGCCCAAACCAGGTCGCGACGCGCCGCGACATCGAGCGGGTCACCGTGGTGGCCGGCAAGTTCGCGCTCGGCGACTTCTTCGACGGCAACGCCTACGCGCACGACCCCCGCGTCGATTTCCTGAACTGGTCCCTCTGGGCATCCGGGGCCTATGATTTCCCCGCGAACCTGCCCGGTTTCACGCAAGGTGTGATGGTCGAGTACACCCGCAAGGAGTTCGCGATCCGGGCAGCCTACACGCAGGTGCCGAAGGAACCGAGCAGCAACGTTCTCGATCCTCGCATTGCCCAGAAGGGGGGCGCCACGGTCGAGTTCGAGGAGCGCCACGTTCTGCCGGGGCTTGATCAGCCCGGAAAGATCCGCCTCGGCCTGTTCACGAACGTCGCACGCACGGCGAATTATCGCGAGGTGGTCGATCTCGCACAGGCCGGACTCTTCGCCGACATCAACGATGCGGCCACAGCCAGCCGGCGAGACCGACGCAAGAGCGGTCTCTACCTCAACCTCGAACAGGCAGTGGCGTCGCAGGTCGGCGTGTTCGCGCGTGCCAGTCTGAATGACGGACGCAACGAGAGCCTCTCCTTCGCGGACATCGACCGCAGTGTCTCGGGCGGTGTCTCACTGAAGGGCGGCGCCTGGGGTCGGCCCGACGACACGGTCGGCATTGGCGCTGCCATCAACACGCTATCCCGCTCCCACCGGGATTTCTTCGCCAACGGCGGCCTCGGCCTTGTAATCGGCGACGGTCGTCTGAGCTATCGCGCGGAGCGGGCGACTGAAGCCTATTATGCGCTCAGCCTCACGAAGGCCGTGACGGTCTCCGCCGATTACCAGTTCGTGGCGAACCCGGCCTACAACCGCGACCGTGGCCCAGCACACTTTTTCGCAGTCCGCCTCCATACGGACTTCTGACGGTCGGCCGGAGTCTCACCGTCGATCATGTTGGAGTTGCCCCCGTCAGACCGGACACGGGGCAAGCTGCGGTTTGTGGTCGAGTAGCTCGGCCATTCGGCTTTGCCCTCACAGATCCGAGCGTGCAGCTTTCCCGCACCGGGCTCTTCGCGGAAGTCACCCGCATCAGGCCCTCTTTTGATCCTCCCCCGCTTTCGGGTAATTACCCACGGGGTTCGGTGCGGTGCACGAGCCGCCTGACCTTGTCGATGAGGTGAATGCTGGAAGCGATCAGGCGCGGATGGTCTTGAGGATGATGTCGAAGGTGTCGGCGCCCGAGAGGCGAGCGGTGTCGACGACCGTGCGCACATCCGCCTCGCCTGCGGCCGCCCACATGGCCCGGTAGCCGTTCGTCACCTTCCGCTGCATCACCGCCGGGCGAAGCGCGCGCTCACACCCGTTGTTCGTGACCGCCACGCGGCCGGGATGGTCGAGGAAGACCAGGAGCTGATCGCGGGCCCGCCCGATCTTGGCTTGCAGCGCGCGGGTCAGATCGCACCGGCTCGGGGCGGACAGGATGTCGGACAGCTGCCGCTCCAGCGCCCGGCGCTTGGCCGAGAGCGTCGAGGCGGCCAAGTTGCTGACGCGCTCGGCCAGGCTGAACACGGACCCGAGCCACAGCTGCAGGCGCAGCGGCACGGGATCGTCGCTGACCTCCACCGCATAGGCGACGTCGCGCGCCAGATGCGCCAGGCAGGTCTGGTGACGTTCGCCGTGGCCCTGTTGGGCGGTGTAGCGGTCCGACAGCCATACCGCGGGCCGGTGCCCGTCCATCATCGCGTGCACCACCGCGGCGGCCCGCGTCGGGGCGGCGTGATGCACCACCGCCTCGTCCGAGCAGAACACCCAATGGTACGAATTGCTGCCCTCGATCCGGACGCCGGTCTCATCCGAGGCGACCACTGCGGCCCGGCGCAGCGCCGACACCGGGGCTTCGCGACCGGCACGGAACTGCTTCTGGGCTCGACGAAGCAGGTTCATCAGCCCGCCCTGGCTGAGGGTGAGCCCGAACAGGTCCGCCAGCGCAGCTTGCAGCCGCTCGTAGGAGAGGGCCTGGAAGGTCTTCAGGTAGGTCGCCACCGCGTGCAGCCGCGGTCCGAACGGCGTGCCGCACGCCTCCCGCGGCACCGGGGCAACGACGCGGGTGCCACACGACGGGCAACGCACCGCGAGCCGCTGATGCTGGGTGATGAGCGGCGTCACCGCGGGCAGCTCGATCTGCTCGCACACGCTGACGATCTCGGCCGGCAGATCCGCCGCCAGGGCGCCGCCGCAGCAGGGGCACTGACCCGGGCGGTGGGCGACGATCTCGTCAGGATCGGAGCTGAGCGTGCGGCTGTGCCCCTCGTGGCCCGGCTTGGCGCCGCCGGGCTTGGCCTGCTCGCGTCGCTCCTTGCGATCGGTCGAGGGCGGTTTGGACGAGGTGCGCGAGGTCTTGTCTGGCCGCTGCAGCCGCAGCACCAGCTCGATCAGCTCCTGCTTGCTCAAACGCTCAAGATCGCTGCGGCTCATCTCACGAGGGAATCAGCGAAATCAGCTCCAGGCAAGAGGCCCCGCGAGCACCCCGCATCGGCGCCTCGACAGCCTCGCGCAGTGACCGAGCTCACCCCCTGGGTAATTACTGTGGCGGGTCAGTCACATCAAATTTCCATTGTGGAGAGCATCAGAATTTTGACCTCGCGAAACGGGTGCATCGTACAATCGAAGAATAAATTCAAACAACCCGTATCATCAGAGTTGCGATTTCATCGACGCAGGCCAAGCGCTCGGTCTCAGTAATTTCTTGCGCCGTAATTCTCTGGGTCAATGCCTCCAAATGGACCCGAATTATATCTGATTGGACTCTGCGGAGCGCCCCTATCGCCGCGTCGATCTGATAGACAACATCGATGCAATTATTCTCTGTCTCGATCATTTTCTGCAACCCGCGGATCTGCCCCTCGATACGGCGCAGCCGCGGAATTTGATGCCGGTGATCCTCGCCAATAGAGACCGGCGACGCGTTTTTGATTGTCACCGGCTCAAACGACTCCGTCCATGGCCGAGCCGTTAGGCTCCTAGGCCTCGGAACCATACGCCCACCCCGTACTTAGGGAAAGGGATAGCCTTGGCCGACCACGGGTCAGGCCCCGGCGATTTCACAGGAACAAGGATTCTCCCATGCAAAACATCCCTTCCGAGATGCAGACCTGCATCGACGCGTGACTGCGCTGTTACCAGACCTGCCTTGGTATGGCGATGAACCACTGCCTCGAAGCAGGCGGCGAACATGTGGAGCCGAAGCACTTCAAAATCATGCTGTCGTGCGCTGAGATTTGCCGAACCAGCGCGCATTTTATGCTTATCGACTCGGAGCATCACAAGCACGTCTGCCGTGAATGCGCCGAGATCTGTGAAGATTGTTCCAGAAGCTGCGAACACGTCAGCGGTATGCAGGATTGTGTGGATGCGTGCCGCCAATGTGCCGAGAGTTGCCTAAAGATGACTGCCTGATCAATCAGGATAGATCCACAGCCTCAGGCAAAGACCCTTTTCGGTGGCGGCAGCAATGCTCTCGGATCCGGCGAAGCCGGTCAAGGATCGCGTGAGGGGTGCTCAAGAAGGATTGACGCAAGAGGTTCGTTCGCCAACGGCACGAGTTGGACGGTGACACCGGCGTTTCGTCATTCACACTCGGCGTGCTGCTACATGGGCGATCGAGGTCACATCATGCCGGGCGAGCGAACAAGGAAACCGAGTGAGGTGTGGCGTGCAGGCACCGTCACCAATTGCAGGCGATTACGGGTTCGTGGCGCTCGTGCTGCTCATGGCAGCCGGTCTCGCCTTGCTGGCCCTCGCAGCCTTCGCGCGGACACCCAGACGAGCCATCGGCGCTCCCCCGGCCTGGGCGCAGCTCCGCTTCGGCTACGCGGTCTACGCTCTGATCTTCCTCGCCTTCGATATGGAGATGATCTTCATGTACCCGTGGGCGGTCGTCTTCGCCGATGTCGGCGTGAGCGCCTTCCTCGACATGCTGGTCTTCATCGCGCTCCTCTCGGCGGGCATAGCCTATGCCTGGGGCATGGGTGGCCTGCGGTGGGAGTGATCGCCAGCGCCGCTGCCGTCGTGACCGCCCTGCTCCTCGGCGCCGGCCTGACCTGGGCCGTCGAGCGCCTCTTCGCCCGTTCGGGCTGGGACGCCGGCCCGACGCGCGGCGCCGAGCTCCGCGGCGGCCTCGACCTGCCCAACGCCGACCGGTGGCTGCTGCCGGCCGGCCCGGTTGTGGCGCTCGCCGGGGTCGCGCTCGCCACGGTGGTCGTGCCGTTCGGGCCCGGGCTGATCGGCCGGGATCTCGGCATCGGCCTGTTCTACGTCATCGTGGTCGTCGATTTCGTCGTGCTCGGCCTGGCGCTCGCCGGCTGGGGCGCGAACACGCCTGACAGCGTGGAGGCCTTCTATCGCATCGTCGCCCAACTCGTCGCCTACGTCGTTCCGCTCGGGCTGGCCTATGTCGGCGTGGTCATGATGGCCCGTTCGCTATCGACCGTCACGGTTGTCGAGGCGCAGCGGGACCTGTGGTTCGTCGTCCTGCAACCCCTAGGCTTCCTGCTCTACCTCGTCACAGGGCTGATGCAGTCCTACCGCGCCCCGTTCCTGGAGCCGTTCGCGGACTCCATCGGCGGTGGCGTGCTCGGCGTGACCGGCGGTTGGTCCGCCCTCCTGTGGCGGGTCGCGCTCGCCGGGGTGCTCTTCGTCGTCGCGGCGATCGGAGCGGTGCTCTACCTCGGCGGCCCCTCGGGGTCATGGCTGCCGGGCTGGGCCTGGATGCTGGCGAAGACCTACGCCCTGATGGCGCTGATGCTGGGGCTCGGGCGCTGTGTCCGGCCGCTCTCGACGGCCGGGATGCTGGCGCTGTCCTGGAAGGTCCTGATCCCGGCGGGTCTCGTCAACGTGCTCCTCGTCGGCGGGCTGATCCTCCTCGGCGTGGGACCGCGGGCATGACCGCGGCCTTCGAGCTGACCGCCTTCGGGGTGTGCGCCTCTATCGCCGTCGCGGGCGCGCTCGGCATGACCACGACCATGAGCATGTTCCGCTCGGGCATCTTCCTGATGGCCTCGTTCATCGGCGTCGCCGGTCTGTTCATCCTCTTGTCCGCCGACCTGATCGGGCTGCTTCAGGTCATGATGTACATCGGCGGATTTCTGGTCATGATCCTGTTCATGGTGCTGGTCATGCACGACCCCGGCGGGGCGATGATGGCCGGCATGGACATGGCCCCGCTGGAACGCTGGTCCAGCTTGGGGCTCGTCCCGCGCCAGCCCTCGGAGGCCGGACAGGACGGCCACCGACAGGGCGAAGCCGGCGACCAGGCCACCGCCACGGGTCACGGGGGCCACGCCGAGCCGGACGAGCCCCGGCAGGGCAGCGAGGCGCACGGCGAGCAGGCCCCCGCGCACGACGGCGCGGCGAACGCCATGCCGCACGAGGCCCATGGCGGACATGGCGAGCACGCGGCCCGTCAGCACGGGCACGCCTCTCACGAGCACGAGCATGGAGGCGGCCACGGCGGCATGGACATGGGTGAGATGGACATGTCGATGGTGACGCCCGTGCGCCCGCTCGCGGCCTGGCTCGCCCTCGGGGTCGGGATCGTGCTCGTGGGCATGCTAGTCCTGCGTCCGGCCTGGTCGGTGTCCGACGCCCTACCGGACCCGGACTCGGCGCGCCGGGTCGGACATCTCCTCATGGACAAGTACATGGTCGCCTTCGAGGGCGCCGGGTTCCTGATCCTGATCGGCGTCTTCGGCGCGGTGCTGCTCGCCCGGCCCTCGGCCTACCCGGACGACGCCTCGCGCGGCGCCCGGGTCGCGGTCGACGCCAAGCCGGAACCGATCCGGGGCGACCGTCTCGCGCCGCAGGCAGGAGCGGACCGGACAGCCGGCCACGCGAGCGGGCACGACACCCACCACCAGCACGGGGGAGATGCGGGATGACCGTACCGCTGACCGCCTACCTCGTCGTCGGCGCGCTCCTGTTCGCCATCGGCCTCTACACCGTGGTCGCCCAGCGTTCGGCGGTCATGATCCTGATGGGTGTCGAGGTGCTCCTCAACGCCATCGGCCTGAACGTCGTCGCGTTCTGGCGCTTCACCGCACCGGGCGACTACGCCGCGCAGATCTTCGCCATCTTGGTCGTCACGGTCGGCGCCGTCGAGATGGCCATCGGGCTCGCCCTCGTCCTACTGCTCTATCGGCAGCGGCGGACGGCCGAGGTCGACGCCTACGCCGACCTCAAGCGATGATCCCGCTTCTCGCCGTCCCCGTCCTGCCGCTGCTCGCGGCCCTCGCCGCCCTCGGGCTCGGCCGGCGCCTGCCCTGGGGCGGGGGCGAACTCGTGGTCGGCGCCGTCACCCTGTCCATGGCTGGCCTCGCGTTGATGCCGCCCGGTGCCGCCTTGTCGGCGACCTGGTTCGAGAGCGGCAGCTATCGGCTCACCGTCGGTCTCGCGGCGACGCCGCTCACGTGGTTCGTCGCGATGACCGTCGCCGGTGTCGCGCTGTGCGTCGGCCTCTACAGCCTCGGGTACATGGCCGGGAGGGATGATCGGCCACGCTTCTTCGCCGAGATGGGCCTGTTCGTCGGCGCCATGCTGACCCTCGTGCTGTCGAGCTCCCTCGCGCTCCTGTTCGCGGCCTGGGAGCTGGTCGGGTTGGCTTCGTTCCTCCTGATCGGCTTCGACCATGCCGCGCCCGGTGCAGCGGGTGCCGCCGCCAAGGCGTTCCTGATGACCCGGACCGGCGACGTCGGCCTCCTGCTCGGCTGGCTCCTGGCGCTCGGCCTCGTCGGGAGCAGCGACATCGAGGCCCTCGTCGGCACCATCGAGGGCGGTGGGATCGCCCCCGGCGCGTCCACCCTGATCGCGCTCCTCATGCTCGCTGGGGCCATCGGCAAGAGCGCTCAGTTGCCGCTCTCCGCCTGGTTGCCCGACGCGATGGTCGGGCCGACCCCTGTCTCGGCCCTGCTGCACTCCGCCACGATGGTCGCCGCCGGCGTGTTCCTCGTGCTGCGCCTGTACCCGGTCTTCGCGGCGGCGCCCTTCGCGCTCGACGCGCTGTTCTGGATCGGGGCCGTCACGGCCCTGGCCGCCGGCCTCATCGCCACCGCCGAGACGGACCTGAAGCGGGTGCTCGCCTGGTCCACCTGCTCACAGCTCGGCGAGATGATGGTGGCGCTCGGCCTGGGCGGGCCGCGCGCGGCTACGCTCCACCTCGCGGCGCACGCGGCCTTCAAGTCGACCCTGTTCCTCGCCGCCGGCGTCGTGCAGGAGCGGATGGGCTCGCGAGCCCTCGACCGGCTCGGCGGCCTCGTCCGCCCTTTGCCCCTGACCGGGGCCGCTTTCCTCGTCGCGGCTCTGGCGCTGGCCGGTGTGCCGCCCCTGTCAGGGTACTGGAGCGAGGACGCGGTCCTCGCCGTCGCGTCGCGGCACGGGCCGGGGACGGGGACCCTGGTCGTGTTGCTCGTCTTCCTCGGGGGCGCCTACATCGGCCGCGCGGGGGCCGCGACCTTCCTCGGCCAGGGCAGGGGCCGCGCCCCTGCCGCCGCCGGCACAAGCGGCTGGGCGATGGGCGCTGGCATGGGCGGGCTGGCGCTGGCCGCCGCGGGTCTCGGCTGGCTGCTGGCCGGCCAGCTCGGTGCCGTTCTGCCCTTCGCCGCCGGGCCTGAAGCGGAGGCGGGATGGCGAAATCTCGGCATCGCCGCCGGGATCCTCGGCCTCGGCATCGGTGCGGCCCGGGGATGGGGCGGAGCGCCCGCGCTCGGCACATTCCCGACACGGCTGGCTGCCGGGCTGGCAGCGGCCACCGAGGCCCCGGCACGCTGGACCATGCGACTCGCCCGGACGATCCCGACGGTCGAAGGCGCGCTCGACGCGGGCGCTCGCGGCATCGCCGAGGGGGCTCGGCGCGCCGCCCGGACGACGGGGCGCGTCGAGTCGCGAGGCTTCGGGCGCGGCGGCGACCGTCTCGCCGCCGGGCTCGCCAGCGGCGGCGAGCGGCTCCGCGCCCTGCAGGCCGGCCGCCTCTATCTCTACACGCTCGGCCTGTTCGCCTGGACCGCGGCGGCGCTCGCCACCGGCGCGCTCATGCTCTGGCCCTGAGGGAACCGACCCGATGCTGACGGTGACCATCTTCCTGCCGCTCCTTACCGGACTCGCCGTGCTGGCGCTGCCGCGCGGCCGGCCGGACCTCGTCCGCCGGGCCGCGCTGGCGGGGGCTGCGCTGACGCTGGCCGCCGCCGTCATCCTCTGGGCCGGCTTCGACCCGGCCGTCGGCGGCCTGCAGTGGCGGCTGACGCTCCCGTGGATCCCCTCGGTCGGGGCGAGCTACGACGTCGGCGTCGGCGGCCTCTCCCTGGCGCTGATCCTGCTCACCGCGGTCCTGCTCACCGTGGTGATGGCTTACGTGTTCCCAGAGCACGACCGGGCGCACGCCCACGCCTTCCTCTTCCTCCTGCTCGCGACCGGGTTGATCGGCCTGTTCGCGGCCCAGGACCTGCTGCTGTTCTACCTGTTCTTCGAGGTCGGCCTGGTGCCGATGTACTTCATCGTCGGCATCTGGGGCGGGGAGCGGCGGCGTTACGCGGCGCTCAAGTTCTTCCTCTACACCCGCGCCGGCAGCCTCGCCATGCTGCTCGGCTTCCTCGCCCTCTACCTCGCCATGGAGCCACACAGCTTCTCGCTGCCGGCCATCGTCCAGGCGCGGCCGCTGGACGGAGCGCCGCTCACGGGCGGCCTCGTCTTCCTGGCGCTCCTCCTCGGGTTCGGGGTCAAGCTCCCGGTCGTGCCGCTGCACAACTGGCTGCCCGACGCCCACGTCGAGGCCCCGACCGAGGGCAGCGTCGTGCTCGCCGGCCTTCAGCTCAAGATGGGCGGCTACGGCATGCTCGCCGTCCTGCTGCCCGCCCTGCCGGAGACCGTCGCCCGGTTCGGGTGGGTCTTGGTCGCCGTGGCCCTGGTGTCGCTCCTCTACGGGGCCCTGGCGGCGCTGGCGCAGTCCGACATGAAGCGGCTCGTCGCCTACACCTCGGTCAACCACATGGGCTTCGTCACGCTCGGCGTCGCGGTGGCGGCGCTGTCCGGGGACGAGGGAGTGCGCCGTCTCGCGCTCAACGGCGCCGCCGTCCAGATGGTCAGCCACGGCTTCCTGACCGGAGGCATGTTCCTGCTGGTGGGCATGCTTCAGCACCGCGCGGGCACGCGGGATCTCGACCGCTTCGGCGGCCTGATCGGCTCGATGCCGGTCTTCAGCGGCCTGTTCGGCCTGCTCGCCTTCGGCTCCCTCGGGCTCCCGGGCCTGTCCGGCTTTATCGCCGAGTTCCAGGCCGTCGGCGCCGCCCTGCAGCTCTCCGCCTGGGTCGCCGGGTTGGCCGTCCTCGCGCTCGTCGTCACGACCGCGGTCTACCTCCGGCTGGTGACCGGCCTGCTGATGGGGCGGGCGCCGGCGGATGCACCGGCCCTGCCACCCCTGACTGCGGGCGAGGTCTGGTCGGCGGCCGCGCTCGCGGCCCTGTCGGTCGCGGTCGGGATCCTGCCCGCTACCCTGGTCGCGTTGCTCGACGGCACGACCGCCGCCCTGGCGCACCTCCCGTGACCGGCGGGGTGGCGATGGGCGGCTGCATGGATCTCGGGGCGGTCGCGCCCGAGATGGTCCTGGCCGGAACCGCCCTGGCCCTGGTCCCGGCCGCCGGCTGGGCCCGCGGCCGGTGGCGCCGCCTACCCGCCGCGCTCGCGCTCCTCGCCCTCCTCGCCGCGATGGGCCTGACCGTGCCGATGCTGACGGCCACGCCGCGGGAGGCCTTCTGCGGCACCTACGCCGTCGACCCGTTCCGGGCCTTCTACCAACTCGTCATCGAGGCCGGCGCCGTGGTGAGCTTGCTGTCGCTCGCCTCCCACTTCCGGGCGAGCGAGCAGGAGCCGCACCATCCGGTCGCACTGCTCATGGCGACCGTCGGGGGCATGGGGCTCGCGGCGGCCACCGACCTTGGCCTGATCGTCCTGTTCTTGCAGATGGTGAGCTTCCCCTCCTACCTGCTCGTGCTGCTCGTCCGGAGCGACGGGCCCGCCCAGGAGGCGACGCTCAAATATTTCCTCTACGGTGCCGCCGCGCTGGCGGTGATGGCCTACGGGCTCACGTTCCTGTTCGGCCTCACCGGCAGCCTGAACCTGCGGGCCATTGGTGCCGGCCTCGCCGGCGCCGACCGGGCCTGGGTCGCGCTGGCCTTTGGCCTGGTCGTCGTCGGCTACGGCTTCGAGATGACGCTGGTGCCGTTCCACGTCTGGGCCCCCGACGTGTTCCAGGGCGGCACGGCCCCGATCTCCGGTTTCGTCTCGGTCGTGCCGAAGGCGGCCGCCTTCGCCGGTCTCCTCCGCCTTCTGCTGGAGGCGATGCCGGGGGCTCTAGCTGCTTGGCCCTCCGTGCTCGCCCTCATGGCGGCCGCGACGATGACCTTCGGCAATCTGGTGGCGCTCCGCCAAGCAAGCCTGAAGCGGCTGCTGGCCTATTCCAGCATCGCCCAGGCCGGCTATATGCTGATGGCGGTCGCGGTCGCCGGTCGCGTCCCCCAGGCGCTGCCGGCCATCGGGTACTATGTCGTGGCCTATCTCCTGATGAACCTCGCGGCGTTCACGGTGGTCGCGCAAGTCGAGCGCATGTCCGGCAGCGACGGCCTCGCGACGGTGCGCGGCCTCGGTCGGCGCGCGCCGTGGTCGGCGGCGGCGCTGACCCTCGCCCTCCTGTCGCTGGCCGGCGTCCCGCCGCTGGCGGGCTTCGCCGGCAAGGTGTTCCTGCTGTTGGCCGCCATCGACGGCGACCTCGCCTGGCTCGCCGTGCTCGCGGCCGCCAACATGGCGGTGGCGCTCTCCTACTATGTCGCCGTCATCGCCGAGATGTACTTCCGGGAGCCCGAGCGCCCCGAGGGGATGGCGCCCGGCGTCGGGTACGCCTTCGCGCTCGGCCTGTGCTCGGCGGCGACGCTGGCCTTCGGCATCGCACCGAGCGTGCTGCGCGGCGTGGCGCAGCTCGGCGCGACGCTGCTGCGATAGCCGAACGCGATGCGGGCCGGTACGCTCTAGCGGCATGGTCGTGAATCCACCGGCCCAGGATCTCCGATCCGGCCCGGTCTCGGTCGGCCTTCGATCCGCGCTCACCCGGCAGCCCCAGGGCCATGCACCGACGCGCGGCCGCCCTGCCGGGTGTCGCGGGCGCGCGGACGGCTCGGATTGATCGAGGTCCGAAAGATGCCGTTCAGGCAAGGGGAGGTAGCGCGATGTGCATCGGATCGGCTCGAGATCGATCCCGATCGACGCGTGCAGGCCGCGATCCGCCTCGGCATCGACAAGGTGGCCGAGCTGGGCAGCGTGCGCCAGGCCCTGCTCTGGTTCCTGGAGCACGGGCTCGATCTGCCGACACGTGTCAACGCCGGCCCGGTCGTCTGGCGCCGCCCCCGCTACTCGACGCTTCGCGAGTTCATCGCCAACCCGGCCTATGGCGGCGCCTACGCCTACGGCCGCAGCCGCGTCACGGCCAGCTACGACGCGGCCGGCGCCAAGGCGCGGGCCAGGCGCACGCCGCGCTCGGAGTGGCTGGCGCTGAAGCCGGGCTCGCATGAAGGTTACGTGGAGTGGGAACGGGCGGAGGCGATCCGGGCGATGGTGAGCGAGAACGTTCCGACCAGTTCCCGCGGCGCGCCCAAGCTCGGTGCGGCGCTGCTCGCAGGGTTGCTGCGGTGCTGGCGCTGCGGGCGCAAGCTCAGCGTGTAGTACACTGGAGCCAAGGGACAGATCCCGCGCTACGCCTGCGTGCGCGGGCGGATCGACTATGGAGAGCCGAACTGCATCGCCTTCGGCGGTCTGCGCGTCGACGATGTGGTCGAGGCCGCGCTCCTAGCGGTCATGCAGCCGGGCGCGATCGAGGCGGCGCGGGCAGCCGAGGCGCAGGCGAGCACGCGACGCGACGAAGCGCGCGAGGCGATGGTGCGAGACCTGGAGGCGGCGCGCTACGCGGCCGACCGGGCCTTCTGGCAGTACGATGCGGCCGACCCCGAGAACCGTTTGGTGACCGGCGAACTCGAAGCGCGCTGGAACCGAGCTCTGTCCCGGGTCGGCGCCTGCGAGACGCGCATCGGCGCGCACGACGCGCTCGCCCCTCGGCCCGCCCTTCCTCCGGTCGCGCTGGAGACGCTCGCCGCGGACCTGCAAGGCGTCTGGGCAGCGCCGACGACGGATGCACGGCTCAAGAAGCGGATCGTGCGCACCCTGATCCACGAAGCGGTCGCGGACCTCGACGAGGCGCGGGCCGAGATCGTGCTCACCCTGCACTGGATCGGCGGTGCTCACACCGAGCATCGCCTCCCGCGTCGGCGACGCGGCCAGCGGACCAGTACGCCTGCCGATGTGGTGGAGGCCGTGCGCGCGCTGGCGCTGATCGCGCGTGACGACGTGATTGCGGGCGTGCTCAACCGCAACGGCGTCAGGACGGGGCACGGCAACCGCTTCACGCGCGAGCGCGTCACGGCGTTGCGCTCGCAATACCGCATCCCGGTGTTCCGCGAGGCCGCGGCGGGCGACGAGCCCTGGCTGACCCTGACCCAAGCCGCCGCTCGTGTCGGCGTCGCCGCGCGCACGCTTCGTCTGGCGGCGGAACGGGGCGAGGTCGATGCCATGCATCCGCTCGCCGACGGACCTTGGGTGTTCAGCCGCGCCGCTCTCGACGGCCCGGGCGCCAAAGCCCTCGCGCAGGAGGCATCGAACCGCGGCAAACACCGCGCGGTACCGCATCCGGCGCAACAATCCCTCTTCGCCTCAATAACATAGCGAGATGTGCGTTCTGATGAGCAGTTGTAATCGTCCCGCCACGCGCTCAGCACGGCCCGTGCGTGGCCGAGGCTGCGGAACAGGGTCTCGTTCAAGCACTCGTCCCGGAGCCTGCCGTTGAACGACTCCACGAAGGCGTTGGGAAGCTTAGCTACAATTGGAGCTCGCCCACCGACGGCCCGGCCACCACCGCGGGAGGTCCGACTGCGCGCGGCCCTCGCGGTCAGCGGGTCAGCGCGCGTCTCCGGCTCAGCCGCGCTTGTCTGGGTTCTGCTGGCCGGACCCGCCCTGGTTCTGCCGGTCCATCATGGTCTGCATCATCTTGTTGCAGTTACCCATCATCTTCGACATCTCCTGCATCATCGGCATTATGCCGTCACCCTGCATCATGCCGCCCATCACCCCCTTGTCCGAGGGTGCGGGGTTCGTGGCAGTTTCGGCCGAGGCAGCGGCGATGCCGGCGAACAGAGCAAAGCCGAGAGCGGCGGGTGCGAGCTGCGAGATCTTGGACATAAATTTCTCCTGTCGTCCGTGCGTTTCGAAGTAGTCCTGCCTTCGCGCTACTCGCGTGCGAAGACCTTCGGGGCGCCGTCGCTGATCTCGTAGACCGTGAACGGCGCCGTCTTCTCCCCGTCCATGCCCGGCGAGCCCGCCGGCATGCCCGGCAGCGATATGCCCCTGATGGCGGGCCGCTCAGCCAGCAGCCTCTTGACCGCGGCGACCGGCACGTGTGCCTCGACGACGTAGCCGTCGATGAGCAGCGTATGGCAGCCCTGGAGCGGCTCGGGCACGCCGTGCTCGCGCTTGAGTGCCGCGAGCGCGGGAGTCTCCTCGACGGTAACCGCAATCCCGTTGCGCTGGAGCACCTTCGCGTAGGCGTCGCAGCACTGGCATTGCGGGTTCTTGTAGAGAATGGCGGTTTGGGCGCCCTGCGCCGCGGCCATGGACGGCACGGTCACCGCAAGAAGAACGCCGACGAGTGCACGGCGGTGGATCATGGCATGCCCTTCCGGCCCGTCTGCCCTACTGGGCCGGGGTGATCGACTGAACGGTGTAGGAGCCCTTGCTCCCACTCAGAGTAAACTTGACCTTCTCGCCCGGCTTGACCTTCGAGAGATCGACCGAGGAGGCCGCCGGGAACTCCATGTGCATGGCGGGCCAGTTGATCGCCGGGATCGGCTCGTGGTCGAAGGTCACCTTGTGCTGGCCCGTGTTCACGGCCGCGACGGTCCCAGTGGTGCTGGCCGTCTGCTGCTTTCCGCTCTCCGCGCCAGCCTTGCCGCTCATACCAGTCATGTCGCCCATCGGCGCGGCCTGCGCCTGCACGCCACCCGCGAGCAACAGCGCGGCGACAGCCGCAGTGAGCGCGCTCTTTCGGCTCGATTGGCCAAGATCAGACATCGGTGGTCCTTCTTTCTGATCCGGCTGGCCGGGACGGCTTAGGCGCCGCCCTGGCGAGAGCCCGGACGCTCCTTCGAGGCGGAGGGCGCGCGCGTTGCGGCCCCTTCACATCGAACATTCGGACCCGGCGCAGGAAAGGTTACAATTCGCCGCCGGCTGCCACAGAATACAAGCCGCGGCACCGACGTCGTCCTACGGCTTCCCGGCCCGACCCGACCGGGGGGGACGCCTGGAGCGGGCAGGTGTCTTGTCGACCGAGCCGATCACCAGGACGCCATCGGTCGGTTCCGATGTCCGGGGCGGGTTCCGGTTCGCGCCCAGACGGAAACAGTCCGGGACGTTATCCATTCAACCCGCAGAGGCGTAGCGCGCCGTAGTCGAATTCACAAAAACTCCGGGGAGCAGCACAGAAAAGCTGCGTCACATGACAAGATATTCTCCGGATTTGACTGGATCTTGGTGCGTCTTGTATAAACTCGGAATGGCAGGCGAACGATTATAGTGGGAATGTCTTTCGAGTGAGCGGCAGGGCGGCCAAGCGGATCAGACCGAGCTGACGCGGGTGGCCGACGCGGAGGGCCTCTTGACGAGAGCGTGCGCGGTCGCAAGGGCCCACTCGGAAAGCGTTCAGCATGCGAGGACAAGTCCCGAGGTCAAGAGCGGACGCCCAGCCGAGTGTGCCGCCGCCGCGGGATCGCGGACGCTGCGGGATTTCGCGTCCGGCCGGTCGCATCGCAACGTCGCCGGTGCCGGGGCTCAGTGCCGTCTTGCGTCAGGCGGCGAACAGCAGGTGCACAGGTCCTGGGGTGAGAACGACAGCGTGTCGTCCGGAGCTCCCCTCGGCGACGGCACCCCGCGCAGGCGGTTGTGGATCGCCGTCGCGGCGATGGCGGCCTGGCCCATCGCGACGCTGATCTGGTCGAGGCTGCGCACCACGTCGCCGGCGGCGAACAGGCCGTCGGTCGAACTGCGCTGGTGCTCGTCTGTCACCACGCAGCCCTTGTCATCCAGACGGGTGCCCAGACCGTGCACAAGGTCGGACCGGGCGTCGCTGCCCAGCGCCGCGTAGAGCACATCGAACGACCGGCACGCCCCGCCGAGCATGTCGAGCGCACGGACCTGATCCCCCTCGACGACCACGCGCCTGACCGGCTCCTCGACGATCACGATCTCGGCCTGTGCCGCTTGCCGACGCTCCTCCTTCGTCAGCACCAGGGACCGACCCAGCGACAGCAGAGTGATGTCGGCGGTGTAGGTCCGCAGAAACAGCGCTTCGTGCAGCCCGCTGCTGCCGTGCCCGATCACCGCGACCCGCTTGCCCATAGCCTCGTAGCCGTCGCAGATCCCGCAATGGCGCACCAGCCCGCGCCGGATCGCGTCCGGCACGTCGGGCAGGTCCGGCTCGCGGTCGACAACCCCGGTCGCCAGCAGGATGGTATGGGCCGGGATCGGCTCCCCGTCCAGCGTGGCCAGGAAGACGCCGTCCGGCCGGCGCTCCAGGCGCGTGACGGACCCCGGGACGATATGGGCACCGTACTTGCGCGCCTGTTCCGTCATCCGGCCCAGAAGCGCCCGGCCGTGAATGCCTTCGGGAAAGCCCGCGTGATTGTGCGAGGTCGGGATCAGGGCCGCACGGCTTGCACCGGCATCGAAGACCTGGAAGCGCCGGCGGAAGCGGGCCAGGTAGATCGCGGCCGTAAGGCCTGCCGGTCCACCGCCGATCACGAGGCAATCCAATACACTCTGCGGCATGGTTCCGGCTTCCTCTCGTGGCGTGTGATGAAAACTTTTCCCGATGGTCGGGGCGACGCCGCCCCGCACTCACTCGGCGGGATTGACCAGGCGCGGCTGCACGCGGACCAGAGCCTTACCAGGCTTCGGAGTGCCGGTGCGAGGAGGGCTTCGGTGCGGAAGCCCACGCGCCTTCACTAGGCCATAGATGGCCGGGATCACGACGAGCGTCAGCACGGTCGAGGACACCATGCCGCCGATCATCGGCACCGCGATGCGCTGCATGACCTCGGACCCGGCACCCGTGCTCCACAGGATCGGCACGAGCCCGGCCATGATGGCGACCACCGTCATCATCTTCGGGCGCACGCGCTCGACCGCCCCCACCATGATGGCTTGGTACAGGTCCGCACGTGTCGCCTCGCGGCCCGCGGCGGCAACCGCGGCCCGCTGCTCGTCCCAGGCATGGTCGAGGTAGATCAGCATGATCACCCCGGTCTCGGCCGCCACGCCCGCCAGGGCAATGAAGCCGACGGCCACCGCGACCGATATGTTGAAGCCCATCCACCAGAGCAGCCAGACCCCGCCCACCAGCGAGAACGGGAGTGACAGCATGACGATGAGCGTCTCGGTCAGGCGCCGGAAGTTCAGGTAGAGCAGCAGGAAGATGACGAGCAGCGTCACGGGCACCACGATCTTCAGCCTGGCCTCCGCCCGCTCCAGGTACTCGAACTGGCCGCTCCACTGGACGCTCATGCCCTGCGGAAGCTGGACCTCCCTGTTGACCGCGTCCCGGGCCTCGGCGACGTAGCCGCCGAGATCGCGCCCGGCCAGGTCGACGAAGATGTAGACGGCGAGCTGCCCGTTCTCGGTGCGGATCGAGGTCGGCCCCCGGGTCAGCTGGACCTTGGCCACCTCGCCCAGCGGCACCGTGCCGCCGGCCGGCAACGGCACCTGCACCTCGGTGGCGATGGATTGCGGATCCGAACGGAAGGCGCGGGGGTAGCGCACGTTGACGGTGTAGCGCTCGCGCCCTTCGACCGTGTTCGTGACGCTCTCGCCTCCCAGCGCCGTCGCGATGACGTCCTGCACGTCCCCGACCATCAGGCCGTAGCGCCCGAGCGCCTCCCGGTCCGGCGTGATGTCGAGGAAGTAGCCGCCGATGACCCGCTCGGCGTAGGCGCTGGACGTACCCGGCACGTTCCGCACCACGGCCTCGACCTCGCGAGAGACCTTCTCCATCTCAGTGAGGTCGGTGCCGTAGACCTTGATGCCCACCGGCGTGCGGATGCCGGTCGAGAGCATGTCGATGCGGGCGCGGATCGGCTGCGTCCAGGCGTTCGACACGCCGGGGAACTGCAGGGCCTTGTCCATCTCGGCCTTGAGGCTCGCCAGCGTCACGCCGGGACGCCAATCCGCCTTCGGCTTCAGGGCGATGATGGTCTCGAACATCTCGGTTGGGGCCGGGTCCGTCGCCGTCGAGGCACGCCCCGCCTTGCCGTAGACCGAGGCGACCTCGGGAAAGGACTTGATGATGCGGTCCTGCGTCGCCAGCAGCTCCCCGGCCTGGGTCACAGAGATGCCCGGCAAGGTCGTGGGCATGTACATCAGGGTGCCCTCGTTCAGGTCCGGCATGAACTCGGAGCCGAGCTGGCGGGCCGGCCAGATGGTCAGGCCGAGCGCCGCCACCGCCAGCAGGATGGTCAGCACCTTGGCCCTGAGCACAACCCTGATGACCGGGCGGTAGACCCAGATCAGCAGCCGGTTCAGCGGGTTGCGATGCTCGGGGATGATGCGCCCGCGCACGAACAGCACCATCAGGGCCGGCACCAGGGTCACCGACAGGAGCGCCGCCGCCGCCATGGCGAAGGTCTTGGTAAAGGCGAGCGGCCCGAACAGGCGCCCTTCCTGGCTCTCCAGGGTGAAGATCGGCAGGAAGCTGACCGTGATCACGAGGAGGGAGAAGAACAGCGACGGACCCACCTCCGCGGCCGCCTCGACCAGGATCTCGACCCGCGGCTTGCCCGAGGGCGCCCGCTCCAAGTGCTTGTGGGCGTTCTCGATCATGACGATGGCCGCGTCGATCATGGCGCCGACCGCGATGGCGATGCCGCCCAGCGACATGATGTTAGCGCCGATCCCGAGGAGATGCATGGCGCCGAGCGCCATCAGGATGCCGACCGGCAGCATCAGGATGGCTACGAGCGCACTGCGCAGGTGCAGCAGGAACACGATGCAGACGAGCGCCACGATGACGCTCTCCTCGACGAGCGTGCCCTTGAGCGTCTCGATGGCGGCGTCGATGAGCTGCGAGCGGTCGTAGACCGGCAGGATCTCGGTGCCCTTCGGCAGGCTCGCGGCGACCTCGGCGAGGTGCGCCTTGGCGCCCTCGATGACGTTGAGGGCGTTGGCGCCGAAGCGCTGCAGGATGATGCCGCCCGCGACCTCGCCCTCGCCGTTCATCTCGGTGATGCCGCGCCGCTCGTCCGGCCCGAGTTCGACCCGGGCGATGTCGCGCACCCGCAGCGGGGTGCCGGCCTCGGTCTTCAGCACGATGTTTTCGATGTCGGCGATGCTCTTCAGGTAGCCGCGCCCGCGCACCATGAACTCGAACTCGGAGAGCTCGACCGTGCGGCCGCCGACATCCGCGTTGCTCGACCGGATTGCGTCGCGGAGCGCCTTCAGCGAAATCCCTTGCGCACGCAGCCGGTTCGGGTCGACGACGACGTTGTACTGCTTCACGAAACCACCGACGCCGGCGACCTCGGCCACCCCCTCGGCGCGCGAGGCCCCGAAGCGCACGACCCAGTCCTGCAGCGAGCGCAGCTCGGCAAGCGTCTGCTGCTTGGCCACGATGGCGTACTGGTAGACCCAGCCCACGCCCGTCGCGTCGGGCCCGAGCGTCGGCGTCACGCCGGCCGGCAGGCGTTTGCCGGCCGCGCTCAGGTATTCGAGCACGCGCGAGCGGGCCCAGTACGGGTCGGTGCCGTCCTCGAAGATGACGTAAACGAACGAGACCCCGAAGAAGGAGAAGCCGCGTACCACCTTCGACTTCGGCACCGTCAGCATGGCGGTGGTGAGCGGATAGGTGACCTGGTCCTCGACCACCTGCGGGGCCTGCCCCGGGTACTCGGTGTAGACGATGGTCTGCACGTCCGAGAGGTCCGGGATGGCGTCGAGCGGCAGGGTGCGCACGCTGTAGAGACCAGCCGCCACCACGA
The DNA here is from genome assembly GCF_004745635.1 of Methylobacterium nonmethylotrophicum. Classification (GTDB taxonomy): domain Bacteria; phylum Pseudomonadota; class Alphaproteobacteria; order Rhizobiales; family Beijerinckiaceae; genus Methylobacterium; species Methylobacterium nonmethylotrophicum. Next base: position 25,844 of record NZ_SRLB01000032.1, on the reverse strand, counting down.
AGACGGTGCCGATCAGCACCAGGACGAGGTTGCGGGCCGACCAGGCGATCAGGCGTGCGATCATCGGGTGGCCTCCGTGGCCTGCGCCTGCGACTCGGCGGCGGACTTGGGCGCCGCCATGCTCTGCAGCGCCGCCTTCAGGTTGCTCTCGGCGTCGATCAGGAAGTTGGCCGCGGTCACGACCTGCTCGCCGGCCTGCACACCCTCGCGGATCTCGGTGTAGCCCTCGCCGCGGGCGCCGACCTTGACCTCGCGCGGCTCGAAGCGGCCCTCGCCCTTATCGACGAGCACGATCTGGCGCGCGCCCGTGTCGATGACGGCATCGTTCGGGACCGCCACCACGGGCTTGGCCGCGCCAGTCCCGATCTCGACGTCGGCGTACATGTCGGGCAGGAGCACCCCGTCGGGGTTCGGCAACTCGATGCGCACGCGGGTGGTGCGGGTTTGCGTGTTCACCTGCGGGTAGATCAGCCCGACCTTGCCGCTGAAGCTGCGCCCGGGCAGCGAGCGCACGCGCACAATGACGGGCTGGCCGACCTTGACGCTGCCGAGGTCGTACTCGGGTACCTCGGCCAGCACCCACATCGTCGAGATGTCGCCGATCCGGAACAGGGTGTCTCCGGCCGACGCCTTCATGCCCTCGATGGCGTTGCGTTCCAGGACGACCCCGTCGCGCGGGGACGACCAGGTGATGGCCATCGGCACCTTCCGGGTGCGCTCCATCTCGTCGATGACGGCTTCCGAGACGTTCAGGTTCTGCAGGCGCCGCCGGGAGCCGTCGAAGCCCGGGTTGGCGATGAGCTGGGCCGCCGCCGCGTTGATCTCGGGCGAGTAGACGTGGACCAGTGCCTGACCCTTGCGGACGCGGTCGCCGGTCGTGACGTTCTCGACGTGGTCGACATAGGCGTCCGAGCGTGTCGCCACGACGGTGACGCGGCGCTCGTCGAGCGTCACGGTGCCGGGCACCCGCACGGCTCGGCTGACGACGCGACGTTCGGCCCGCTCGGAGCGGACGCCGGTGCGCTGGACCTTACCGGGCGAGATCTTGACGATGTTGCCGTCCTCGGCCTCGCCTTCGTAGACGGGGAGGTAGTCCATCCCCATCGAGTCCTTCTTCGGCACCGGCGAGGTGTCCGGCAGGCCCATCGGGTTGCGGTAGTAGAGGATTTTTCGGGCCCCGCCCGGGGGCGCAGCGTAGGTGGCGTTCGCCTCGGCCTCCTTCGCGGCGGGCCGGGGCTCGAAGTCGACATCCTCGCCGACGCGTACGGGCCGGTAGTCGCGGCCATCGGGCGTCCTCGTCGGCGTGAGCGCATAGGCTGCCCTTCCATCGGGATCACGGTAGTACAGGATTGGGGCATCCGCTGCCGGACCCGCCTCGTCCCTGACGAGGAGCGTGGAGACCGGGCCCGGCAGCCAGGCCGGCAGGGGCCAGTGGACCTCGCCGGCCTTCAGGCCAAGCACGAGTGCGCCCACGAGAGCGGCTGGCGCGAGTGTGAAGCCAGCGATCCTGGCGGCAAGGCGCACGGGACCGTAACCGCGTCCCTGAATTTCGGAGATGTGGAAAGGCGTCCTCTGGTCCATCACGGTACCACCTTGAGCGCGAGCTGGTTCTGCACTGTGCCGATCTCGCCCTGCACCTTGGCGGCAAGCGAGAGCTGCCAATCGCCCGCCATCGTGAGATTGGTCTTGAACCGGTAGAGGCCGGGCTCGGTCGCGGGCTGCGACTCCAGCTCCGTCGTCATGGTCGGCATGCCGGCGGGTGCCATGTCGAGGCGGTGCGCGAAGATGATCGCGTCCGGGACTGGCTTGCCCGTTGGCTTATGCACCAAGCGCAGCGCCAGCGTCGCCTCGCCCTGCTTGGCTTGGCTCCCGACGAGATTGAAGGCGTAGTCCTTGAGCGCGGCAGGTGCACCCGCCTCGGAGTTCGTGCCTCGGCGCGGCAGCCAACCGGCAAGAGCGGCCGGAACGTGGTCTGAAATCGCGCTCGGGACCGCCCAGGTCCCACGCCCCAAGCCGTAGCCGAGGCCGATGGCAGCCAGGAGCATCGTGGCAAACAGAGCGATGCCCACGATCCGTCTTGCTCGACCGCCGCCAGGGGCGGTCTCGAACTCCTCGAAGTCGCGAAAGGGCGTGTTCTGATGCATTATGGCACTGCCTGCAGGACGAGCCTGCCTTGGACCGGGTCTGGAAGTCCGGGGATCTTGGCCGCGAGCGTGAGCGCCCAGCCGCCCTCCATCGAGAGGTCGGTCTCGAAACGGTAGTAGCCGGGCAGCGCGTCGGCCTGGAGCTCCAACGGAGCGGTCATCGTGTTCATGCCGTCAGGCGACATGTCGATGCGGCTGATGAACAGGATCGCATCCGGAACCACTTTTCCGGTCCGCTCGTCGACGAGCCGGACCAGAATGGTTGTGCCGTAACCCTGCTTCACCTCGCGCTCGACAAGCTCAAAGGCGTAATGGCCCGAAGAGGCGCGGCTGAAGGAAGATGCGAGGGTCGCGCCGGCACCCATGAGAAGCAGCACCAGCACGAGTGCACGCCACAATGAGAGCCGCCGCTGCGCGGGGGGGGCCGCAGCACGTGCTGCGGCCAGCGGAGGCGTGCAAGGTGGGGCGCTCAAAACTCAGGCCCGCCCGACGTGTTGCCGAGGTTCTGCTGAACAGGCGAACGCTCCGGGAACTGCGCGTTTCCGCGGGTGCTGCTTCGGAAATCCCGCCTCTGCAGGTCGCGAGGGACCCGAACGTGGCCCGTGCTGCCAGCGAGGCTTCCGGTCGTCACCGGCTCGCGCAGCGCGTAAGCCGAAGATCGATCATGGTGGTGTCGCTGCGGGCCGGTTCGTGCCTGTAATCCCGGCGCGGCGATTGCCGGATCGGCCAATATCAGTGAGGCAAGGATGATGCCAACCGTGAGCTTCATGACGCCTCTCCGTTGACTGGAAAGCGCTATCCGTTCAGCGCCATTACTGACGAGTTCGGGGGGCAGGATTTTTTCGTTACACTCGACGGGTTGCCTTCAGACTGCGACCGCTGCTGGCGCGAGGGTGCCTCTCAGCGTCCCGTTAGTATTGCGGGCCGCCGGCGGTACCGCCGAGGTTCTGTGCCTCCGGCGCTCGTTCGGGAAACTGCGCATTGTCACGCGTGCTGCTCCGCATATCTCGGCCGAGCCCGCCGCGAGCGTCTAGCTCCGAGCGAGAGCCGTTGGGTAAGCTCCCGGTCGCCTGGGGGCCGATGCCGGGGGCGGATCGAGCCTGAAGGATCGATGCCGCGGCAGGATCCCGGGTGCCGGAGTGAGGATTGGCCGATGCAGGCGCCACGAAGGCCGCGAGAGCCAAGACGACAGCGAAAAAATTATTCACGATTGCACCCCGAAGATGATGTGCAGAGGCATGATCATCAAATTTACTGCCGTTACTTTGAGTTTGGCAGATCGATGGTTACACGCCGTCTTGCTTTGGCGGAGCGCGTTGAATGTCGTCGGTCTGCTTGGCGGGTCGGCCCGAGGCATCTTCCGTCGAGATGTCAGGTCGTACGTGGGATGCGGGAAATCCGGGTCAGGGACCGTGACGAGCGCCCAGGTGGCAGGCCGCTCGGGTTGAGGCTTGTCCGTGCTCGCCAGGGGCCAGCGGTCAGGCGGCTTGCGCGCGGACTTGCGGTAGCTCGCGCACGGTGAGACTGCGCTTGACCGCGTCCTGCACCTTCTCGAAGGCGCGGACCTCGATCTGCCGCACGCGCTCGCGGGACACGCCGAACTCGCCCGAGAGATCCTCAAGGGTGATCGGATCGTCGGCGAGGCGCCGCGCCTCGAATATGCGCCGCTCGCGCGGGTTCAGCACGGAGAGCGCGTCGCGCAGGGCCGCTAGCCGGTTCTGGCCCTCTTCCGCGGCGGCGAGCACCGTCTCCTGGCTCGGCCCGTCGTCGGCGAGCCAGTCCTGCCACTCGCCCTCGCCCTTCTCCTGCAAGGGCGGGTTGAAAGCGCCGCGAGTCATGTCAGAAGTTTGGCCGACGGGAGTCCGGCCGACGGGTCGCCGGGCGGCGGGGGACGACGTTGACCGACCCAGTTGTCCGGACGGCATCCGGCGCTCCGAGATTGCGGGGCGCCGCTTGGTGCACGCCAGGCCGGAAGCGAAGCGGCACATTGTCGATCCACCCGGCCAGGGCGTATCCCGGCAGCCCGGCCATCATAGCAATGCCGGCGAGGACAGTGATCATCTTGCTACTCATGGTGGAACTCTTTGCTGGCTCTAAAGCTTGCTACTTCTGTTCTTGATTTCGGATGTCCCGCCAAGTCCGTTACAGCGCCTCGAACTTTTCCCAGTGGTTCCGCCGGCGTCGCAAGGAGCCGACGCGAACGCCCATCGGCGGGGACCGCTCCTCCGCCCGAGGAGAGGTTTCGCACGGTCGGGCAGCCTCAATCCTCGGAATGGGGCGGAGAGAACAGGTAGAACCCGTCACGGCTGGCCGCCTTCCGGGCCGCGGCCGCCCTGAAGCCCGGCGGCCTGAAGCCTCGCTTGCCCAGGGTACCCCGGAACTGCCAGCCCGCATCGGTGAGAAAGACCGGGATCGGGAGGCTTGTCGGAACTGCGCAGAACAGGTCCTGGGCGAAGCGCGACTCGAAGACGACGTAGGAGCGCGTCGGGGTCTTCGCCGGGGCGGCGGCGAGCTTGGCGCTCTGGTCCCAAGGTCCGGTGCGGCCTTCCCGCGAAGCCGGAATTCCGCGGTCCGCCCGCCTCCCCCTCGGCGGCCTCATACGCCTCGAAGCCACTCTGACCATGTCCGGCCAGGTGTCTCCGATCCTCGATGACGGCGTGTTGGCGCCGTGTATCCCGCGCCGCTGCGGAGCGCGACCGGCGCGATCCGCGCCCGCCGCAAAGGCCCGCGGTGCAAGCCGCCGCGAAACCCCGCACGATCCACCTGCGACATCCAATCCATGGTGCTAAGTTCGGAGGCAGCAAACGCTTCGTTACAAGGTGGGCTGCCCGAACCACGCCTGTTTGACGCCGGTACACCCGCTCAACTCATGCGCGGCAAACCGGTCGCCCAGCCGATGCGCGCCCTTTCGGGGCGTGCGGCGGCCTGGTATGCTGGGCTTGATATCCTAGCTCCGGTCCCGCCCCGTCTGCGCGTAGTTCCTGACCCTCGCCCTCGTGGCAAGGTTCGCGCTGCATGGCGTGCAGGCCGCGCACATGAAGGCGGCCATGCCCGTGGCGGCGCTGCAGGGGCCGATGCCGGACGGCTGCGACGGCTGCGACGAGGCAGGGAAAGCCTCCGGGGCCAACTCGCTGCTGTGCGCCGGTTTCATCGCCGTCGCCCTGCGGCGGCCGGCCCCCGGATCACCGGGCCCTCGGTCGCGTTTGCGCTAGCGGATGTCGACGGCCGGAGCCTGCACGGACCGCCCGATAGCGCCTCTGGCGACGGCCCCTGGCCGGCCCGGGATCGGGCGGCCCCTACAGCATTCCAGAACGAAACCGATGTCGTTTCACCCTGACCCGGCCGATGGCCGGCTGTCCTCGGCGCGCACCCACGCACGCGACCATTCCCTCCCCGGTCCGACGCCTGACCCAAGCCATCGGGCGAGGGGCCGAGCGAAGCCCCATCACGACCTACCCCTTCCTGACCGGTCCCCGTTGCCATCGCACATGCGGGCAGCTGTAACCATCGGGCCCTGCCTCGCGAACTCAGTTACGAGCGCGTGATGATTGCGAGTGAGACTGAGCTCAGGAGCCTGATGAGGGCCAGCCTGGACGGCGACGCGGCCGCGTACCGGGCGGTTCTCGACCGGCTGAGCCTGTATCTGCGCGCCTATTATCGCGGAAAGCTCCACCGCGCTGGACGAAGTCCGTCCGAGGCCGAAGACCTCGTGCAGGACACGCTGATAGCGATCCATACGCGGCGACATACCTACGACGTAGATCAGCCGTTCACCCCTTGGGCGCAGGCCATCGCCCGCTACAAGCTGATCGACCACCTGCGCCGTACGCGCACTGCGATGTCCAATGTGCCCATCGAGGATGCGGGCGACCTTGAGGCACAGGACGACCATGCCGGCGTGGAGAGCACGTATGACCTGGATCGACTCCTGGCCAAGCTGCCCGAGAAGATGCGGCGCGCGATTCGCTTCGTGAAGCTCGATGGCTTGAGCGTCGCTGAGGCCGCCAGCCGGACCGGCATGTCGGAATCCGCCATCAAGGTCAGCGTCCACCGGGGTCTCAAGGCCCTGGCGTCCGCGATCAGCCAAGGAAGGGGACGATGAGAACGAACGAGCTGATCGAGATGCTCAGCACGAACATCGAGCCGACCGACCACGGCCGGCTCAAGCGCGGCCTCGGCCTCGCCGCGGCGCTCGGCACGGGGGCGGCGCTCTGCGTCGCGCTCCTGTCGCTCGGGGTCAGGCCGGACCTCCACAATCACGGGGTGCTCGGCTTCCTGTTCCTGAAGGTCGCCTTCGGTGCCGGTATCGTCGTCTTAGCCGGGTGGCTGCTGACGAAGGTCGCACGCCCGGGCGGCGAGACCAGAGCTCGACCCTGGGTCGCCGCGACGCCGTTCCTCGGGGTCATGCTGCTGGCCGCGTTCAGCCTGGCTTCGGCGCCGAGCTCGCACTGGGACAGGATGCTTGTCGGCCACATGTGGCTGGAGTGCCTCGTGTCGATCCCGATCATCGGCGTGCTACCCTTCGCCGTCCTGGTCTGGGCCGTCCGCCGATTTGCCGCGCCGACCGACCTTGTCCGGACGGGCGCGCTCGTCGGGATGGCCGCTGGCGGGATCAGCGCGATCGGGTATGCCCTGAATTGCATGGACGACTCGGTCCCGTTTGTGGCGCTCTGGTACGGCGGCACCATTGCGTTCTGCACCCTCGCCGGCGCCCTGCTCGGGCCCCGTCTCCTGCGGTGGTGACCTAGGGGAATATCAAGGTTTGTGCGCTAAACCGCGTTTTACGGGATGGAAGAAAAGCCATGACCTGAAGGATCCCCTTACTCTAGCGCCAGCCAAACCGCTCTCCACTAATTTGATGTAAGTCCAGTCGCCCGGGTCGCAGGGCGACCGGGCCTTCGCTTGCGATCGAGGGCGACGCGATGGCGATGACTCTCGACGTTCATCTCAAAGATCGTGGCGTGATGCACCAGGCGATCGACGCTGGCTGATGCCGTTCTCGACCGGCTGGTCCACGACGCTCATCGCATCGAGCCGGCCGGCGAGAGCCTGCGCAAGTGCAAGGCTGCCGAGCCCGCCGCTTGACCCGTTGACTCAACCTCGTGATCTTCCCCTCTGATCCTTGGGAGCACGCCGTCACCGGACGCCTTCAGATCGGACCACCCGGCCGGCTTCGTCGGAATATGCAGACTGCGCGAGTGGGCCCATATCGTTTACAAATGAAGGCCGTTGGTATTATTCCAAGCATAATCACATTTAGGAGAACTATACACTCAAATCCGTAAGCCCGATCTTGCGAACTACACAGATGCTCTATGGCATGGAGGCAATCAAATCCCATCCGTCAGGGACATGGCCGAAGCTCCTGTCGGAAGCGGGCTTTATGGGCGTGCGCCGCTATTGGAACATCCCAGCTGGATCGGCCGAATGGCTCTGGTCCACGGTCGGAAGCAGTGAGATCATGCAGTTGAGCGGGTGAATATTTTAAAAACTACATCGTGCGCGCTCAATGATCTTGGAAGATAGACTCTATTTTCCATCTGGTTTTCTCTTGATGACAAGCTGACTCATATCACGCACTAGACTGCTGCATTCGTCGCGCCAGTTCATCCGTTCGCCATTCCAGAAAGACTCGTCCAGATTTGTGAAAAAATAACAAGCGATCATCAGGAGTTTTTTATACTCAACGTCAACATACGATCAAATGCTTTCGTGATTGCCACATTCAGAGAATGGGCTCGGCTGATCTCAGCGGCCTTGAGCATTTCCTGCTCAAGACTGACGGAGCTCGAGGTCGAAAGTCTGTCCCAGGCATCGGAAGCCTTGATCTTCGTTGTACTAAATGATGGGTCTGCTGCGTTTAAGTGGCCGCTTGCTGTCGTCGACAGGCTAGCCGTCGCCGTACGGGCCATGATTTCGGCGAAAGGGATAATGTCACGCGCTTTGTAATCCTGTGTGTTTGCGTTCGCGACATTGCCGGCGATCATGGACTGACGGACCGCAAGGTAGTGAGCCTGCTGCGACACAAGATCAAAGAGATAGACGCCTGTCACTTCAAACTCCAATCCGCATTTGAGGCAATTCAAGGTCTATCAGTGCAGCCTTGTCCGAAGCTGACGAAGCTTGTTATGTATCAGCCCCGAAGTAGGGTAATTACACAATGAGCTATGCGGGAGAATGGGTGACGCGGTTTGGGTGAAGGCGGCCTATCGAGGCGGGTGTCGAGCCCGCCAGACCCTCTCGTTGAGAGCGATACGCCATGGACAGCCCTACCAACATCGTCCGGCTTCGTCAGCCTGAAGAGATCGACGACCCCCTGACCGAAGTGCTGCGGTCGGGTGCCCGCCGCCTGCTCGCCCAGGCGGTCAAGCTCGAGGCCGAGGCCTTCCTCACCGCCCTGCAGCATCTGCGGCTGCCGGACGGGTGTGCCCGTCTGGTGCGTCACGGGCACGGCCCCGAGCGCGCGATCCAGACCGGCATCGGTCTGGTGCCGGTGGCGCGGGTGCGCATCCGTGACCGCGGCGCGACCAGCCCCGGGGAGCGGATCCGCTTCTCCTCGAGCCTCCTGCCGAAGTGGGCTCGGCGCAGCCGCAGCCTGGATGCCTTGCTGCCAGTCCTCTACCTGCGCGGGATCTCGACCGGCGACTTCCAGGAGGCGCTCGCCGCCCTCCTGGGCAAGGACACCCCGAACCTGTCGCCGGCGGTCGTGACGCGGCTGACCGCGACGTGGGCCGACGAGTACGCCCGCTGGCAGTCCCGCGATCTCTCGGCGCGCCGCTACGTCTACGTCTGGGCCGACGGGGTCTACCTGCAGGCCCGGATGGAGGAGCAGGCCGAATGCATGCTGGTCCTGATCGGCGCCACGCCGGAAGGTAGGAAGGAACTGGTCGGCTTCCAGGTTGGGGTGCGCGAGAGTGCGCAGAGTTGGCGGGAACTGCTGGTCGATGTGAAGCGGCGCGGGTTGTCGGTGGCGCCAACGCTGGCTGTGGGAGACGGGGCTCTGGGCTTCTGGAAGGCGCTGGACGAGGTCTTTCCCGGCACACGTCACCAGCGCTGCTGGCAGCACAAGACGGCCAACGTCCTCAACAAGGTCCCGAAGTCTGTGCAATCGGCGATGAAGGCGGATCTGCGTGAGATCACCGGCGCGTCGACGCGGGCGGAAGCCGAGGTGGCGATGGACGTGTTCGTGGAGAAGTACGGAGTGAAGTATGCCCGTGCGAGCGAATGCCTGACGAAGGACAAAGAAGCGCTGCTGGCGTTCTACGACATGCCGGCGGAGCATTAGGACCATCTGCGAGCGACGAACCCAATCGAGAGTGTGTTCGCGACGGTCCGGCACCGCACGGTGCGCACGAAGGGGGCACTCTCGCCGACGACTGCCAAGCTGATGGTGTTCAAGCTGGTGATGGCCGCCGCCAAGACTTGGCGGCGGCTGACGGGCGAGAACCAGTTGCCGAAAGTGGTGGCCGGCGTCATCTTCCGGGACGGGACCGAGGTCACCGCGAGCCCAGATCACCGCGCCGCCTGACCAGCCTCGTCACACAAATCCCCGCATAGCTCATGCACGATCAAGGGACACCAGTTCAGGATGATCTCGATCATGCCTGTTCGTCGCAGGGCCAAGCTGACCCTGGATTCTGTCGGGATCTGGTCATGCGAAAGGGACGAACCAGGCCCGTCCCTCGCACGTCCGCAACTTATACCTGAATGGGGTTCAGGCGGAGCGCAGGAGCTTACATACCGCCGTGGTTCATGCCGCGCATGTTGCCCATCCGTCCTCCATGGCGCATGCCGCGCATCGAGCCGTGCTTCATGCCGCGCATGTTGCTCATTCGACCGCCATGGCGCATGCCGCTCATCCGGCCGTGACCCATCTCGTCACGAACCTGGATCAGCGGACCATCCGGGACTGCTGCAGCGGTCGAGACTGGCAGGGGTGCGGCCTGGGCCGGTCCGAAGGTCAGGAGGACCGCGAAAACGGCGGCCGGGGTGAAGCGGTGCATGGGGTTGCTCCTGAAAAGGCAGAGTGATTGGCCGGTCCGCGATCAGCGTGGCCGGACTGAGGTCGGAGGGCTGCGCGGGTTAGTGGCGCTCCCCGTCATGGCCGCCCTCGTGGGTGGTGTGGGTCGTCTCATGGTGCGCCTCGCCGTGGTCGCCCTCGTGCGTGGTATGGGTTGTCTCGTGGTGCGCCTCGCCGTGCTGCTCGTCTGCAACGAGATGGCGCTCGATTGGCGTGGAATGCGCGCCGGGTTCGGCATGCAGTCCGATCCCGCCCGGGCCGACCTCGACATGCTGGGCATACGCACCGGCGGGACTGAGGGCGAGAGCGGCGCCCATGAGCATGGTCGCGAGCAGTGATCTAGGCATACATAAACTCCTTAGGCATATCGGTGCTCTGGAACGTGCGAGCCTAAGAAAAAGATCCTTCAGGTAGCTTGAGAAGCCCATAGGCCGCCAGCGGGAGGCCCGGACGGCTCAGAAGCCATCATCGTAGCCGTAGCCGTAGGGATAGGTGGCCGCAGAGAGAGTTCCGAGAGCCAAGCCGCCGATGAGGCCTGCTGCGAGGCCGCCGCCGTAGTGGCCGTGGTGACCTCGATAACCGCCGTAGTAGCCGGCGTGGCCACCATGGAATCCATAGCTGCCGTAGTACCCGCCATGAATGCCGTAAACCGGCGCACCTTGATCCATGACTCTATCAACCGGCTATATATCATGCTGGTCGACAGAGTTTGCTGGAAAGGGCCTTAGGCTGCCTTGCGGGGCCGGCCTAATCCGCTGCTCTTAGCCAGTTCCGAGCGCTGAGCAGCGTAGTTCGCCGCCACCATGGGGTAGTCGTGCGACAGACCCCACTTGCGCCGGTACTCCCCGGGGGTGAGCCCGCGGGTCGAGAGGTGGCGCTTCAGCGACTTATACGGCTTCCCATCCTCCAGGCTGATCAGGTAGTCCGGGGTCACCGTCTTCTTGATCGGCACTGGCGGGGTCAGCTTCTCCGCCTCGGCTGAAGCCGGCTGCCCCAAGTTCGTCAGCGAGGTGTGGACTGACGCGATCAGGTTGGGCAGCTCCGCGACCGGAACAGAGTTCTTGGACACGTAGGCCGACACGATGTCGGCGGCGAGCCCCACGAGAGTGCCCAAGGGACCTTGCTCTTGTTGCGACACGGAAAGCTTCCCTACTTCATGACTCGGACCAGGACCGAGCAACGTCAGCATATCGAGCATCGCGCCAAGCCGCACAACCCTAGACCAGGGCACGCCTACCTGATCCAGAGGATCACGACGTCCTCAAGGGCGAAATACACGCCGACCACGGCGATCAGGAAACCCGCCATGATCGGGAGCACACCCGAAAGCGACAGCGTGCGTCGGGCACGCTGTCGCGGCCATGGGTTCGTTGGATCCGACTTCACTTAGCCGAGCTGGCCTCGGCCTTTTTCGGTCGGCCGCGGCGTGCCGACTTCGCGTCCGCGGGTGCGGCGACGACTGGATCGGGGACGGCCCGCTTCTCAGCCGCCTTCTTGGCCGCGGCCCGATCACGCCGGAGCTGGCCGAGGCCGAGGCTCTTGGCGAGTTCGGAGCGCTGGGCGGCGTAGGTGGCCGCCACCATCGGGTAGTCGCGCGGCAGACCGTATTTCTGGCGGTACTCGTTGGGGGTCAGGCCGTTCGAGGTCAGGTGCCGCTTGAGTGACTTGTACGGCTTGCCGTCGATGAAGCTGATGATCGCGTCCGGGGTGACGGACTTACGGATCTGAGCCGGCGTGAGCTTGTGACCCTCGACCGGCGTTGCGGCGGGTTGGCCGAGGCTGCTCAGCGAGGCGTACACCGAGGCGATCAGGTTCGGGAGTTCGGCGACCGGAACGTTGTTCTTGCTCACATAGGTCGACACGATATCAGCCGCGAGGTCGATGAACTCAGGCTGTTGGGCTTGGGTCTCGTCCGACACGTCAATTCTTTCTGCTACGAGGATCCATCCAGATCCGCACGTGGAGAATTTTATGGAGGATCACCAGCGTCGAGCAAATCCCTGCCGCTGACTGATCCCAAGCTATTTGAGGAGCAACCAGGTTCATCAGCAATTTGTCGCACCAAGTCACCGACCTGCAGAGCAGTATTTTCGGCCGTGACCCGCGTGGATCTCACATTCACGCATCGCCGACGGCCTACAAGATCCCCCAAGCTCGATAGCGACCCCGCCCGGTGAGCTCGCGCAGGCCGAGTTCGGCCACGAGGGTCTGGGCGGCGCGCGGCGTCACGCCGAGCTCGTCGGCGATGGTGGTGGTGGAGACCAGCGGGCGGGCGAGCACGAGATCGATGAGCCTTGGCAGGCTGGAGTTCGCCCGCCTCCCCCTCACCTTCGCCTGGAGGACCTGGCGCGCGAGCATCCAGCGGTCGTGATCCCTCATGCCCTGTTCGGCACCCGCGGTGACGGCACCCAGGAACGTCAACCACCGGGAGGACGGATCGCGCGTGAGCCAGCGATCGCGCGGCACGGAGCTATGCGGGGATTTGGGTGACGAGGTCGGTCAGGCGGCGCGGTGATCTGGGCTCGCGGTGACCTCGGTCCCGTCCCGGAAGATGACGCCGGCCACCACTTTCGGCAACTGGTTCTCGCCCGTCAGCCGCCGCCAGGTCTTCGCCGCGGCCATCACGAGCTTGAATACCATCAGCTTGGCGGTCGTCGGCGAGAGTGCCCCCTTCGTGCGCACCGTTCGATGCCGGACCGTCGCAAACACGCTCTCGATCGGGTTCGTCGTTCGCAGGTGGTCCCAGTGCTCCGCCGGCAGGTCGTAGAACGACAGCAGAGCTTCCTTGTCCTTCGTCAGGCATTCGGTTGCACGGGCATACTTCACCCCGTACTTCTCCACAAACACATCCATCGCCACCTCGGCTTCCGCTCGCGTGGACGCACCGGAGATCTCGCGTAGATCAGCCTTCATTGCCGATTGCAGCGACTTCGGGACCTTGTTGAGGACGTTGGCCGTCTTGTGTTGCCAGCAGCGCTGGTGACGCGTGCCGGGAAAGATCTCGTCCAGCGCCTTCCAGAAGCCCAGAGCCCCGTCACCCACAGCCAGCGTCGGTGCCACCGACAACCCGCGCCGCTTCACGTCGACCAGCAGTTCCCGCCAGCTCTGCGCGCTCTCGCGCACCCCAACCTGGAAGCCGACCAGTTCCTTCCTGCCCTCGGGCGTGGCGCCAATCAGGACCAGCATGCACTCGGCCTGCTCCTCCATCCGGGCTTGCAGGTAGACCCCGTCAGCCCAGACGTAGACGTACCGGCGCGCCGAGAGATCGCGTGCCTGCCAGCGCGTGTACTCGTCGGCCCACGTCGCGGTCAGCCGCGTCACGACCGCCGGCGACAGGTTCGGGGCGTTCTTGCCCAGGAGGGCGGCGAGCGCCTCCTGAAAGTCGCCGGTCGAGATCCCGCGCAGGTACAGGACTGGCAGCAATGCATCCAGGCTGCGGCTGCGCCGCGCCCACCGCGGCAGGAGGGCCGAGGAGAACCGGATCCGCTCCTCGGGGCTGGTCGCGCCGCGATCACGGATGCGGACCCGCGCCACCGGCACCGGGCCGATGCCGGTCTGGATCGCGCGCTCGGGGCCGTGCCCATGACGGACCAGACGGGCGCGCCCATCCGGCAGCCGCAGATCCTGCATGGCGCTCAGGAAGGCCTCGGCCTCGAGCTCAACCGCTTGGGCGAGCAGGCGGCGGGCACCCGACCGCAGCACTTCGGTCAGGGGATCGTCGATCTCTCCAGGCTGACGAAGCCGCACGATGTTGGTAGGGCTGTCCATGGCGTATCGCTCTCAACGAGAGGTTCTGGCAGGCTCGACACCCGCCTCGATACGCCGCCTTCACCCAAACCGCGTCACCCATTCTCCCGCATAGCTCCGCGGCACGCGGCGCAGGGCGCTGGCGAGAACGGGTAGGTGGTGTCGGGCCTTGTCGCGGGCGCGCAAGAGGTCGGCGGCGAGCAGCGACCCGAGCCAGGCGCGATGCTGGAGCGGCTCGAGGTCCGCCCAGGCGTCATAGGCGATGGTGGCGGCGAGGACCGGCGGCAGGATGCGGGTGTCGGCGACGGCGTGGCGCCAGGCGGCGAGGCGGTCGGTCGCGCCCCAGGCCGGATCGTAGACGAGGGGCGATTTCTCCCTCACCGGGCCAGCGTCGGCGAGGAGGCGGCGGGAGCGGGCGATCAGGGCGTCGATGTCGGCGAGCGCGGCGGAAAACGCATCATCGACGTCCGCGAGATCCCCCTCCCCGTCTGCGCCGTCGATCGGCGGCGTGGCTGGCACCGGGACCGCGTCCTGATCACCTGTCCCATCTGGATCCTCGGACAGGGCGGCAAGGCCGGTGGGGCTGATGGCCCATCCGGGCTCGGCAGCGGCAATACGGCGACGGGTACGCAGGACGGCGTGGGCGCGGGTGAGCTCTTGCGAGGGGGCGTGTCGGTCGCGGCCGGCGTCGTGGAGGACGAGGTCTTCGAGGAGCACGAGGTCACCCTGGAGGGCGAGGCTGGCGCAGCCGTCGGCGAAGTCTGTGCGGGTGCACCAGCCGTGGCGGATGGGGCTGGTGGCGAGGAGTTGGTCGAGGCGGGCGAGGGCATCCTCGGCAGCGGCGAGCGGCGCGGCGAGGGCGTCCCAGGGGAGCGGCTCGGGCAGGCGGTAAACCATTGTCGCCGTTGTATCGATTGACCATCACGGAAGCGAGCGGATATTTCGCTTCGCGCACCTGTATGAGGATACAGCTGGCATTCTGACCATTGATAATGTCCCCTTATCGATGGCTATGGACGCGTGGCCGGAAATCGGCTTGAATGCGCTCTCGCCGCTCTTCTCACGCCCGTTCGCCATGTCTGATCCCACCCCTGCCCTCCTCCCGGATCCGACTCTCGCCCGGGAGCGCGACCTTGATGCCCTCGCCGGCCTCCTGCCGTTCGACGCCCGGGAGCGCCTGGCCGTCCTCCTCACCGACGAGGATGCCGCCACCCTCAAGGGGCCTGTCGCAAACGCGAACCGACCCTCGTTTACGGGTCGGTAACCATACCTGCCCAGCCTGCCGCCTCCGCCTCGGAGCCGGCCCATGATCCTGAACGCTCTCGCCCTTAAGCTGAAGCGGCAAGCCCGTGGCGACTTCCGGGGCCGGCACTTCGAGGCCACCCTGATCGTCCAGGCCGTCTCCTGGTACCTGCGCTATGCCCTGAGCTACCGTGACATCGAGGAGATGCTCCTGGAGAGGGGCATGGAGGTGGATCACTCCACCATCAATCGCTGGGTGCTATCCTACGCGCCTGCCATCGAGCGGCGCCTGCGGCGGTTCCGCAAGCCGCATTGCGGGTCCGTGCGCGTCGACGAGACCTACATCAAGGTGCGGGGCCAGTGGCGCTACCTCTACCGGGCCATCGACAAGCATGGCGAGGCGATCGACTTCCTGCTCACGGCCAACCGCGACCTCGATGCCGCGAAGCGCTTCTTCCGCAAGATGCTACAGGACCAGCCGCTTCTCGCGCCCGATCGGATCGGCACCGACGGAGCCGGCCCGTACCCACCCGCCATCGCCGAGAGCCGCAAGGCGGGTCTGCTGCCGCGCACACCGACCCACTACGTCACCAAGCACCTGCAACAAGGGATCGAGAGCGACCATTTCCGAGTGAAGCGGGCGATGCCGCGGGTGGGCGGCTTCCGCTCGTTCGCCACGGCCCGGCGCACGATCCGGGGTTTCGAGGCCATGCTGTGGCTGCGCAAGGGCTTTGGGTTCGCGGGCGCGTGGAGCGTGCGGGAGCAGAACCAGCTGCTTGCCACCTGCTTCGGACTTCCCGTCGCGAACAAAGCGTGAAAGCGGGGGCGGTCAATCCCTTCTGCGGCCTGAAACCGAGTTTGCGACACGCCCCAGCGTTCTACACCGATACGCATGAGATCACTTCAGAGTGTACCCGTAGCCTTGAGAAAAAACATATCATTTTATACAATCTTCGCAACATATATTATATAATATCGCTCATTATCGTATTGATCAGGTGTTCTTTTGTGAGATCTGTCATGTCAAATCAGATTAATTCAAAACAAGATGAACTCAAGCGTCTCAAAGAATTTGCCACTGCGGGCGTATCACATTTTATACGCACACAATTTGATAAACTTAATAACAATCCTCCAGAATATCAAGTTGCCGCAAACCATGATTCTGACCAAAGTCAAGCGGACAGCAATATGTACAATGCATTTAGGCAACGAACCGTTCAACTAAATATCGACCGCATTGACCGCATTGACGTAGAAGAGAGAAATGTCCGCTTTCGCCTCGCAGTGGAACAGAGCACTTTTGGGCGCAATCATGCTGCCGAATTTGCTCGACTTTTACAGAATCACAATAGCGTATTCAACGAAATGCTCAATTCTGAATGGCGGTCTCAATATCAAAAGCAGCGCACAACCATAAATAATGTCAACATAGTATAGATGAACCCCCAATCAATCTATAAGTATTATATAACCCGATCAAAAATGGATCGCTCGGGCTAACGCTCGGGCGAGACATCCCTAGCTCGGGCCTCACGGGCGAATGCAGGATTTGTGGGTGCCCGCTCCAATTCCGGCTGTACTCTCTGAGGATGGTGCCGCCAAGCCAGAAGCCGGGGGAACAGCTCTCCGCGCCACGGCATCAGGTCGATCCGGCGCAAGGCGTGCGCCAGCGCTTTCGCCGCCGCGATGGCCCGCCCGACCCTGAGCCCGATCTCCGGCTCTCGCAGGTCGATCACCCCGGTGCGCACGAACGCGAGGCGGTCGGCCACGTAGTCGGACACATTCGCCTTCTCCCGGTAGCGTCCAGCCTCCGCGAACAGCCGCTCAAGCAGCATCGACTCCGTTGGGGCGAGCCGCGCATCCGCCTGTCGCTGTCGGCACAGCGCGTCGAGGCGATCCCGCTCCACCACCACCTGGGCCTCTTGCCGATGGCGTGTCAGACCTACGTACGTCTCACGGGCGTCGGCGGAGCTGCCCACGTACAGGACCGCCGCGGCGCTGGTCCGACCTTGGGCCGCGTGCGCCGTGCCGGCCAGCGCGGGCGTGATCCGCGGGGGCCGACGCGAACCGAACCGTGGCGCGCGGGCCAGCTGTTCCCAAACCTCCTCCAGGATCCGCCCGTCCTCGAGTTTCAGGCGCAGTCGCACCTGACCGTCGGCCGCCACCATCACTCCCCGCACCTCTGCCCGGTTGCCATTGCGCACCCCAAGCTCAGGCAGCGTCTCGCCGAACCGCAACCGGTCGCCCACTGCCAGCGGCAGCACCACCCGCCGGTCCTCACGGTCGAGCGCGCTCACCTCGACCAGATCGGGCCCGAGCCGCCCCTCGGCCCGCAGCACCTCCCGCGCAAGTCGGTTCAGTGCCGCGGCATCACGGTTGCGCCGGGTCACGATCAGCACGTCCTCGCCGTGCCGCGCGCGCATCTCGCGCCACAGCGCGATCACCCGCACTTGCGCCGCCTCAGCTCCAGAGACCAGCTCGACGCAGCCTCGTCCCGCGTAGGCGCGTAGTCCCGCTTCGGTCTCACCTTGCGCCATCAGCTCCGAGGCGGCCCGCTGCCAGGGCACCTGCTGGCGGCGCACTTGACCCAGCACGGCCTGACGACCGCATACCTCCGCCACAGCCCGCAGCGCGCTCGCCCCCGCCACCGATGCGAGCTGGCGGCGATCGCCCAACAACACCACCTTCGCGCCCGCAGCGTGCGCCGCACTCAGCACGGCCTCGAGGTCGCGCGTCCCGACCATCCCGGCTTCGTCAATCAGAACCAGGGTGTCGGCTCCGAGGGCGGCGCCACGGCTCGCCGCGGCTGCCGGGCCGCCGCTCTGATCGTAGCGCCAACGGGCGATGGCTTTTGCTGGAATACCGGTGCTGCGCGCGAGTTCATCGGCCGCGACCCAGGACGGCGCCAGCCCGACCACACGCAGTCCAGCGATCCTGGCCGCCTCCACCAGAACGCGAGCCGTGGTAGTCTTACCCGTACCCGCACCCGCTTCGATCAGCGACACCCCGTCCATACCAGCCGCCAAGCGCACCGCCTCGGCCTGCTCGGGCGCGAGCTGGGGAGCTTGTTCGAGGGCCGCAGCGATCGTCTCAGGGCTGATCCATCTCCGTTCCCGTGGCCGCTCGGAAGCGCGCAGCAGGGCCGCCTCGCAGGCCGCGATGCCAGGCGTGGTCCAGCACGCCCCCTGGCTGGGCTCGAGCGCGGCCGAGGACAGGTGCACCAGCGTGCCTTCGTGCTCGAGTCGCGCGAGTTCAGCCTCGACGACTCCGATGCCGAGCCCGTGCAGGCTTGCTTCCTCGAGGCTGGCCTGCAGCAATGCCGCCCGGGTGATCACGTTTTCGTGCCACAGCAGTCTCGAGGCGGCTCGAGCGACCGGCGTGGCGCCCGAGATCTCGGGCAGATCAAACGCGAGATCGTGCTCCGGCTCGGTCTGCTGCGCGAGCTCGGGATCCCGGGTTGCCTCACGGGCACTTCGCCAGAGATCCGTTCCGAGCTCCGCCAGCTCGCGTTGCCAACGCGCCTCGAGCTCAGGCCCGCTCGGCAAGAGGTCCTTGGCTCGCCGCGTGGCCAGGGCCGCAACCTCGCGCTGAGCGCTCGTCGCCCCGGAGCCGACACGCTCCCGGATCTGGGCGGAGCGCTTCGAGAACGCCTCCAGCACCCTCTCGTCGACCCCTGCCACCTCCCATTGTCCGTTGCCGGCCGGACGGAAGTGCCAGCCGAATTGGGCATGCAGCTGCTCGGCCAGGGCCGCCCGGTAGGCGGCGCCCACGCCACGCTGCTGCTCGAACAGCCGAGCGGGATCGGTCGTGAGGTGGCGCAACGACTTGTAGCGACCGCTGCTCTCCCCTGGATTGCCAGCGACATTCAACAACACGCAGTGCGTGTGTAGATTAGGATCGCCCTCGCGGGTGGTGTAGTGGTCGAAAGTCGCCGCGATCAGATCGGCGGGACGGCGGTGCTCGCGCCCGCCGGCCCCGGTGCGGACTTCAATCAGGCCCTCGCGCTCGACGAACCCCAGGGCAGCGTCGACCGCCGCCCGGTGCGCCTGCTCGATCAAGGCGCGCTGATCGGCATCTCCCGCCGCCCAGAGCACGCTCACGGACTTTCCAGCCGTCATCGTGCAATCGGTTCCGGCATGGTGACCGGCACCAGCCCCGCGCACCAGAGGACGGCCGGTGCCTGGATCGAGACCGGCACAGAGATCGCGGAATGAGGCGCCGATGATCGCCGCGCCATGGCGCACGACGCTCCCGCCGCTCGACCACCACACCCCGCTGCCCTCGGCCTGGTAGTAGGCCTCGCGTCGGTCAGGCCGGGCCTCGTCCTGAGCCTGGGTCAGATAATAGGCTGCTGCCTCGGGCCCGGGCCGCAGGCGCTGCAGCGAGGCGGTCACGAGATCCCGGCCGCATCACGGTCGGGCCGGTAGCGGCACAGGGCACCGGGTTCGACGGCCTCGGCCGCCGCTTCGATCTCGCCGACGGTCTGGGCGAGCTGCAGCAGAGCGGCGTCGACCTGCTCCATGCGCTCGAGCACCACGCGGTGACGCAGGGCGACCTCGAGATGCTGGGCGATGCAATCGAGGATGATATTCTCGGGCGTCCAGCCGCGCTGAGCGGCTTCCTTCCGGAGCGAGGCGGCGAGAGCGGCTGGGAGGGTGAGCGAGAGGGTGACGTCGGTTGTCATGCGGCGGTGGATCCGGCACGAGGGGCGCGGGTAGTCCTGGCACGGCCACGAGAGCGCCGGCGAGGCGGATCAGGGCCGAGGGTTAACGGATCGACACTTCAGTGCGTGAGGTGTGATCCTCTCTCCTGGTGGTCCTCTCCTGGGCTTCCTCTGGTCCTCATGTAGGCCTCTATGGTCCTTACCGGTCCCTTGTGGCCATACGGCGAATACCGCCCATCCCCTCAAGCCGGCCTTCAATCCTTGCCTGCTAGGACGGCCACCATGCCGCCCTTCGACCTCTCCCGCCTGCGCCGCGACCTCAAGCGCCGCTCCGCCGAGCGGGCCGAGGCGGCAGGCCGGCGCGGCCATGGCAGCATGGCGCTCGTGCGCGAGCACCTCGATACCTTCGAGCAGCTCCATCGCGATGGCGCCAGCTGGGTCGACATCGCCGCCGCGCTGGCCGCCCAAGGTGTGATGCAAGGTTTCGGCGCCTCCTTGCGGCCGATCACCGGCAAGCGTCTCACCGCTCTCGTCGCCAGCGTGCGCCGTGAGCGCGTCCGCCGGGCGGCCGCGGATCGGGTGAGGGCTCAGCGTTCCGACCTCGACCGTGCAAGGCATCCTGCGGGCGAGGCTCCAGATCCTGTGCCCTCTTCTGCCGTGCAGCCGCTCGCTCTCTCCTCAGACCTCGCCGCTCCCCACGATCCCGACGGGCCCGATCCCCTGCCGTCGGCCGAGGACATGCGCCTCAAGGCGCTGGCCGCCGTCCAGAAGCTTCTCAGGAAAGACCCCGCATGAGCCGCATCCTCTTCGTCGCGCAGGATACCAGCGCGATCGGCAAGTCGACCGTCACCCGCGCTCTGGCCGAATGCGTGCCGGACGTGCCCGTCTACGAGATCGAGTCGAGCCGCCACCTCGTCGAGCTCGGTGAGCGGGTGCGCCACTTCCAGATCCGCACCGAGCGCAAGCGCCTCGACGAGACCGGCGGCGAGGCCGCCATCGCCGAGTACGACCCGGCCCTCAACAAGCTGCTCACCGAGCCATTGCCGGCCATTGTCGACATCGGTGCCAACGGCGGTGTCGCCTTCCTGGAGGCGCTCGGCCAGATGGCCGGCGCGTTCACCCGTCGCGGCAAGGCCCTGGGGCTGGTCGTCGTGGTGGCGCACAAGGACGAAGCCTACGCCACCGCCCGGGCGGTGGTCGCGGCGGGAAAAGGCTGGATCAAGGACCGCTTCCTGGTGGTCAACCACGTGCACGGCGAGCCGGAGGCCGGCGAGATCAAGGACCTCACCAAGAGCGCTGGAGCGGTCACGAGCCTGGCGAAGTTCACCTTCGCGACCCGTGCCCTGCCGATCACGCGCCCGCTCGGGCTCGCGCTGATCCCCCAACTCGACGAAGAGGCTCTGGCCAAGCAACTGGCTCTGCCGGGCGCGGAACCGGACGTGGCGATGGCGCTGCGTACCCGGGCGCAGCTCGATGCCTTCCGGCTCGCGGCGATGCGCGCCGTGGAGCCCGCCGCTCGGTGGCTGATCGAGGCCAAGACCGAGGCCAAGACCGAGGCGAAGTCCGATGCCAAGTCGGCGTGACACGCTCGATCGTCGTTTGAGCGAGGCGAAGGCGGCCGCCGATCAGTCCAAAGACCGGGTGCGCCAGGCAAGCGCCGAGCGGCTGACGCGGGCGCTCGCTGCACCGACACCCCACGAGCAGCTGGCGGCCCTTGACGATCCGATCCTATCGCGAGCGGATCGCCGGCGCTTGCGTGAGAAGGTCGGGGTGTCGCTGGCGCCTCCAGCCCGGTCGACGTCCGAACTGAAACGGGACCTGGCCGCGCGGCTTCGCCTTCGCCTGGCACGGTGGCGTCCTAACCCGTTCCACCTCGTCGTCTCGGGTTTGGCCGCCAGCGCGCTCCTCGGGACCATCGGGCTCGCCTGGTCGCATACGGGCCGGGGCGTCGTTGTCACCCGGGCCTGCGGTCCCGTTCAGCTCGTCATGCCCGACGCCAGTAGCCGCTCCCTCGTCCTTCAAGCTGGCACGCAGGCCGTCCTGCGCGGGCGGGAGGGCGCGACGGTTCGGATCGCGCTCTGGGCCCCTCGGGCCGGCTACGCCACGGCCCTCGTCCCGCAGGATTGCCTCGCGCTCCGGTGAGGGGCGCCAGTGCTCTCTCGAGGGCAGCTCCGGTCAGGATTTCCCGACCGGAGCGATGCCGGTCAGCAGGCCGGCAAAGCGCGGGTCATCGAACGCCCGGGTCTTGTACAGCCGCACCGGGTGGCGCGTGTAGCGCCGGCCATTGGCGAACACAACGAGAGCGTCCGCCGCCAGGATGTCTTGCCCAGTCTCGTCCTCGAGTGACACGCCTTGCAGGCCCTGCGAGGTCGAGCCCCGATCCTCGACGCCGTGGGTCTGGCTGGTCGAAGGCAGCCGGGCGGTGTAGCGCCCGAGCATGCGTGAGAACCGCTCGCGCTCCTCCACCGACACCGCCGGCAGGTCCGAGACGGTCACGATCTCGGCGGTGTCGGTCATCGTGTGAGCGCCGGCCTCACCGTAGGTGTCGATGATCTGCTGGCGGCTCTGCCAGAAGGTCCACAGGCTGATGCCGTGCCCGGGCAGCTCGCCGGCCGCCCGCACGATCGCCTCGAAGCGCCCGAGTTGGGCAGCCTCGTCGATGAAGCACAGGATGCGACGGCGCTGCGGGTCCGGGCGGCGGCGGGCGACCGTGAATAGATCGGCTAATAGCCAACGCAAGAAGCCTGCGATCAGGTCGGTGGCTTCCGAGGGCACCACGATGAACAGGTCGGTGTCGCCTCCAAGCAGTTCCTCGAGCGCGAAGGTCGGCTGGCCGGTCAAGCGCTGCATGCGCTCGTCGAGGAGCCAGTCGAAGGCCTGCTCGGCGGTCGAGATCACATCCTCCTTGCTCTTGGCCTCGCTGGCGACGAAAGCCCGCACGGCCCGCGTTGCGAGATCGTTGGCGTTGCCCAGGGCGGCTGCGAGCGCGGGCAGGTCCTTCAGGTACCCGGCGGCGGCGAGCGGGGTGCGCTGATCCGAGCGCAGGGCGGCGAGCACGGCGCCGAGGAAGAGGACGGCGGCGCGGTTGCGGAAGAACTGGCTGCTCTCGCTCGCGCCTGCGGACCCTGGCAGCAGCAGGCGGGCGAGGTGCTGGAGGTAGAGCAGGTCGTTGGCGGGTTGAGTTGCGAGCGGGTTCCACCGGTCGCTACCCCCGACGATGTTGAAGGGATCGAGGCATCGCACGGTACGGCCGAGGCGCCGGCGCCGGTTGGCGACGGCACGGTAGATCTCGCCCTTGGGGTCGATGACGACGGCCGGCCCGTCCCAGACACCGAGGTCCGGGGGCATGGCGAGGTTGGGGATGATGAGGCCCGAGGTCTTGCCGGTGCGCGGCGGGGCGATGGAGAGGAGGTTGCCTTCGACTTGGACCCGAACAGGTTGGTTGGTGATCGGATCGAGGCCGAGCTCGAGGCCGCGAGCCATCGCGGCGCGCTCGGCGGCATTGGCGAAGCGGGCACTGCCCAGGACGGTGCGGGGATCGCGCAATCCTGGTCGCGGGGCACTCAGGATGAAGAAGCCGCCGCCGACGACCACGCCAGCTGCGAGGATCGCCATAGCAGCGACGCCACCATCGGCAAAGGCCCGGTGCTCGCCACGGACCATGTCGACGTAGACGCCGATGCAGGGAAGGATCTCTTTGTGCTGCAGGTTCTCGAACCACCCCTGAGGAAGAAGCAGGGCGTCATGCCAACTGGTCGGGTCGAACCCGTGTTGAACGACGAAGGCGAGCGGGTAGTAGACGGCGAGGCAGGCAATGGTCAGTACGAACACGATGATGCCGCGCCAGAAGCTATCGATCTGGTTCACGGCTGTGCGCCCGTCTTGGTCAAGCGATCCTCTTCCGGAAGCCGGACGATGAGATCATCGGCATCGACATTCCACATGCGTATGAGAAGGGGTACGACAGCGGGAAGTGGAAAGTCGACCACCAGCTGAGCACGCCCTTGCAACGCGTACGTAACGGCATTGTAAATCAAATTGTGCAATCTATTATCGATATTATTTTTTATGATGTGCGGAAGACGATTCATGCGCGTCGCAATCTCCTGATCATACGATCAGTCTCATGGCGGGTACTCAATTTTTGCAAGCTGCTTACGTAAAAATTGATTGAATGCGTGTTTGCGTGGTGATCGACGTGCGAGCATGAAAATCAATCGGTTTTAGCACGATCGATCTCGGGCGCCAGGCGAAGGTAACGGTGAGGTCCCCGGTCGCAGCGAACCGAAGGCGTGATGTGATTAGGCAGAGCTTAACCCTGGAGCGTGATAGGCTTCTGGGCCATGTTGGCCCGGTAGATCGGGGAGCAGAAATGCCGATCCGGCCGGAGCACCGCTTCTTCTACCCAATCGACTGGCCCCAGCTCTCGGACGCAATCCGCTTCCGCCGGGCGCGGGGCTGGTGCGAGGAATGCGCACGCCCGCACCTACAGCGGGTCTTTCACCTCGGCGATGGACGCTGGTGGGATGACGAGATCTCGGGTTGGCGCGACGGTCGGGGTCGTCGGCTCCGGCATCGGCTGCGCGAGGAAAACCTGCTCGCTCGGATCCGGGTCACGAAGGTGGTGCTGGCGGCGGCCCACCGCGACCACGACACCGCCAACAATCAGGACACCAACCTGGCAGCGTTCTGCCAGCGCTGCCATATGCTGCACGACCGCGACGAGCATCAGCGCCGGCGCTGGCGCACCCTGTTCCAGAGAAAGGCTATGGGCGACCTGTTCCAGGGACCGTACCCGGTAACCTTGCGTCATTCCTCCATGCCCCTGGGTCATTGATGAAGGTAGGGTGCAGGCGCCGCGGCCGCGTCAGGGCGCGACCAACCTTCAAGATGGCCTGCCTACCGGTCATGCCATTAGGCACGCGCACGCCTCTGCGACGAGGACCGCTCGCCTAACATCCCATGGGATGTTATTGTTGTGGGATGTTGCGGGTCGTCCTGGATACCTCCGTGATTGCCTCGGCGTTTCGAAGCCAAGCGGGCGCGGGCTTCGTGATCCTCCGAGCGGTTCGCTTTCGGCGCGTCGTCTCACTCGCCACGACGAGTTTGCTCCTCGAGTATGAGGAGGTACTCAAGCGCCCGGGACAGCGCGAGGTGTCAGGACTGAGTTTGGCCGACGTCGACCGGATACTGGGCGCTCTTGCAGGAGTGATCGAGCCGGTGGACGTTCACCTGCGCTGGCGTCCGCAGCTGCGCGACACCGATGACGAACTGGTGCTCGAGGCCGCCATCAACGGCCGGGCTGATGCGCTCGTGACCTACAACGTTCGTGATTTTGTGTCGGCTGCGCCGCGCTTCGGTGTGCGGGTACTGCGGCCGGCAGAGCTGCTGCAGGAGTTAGCATCATGAGCAAGGCTACCTATCCGCTCAAACTTCCCACCTCGATCAAACGGGCCGCGGCACGACTGGCCAAGGAGGACGGCGTGAGTCTGAACCAGTGGATTGCGACGGCGGTGGCCCAGAAAGTCGGAGCCGTCGAGACAGCGGCCGAGTTCTTCAAGCAGCGGGCAGAGGGCCATTCGCTCGACGAACTCGACGCCTTCCTGTCCCGTGTGCCCAACCGCCCGCCGGAGTCGGGCGATGAGTTGCCGGAGGGATGGAAGCCCGGGTCGATCGACGGACACTGAGTAGCCAAGGGATCGACAGGCGCATCGCCGGAGCGGCTTGGCGCGTGACGCTGAGGTGCTTGGCTGGCGTGGATGCTGACATGCCGAGTACCGGAAGCACGTTCTCGCGCCTGATCTCGCTGAGGTGGACGGAAGGACGGTCGGGATCCCGGGACACTCAGAGGCCATGGTCCTCTTCCCGATCGACCTTGGTGCTTCCCTGGCCATCGCATGAGCCATTCAGGGTCGCCCCAACCTTACTCGCGCCGAGCAGGCGATAGATGTAGCGGCGCGCAATCGAACTGTGGCGGAGGCGCAATCGAGGGCGTTTTCCGGCGCACGATCGGTGAGACTGGAGA
>NZ_SRLB01000031.1 GCF_004745635.1 Methylobacterium nonmethylotrophicum | reverse complement strand
TTGCGGCCCTGGACGACGGCGACGCGGGCGGAGATGGCGGACATCGAGCGGGCGATGTCGTCGGCGAGCGAGATGACGCGGCTCGACTTGGTGCCGGGGGCCGGCTCCATCTCGTAGAGCGTGACGACCGGGCCCGGACGCACGGCGAGAATCTCGCCGCGCACGCCGAAATCCTGGATCACCTGCTGCAGCTGGAGGGCGTTGTCCTCCAGCATCTCGGGATCGAGGTTGCTGCCGTCCGATTCCCGCGGCTCGGCCAGGAGGTCGACCGAGGGCAGCTCGTAGGGCACCTCGACGACGCGCGGCATCACAGGCCGCGGCGGCGGCTCGTAGGCGATCGCCAGGATGTCGTCCTCGTCCTCGCCATCCTCGTCGGCATCGAGGCCGAGATCGACGTCGAGACCCGCCGTCCCGATCACCAGCCCGTGCGGCTCAGCGGCCAGGGGCTCAGGCGCCGCCATCGCGGCCGCCATGAACACGCCATCCTGGAACACGCCATCCGGCGACACCGACGCGATGGTCTGGGGTCCAACAACCGCCGGTTGCGTGGCAGGCAGGTCCGCCTGCGTCGACACGGAGCCCGGCTGGGCAGCAAACGGCACCGGATGCGCAGCAGCCGGCACCGGGTGCGCAGCAGCCGGCACCGGGTGCGCAGCAGCCGGCAGGATGATGCGCGGCGGGCGCGGCGGGGTCGGCAGCGTCGGCGCGGGCGCCTGCCCGGCCTGGCGGCCGGTCGGCACGTAGACGAACGGCCGGCCGGCCTGCGGCACGGCGGGAGCAGCCTGCGGCCTGTCGGGCGAGAGCGGCAGCGTCTCTTCGGATAGGGCCTGCGGCGCGTGGTGGGAGATCGCCTGCGGCGCCGGAAGCCACGTCTGGGGCGCTTGGGACGACGTGCCGGCCACTTCGAGCGGCGCGGCCGGGAGAGGCTCGGCGGCCGGCGGCTCCTCGGGTCGGTCCTCGACCGGCACGGGCGTGAGGCCGGTCACGGCCGGCAGCGGCTCGGGCGCCACCACCGGCTTCCCGGCTGCGGCCACGACCGTGAGCGCATCCGTGGCGATGAACGACCACGGCACCGGCCCGAACGACCACGGCACCGACGGGAAGACGAAGGCGGGCAGCGGCGCGGCTGCGGAGGCGGGCTCCGTCGCCGAAGGAGAGAGCGGTGCCTCCGCGGAGACCATCTCGGCGGCCGGTGCCTCCAGGACATCCCACTCGGCGGGCAGCGTCCCGTCCACGGGCATCGCCGCAGCGGGCGCGTAGGTGAGGGCCAGCATCGGAGCGGGGGCCGGCAGCAGGATCGCGGCGGACGGCTCGGCCGCCGGAACCAATGCGGGCGCCTCGTGCGCCGGGCCGAAGGCCTCGGCGACCGATGCGACATCCGCCGCGACGACCTCCGTCGCGGTCGACGCCTCGGGCTCCGTCGGCGCGACCGGCTCGGCGAGCGCGGCCGTCCCGTCCGTGATCGGCGGGACCTCGGCCACCGGCTCCTCGGCCGGGACCGGCTCCGGCCGGTTGTCCTGCTCCGCGGCGGTGGGCAGCGGGAAGGTCCAGTCGTGCTGCAGCAGGCGGTCGAGGGCGTAGACCGGGCGCGGCGGCAGGGAGCGCAGGTGCGAGACGTCGACCGGCACCAGGATGGCGCTGTCGGGCACGTCGAAGACCTGCGCCGGCGGGACCGGCGCGGGCGGGGTGATCTCGGCGCGGACGGCGTCATGTGCCGGGATGATGGGCCCGGGAGCGACGGGGTGGGGAGCCGGCGTCACAGCCGCATCGGCCGTCGCGACCGTCGCCTCAGCGGCCACGGGTGCCTGAGGCTCGAGGCGTACGTCGGCGATGGCCGGATCCGCGGTCGCGGTGATCTCCGCGGCCGGCTCTGCCGTCACGATCGTCGCACCGGCCGTCGCGTCGGGGAGGACCGGCGCTCCGGGCGCGGGAGCGTCGCCCTGAGCGGGTTCCACCGACGCGGTCTCCGCCGGGGCCGCCTCCTGGGACGGGGACGGCTCATCCTGAGGATGGCGCAGCAGGTGGTCCGGCGTGCGGGTGAAGCGCACGCCCGGCGGCAGGACGAAGGGCTGGCGCCACAGGGGCACGGGCGGCACCGCGGCGGCAGCGGCGGCGGCTTCCGCCTCTGCCCGGGCCGCCTCGGCGGCCGCGCGCTCGGCGGCGTCCCGCGCGGCGGCCTCGGCCTCCGCGGCGCGCCTCGCCTCCTCCTTCTCGCGCAGGGCCTGCTCGCGCCGGCGCTGGCGCGCCTGCAGCACATGGTCCGGCGTGCGGGTGAAGCGCACGCCGGTCTCGACCGGCCGCTCCGGCGCGGCCGGACGCGCACGCGCCTCGGGTGCAGCGGCCGCATCCGGCTCGGCATCCCGCCGGCGGGCACGGGTCAGCACGGCCCGAGCCGGGCCGGCAGCGGGAATCGGCATGGTCCAGCCGCCCTCGGGAACGAGGGCCGGGTCCGGCGCCCAGGTCGAGACGCGGCGGGGCGCCGGCGGCTCGGGGGCGACCGTCACGAGCGGCGGCGCGGCCGGCTCGGGCTCCGCCGATGGCAGACGCTCGGCCAGGGGCTCGGCAGAGTGCGCCTGGTGCGGCGGGGCCGCGGGCGGCACGAAGGGCTCGGGCGGCCAGGCCTCCGATCCCCCGGCGAAATCCGCGGCGCCATAGCCCGGCTCACTGGCCTGCCCGTGGACCCGGCCGTCACCGGGGGCCTCGGCCTGCCGCGACCCGGGTGGAGCCGGACGGGGCGATTGCACGAGCGCCGGATCGGGCGCCCAGTCGGCCGGCGGCGCGGCGGGCGGCGGGGCGTGACGCGCCGGGCGCGGAGCCGGAGCCGTCGCGAACGGGCTCTGGGTCCACGGCTCGGGCGGCGCGGCCGGGGCGGAATCGGGGCGCACCAGGGCGTCGGCCATCCAGCTCGGGGTGGCGCGCCGGCTCAGGGTGTAGTCCCGCTGGGCCGGCGGAGGCGCCGGCGGGGCGAAGCGACGGGCCAGGATCGCCCGCAGGCTCATGACGGTCTGGGCGAGGACGCCGAGGGGGCGCTCCCGGCGCCCAGGCGTGCGCAGGTGGTCGCGCACCTGCTGGGGCGCACGCGGCGAGGAGTCGGAGAAGGGTGGCCGTCCCGATTGTCTCATGATGCCGAAATGTGTGTGGGCGGCCCGCGGCCGCTGCGTGCCGCCAGTTAGCCACGGCATCGTTAACGCCCGATTAGGCACGGGCACCGGTACCGGGCGGCGCGCCGGCGCGTTAAGGAACGGGGGCATTTCCGGCATCAGGGGCTGCCAGCGCGATGTTTCGATCCCTCTACCGGCACGGTTTCGCCCGCGTCGCGGCCTGCGTCGGCCGCAGCCACATCGCCGATCCGGACGCCAACGCGGCCGAGATCCGGCGTCTGGCCGAGGCTTGCGACCGGGACGGCGTCGCGGTGGCGGTGTTTCCGGAGCTCTGCCTGTCCGGCTATGCGCTGGAGGACCTGCTGCTGCAGGAGACGCTGCTCGACCGGGTCGAGGCCGCGCTCGAGACCCTGGTCGAGGCGAGCCGCGGGCTGATGCCGGTCCTCGTCGTCGGCGCGCCGCTGCGCCACCGCAACCGGATCTACAACACCGCCGCCGTGATCCACCGCGGCCGGCTGCTCGGGGTGGTGCCGAAGAGCTACCTGCCGAACTACCGCGAGTTCTACGAGAAGCGCCACTTCGCCCCCGGCGCAGGGATCACGGCCGAGACGATCCGCATCGCGCAGGCGGAGGCGCCGTTCGGCACCGACCTGCTGTTCGAAGCGGAGGACCTGCCCGGCCTCGTCCTCGGGGTCGAGATCTGCGAGGACATGTGGATCCCGGTGCCGCCCTCGGCGCTGGCCGCGCTCGCCGGCGCCACATTGCTCGCCAACCTGTCGGGCAGCCCGATCACCATCGGGCGGGCCGAGAGCCGCACGCTCCTGTGCCGCTCGGCCTCCGCGCGCTGCCTGTCGGCCTACATCTACGCCGCGGCGGGTCCCGGCGAATCGACCACCGACCTCGCCTGGGACGGCCAGACCGCGATCTACGAGGACGGCGAGGTGCTCGCCGAGGGCGCGCGCTTCCCGGTCGAGCCGCAGGTGACGCTCGCCGACATCGACCTCGACCGCCTGCGCCAGGAGCGGGCCCAGATGGGCAGCTTCGACGACAACCGCACCGCCCTGATGCCGGGCGCGCCGGCCTATCGCCGGGTGCCGTTCCGGGTGGCGCCGCCCGATTCGGATCTCGGCTTCCACCGCATCGTCGAGCGCTTCCCGTTCGTGCCGGCCGACCCCGCCCGCCTCGCGCAGGATTGCTACGAGGGCTACAACATCCAGGTCGCCGGCCTCGCCCAGCGCCTGCAGGCGATCGGCACCCGCCGCGTCGTGATCGGCATCTCGGGCGGGCTCGATTCGACCCACGCGCTGATCGTGGCGGCCCGCGCCTTCGACCAGCTCGGCCTGCCGCGCTCGGACATCCTCACCTACACGATGCCGGGCTTCGCCACCTCGGACGAGACCAGGACCAACGCCCACCGGCTGATGGCGTCGCTGGGCACCCGCGCGGCCGAGCTCGACATCAGGCCGGCCGCCCGGCAGATGCTGACCGACATGGGCCACCCGTTCGGCCGGGGCGAGGAAGTCTACGACGTCACCTTCGAGAACGTGCAGGCGGGCCTGCGCACCGACTACCTCTTTCGGCTCGCCAACCAGCACGACGCGATCGTGATCGGCACCGGCGACCTGTCGGAGCTGGCCCTCGGCTGGTGCACCTACGGCGTCGGGGACCAGATGTCCCACTACGCGGTCAATGCCGGGGTGCCCAAGACCCTGATCCAGCACCTGATCCGCTGGGTGATCGCCTCGGGCCAGTTCTCCCAGGAGGTCGGCCGCACCCTCGAGGCGATCCTCGACACCGAGATCTCGCCCGAGCTGGTGCCGGCGCGCGAGGGCGAGACGATCCAGAGCACCGAATCGAAGATCGGGCCCTACGCGCTGCAGGACTTCAACCTGTTCTACACGCTGCGCTACGGCTATCGGCCCTCGAAGATCGCCTTCCTGTCGCTGATGGCCTGGGAGGACGCCGCCCGCGGGCCGTGGCCGCCCGGATTCCCGGACGCGAAGCGGGGCGCTTACGCCCTGCCGGAGATCCGGGCCTGGCTCGCGGTGTTCCTGCGCCGCTTCTTCGGCTTCAGCCAGTTCAAGCGCTCGGCCCTGCCGAACGGGCCCAAGGTGGCGGCGGGCGGCGCCCTCTCGCCCCGGGGCGACTGGCGCGCGCCCTCGGACGGCAATGCCCGGGCCTGGCTCGAGGAACTGGAGCGCACCATCCCGCAGGCGTGAACCCCAGCCCGCAGAGGGTGAGAGAAACCCCATGGGGGTATACGCGTTGAACCGGCCCCGGGGCCGAGAGGAGCCCCCGCACGGGAGCTCCAACCCCATGGCCAGCGCGACGCCCTCCGACACCGATGCCCTGCCGAACGGCCCCCTCGGAGAGGACGCGGTGCATGTCTGCGTCGACATGCAGAACCTGTTCTACCGGGAGACCGCCTGGCACACGCCGTGGATGGGCCGGGTGCTGCCGCGGGTGTTCCACCTGGCAGCCGCGGTGCCGGAGCGCACGCTCTTCACCCGGTTCGTCCCGGCCCGGCATCCCGGGGAGGGACGGGGGTGCTGGAAGCGCTACTGGGAGCGCTGGGCCGAGATGACGGTGGAGCGGCTCGGCGAGGAGATGGTGGCGCTGGTGCCGGAACTGGCGGCGCTCGCGCCGCCCGGCGCGGTGGTCGACAAGACCGTCTACTCGCCCTGGCTGGAGCCGGGCCTGGAGCACGCCCTGGCGGAGCGCCGGGCCGGGACCCTGGTCATCACCGGCGGCGAGACCGACGTCTGCGTGCTCGCCACGGTGCTCGGCGCGGTCGACCGCGGCTACCGCATCGTGCTCGCCACCGACGCGGTCTGCTCCTCGTCGGACGAGACCCACGACGCGATGATGACGCTCTACCGGCAACGCTTCGGCCAGCAGCTCGAAGTCGCGACGGCCGATCAGATCCTGCGCAATTGGACCGTTTCGCAGTTGCCGCAACGATGAGTCCGCACGGCGCCGCCCGCCCTGGCCGCGCCAGGCCCCTTTCCCATGTCGCTCCAAGGTTCCCGGTTCGCACGTTTTCGTGATGAGGCGCCGATCAGCAGGAATGGACCTAGCGTCACGGCCGAGATTGCGGTGGCGCGCAGCCGCGAGGCCTGACATAGTCTCGGCCAAATCAGCCGTTAGCGATGGACGCCATGGCAGCACCTGCGAGCGGAGGCGATCCGATGCGAAGCTACAACCTGTTCTGCCTGAAGGGTCTCGACGGCCTGGTCTGCGCGGTGCCGGAGGACTACGCCGTGCCGGCCTTCGTGACCGACGCGCGCTGGGCCTTCGGCGGCAAGCTCGACGGCTCGACGCCGGGACCCATGGGGTTCGACGGCACCGCCGCCGCGACGGCGGTGCGGTTCAACGGCTTCTACCTCTTCCAGAGCATGGCACCCGCGCAGGGCTGAGGGCCGGGCGACGTGCGCGGCCCGCGAGTCGGGGATCGCGGCGAACATTCCTTAAAGGTCGGCAGGGCATACTGGACGGCAATCGAAACCCGCGAGGCCGAATGGGGCTGGCCGTCATGTCCGACATGTCCGAGCTGCGCAGGGAGACCCGCCTGCGGACGTTCCTGAAGGGGCGCATCGTCTTCAACAGCGGCAACTCCAGCATGGATTGCCTGATCCGCGACCTCTCGCCCTCCGGCGCTCGGCTGGTGCTGAGCCAGACCGCGACCTTGCCGGACGGCTTCGACCTCGTCATCCCGGCCAAGGACCGCACCCACAAGGCGACGCTGCGGTGGCGCAAGGACGACAGCGTCGGGGTCACCTTCGCGGACGAGATGCCGCGGCCCTCGGCACCTTTCGCCCTCGAGGACAGCCCGGCGGCGCTGCTCGCCCGCATCCGCGAACTCGAGGCCGAGAACGCGACCTTGCGCCGCCTGCTGAAGGAGGCGGAGGCGATGGTGCTCGAGCGAACCGCCTGAGCCGATTCCCATGGCGCAACGCTGCCTCGTGCAGCTCACGAAACTCCCGCTGCGCCGAGGCCGCCGCACTGCGCCATGCCGGCGATCGGGAGTGTCGTGAGAGACACGTCGCTTCTTGTTTTTGCATCATTGTCACCGCCGAGCCGGTGACCGCTTCAGCACCGGGCGATCCGACCGGCGGAATGATCCGTAGAGTCTCGCCCAGTCACGCCGCGTCGGGCCGTGTCCGATCGGGATAGGAACGTGCCCCCTGGCGTGGTGTCGCTCCGGCTTGGCCACCACGATCGCCGACCGGGGCTGGATCGATCAGCCTTCCAGGGTGCACAGGCTGACGAGGGGACCGTCGCCGATCGGGGGCGTGCCTTCCGGGGTCATGGTGCGGCAGCGCTGCACGACCCGCTCACCGTTCTGCTCCAGCAGGATCGCTCCCACCGGCCTGCGGATCTCGCGCCCGATTCCGGAGGAGATCAAGCGGCGTTCCGACGTCGACGCGCGACCGCGCCGCTGGCTGTCGGGACATCGAGCCTGGTCCGGCAGGTTCCGCACGGCGGCCGGACCGGCCTCAGGTGGCCCCGGGGAACGGCCGCGCCGCAAGGCTTTTCTGCCACTGGTCGAGCGCGTCGCGCAGCACCTCGTCGAGGGGAGGGGGAACCGGTTCGCAGACCCGCGGACGAAGCCGCGTCTCGACCAGGGACAGGTGGGTCGTCATCGCCCGCACCGCCTGCGCCCGGGAGCGCCCGCTGAGCGCCCGGAACACCGCCCGATGCTCGGCGCACTGGCAGGCCACCGACGAGTCGGGCTCGAAGAACGCCACCAGCATCATCGTGCGGGCGACGAGTTCCTGCATCTGGCGCCGGATCATCACGTTGCCGGTGAGGTCGGCCAGGATGGTGTGGAACTCGGCCGAGAGGCGGATCGAGGTGAAGCGGTCGCCGGCCGCCATGGCGGCGTCCTCGGCCGCGACGTGGGCGGCGAGCCGCGCCTCGCCGGCCGCATCGAGCGTCGTCGCGAGGTGGCCGACGATGCCGCCCTCGAGGATGCGCCGCGCCTCGTAGACCGTGCGCGCCTCGCCGAGATCGGGGGCGATCGCGAAGGCGCCGCGGTTCTTCTCGACGGTGATCAGCCGCTCGTGGCCGAGCCGGTGCAGCACCTTGCGCACGCGCTCGCGGCTCACCCCGAAGATCTCGGCCAGGAAATGCTCGCCGAGCTTCGTCCCGGCCGGCACCCGCCCGTCGAGCAGGACCCGCGCCAGGACGGCGTGGATCGCCGTCTCGTCCACCAGGCCGGTGTGGATCGCGGCCTCGTCCATCCCGGCGCGCACCGCGTCGTCCGTCGCGACGGCGTGTGCCGCATCCTGGTCCATCGAGCCCCTCCCGAGCCGCATCGGCCCGCTCCGCAATAAGCCCGGAGCGCCCGTCGCCCAAGGCCAATCGCGCGCCCCGTCGCTCCAAGATTGTGCACAATTGCGCTGACTTTGTGCTTCATTCCGACGCGGCGCGGCCCTATCCCTGTGGCGTCATCCGCTCCGTCCGGAGGGTTTCCCGCCATGCCGTCCCTCTCTCCCGATCGCCGCGCGGTGCTGCGCGGCGGTGCAAGCCTCGGCGCCCTAGTGGCGGCACCCGGCATCCTGCGGGCGCAGACGCGCGAGCTCGTCGTCGGCGGGGCCGCCGGCCACAAGGCCTGGGTCGAGGAGATCGTCGTCCCGGCCTTCGAGAAGAAGCACGGCGCCAGGGTGATCTTCGAGGGCACGCGCTCCCTCGTGAACCTCGAGAAGATGCAGAAGAACCGGGACCGGCCCTATCTCGGCGTCGTCCAGATGGACGATCCGGTGATGATCCTGGCGGTGAAGGAGGGTCTCCTCGACCCGCTGACCCCGGCCCGGGTGCCGAATCTCGCCGCCCTCGTGCCCGGCACCGTCCACATGGATGGGATGTGGGCGAACTACCTGCAGCCCTGGCTCGGCATCGCCTACAACACCGAGGCTTTGCGCCAGGCCCCGACCTCCTGGGCCGATCCGTACGATCCCCGGTACAAGGGCCGGGTGATCGTGCCCTCGCTGCAGAACACCGAGGGATTGCCCAACATCTTCGCGGCGACGGCGCTCGCGAGCGGCAAGTCCCTCGACGCGGCGCAGGGCGATGTCGAGCCGGGCTTCCGCAAGCTCGCCGCGCTCAAGCCGAACCTGCTCACGGTCTACACGCAGCAACCCCAGGCCTATAACCTCCTGGAGCAGGGCGAGGCCTGGATGATCTCCTCCGCGATGTCGTCCTACGCCCTCGAGCGCAAGGCCGCCGGCGCCCCGATCGCGCTCGCGGCCCCGAAGGAGGGCGTGTTCGCGATGCCGTCGGGCATCGCCGTGGTGAAGGGCTGCCCTCAAGCCGACCTCGCCTTCGCGTATGTCGACCTGCTGCTCGGGGCCGAGCTGCAGCAGCGCCTCGTCGGCCCGACCTTCTCGCTGCCCACCAACCGCACGGTGCCGCGCCCGGCCGGGCTGTCCCCCGACATGGTGGTGCACCAGATCGACTGGGCCAACGTCGCCCGCGAGCGCGACGGCTGGATCAAGCGCTGGGACCGCGAGATGGCGATCTGAGGCCCGCCATGTCCCTGCCTGACCTGTCCGATCCCGGCTTCCTCACCATCACCGGCGCCGAGAAGCGCTACGGCGCGAGCGCGGTGCTCGGCGGGGTCGACCTCGCCGTCGGGAGCGGCGAGTTCGTCTCGCTGCTCGGCCCCTCCGGCTGCGGGAAGACGACGTTGCTGCGCATCGTCGCCGGCCTCGTCGCTCCCGACCGCGGCCGGGTCGTGCTCGACGGGCGAGACATCACCCGCAGCCCGCCGCACCGGCGCGACGTCGGGGTGGTGTTCCAGAACTACGCCCTGTTTCCGCACCTCACGGTCGCCGAGAACGTGGCGTTCGGGCTCAAGGCCAAGGGGCATCCCAAGTCCGAGATCCCGGCCGCCGTGGCCCGCTTCCTCGCCCTCGTCCAGATGGCACCCTTCGCCGACCGGCGCGCGCAGGCGCTCTCGGGCGGGCAGCAGCAGCGGGTGGCGGTGGCCCGGGCGCTCGCCGTGCGGCCCAAGCTCCTGCTCCTCGACGAGCCGTTCTCGGCCCTCGACCGCAAGCTCCGGGAGGCGATGCAGATCGACCTCAAGCGCCTCCTGCGCGAGCTCGGCATCACCGCCCTGTTCGTCACCCACGACCAGGACGAGGCGCTCACCATGTCGGATCGGATCGCGGTGATGAACCGCGGCGCGATCGAGCAGCTCGCCGATCCGGTCACGCTCTACCGCCGGCCCGCCACCGCCTTCGCGCTCGGCTTCGTCGGCCTGTCGAGCCGGCTTCCCGGCACGGTGCGGGAGGAGGGCGACGGGATGCTCCGGGTCGAGACCCCGCTCGGGACGCTGCGGGCACCGGGCCGCTTCCGGCCGGGCAGCCCGGTGCTTCTCGGCGTGCGGCCGGAGCGGATCCGGGTCAGCGGAGATGGGCCGAACACGGTCGAGGCCGCCCTCGTCGAGGTCGCGTTCCAGGGTGCGCGCGCCCACCTGTTCTTCGCCGGGCCGGACGGGGAGAGGACCCTGATGGCCGAGACCCCCGAGATCCCGGCGGGCGCGGCGCCCGGCGCGCGGCTGCGCCTGTCCTGGGCGGTCGAGGACACGCTGGTCTTCCCCGCCGAGCCCGCTCCCCAGCGGGAGGCCGCATGACCGCGCCCGCCGCTCCCGTCGCTGGCCCCGTCCCGGCCCGCTGGCCGCTCCTCCGGCCCGATCCGGTGGCGCTGCTGGCGCTGCCGGCCTTCGCCTACCTGGCGGCGGCCTATGGCTGGCCGCTCCTCGTCCTCCTCGCGCGCAGCCTCTCGGGCCCGCAGGGGATCAGCCTCGCGCCCCTCGCCCAGTTCCTGTCCGACCCGTTCAGCTGGCGGGTCATCGGCAACACGGTGCGGACGGCCCTCCTCGTCACCCTGGTCTGCCTGCTCGCCGGCTACCCGGCGGCGGTCGCCCTGGCGCGGGCCCGCGGCTGGGGACAGGCGCTGCTGCTCCTCTCCGTCATCCTGCCGCTCTCGGTCGGGGTCGTGGTCAAGGCCTATGCCTGGCAGATCGTGCTGCGCCGGGACGGGATCGTCTCGCAAGCCCTCGTCGGAACCGGGATCTGGGACGCGCCCCAGCGCCTGCTGTTCACCGAGACCGGGCTCGTCATCGGCGCCGCCAACGTCTTCCTGCCGTTCATGATCCTGCCGATCTACGCGGTGATCCGCCTCATCGACCCGCGCCTCCCCGAGGCCGCCGCGACCCTGGGCGCGAGCCCCTTGCGCCGCTTCCTCACCGTGACCCTGCCGCTCACCCTGCCGGGGATCGTCTCGGGCGTCGCCTTCGTGTTCTCCCTCGCCGTGTCGATGTACGTCGTGCCGAGCCTCGTCATCGGCGACCGCTACCAGACCCTCGCGACGCTGACCGGCCGCGCCTTCCTGTTCATGCGCGACGAGCAGCTCGGCTCGACCACCGCGGTGATCCTGCTCGCGGTTGCGGTCGCGGTCGTGGTCGGCTCGACGGCGCTCGCGCGCCGCCTCGGCGGGGGAGGCCACGCATGACCGCGACCGAGCGCATCGCCCTCGCCCTCGTCTGGGTGCTTGCCATCGCCGCCGCCCTGTTCCTGATGGCACCCCTCCTCGTCACGGTGGCGGTCTCGTTCGGGTCGAGCGCGGTCTTCACCCTGCCGCCGCCCGCCTGGTCGACGCGCTGGTACGAGCGGCTCTGGGCCTCCCGCGACCTCTGGCCCGCGGTCTGGACCTCGCTGCGGGTGGCCTGCCTGGCCACCGCCCTGGCGCTGGTGCTGGGCACGCTCTGCGCCATCGCGGTGGTGCGTGGCCGCTTCCCCGGGCGCGAGGCCCTCGTCACCTTCCTGATCTCGCCCCTGATGCTCCCCGGCCTCGTCGTCGGCATCGCCATGCTGCAGGGCTTTCGCGCCGCCGGCCTGCGCGACGTGGGCGTGAGCCTCCTGATCGCCCACGGGGTGATCACGCTGCCTTACGTCGTGCGCACCGTGGTGGCGGCACTCTCGCTCTTCGACTTCACCCTGATCGATGCCGCCCGCACCCTCGGCCTGTCCTATCCTGCCGCGATCCTGCGCGTGCTGGTGCCGGGCCTGGCGCCGGCCTTCCTCACCTCCGGCCTGTTCGCGTTCCTCGCCTCGATGGACAACTACCCGATCTCGATCTTCTTCACCGATGCCTGGACCAAGACCCTGCCGATCCAGATGCTGCAATACGTCGA
Organism: Methylobacterium nonmethylotrophicum; assembly: GCF_004745635.1. GTDB lineage: Bacteria > Pseudomonadota > Alphaproteobacteria > Rhizobiales > Beijerinckiaceae > Methylobacterium > Methylobacterium nonmethylotrophicum. The sequence goes on along the minus strand of NZ_SRLB01000031.1, from coordinate 62,308 downwards.
AGAGCGGCCCGACCCGACGGTGGCGGCGATCTCGGCGCTCCTGATCCTGCTCGCCGTCGCGGTGCTGATCCTCGGCGGCCGCCTCGTCGGCCTGCGCCGCCTGGCCGAGGTCTGACGCGATGGTGACGCGGGCCCCGAAGGCACACGATCGCGATTTCCGCGGCTATGGCGGCACCCCGCCGGCGGTCGCCTGGCCGGGCGGCGCCCGGCTCGCCGTCTCGGTCGTCGTCAATGTCGAGGAGGGGGCGGAGCTCTCCCTCGGCATGGGCGACGAGCGCAACGAGGCGGTCTACGAGGTGGTGGAGGAGGTCGTCGGCCACCGCGACCTCTGCATGGAATCGCATTTCGAGTACGGCACCCGGGCCGGCTGGCCGCGGATCCGGGCGCTGCTCGCGGCTTACGGCGTCTCCGCGACCCTCAACGCCAACGGCCGCGCCGTCGCGCTCTCGCCGTGGCTGGCGCAGGAGGCGGTGGCCGACGGGCACGAGGTCGCGGCCCATGGCTGGCGCTGGGAGCGCCATGCCGGGATGGGCGAGGCCGAGGAGCGGGCGGCGATCGCCCGGGCGGTCGCGGCGATCCGGGACGCGACGGGCCAGGCGCCCGTCGGCTGGCACACCCGCTCGGCCACCTCGGTGAACACCCGCCGGCTGCTCCTGGAGCAGGGCGGCTTCCTGTACGATTCGAACGCCTACAACGACGACCTGCCCTACCTCGTCCCGGGACGAGACGGCCATCCGCACGTCGTGCTGCCTTACGCCTTCGACACCAACGACATGCGCTTCCAGCGCGGCGGCGGCTTCGTGTTCGGCGACGATTTCGCCCGCTACTGCATCGACGCCTTCGACCGCCTCTACGCGGAAGGAGGCGACGCGCCGCGGATGCTGTCGGTGGGCCTGCACCTGCGCATCATCGGCCGGCCCGGCCGCATCGGCGGCCTCGAGCGCTTCCTCGCCCACGCCGCCGCCCGCGAGGGCACGTGGTTCGCCCGCCGCGACGCCATCGCGGGGCACTGGCTGCGGGAAATCGCCGGCCTCGAGAGGCCGGCGGACGGGTAACCGACGGAACGACCGAGCCCGGTCTCATCCGGTGCCGGTCTTGCCCCGGCGGCGGCCGAGCAAGCAGGTCCTCACCGCGTCACCGGACCAGGTATTCCTTGCGCAGCATGCAGTGCACGCCCTTGTGCTGGTTGACCGTCTGGGTCACCCGCAGGTCGGCGGCGATGCTGCAGAGGGCGTAGGCCTCGTCGCGGGTAATGCCGATGCGGGCGACCACGAGGTCGATCATCTCCCGCAGCGCCCGCTCGGCGCAGCGGTCGAGGTCGGGATCGAGGCCCATCGTGATGACGTGGCTCGGCGTCTCGGCCCGGGGGATGGCGAGCCGCAGGTCCCGGTGCAGCACGAATTCGAACGTCCCGGAGAGCGCCGTCTCGATCGCCGTGACGTTGACCTCGCCGTCGCCCTGCGCGCCGTGGCCGTCGCCGCAGGAGAACAGGGCGCCGTCCGCGAAGACCGGCAGGTAGAGGGTGGTGCCGGCGATGAGCTCCTTGTTGTCGAGGTTGCCGCCGAACGCGCGCGGCACGATCGAGGTGCAGCGCCCCCAGGCCGGCGGGGGGGCGACCCCCATCACGCCGAAGAACGGCGACAGCGGCAGCTCCAGCCCCCAGGGCATCCGGGCGGTCAGGCGCTCCCGGTCGAGGGGGATGTTCATCTGGTGGAAGACGGGAAACTCGTCCGGCAGGGTTCCGGCGAGCGGGCGGTGGCGGTTGTAGCCCCAGTCCTGGCGCAAGGCCACCTCGAGAATCCGCACCTCGAGCACGTCGCCGGGCCGCGCGCCCTCGATCGCCACCGGCCCCGTGAGGATGTGCGGGCCGAACGGAATGCCCGCCTCGGCGGCGTGGATCGCGCGGAGCTCCGGCGGCACGTGGAATCCGTCGGGCGGCAGGGCGTCGGGCCCGCCCGAGACGGTCTCGATCGTGACCCGCTCGCCGCTGCGGACCGTCAGGACCGGCGGCACCGACGCGTCGAAGTAGCCCCAGCGGCAGGTCTCGGGCGAGGCGGTCAGGCGATGCGTCATGCGTCGGGATCCGGGTTCGGCGGGCAAGGGGGCGTCCGCGTCGCAGCATCGCCCGCGGCCCGGGCCGCGTCGAGGGCCGTGGCTCCGGATTCGAGCCGGGCCGCGAGCGGCTCGACGAATTTCGCCGCCACGGAGAGCGCGCGTCCGGGCTATCGCCCCGTGGCGACGCGGGCGGACGGCACGTCGCGGGCATCGACCGGCCGGGACCACGAGCGCGTCGCGGGCGCCCCGATCTCGATCTGGACGGTGATCGCGTCGGCCGAGGGGGGGACGCGAGGGCCTGCCGTGGCGGTCATCCGGACGATCGGCGCCGACGCGCGCCCCGTGAGAGGCCTGGTTCAACCGCGCCCGTCGCCTGCCCATCGGCTGCGAACGGCGCGCCGACATCGACGAGCCCTTCACGGTCCTGCAGGCCAGCCTCGTCAATCTCCGCCGGACCAAGCGGTTCTGTGCGGCGCTCGCAAGCCGCCGGCGGATTGACATTCGTTCTTGGATGGCCCGCCCTGGCCAGGCATGCTCTCGCCTCGCGCGGTCTTCCGGCTCAGCATCGGCCTCCATGGCCACGGGCGAGCACCGCGACACCGACACCCTGCCGGGTCACCGGCCAGTCAGGAGACGCTCGATGGTACGGATCGGCTGGCGGTCGGTCGCGGCCGCCTGCGCCCTCGCCCTGTCGCCGGCCGCCGCCGGCAGCGCGGACGAGGATGGGTCGCCGCTCTTCGGGGTGCGGATTCCCGCGGGCTACCGCGACTGGCCGGTGATCAGCGTGGCCCACGAGGCCGGCAACGCCAACGACATCCGCGCCATTCTCGGGAACGCCATCGCGCTCAAGGCCTTTCGCGAAGGAACGCGACCATTCCCGGATGGGGCGATCATCGCGCGATTGGCTTGGCACTACGTCTCGTCGCCGGAGAACGACGCCGTGTTCGGCCGCCCCCAGTCCTTCGTCGCCGGCGCGCCCACGAACGTCCAGTTCAGCGTGAAGGACGCGAAGCGCTACGCCGAGACGGGAGGCTGGGGCTACGGACAGTTCGAGAACGGCAAGCCCGACCGCAGCGCCACGCTGATGCAGACCTGCGCCCCCTGCCACGCCGGCGCGCCCAAGGGGAACGATCTCGTGTTCACGCACTACGCGCCCTGAGAATCGGCGGGGGATGCCGTCATCCGGCCCCGCTTCGGGGTATGGCCCCATCCCTGCGGGATCATGCATCGCGGGTGGGGGGCATCCGCCCGCGGGTGCCGAGCAGACGTCCGGGCGACGGTCGCCTCCCGAGCGGGCATTCAAATGGTCATGCTGAGGCTGTCGAGCCTCGAGGGTCGACAGCCTCAGCATGACCACACGAGAAGCCGCTACGGGACCACAGCATGATTTACGCATCAGGAGTGGACAGGACACCCTAAGTTTTTGAGGATGTGGTATAGGCTCGCGGCATGGGACTATTGACCTTCAGCATCAACGTCACCCTGGACGGCTGCGTCGACCACCAGGAGGGAATCGCCGACCAGGAGACGCACGCCTTCTTCACCCACCTCATGGACAAGGGCGGGGCGATGCTGTGGGGCCGCATCACCTACGAGATGATGGAGAGCTACTGGCCGGCGGTCGCTCGCGGCGACGCCGTGGCGCCGCGAGCGATGCGCGAATGGGCGGTCAAGCTGGAAGACAAGCCGAAATACGTGGTGTCGTCGACGCGAAAGCATTTTCCGTGGTCGAACAGCCACCTTATGCCTGCCGACCTGAGAACAAGCGTGCAGCGGCTCAAGGACGAGACCCCGGCGGGCGTGCTCCTCGGTAGCGGCAAACTCGCGACCGAACTGGACCGGCTCGATCTGATCGATGAGTATCAGTTCCTCGTCCACCCCAGGATTGCTGGCCATGGTCCGACCCTGTACCAGGGCGGGCTGACCAGGACGCGGCGGCTCCGGCTGGTCTCGGCGAAGCCGCTCCGGAACGGCGCGGTCGCCATGCACTACCGGCGCGAGCGCTGAGAGCCTGGTCGAGGCGCTCACCCCGATCGACACCCTCATCGCGTCCGTGCCCGGGTCGTCGGCGACGTGCGGGCCGGCGGCTGCCGCAACGGTGCCGATCGCGCCCGAACCCGCGCCTGACAGGCGCACGACGGCGCAGTAGATCCGGTCCGGGGGTGGAGCCGCATGACACCATCTGAACGGCACGACGCCGGGCGCGACCGCGCCTACAGGCGCGCCATCTGGTCGATCACGGCCGGAACCTTCCTGTTCGCCTTCGGGCAGGCCGCCTGGGCGGTGTCGTCCGGGTCCGCACAGTTCCTGAAGGACGCGATCGACTGGATCTACACGGTCCTGCTCTACGGCATCGCCGCCCTGGTGTTCGGCCGCAGCGCCGAGGTCGAACACCTGTTCGCCCTCGTCATCGCCGCCGTCCTGGCCGTCGCGGGCGCGCACACCCTCTACGATCTCTGGAGCAAGATCGTCGATCCGCGCCCGATCGATCCCGGGCTTCTGGGCTTCTCGGCCGCCAGCGCGATCCTGATCGGGTACGCCACGGCCGGCGCGTTGCTGGGCTTCCGGCACGATCGGAACCCGCTCATCAAGGCCACGTGGCTGAGCGCGCGCAATGACGCGATCACCACGACCGTCTCGGCCCTGGTGACCTTGGGGGTCAGGCTCGCGCCGGTCCGATGGCCCGAATACGCGATGGACGTGCTCGATGCGGGTCTGGCGTTCCAGGCCGCGATCGCGACCGCCCGCGCGTCGCGGTCGAGCCCCGATCGGGGACCGGGAGCGGGTGACCGCGTTGTCTCGTCGGCCAGCCACGCGCCCGGAGGGACAGGCATGACGAAGCTCTTCATCGCACGGGTGCGAGGACCCGCCGGGGACCGTCCGCTCGTGACGGTCCGCGCCGCGGCCGAGGGCGAGGCGAGGCTGTTTCTCGAAGCCGCCTATCCGGAGGACGAGATCGTGGCGGTCGCCGAACCCGGCGAGTGGGTCAGCACGTCGGAGACCGGTTCCGCTGCGGGCGACGTGCGCGAGCATCCCGGGGTCGACTGGCAGTCCCCGACCGCCGGCCCCGGCTGACGCTGGTCCGGCTGCCGCGACCGTCACGGTCCAGTGCGCGACGCCGGGTCGATCCGGCGTCGCGTCGGCAGGTCAGGCCGAAGCCCGCCTGGTCTCCGGCACCGTCCGGCGGCCGATCGCATCCCGCGTGGCATCGGCCGCCAGGGCCACCGCGTCGGGCACCTCCTCCTCCGAGCCCCACCAGATCGTCTCGCCGCTCGCCATTCTGGCGTAGCGGGCCTGCCCGCGCACGCCCACCTCCACGACCCGGCCGGGCCGGCCGGCCCTTCTCGCGACACCCATCGCCTTCGCTCCGACACCGTTCCCCATGGACGAACGACGGAAGCCGGCCATCGGTTCAAGGGGCGCCGCGCCGAAATCGAATCGTATGCCTGCGGGACGGCCGCGCACCGGCGCACGACTTTCGAAACCGCCGCATCCCGCAACCGGCCGGTGCTCTGACGCAGTCGGACCTGCCGGCGCATCACAGAGGAGCGGCGCGTGTTCTGCAGGTACGCTTGATCCGGTACCGAGGTTCACGGCGTTTTATCGGTTGGTTGCCGATTTATATCACTTGACCTTGACGAATGCACCGCGCATCACGGTTTGGCGAGATAAACTGGAATAAGAACATGGACGACACGACCTCCTTCACCTCCCCACTGACCGAGCTGACGAGCGATATCGTCGGCGCCTACGTCTCGAACAACAACCTGCCGGTGGCCGAGCTGCCCGGCCTGATCGCGTCGGTGCACGCGTCGCTCACCAGCCTCGGCCGGCCGCCGGCCGAGCCGGCCGAGGACCACAAGGTCACCGCGGCCCAGATCCGGAAGTCGGTCACGCCGGATTTCATCACGAGCTTCATCGACGGGCGGCAGTACAAGAGCCTGAAGCGGCATCTCACCACGCGAGGGCTCACCCCGGACGAGTACCGGCAGAAATACGGGCTCCCCTTCGACTATCCGATGGTTGCCGCGAACTACGCGGCGCAGCGCAGCGAGCTCGCCAAGAGCCTTGGACTCGGCCAGATCCGGCGCGACCGGGCGGCCGCGCAGAAGGCCGAGGCCGAGGCCGAGGCGATCGCCGCCAAGCCGAAGCCGGCGCCGGCCCGCCGCGGCCGGGCGAAGAAGGCCGACGCTGCCGCGGCGGAGTGACGTGGATCCCGGTGCATCGATCCCGGTGCATCATGCCGCCTGTCGCGAAGGACGGGTGCCGGAGCGGTCATCGGTTCGGCCCCGAGCGCGATGCGAAAACGGGATCCGGAGCAGGATCGCGCCGCGCCGTTCTGCCTGGCGGCGACAGGGCGGCCGGCGCGCCCTGTCGCTCCTGACGGGCGCCGCGTCGCGCCCGGCGAAGTCGCCGCCGCCGGGAGCCCGCTCGGCGGTTGGTTGCCCGCACGTCCTGCGCTTTCCTCCCCACATGCCGACCTGTGTCGCTGACGTCGTCGCCGACCGCAGCGACCCGTGAACGCGAACGGGCGCCGTCATCAATCCGATGCCGTGCCTGCGGCCTGGCCGTTCGAGACTGCCCGGGCATGGTGAGAGGCGATGGCCGTCGATCGCGATGCCCACGGCGGAGCGCGCGAAGGAAGAGGCGGGCGCACCCCGCGGCGGCGTCCCCGGCGACGTCGCGGACCTGCCGGATCCCGCAATCTGCTCCTCCGAAGGCCCGCCCTTCGGGGATACCGCGCCGTCCCTCGATCCCCAACACCCTTGCGGCAGCCGGGCACCATCGCCGCCTGCCGCCATCATGACGCGCATGCGCCACCCTGGCATCGTGCGCCGTCAACAGGGGCGGGCGGGGGGATCCGATCCGTCCCGATCGGGAACCGCGGCCTCGCCCCGGTTCCACGCCGGGCCGATCAGCCTCCCCGACGACGCGGCGGCGATGCCGCCGCCCGCCACGGCCATTGGCCCGTCGCCGCGCGCGTATCGTTGCCTAAGCAACAAATAAGTTGCCAGAGCAACATGCCTGTGCGAAGGTCCGATCCGAGAGCGAACAATCGCCCGGTGCGGAGGACGCGATGCGCGAGGCACAGCCATGAGCGCGGGAGGCGACATCGTGATCGTCGGAGCCGGCCAGGCCGGCTTCCAGGCCGCCGCGTCGCTCCGCGAGGGAGGCTTCGACGGATCGCTCACGATCGTCGGCGACGAATCCGTCGCACGCTACCAGCGTCCGCCGCTGTCCAAGGCTTACCTCGCCGGCCAGGCGAGCGGGGAGAGCCTGGCGCTGCGGCCTGCGCGCTTCTATGCCGACCATCGCATCGCGATCCGGCTCGGCATCCGGGCGACCGCCGTGGACCGGGCGGCAAGGCGGGTTGCGGTCGCCTCGGGCGAGCCGCTCGCTTACGACCACCTGATCCTCGCGACGGGTGCCCGCAACCGTCCCCTGGCGGTCCCGGGAGCCGACCTCCAGGGCGTCCTCCAGCTTCGCACGCTGGCGGAGGCCGACGCCGTCCGGCGGAGCCTGACCGGCCGCGAACGGATCGTCGTCGTGGGCGCAGGCTTCATCGGCCTGGAAGTCGCCGCGGCGGCGGCAGCCCGCGGGATCGCCGTCACGGTCGTCGAGACCGCCGAACGGGTGATGGCGCGCGCGGTCTCCCGGCCGATCTCGGCCTTCTTCCGCACGGCCCACGAGGCGGCCGGGATCCGGTTCGTCCTCGGTGCGGGCGTGGAGCGGATCGCCGGGAGGGGCGGGCGCGTCGCCGCCGTCGAGACCGCCGACGGCCGCTCGCTCGCGGCGGACCTGGTTCTCGTCGGGATCGGCGTCGTGCCGAACGTCGACCTCGCGGCCGCGGCGGGCCTGCCGGTCGCCGACGGCATCCTGGTCGATCACCGGCTCCTCACCTCCGACCCCTCGATCTCGGCGATCGGCGACTGCGCCGCCTTTCCGAGCCCCTTCGCCGGGAACGCGCCGACGCGGATCGAATCGGTCCAGAACGCCGTCGACCAGGCCCGCTGCGTCGCGGCGCGCCTGACCGGCCGGGCGGCGCCCTACGGCGCCCTGCCGTGGTTCTGGAGCGACCAGGGCCGCGTCAAGCTGCAGATCGCCGGCCTGGCGACGCCGCACGACCTCGCGGTGACGCGCGGCGACCCGGCAAGCGGCGCCTTCTCGGTCTTCCGCTACCGGGAGGAGCGCCTCGTCGCGGTCGAGTCCGTCAACAGGCCGGCCGACCACATGGTCGCCCGACGCCTGATCGCGCAGCGCGCGCCGCTGCCGGCCGGCCAGGCGGCCGATCCCGCCTTCGACCTGCGGGCGCTGGTCGGGCACGCGGCGGCCGCCTGAGCGGCGCCGTCTCTCCGGATCACATCGGGTGCTTGCGCCGGGAGGTCCCGGGCGTCGCCAGGGCAGGCAGGTTCGCATGCAGGCGGTTGAGAAGATCGATCAGGGTGTCGCGCTGCTCCGGCGTCAGGCAGGCCGTCAGGCGGCGCTCCCGCTCCAGCGCCACGACGATGATCTCGTCGTGCAGCGCCTCGCCCCGCATCGTCAGGCGGATCAGGCGCCGGCGCGCGTCGTCCGGATCCGCCTCGACGGCGACGAGATCACGCTTCTCCAGGGAGGCCAGGGTCCGGCTCACCGGCCCCTTGTCGAACCCGATCACCTGGCAGATGCGCGCGGCCGGGATGCCGGGCTCGATCGCCAGCAGCGACATGATCCGCCACTCGGTGACGTTGACGCCGAAGCGGCGCTGGTAGGTGGCGCTCGCGCTGTGCGACAGCTTGTTGGCGACGAAGGTCAGGAGGGCCGGAACGTAGCGTTCGAGGTCGAGCCGCGGCCCGGGCGTCGCGCCCGCCGCCTCCGCCCGGTCGCCGGCCTGTCCTGCTCGACCCGATGTCATCTCCACCCCGGCGCGCCGTCCGTGCCCGACCTTATGTCCCGCCAGGTGGACGGCGTCGAGGCGCGCTGCGAGAATTCGGTGGGGAGCGCCACGGCCGGCCGTTCACCTCGGTGACACGGCAGAGCCGCAACAGAACATGGGAGGATCTGGCATGACCGCACCCCCGCAGGCATCGATGTCTGCTGCCTCTCCGGGACTTCCGGCCGCCTTGATGAACGCCTCGGGCGCGCCGGCCGTCGACGTCGATCCGTTCTCGATCGAGTTCTTCGAGGATCCGCACCGCATCCACGAGGCCCTGCGGGAGGCCGGACCGGTGGTGTGGCTGCCGCGCTGGAGCGTGCACGCGGTGGCGCGCTACGAGGAGGTGCGCGCCGTGCTGCACGACCCGGCGACCTTCTGCTCCGGCCGCGGCGTGGGCCTGAGCGACTTCGCCAAGGAGAAGCCCTGGCGGCCGCAGAGCCTGATCCTGGAGGCCGATCCCCCGGCGCATGGACGCACCCGCGCGGTCCTGAACCGGGTCCTGTCGCCGGCGGTGATGAAGACCCTGCGCGAGGGCTTCCAGGCGGCGGCGCACCGGCTCGTGGATCGGCTCCTCGCCCGCCGCGAGATCGACGCGGTCGCCGATCTCGCCGAGGCGTTCCCGCTCTCGGTGTTTCCGGACGCGGTCGGGCTGCGGCAGGACGGGCGCGAGCACCTGCTGCCCTATGCGGGCCTCGCCTTCAATGCCTTCGGGCCGCCCAACGCCCTGCGCCAGCGCGCCCTCGAGACCGCGGCGCCCCACGTCGCCTGGGTCATGGAGCAGTGCCGGCGGGAGAATCTCGCGCCCGGCGGCTTCGGGGCCGCGATCCACGCGGCGGCCGATGCCGGCGCCATCACCCATGACGAGGCGCCGCTCCTCGTGCGCTCGCTGCTGACGGCGGGCCTCGACACGACGGTGAACAGCATCGGGGCGGCGATCTACTGCCTGGCCCGCTTCCCCGAGGCCTGGGCGGCCTTGCGGGCGGATCCGAGCCTCGCCCGGGCGGCGTTCGAGGAGGCGGTGCGGTTCGAGAGCCCGGTCCAGACCTTCTTCCGCACCACGACCCGGCCTGTCGAGATCGGCGGGGCCCGTCTCGACGAAGGCTCCAAGGTGCTGATGTTCCTGGGCGCCGCCAACCGCGACCCGCGGCGCTGGGACGAGCCCGACCGCTACGTCCCGACCCGCCCGACGGTCGGCCATGTCGGCTTCGGATCCGGCATCCACATGTGCGTCGGCCAGCTGCTCGGCCGCCTCGAGGGCGAGGTGATGCTCGCGGCGCTGGCCGCCAGGGTCGGCGCGATCACGATCACCGGCCCGGTCGTGCGCCGCTACAACAACACCCTGCGCGGGCTCGAGCGTCTGCCCGTCACCCTGACGGCCGCCTGAAGGACGACGCCTCATGCCGATGATCACCTTCATCCGCCCGGATGGCGGGCAGCGGGACCTCTCCGTCCCGGAGGGCACGAGCCTGATGCAGGGCGCCACCACCCAGGGCCTCGACGGGATCGTGGCCGAGTGCGGCGGCAACGCGATGTGCGCGACCTGCCACGTCTATGTCGACGAGGCCTGGACGGAGCGCCTGCCGCCGCTGTTCGAGGACGAGGACGCCCTCCTGGAGGGCACCGCCGCCGAGCGGCGGCCGACGAGCCGGCTGTCCTGCCAGGTCATCGCCACGGCCGATCTCGACGGGCTCGTGGTGCGCCTGCCCGATCGGCAGGTCTGAACGTCGAGAATGCAGACTAAGCAGAATTGCATGGCGCAACTCTGCTTAGCTTCTTGTTTTTGCATCATTTTCGCCGCCGAACCGGTGACCGCTTCGGCGAATGATGCTCAGGGAAGGGGAGGGAGACGATGCGCACGATGATGCGGGCTGTCCTGCTCGCGACGACGCTCCTCGGCGCCGGTGCGGCGCGGGCGGAGATCTCGGACGGGGTGGTGCGGATCGGCGTCCTGACCGACATGTCGGGGCCGTTCCAGGACACCAACGGCCAGGGCTCGGTCGAGGCCGCCCGCATGGCGGCCGAGGACTTCGCCGGCGGGGGCAAAGGCATCCGGGTCGAGATCGTGGGCGCGGACCACCAGAACAAGGCCGATGTCGGCTCGTCCATCGCCCGCAAGTGGCTCGACATCGAGAAGGTCGACGCGGTGGTGGACGTACCGAACTCGTCGGTCGGCCTCGCCGTCAACGCGCTCCTGCGCGACACGCGGATGGCGTTCCTGGCCTCGGCCACCGCCACCTCGGACCTGACCGGCAAGGCCTGCTCGCCCAACACCGTGCAGTGGGTCAACGACGCCTGGGCGACCGGCAACACCACCGCCGCCGCCATGATGAAGCGAGGCGGGACATCCTGGTACTTCCTGACCGTGAACTACGCGCTCGGCCAGGGCATCGAGGCGGAGGCGAGCCGCTACGTCGAGACTCATGGCGGAAGCGTCAAGGGAGCGAGCCGCCATCCCCTCGGCACCGCCGACTTCTCGTCGCTGCTGCTCCAGGCGCAGGGGTCGGGCGCGAAGGTCGTCGGACTCGCCAATGCGGGCGCGGACGCGATCAACATCGTGAAGCAGGCCAACGAGTTCGGGCTGAAGCAGGCCGGGCAGTCCCTGGTCGCGTTCCTCGTCTTCATCAACGACGTGCACGCCATGGGCCTGAAGGATGCGCAAGGTCTGCTGCTGACCGAGTCGTTCTACTGGGACATGAGCGACGAGACCCGGGCCTTCGCCAAGCGCTTCGCGGCGCGGCCGGGCCAGGCCGGGAAGGTGCCGAGCGGCAACCAGGCCGGCGTCTACTCGGCGACGCTCGCCTATCTCGACGCGGTGGCGCGCACCGGCAGCGACGACGGACGCACCGCGGTGGCGGAGATGAAGCGCCAAGGCCCGCGCGACCGGCTGTTCGGTGAGCTGACGGTGCGTCCCGACGGACGGGCGATCCACCCGATCTACCTCTTCGAGGTGAAGGCGCCGGCCGAATCGAAGGGTGCGTACGACTACTACAAGCTCGTCGACACGGTCCCGGCGGACCAGGCCTTCCGGCCGATGTCGGAGGGCGGCTGCCCGATGGTGAAGTGACGCGATCGGGCGGGGTGCGGCACCGCTCGACTCCGCGGGCGGCGCTGCTCCTTCACGATGGCCCACCCGCATCCAGTGGCCCGATCGCGGAGGCTCCATGATGGTTCCATAATCTTCCTTATGCGAATCGTGTCGGTAGGCGCAGACTCAGAATGTCCCACTGTCGTTACCGAGGAACCCTGGTGCAGCGGCCCCGGCGGTGCGGCGCGCGCGGGCCGTCGGGTTCGTCAGCAGGTCTCCGGCCGGCTCGCAGCCCAGGCTGCTAGGCCGATGCGCGGCTCCGCGCGATCGCCGCCCTCAACCCCCCTGATCGGCACGGAGGCAGCCCACCGCTCGCGCCAGACGCCCTCGCCGGGCCTGAGGCGGCCTCCTATGATCAGGGCAAGCGCCCCGCACGGAGACAGCCGCATGACCGCCCCGTTCGATCCCGCCGCCGGCGGCTGGGAGACCGTCGACATGTCCGAGTTCATGGACCTGATCGGGCCGGTCTGGCGGCGGGGCAGCGAGGCGGGCATGCTCCACGGCCTGCTGGTCGCGAACAAGCACCGCAACCGCAACGGCGTGGTCCATGGCGGCGTGATGGCGACGCTGCTGGACATGGCGCTCGGCCGCGCCTCGGCGGAGGCCCAGGGGGGCCAGCGGCAGGCGACGATCAGCCTCGACCTGCAGTTCCTCAGCCCCGTCGAGGTCGGCGAGTTCCTGGTCGCCGAGTGCCGGGTGGTGCGATCGACCCGCGCGATCATGTTCATGCAGGGCACCCTGCGGGTCGAGGATCGGGTCTGCGCCGTCGCGCAAGGGGTCTGGAAGATCCTCGGCGCCTGAGAGGCGCCGATTCCCGCATCGCGACAGCGATTTCGCAGGACTTGGCCGACGCGATCAGTCCGGCATCGCGTGCCGGCCCGGGCCGGTCTCGCCACGACACGCTGCGATCCACGACACCCTGCGACGCGGCGGACCCCGAGCGGCCGACGCATCGACCTGACGAGCAGGCATTCCGGACAGCCCATGACGACCTACTTCACCAGCGACACCCATTTCGGCGATCCGCGGGTGCTGCGCATCGACCGCCGGCCCTTCCCCGACCTCGCGACCCACGACGCCGCCCTGGTGGCGAACTGGAACGCGGTGGTCGCGCCCGAGGACACGGTCTGGCACCTCGGCGACGTCGCGCTCGGCCCCCCGCCCGAGCGGGTCCAGGCCCTGATCGCGGGCCTCAACGGGCAGAAGCACCTGATCGTCGGCAACAACGACGGCCCGGCGACGCTCGGCGCCGACAGTTGGCTCAGCGTCGCCCACTACGCCGAGATCGACGTCGAGGGCACGCATCTCGTGCTGTGCCACTACGCGTTCCGGACCTGGAACCGGATGGCACGCGGCGTCGTGAACCTGCACGGGCACTCGCACGGCAAGTTGAAGCCGGTGACCCGGCAATACGATGTCGGCGTCGATGCCTGGGAATTCCGGCCGGTCACGCTCGAGACGATCCTGTCGACCAGGCGGCGGCGCGCCGTGACCTGAGATCGCTCGGGGTCACGGCCCCCGGGCAGGGAGCTGGTGCCCATCCGAGCCGTTTTGCGCGGAACCTCACGGGCGCCCCCGACGTTCCTCGGTCACAATAAGCAAGCTTGGCATCAGCCTTCATCCATGAGGCCGATCGCCGCAGCGTCTGACCCCAGAACAGTCCGTGAGTTCGCGATGACCACACCGCGTCGTCTCCCGCCCGGCTGGCCACTCGCCGCCGTCGTCCTGCTCCTCGCCGGTCCCGCCCTGGCGCAGCCGGCCTGCCTCGGCGCCCAGCGCAAGATCGACGAGGCCGGTGCCTTGCGCTTCCAGGCGCGCCAGGATGCCCGCATCGGCGACCGCGACCGGGTCTGTGACAACCTCGGCGATGCCGAGGATCGCTACGAGGATGCCCGCGACCGGCTCGACGATTGCGGCCTCGCGGTCGCCTCCGTCGACCTCAAGAGTGCCCTGCGCTCCGTGCGCCAGGAAAAGCGGTTCTTCCGCTGCGACTGACGGCGTGCCGTAGCGCACGCCGTTTCATCGACAATTCACCCATCTCTCTCACCGGGCGGTGCCGCGACGCGGCGCGCCAGATCGGATCCTTTGCCATGACCAGCGCCAGCCAGACCCCGTCAGAGACCCGCCTCGCCGCCCCGACCGCCAGCGCCCACTCGTTCACCGCGGCGCTCTGCGGCTTCCTCGGCTCGACCGCGGCGACGACCGTGGTGATGCTGCTCCTCAGCAGCGTCTGACGGGCTGCGGCGTCCGCGCCGCCATTCAGGGCGCCACCGACCAGAAGCGGCGGCGCGCGAACAGCATCTCCGGCTGGCCGACCTGCGGGGTCCCCGCCGGCATCTGGGCCTGGGCCGCCGGCGGCGGGCAGGCCGCCGGCTCCGGGCGCCGGCTCTGGATCACCGCCGGCTCCGGCCGCACCAGCCCCATCCTCACCTGGACGTCCGGGTTGCGCAGAGCCGCGATCGTCGCCACGGCGGCCATCAATGCGCCCGCGACGGCGCCGAGGAGGAAGTTCAGCATAGCGGCCGGTCCTTGCGCCGACATCGTAGCGGTTTGAGGGCGGAACGCCGGCAATCCGGTCGAGCCGTTTGCCGACACGTCGCTGGTCTCTCACAACCCTAGCTTAACAAATCGATGGCAGACCTGCCTGCGGGGCCACGCTGCGGCCCACGGGAGAGGCAGACGATGAGCTACGCGGCGAACGCCTACGCGAAAGTGTCGCAAACGGCGTTGACCCCCCGCGAGGCGGAAGCGGCGGTGCTGATCAAGGCAGCGGCCCGCCTGCAGACGATCCAGGACAATTGGGACGCGCATCACACCACGCTCAACGACGCCCTCGGCTTCAATCGCAAGGTCTGGACCATCCTCTCCTCCGCGGCGACGGAGCCGGACGCCCCGCTGCCGGAGGAGATGAAGACCGCGATGGCCCGCCTCGGCGCCTTCGTGTTCACCCGCACCCTCGACGCGATGGTCGAGCCGAGCGCCGACAAGCTGACGGCGCTGATCCGGATCAACCGAGAGTTGGCCAACGGCCTGCGCGGCAACCCCTGACGCCCCCTCCCCCGATCGGCCGCAGAGGCGAGAAAAAGCCCCCGTCCCGGGCGGGACGAGGGCTCTCGCCGGCATGGGCGGGCGGGCGCGCTTACTTGTGCTGCCGGCGGGTCAGGGCACTGTCGTCGCCCGACGTCGTGGTCATCGGGGCTTCCAGGCCGCTGGTGTTCTGCTCGGCCCGGTCGGGCAGGGTCTGGTCGAAGTTGCGCCGGTTGGCGGCGTGATCGTGGTACTGCTCAGTCTGGACGAACTTGCTGTCGAGGCCCCGCGCCGCGCCGTGCTGGGACTTGTCGCGGTTGCTGAGCACCATGTTCTCCTCGAGAATGCCCTCGGGCAGCTCGGTCATCGCGCCGGTGCCGGAGCCCTTGCCCTGCGCCCCCGGACCCATGTTGTGCCTGTCGGCCTTGGCCATGCTCATCCTCCGATCAGCGGATCGCGGGACGAGGCTCTTTCGCCGTTGGCGGCGCCTCGTCCCACCGTACTCACTGAGAGTATGAAGCGCATCGGCCAGAGCAAGCGGAGCGGCAGGAAATATTGCCGGGAACCTTTTGCCGTCGAATGCGATGCGCGATACCATCTGACCATGGGCTGGGCTGCACCTCCCGAGGGGTCAGGGGCCCGATCGCCGGCGAGACCTATTCCTTCCGGCACGGGAACTTGTCGCGCAGGGCCAGCAGGGCGAGGACGCCGGCCTTCTCGCGCAGCGCCGGCGGGTGGGCAGCGCCGTAATCCACGACCGCCCGGACGAGCTGCAGGCGGTTGCCGTCGGCCGGCAGGCAGGTGCCGAGGAGCGGCGGCTGATTGGCGGTGTCGGCGACGCCGGCGAGGTCCTGCACGGCGGCCATGAAGGCCCAGCAGCCGACGGTCTCCGGATCCTGGCGGAACTCGACCTGGTCGCCCCGGACCTTGGCGCCGCGCAGCAGGCTCTTGCACTGCGCGACCAGCACCGCGCCGTCCGCCGCGCGGGCGGGAGCCGGGGCCAGCACGGCAGCGGCCACCACGAGGGCGGCCGGGAGAGCGAGGGGGGGATGCGAGGCGTCGGGAACACGCAGGGTCCCGCCGGACCGAGCGATGGTGTTCCGGAACCGGCTCAGGATCGACATGCGGACTGACAACTCGACGCGGCCGGCCGCGTGGCTGCGGCCCGCCCCACCTTAGCAAGCGGAGCCGCCGCTCGCCCCGCCCGCGGTCCCGTCAGCCACACCCTCGTTGCCGCAGGCACCGAGCCCGCGACGCGGGTTCAGCGCGGGTAGACCACCCGGGCCAGGGCCGCCTCGACGCGGGGTGTGGGCACCACCGTCGCGGAGGCCTTCTGGTACTGCGCCATCATCCGCCGGGCGGCGTCGGCCGGCAACGCGCCGATCGGCGCCGTCATGGCCAGCAGCTCCTTGCGGGTCTTGGCCGGCACCACGCCCGGACGGTTCACGTCGTGGAAGTCGGCCATCTTGTGCTTGTCGGAATCAGGCGTGCCCTGGAACACCCGCGGTCCCTCCGGCATGATCACGATGTCGCCGGGCCTCAGGGTCGGGTCGCGCAGGAGCGCGGTGCGGGCATCGAGGGATTTCAGCGGCGACACCGCGATCGCCAGCGGCTTCACCTCGGTGGCCTTCTGCGGCTTCACCTCCGGCTTCGGCAGGGCGACGTAGCGGGTCCGGCCGCGCAGGGCGCGCGCCTGGGTCGCCAGGCTCTTGCGCCGGGTCACGCGCTGGCGCATCGGCGCGTCGTAGGGCTGGACCGCGTAGGGTTGCGCCGTCGGGGCCGGTGCGGCGGCCGGGCCGGAGAACATCTGCCGCAGGAAGTCCAGGCCGTCATTCTCCGCCCGCGCCCCGGCGCTCGAGGCGATCAGCAGGCAACCCGACGTCATCGCCAGGAGCAGGGCGCGCAGCCGGGCAGCCGGCGTGGTCTGGTGCAACGGCATAGGGCCCCTCCAGTCGAGTGCGTCGCTCGGCCTTGAACAATCCGTACTGGTACGCGGGCCATTAACCTCGGCGGCAGCCTGCCAGTTCCGGGCTTCGCGCCATAGATGAACAATTTATGAGTGCGGGGTCCCGGGCCCGCTCCGATCGGCGGAATCGCCCGCGAAGGCGGCCGGCGCAGGAGGACGGAGCGGTCCGGACCTGACTTTCTCACGACTGGTCTTGTGCGGGCGCCCTCGAACACTGGCGTCCTGCCCGCTACGATGGACCCTCAAGGGTGACGCAAGGGGAGGCGCGGACGATGCCGCAGCGGGGACGGATTCCGGTGCCTCTCGTCGTCAGCCTCATCCTGGCGCTCGGGCCTCCGGCGCAGGCGCAGGCGCCTGCCCGTCTCCCGGACAAGCGCGTTCCGATGGAGCCGACGGCCTGGCCGTTCACGGCGATCGGGCGCGTCAACGTGGTGCAGGGGCCGGCCCATCGCAGCCATTGCACCGGCACCCTGGTCGGCCCCCGGCACGTGCTCACCGCCGCCCATTGCCTGTTCGACGCCCGCCTCGACGCATGGGTCAAGCCGCACCAGGTCCATTTCGTGGCCGGGCAGGCCCGGGACCTGAACGGCGGCACCGCCGAGGCGGAGGCCTTCCGGTTCGCCCCCGGCATCGACCTGCGGCTCGCGGCGCGGCCGGCGCGCGGCGCCATCGCGCCGGAGATGGTCGGGCGGGACTGGGTGGTCGTCACCCTGCGCCAGCCCCTCGCCCTGAAGCCGGTGCCGTGGCTCGTCCTGCCGGATGCCGACCTGCCGGCGAGCCGGCCCGGCACCGTGGTGGCGCTCGCCGGCTACGCCGCAGACCGGCCCTACCTGCCGGTGATCCATCGCGGCTGCGCCGCCCGCATCGACGCCCCCGCGCCGGGCCAGCTCACCGGCCTGTGCGAGTCGATGTCGGGGGAATCCGGCGCGCCGGTCCTGGTCCTCGACGCCGACGGGAGCGCGGCGATCGTCGGCATCCACACCGCGGTGACGCAGGGGGTGCGGGTCGGGAGCGCCTATCGCTCGGCGAGCGGCGTCGGGGTCGCGGCGAGCGGCTTCGCGGCGGCGCTCGACGAGATGGTCAAGCCGTGAGGCGCCAGAACGCCACCTGGGTGTCGCCGTAGGTCCGGCGCTCGAGTTCGGCGAAGCCCTCCGGTGCCGCCAGGGCCGCGGAGGCCGCCTCCTCCACCACCGCCAGCGCCCCGGCCCCGAGCCAGCCGCCCTCCCGGGCCGCCGCGAGCGCCTTCGGGGCGAGGTCGCGGCCGTAAGGGGGATCGCAGAAGACGAGGCCGAACGGGGCGCCGGGCGGCGCCGCGCCGAGGCGGGTCGCGTCGCGGCGAAACAGCCGGGTCACGCCCCCGAGCCCGAGGGCGTCGAGGTTGGTCCGGATCACGCAGCGGGCCTCCGCCCCGTCATCGACGAGAAGCGCGAAGCTCGCGCCGCGGGACAGGGCCTCGCAGGCCAGCGCCCCGGTGCCGGCGAACAGGTCGAGGACGCGGGCGCCCGCGACCGGATCGTCGTAGGCGTGGGTGAGGACGTTGAACACGGCCTCGCGCAGCCGGTCCGAGGTCGGCCGGATCGCGTCGCTGCGCGGCCCGGCGAGGCCGCGGCCCCGCAAGGTCCCTCCGACGATCCGCATCGCTCAGGCTCAGGCTCCGCGCGGCGGCCGGCCGCCGCCGGGACGGCCGCCCGGCCGCGCCCCGCGCCCGCCGGGCTTCCCGCCGCCGCCACCGCCGCCCGCCCGGAACCCGCCGCCGGGCTTGCCGAAGGGCTTTCCGCCCCCGCCCGGACGGCCGCCGCCGGGGCCGCCCTTGCCGGCGAAAGACTTGCCGGCGAACGGCTTGCCGGAAAACGACTTGCCGCCGGGACGACCCTCGCCCTTGCCGGCAAAGCTGCGGCCCTCGCCGCCCTTCGCCCCGAACGAGCGGCCTTCGCCGCCGGCTGACCGGAACGAGCGGCCTTCTCCGCCCCCGCCGCCGAAGGAGCGGCCCTCACCACCCCTGCCGAATGGCCGGCCCTCACCCCCGCCCTTGCCGAAAGAGCGGCCCTGGCCCTCGCCGGACCGGCCTTCGAAGGAGCGGCCACCGCCCCCCCTGCCCTCGAAGCTCTTGCCGCCGAAGCTCTTGCCGCCGACGCTCTTGCCGCCGAAGCCGCGGCCGCGGCCCTCCTCGGCGAGGCCGTCCTTGGCGCCGCCCCGCGGAGGCCGCGCCGGGCCTGACTCGTCGCGGGGGCGGCGCATCGGGCGGGCGTCGCGGCCGGGAGCGTCGTCGCGGTCGCGGAACCGGGTGCGGCGATGCGGGGCCGGCGCTTCCTGCGGCTGGGCTACCAGGCGCTCGACCAGCACCCGGCGCTCGCCGCTCGCGATGGCGCCGACGCGCTTGCGCGGCGCCTCCGCCGTGGCGGCGCGGATCTCCTGCGGGGTGTCGCCGCGCCGGTGCACCCGGCCGCGATTCGGCAGGTCGCCGGCAGCCTCGGCCTCCGGGTCGCGCCAGACCGTGCGCGGCGGCGCCGGCGGACGCCGGGCCCCCGGCGCGCCGGGCGGCTTGCCGAATTGCGGCCGGGCCGGATCCCGCCCGCGGGGCGCGCCCTCCTGCGCCGCCTGGCGGGCGGCGGCCTTCGGCGAGCCGAACGGCGCGATCGGCTCGCGCACCGGGCTGGTGAAGTCGACCCCGGCCTGCTCGGCGAGCGTGGTGCCGAGCTGGTCCTTCAGCACCCGGGTGCGGATCTCCTCGACGAGCCCCACTTCGAGGTCGCCGAGCTGGAACGGCCCGAAGGAGAGCCGGATCAGGCGGTTCACCGACAGCCCGAGATGCTCGAGGATCCGCTTGACCTCGCGGTTCTTGCCCTCGCGCAGGCCGAGCGTCAGCCAGACGTTGTCGCCCTGCGCCCGGTCGATCGTCGCCTCGACCGGGCCGTACTCCATCCCGTCGATGGTGACGCCCTTGCGCAGGGCGTCGAGCTGGGCTTGGTCGATCTCCCCATAGGCGCGCACCCGGTAGCGGCGCAGCCAGCCGGTCTCGGGGTGCGCGATGACCTTGGCCAGGCCGCCGTCATTGGTGAGGAGCAGGAGCCCCTCGGTGTTGATGTCGAGCCGGCCGACCGCCACCACCCGCGGCAGGTCTTCGGGCAGCACGTCGAACACCGTCTGGCGCCCCTCCGGGTCGCGGGCGGTGGTGACCACGCCGCGGGGCTTGTGGAAGAGCCACAGGCGGGTGCGCTCGCGGGTCGGCAGCGGCTCGCCGTCGATCGTGATGCGGTCGCTCGGGGTCACGTTCACCGCCGGCGAGTCGAGGCGCGCGCCGTTCAGCGTCACCCGGCCCTCGAGGATCATCGCCTCGGCGTCGCGGCGCGAGGCCACGCCCGCCCGGGCGATCGCCTTGGCGATGCGCTCCGGCTCCGGCTCCGCCGCCTTGGTGGCCGCGCGCTTCGTCGAAGCCTGGCCCTCCGGGGAGCCCGCGGATGCCTCGTCCCGTCCGCGACGCCGCTGCGGCGCCCCGGTTTCGTCGTCGTTGCTGTCGTTCATGCGCGCCTGATACCAGACGGGGTCTGTCCAGGCGAGCGGAACCGATGCGCGAATTTGATGGGGCGCCCCCGCGTCCGGATCCCCGTCCGGATCCCCTCGGCCTCGCCCTTGCGGCGGCCCGGGAGGCGGGGCTGCGGGGCGAGGTGCCGGTGGGCGCCGTCGTGGTGCGGGCCGGCGCGGTGCTGTCGGTCGCCGGAAACCGCCCCCGGGCCGACCGCGATCCGACGGCGCATGCCGAGATCCTGGCGATCCGCGCCGCCTGCGCGGGCCTCGGCGACGAGCGCCTGACCGGCTGCGACCTCTACGTCACCCTGGAGCCCTGCGCGATGTGCGCCGGCGCCATCAGCTTCGCGCGCATCCGCCGGCTCTACTTCGCGGCCGCCGACCCGAAGGGCGGCGCCGTCGAGCACGGGCCGCGCTTCTTCAGCCAGCCGACCTGCCACCACGCCCCCGAAATCTATGGCGGCCTGCGCGAGAGCGAGGCGGCGGCGCTGCTGCGCGACTTCTTCCGAGAGCGGCGGTCCTGATTCGCGCCGAATTCAGCCTTCTCAAATCAGTATAGCAGTGGCTATAAAGGGGACGGGCCCGCAGCCGGGCGGGAGCGACGGAGCACGGGCGGATGCGGGACGGATGGGCGTGGCGCGCGGGCGCGGCGGAGCCGAGCCTCGGGGCGATGAACGCGAGCGTGCCGGTGCGCGCCACCGGGTCGTGGCCGCGGCGGCTGCTCGCCTTCCTGGGCCCCGGCTACATGGTCTCGGTCGGCTACATGGACCCGGGCAACTGGGCCACCGACATCGCCGGGGGGGCGCAGTTCGGCTACACGCTGCTGGCCGTCATCCTGGTCTCGAACCTGATGGCGGTGGTGCTCCAGGCGCTCGCCGCGCGGCTCGGCATCGCCACCGGCCGCGACCTCGCCCAGGCCTGCCGCGACGCCTATCCGCGCCCGGTCGGGATCGCGCTCTGGCTCGCCTGCGAGGCCGCGATCATCGCCTGCGACCTCGCCGAGGTGATCGGCACCGCCATCGCGTTGAAGCTCCTGTTCGGCCTGCCGTTGCTGGCCGGCGCCATCCTGACCGGCCTCGACGTCCTGCTGATCCTGCTCTTGATGCGCCGGGGCTTTAGGGCGCTCGAAGCCTTCGTGATCGCGCTGCTCACGATCATCTTCGCCTGCTTCGCGATCCAGATCGCGATGGCCGCGCCGCCGATCCGCGACGTGCTCGGCGGCTTCATCCCGTCACCGAAGATCGTCGCCGACCCGGCGGCGCTCTACCTCGCCATCGGCATCCTCGGCGCCACGGTGATGCCCCACAACCTCTACCTGCACTCCTCGATCGTGCAGACCCGGGCCTATCCCCGCGACGAGGCCGGGCGGCGCAGCGCCCTGCGCTTCGCCGTCGCCGATTCGACCATCGCCCTGACGCTGGCGCTCTTCGTCAACGCCGCGATCCTGATCATGGCGGCCAAGGTCTTCCATGCTGCCGGCCATACCGGCGTGCAGGAGATCGAGGAGGCGCATGCCCTGCTCTCGCCGCTCCTCGGGGTCGGCCTCGCCTCGACCCTGTTCGCGCTGGCGCTCCTGGCATCGGGCCTCAACTCCACCGTCACGGCGACGCTCGCCGGCCAGATCGTGATGGAGGGCTTCCTGCGCCTGCGCCTGCCCGACTGGGCGCGCCGCCTCCTCACCCGCGGCATCGCGATCGTCCCGGTGGTGGTGGTCACCGGCCTTTACGGCGAGCAGGGCACCGCGAAGCTCCTGGTGCTGAGCCAGGTCGTGCTGTCGATGCAGTTGCCCTTCGCGGTGATCCCGCTGGTGAGCTTCGTCTCCGACAAGCGCAAGATGGGCGCCTTCGTCATCCCGGCGTGGCTCAAGCTGCTGTCCTGGGCGATCGCCGCGGTGATCGTCGGCCTCAACCTGAAGCTCCTCCTCGACACCCTCTCCGGCAGCTGACCCGGTGTCGGAAAGCAGACACAAGCGCAGACGCCTCGTCGATGCACAACATTTGAGCAAAGGTCGCCGACGGAATGGGGCGAGATCTCGGAACATCACCGCGGCTCAAGGATTGAGGCACCACGTCTTTTGATTTGCGTGGACGCCACGATGAAGATCCGCACCGGCTACTCGATCGCCTTCGACACGCCCGGCCCGACCCCGATGGTCCTGATGCTCAACGTGCATCCCTCCCGGGCCGGCGACCTGATCACCCCCGACACCCTGACCATCGACCCGCCGGTCCCCGCGCACCAGTTCGTCGATTCCTTCGGGAATGTCTGCACCCGGGTCACGGCGCCGGGCGGCCGGATCACGTTCTCGGCCGACTTCCTGGTCCAGGACAGCGGCCAAGCCGACGACGTCGCGCCGGACGCGGTGCAGCACCAGGTGCAGGACCTGCCCGACGACGTGCTGCCGTTCCTGCTCGGCAGCCGCTACTGCGACACGGACAAGCTGTCGGACACCGCCTGGCAGCTCTTCGGCCATACGCCCGAGGGCTGGGCGCGGGTCCAGGCCATCGTCGACTACGTGCACAACCACATCCGCTTCGACTACCAGCGCGCCGATTCCACGCGCTCGGCGCTCGACGGCCATACCCAGCGCGAGGGCGTCTGCCGCGACTTCGCGCATCTGGCCGTCACCTTCTGCCGCTGCATGAACATCCCGGCGCGCTACTGCACCGGCTATCTCGGCGACATCGGAGTGCCGGCGGTGCCCGACCCGATGGACTTCTCCGCCTGGTTCGAGGTGTATCTCGGCGGCCGCTGGTACACGTTCGACGCCCGGCACAACACGCCGCGGATCGGCCGCATCGTGATGGCGCGGGGCCGCGACGCCACCGACGTGGCGATCTCGACGAGCTTCGGCCCGGCCTGGCTCGCCAAGTTCGAGGTCCACACCGACGAAGTCACGGAGCCGGTGCCACAGGCCGTGGCGTGGCTTCAGGCGGCGGAATAGACGACCCGCGCCATCTCCCCGCTCCCGTGTGGGGCGATCAAGAAGGCGGGCACCCCGGGAATCTCGACCCGTGCGGTCGACGATCGCGTGCAGGCGATGGGCGGGACCGGCATCTCCGCGAGCCGACCTGCCCTACCCTGCCCTCCGGCCTTGCCGGTCGCCGTGGTGGACCAGCCTCGGCGACGCCACCTCCCGGGGCACGATCCACATCATCATCAGCCCTGCGACGGGGAACCCCGGTGACAGCGCCGGTACGTGCCGACGTCGTTGCCGTTGATCCGGACCGACAGGACCTCTCCGCGCAACGCCGCGACGACAACCGCGGCATCCGATCTCCCGGACGGCGAGCACGAGCCGCGCCAGGTGACGACGTCACCGGAACGAGACACGCTCTTGAAGTTGCAGGCGAACTCGTCCCCGGCCATGCTGAGCGGACTGATCGTCAGCGCTCCGTCGAGCGGTCGGCACATGCCGGGATCGGGTGCCCAGTCGCCGACGATCGAGCGTCCGGCGGCGAGGGCCGGATCACAGGCGAGGAGCAGGGATACGACCGCGAGAACGAGGGCGTAGGACTGGCGGGCGGACAAAGTGGGCATGCAGGAATCCTTGCGACTGGGCCTTCGTTCTCCAGCGATCCTAAGGCGGGTGAGCGACGAAACCCTGTGCCGGAATCCGCAAATGCGCCGGATCTTCGTGCAACACTCATCAACGACGTCCCGGAACTCTCCGCCGCTGAGCCGACGGAGACGTCCTGCCGTCTGACGAAGTGACGCCTTGTCAAATATCCCTTCGAAGTTGCTGGATAGAAGATCGTACTCGGTTGCCTGATCGGGCCCCGATACCGATAACCGGTTCAATGATGGCCTCAAGGATCGATTCCTGCTGCAGCCCAGGGGACCCCTTGCGGCGTCGATCTGTGCGATCGGGTCCGGCATGGTGCCGCATCGGGGCAAACCGCCAATGCTAACCGCGTGCTGCCAAAAACAGGCCGGCTTCCTTGAATTCGGGTCGCCGACCTGCGACATGCCACCGTAGTAATGAGAGCGCTCTAATGCTCAGTGTCTGTCACAGAGCTCCCGATCGCTGGCCTTGCCCAGTATGGCGGCCTCGGTGCAGCGGGAGTTTCGTGAGGTGCACCCAATCCTAATCAGAAGAGCTGACCAAGAACCGTGTCTCGACATGACCGGCCGTTGCATTCGTATAAGCGCAGATGCGCTTGGCTTCAGCGATGACGGCATCGACATCGTCGGTGGACAAGCCCGGAGCTTTGACGGCGAAATCGGCGCGCAGGCCGTAGCGGCCGTCCTCGCGGACGAACAGCGTCACCTCCGTGTCCACCGTCACCGCCCCGGCGTCGAGCTTCTTCTGACCAGCGGCGAAGCGCACGGCACTGGCGAAACAGGCTGAAAAACCTGCCGCGAACAGCTGTTCCGGATTGGTGCCTTGGCCCGAGCCACCGAGAGCGGCCGGGAAGGCGAGGCGCACGTCGAGTTGCCCATCGTCGGAGCGTACGACTCCATCGCGGCCCTGCTCGACATGTGTCCGGGCGACGTATAGATCCTTCATGACTGATCTCCATATCTCGGCGGTCGAAGACACGGGATCCAGCTCGCGCCGCCGTCGCGAGCAGGATTGAGACTGATCGATACCTTTTCGTCTGTATCTGTCATATCTTTTTGCTGATATTTGCAACAAAAAGAAACTGCTATATTCAAAATATTCAGGGTGTCCTAGAATTCATTCTCATCACATCGATTAAAAATCTGCATCTTCGACTGACTTTGCGACAAAGACTGCCGCGAGCAGCATGTTGCAGGACATTGATTTCGCATAAAGCAAAAACCATAGACAGGTCTGTACGCCCCCCGAAACGTCGCCGATCAACAATGTATTGATCATGCCTTTGATAATTGCAATGAATACAGCCCTGCAACGATCACGATGAACGCGCCGATCGCCGTGCTGACGAACACGTGCTCATCAAAAACCATAACGCCAAAAGCCGAGGCGAATACGAGCTGGAGATACGCTAAGGGTTGAACGATATGTGCTTCGACTCGGGTATAGACACTGATGAGAAGGACGTGGCCGAGGACACCGGAGCCGCAGAGCAGGAGCAAAGGCGCAGTGTCGGACAGGTCGATCGGCACCCAGTGCGGCAGACCAAGCCCCGTCAGCACCGTCGCTGCAACGAGGCCCGTATACAGGACATTCGTGAGGGGCGAATCCGTGCGGGCGACGAATCGCGTGAGCAGGGAATAGGCGGCGAAGAGCAGGGCCGCCAGGAGGACCAGGAGAGCACCGGGCGCGACGAGTCCGGCGCCGGGCCGCAAGATCACCACGACCCCGAACGCGCCGAGAGCGAGCGCGCGCCAGCTGCGTGCGGGCACATGTTCGCCGAGCAGCGGACCGGCCAGCGCGGTGATGAGGAGCGGGTAGGAGGCGAACACGGCGTGGCTTTCGACGAGACCGATGAGCGTGAAGCCGCGGACGAGCAGGATCAGTTGAGCCGCGAGCAGGATGCCGCGCAGCCCCTGCAGGAGCGGCCACCGGGTCGACAGGGCCCGCGTCACGCCGCCGGGACGGCACGCGCACCACGCCAGCACGCAGGTGCCGAAGAACCAGAACCGGAGCATCAGCACGACGACGACGGGATACTGCGTGGCGAGCAGGCGCGAGAGCGCGTCCTGGCTGCCGAACACCAGCATCGCGAGCATCATCAGAACGACGCCGGACCGGGCGCTGGCCTGCATCGGTTCGCCTCGCCGCCTATTTCACCAGCACCATCGAATGGACACCCCGCGTCACCGGCACGGCGTGCTCGGTCCTCACGAGTTCGAGGCGGGCCGGGTCGAGGGGGTCGCGGGCGACACGCCAGAAGTCGATCGCCCCGCCGCGACGGCGGTCATCGTAGTGATCGTAGGTCGTGACAGCGAGATAGCGGCCCGAGGCATCGAAGGCTGCCGCCTCCGGCAGGATTCCGTCGCTCGGGAAATCACCGACCCGCGACAGGGCTCCGGTCCGAGGGTCGAGGCGCAGGAGCGTCAGCGACGAGAAGAAGGTCTGCCTGGGGTCATCGTACGGCAGGTAGCTGCGCTCCAGATTCGTGGTGACCACGAGGGTTCCGTCGGGGCTCACCGCCAGGCCTTCGGGGCTGACGCCGGTTTGCGCCCGCGAGACGAGGGCATGGCGCGGGCTGCCGTCCCGGTCCCGTCCCGCGTCGAGGCGCACGCTCGCCACGCTCCCGCGTGGAGCCTCGTTCCAGGTGCCCTGGACGTCCGGACCCCAGTACAGGCCATTGACGACGGCGTGGCGCCCATCCGGTGTGAATCGGAGGAGATAGGGTGATTTTTCGATCCGGACCGTGTTCCCGTGGGCGACAAGGCGCACGCCCTCGCCCATCCCCTCGACGCGCACGAAGGAGATCTCGGCCTTCGTCTCGTTGAGCAGCCCGAGCAGGGACTGGTGCGGGTGGAATTCCGCGTGAATGAGCCGGTCGCCGGGAAGCCACCCGGGTATCGCCGGAGCAACCGCGGTACCGAGACGGCCGCTCGAGAACGGATAGAGGGCGATCGGGGCGGCTCGCCCCGCGCCCAGCGGGTGATGCGTCACGGCAACGAGGGATCCGTCCGCGCTGAACGAGACCGAATCCGGCCGTTCGAGACCCTCGACGACCTGGACGACGGTCGGCCGCGTCGGGTCGCCGAGATCGATGACCGTGAGGGCGCGGCCGGGACGCAGATCGCTGAAGCGCTCGCCGGCTCGTTCGGCGGCGGATCGCGGTGCGAACGTCTCGACCACCACGGCGTAGCGACCGTCAGGGCTCACCGCAACGGCGGCGGGCGGGCCCGCCACCGAGTTCGACACCGGCGCCTCGAAGGCCTTGAGGTCGCGGGGGTGAGCGCCCAGCGGGACGACCGCCAGCGCGTCGCTGCCCTCACGCGGGCCGAGTTCGCCGTTCACGTAGGCCGAGGCCAGCATGTCGGCATCCGACACCGAGACTAGCATCCGGCCCTTGAAATCGAGCGGCGCGGCGAGGTCACGCCCCGTGACCTCGCCAGGCCGCAGCAGCGCGGCGGTGCCGGCGCAGGCGATGAGACACAGGATGGCGGCGCGGCGGCGAGAGTGTCTCACCTTGCTTCCCCTATGATAAGTCCGGCAACTCGGTATATGGAGAAGCCTGCATGGTAAGTCAATCCACTTGGCTTAGGATGACGGAAGCGTGATGACGTCCGCACCAGCCGAGAAGGGCGGTGGCCTCGCTGCCTACCGGGCCCGTGTGGTGCGCGCGAAGCGCGCCG
The DNA here is from genome assembly GCF_004745635.1 of Methylobacterium nonmethylotrophicum. Taxonomy (GTDB): domain Bacteria; phylum Pseudomonadota; class Alphaproteobacteria; order Rhizobiales; family Beijerinckiaceae; genus Methylobacterium; species Methylobacterium nonmethylotrophicum. The sequence continues at coordinate 34,492 of NZ_SRLB01000031.1, read as the reverse complement.
CGATCCTCGACGCGGCCATCGCCACGTTCCTGGAGAACGGCTACGATCGCACGTCGCTGGAGACCATCGCGCGGACCGGGAAAGTCTCGACCGGCACCCTGTTCAAACATTTCCCGACCAAGGCGGCCCTGTTCGGCGCGATCATGGCGCGGGTCTGGGACGCCGAGCCCGGCGCCGCGCCGCCGGCTCCCGCTCCGGGCGCGCCCCGCGCCGGTCTCACCGCCATCGGCCTCGACTACGCACGTCTCCTGCGGGCGCCGCAGGTGGAGGCCCTCTTCCGGGTGGTGATCGCCGAGGCGCCGCGCTTTCCGGAACTGGGGCGCGAGCTCTACGAACGGGGCAAGGCACCCTATCTCGCGCGCGTGAGCGCCTATCTCGCGGCCGAGGCCGCGGCCGGCACGCTCACGATGACGCCGAAGGAACAGGCCGAGGCGACGCGCCAGTTCCTCGGCATGATCAACGATCAGATCTTCTGGCCGCGCTTCCTGGTGACGGATCTCGCCATCCCGGAGACCGAGGTCGTACAGGTGGTGCAGGCGGCGGTCGCCACCATCCTGGCCCGGTACGGAACCCCGCCCGGCAACGCTCCATGAGGCCGGGTCACCGTGAGGCCCGGGCCTTCTCGCGCTCCGGCAGCGATTGGCGCATGGCCGCGCGCACGATCTCGACGCCGTCCATGATGTGCGCAAGGAGGTGGCGGCAGGCGGTTTCGGCGTCGCGCGCCAGCGCCGCCTCCATGATCGCCGCGTGCTCCTCCTGCGCCTTCGGCAGCAGGACCGGATAGTGGACGAAGCGCCGGCGATAGCGCTCCGACTGGCTGTAGGCGATGTTCGAGAAGTGGAGCAGCCAGGGCGAGCCGCAGCCTTCTTCGAGGGCCGCGTGGAAGTCGCGGTTGCGCTGCTCCCACTGGTCGCGATGGGTGTCCGGATCCTCGATCATCGGCTGTACCAGCACCTGGAGCCTGTGGAAGGCCGCAACGATGCGCGCCTCCCACTCGTCGTCGCCGCGCGCGACGGCGCGGCGCAAGGCCATGTCCGACAGGGTGCAGCGCACGTCGGCGATGTCGTCGAGTTCGGCCTCCGAGGTCGGCGGGACGCGGAAGCCCCGCTGCCCTTCGGAGAGAACCAGCCCCTCCGCCGAGAGCCGCAGCAGCGCCTCCCGGATGGGTGAGGTGCCGACGGCATAGCGCGTCTTCAGGTCCTCGGGCTTCAGCTTCTCCCCGGGCTGGAACCGGCCGGCAACGATATCCTCGTGGAGACCGCGGATCGCGTCGTCCGAGAGGGTTCGGGCGGCGTCCGGCTTCAGCCGGCCCGCCGCGTTCGGGCCCCAGGCCTTCGGACCCAACGTCTCAGTCTGCCTGCGCTCGGCCATCGTGATTCGCCATTTTGTAAATCCGGCGTCAATTTATGGAATAGGGCCGGGCTTGGAAACCGGCCCCGGTCGTCGTGCAGGCTTCTCATCCGATCCGATCCTCCGCGAGAGCAAGCCCGGGCTTGAGGGCGGCATCCGTGGTCGTCGACGCCGCCACCTCCAGGGACAGGCCCGTGGGCTCGACGCACCAGCGCCAGACCAGAACCGGAACGACGAACAGGATTGCGGCGACCACCCCGATGACCGCGGCGACCCCGCCCCACTGGAACAGGGGCACGACGGCGTAGGGGCACAGCATGGCGGCGACACGCGCCGACATGCTGACGAACCCGACGCCGCGCAGGCGACAGGCGGTGGGGAACACTTCGGCCGAGTAGCCGGTCACCCCGACCGCGACGAGGAAATAGAGCAGGCCGTTGAGCAGGAAGCCGTAGGTCACGGCGGCCTCCACCGAGCGGGCCGTGGGGTAGAGCGCGCCCGCGAGCGCGGCGAGGATCAACCCGGTGATGATGAGCGGCTTGCGGCCGAAGCGATCCGAGATGAAGAACGCGACCGCGGCCCCGACCGGCGCACCGGCCGTCATCAGCGTCGACAGGCCGAGGGAGAACGTGATGCTGGACCCCTGCTTGACCAGGAAGGTCGGGATCCAGTTGGTGAAGCTGTAGAGCGCGATGTTGACCGCAACCGAGATCGAGGCCGTGGCGAGGGTGCGCGCGGCCATGCCGTGACGGAAGAGATCCGCGAAGGACGCCCGCGCGCCCTGCGCGGCGTGAAGCTCGAAAGCCGGAACGCACGGCTGGTAGTGCGGTCCCTCCAGGTCACGGGTCACGGCTTCCGCCTCCGCCCTGCGCCCGTTCTCGGCGAGCCAGCGGGGTGATTCCGGCATCACGCTGCGCACGCGCCAGAGCAGCAGGGCCGCGACGCCGATCGCCGCGAAGCACGGCCGCCAGCCGAAGGACGGAATGACGAGGTACGACATCAGGCTGGCGACGAACAGGGTCGAGCCGCCGAAGATGACGAGGAGTGCGAGGAAGCGCCCGCGCAGCCGGGCCGGGATGAACTCGGTCAGCGTCGAATAGGTCACGACGAGTTCGCCACCGAGGCCGACGCCCATGATGAAGCGGAACGCGATGATCCATCCCATCGACGGGGCGGCTGCGGCGGCAAAGGACGCCACCCCGAAGATCAGGAGGGTGAACTGAAAGGCGAACCGGCGGCCGTACCGGTCGGACAGGATCCCGCAGCCGAGCGCCCCGATCGCCATGCCGAGGAACGTGAAGGAGTGGAAGGCGGCATTGAGTTCCAGGGTCGACCAACCGTCGCGCAGGAGCGCGGCGGCCACGCCCCCGCCGAGGAAGATCTCCGTGGAGTCGATGAACAGGCCCGCGGTCAGGAGCCAGAAGATCCGCCAGTGCTTCGGCGTCACCGGCAGACGATCGAGTCGCTCCCCGACGGACAGGCACGGCAGGACTGTGGGATGAGCCATGAGGACCCCCTCTGGTGGCGAGATGGATGGAGGGACGGCGACGGGTGCGCGTGTCAGGCGGCAGGCCTTGCCCCGATGCGGTAGCCGTAGCGCTCCGCCCATCGCAGGCTCGACCACGTGTCGCGCGAGGGATCGTATTCGAGGCCGATCCAGCCGGAGTAGCCGTCGCGGTCGAAGTGATCCATGAGGAAGAACAGGTCGATCTCACCGACGCCGGGCTCGTGACGCGGCGGCGCGTTGCCGATCTGGATATGCGCGATCCTGTCCTTGTGGCGCTCGTAGATGGCGCTGAGCGGACCCTTCTCCTCGTGCCGGAGATGGAAGGTATCGTAGATGATCCCCAGGTTCGGACGGTCGAGATCGGCCGCGACGGCGGCAGCGTCCGCGATGGTCTGAAGGACCATGTTGGGGAAGCGCGCATTCGAGACGCCCTCGATGGCGATGACGAGATCCGAGCCGCGCGCCTGCTCGCACAGATAGTCGAGGTTGGCGCGCAAGACGTCGATGCAATGCTCGCGGGCGATTCCCGGCGGGATCTGGCCCGGGCCCGGATGCAGCGTCCGGAGGCCTGTCGCGAACGCGTAGCGGAGAGCGAGATCGGCTGCGCGGCGGAACTCGTCCTCCCGGCCCGGCTGAGCGGCGAGCCCCTTGCTCACCGACCAGTCGACCGGGGTGACGGCGTTCACGAAGGTGAGGCCGTTGTCGTCCAGGAGCAGCTTCAAGTCATCGATCGGGATCTCATACGGGAAATGCCACTCGATCGCATCGAAGCCAGCACGCCGCGCCGCCCCAAACCGTTCGCGGGCCGGCAACTCCAGAAACTGGTGGTATAAGTTCGGGGCAAGCTTGGGCATTATTTCTCTCCCTGTCCGAGAAGAAATATCTTCGCGCAGCTCTCGCGGTTTCGTATTTTATTTTGTTTTACTTTATCTTGGCCTTGGTCGTCTTGCGGATCACGCTTGCTCCGCGAGGGCCGCGATCAGGCGATCGCGGGTGAGCGGCAGATGGCCGAGCCGCAGGCCCAGGGCACGGGACGCCGCATTCGCGATGGCCGCCGCGGTCGGACCGGTCGCGACCTCCCCGACTCCGAGCGGGTCACCGCCGCTCTCGAGAAGCTCCACGGTGATCTCCGGGACCTCGGCGAAGCCCAGGATCGGATAATCTTCCCAGGTCTCGGTGGCGGCGCGCCCCCCTTTGAGGGCGACCGCCTCGCGCAGGGTGAAGCTGGCGGACTGAACGATGCCGCCCTCCACCTGGTTGAGGCAGCCGTCCCGGTCGAGGACGCGCCCGCACTCCACGGCGGCCGAGACGCGCAGAAGCCGGATCTCCTCATCGACCTCGACTTCGGCGATGCAGGCCATCAGGGCCGCCTTGTTCTTGTATCGCGCATAGGCGAAGCCCCTCGCCCGCCCGGATCCGACCTCCGCTGCCCGGGCCTGCGGATCGCCCCAGGCCGCGGCCGCGCGTTCCACGACGGTGCGGGCCCGGGGCTCGGCGAGGTGCGCGAGCCGGAACGCGACCGGGTCCATCCCGGCCATCGCGGCAAGCTCGTCCAGCGCGCCCTCGATGGCGACGACGTTCAGATGCGCCCCGAGCGCGCGCAGGGACGACGTGCGGAACGCCGTCTCACCGATGAAGGCGTGGGTGACCTGCTGCGGGAAGCTGTAGGCCGCCACCGCGTTGCGCTCTCCGCCGCCGCCGAGCTGCGGCGGGACCGGCCTTGGCGGGGCGATCGGCACACCATCGGCGATCTCGTCGCCGGCGAGCAGATTGACCTCCCCGAGGAAGCCGGGGCGGCGCCCATGCGGCGCCGAACGGACCGTGAGCCGCCATCCGGCGACGCCCCCCCCGGCATCGAGGCCGGCCTCGACATCGACATGCATGGCGGGTCCGAGGGGTGCGCAGCGAAACTCGTCCTCCCGCGACCACACCACGCGCACGGTGTGACCGGTTCCGAGGCGCCGTGCGATCAGCGCCGCGTCGCAGGCCGCGTCGTCGGCACCGTTATGGCCGTAACAGCCCGCGCCGGGCACGTGGACGACGCGGACCGCCTCGTCCTCGAGACCGAGAAGGCGCGCGAGTGCGCCGCGGAGCTGGAAGACGCCTTGGCTGTGGGTCCAGACCGTCAGGCGGCCGGCCGTCTCGGCGGCAAGCGCACACGAGGGGCCGATCGGTGCATGCGAGAGAGGCTGACGCGAGAACGTTCCCCGCCATCGTCTCGCGACGACCGGAGGCTCGGGACCGGCATCCGCATGGACCTCCCGCACGAGGGGGTTCGGCGCTGCGAGAAGTTCGGCGACGGCGTCCTCGGCTTCGGGTTGCGGCATCGGGTCCTGCCAGCGGACATGCGCCGCGGCCAGTCGGGCCCCCCGCACCGCATCCCACTCCCGGTCCGCGACGAGCGCCAGGAATGCGCCGTCCCGCACCACGGATCGGATCCCCGGAAGTGCAGCCAGCGCCGCCTCGTCGATGTCGAGGAGCACCGAGCCGTGGCGCGGAGGGCGGATCACCCGGGCATGGACCAGATCGGGCGGCGCGATATCCTGGATGAAGTATCCGGCACCGAGCTTCGCCGGGATCGTCGAGCGATCCCCCCGGCCAGCCTCCGGAAAGCCGGTCCAGGGCTGCGGATCGGCGGCGATCCGCAAGTCCTGCGGCAGAGCCCCGCCGAGCGTCCAGTAGCTCTCCCCGGTCGGTCGGCCCGCCACGAGGACATGCCCGTCGAGGATCTCCACCGCCGCAGGGCCGGTGGATCGCACCGCTTCCAGGGCGGCCCGGCGCAGGGTCAGGCAGGCGAGACGCAGCGCGGTCGCCGACACTTCCACCGACTGGCTGCCGGCGGTGTACCACTCGTCGGGGGTGTGGTCGGTGTCGCCGGCGACGAGGTCGATGCGCCCGGCCGCCACCCCGAGCGTCGCGGCCGCCACGGTGACGAGCGCCTGCGCGATGCCCTGGCCGAGCTCGACCTTGCCTGAGAAGATCGCGACGCGGTCGGGCGCGCGTATAGCGACCCATTGCGCCACGAAGGGATGGGTGATGAGGCTCGCCGGCAAGAGCGGCGCGGATGGCTCGCTCATGAGTGCTCCAGGCGTGCGATGGCCCGCAGGACCCGCGGATGGGCGCCGCACCGACAGAGGTTGCGGGCGAGCGCGGCGCGGATGGCCGCCCCGGTCGGTGCCGGCTCTGCCGCGAACAGGGCGGCGAGGCTCATGGCGATCCCCGGCAGGCAGTAGCCGCACTGACCTGCCCGCTCGGCGGCGAGGGCGGCCCGCACCCGCCCGAGGACCGGCGAGACGGCGTCGCCGGCATCGGGCGTCACCACGTCGCGCCCCTCGATCGACCATAAGGGCAGGTCGCAGGCGCGCGCCGCTCGCCCGTCGACGATCACGGTGCAGGATCCGCACAAGCCCTGCCCACACCCGTACCGGGTCGCGCGAAGGCCGAGCCGGTCGCGCAGGACGTAGAGGAGCGGCTCGTCAGGATCCTCGACCGTCAGGCTGCGCGGCTCACCGTTCAGGAAGAAGCGGGCCGTCTCCACGGTGGCCTCCGTTCAGGCTGCGGCGACGATGCCGGTGGTGCACACACGGTCGAACCAGCGCGCCATCACGGCCATGAACCGGTCGGGTTCCTCCATGAGGAAGAAGTGGCTCGACTGCTCGAACTCGACCCATTCGGCGGTGGGCAGCCGCTCCACCATCCAGCGGGTCGCGGTCGGGCCGCACAGAGGATCGCGCCCCCCCGACAGGATCAGCACCGGGCAGCGGATCTCGTGCAGGCGGTCCAGGGTGTCGTGGGCGAGCACCGCGTAGTTCTGCTGGACGTAGCAGGCCTGCAGCCGGCTGGAAGACGCGATGAGCCGCTCGATCGCGGCGGCGCGCTCCGGCTCGGCGTTGTAGAAGGCCGGCGAAACGAAGTTCTGCACCGAGTGGCGGGCGTGGTCAGCCCAGGAACCGCGCCACGCGAGCACGTCGCGCATGTTCTCCAGGCAGCGCCGGCCGAATGGATCGAAGCGGGCGCACGAGGCGAGCATCGCCAGCGACAGAATACGCTCGGGCGCCGCGAGCGCCATGTGCTGCCCGATGCTGCCGCCCATCGAACGGCCGACGACGTGGACCCGCTCGAGCCCGAGATCGTCCATCAGCGCAAGGAAGTCGCCGGCCATCTCGGCGGTCGAGGTCGGGGCATCGGTCTGCGTCGAGCGGCCGGCGCCGCGGCTGTCCGGCGCGATGACACGCAGGCGCCGACTCCAGGCCTCGATCTGCGGATCCCAAGCCGAATGGTCGCCCGCGAGCCCATGGATCAGCAGAACGGGGTCACCATGCCCCTCATCGCGAAAGGCGATGTCGCATCCCCTGACGCGGGTTGTCCTCAGCGAGCGGTTCGGTGCGGTGTCGACCATCATCGGCAAGCCCTCCGGTACCGGTGGCGTACCGCGGACGCATGCGTCTGACAAGCAAAATTTACAAAATGGCGATATTTTGCAAATTCGCCTCGCCTCAACCGGCCTCGTCCGGAGGCCGGCGCACGTCACGCGTGCCCGGCCGAGGTGGTCCGCACCGATCGAACTGGTCTGCCCCGGGGCGCGACCGAAATCCGTCGGCGCCGGCCTCTTCGCCTCGGAGCAGGCAGCCGGACCGGACGCGGGCGTGGGATGGCCCCGGCGCGCCCTTCGGATGATCCGGCAACGTCACCATCGCGGCGGCTGAGCGCTCATGCCCATCCCGTTTCGCGCCCTGCTCAGTCCTCGTCCTGCCATCGCCGCAGATCCGTCTGGTCATGATAGGCCATGCGGTCGGGTGTGGTGATGAACTCCATGGTCGTGCCCCAGGGCATCCGGCAGTAGCAGACCTTGTTCCCCGGTCCTTTTTCAGTCCCGTAGGGAATGGCGCGCGGCGCGGTCAGGGGCGTGCCGCCGGCCCGCTCGAAGCGCGCGACCGACGCATCGATGTCATCGGTGTAAAGCGCGAAATGCGTGATGCCGATGTCGCTGGCCCGGATCGGCTGGGCCTGCTCGGGGCCGTGCATCTCGAACAGCTCGATGTCGGGTCCGGTTCCGATCTTGACCATCGCCTGGGCACGGACGACCGTTCCGGGACATGCCCCGACCGCCCGCTCGAAGTCGGGCCCCTGTCGCGGCGGATCCTGGGGCCCGAAGGACTGGTAGATCACCTGCCCGCCGAAGGCTTCGACCAGGAACGACTTTGCCGCTTCGATGTCGGGCACCGTGATCCCGATGTGATTGACGCCGCGAATGACGGGTACGGACATGACAATCTCCTTGTCTCGACTAGATCGGTCGATCGCGGCCCCTTGAACGGGCGTTGCCCGCAAGGTCGCGACCGGCGTGGCCGGCGCTGTCTCGCGGGCTCCGGTTTTCAGTGAGTCTTCAGGAAATCGATCAGAGCGGCCGCGACCTCGTGCGGCCGCTCATCGGCGACATAATGGCTGCACTGCGCGATCGCGCCGCCTGTCACATTGCTGGCGAACTCTTGCAGCATCGGCACCATCTGGGCCCCGAACCGCTGGTCTCCCCCTAAGCCAAGCACCGGCATCGCGAGCGGTCGCTTCTTGTACGCGAGGGCAGCCGCATGATCGGCGGCCAGGGTACGGTACCATTCCAGGCCGCCGCGCGTGCGGCCAGGAAGCGCCATCGCCTTGGCGTAGATCTCGATGTCGGCCGGATCGAAGGTGCTGTGATCGTGGAACCGCTCGGCCATGAACGCCGAAACATAGTCGTATTCGCGGCCGTGGATCAGGCGCTCGGGCAGGTCCCGGTTCATGTGGAAACCAAAATGCCAGAGCCTCGCGATCGTCGCCTCCCATCCGGTCCAGCCGGGAAGCGGCACGTCGAGCACCGCCAGATGCGTGACCGCCTCCCGATGGATCGCCGCCTGCGCCAGCGCCACCATGCCGCCGATGTCGTGCCCGCACACCGCGTAGCGTTCATGCCCGAGGGCGACCATGACCGCGTGCGCATCGCGCGCCATCGTTGCCTTGTCGTAGCCGTCGAGCGGACAGTCGGAGAAGCCTGCGCCGCGCAGGTCGATGGCCACCACGCTGAAATGCGCGGCCAGCAGCGGCATCACATGGTGCCATTCCCACCAGGTTTCAGGCCAGCCGTGAAGCAGAAGAACCGGCGTGCCGGCGCCTCCGGTGACGGCGTTGAGCGTGATGCCGTTCGCGGGCACGCGTTGCTGGGCAAATCCCTTCACAGTTGCGATCATGATCGCACTCCAGTCAGATGGTGACGGTGGAACAGCGCTGGCGGCCGGCGCTCAGGGCTGATCGAAATCCGTGGCGATCGAGACACCGCGCCAGGCGTCGATATCGCTGCGAAACGGCCCGGGTTCGACGATCAGCCCGCGGAACTGAAGGGGGCCGGCTCGCCCGCGAGCGCCTCGGAAACGCCTTCCACAGCCATCGTGGCGGCATCGTCGCAGCCCCCTCCGCCACCGCCCGCGCCCGGCGACCTAGTGACGATCGTTCCGCCCTCGCGCCTCAGGACCGGCAGAGCGGCTCTGGTCGACTCGGTGAGGCCGAAGACATTCACCTTGAACATCGGCCGATATTCTTCCAGCGTGTCTTCCTCGAGTGCGCCGGACGATCCGTAGCCGGCATTGTTCACGAGCACGTCAACCTCGCCGAATGTCTCGACGGCCTTGCTCGCCGCCGACCCCGCCGCCGCCGCATCCGGCACGTCGAGCGGCAGCGTGATCATGCGGCTGGCGAAGGGTGCCGCCATCGCTTCGATCAATTCGACGGTGCGCGCGGTCGCGATGACCTGATCGCCGCGTCGTGCCGCGGCCAGGGCCAGGCGCTGGCCGAAGCCGCTCGAGCAGCCAGTGACGAGCCAAGTCTTCAAGGTTTTCCCTCCGCGCCGTTCTTCGACGACGCCACGCCGTCACCGCCGCGAACCGTCATATCGGCGATGATCGACCAGTCCTTCTCCCCAAGGCCACCGGAGACAGCTTTGCTGAGTCCCTCGCGGACAGCGTCAAGCATCGGGAGCGTACGCCCGATCTCGTTGCTGGCCTCAGTCGCCAGGCGCATGTCCTTGAGGGCGAGCCTGGCTTTGAAGCCCGGCTCGAATGATCGTTCCGTGATCTGGGCGCTGTAGCTCTCATAGGCGCGACCCGAGAACAGGGTGCCCAGGATGAGTGCAAAGAAATCCGCACGATCGAGGCCGACGCTCTCGGTCAGCACGACACCCTCCGCCATCGCCTCGATCGCCATGGCGATCATCATGTTGCAGGCGAGCTTTGCCGCATTCGCCCGAGCGGGGTTCTCCCCCACTTTCCAGACCTTTCTGCTGAGGGGGGCGAGCAGCGGCTCGATCGCCGCAACGGCATCGGCCTTCCCGGCCGCCAGGATGTTGAGCCGGCCACTCGCCGCGACGTTCGGTCGACCCAGGACCGGCGCGGACACGTAGCCAAGGCCCGCCGCGTCGTGCAGGCGCGCCAGTTCCCGCGCGAATGCGACCGAGATCGTCGACGTGACGACATGGGTCAGCCCCGGTTGCGCGCGCGCCAGCAGGCCGGCATCGAGGATCACCTCCCGAATGGCCGGGTCGTCGGACAGCATCGTGAAGACCGCGTCAGCCTCGAATGCGTCCGCCGCGCGTTCGACCAGCGTGACCCCGGGGACGCTGCCCTGGTCGACCTTGCTCCGGTTCCAGGCCCGGACGTCATGACCGGCCTTCACCAGGTTCAGGGCCATGGCTGAGCCCATGCTGCCGAGACCGATAAATCCGATCCGCATGGTCCATCTCCTGTCGTTCGGATGAGAGCTGGGGGGCAGGACCGGACGCGGGCTGCCGGGCGATCCTCAGGCTGAGACCCAGTCCGATGCGTTGCCGATCACTGCGACGCCGAGTGCGGCGCTCACCCGCGGGGAGGCCTCCGGCCTTCCCGCACGAGCGGGACGTGCACGTCGCCCCGATGACCGCGGTCGAACGCCGCCTGCTCATCGCCCGCCCAGGTCACCAGCATCGCGATCATGATCGAATTCCTCATTTGCGAGCGTCGGAGCGGGCCGCCGCGTTCTGCGACCACGCCGAGCCATCTCTCTGCTCCGCCCGGGCGGGCTTCCCCCGGCCACAGCCAGGGTCATCCAAGCGACCGCCCTCACGGGCTGGGGAATCCATGGCCGGACGCTTCTCCATGCGCTGGCGGGACTTTAGCTGCTTAGATTTATTCGTTAAGTGACATATCTGTACTCTCGGCGTTCAGTTTTGTGCGGGTGGTCGCGATGGAGTGGAGTGACGTCAAAATCTTTCTTGCCGTTGCGCGATCCGGCACGCTCGGCGCCGCCGCGCGCGCTCTTCACACAAGCCATCCGACCGTCGGCAGGCGCCTTCGCGCCCTCGAGCAGGCGATCGGCCACACGCTCTTCCAGCGCACGGCGGACGGTCTTGTTCTGACCGACGAGGGCCACGGGATCATCGCGCTGGCCGAGCAAATGGAAGAAGGCGCGCTGGCCATGGAGCGCCGGCTTGCGGGGCAGGAACGGAATCTCAAAGGCAGTCTGCGTGTTTCGTCAGCGGACTGGTTCGGGGCCTATGTCCTCCCGCCTGTCCTGGCGGATTTCTCGAAGGCCCACCCCAATGTCGACGTCGAGATCCTGACCGGCACGCGCCTGTTCAACCTAGCCCAGCGGGAGGCCGACGTCGCTTTCCGCATCGTTCCGTTCGACACGGCCGACGTCGTCCAGCGGCGGCTGTTCAGGCTCGAATACGGCGTCTACATCGCCGAGGAGGCGGCTGATCCCGAATACGGCGACGGGACCGGTTTCCGCCTGATCACTCACGACACATCCACGGGCCATTTCCCTGACATCGCGTGGCTCATCGAGAGCTTCCCCAACGCGAGACCGGTCCTGCGATCGAACAACCGCAACGTCCAGGGGCGCATGTGCCGGCAAGGGGTCGGCATCGCTGTCCTGCCCCGCGTGGTCGGCGATCAGATCCCGGGCCTGCGCACCCTGGAACTGCCGACGCCGCCGCCGGCGCGAGACATCTGGATGGGGTATCACCGGGACCTGCGGCGTCTTCAGCGCCTTCGTGCGTTCATCTCGACCGTATCGGACCATCTCGTGAACGCGACCGCGTGAGGTCGGCACGGGTGCACGCCACCAGGTCGGGGTCGCCCGCCAGCCGCCGGAATGGCGCAGCGATGCTGCCGCCAGGTTGCAGTACGGTGTCGGGCTGAGGACGGCGAAGCGGTTCAGCGTCCAGGGTCCGCGTCGGGTTCGAGCGTTCCGCCGGCGCCGCGCAGGGTCATGCGGCCCGCTCCGTCGCTTCCTCCCGCGCCTGCGCGACGGGCAACCGAACGGCCGGGACCAGGACGCGGAAGCCGCCGAACGCGGCGCAGGGTGCGATGTCCGTGATGCCGGGCGTCGAGGCAATCCGTGCCGGCCGCGGGCGCGGATGGCCGTGCAGCACCCCTCAAACGCGCGCGGCTCCTTTCGGGGGCGTCCTGCCTGGCGGCCTTGGGGCCAAGCTCCCGGGGACGATCCGATCGTCAGCTGGGGGTCCGGGCCGATGAGGCCGATGGCGCCGGCTCTCCCACGGCTGCGGTCTCACGGTCCGATCGGCGATCCCGGCCGCTGGACCGATGCGCGCTCCCGACCTGAACGGACCGCCGCGGGGATGCCTTCGGTGCTGCGCGTCCTGGAAAGGTCGATCGATGCCCGCGAGGATCGACACCCGATCCGGGGACCGCAAAAGGGACGTGCAGAGAGGCTGCGCATCGGACGCTGGTGGTTCGCTCGATCTCCGGCGTACCACGTTGACCAGCCAAGTGCCTGAAGCAATTGGAGCGGGCGATCGGGATCGAACCGACGACATTCAGCTTGGGAAGCTGATAAGGCCCTTCCTGGCAGGTCCGGCTGACGCCGTCGACCGTTAACCCTCCCTTTGATAACAAACGGTTTTTCGCCCGTCTACGCAGCCTGACGGCTTGCCCCGGGGCGCGGCGACGTGCGTGGTATCCCCGTGGTATCCAGGCGGAGGCGTCGATGGCGGGGGCGGAACGAGGGACATACGGGCGCGAGCGGACGAAGCTCACGCAGGTCCACGTCAAGCGGGCGAAGGGCCTGATCGCGCGAGAGGCGCTGGAGGGGCGCGGCTTCGACTTCGTGGACACCGAGTGCCAGGGGCTGGTGCTGCGCGTGACCCGGCGCTCCGGGACGTGGCTCCTCAAGCGCCGCACCGGGACCGTCACGCTCGGCGACATGGACGACCTGCCCGTCGCCTCGGCTCGCGTCGCCGCCGACGAGGTCCGGTCCGCGGAGCGCCGGGGCCTGACGAAGAGCCAGGTCGCGTTCGAGCTGAACGTCTTCAGCCAGGTGTCCGCGCGGGGCATCGGAACCGAGCAGGCCCTCGACATCGCCTTCACGAAGCCGCACCCGGACGATCCGCCGGAGATGTCCGACGAGGAGCGGCGGCGGCGCGGGCCCTGGGAATGGCGCGACCTCGTCGACCTCTTCCTGGAGATGAAGCTCCCCACCCTGAAGGGCAGGTGGAAGACCCAATACGAGCGTCACCTGCGCCGGACGCTCGGCGCCGGTTTCCCCATGAAGCGCGTCGACATGGTCGACCTGGCGGACCTGGTGAAGATGCGCGACATGGTCGCGAAGGCGCACACGATGTCCGCCGCCGCCGACAGCGTCGAGGCGACGAAGGCCGCGCTCGATTGGGCCTGGCGCCACCATGCGCCGCGCGCCGGCCTGGCCAAAGTCGAGTTCCCCTGGTGGCGGGAGCGGCTCACCGTCGAGTACGCGTCCGGGACACGCGAGCACACGCCGACCATCGAGGAGCTCGCCCGGACCCTCGTTCTGGCGGAGCGGCACAAGGCGCTCGGCGGAACCGCGAAGGAAACCGGCCCCGGCATGCTCGCGGCGCTCTGGGCCGTCGTCCTGACCGGCCAGCGCGCCGGTGCCCTGACCGGCACGCTGCGGGCGACGACGCGGGACTGGCCCGAGCGGCCGGGCTGGAAGATCTGGACCTGGACGGCCGCCGAGATGAAGGGGTCGGGGCGGAACGCGTCGCCGAAGAAGCGGGCGCGGCCGCACGCCCTGCCCATCCCGCCCGAGGCCCTGGCGGCACTCGACCGCGTCGGCGCGCCCCGGGAAGGCGTCCATCTGTTCCCGTCCCGGGTTGCGGGGAAGCGGTCGACCCCCGTCGGGCTGACGCAGTTCATGGACCGCCTGAAGGGGAAGACCAAGGCAGCCCGTAAGGGCGGCGTGACGCTCCGGCCCGAAGCGGATCTCCTGACGGCCAACGGCATCCGGCATTGGACCCCGCACGACGTCCGGCGGACGCTGCCGACCTTCCTCGACATGGAGCGGCTGGGCGGCGCGGGATCGGCCATCCTGGCACATGCCCGGAAGGCGAAGGGCGACGCCGACGAGGAGCGCGAGCTCGCGCAGGCCATCACCCTCCGGCACTACATCCACTCGCAGCGCCTCGACCTCAAGGCCGAGGGGATGCATGTCTGGGTCAACACCATCCTGGAGGCGGTCGAACAGGAGCGGGCCCGCCTCGGGGGCTGACCCCTCCCCTCTCGAATCCCGGGACCGCGCGGTCCCGGGATTGACGGCGCCACCCTCCGGAACAGATAGGGAACGCGCGATAGGGGTCGACGGAGGGACGGATGGAGGCGCCGCGGGCGCTGGGGGCGTTCCCGTACCGGCGGGTCGTCATCGTCTGCCCCTGGTGCCCCCGGCGCCGGGGCTGCTACGACACCGAGCGGCTGATCGCGCGCCTCGGGCCCGTGGCGAGCCTGGAGGACGTGCTCGCGGCCCTCGTCCGGTGCCGGTGGCCGGCGCCGTGGCACGTCCGGCGGCCGGGGAAATATTTTGCGATTGTGTAGTTTGCAAACCCGCTGCCGGAAGCGCAACCAGGGCTCGCATCCATTGCGACCTCTGAGCGTTATCTCGGTCGTGAGACGGGAGGGCGAGATGGGCAGGTACGCAGGTTCAATGCCTGGAGGGGCGCAGCGCAATCCGGCGCGCAAGCCCTATGAAGGGTCGTCTAATGATTACAATATCGGTCTCGAAATCAATCGCATGATGGCTGATCTACCAAGCAAAGCGCATGCGATTTTGCAATTTGATGTTATAAGGCTCTATAGAAATAAAGTGCCTCGCGCAAAGGTTCGCGAGTTCGTGGCATTAACTATAGAGCAATTCTGGAAAAATCAGAGAGAAAGTTAAAATAATACACTGCTTCGTTATAAATCGCTTGAATTCTATTCCTTGCTTGATTTTACTGTAGTATTCAGTGTATTTTCGCCAGGGGCGGAAGGCGCCCGCGCGATCCGTCGCACCACCTGCTTGAAGTGCTCCGGGTCGTCGTCTGTCCCGAGTTCGCGGGCGGCTTGCTTGAACTTGTCGAGTTGGGAGAGAACGGCGTCGGTGGGTGGCTTCTCGGCTCCGGCCTTGGGGACGGGGCGCTTGGGCTTGTTGGGTGTGTCCGCCGACATCGGTGCGGTCCTTGCTCTCCCGAGAATGTAGACTCCTGTAGCACGCGAGGCCACGGGCTCTCGCTTCACCAAGGGGCTGCCCACAGGCGCTCAGTGCATTAGACTCCCTTAAGCCCGCATGGCACAAGCTTGGCCGTAAGTGGGTCCCTTTGTCCGATTTTTGTTCCCGACTTGTTCTGGTAGGTTCTGTCCGCTGTGCCCGAACTGAGAAGCAAGAGACCGCGCCCACCCTATAACCCAGGCATGCTGCGCTGGGCACGGGAGTGGCGTGGCCTAAGTGCTGATGCAGCCGGCCGAGCGGTCGACAAGACCGCGGCAGATATTCTGGCTTGGGAGACGCCTAACAGCGGGGCTGCCCCTACAGTAAAGCAGGCCAGAAGGCTTGCTGATGTGTATGGGCGTGCTTTTATAGAGTTCTTTCGCACGGCGCCTCCGTCTGAAAAGCCGGCCGACATCACTCCCGATTATCGGCAGCATCGCGAGGTTCAGTCCTCGGAACAGGCATGGCAGCTTCGCACACTACAGGAGTGGGCGACTTCTCAGCGGCTCAACACGCTTGACCTTTTTTCAACTCTCGGAGAGGAGGTTCCGCACCTTCCTGAGGCTCTTAGAGCAAGCGTGTCTGATAATGTCGAGAATGTAGCCCTCGTTGCCAGGAATGCCCTGGATTTCCCGGCAAGCCAACAAATAACAATCCCACGTTCTGCGCGCGACAAATTCCCCAATGTACTTCGCGCGAAGTTTGAGAGTGCTGGAATTCTGACCCTTAAGCACTCAGATCTTAAAAAGATTGGCGCCCGAGGTCTATGTCTCGCGCATGACATTCTTCCTGCGATTGTTTATACCAGCGAGTCGCCAGGAGCACAGGCGTTCACGCTTGCCCACGAACTTGGGCATGTGCTCTTGCGTGCGAGCGGGGTTAGCGACAAAGAACCTTATGCGCGGCTAGTTTCAGCGAGGCGGCCCACAGTGGAGCGCTGGTGTGATCGATTTTCAGCGGCATTTCTTATGCCCAAAGATGCGCTAGGCATTATTCGGCCACGGCCGGTCACGCCGCTTGCTCAGATCTCCAACGAAGAAATCATTTCACTTGCCGATCTATTTAAGGTCAGCAAGCATGCCATGCTCATACGACTCGTAAATCTCAGATATGTCGAGCCAAGTTTTTATTGGGAGCGCAAAAGACCTGAGTACATTAGGGAAGAAGAGGATTTCGAGAGCTTTGCTCGATCAAAATACTATGGGTCCCGTTATCGTTCCAGTCTAGGAGATCTCTATACTGGCCTTGTCATAGAGGCATGGAATACAGGAAAAATTACTAACCATAATGCATCTGAGTTTATGGGAATAAAGAATATGGAACATTTGTTCCGTATCAGAGAAGAGTTCAACGCCTGACATGAAGAGGTATTGCTTAGATACCTCTGGATTTTCCAATCCGATGGAGACAACTCCAGAGGATATACATGTGTCTTTGTGGCTTTTGATGAAGACAATGGTTGAGTCGGGCTGTCTTGCATGCACTCCAGAAATATACGAAGAACTCACGCGCATAACTGGCGATATAGGCGTATGTCTTTGCGAAAATGAACATAATCTGATATTAGATCTTGATGATGCGGGTTGGCCTGTCGAAGAATATATTGAGTGTGTTTCAAGAATGCAAGCAGTGCATGAAAGCGTCATAGCTGAATACAACAATGACCGAAAAAACACGGTGGGCTTGAATGACATTTCAATTATTGCTCTAGCCAAAACACTCAACGTCCCTCTAATCAGCATGGAAAGCTCGGCCGGAAATTCAACGACAAAGCGCAGAATTCCCGACATCTGCCAACTAGAGGGTGTTGTGCACTTTACATTTAACGATATGCTGCGTCGGGAAGGTCACCGCATATAATTCAAGGCTTCTTATTTTGATTATATTTCACTAGGGCAAGCTAACCGATACGTAAGTCGCTTCTCGACGATGCCCTTGAGCGCTCGCCCCGCCCGCTCCACGTCGCCACACCCCAGCGCCACGCGGTTGTTGTACCAGAAATCGAACTCGGCAAGGTAGCGGTGAAGGTGCTGCTTCCCGCAGTGCTGGTAGATGCCCTTCATGCCGCGCTTGAACACGGAGAAGTAGCCCTCAACCGTGTTGGTGTGGACGATGCCGCGCACGTACTCGCCTTGCCCGTGAGCGGTCGTCTGGTGGTCGATAAAGGATGGGGCAGCCTTGAGGTACACGCCGGCCTCGTCGGTGTGCAGCGTTGCTTCTTTGGCGATGTTCTCCTCAAGGATCGGCACGATGGTCGTCGGCTTGAGGTCGTTCACGACTATGGAGCGAACCTTGCCGGCCTCTCGATCCACGAGGCTTAGTACCTTCATCTTGTGGTGATAGGCGCGCTTCACAGGCGCACCCGGCTCGCGGCCGATGAAAGTCTCGTCAGCCTCCACGATGCCGGCGCCACCGGCCGGGCCGTCCAAGCCGCCCATCGGGGCCAGAGAGCCGTCGCGCATGGCCTCGCGGATGCGGTGGGCCAGGAACCATGCCGTCTTGTACTGAACCTCAAGGATGCGGTGTAGCTGGTGCGCGCTGATGCCCTTCTTGGAAGAGCACATCAGGTGCACCGCCTGAAGCATCTTGTGGAGCGGGATGCGGGCGTGCTCGAACACCGTGCCGACCTTCACCGTGAACTGCTGCTTGCAGTCGCCGCACTTGTGAAGTCCGAGACGGACACGCTTCTCAGGGTTCGCCTTGATCTTGCCGATGCGGCCCATGCCGCCGCAGTGAGGGCAGACCGGGCCTTCCGGCCACAAGGTGTCCTCAAGCCACTTGAAGGCGGCTTCCTCGTCGTGGAACTGGGGCTGGCTCAGGACGGACATGAAGGCTTGCTCCTGCCTACGGTTGTACTCTCATTGCGGCAGGTTTGCAAGCTACATAATCGCCAAATATTTGCCCTGGTGCCGGGCGAGGTACGCCGACCTCGGGTCGCGCCGCCCTCCGTACCGCGACCTCCCGGAGGCCTGATTGTCCGTTTCCACTCCAATCGGCCAACTGGAAGCAGAATGTGACAATCGCCCCGCCAGGGCTTTCCGTTAACCACGCCGCACGACCCCGCTTGACGCCAGGAATCGGGAGCTGCGATCCCTGCCCCACGCCGACGAGAGGTCCGCCGTGAAACGCCGAATAGCCTCCACCCGCACCGAGACCCATCCCCCGGGGGCGTGACGCCGCGCGCGCAGCCCCCCCTTTGAGGAGGCTGCCTTCATGACCAAGTCCAAGACCCCCGCCCGCGTGTTTTTCACCGCAGACACCCACTTCGGCCACATCGGCGTCATGGAGATGAGCAAGCGCGACTTCGCGTCCATTGAGGAGCACGACGAGGTCCTCATCGCCAACTGGAACGCCGTCGTCGGCCCGAACGACACGGTCTGGCACCTCGGCGACTTCGCGATGAAGTCGAGCCCGGAGCGGTGCCAGGCGATCTTCGCCCGGCTGCGCGGCCGCAAGTGTCTCGTCCGAGGCAACCACGACCGCGACCGCGTTCTCGGCCTGCCGTGGGCCGAGCCGCCGGCGGACCTGAAGGTCCTCAAGATCCCGTTCGAGGGGGGCTTCCAGCCGGGTGGCCACCAGGAAGTCGTCCTGACGCACTACGCCCTCAGGTCCTGGCCGGCGATCCACCACAACACCCTTTCGCTCTTCGGGCACACGCACGCGTCCATGCCGGGCACCTGCCGGTCCTGCGACGTCGGCGTCGACGCCTGGAACCTGCGGCCGGTGACGCTGGCCGAGATCGTGCCCTGGCTCCGGGCGAGCCCGGTCGAGCCGGAGGAATGGGGGATCAAGCGCCGCCAGGAGGCGGAGCGAGCCCGGGCCGCCGAGCAGGCCGCCTAACGCGAAGGGCCCCCGGGTCATCCCGGGGGCCCTTCGGCTGTCTGGCTATCGGCGCGGCCCCGGTGGCCGGAGCTCCTCCTCGATGTCCTCGGCGACGTCGCGGAGCCGGTCGGCCTGGGCTTCGAGTTCGGCGGCCTGGTCGCCGAAGTAGAGCACTCCGTCGATACAGGAGCGGTGGACGCGGAGCGCCAAGCTCATGCCCGAGAGCGTGGCGTTGAGCGGGTGACGTTGGGCACGCCGCGGACAGTGGCGCGGATCTCTACAGTGCGCTCGTCCTTGGTTATGGGTGCTTCCTATCACGGTGCTGTGGGAGGTCGGGGCGACTGCCCCGGAGTGTTGTTTCAGCGAGCCTCGATGCGGTCGAGGATGATGTCGCGGACCCGCAGATCGAGTGCGGTCCTGAAGGGTGTCCGCTCGTCGGCGAGGTAGCCCCACTTGCGGGTCTTATCACCCTCGATAACGTAGGCATGTACGTAATCGTGGGCGTCGATGAGGGCGGTCTCGGCGGTCCACTCGTCCTGAGCTTCGTAGCTAAGTCCGTGGAAACCTAAGAGGACCTCGTCGACCGCGTCGTCCAGCGCCACCTCGCTGTCGCCGAGGTCGAGGTCGATCAGCCCATTAGTGCCCGAGGCATAGCGGAAGCTAGGCTCGTTTCTATTGTAGCCGTAGCGCTCGACGTGGATGTAGAGCCGCTCGGTGCAGGGGTGGGCGACGAAGCCGAGCTCGCCAGCGTATTCCCGAGCTTCATCCTCGTCCCGGAACGTCTCACTATCGCCCTGACAGGACACGACCCATTCGCCATCCTCGTTCTGGCAGACGTCGGCGGGGAGTGTTTGGGAGTCGCGATAGGCCTTGGCGAGTGTCACATCGACGGTACGGCCGGAGCTGTAGATGCCAAATTCGCCGTTGCCGGGGAGAGCGACGAAGAAGCGGCCGGCGGCGCCGGTGGAGAGGGTAGTAGTCATCGTGGATGCTCCTTTGGTAACTCGTTAGCCGCCATTACGTGGATGAGGCGGACATAGTTGACGCTGCGCACGCGGCGCTTCTGCTGAACCCGGGGTGGAACGTGAGCGCCACCGTCGCCTGGCGCGTCGACGGAGGCTCTCAGGCCGCGGCTGAGAGACGTGCCTCGCCGGACCCGTCCGATCCCGGGCCGTCGTAGCCGGGGTGGCGGAGCTCGACCGGAAGCCAGCCCGTCGGCAGGACCGAGGCGACCGCGTAGGCCACCAGGTCGCCCTTCTTCATGCCGGCGGCGCGGCGCCCCTCGGCCTCGCCGAGGACCTCGCCCACGACGGTGACCGTCACCGCCTTGGGCGCGCTCTTGAAGAATCCCTCGCCGTCGAACCGCGTCAGGAGCTCGGCCTGGAGGACGGCCGGGTCAGGCAGTCCCATCAGCGCTTGGACAGACGGCCGCTCCGACGGTGCGCGGGGCTTGGAGCCGTGCTCGCGGTAGAGCGTCTGGACGCCCCGGGCGGCGACCCCGGCCGCAACGACCAGGAGCTCGTCGACCGACATGGCCGACAGGCGGGCGACCAGCGCGTGGAACGGCTCCTTGTCCTTCAACGCGGCCTGCGCACCGCCGACGCCTTCGAGGCGGAGCTTCATGGGCGCCGCGTAGGCGTCCGCCGTCAGGGCCCCGGCCAGCAGCGCGACGAGACCGGCGGTCGGTGACGAGGCGAGCGTCGCCTGCACGGCTTCCGTGGCCGTGCCGCAAAGGGCCTCGACAAGGGAGTTGGGCAGGCCCTTCTCCTCGGGCTCGGCCGGCTTGTCGTCCTTCGGCGCGACCGCGGGGACGTCCTCGGGGCGGATGACGTACTCGGTGACGTCGATCTTGCCATCGCGACCGAGCTCGATCACGCACCCGGAGCGGGCACGCTCCGCCGGGCCGGGCGGTACGACGGCCTTCGCGAGGATCGCATCCGCTTCGTCATGAGCGGCGCGGATCTGCTCGTCCGTCGCGTCATCGTCGTCGGAATCGAGCCAGGCCTGGATCTCCTCGTAACGGGCATGATCGACCGCGGACAGGGGGCGCTCGCCGGTCTTGACCTTGGGCCATGACCAGCGCCAGCCCCCGGGCAAGTCCGCCCCCTTGGCGACCCACGACCACCCCTCGGCCCGGCGGCGCTCGCACTCGGCCTCAAGGCGCTCATCGGCGAGGCGCTTCAGCAGGACCGGGTCGGAAACCGCATTCTGCCCACCGAACAGATCCTCGACGACGTGGCCCCCGGCTGCCTTGAACGCCTTCGACCCGACGTAGGCGAGCAGCCCCGACACGTCCTGATCGAGGCCGAGCATGCGCCTGACGTAATGCGGCCAGATGGCATTTTCCTTGATCGCCTTCGCCAGGACGCGGTCCTGGTCTTCGTGCGACGCCATCGTGAAGACCTTCACGGTCTCCTCGGTGACCTTGCCGGCACGCCAGGCATCGAGCACCGTCGGGGACACGCCACCGAGGGCCAGAAGCTTCCGAACCTGCGCGACCGGCTGGCCGAACCGCTCGGCGATGACCTTCTCCGTGGCGCCCGCCCTCCGGAGAGCCGAGAACGCCTCGACCTGGTCGGCGGCATGCATGGGGGCTTGGGTGACGTTCGCACTCAGCCCGATCTCCCGGGCAAACGCGGCCTCGCGCTCGATGACGGGCACGTCGGCGTCCGGGGCCATCTTACCGGCAGCCACGAGGAACTCGATGGCGGCGAAGCGCCGGTTGCCGTCGACGACGTAGGAGAAGCCATCCCCGCCGCTGACGACGACGAGGGGGGCGATCAGGCCGACGCTGGCGATGGAGGCGCCGAGCGCGTCCAGGCCAGCGTCGCGCCCGACCTGGCGGACGTTGACGACGCCGGCCGGGGCGTCGGGATGGTGGCCGGGACGGAGAGAGGACAGGGCGATCTGCATGGCGAGCACCTGCGATTCGGGGGTGAGAACGGGAGGGCTGCGCCACCGTCGCCTGGCGCGTCGACGGAGGCCCTCAGAACGGCATCTCGTCGGGGTCGTCCGAGGTGAACCGGGCCCTGACGTCAGGCTCGGGCGTCTCGGCCGGCGGGCGACCGAGGAACCGTGCGAGCTCGGCATGCCACCGCTCCTCGCCGAGCCACCGCTGCAGGTCGGCGGCCTCGACGTAGGCGAAGTGGGGGCCGTCGACGGGGCTTCCGCCGCTGTCGTAAGTCCCGCGCTCGTATCCGAGGCGGTAGGCCTCGCGGATGGCGTCGATCTCGCTCACGCATCCCTCCCCAGAGTGGCGGCGGCGAGGGCGACCGCCGCGGCCACGCCGGCCTCGCCGGCCTCGCCGGCCTCGCCGGAGGCCTGGACGGCGAGAAACTGGAAGGATGAAGCCGGCGGGGCGTCGTCGCGGATGACGCCCGTCCGCGGGTTGCGGCGCAGGCCGAGGTGGGACAAGACCGCGGGATGGATCGCCCGATTTCCGCAGAGCGCCCGGCTGACGGCCGTCTGAGCCGCCCTCGGCGTGAGGGGGAGCTGACGGGCGATGGAGAGCTGGGAGCCAGCCTCGGCAACCGCCTTGGCGAGCCGCTGCCGGGCCTGCCGTTCGGTGAGCATCATGCCGACCTCCGGGGCATCATGGGGGGCAGCCGCATGCCGGGCCGCGGCGGCAGGACCGGGCGGGGCGGCGTGACCGGGGCGGGCTCCGACACCGGCGCGGGTTCCGGCTGCGGCTCGGGGGTGGCCTCCGCGGCCTCCTTGGCCTTCGCCTCGGCGCGTGCCCGGGCCGCGGCGTAGGGGTCGTAGTAAGTCGGGGGCGGCGCCGGCTCGAAGGGTTGGCGATATTCGGCCAGCTTCTCGGCGAGGCGCTCAATCTCGGCCTTGGCGACCCGGAGCAACGCGAGCTCGGTCGCAGCCACTTGCTCGCGCAGGCCCTGCCTTTGGAAGTGCTCCAGGCCGTCGGCGGCGAAACGGCATTCGGCCATCAGCGCGGCGAGCCGCTGGCGCGTCTGACGGGCGTCGAGGTCCCGGAGGCCGCTCGTCCACTTGTCAGCCACGGGCGGTCTCCCGGTAATCGACCCTCGTCTCCTTCTCCAGGCCAAGGGCCCGGAGGATCGCCGGGCCCGGGGAACGACGCCCCGCCAGGGCATCCAGCACGTACGCCGTGCTCATCCCGTGACGGCGCGACCATGCGAGGGCGCTCCCCTCAGTATCTACGCGCTGCCGCAGCAGCGCCCTCACGTCCTCGGCCGTCACCAACGCCTCCTGAAGCTATTGACGCTGTTGAGCGTTCCAGCTTCAATGCTATTCGTCAAGCGGATTTTTTGACGAATGCCGCTCGCGACACGGACGAATATGACGCATCCCGGCAGAGATGCTTCGAATGTCAAAGGAATACGGTTCCTGTTCTTGGGGTCCCGACAAGGACGGGGTGTCCAGTCCTTCAAGGATCGCCGCTCCAATCCTTGCCATCCCAGCCTGGGAGCGGGCGTACGAGGCGGTTTTGGTCGGGGACAGCCTGGCGCTGGGTGCGCGCTTTTGTCCTGTGCAGGACGCCGACGGCGGAGACCGGGCTCGCTACGAGCTCGCGCCCGGGACGCTCGTCGCCGTGGCGCCGCCCCGGTCCAGCAGCCCGAACCGGGCCTACGCCGTCGAGCCGGACGGCACGGTCGCGGAGGTCTCCCTCGTCGAGGCGGAGGACCGAATCGATCCCGCGGGCGAGGGGCGGCGGTCCTGGCGCCGGCGCTGCGTGCGCGCCGGGCTGACGGATGTGCCGACGCGCTTCACGTTCCAGCGCCACAGTTACGAAGTCGGTGTCGTCTATCCGTGGGGTGGCGAGGACTATGTGGCCGTCGTGACGCGGGCGGGAGAGCGGTACGTATGGGCCCGCGCCGTCACGTATGCCGAGGCGCAGTCCCTCGGGATCGCATGACGTACCGAGGCGCTGGTCCCTTTCTGGGCCCGGGGGCAGGATCGAGGCGTTAATCCACGGAGGGAGAAATCACATGCTCAAGGCACTCCTTGCCGCTGCGAAGCGCATGGCGGCGCTCATGGCCGCGGTCACGCTGGTGCCGGTCATCGAGGCCGGCCGCCTCGTCTGGCGCGTCGCCCGCAACGTCATCGCCCCGGAGCCGCCGGCCGCCGCGGCGGAGGCCGAGGTGGCCTACCAAGCCGAGGCCATGCGCGCGCCCGAGGCGCCGCAGGTGCCGACGTTCGAAAGCCTGTCGCCGGCGGAGCAGTGGGGGCTCGCAGCGGCGGAGCACCTGCACCCGACCGGCTCCGGCGAGATCCCGCCCGCTACGCTCGACCGCGCGGCCATCGCGTATCTCGACAGCCTAACGCCGCAGGAGAGCGCGACGCTCTTCCTCCACGATGCCCGACACGTCGGCGAGCATCTCCTCGGCGAGCGCCGCCTGCAGCACCTGCCGGTGCCACCGACGCCGGCCGAGTTCGCCGAGCGGGAGGCCCAAGCTGCCGCGGAAGCGGCTGAGGCCACCCGGGCCGAGATGGAGAAGACGTCGTGGATCGCCGAGGCCCTCGACGAGCTCATCGCCTACGAGCCCCGCGTCAGCCTGGGCTGAAGCGCCTCCCCGGAACGACGAAGCCCGCCCCGGAGCGACCTGGGCGGGCTTTTTCATGCCTGAAAATAAATCCGTGGATAACGGCGTTTCTTGCTTAAGGGTCCTAGACTTTTGCTGCGGGAGCCCAAGTCGTGCTCACCGCAGCATCCCGTTAGCATCCGCACGGAACGCGACGGCATCAGCCCCCCAGGGCCGCCCGGCGCGCCGCGATGATGGCGGCCTGCCGCTGCCGGGCGTACCGGTCGGCGCGGGCGGCGACGATGGCCTTGGCCTCCTGCTTGGCCCGGTGCTCGGCCATGACGCGGCGGTAGGCCAGGGCGGCGGTCGCCTGGCGGATGGCCCGGGCTTCCTGGCGGTCGGCGGCGCGGATGGCCCGCTGCTCGATTAGGACGCCTGCCAGCCCCAGGGCGATGCTCTGCATGGGGACGTCAAAGGCCTGAACGACGTCGTGGGCTCGGGTCGTCATCGGGGCATCCTCCATCTCACCGGCGTGCCGACAAGTGATCGGGATCCCGAATCCCTTGTCGAGCCCCATCGCGCTTCGTGGTTACCAACCCCCCTTGCCCCTGTGGACAGCCTTGCTATCGGGCTGCCCTCGGTACGTGCGCGGCATACGAATTTCCGAACCTGGCCTCCCCCCCGTTACACCGGCGCGGTACGAACGGACCCTCACTGGAGCGCGACGTAGCCCACGAGATCCGCCAGGGCGGTGTCCTGCGTCGCGGGGGCCACCAGGGTGAGGACGTCGCCCTGGTTGACGAGGTACGGGTTGCCGCCGGTCGTCGTGAACGTGGCCACGGT
Source organism: Methylobacterium nonmethylotrophicum (assembly GCF_004745635.1). Lineage (GTDB taxonomy): Bacteria > Pseudomonadota > Alphaproteobacteria > Rhizobiales > Beijerinckiaceae > Methylobacterium > Methylobacterium nonmethylotrophicum. The sequence continues at coordinate 8,953 of NZ_SRLB01000031.1, read as the reverse complement.
CTTGCCGGCGGAGAAGACGACCGTCCCGATGGCCGTCCCGTTGAGGCTCAGCGTGAACGTCGCCGTGCCGGTCGCCTCGGTGCCCGACTTGGCGGCCGATCCAAACCTGCTCGCCGCGCCAGCTTGATTAAGGCCGATGCAGCCAGCCGGAACTTTGCCCCTGAAATCGACGTGCGGACTTTTGACCGAGGCTGTGTGAAAACGCGCTGATCTGCTAAGGTTGTCGCCGATCTGAGGAGGTCGGGATGGCCCGCTTCATCGCCGGTGAGGATCGTCGTCAGAGCACGCTCCTGCCCGACTGCCTCGATGATTATGTGGCGGCGGACAACCCGGTCCGCCTCGTCGATGTCTTCGTCGACGAGCTTGATCTCGCTACCCTCGGGTTTGCCAGAGCCGTGCCCGAGGCGACCGGCCGTCCAGCCTACGATCCGGCGACGCTGCTCAAGATCTACCTCTACGGCTACCTCAACCGCGTACCCTCGAGCCGCCGTCTCGAACGCGAGACCCAGCGCAACATCGAGTTGATGTGGCTGACTGGCCGACTGATGCCCGACTTCAAGACCCTGGCCGACTTCCGCAAGAACAATGGACCGGCGATCCAGGCCACCTGCGCACAGTTCGTCGTCCTGTGCCGTCGCCTGAACCAGTTCAGCAAGGCGGTGGTCGCGATCGACGGCAGCAAGTTCAAGGCGGTCAACAATCGCGACAAAAACTTCACGGTCGCCAAGGTCGCGGCACGCCTGGCTCAGGTCGAGGCGAGCGTCGCCCGCTATCTCGCAGCCTTGGACCGGGCCGACCGCCAGCCGAGTGACGTCGCCGAGGCACGAACAACACGGCTCACCGAGAAGATCACGGCTTTGCGCGAGCAGATGAAGGACCTTCAGGCGATGCGCCAGCAGGTCGAGGAGGCACCCGACCAGCAGGTCTCGTTGACCGACCCCGATGCCCGCTCGATGGCCACCAGCGGCAAGGGAACCGGGATCGTCGGCTACAACGTTCAGGCGGCGGTCGATGCCGAGCATCATCTGATCGTCGCTCACGCCGTGACCAACGTCGGCAGCGACCGCGCCCAGCTCGTTCCGATGGGACTCCTGGCCCAAGAGGCGACGGGATGCACCACGCTCACGGTGCTGGCTGACCGGGGCTACCTCAACGGGGATCAAGTTCTGGCGTGCGAAGGCAGTGGCCTGCTGCCGTGCGTACCCAAGACCCTCACCTCGGGCCACGCCAAGCTCGGCCTCTTTACAGGACAAGACTTCATCTACGACGCCGAGAAGGACCACTACACCTGCCCTGCCGGCCAGCACCTGACCAAGGGGGTGGCCCGGTTCGACCGCCGGGCCGAGGATGACGCGATGGACCACTACCGTAACCCGGCGGCTTGCGCGGGCTGCCCGCTCAAACCCCGCTGCACACCTGCGAAGACGAGACGGGTCAAGCGCTGGGTGCACGAGGGCGTGCTCGATGCGATGCAGGAGCGGCTCGACCGGATGCCGGACGCAATGCTGATCCGTCGCCAGACCGTGGAGCATCCGTTCGGCACGCTGAAGGCCTGGATGGGGGCGACCCACTTCCTGACCCGTACGCTGGCAAAGCTCAGAACCGAGATGAGCTTGCAGGTTCTGGCCTACAACATGAAGCGGATGATCCGGATCGTCGGGGTTGGAGCGCTGATCTCGGCGATCCGGGCGTGAGCCGACCCGTGCACGCGAGTTCGCTGCAAGGGCTCACTCACCTACCCAGCCACCAAAACCGCGTTCTCACACAGCCTGCACCCATAGCCGACGCTCAAACCGCCACCTTTGAACGACCGCATGGGGTGGGGAGCGGACCCTACCCCGCTGCCCGATAGCGGACGTTCCTTTTCCGCCTCATGTCGGTCATCAATCGACTTGCCCGGCCCGCTTGGAAGCGGGTGTAGATACTCTCGGCGTGAGATGATCCGCTTTGTGAGAGAATGCGGCATCGCATGTCACACCCGGATCGCTTGGCTCGTCATGGCTTCGAACGTCGGTCTCCGGCGCTCCGAGCACAAGGACGAGACATGAGCGAGATCAAGCGACTGGTCTGGAACGAGGTGGCCCCGCAGGGGGCCAAAGCGCTTTATGGCATTCATCACTACATCACCACTGCCACCGGCCTACCCCATGAGATGATCCATCTCGTCTTCCTGCGAGTATCGCAGATCAATGGCTGTGCGCACTGCATCGACTTGCACACCCGGGATCTCCTTAAGACGATGCCGTTCGAGAAGGTCGCCTTGGTTCCGGTCTGGGCAGAGGTGCCCCACCTGTTTCCTGACCAATACCGCGCCGCGCTCGCGTGGGCGGAGGAAGTCACGCTGGTCAGCGAGACGCATGCTTCCGATGAGGCCTATGCGGCCGCAAGCGAGGCCTTCGCGCCGAAGGATCTCGTCGATCTGACGATCACCATCGCGGCGATGAACGCGTTCAACCGCCTCGGCGCACCCTTCCGCCTCCCGGTCCAGGTGAAAACCTAGTCGGTTCTGCGCTCTGTCAGGGGCGGCGCCAGCGCCGTCCCTTTCCCGCGGATGTCAATCGATCCCCGGCGCCGGCTCCACGTTTCATGTCGCCGATTTTTTCCGGGGCATGTCACATCGGGCCCACCCTGCCTCGTCATTTGTTCGACGGACGCCTGAGAGCGGCAAGGAGCCGCGCCGTCCGTTCTCGAGCAAGGAGACGGGTATCATGAAGATCGTGGTGATGGGCGGAAGCGGCCTCATCGGCAGGCATCTGACGGCCGAACTGTCGCGACAAGGACATGAGGCTATTGCGGCCTCGCCGAGCAGCGGGGTGAATGCGCTGACGGGCGAAGGCTTGGCCAGGGTTCTTGCCGGAGCCGAAGTCGTCGTTGACGTGTCGAACTCTCCGTCCTTCGAGGACGCGGCGGTGCTCGACTTCTTCGAGCGCTCTGGCCGTAACCTCCTCGCCGCGGAGCGCGAGGCGAGTGTGAAACATCACGTTGCCCTATCCATCGTCGGCACGGACCGCCTGGCGGGGAACGGGTACTTCCTCGCGAAGGTCGCGCAGGAACGATTGATCGCGACGTCTGGCCTTCCCTACACCATCGTCCGGGCGACGCAATTCTTCGAGTTCGTCGCGACGATTGCCCGGGCGTCCGTCGTAGGAGACCGCATCATTGTTCCCGATGCCGACTTCCAGCCGATCGCCGCCGCCGATGTAGCCGCAGCGCTCGCCGATGTCGCGCCTGCTCCTCCCCGCAACACGACGATCGAGATCGCCGGGCCGGACCGCCTGCCGTTCCGTGACTTCGTCGCCCACTCGATCGCATCCACCGGCGACCGTCGGGAGGTGCTGGCCGACAGGGCGGCGCGCTACTTCGGCGCTGCGCTCGACAAGGGGTCGCTCGTTCCCGAGCACGCGAAAGCGGCGCGGCTCGGGCCGACGCGGTTCGAGAGCTGGCTCGCTGCTGCCTGAACCGCTGCGCGTCTCCTCATCCACGAAGAAAGACCCCTTCCATGTTCAGAGCATTTCTGCTGGGCACCCTCGTTGCCTTCTCCGCCGTTCCTGCGATGGCGGCCGATGTTGCGAGGGGCGAGGCCCGCGTCACGACGATCTTCGACCATCCACTACCTTCGGTGCCCGGCAAGAGCCTGCGCGGCGTCCTCGTCGAGTACGGTCCCGGCGGATCCTCACCGTCCCACACCCACGCCGCATCTGCCTTCATCACGGCAACTGTGATCGAGGGCGCGGTGCGCAGCCGGATCAACGACGGCCCGGAGAAAGTCTTCCGCGTCGGCGAGAGCTTTGTCGAAATGCCAGGTGATCACCACGGTGTCAGCGCTAATGCCAGCGACGTCGAGCCCTCCAAGCTCCTCGCCGTCTTCGTCGTGGACACGGCTGATCGGGTGTTGACGACCCCGGACAGGCACTAGCAGCGTCGGCGGCGCGGTAACTCAGCTGTTCAAGGCGGCAAGGATAGCCGATGGTCGTCCACATTCGCTCAACCGGCTTCGTTTACGAGGAACGGTCCATGTCGCAGGCCGAAATCGCCACAACGACGTTCGAGTCCCATCGCGCGCGGCTGTTGCGCATCGCCTACCGCATGCTTGGCTCGCGCAGCGAAGCGGAGGATGTCGTGCAGAATGCCTGGCTGCGCTGGGTGGCGGTGGACCAGACGAAGGTCTCTGCTCCCTATCCGTTCCTCGCGCGCATCGTTACGCGCCTCTGCCTCGACGAGATGAAGTCGGCCCGCGCCCGCCGGGAGACCTACGTCGGCGCTTGGCTGCCCGAGCCGCTCGTCGAGAACGAGGAGGATGGGCTGGACAAAGATGACCTGACGCTGACGCTGATGATGGCGCTGGAGCGCCTGTCGCCGCTCGAGAGGGCGGCATTTCTCCTCCACGACGTCTTCGGCGTGCCGCTCGACGAGGTGGCGGACACGCTCGACCGGGAGGCAGCGGCTGTGCGCCAACTCGCCGTCCGGGCACGGAGGAACGTGGAGGCTGCGCGTCCGCGCTTCCCCGTAGAGCGCGAAGAGGGCGAGCGGATCGCACGGGCCTTCTTCGCGGCATCCACCAGCGGCGACACCGCAGCGCTGCGTACTCTTCTCGCCGAGAACGCGGTGCTGCGCTCGGATGGCGGCGGAAAGGTTTTGGCCTTCATCAACCCCATCACCGGATTGGACCGCCTCCTGCGCATGTTCGAGGGTGTGCGGCGCAAATGGGGTCGAGGCTGGGCGCAGATGCTCGAACCCGTCTGGATCGACGGCTTGCCCGGCTATATCAGCCGTGAACGCGGCGACGTTCTCCAAACCACTGCGCTCGCCATTGAGGACGGCCGGATCACCGCGATCTACATCACCCGCAATCCCGACAAGCTCCGCCACGTCGCGCAGGCACTCGCGGTGGCACCGGACCCTACCTCGCGGACACACTAATCGGACACCGGGCGCCCCTGAGCCGCCCTACCCGACATTTAGCCTCTCAATGTGTACCCCGATCGTTGGAAGCTGAAGGCGATAACCGTCGAAGTCGCCGCCGACCATCCCTCGGTCTTCGGTCGACAGTAGGAAGCAGGCGCGGTGCGATGTCTGCTCTTGCGTGCTGCCGACCGAAAGCGGATCAGCAGAAATCCACCCAACGCAGTCGTCGACCTCTGCCGCGTCAACAGCCTGGAAGCGGACCTTCCCAGGGACCGCAACGGGTCGAGAGCGGCGGTTCAGGGCCTGCCGACCTAAGGTCGGTTTATGGCGCATAGCCGACCAAGCGGCATGCGAACTGCTGCCCTGCTATTTCGACTTTCCGTCCCTAAGGCAGAAGCAGGCCTGAAAGCGGCGGCAATGACATGAACAGGTTCGGGAATATTAGTAACCAACGAGGACACTGCGGCTGGCAGGCATCGCAGTCCGGTTTACTAGACGGTCGAAGACCATGGGTCTCACTCACGACCCGCATGGGCCTCGCGAACGGCCGTTGCCGTTCGCATCCTTGCGCAGCGCGATCCTCGGTCGAGGTCGACAAGCCGTTCAAGGGACACGGTCGGCGCACGGACCGCGCCCTCAATCGGCGAGCACGTTCCCGCTGAACATGCCACCGCGGAAGAACGGCGCGCCCGGATCGGTCGCGAACAGGACCAGGTCGGCGTCGGACCGGGCCTGCACCCTCCCCTCTTCTGCGGTCAGGTAAGCCGTCTCTCCCGCCCGCAGCGTCAAGCCGCCGACCTCAACGTCGCCGCCGAAGACGTGGAGCAGGCGAACCGCATCGGGCGCCGGGAGCGGCGGCAGGGACAACGCTGCCCCGGCCGCAACATGCGCGTCGGAGACCCATGCCTGGGCTCGGACCTCCAGCGGCGCGCCCTTGGGCCCCGCGATAAGGCGCCACTTGCCACGGCTCAACACCTCCCCGAAGTCGTGGAACTGGACCTTGGGTCCGAGGTCGGCCGCCCGCGGTCGCAGAAAGATCTGCAGTGCCTCGACCGGGCCGTGGTCCAGCATGCACTCCTCGTGCTGGAAGGTGTGGCCGGCGTTCATCATCATCAGGCGCGTCGCCGTGATCTCCTCCGCGTTTCCGACCGTGTCCCGGTGGAGCATCCGTCCGGCCCGGACGTAGGTCAGGATTTCGTCGTCGCGGTGCGGGTGCATCCCGATGACGTGCCCGGGCGCCACGGTGGCGCGGTCGATCCGGCCGATGGCGCCTAGGCCGCTATCTCCGCCGCCGAGGCTCAGCCCGGGACGGATGATCTCGACGGCGAAGCCACGGGTTGGGTCACCCATGCGGTCGCCGCGTCTGAGCTTGGTCACGTCCATGGTCGTCGTCCTTTCTCGGTGGGCATCTCCTCCATGGAACGTAGCGTCGTCGTGCCGGGGACGGTATCGTCCGATCCGGGTAAGCTCCGTCCCGGGAAGCGGAACGCGATGGACGTCGACGACCTGAGGACCTTCGTAGAGGTCGCCGACGCGGGAGGGGTCTCGGCCGCCTCCCGCCGCCTCAACATGGCGAAGTCGATTGTCAGCCGGCGGCTTCTGCGGCTGGAGGCCGAGATCGGCACCCAGCTCCTCGCCCGCACCACCCGGGGCGCAGCCCTGACCGAGGCGGGCACGACGTTCCGTGAGCACGCCGCGCGGATTTGCGCCGAGGTGGACGCGGCCCTGGAGGCGGTCTCGGTCGGCGGCGCACTCCGCGGCCTCCTGCGGGTCGCCGTGCCCTCCACGTTCGGCCCGACGCACTTCGCGCCGGCCATCGCCGAACTCACCCGCCGCCATCCCCAACTGCAGATCAACTGCCGCTACAGCGACCGCTACGTCGACCTTGTCACGGAGGGCTTCGACTGCGGCATCCGAGTCGGCTACCTTGCGGATTCGAACCTAGTCGCACGCCGCATCGGGTCCTTCTCGGTTCGGCTGTTCGCGAGCCCCGACTACGTCGCCGCGCACGGCGCGCCCGAGACGCCGGATGATGTGCCCGGACACCCGGCTGTGATGATCGGCACGGAGACCTGGACGTTCAGCGCCGGTGGCAAGTCGTTCCCGGTCCGCCCGACGGGCCGCTTCCGCGCCGACAGTGCGGTGGCCATCGCGGAGGCGACAGCCGCGGGCGCGGGCATCACCGCGCTGCCCGACGTCATCGCGGAGCCCTACGTGGTAGCCGGCTCTCTGGTGCCGGTCATGCCGGGATACGCCCTGCCTTCCATTGGCATGTTCGTCGTGCGCCCGCCCGGGCAGCACGCATCGCGCAAGGTGCAGGTTCTCATCGAGTTGCTGATCGAGCGCCTCGGCCGGTAAGCCCGGAGAGGCGTTGCGTCCCGCATTCAGGGACGCAGAGTGCCTGCAAAGGCGGCTAGTGGCGCCGGACATGGGACGGCATCTTGGGGGTGTCAGGCGGTTCCGGAGCGAGGCCGCCCCACCCGAAGGAGAACGTCATGTCCTACGAGAGATTGACCGCCGAGAACGCCGCCGTGCTGTTTGTCGACCATCAAACCGGGCTCGCCAACGGCGTGCAGACCCAGTCGCCCGCGGATTTCCAGAACAACGTGAAGGCGCTCGTGACTATCGCGCAGGTCTACGACTTGCCGGCCGTGATCACGACCAGCGCCTCGGACGGCCCGAACGGCCCGATCATGCCGATCGTAGCGCAGGGCCTGCCGAACGCAGTCGTCGTGCACCGGCCGGGCGAGATCAACGCCTTCGACAACGCCGACTTCGCCGCCGCCGTGAAGGCGACCGGCCGCAGGAAGCTCCTGATCGCGGGCATCTCGACGGACGTCTGCGTCGCCTTCGCGGCCCTGTCGGCGAAGGATGCGGGATACGACGTCTACGCGGTCGTCGATGCCTCCGGCACCTGGAGCAAGCTCGTCGAGGACGCGGCCATCACCCGGATGGTCCAGGCTGGCATCGTGCCGATCAACTGGGTCGCCGTCGGCGCCGAGCTCCTCGCCCACTGGCAGTCCGCCACCGGCGAGGCGCACGCGAAGCTGATGGGCGACCACCTGCCCTTCGCCGGCAACAACTACGCCGGCTTCCTGGCCGCGAAGGGGCAGCCGTAACCGCTTGAAGGGGGCCGGGCACCGACCGCACGGTGACGACCGGCTCCCCTCGCGTTGGATTGTTCCGCTCGCGACAACAATGAACTGCCAAGCGCGAGCATTCTCGCCGTGCTTCCACCGGAGCACCTTGTCCCTGCGGTTCGGGGCTTCGCCCGGTCCGAAATTAAGGGAACACGGTCATGAAGCTCTACCATCATCCCCTCTCTGGCCACGCGCACCGGGCCCGCCTGTTCCTCTCGCTGCTCGGCGTGGCCCACGAGGCGGTCGAGGTCGACCTGAAGGCGGGCGCGCACAAGCGTCCTGAGTTTCTCGCCCTCAACCCGTTCGGGCAGGTGCCGGTCCTCTACGATGACGGGACGGTCGTCTCGGACTCGAACGCCATCCTCGTCTACGTGGCCCGGAAGCTTGGGCGCACGGACTGGCTGCCGGAGGACGCCGAGGGTGAGGCTGCCGTGCAGCGCTGGCTGTCGGTCGCGGCCGGCGAGCTCGCCTACGGCCCGGCGGCCGCGCGCCTCGTCACCGTGTTCGGCGCGAAGTTCAATCCGGAGGAGGTGATCGGCCGGGCGCACACGCTGCTGGGCCGCCTGGAGGCCCATCTCGCCGGGCGCGACTGGCTGGTTGGCCGACACCCCACCATCGCGGACGTGGCGCTCTACAGCTACCTGGCGCGTGCGCCGGAGGGCAACGTCGACCTCTCCGGCTACGCCAACGTCAACGGGTACCTGCGCCGGATCGAGGCCCTGCCGGGCTTCCTTCCCTTCGTCCAGACGCCGGCCGGCCTCACGGCCGCTGCGTGACCTTGCGGGTGCGGTCGCGCCGCCAGGCGCGCTCGCTCGAACCGGACGGGAGAGCATCATGAGCGACGGTCCGACCATCACGAAGTCCTCGCCCTGGCATCCGGGCGAGAAGGCCATCCAGCAGCAGGTCGG
>NZ_SRLB01000030.1 GCF_004745635.1 Methylobacterium nonmethylotrophicum | reverse complement strand
CTGAAGGTCACAGGTTCAAATCCTGTCCCCGCAACCAACCGAAACGAACAAGCCCGCCCGGTCACCCTGGCGGGCTTTTCGTCATTCCCATCGCGGGTGGCATGACCGTTCCCCTTGCCATCCCTGAGTGCCGCATCGCGCACTTCGTCGAACGACACGATGATCACCTCCTCACCCCGGCGCGATGGGATGCAGCCAGCGGCCGGTGCCCAAGCGGACATGAAAGTCGGTCCCCGTTCATAGCGGGCATGCGACCTCCCACGAGGCGCAGGAGCATATCGGCGCTGGTGGGCGGCCAGTTCCTGCCGCCAGGCGAACGCCGGCCGCGCCACCAAGCACGAGGCCGGAGATGTGCTGCGGGTAGTAGGTGGCGCTCCGGCACGGTCTGCACTCCAGCCTGCTGTTCCGATGGTGGCGCGCTTGCTGACCGAGCAGCAGGCTGTAGCTGTCGCCGCGCCGTCGGGCTTCATCCCGCTCGCCCTGCCGCCGGCGACCGTCGGGGTGAGCGTCCGCTCGCGCACCTGGCGGCCTTCTCCGGCGTGCTGGTGGCACGGCTATGCCGGGTTCAACGGGCTGTACGAGGCCAGGCGGGCGGGCGGCGCCCTGACCGAGGCGGAGTGCTGGGTGCATGTGCATCGCAAGATCTTCAACTTGCACGCGGCGACGGGTTCGGCCCTCGCAGCGGAAGCGCTGGAGCGGATCGGGGCGCTCTACGGGGTCGAGCGCGAGCTGCACGGAAAGCCGCCTGATGCCCGCACCCGCGAGCGACAGACCCGCTCGACGCCGCTGGCCAAGGCGTTGCGCTACATGCTGGCGCACTGGCCGGCGCTCATGCGTGCCTTCGACGATGGGCGTCTCGCTTTCGACAACAACGCGGCGGAGCGGGCGCTGCGCAGCGTGGCGGTCGGGCACAAGAAATACCTGTGTGCCGGGTCCGAGCTGGGCGTGGAGCGCGCGGCGGCGTTCTACACGCTGATCGAGACGGCGAAGATGAACGGGCTCGATCCCGAGGGCTACCTGCGCGACGTGCTCACGCGCATCGCCGATCACACCGAGCAGGCCGCCTGACAAGTTGCTCCGTCACCCAGGGCTCACTCTCGCGCAGGTCGACCTTGAATGGGTCGTAGCTCGACAGCATCGGCGCGATCAGCGCCCATTGCGCGTCCGTGAAGTCACTCGGGTAGCGACGACCCTCGTCCTCGTAGAGATCGTGTAGAGATCGCGATCTGCCTGTGTCCACATCGGCTCCTCCTGCCAACGACAACGCACGACTGCGCTATCAGTCAAACAGGATCTGACGGTAGAACGACCTTCCGATCGCCTCCACCCTGCTCAAGCAGCTTTTCTCGGCCGCGTTGCCCAACCAGGTCTGGCCGGCAGAGGTCACCTCCCTGCCCATGGCAGACGGGTGGCTCTCTCTGGCGCCGTCCTTGATCTCGCCATCCGCAAGATCGTCGGCTGGTCGATGCGCGACCACATGCGGACTGAACTGACGTCGGCCGCTCTGATGATGGCCACCCAACGGCAGTGGTCGCCTGCCGGGCTCATCTGTCACTCGGACCGCGGCAGCCAGTACGCAGCGGAGGCTTACCGCAGGCAACTCGCCGACATCGAGGCGATATCCTCCATGAGCCGCGCCGGCTGGGGCTCACAACAATGCCCCGATGGAGAGCTTCTTCCACACCCTCAAGGTCGAACTCGTCCACCAGCGACGATGGGCGACCCGGAATGAGGCCCGACGCGACCTGTTCGCTTACATCGAGGGCTGCGACAATCGACAGCGCCTCCACTTGACGCTTGGCTACATCACGCCCGAGCCGGCCGAGCGGAACTAACCCCGTTTCCGCGAAAACGGAGGAGGATCAGGCGTCGAGGATAATGACAAGCCGGACATAACAGATCAGTTAGCTTCATCAGCAAAAATCTCACGAATAAATCCATGAAATGCAAATATTTATTAAAGCCATCATTGTAAATATTCATTCACAAAAATCGCCGAGGATCAAATGGCGTGATCTCGATGTTGGTGACCTTGCCGCCAATCAGATCGGCCGCCAAGCGTCCGGTTGCCGGGCCCGAAGCCAATCCGACATGACCATGACCGAATGCGTATACGACGTCCGGGGAGCCAGACGACACGCCGATCACCGGAAGTCCGTCAGGCGTTGATGGACGATGACCTAACCAGCGCTTCACCTCGTCCTCGTTTGCTCGTAGTTCCGGATACGCGTTATTCGCGTGTCGAAGGAGAATCGCGGTGCGGCGCCAGTCTGGAGCAGAGGCAACGCTCGCGAGCTCGACCTGACCAGCGGCCCTGAGACCGCCGGAAGTCGGCGTGTTGGCCATCTTGCCATCGCTCGGCATGATCGGCGTTCGGGGCGACACGGCCGGAGACGGCACGACGACATGGTATCCCCGTTCGCTCTCCAGCGGCACCTTGTCACCCGCCAGCGTCGCGAGACGTTTCGCGTGGATGCCAGCGCACAACACGGCCCTGTCGCAGACGACCTCGCCGTCATCGGTCAATACGGCCTGGAGGCGATTGCCTGCGAGCCGAAAGCCTTGAGCAGCAGCCTTCCGCATCGTGACACCGAGGGAGCATGCATGCGCCGCGAGTGCCGCGACATAGCCGCCAGGATCGATGCAGTGTGCGCCCTGCTCGACGAGCACGCCGAACGTGTACCGCCTCGACAAGGACGGCTCGCGTCGGAACAGCTCCTCCGGACCAAGCTCGATCCAGCCGACGCCGTTGTCGCGGCGCAGCCGCCACGAGAGAGCCTCGGCCTCGAACGCGGCCTTGTCCGGATAGACGTAGAGCAAACCTTGGCGACGGATGAGGTCGGGCCGACCGATCTCGCTTGCGAGAGCCGCGTGGCGCGATGGAGCATCGGACAGGAGGCTGGCGAGCGCCTTGGCGGTCCTCTCCACCTTCTGCACGGTGTTGCCTGCCAGCACGAAGCGCAGGAGCCATGGGGCCAGGCGGGGCAGGTGCGACCAGCGGATCGTCAGTGGACCGGTCGGATCGAGAAGGTAACCCGGCACCTTGCGCCAGAGGCCTGGCATCGACATGGGCACCACTGAGGCGGGGCTCAGCCAAGCGCCGTTCCCATAGCTGGTCGCCTGCGATCCGCCGGGCTCGCCGGGCTCGATAAGGGTGACCTGAAACCCATCCCGGACAAGCTCGAGAGCGGTCGATACGCCGACGATACCGGCGCCGATGACGGCCACGTGAAGGGGCATGGAAGCGCTCCGATATCGTCCGCGGACAAGCGGGATCCCAGCAGACTCCTCCGTCGTCGCGGCCGGCACTCAGGACGGTCAGCACGAGGGAGGTGAAACGAGCCGGCACCCGCACTCCGCGGGCGACGAAGTGACGTCAAACCGCCGCCTTGTGGAAATGGCTGAGGAACGCTTTCGTCGCGGCCTGCTGCGGATCCTCGATGACCTGCCGTGCCGGTCCCTCCTCGACGACGAAGCCGTCGCGCATGAACACGCACGTGTCGGCGACGTCGCGGGCGAACGCGATCTCGTGCGTGACGAGAACCATGGTCATCCCATCCGACGCCAGTTGCCGCACGACCTGCAGGACCTCCCCGACGAGTTCGGGATCGAGCGCCGAGGTCGCTTCGTCGAAGAGCATGACCTCCGGCTTCATTGCGAGCGCTCGGGCAATGGCAACCCGCTGCTTCTGTCCGCCGGACAGCCGGTCCGGGTAGACATCGGCCTTCTCCTTGAGGCCCACCTTGTCCAGAAGCTGGAGCGCGAGCTCTCGCGTCTCCTCCTTGCCCCTGCCGAGCACCGTGACGGGCCCCTCCATGACGTTCTGAACGACGGACATGTGGGGGAACAGATTGAAGTTCTGGAAGACCATGCCGACCTTCGACCGGAAGGCGGCGAGCTCCTTGTCCTTCGGCATCTTGTGATCCTTGTCGAAGCGCATCTCGTGCGTCCCGATCCGGATCGTCCCCTCGCTCGGAATGGTGAGGAGGTTGAGGCAGCGGAGCAGGGTCGACTTGCCGGATCCGCTTGGGCCGATCAGCGACACGACTCCGCCCTTGGGGACTCTCATGGAGATGTCCTTGAGCACGGGCAAATTTCCAAAAGACTTCTTGACGTGCTTGACCTCGATCATCATGGCCTCCGAAGCATCCCGCGCGGCGATTGTCTGAATGGGTCCCGTGCCGACACTCACCGTGCGAGTCTCTTTTCAAGGCCATGGGCGAAGGTCGTCAATGGGAACAGGATGATGAAATAGAGGACCGCGATCATCGTGTAGACTTCGAGGGGCTTGTACGTGGCCGAGGTGATCAGCTGTCCTTGATAGAGCAGGTCGGGGACCGCAAGCACGGACAACAGCGAGGTGTTCTTCAGCTGCAGGACGACCTGGTTGACGAGAGGCGGGATCATCCGCTTGAGTGCCTGCGGCAGCACGATGCGCTTGAGCAGCGCCCCTTGACGCATGCCAAGGGCACGTCCTGCATCCCACTGGCCAACGTCGATGGAGGCGATGCCGCCGCGGATGATTTCCGCAAAGAACGACGCTCCGTAGAGCGTCAGAGCGATGAACGCTGCGGTCGCCGGCTTGAGCTCGACGCCGATCACGATCGGGAGCGCATAGTAGATCCAGACCAGCTGCACGAGCACGGGCGTGCATCGGAAGATCTCGATGAAGGCCACGAGCGGGATGGTAACCGCCTTTGCATTCGCCAGGCGTGCGACGGCGATCAGGCCGCCGACGGCCAGACCGGAAATCGCGGTGAGGATGGTGAACCCGATCGTGTACAAGGCGCCGATGGCAATCAGGCTCTTGTACTGATATAGAAATGAAAAATCCCACTCGTAAGCCATCATCTCCTCCGGTCCGCCATGCTAGTATTGTGCTTGCAAAAGGCCCGTATAAAACCAGCGGCCCAAGGTAATGATGTCGAAGACGGGAACTTCGAACCGATCAGCGACGGCCTTTGAGAACGGCGGAAGGTTGGTGCATTCCATCAGGATGGCACCGATGTCTCCCCGCGCCATCAGGCGGCCGGCAGCCCCCAGGACGTCGCGCGCCAGGGCATCTGCATCGTAAGCCGCGCCCCGCTCGATCAGGCCGCGCAAGGCCCCGTTCTCCGGCAGGCCCACGACCGGCGTGGACGGATCGGCCCCCACCTCGACGAAGTGCGCCGACGTGAGCGCGTCGGCGTCGTAGGTCACGACACCGGTCCGCTTGCCGTGGGGAAGGCAGCGGTCGATCAGGGGAAGCTGCATCAGGCTCGACGTGGCCAGGGGCAGCGGCATCAGGGCGGCGAGGGAACGCTGCCGTGCCGCCAGGAAGCCGCACGACGTGATGATGCCGACGGCTCCGCGAGCCCGCAATGCCTCCCCCGCCTGCACGAAGGCGTCGCCCAACCCTGCATCCTGCCCCCCCACGACCCGCCGTGCGGTGGCGCCGCGCACGATCTCGAACAGGACCGGGAAAGGCCAACTCGACGCATGCCCGACGTCACCGGGCGGCCGCTCGAACGTGGTGTCGAGCATGATGATGCCCAACGGTGGGGCCGAGGGTCGGGCGGGGTCGGGGGGCATGCGTCGCGTCCTTGGGTCGAGCCCCGTGGGCACGGCCCGGACGGATCGTCTCGGACCGCGGCAATGATGGGCGTGCCGCGGCCTCCCGCGCCGCAGCGCGTGCGTCAGAAGGTGATCTCGGCCGGGATGTCCTCGGATTTGACGCCCACCAGCTCCAGGCTGGAGGTGATCCAGCCCTTCATGGCGCCGAGCCCGCGGTTGTATTCGAGCCAGTTGTCGACGAAGGTCCGGAACCGCGGATCGGGCTCGGACCGCACGCCGGCACAGGTCGGCTGCGCGCTGGCGGGCGTCGGAACGATGATCTTGCCCACCTTCGGGTTCTTCTTCACGGTCACCAGCGACAGCATCGCGACCTGGATGACGCAATCGGCCCGGTTCGACTGGACGGACAGCATGGCGTCGTCCGGGGTCTTCAGCGCGAGCAGCGTGGCGTTCGGCAGGGTACGCCGGGCGAACAGGTCGTGGGTCGATCCGATGTCGACGGCGACGCGGACCTCCGGCTTGTTGAGGTCGGCCCAGGTCTTCGGCTCGAAGCCAGGCTTGGCGATGATCGTGAACGTGTTCAGCATGATCGGCCGCGTGAACTCGACCGTGAGCGCGCGCGAGGGGGTCGGCGACAGGCCGAACATGATGTCGATCTTGTTGGCCTGGAGGTCGAGCACCGAGTTGCCCCAGGTGGTCTCGGCGATCTCGACCTCGGCGTCCATCACCTTGGCGAGGTCTTGCGCCATGCTGACGCAGAAGCCTGACCACTCGCCGGACGCGATGTCCTTCTTGTAGTACGGCTCTGTGCCGACGATGCCGGCGATCCGCAGCTTCTTGGTGCGCCGGATGCGCTGGAAGGTGTTCTCGCCCGCCGGAGCCGTCTGAGCCTGAGCGCTGCCGATCGGGGAAAGCGCCCCCGCGAGCGTGCCGGCGCCGAGAAGCGATGCCATGTCCCTGCGTGATACCATGATCGTGGCCCTCTCCTGGATAGCTTGGCGGTTCCTTAGTACCTCAGACCGCGTGGCGGGAGTCCTGTTTGTAGACGGCCTTCGCGGCCTCCGACCCGCGCGACTCGTTCGTGAGGCGCGCTCCGGCCCTGGTCGACAGGAAGTCCGCCAGCCGGGCGTCCTCCTGGCGGACGAAGCCCTTCTGCGGGAGCTTGCCCGAGAGGAAGAGTTCGACCATCGCCACGCAGCCTGCCGCGGTGGTGAGCTGGATCGCTCCCAGCTCCGGCGTGCCGTCATACCGGAGGACGATGGACTCCTCTTCCATCCGCCCGTTCTTCTGGCCGATGCCGGTCACGAAGATGACGACCACGTCCTTGCGCGTGAATGGCGCGGCATGGTTGAGGATGCGCCGCATCGTCTCCTTGTCGTCCGCCAGTTCCAGGCCGCGCAGCAGGAGCTTCATGATCTCCGCGTGGCCGGGATAGCGTAGCGTCTTGTAGCTGAGGTCGCGCACCTTGCCGGCGAGGGTCTCCGTCAGCGTCCCCAGGCCGCCCGAGGTGTTGAAGGCCTCGTAGGCGACACCGTCGATCATCACGCTCTCGATGCCTTCGAGCGCCGGGACGAGGATCGGCTGACCGTCGAAGACGATCTCGCACGGGTTGCAATACTCGTTGATCAGCCCGTCGACGGACCAGGTCACGTTGTAGCGCAGGGCGTTGGTCGGATAGAGCGGCAGCGCGCCGACCCGCATCTTGACCGTCTTGAGCGTGTCGAAGCGCGACGCCATGTCGGCGCCGAGCACGCAGATGAAGCCCGGTGCGAGACCGCATTGCGGCACCAGGGCGACGTCGGACCGCGCACCGATCTCCTTGATGAAGGCGGTGGTGGCCACGTCCTCCGTCAGGTCGAAATAGTGGGTCCCGGTCTCGACCGCGGCCGTCGCGATGCCCTTGTTCACGAAGTAGGGGCAGGCACTGACGACGATGTCGCGCGTGCCGAGCAAAGCCTTGACGGACGGGACATCGGACGCATCGACGACTTCGGTCGCGTAGGCAGAGGACGCTGCGTTTTTAAGTTGGGACGCCGACGCGTCGGCGAGGGTCACGTCGTGACCCTGCTCCGCCAGCATGGAGGCGATGATGGCGCCGATCTGGCCTGCCCCCAGGACGGCGATACGCTTAGGACGCTGTATCATTGTGTTGTTCCTTAGAAGGCGGCCTGGACGCCGACGGCCTCGGGATCCACGCCGACCTTCTTCAGCCAGGAGAAGACGGGCGGCAGCCGGTCGGCGATCGATTCGACCACGACGTCGATGAAGACGGGCTCGTCGAGGGCGAAGGCCTCCTTCAGGGCGGCGTCGAGCGCCTCCGGCGTCTCCACGCGGAAGGCCTTCATCCCGTAGACGTTGGCGAGCTTGCTCATGTCGTAGGCGTTGAAGTCGACCCCGAAGGTCGGGTCGTTGGCGCGCACGTCGCGAGGCTGTCCGGCTCGCTCCGGATCCTGGCCGGCATGGTGGCGGTCGGTCACGCGCTGGAGCGCCTTGATCCAGCCGAAGCAGGCGTTGTTGAAGTGGATCAGCACCGCCGGGACCTGGAGGCGGGTCAGGGTCTCCAGTTCGCCCGCCGACATCCCGAGGGAGCCGTCGCCGAACAGGCCGACGGGCTTGCGGTCCGGAGCGGCGAACCAGGCTCCGATGACGGCGGGGATCGCGTACCCTAAGCCGCCGAAGAAGCGCGGGATGATCAGCTTCGAGGCGGGGTCGTGAAGGCGCAGGAAGCGCGTGGCGTAGGGCGTGGGCGTGCCTGCGTCCGAGACGACGAAGCAGGGGCTCGGCAGGACCTTGTTGATCGCCTCGATGACCCGCTCCGGCCGCAACGGCGCGGCGTCGCTGGTCAGGAGCGGCTCCATCTCCTTCCAGAACTCGCCGCGACGCTCGTTGATCTCGCCGACCCAGCCATCCGTGCCCGGGGTGAAATCAGTCGGCACGCCGTCCAGCATGGCGTCGATGACGGCCTTCGCATCGCCGACGAGCGGGAAGTCGATGGCGTAGGTGTTGCCGACCGTCTCGGGATCCAGGTCGATCTGGACGATCCGGGTGTCGCCGCTCTGGGTCGGCCATTGCCAGTTCATCGTGGCGACCGAGCCCATGCGGCAGCCCACATAGACGACGAGATCGGCGCGACCGAGCGCCCAGAGGGCGTGCGGGTGGAAGCCGTTGTCGCCGATGATGCCGATGCCGAGCCGATGGTCGTCGCGGATCACGCCCTGGCCGGTGATGGTCGAGACCACCGGGACATTCAGGCGCTCGGCGAAGGCCGTGATCGAGGCCGCCGCGCCGGACCGGTTGGCGCCGCCGCCCGCCAGGATGAGGGGCCGCTTGGCCTGCAGGATCGCGTCGAGGGCCGCCGACAGGTCGGCCGCCTCGGGCCGGACGCGCGAGGAGGGCGCCCGCACGCACTGGCGCTCCACGTGCAGGGAAACGCCGGTCTCCGGCAGCGTCTGGTAGAGGATGTCCTCGGGCAGGGACAGGACGACGGCACCGGGCTGCCCCGCCGTCGCCTCGCGGAACGCGCGCCGGACGAGCTCGGGCAGCTTCGCGATGTGGGTCAGCGTCTCGGCCCGCTTGGAGATCGGGCGAAAGAGTTCCTCGACGGGAAGCTCGGTCAGCGTCCCGCGGCCGACACCGCCGGTCGGGATGTCGTTGACGAGGAGGATCAGGGGAACGGACGACTTGTTCGCTTCCGCCACGCCCGGGAGGCCGTAGAGGGCACCGGCACCGCTCGGCACCTCGGCGACGCCGGGCTTGCCCGTCAGGCGGGCATAGCAATCGGCCATGTACACCGCGGAGCGCTCGTCGCGGCAGGTCACGTGACGCGGCGGATTTTGCGCGTCCCGCAGCGCCACATAAAGCGCGACGTTGGTGTCGCCCGGAACGCCGAAGATGACCTCGACGCCGTAGCTGGACAACATCTCGATGAGTGCGGTTGCGCCGTTCATGCTGGTCTCCCGTGATGGGGAGGGTCATGAAGCGTGGCCGCGCCATCCGAAATCGCCGAAACGACGACTCAAATGCGATTTTTTTATACGTTCTTTATAAAAATCTCATAAATGGACGAAGAATGGGGTATTAATGGGCGAAATGAAGCAAAGTGAACGATAAGTGGGCATGAATGCCGCCTGTTTCCTCATCGTTCGAATTTACGCGCTAACAAGATCGACGAGGTCGTCCGGCGCACCCCGTCCAGTTCGGCGATCCGGTCGATCAGGCTGTCCAGCTCCGACGACAGCCTGCACCTGATCTTCACAAACAGGTCATACTGCCCGCTGAGGGTGTGGCAGGATGCGACCTGGGGTATGCTCTTGAGTTCGGCGATGACGCGCGACTGCGTCTTCACCTCCAACTCAACGAGAATGATGGCCGATAACAGCTCGACGGCGCCGGAATCGATACCTGAGACGATCGTATAACCCGTGATGTAGCCTTCGCTCTCGAGCCTGTTCAATCGCGCCTGAACGGTCGTACGCGTGACGCCGAGTTCCTTGGCGATGTCCGAGAGCGACGTGCGCGCGTTGTCGCGGAGGATGTTGAGAAGCTGCTGGTCCTTGGTCGTATCTGCCTTGCGCGCCATTCGGCTCTCCCTGTATTCGGCGATGAGACAGCGGCGCCTCTCTTGAGAACGGTCGCATGCTCCGAGACTGCCGCAGGGTCGCATTTCCCGTCAAACGACCGCCTCCAGTTGCACGAAACGATGAGTTGGAGCCTGTTTGCCTCGCTCCGACCGATTTGAAACCCACCGGGTCATTCCGGGGTCGCGCAGCGGAGCCCGGACCGCTGCAGGCATGCCCAGGCCCGCGGGCGGATCAGGAAAGATCGGACGGTCTTCCGCTTCGTTCTGCATCAACTGAGTGTCTGGATTCCGGGCTCACTGCGCGGCCCCGGAATGACAAGGAGGGTGTCAAGGCTGTCGAGCGTGTCGAACAGGCTCTTATGCCCAAGCACCGTCGAACGCCGCGGGACGCTCGACGACATCATGCGGCGCGAGGTCGAGGCGACGCCCGACGTGCGCTACGCTCCGGCCCGTTGCGCCGCGCGCCGGGCGGCGGTCGAGGCCGCCGCCTGCTCCACCAGCCAGTCGACCAGGCCCCCCACGGTGGGCTCCCGGCGACGGCCGAGCGGGACGGCGACGTAGTACGCCCCGGAGGTCGGGATCGGCGAAGCCTCGAAGGCGACGAGGCTTCCATCGGAGAGTTCCCGCTCGACCAGGAACGAAGGCAGCAGGGCGACCCCGAGACCCGCCTTCGCCGCCTCGCTCGTCATCGCGAACTGGTCGAAGAGGGGCCCCCGGAACGGGGTGGGGTGCATGATGCCCGCCGCGCCGAGCCAGTCGCGCCAGAGGCTCGGCCGGCTCGCCTGCTGGAGCAGGGTCGCACGCACGAAGTCGGCTGGGTCAGCCAGCGCGAGACGCCGGATATAGTCGGGACTGGCCACGGCCACGACCGCCTCGTCGCAGAGATAGACGCATTCGGCCTGAGCCCAGCTGGGCTCGCCGAAATGGATCGCCGCATCGACCGATCGCGCCGCAAGGTCGAACGGCTCGGGCGCCGTGACGACGTTCACCGTGATCTCCGGATGCCGCGACAGGAACGCGGGCAGCCTCGGAATGAGCCAGCGCGTCGCGAAGGTCGGCAGCACCCCGAGCTTGAGCGTCGCCGTACTGCCGGCCGAGGCCATCACCGCGTGGGTGGCCGTCGCGTAGTCCCCGAGAAGCCTGGTCGCGGACGGAAGGAAGGCCCGCCCCGCGACCGTCATGACGACCTTGCCCTTGACGCGCTCGAACAGCACGACGCCGAGCGTGTCCTCCAGTTGCCGGATCTGCTTGCTGATCGCGCTCTGGGTGAGCGAGAGCTCGTCGGCTGCCCGCGTGAAGCTGCCGTGACGCCCGGCCGCCTCGAACGCGGTCAGCTCCTGGATCGACGGCATGATGGTGCGGGGGATCGCCATGGCCGACCATTCCATATCGGAATGCCCTCGTGAAGAACCCTCCTTTGTGAAAAGCCCGGCGGGGTCCGATTGTGCGCGAAAGCCGTCCCCTCAGCGGGACCCGCTCAGCGAGGTCGGGCATGCCCCAGGTTGCCGAAGCACAGATGACGTCTGGATCCCTCCCGAACGACGTGGCCGGGTTGCTCGCCACGTTCGGCGTGTCCGCGGCGGACCATTCCGGTGGGCAGCGCGTCGTGCGTTCGCCCCTGACCGGCGAGACCATCGCGCAAGTCCGCGAGGTGGCGCCGTCCGATGCGACGACCGCGATCGGCCGGGCGCACGACGCATTCCTCGCGTGGCGACAAGTTCCGGCGCCGCGGCGCGGCGAGTTCGTGCGCCTCCTCGGCGAGGAGCTTCGGGCGAACAAGGAGGCTCTCGGCCGCCTCGTCACGATCGAGGCCGGCAAGATCCTCTCGGAGGGCCTCGGCGAGGTCCAGGAGATGATCGACATCTGCGACTTCGCGGTCGGCTTGTCCCGTCAGCTCTACGGGCTGACCATGGGCTCCGAGCGCGCCGACCACCGCCTCATGGAGCAGTGGCATCCGGTCGGCGTCGTGGGCGTGATCTCGGCGTTCAACTTCCCGGTCGCGGTCTGGTCGTGGAACGCGGCCCTCGCCTTCGTGTGCGGCGATTCGGTCGTCTGGAAGCCGTCGGAGAAGACGCCGCTGGCGGCGCTCGCGGTCCAGGCCCTCACCGAGCGGGTCATCGCGCGCTTCCCCGAGGCGCCCGAGGGCCTGTCGGTCCTGCTGCTCGGCGGCCGCGAGGTCGGCGAGGCGCTGGTGGACGACACGCGCGTCCCGGTCGTCTCGGCCACCGGCTCGACCGCGATGGGGCGGATCGTCGGCCAGCGCCTCGCGGCCCGGTTCGGCCGGGCGATCCTGGAGCTCGGCGGCAACAACGCCTCGATCGTGGCGCCGTCCGCCGATCTCGACCTGGCGCTCCGCGCCATCGCGTTCGGCGCCATGGGCACGGCCGGACAGCGCTGCACCACGCTTCGCCGTCTCATCGTCCACGAGAGCGTGTACGACCGGCTCGTGTCCCGCCTGAAGCGGGTCTACGCCGCGGTCTCGATCGGCAACCCGCTCGACGGCGACGCGCTGGTCGGGCCGCTCATCGACGAGGCGGCCTTCACCGCCATGGACGAGGCACTGAGCCAGGCGCGTGCCGCCGGCGGCACGGTGCATGGTGGCGAGCGCCAGACGGCCGGAGTGCCGGCGGGCGGCGTCTACGTGCGGCCCGCCCTCGTCGAGATGCCGGCGCAGGTCGGGCCGGTGGTGCACGAGACCTTCGCGCCGATCCTCTACGTCCTGAAATATTCCACGCTGGACGAGGCGATCGCGCTGCAGAACGGCGTGCCGCAGGGGCTGTCGTCCTCGATCTTCTCCACCGACATGCGCGAGACCGACCGCTTCACCTCGGCGCGCGGCTCCGATTGCGGCATTGCCAATGTCAACATGGGCTCGTCCGGCGCCGAGATCGGCGGCGCCTTCGGGGGCGAGAAGGAGACGGGCGGCGGCCGCGAATCCGGCTCCGACGCCTGGAAGGCCTACATGCGACGCCAGACCAACGCCATCAACTACGGCCACGCGATGCCGCTGGCCCAGGGCGTGCGCTTCGACATCGCCGACGAGGACAATGGCGACGATAGGGGCTCGGCCGACGCATGAACGCGCCCATCCAGACTGCGCCGGCCTTCCAGCCCGCCGCCCGCCTCAGCCTGATCGAGGTGTCCGAGATCCTCCAGATCACCTTCGAAGCGTCGGCCCGCAAGCGCGCGGGCCGGCCGGTGATCGTCCTCGGGGCCGGCGAGCCCGACTTCGACACGCCGGACCCCGTGAAGGAGGCCGCTGCCCGCGCCATGCGGGAGGGGCGGACCAAGTACACGGTGCTGGACGGCTCGCCCGAGCTGAAGGCCGCCGTGCGGGAGAAGTTCCGGCGCGACAACGGCCTCGACTACGCGCTCGACGAGATCACCTGCGGCTCGGGCGCCAAGCAGGTTCTCTACAACGCCTTCATGGCGACGCTCGACCCCGGCGACGAGGTCGTCATCCCGGCGCCGTTCTGGACGAGCTACGCCGACATCGTGGCCATCTGCGGCGGCGTGCCGGTCGTCGTTCCCTGCCTGGAGGCGGACGGCTTCCGGCTGACCCCCGCCGCCCTCGACCGGGCGATCACGCCGCGCACGCGCTGGCTGTTGCTCAACTCCCCGTCGAACCCGACCGGGTCAGCCTACGGCGCGGAGGATCTGGAAGCGCTCGCCGGCGTGCTCGACCGGCACCCGCAGGTCTGGCTCATGTCGGACGACATGTACGAGCACATCCTCTATGACGGCCGCCGTTTCGCGACGCCGGCCGCCGTCGCGCCTCAGCTCAAGGCGCGCACCCTCACGGTCAACGGCGTGTCGAAGGCCTATGCCATGACCGGCTGGCGCATCGGCTACGGCGGCGGCCCCCGGGCCCTGATCAAGGCCATGGCGGTGGTGCAGAGCCAGTCGACCTCCTGCCCGAGCTCGATCAGCCAGGCGGCGGCGGTCGAGGCGCTGACCGGTGACCAGCGCGTCGTGGCCGAAAGGTGCCGCGCCTTCCAGGACCGCCGCGACCTCGTGGTGGGCGCGCTCAACGCGATGCCGAGCGTCTCGTGCCGGAACCCGGAGGGCGCGTTCTACACCTTCGCGCGCTGTACCGACCTCGTCGGCCGGACCGCGGCGGACGGGACCCCGCTGGCCGACGACCGGGCTTTCTGCCGCTACCTGCTCGAGTCCGTCGACGTGGCCGTCGTGCCGGGCTCGTGCTTCGGCCTGCCCGGCTACTTCCGGATCTCGTACGCCACGTCCGAAGCGGAGCTCCGGGAAGCCTGCGGGCGTCTCGCGAAGGCCTGCGCCGCCTTGTCCTGATCGGGAGATGACCGTGAAGACCATCCAGGTGAACGATACGCTCACGT
Organism: Methylobacterium nonmethylotrophicum; assembly: GCF_004745635.1. Lineage (GTDB taxonomy): Bacteria > Pseudomonadota > Alphaproteobacteria > Rhizobiales > Beijerinckiaceae > Methylobacterium > Methylobacterium nonmethylotrophicum. Next base: position 61,010 of record NZ_SRLB01000030.1, on the reverse strand, counting down.
CGGCGTCGCAGCCGTCGCTCGAGGAAATCGCGCGCTTGCGCGATCAGGGCTACACGACGTTCGTGAACTGCCGTCCGGACGGCGAGGACGGAGACCAGCCGGGAGATGCCGCGGAACGGGCTGCCGCCGAGGCGGCTGGCCTGACCTACCACCACATCCCGGTGACCGGACCGACGATCACGGAAGCCGACATCCGGGCGTTCTCGCGGGCGTTCTCGGCGGCGGCGGGTGCGGGGGCTAAGGTCTTCGGGCATTGCAAGGGCGGCGGCCGTCCCGTCGCGCTCTGGGCCCTGGGCGAGGTCCTCGACGGCCGCCTGTCCGCCGGGGACCTGGACGCGACCGGCGATCGTCTCGGCGTCGACCTCAAGGCTGCCAAGGACTGGCTGACACGGTCTCGCTGACGCAGCGAGCAATCGTTCGGACCGGGTCGGGGTCGTCGTGCCCTCGGCCCGGCCGTTCGACTGGGGCCGACGGCTGAACTCGTCTCGCCATCGCTTCGCCAATACGAAACCATCCCCGCTTGATTTTTGAAATGTTCGGCTCTCTGCCCGCCGCGTGCGTGGATGCAGGGCGCTCACCCATGGGGAGATCCGGAATGACCAGCACCAAGATCATCGTATCGTCCGACACCGTGCGGACGATCTTCTCCCGTGCGATGTCCGACATATACCGGACCGAGGTTCCGCAATACGGCACCTTGATGGATCTCGTGCACGAGGTGAACGCCGAGACGCGCCGGGGCGATCCCGTCCTCGATGGCCGCCTCGTCGCCAACGACGAGATCGAACGGCTCGACCTCGAGCGGCACGGCGCGATCCGCGTCGGCACGCCCGCCGAGCTCGCCACGATGCGCCGGCTGTTCGCCGTGATGGGCATGGTGCCGGTCGCTTATTACGACCTGTCCGTTGCCGGCGTGCCGGTCCATTCCACCGCCTTCCGGCCGGTCGGCACCGAGGCCCTGCGTCGCAACCCGTTCCGCGTCTTCACCTCGCTCCTTCGCCTCGACCTCATCGCCGACGAGGCGCTCCGCCGGGAGGCGGCCGACATCCTCGCGCGCCGCGCGATCTTCACGCCTGGTTGCCTCGACCTCATCGCGGTCGCCGAGCGCGACGGTGGGCTCGACGAGGGCGAGGCCAAGGCCTTCGTCCGCGAAGCCCTGGAGACGTTCCGCTGGCACGGCGACGCGACCGTGACGGCCGAGGTCTATGCGCGGCTGCGCAAGGCCCATCCGCTCGTCGCCGACATCGTCTGCTTCAAGGGCCCCCACATCAACCACCTCACGCCGCGCACCCTCGACATCGATGCCGTCCAGGCCGGGATGCCGGAAAAGGGCATCACGCCGAAGGCCGTCATCGAAGGGCCGCCGCGCCGCCTCGTGCCGATCCTGCTGCGTCAGACGAGCTTCAGGGCGCTTCAGGAGCCCATCGCCTTCACGTCGCCCACGGGAGCGTCCGAGGACGGGACCCACACGGCGCGCTTCGGCGAGATCGAGCAGCGTGGCGCGGCGCTGACGCCCAAGGGGCGCGCCCTCTACGACCGGCTGCTGGCCGAAGCCCGCGACCGGGTGCAGGTCAAGTCGGACGGGTCGAATGCCGCGGACTACGTGGCCGCCCTGGCCGAGGCGTTCCGGGCCTTCCCGGACGACGAGGACGGCTTGCGGGCCGAGGGGCTCGCCTATTTCCGCTTCTCGCCGACGGGCCGTCCCGATGCGCCGAAGGGCGCCGACATGAACGAGCTCGTCCTGTCCGGGCACGTCAAGGCGGAACCAATCACCTACGAGGACTTCCTGCCGGTGAGCGCGGCCGGCATCTTCTCATCCAATCTCGGTGATGAGGGCCAGGAAAACCACGCGGAACGCGCCGCAAGGGCAGTGTTCGAGCGGGATCTCGGGGCCGCCGTCCTCGACGAGGATGCGCTGTACGCCGCGGCCGAGCGAGCCTCCGTGGAAGCCACCCGCGCCGCCCTGTCCGCCCACGCTGTCGCATAAGGGCAGGCCTCCGAGCCGCAGCGCCGCGCTGCCATAGCGTGAGGCCGATGCTGTGGGGGCACCCGTGGCTTCGGGGAGCGCACCGTCACTTGGGTAGTCGCAACGTGGGGAAGTCGCAACTTGGGGAAGCCGCATGAACGCGGACGGAGAGGTGATCGGCCTTTTCCTCGGACACCTCCGGGACGAGGGGTTCAGTGGCAATGTCGCAGGCGACGAGGCCGAGCGGCTCGTCGCCTGCGTCGACAACAGCCTCGACCAGGTGATCCCGTCGGCCGTCGTGATCCGCGGACGGCCGATGACATGCACCTTCTTGTCCACTCTCGGAGTTTCCTTTCAACGGAAACCGCCAGCCGCGGGCACGCAAACCCAGTTGCTCAATGGCCAGCGTCACCCTCGAAGCTCTCGCGGGCCCATCTAGCGCGCTCCTCAGCAGAGTTGCATGGCGCAACTCTGCTGAGTTCCTTGTTTTTGCGTCATTTTCGCCGCCGAACCGGTGACTACTTCGGCGAATGATGCTTAGCGCAGCAGGAAGGAAGCTCTGCCCGATCAGCAGGGTAGGGGGCTTCCCGCTCGGATCATAATCCTTGTGTCGGGGGTTCGAATCCCTCCTCCGCTATCACCCGTTCAGCCCGCTCGGTCAGTGACTTAGCGGGCTCTTTCATGCCCGCTAGTCTGTCGAAACGTGTCGCGACGGCCCGCAGCCGTAATGCGAGGGATCCCGGTGGTTAGAACCGGTATCTCAGTCCCGCGCTGACCGTGCGATCGTCGCCGCCCGTGCGGGCGAAACTGGTCGAGCCCGTGAGCACGCCGCTCAGGCCGTTGCCGAAGTCGAGATCGAGGCCGCCCGCGACCCGGCCATACACGTCATCACCGCGCCGCCCGGTCTGAGTGCGGATCAGCAGGGTGGGCGCGTAAGTCTGGAACGAGGTCACGGTGCGCACGCCATCGAGGAAATCGTGTTGTGCGGTCACGTTCAGGAACGGGCTGGCGAGCCCGCCGAAGATCGGCGCCACCGTGCGGATCTGCACACCGCCACCGGCCGTCAGGCCTTCGAGGTCCTGGCGCCGCGTACCGATCGTCAGCAGCCCGTCACCCCGCTCGCGGTACGCATCGACACTCACGTTGGCGTAGGCCACCTCGGCCACCGGGCCGGCCTTGAAGGTCCCGAAGTCGAACAGGTAGCCGGTGCGCGCGGCCACCGTCACCGTGTCGCCGGACGGCGAGGCCGTCAGCTGATCGCCCAGCACGCCGGGTCGGGCGAGCGTGAAGGTGTTGCGGCCGTAGGTGACGGCGGCATCGGCGAAGAAGTTGGGAAACGACAACGAGGCGAAGCCGGCGCCCTGGAAGCTGTCCATGTCGATGCGGCCGTTGCTCCGCCCGCGCAGGTCGACGCTCGTGCCCAGATAGTTGAAAGCGGCACCGAGCACGAGGTTGGGCGTGGCCTGATAGAGCACGCCGGCCGTGACACCGCCGAAGTCGGCGCCGTAGGTGTTGCCGAGGCTGCCGCCCCCGGCGCGGTTCTGCGCCGTGCGGTCCACTTTGAGGTAGGTGCCGAGCGCGAAGACCGAGAGAGGGCTGCCGGGCTGGACGGGGATGGTGACGGGCGGCGGCGCCCGACCGGGCAGATCGGCGGTGAAGGCGGAGGGGACCGACAGCGCCATGTTGCGGCGGCGTTCCGCGCTGAGGAAGTCGATCAGGGTCGAGGAGAAAGCCAGACCCGCGCTCTGGCCGAGGTCCGCCTGCGGGCCGATCGTCAGCGGCGCGTTGAGCTGGTTCGCCACGAAGGCCGCGATATAGCCGTTGGTCTTCGCCGTGAGGTGCACCCCGTCGACCGAGATGTACTGGTTCTCCGCCGCGCCGCCGTTGAGATAGCCGATCGGCGCGCAGGCCGGATCGGCGCTGCAGTTTCCGGTCGCCGCCTGCGGACTATAGCCGAATGCGGTCGGGTTGGCCCGGAGCCGGGTGAGCAATCCATCCACGTCGAAGTAGTGGACGTTCACGCCAGTGTCGGAGAACGGCTGCAGCAGCGCCGGAAACTGAGCATTGAACGAGGCCGCCAGATCGCGGTTGTTGCCACGGAAGGTCTGCTGGTTGAAGACGAGGATTTCGCGCGCGCCGAGCCCGACGAGACGGTTCAAGGCCGTGCCGTTATTCGCCAGGATCGCACTCACGCCGGCGGCCCGCGCGTCCGGCGTTCCTGCAACGGGGATGCTGGTCAAATCATTGTAGCCGATCCAGAGCAGGGCGATGTCGCGCGGGCCGAAGCGTCCGGTGCGACCCGTGAACTGGTCGATCTGATCCGGTACGCCCCACGCAAAGGCGGGTGAGAATTGCGGGTTTGGATCCTGACGAACGGACCGGGCTCCGCCGACGGCATAGTCGGTGCTCGGTTCGTAGGGCACGCCGATGCGCGCGGGCAGCTGCTCGAAATAGCCCGGCGCATTCGACCAGCGCCCACCCTCGTAAAGCCGCGTGCCGCGCGCCGCGTCGATGTTGCCGGTCGGACTGAATCCGTTCACCTCGCGCGGGATGCGACCGTTATCGGTCAGACTATCACCGAACCCGTAGAGCCCGGTGTAGTAGCCGGATTGTGCCCAGCCGCTTCCCGTACCAAGCGCAATCAGGCTTGCCGACAGCAGCAGCGTCTTGATCGATCGTCTCATCCCCAGTCCCCTTTTTTTGGAGACTGAGTCGTAACTATCTTGGCAATGGCGTGCTTGTCAGATCGGGCACGATTTGTGAAATCCGGAACCGGCCGTCGCGCGGGTTCGACTCAACGGCGCGGGCTGTGGCGAAAATGTGACGGCGGCATCCCGAGTGCTTTTCGGAAAGTCGCCGTCATCTGGCTATGATCCTTGAAGCCGGCCGCCTGGGCCACTTCGCTCAGCGAGAGAGTGCTCGTTTCGATGAGCGATCGAGCCAACGCCACACGCTGTTGAATAACGTACTGGTGGGGCGACATCCCTGTTGACGAGCGGAAAGCCCGACAGAAGTAACTCGTGCTGACATTGAGCGCTGCTGCCATTTCTGCCAGGCTTGGTCTGCCAAGCAGCTGCTCATTTATGAGATCCATGGCTATGCGAAGCTGCCGCTGTGACAGGCCGCCCGGCTGCGGTGCCACGGCGACCGACGTGGATGGCACGCGCAGTGCATGGTGGACAATTGCCAGCACGATAGTTTGCAAGAAAACTGAGCCGCTGGGATTGCCTGCGAGAAGATCGACTGACAGGCAATTGAGAAGGTGCTGAATGATTGTGTCTGCCGTATCGGGCTCTCTCTGATAGGCGAAGTGCCGCTTGAGAACGGTCTCCGCGCCCATGTCGCGTTCGAAGGCTGCCGCAACAAAGCCGGGCGACACCGTCACGTGCTGGCCACGGCCGGCGCCTTCCCACGCTCCTGCGAGATGATCCCCAGGGGCACTGATCGCGGCGCTCGGTGCAACGGTCCGGAACGCGGCGCGGGCCGGCCCAAGCCGCTGCCGCAACGGATCAAGGTGAGACGCGATATGCAGGCGTGGTGTGACGACGTCCCATGACCCTCCCGCGCCATAGACGAGTTCACGAAACTCCCACTCCGGTTCTGCATGGTGCAGCAGCGTCTCGGCAGGCACGTCCCGATCTGCCCAGACGTCCGCGGGGCGAACGATGTCCGCCATGGTCGCACCCTCCCAGGCTGCCGCGTCTCTGATGGCGGGTCAGCCATGCCCAAGAACTTAGTCTGCGCGAAGCTGTCACTATATTGCACGATCGGCGTACGACGAAAGCCGCTCGTCCGGTAGCAGGGTCGCATGTCGACAGAACGCCCCGTTCTGGACAACTCGTGCGACCATCCATCGCTGATGCGCTTGGCGCCAGAGTCCGGCTGACCAGGAGGGGTCGGCGAACCGTGTCACGGAATCACATGTCCGGACATCGCGCGCGACCGGACATCGCCGATATCCGCCGCGAGGGGGCGCGTTGGGTCGGCAGCGTGGATTGCACGAGCACCTTCCGAACGTCCGAGGGGTCGAAAGCAGCGGTTCGAAGGATCGCGGCACGCCCTGCGCCGCATCAAGAATCTGGCAGGGTCAGAGCGCTTACGATCCCGACCATGTGCAACCTCTACAGCTCTGCCCGCTCTCAGGACGAGATCCGGCGCACTTTCGCGGTCGACCGCGACGAGGCCGGCAACCTGCCGCCGCTGCCCGGGATCTTCCCCGACCAGATGGCGCCCGTCATCCACGCGTCCGGCGATGCGCGGGTGCTGACGATGATGCGTTGGGGATTCCCGCCCCCACAAAAGCTCGGCACGCAGCCGGTCACCAACGTGCGCAACGTCGCCTCGCCCTACTGGCGGCCCTGGCTCAAGCCCGCGCATCGCTGCCTCGTGCCGGTCACCTCTTTCAGCGAGTACGCCGATACGAAGCCCCGCAAGACGCCGGTGTGGTTCGCCCTCGACGAGAGCCGGCCGCTTTTCGCATTTGCGGGGATCTGGCGGCCCTGGACGGGCGTGCGCGGCCCGAAGCGGGACGAGCCCGTGCCGGAGGAGCACCGTCTCTTCTCGTTCCTGACGACGGCGGCGAACGGCGTGGTCGGGCCGGTGCACCCCAAGGCGATGCCGGTCCTGCTGACGACCCCAGAGGAGTGGCGCACCTGGCTCGAGGCGCCGGCCGACGAGGCCCTGCAGCTTCAGCGCCCGCTCGCGGATGCGATGATGGCCGAGGTGGCGCGCGGCGAGCGGACGGATGGAGCCTGAAGGCTATTCGGCCGGGAACGGGTCGGTGCCGGTCGCGGCGGGCGTCGTATGACTCGGATCTCCATCTGATCCCGCGAAGCCGTCGTCACGTGGCCGGACCCGCCCAGCCTCGACTGGGGCAGGGCTGATTTGCACCTCGATCAGCGCCCGCCGGCGAGCAGCTCGCTACCGCCTCGCCCATAGCCCGCCAGTGCTCCTCGCCCAAGGCGTAGTCATTGCCAAAGCAGAACAGTCGACGCATGGTGGCTCCCTGATCCAAGCGAGTTCCGGGTGCTCGATGCAGGCCGTCTATTTCACGCGGACGATTGCGCGCTCTAACCAGCTCTGGACGGCCGACGCCGACGGGTCACGCCTGATTAGCACGATCAATACCACTGGAAAGGGCGCCTACGACCTCACCATGGTTGGCTCGCGCCTGTTCATGAATGCGGCGGGCAATGAGACGGGTAACGAGCTGTGGACCTCGGATGGCACCCCCGCCGGGACCCGGCTCGTGAAGGACATCTTTCCTCGCTTGGGGGGATCTTATCCGGGAAATTTCAAGAGCTTCCAGGGCTCCGCGTACTTCAGCGCCGAAGACGGGGTGAACGGCCGCGAATTATGGAAGAGCGACGGCACCGACGCCGGCACCAGCCTCGTCAAGGATATCAACCCCGGCGGGAAGTTGGAGCAATCCATCTACCCCAGTCGTACTAGGCGACTCGTTATACTTCATCGCCTCGGACAGCAGCTCCAGCGGAGTGCCGTGGGAGAGCGATAGCAGGGGGCTGTGGAAGAGCGATGGTACGAGCGCCGGCACCAGCCTCGTCAAGAAGCCCGTCTTTCAGACAGTCAGTACAAACCCCTTCTTTTTAGCGGCGGCCGGCGGCTCCCTGTACTTCAGCGCCGACGACGGGGTGAACGGCTACGAACTCTGGAAGAGCGATGGTACCGACGCCGGCACCAGCCTCATCGCCGACATTAGGTCTGGCTCGGGCAGCAGTGCCCCCAACACCTTCGTGGCGGTGAACGGGACGGTGTTCTTCATGGCCGATGACGGCACGCACGGGAACGAGCTATGGAAGACGGACGGCACGGCCGCCGGCACCAGCCTCGTCAAGGACATCGACACGGGTAGTTATGGGTCCGTTGCCAACCCGCTGGCCAACCTCAACGGCTCGCTCCTGTTCGGGGCATTTGACGAAACGCATGGCTACGAACTCTGGAAGAGCGACGGCACGGATGCCGGCACAGTGCTCATCAAGGACATCAAACCTGGTTCAGGTGGCTCCGACATCACCAGCCTGACGGTCTGGGGCGGGAAAGCGTACTTCGAGTCGAGCGACGGTCACGGCGATCAACTCTGGGTCACCGACGGCACCGCAGCCGGAACCCAGATGATCTACAACTTCAATCCAAGCGCGACGGCGTCAAGCTTTTCGACGAAGATCGTCCAGGCGAACGGCAGCCTGTACTTCACCGGCTTCGACGGCAGCGGCGTCTGCAACCTCTACCAGACCGACGGTACCGCGGCCGGAACCCACATGGTCGCCGCCGCCATCGATCCCTTTGCCGGCATCGCGGTGACGCCGGGTACGGGACTGAACGCGACCACGATGACCGACTACGACGGCGAGCAGAACGCGGATCTCACCTGGCTCAACGACATCGGTGAGATCGACATCTGGCTCATGCGCGACGGCACCATCCGCGGCGGCGGGCCCGTGTTCAACCTGGCACCCGGCGACCGGATCGTCGGGCGCGGGGACACCAACGGCGACGGCCACACCGACCTCGTGCTGCGCAAGAGTTCCGGTGAGATCGATGTCCTGTTCATGGACGGGGCGCGCGTGAAGGGCGGCGGCGCCATCGCCAACCCCGGGACCTCCTGGTCAGTGGCCGGCATGGCGGACACAGACGGGGACGGGCGCAGCGACCTCGTGCTGACGAACAGCACGGGCGAGGTGGACATCTGGAAGCTCGACAATGCTGGGAACATTTCGGCGGGCAGCGGCTACGTGGCCAATCCGGGCGTGGCTTGGTCGGTGGTGGGCACGGGCGACTTCAACGGCGACGCGCACGGCGACCTCGTGCTGAGGAATAGCAACACGGGCGAGATCGACCTGTGGCTCATGAACGGCACCACGATCCTGGGCACGAGCGGGTACGTGGGGAACCCCGGCATGGACTGGAGCGTGGCGACCACGGGCGACCTGAACGGGGACGGGCGGACCGACCTCGTGCTACGCAACAGCGCCACGGGCGAGCTGGATGCGTGGCTGCTAAACGGGCGCACGATCGGGGCGGGATCGGGCTACATCGCCAACCCTGGCACGGCCTGGACGGCGGACCAGGCGGGCGACTTCAACGCGGACGGGAAGTTCGACCTCGTGCTGCACAACACGCAGACCAACGAGGTCGATCTCTGGTACATGAACGGGGTGAACCGGACGGGGATCAGCATCGTCTCGACTCTGGATGCGAGTTGGCACTTGAGCTGAGGCCGCAGAGCTGCCACGGGCGTGCTGCAGGCTTGGGGGTGCAGAGGAGTCTGGCCACCTCTTCGTGGGCCTCTGGCGAACCGATGCGCATCGCAGGCCGGCACTGTCCGGAACCGTCCCAGTGCCTCTGTTGCCAGCCGGCGGCTCTCCTCGGTCGACGCCTTCAGCCCCGCCGACCGCCGCCGAACCGGGCTTCCTCGTCTGGTCGCCACCCCTCCGGCCACGGCACATCCTGCCCGACGACGAGGATCAGACCTCCGTATCTGGCTTCGGCTCCCTCTTTCGCCCGATCTCAACCGTGAGGCGGGCGTAGTGGTGGCAGCCATGGCAGGTCGCGGCGGCCGTGGTTTCGCCCCGCGCGCGGCAGTCACCCACCCTGGGCGGCGGGATCTCTCGACCCTGTTATCGTAGGCTCGGCGCGGGTTGCGGCGCCTCATGCCGACGGAGATTGGTTAGCCGCGTGCGGCGGCGCACGGTTTTAGGTACTGGGGTACTGCATCTTCCTCTCATGGACGCGGCGCCAAGCCGGACAACGGGAGCGAACGATGGGCCTCTTCAACACCTTCTCCGCCAAGCCCACCCACAAGGTTGAGGACCAGGCGCCGGCTGTGGAGCTGAGCGACAAGAGCCTGGATCAGGCCGTCGGTGGCGCGAACTTCTTTTCCAATCTGCCGCCGGCGTTGCAGCACCAGATGCAGTCGCCTCAGCGGTTGACCTGGGCGACAGTCACGCTGCCGAGCGGGCCCCGCACCCACACGGTCCATGGCTGGTAGAGCGCGTCTCCACCCGACCGTGCGAGCCGTGAACATCGCAAAGCAGGCCGCTCCTCGGGGCGGCCTTTGTCGTTCAGAGCTGGTCCATACCGGCGCTTATGCAAAGGTGCCGCCTCGTGCGCGTGGTGAGGGACGCCTCGCTCGGTGGCAGTGGCTTTTCCCCCCTCAGCCGGCCGGGTCATCCGACGCCTGCCTCTCTTCGCGCGCCTGTCCAGGCTTGTGTGATCTGCATCACAGAATCTGCGATGGCGGCGTTCCACTATGCATTCACCCTTTAGGGGCAATCATACTGGAGAGACGAAATGCTTACCTCCTCGAACAAGATCACCGGTTCTCGTGACGACGAATCGTTGATCTCTGCCGCTCTTGACCAGGACGAGCTTGATATGTCTGAGCTGGACCACGTCTCTGGTGGAAAGGCCACGTACTACCAGATGAACGGACACTGGTACATCGTTGGTCATGACAAGCATGGGCACTCGACGGGGGCCGTTCGGATCGATTGAGATCGACGAGAACCTTCATCGCGCCGATCTGACCGACTTGCACTGCAGGGAGCAGATCGCGGAGTGGGTCGAATGAGTGAAGGGTGATCGGGATAGGGGCGGTCCTTTCAGACTGCACCCATCCCACACCTCTCGCGCGGTTGCCCGTACCGCCTCACCTCTCATAACCCCCTGGGAGTATCTCCACGACAGAACGGGTGCCACTCTCTTGCGCAAAAGATTTTGCCGAGGGAGCAGGTTGTGCGTGCCGAAATTCTTGAGTTGATGCGCGTCATCGCTGCGGGGATCGCCGCCGATGAAATGTTGGCCGCTAACATTTCAGAGCTATCTCTGAAATTTCGCCATATTGGCAAGATTGATGATGCCGGAATGCTCCATACTCTATCAGAGTTTCATCGATACAATGCAGTCAGATTGAGAGACGAGCTTGCTGATTTGACCGATAAATATTTAATGCTATGTGATGATGGCCCAGATTTATCGGAGGCTTAGGAACGATATCCACCGTGCGCCAACGCGAGCTCCAAGATTTGGTTCACTGCAATGGGGACGTGCCGAGCACTCGGTTTCAGCATCCTGCTGGCGCGGTCGATCATCTCGTCTCGAGGGTCTGTTTGGTGCGGCCGGTCGGGGGCGGATCGCGTCCCAAGGCGTGGTGTCGCTGATGCTGGTTCGCCACGATGACCGGCGGGGCCCGACTGATCAGACTGCGAGGTTCGGCAGGCTGACGAGGGGATCATCGCCGACAAGGGCGATGCTTTCCGGGGTCATGCAGCCGCATCGTTGCATCGTCCAGTCGTCGTTCTGCTCCAGCACGATCGTGCCGACCAGGCGTCGGATTGCGGACTCGTCGGGGAAGATGCCGACGACCTCGGTGCGCCGCTTGATCTCGCCGTTGAGGCGCTCCAACGGATCAGCGCCCACGGGGTGGCCCGAGTGGAAGGTGAGTGGACCGTGGGCCTTACCACCACAGGTAGCTTGGCCGGCGAGCTGGTCGGGCGAGCGCAGCCGGCCGAGCGGTTAAGTGCGCCTCACAACACTCCCGCTGCGCCGAGTCCGCCTTACTGAGCAAGGCCGGCGATCGGGAGTCGTGTGAGAGGCACCAAGGCCGGCACGAACACCTCCGGGGCTGGCGGGCGATCGCCGAGCGAGGCGTGCGGACGAACCCCGCCTTCGTCTCTCTTTCAGCTCTCGATCACGATCTGCGTCTCTCGCAGAGAGCAGAAGATCTTCCCGTTCAGCAACTCGTCCCGCAGTCTCGCGTTCAGGCTCTCGATGTAGCCGTTCTCCCGCGGTGACCCAGGCGTGATGTAGGCAGTCCATGCGCCCAAGGCGAGGATTCACGTCTGCACGGATTGGGCGATGAACTCCAGTCCATTGTCAGAGCGAACGTGGGCAGGTACGCCACGCAGGATGAACAAGTCCGAGAGCACATCGATCACGTCCGGTGCCTTGAGCTTGCGCGCCACACGGATCGCCAGGCACTCGCGGGTGAACGCGTCGATGACGTTCAGCAGGCGGACCTTGCGCCCGTCATGCGTGCGCGCCTCGACGAAGTCGTTGGACCAGACGTGATCGCGGTGCTCGGGCCGCAGCCGGACACAGGAGCCATTTCCCTCCCACATCTCGCAAGAACGAGACATGCCAACCATGCAGAGTCAATCGGCGTGGTTTTGTTTTATATTTCGTTTAGGCTGTGCCGGTGAGGATCCATACTGACCCTTAGAAGCATTGTGTGACAATTTATCTTCGCGGCCTCTCGGTCCGATATTGAGGATATCGGTAGCTGGGAAAATATGATTGACGGGGAATTTCGGTTCTGACCAGCGGAGCCGGGCGCATTGGGATGTACGGACCATACCGAGTTACTCCGCCGCCTGGGCTACGATGAATATGGTGCATCATCCTATCAAGGCGCTGTTGGCGGGTTTCGCTAGGAACTGTAACAAATCGAGGATCATATCCCCAAGGCCGCCGCCCGGGATCACGATAAATACTTCCCGGCCGTAATGCTCCACATGCCCCAGTTCTCCGGCAGCCTAATGGAGAATTTGGATCAGGTTGATATGCTGGCGCTCTACCTTGATATGCTGGCGCCCTACCTTCGTAGATCGCCTGAGCTATAGAATGTTCAACCGGCAATATGAGCATTGTTGCAGCAAAAAAAGCGAATTTATATTTGAGAGAGATAGCATTTTTAGTCATTTTTCTCCCCTATATTAGACAGTTTTTAGGAGATATGCCACAGAAATCATGTGTGCTAAATTTCCCTTGTCTGGTCATTTACCATATTTTGTCACTTGAGAAACATTACGACACAATATAACGGTTAAACAATTCTCACCCCAGGGTTGTTCGATTTATGGAGATTGCACCTATGGTTTTCATATTAAAATATTAAAATTTAATTAAAGTAAAATTGCTTATCGGAAGATTGCAAATTTACGTATAAACCAGCTATTAAATATTTTGCCTGACAAAAATCCAAAACCTCATTATTATTTATCATCGCCGACGAGCGTTATTTTCAGTGACTGTTTAATCGGTGAGAGGGTTAGCTGCGTCAGCTCAAGCGAGCGCGTTGTCGAGTTGGTGCACGTCACACAACTCCCGCTGCGTCGAGGCCGCCACACGCAGCAATGCGGGCGATCGGGAGTTTTGTGAGAGACACTCAATCGACTGCGAACGTCACCGGGTTCGCGTCGGCGACAGGCTTGCCGGCCGCGGACCCGGTGTTTGTCCGTCGCGTTAGTAGCCGCAGGTACAGCCGCCATACCCTTGCGCGGGGTAGCTGTAGCCATAGCCGGCCGGGGTGTAACCGCCATAGTAGGGATCGCCGTAGCCGTAGCCACCATAATAGTTGCTGGCCGCAGCCCCGACAGCCATGCCAACCGCGAGACCGGCCAGACCCGCACCGACACCGTAGCCGTAACCGCGATATCCATAGCCCCGACCACCGTAGAAACCGCCGCGGTAGCCGTAACCGCGGCCACCGTAGAAGCCGCCGCGGTAGCCGCCAGCCACGCCACGATAACCTCCAAATCCGCCGCGCCAGCCGTCACCGGCGAACCCACCACCCCGGAATCCGCCGCCGCCAAAGCCGCCGCCGCGGAAACCACCACCTCCGAAGCCACCACCGCCGCCTCGGAAGCCGCCGCCCCCGAAGCCGCGGCGGGCCTCCGCCGTATCCGCGGTGATCAGCGCGCCCATCCCCAGCACCGCCACCGATGCCAAAACAATCTTACGCATAGCGTTCTCCATGCTCCCTCGTTGCCGAAAAGCTTTAAGCTTCTTGATTATCTGCGAGCCGGCTACTTGTTGACCGCGACTGTTCGTATGCTGGATCTTATCCTTGTTGATAGCGAGCACGCTCAACGACGGCCCTAGCAGGCGTAGGAGGCAGGCCCGTATGGGCTGGGTGGAGGCCGTCCATACTGTGCGGACGCCGGTACGCTGACGCCAGCGAGAGGGGCAATGGGGTCGAAGCGTCGGAGCGCAGCGCCGGCGGAGACGACGCCTGCCGGCGCACGCCGATCCTCGGGCTGCCGCGTATCGCGCGCGATGGAGCCCGTCTCGCGTCGCAGTCTCAGGCTGCATTCCCGCCTGGGCAGGCCGCTTCCAGGGATGCAGGCGTCGTGCCGGGCGCAAGCGACATCACGAACGTCGATGGGGGGAAGCGGCACGTTGGTGGCCATTTCGCAATCGTTGCCGTGGATGAGTGCCGCCGGCTGGTGAATGCCGCCTTCCGACTGAGCCCGCGCAGGCGATGCCGGGCAAGCGGCAACGATAAGGGGATACAATATCCCGAACAGCATGGCACGAAGCCTAAAGATAGGTGAAGGCGGTTGTGGACACAGGAAGAGGTCCGTGCTGTTACAAAAACCCGGTCGATTGGATCATATTGTCACCTGGGCCCGTTGCTTGATCCAAGAGGACAGCCGGCAAAATCGGTGAAGTCTGCAGCCGGGCCGGTCGGCGGCAACACGTCCCAAGGAAATCAACGGCTTGCCTAGGCTGCCGAATATGAATATCGTCGGTTCGGTTCAGTTCGCGATCATGGTCACGACGGGAGCCGCGGGCACGATCCTGCGCGCGCCACCGAAACGACTGGCCGCCGGCAAGGCCGAGGATGTCATCCGCCGTGAGCACCATCGCGGCGCCGCCACCGCCCGCGAGCACTGCCCGATCGCGTTGCAATCGAGCAGTGCTCTGGCTGTTTGATTTTGCCGCATTTTCCTCGACGAACCGGTATCCGCTTCGTCGGAAAACGCTCAAGCCGTGTCAGGCGATCATGTACAGGCGGCACGGCGTCTCGACCTCTACTTCGTGAGCGTGATCCACGAGGTGAGCGGCGCGAGAATGCGTTGTCGAAAGTCTGTCGAAATTTTGCACGTATCAACGCTTTGACTCATGAACGTGAGGCGTCGTCAAGGGTGAGAGGGGGCAAGCATTGTGGCGCGCACGAACGGCGCAGGGACACGGCTACGCCGATGCGGCCCGACGTGAGGTGCTGGTCGGTGCCGCCTCTGTGAGCGACGGGGGCCGGTCGCGTCTCCGGGCGTCGTGCGACGTCGGCTGGTTGAACGTGCGGTGGTCGTCGGAAACCGTGAGGAGCGCGGCTGCCATGAACGATCTGTCGCGGTATTCTGCCGTCGAACGCCTGCACGACGGTCGGCCACTGGAGGTCCGCGCGCTGCCCCCGGACGACCGGGACGGTATGCCGGCCACCATCTCCCACGCCAGCGATCAGTCCATTCGCCGCCGTTTCCTCGAGGCGAAGCGTCGCTTCAGTCAAACGGAGATCGATTACGGCGATGCTGAAGGTATTCGCTCGGTGCGGGTTGAGCATGGACAAGAGACGAGAAGCGGGAGTGGTGCGTGTCACTCCGTGGATGCCCGAGGCTGTTCGCCATTGATCGCGGCGCGGCTGTCCCAATCGTCTCATCCAAGCTACCGCAGAGCGATTCCTGAACCGCACACCCACACGGCCGTGGATGTCGAGCGTGACATTGCAGGAGGCGACGATGGCTCGTGAAATCACTTCGGTCGCGGCGGTTCTGCCGACAGGATGGCGCCTGAGACTGGGTTTCGTGCTCTTCCCGCTGGCTCTCATCCCCTATGGTCTATTGTCGCCCATCGTCTTTCATGGCCTGCCCGTAACGACGGTGGCAACACTCGTCGGCATAGGCGTGATCCTCCAGAAGGTGTTGTTCGTCAGCGCGATCGCTGTCCTGGGCAAGCCAGGCTTCGCCTTCCTCAAACAGCGTCTGTTCAACCGGATTGCACCTCAGAAGGAAGTCGGGCCGACGCGCTACAAGATCGGCCTGATCATGTTTTGCCTGCCTATCGTTGAGGGATTTCTCGAACCCTATGCCGGTCAGGTTGCGCCGGATCTCGTCAAAGACCGATTCTGGGTCGATGCCTTGATGGATGTCATGCAGATCGCGAGCGTTTTCGTGCTAGGTGGAAATTTCTGGGACAAGCTGCGCGCCTTGTTTGTTCGCGATGCCTGTGTGATATTTCCATGATCGACCGCGTGAGAGGCGCCGCCACCGCTTGCGGCATCCGTACCACGGGAGCCAGGAAGGTCGGCTCGTTACCGTGAGCAGCGCTGGTACTCGACCCCGGTCGGGTCTTGCTCACTGTAGTAGCGTTTCAGGCTCCCGTTCGGCGACACCGCCAGGAACACCCTGACCTCGCTGGCCGAGACGGCGTTCGCGCAGTCGAGCATGAGAATCTGACGGTCGCCGGCCGGTTTGATCGATGCGATGCGGCACGATGCCCCCGGCGTTCTCAGGCGGTTACCGGCGACGATGAAGGCAGGGGCGAAGAGGTCGAGCGGCCTCTTGAACGACGTTCCCTTCCCCGAGGAGGGGTACACGTCCGCACAATCACGCCCGCTCAACAGCCACGCGCCCTGGTAACCCGACACGCCGGCCGCGGCTGCTCGTGCCTCCGGCATGGCGACCGATACGCCAAGGCCCAGGCCGAGTGCGGTGACATGGACGAAACATGCAAGTTGCATGGCGGCTTTCTCCCGCAGCTCGCGTCGTGGACGTCGGATCAGTTGGTTGCCGTCACTCTGCCCATCGTTCCTTGCGCCATGCGCTCGGCATCATGCCTGTCCAGCGCCGGAAAGCGTGCGTGAACGCAGCAGGCTCCGAGAATTCCAGGGCGGCCGGGATCTCCGCCAAGCTTATGGTCGTGTCGGCCAGCCGTTGCTTGGCCATAGCGAGCCGCGTCTGGTTCGTGACGAACTTGACCGTCGTCCCCTCGGTTTTCAGGCGGCGGGACAGCGTGCGCGGACCGATCGCCAGTGCCTGCGCGACGTGGATCTTGCTCATCCGCTGCCGAATCGCCGTCGAGCGCACGCGCCGCTGAACGTCCGCGGTCACGTCAGCCGGGATGACGGCCTCACGCCGCCGAATGCGCCGCTCCGCCACGGCGCGAATGAGCGGATTCGCGCCTTCGATCGACCGTCGCAGGAGCCGGCCGGGAACACCAGCGCGGCGATCTCCTGCGAGAACCGGGGCTCGGAAGACGCGCTTGTAGGGCGTGGTATCCTCCGGCTCTAGACGGGGCAGCAGCCCCTCCTCCGTGCTCCAGTGCGGGCTGCACAGCGACCGCAGCACGCCGGTCACCGCCGCGATGGCTCTGTCGCAGTGAGGCGCCACCCCCTCCGTGTCGGCCCCATAGGGTGCATGGCTCACGGTCTCGACGGTGCCGCGAAGGTGGCCACCGCCAGGGTGCTCGATAAAGCGACGCCAATCGCTCAGGCAACACTCCAGAAGGCATGGTCCTGGAAACCAGATGTACATAGGCTGCCTCGGACTGAGCAAAGGACGGTCTTGCCGTGACCATCCCCGTGCGACCGGTGATCCATCAGACCGTGCGCGTTGCTGGGTTGACGCCAGTGACCTGGGCGGAGGGCTCCTCGGAGAGCCAGCGGTAGAGCACGCCGCCGAAGGCCCCGCCCGCGAGCGGCGCGACCCAGAACAACCAGAGCTGCGCCAGCGCCCAGCCGCCCGCGAACAGCGCCGGCCCGGTGCTGCGCGCCGGGTTCACCGAGAGGTTGTCGATCGGAATGCCGACGAGGTGGATCAGCGTCAGGCACAGGCCGATAGCGATAGGGGCGAAACCCGCGGGCGCCTTGCCGTGGGTCGCTCCCATGATCACGAACAGGAACATCATGGTGAGCACCACCTCGGCGAGGAGCGCCGGGATCACGCCGTAGCGGCCGGGCGAATGCTCGCCGTAACCGTTGGCGGCAAAGCCCTTCGTAGGGTCGAAGTCCGGCGATCCGCTCGCGATGGAGTAGAGGAGGGACGCCGCGACCACCGCGCCCGCGACCTGCGCGGCAACGTACGGCCCGATGTCCTTCGTGGGGAAGCGCCCGCCCGCCGCGAGCCCGACCGTCACGGCCGGGTTGAGGTGGCAGCCCGAGATGTGCCCGATGGCATAGGCCATGGTGAGCACGGTGAGCCCGAAGGCGAGCGAGACGCCCAGCAGCCCGATGCCGACCTGCGGGAAGCCCGCCGCGATCACCGCGCTGCCGCAGCCCGCGAAGGTGAGCCAGAAGGTGCCGATTCCCTCAGCCATGCATTTGCGGAGTATCATGACCTGCTCCCTGTGCTAATTGCCAAACAGGTAATATTCATCTACCTTGGATCCGCTCGATCAAAGACCATTGCCTGCTAGTATTCATGCCAAAAACATTCATTCTGCCTGTGCCGATCGCCGTTCTAAGCGCTCGCCGACGGGGCGGCCGGCGGACGCCGCGCAGTCTCGGCCTCAAGTCGCCGCCGGGGACGGACCAGCAAGCCAACGCCACTGGGGAGCGGCGGGGCGCTTGCCGGGCGGCGGGTCGGACTGGGGTGCAATCTGCCGATCCGCGAGGAGATCGCGATGCCGGCGGAGCTGAGACGCCGGACGGGGAGAGGGCCCTGCTGCTCGGCTGCGCAGCGAATGCTGGCGATCACGCATCCGCCGGAAGGCTTCAGCCGAGCCCGGGTGGCGGGGATGGCGCGGCAAGCCTTGCGCGATGCGGTGATCCGGTTCGACGCCAAGGGGGGTTGGGCTTGGTTCATCGTCCTCGTGGCCACAGGCGGGAGATCCTCAGCGAGAGCCAGCGATCGAGCGCCCGATCCCCCGAGCACCAAGAAGACCAACGCGTTGCGCATCAGCGGCGGAACCGGCCACCGCCACGATAGGCACGACCACCGTGGAAACCGCCAACCCGGCGGCCGTAGACCGCGCGCCCTCCGTAGACTCGGCCGCCCCGATAACCGTAGACACCCCCGCGGCGGTAGCCATAGACGGCTCCCCCTCGATAGCCGTAGTAGCCGGGCCGCCCGTAATAGCCGCCGTAGACGTTCGGCCGGCAGCCTCCGTACGGACCGCGGTGGAAGCCGGGTCCGCAGCCGCCTGCCGCTTCGGCTCTGCCGATCGTGATCCAGCCCTGTTCGGGCATACCCATTCCGAGAGAGACCGCGAACGTGACGGCAAAAGCCGCTGTCAGGCTCCATACGCGCATCGCGAAGCACTCCAAGGGATAGTCGCGTCGACCGAATGACTGGTTCCCGAAAACGTGGACGCGTGTCGCCCCACCAAGTCCCGAGCTGCGGCTCGGGTTGAGCAGATGTACCAGACGATGTGACCTGAGATTTAGGGCCAGGCCGCCGAGTCGGCTTGATCCAACGGGACAGGAGAAGAAGCCATCAGGGCTCGTCGGCGTGCCCATGCTGGAGGCGTCGCAGGAACCCAGTCCTCGACTGTCCACAGTAACCGCCCAGCGGCAGAATTCGCGAGCATACGCCCGTCATGTGTCCGCTGACCAGTTGGTTGGTCCCGCTGCGTGCCGGCTCAGGACCCTGCGGGGCCTCGCGCCCTACGCGTTCACGTGCCAGACCTGGATAATAGAATGCGAACGCTTCGGGCTCGATCCGTCACACCGCATGCCGGGATCGAGCATCTAATTTTGGGGTTCCATGGTGTGCGTCGCTCATTTGCACCGTGTGCGCTTCGAAGCCGCCGATTAACGAGCTTTGTCCTTGGTCATACGGGCAGGTTTCAGCCGCACAAGGAACTGCGGCTTCGATCAATGAGGGGCCCGCCAAGCCTCAATAAACAAAACATAACGAGCCGAGTCGAAAGCATCTTGCCATCGCATACTGAAAACAAAATTATTGATAGTACAAAACTGTGATTTATGATTTATAAATATATATTCTGTTTCTTTCGGCGTTGAGCAGCCACACTTCAAGTTTTTAATTTTATAAATATCTGTCTTGAAGGCGCCATGAATAAACTAAGACAAAAAGCGAAGACTCGTTGTGGCCGACCTTGCTCCCGAAGCGCGACCTTGAATTGTCGATATCGGAATGTTTCTCTTCGCTAATCATGCCATTGAGAAGAGGTCGCCGCTCAACAGACACTTCGCACGGCGCAGGTGCGGGCTTCCGTCGGGGTTCGACCCGTCCGCCGCCGGAAGGCATGGGTGAAGGCGCCGGTCTCCTGGAACCCGAGCAGCCATGCGAGGTGGTAGACCTGAAGGCCGGGGTCCCGGAGGTACTTCCAGTCGATGCGGTCACGCGCCGCCTCGGCGGCGCGGCGATCCGAGCGAGAGGGTCTCGGCGAACTGCAGCACGGTGGCGAGAGCCAGCCGCCAGGGCGCTTCGGCCGGGCGGCCGCGGGCGGAAAACCACGCCGTGAATGGGGCGTCAGCGAGCACGGTGCCGAGTTCATCCCTCAGCCGCATAGAGGCATTGCCCCACGGGAACGCGGCCCGCGCCACGGCGGCGGTCTGGCTCGGAACCTCGTCGGGAGAGCTTGGCGGCAGCGACGTGACGAGCCTCCGCGAGCGTCGGATGGCGCTGCCACATCAACGAGCTGACCGGACAAAAGGACCCGCCAGCAGTATCCGATCCGGGGCAATCCCATGGCGCCCTTATCCTTCCGGCGTGAACAGCTCCCCCTTGCCGAGGGTCGCGAGGTCGCCGGAATGGCGGCGCAGGGGTGCGCGCAGGAGTGCCGCGGCCTCCGGCGACAGGCGCGCGAGGGAGCGCGCCATGAGGCGCAGGACGACGAGGTCCTGGCGCCCGGTCTCGGCGAAGGTCGGCAGCAGGGCGCCGTGGCGGGCCGCCACGAGGGTGCCGCGGCGCATGCCGTAGCCCGGGTGGTCGCCGATCTCCTCCGCCACGATCGTGCCGGCGATCATCCGGGCGCCCGCATGGGCGCCGGCCCGCTTCGCCACGATCAGCCCGGCGCGCATCCGGTCGCCGAGGCGCTCGCCCGTTGTGCCGCCGATCACCAGGGTCGCGCCGTCGAGCCCCGCGGCCGCGCCGTGGACCGCGCCGCCGGCGCTCTCGCCGGCATCGCCCGCGATGCGGATCGTGCCGCCCGTCGCGGCCGTTCCGGCGAAGGGGCCGGCGGAGCCGCCGATCTCGAGGCTGCCGCCGGTCATGCCGGCGCCGAGGCGCTGGCCGACATCGCCCTCGACGACGATCCGGCCGGCCGCAAGGCCCGCCCCGACCCGGTCGAGGCGGTCCGTGGCGCCCAGGATCCGCAAGTCGTCCGACCCGTCGAGAGTGAGCGCGAAGCAGTCGCCGAGGGTGAGGCCGCGGCGGCTGGTGCCGACCGGCAGGCGGGCGGCCTCAATCTCCGACAGGCCGGCGAGGAAGGCGGGCGTCAGGCCGGCGAGGTCCAGGCGCTCGGGCGGCGCCTCGCGCAGGGTGAGAACGCTCATGCGGCCTCCCCGACGAGGTCGCGCAGGTGGAAGTGGTGGCGGCCGAGATTGCCGCCGTAATTGCCCGCCGTCACCGCGACGAGGCCGAGGTCGCCGCCGGCCCGGGTCGCGGCGTGCAACGCCGCCCGCATCGCCGCGGCCACGGAACCGGCCGAGAGCCCGTCGATCACGATCTCCAGCACCACGTCGACCTCCGGCGGCAGGGCCGAGCCGGCGCGGCCCTTCAGGGTCGGGCAATAGGCGTCGTTGGTCGAGGCCATCATGCCCTTGGTGCGTGCCCCGACCTTGGAGCCGGAGCGCACCACGCCGCCCGGGAAGGGCAGGATCACGTCCGGCACGGCGCGGGCCGCCGCGACCGCGATCTCGGCGACCCGCAGGGTCTCGGCGAAGCGCCGGCCGAGGAACAGCAGGTTGCCGCCGCCGACGGCGCCGTTGATCGTCGGCACGGAATGCTCGCACAGGAACTCGCCGTCCATCACTGGCGTGCGCCAGTAGCGCCGGCCCTCGACGCGCTTGGCCGTAGCGAAGCCGTCGCCGAAATAGCGGATCGCCCCGCCGAGCTTGAGCGCCTTCGCCACATTCGGGTCGTCCCAGGCGATGCCGGCATAGACCGCGCTGCCCGGCGAGGTCAGCACGCATTGCCCGACCCGGCGCAGCAGCTGGTCCTTGAGGCCGCCGGCATCGAAGCCGAACAGCAGCACGCGCACGCCCGGACGCCCGTCCGGGGTGTCGTCGGGCGCGAGCACCGCATCGATCCCGGCCTCGGCGCCGCAGCCGATCACCGAGGTGGCGAAGCCCGTCATCGTGGTGGCGGCGATCATCGCCCACTCAGCGGTCTCGGCGGTGAGCACCAGGGCGGTGGCCGCCATGTCGAAGGCCTCCGCGAAGGTGTCCTCGACCCGGATGCCGTGGAGGATCAGGTCCGGCATGGAACCGCCTCAAACACCGCGCGCCCCGGGAACGCCGCGTCGGGGACCGAAAAGCTCGACAGCCCGGCCCCGAAGCGGCCCTGGAGGTAGGTTTCCGCCCGCCGCGCCATGCCGGCATCGGCCTCGACCGCGAGGGACAGCGTGCGGCCGCGCGACCAGGCGACGACCTCGCCGTCCTCGACGATCACCGCCCCGTCCTTCAGCACCCGGTGGGCGCGGGCGAACATCGCGGTCCGGTCGGGCTGGTCGCGGTAGAGCGCGATGTCGGCCCGGGCCCCCGGGCGCAGGTGGCCGCGGTCGGAGAGCCCCAGGAGCTTCGCCGGGCCGGAGCGGGTGAGCTGCGCCACCTCCGAGAAGGTGTATTCGCGCGCGATCCCCGAGAGGCCGGACCGCTCGGTGGCGGCCCTCGGATGGGAGGCGAGCTCCCGGTCCCGCGCCTCCTTGTCCATCAGCAGGTGGAGGATGCGCGGATAGGCGGTGAACGGCCCGCCATTGGGGTGGTCGGTGGTCAGGATGGTGCGCTCCGGGTCCGGCGAGAGCAGCATCAGCTCGAGCCCGATGGCGAATTGCAGCGACGAGGTCGGCCCGCGGTCGCGGTAGCGGAACGGCACGATGCCGCCGCCCTCGGCGTCGCCGGCATTCAGGATCCATTTGCGCGGGCTCGCCGCCTTGCGGCCGGAGAACTGGCGCAGGATGTCCAGCGAGATCGTCGCGGTCTGGCCGAACACCACCTGGCCGATATCGAGGGTGGCGTTGGGGTGGCGGGCCAGCACCTCGGCGATGCGCGGCGCGGCGGAGGCGAAGCCGCCGGTCAGCGGGTTGTCCTTGTCCACGGCCGCGTAGGCGTAGAACTGGGCATGGGCGAAGTGGATGCGCCGCCCCTCCGCCGCCTCCAGGGTCTCGATCAGACTGTCGTCGGCCCCCGGCAGGCCGAGATTGCTGCAATGGACGTGGAGCGGGTGGGGGACCTTCAGCGTCTCGACCGCGTCGAGGAGCCCGGTGAGGATCGTGCGCGAGGTGAGCCCGTAGGCCGGCACCTCGTCGTCGAGGGAGAAGCGCACCGCCCCGTCCTTGAAGGCGTCGGCCCCGCCGGCATTGATGACCTTGACCCCGAGCGCCCGCGAGGTCGCGAGGTTGAGGGCGACGAGGTCGCGCACGGCCTCTGCGCCCGCCCGATCGCGCAGCAGCTGCAGCAGGTGGTCGTCATTGCCCATGACGCAGAGGCCGCCCCGGTCGAGGAGCGGGATCTCGGCGAGTTCGAGCTGGGTCGCCAGCGCGTTGACCGGCGGCATCGCCGGCTCGACCGCGGTGGTGTAGCCCATCCGGGCGTAGAGCTGGCCGACGTCGCTGCCCGAGCCGTGCGGGTTCGGGGCGCCGGGCTCGGACACGCCCAGCTCCGGCAGCAGCAGGCGCGCCAGCACCACGTTGCCGCCGGCGATGTGCGAATGGACCTCGACGCCCCCCGCCATCACGATGCAGCCGGCGGCGTCGATGGTGCGGTCGGGGGCGCGGTCGGCAACGGCTGGATCTGATTGTGCGACGATGCGGCCGTCCTCGATCCAGACGTCTCCGACGGCGTCGCGCCCGGCGGTCGGATCGACCACCCGGCCGCCGGCGATGCGGGTCAGCATGAGGCGGGCTCCGGATGCGGGGCGGGCCGGCCGGCAAGGCCGGACCGCAGGTCGGCCGAGGTCTGGGTCAGGATCTCGGCCAGGATCGCGGCGGCGGGGCTCGCGGCCGGCCGTGGTGCGGTCGCCTCGTGCCAGGCGATCGCGGCCCGGCCGGGATGCCAGAGGGCGGCGCCGAACGCCTCGCCCGGCACGCCGACGCCGATCACCACCCGCGCCTCGTCTCCCCGGATCGCGTCGTCCTGAGACGCCCCGAGGAGCGCCACGGTCGGCAGGTTACGGGTCCAGGCGGGCAGGGGGGCCGGCAGGGAGGCGAGCCAGAGGGCGGCGTCGACCTCGCCGGCGGCGACCTGGCGCGCGGCGTCGAAGCGCCAGGGATCGTGCTCCGGATGGCCGCGGCCGAAGCCGACCCGCGGTCCCTGTCCGGTGCTCCAGGCCGCGACCTGCGCCACGGCCCGGCCCTGGTGGGGGTCGCCGAGCGGCAGGGCGAAGCAGCGGGTGGTCTCGTTCAGGTCCTTGACGAGGCCGTTCAGCATCTCGGTCCCGAGGGCGCCGATCTCGGCGGGGTCGACCACCACCACGCCGTAGAGCGCCTCGCGCAGGCGCACCGCGAGGTCGGCGAGGGGATGGGGGCCGGCGACCCGGCCGGCGACGAGGCCGCGCAGCAGGCCGACCGACGCGGGCAGCCCGGCCGCGTCCACCGGGTAGGCGACGTGCTGCACGCCGCCGTCGCCGGGACCGCCGAGGGCGACGACCGCGCGGGGCCGCCCGGCCGCCCGGCCGCGGACCGGCCCCTCCGCCGCGAGGTCGTGCAGCAGGCCCGAGGCCCAGGGCGCCCGCCCGAGGGCCAGCACAAGGTCGGCCCGCCCCCGCGCCTCGGCCGGCGTCGTGGTCATGGCGCCGCCCGCGGCGAGCGCCCCGAGATCGGCATAGAGGGGCGCCCCCGCGGCGGGATCGAGGGAGGCCCCGATGGCGCGGGCGAGATCGAAGGCCGCCTGCACGGCCGCCGCCTCGGCGCAGAGGCCGGCGACCAGGGGCGCGCGCGCGCCTGCCAGCAGGGCCGCCGCCGCCGCGACCGCCGCGTCCCGCTCCACCGCCTGCCCGTCGATCCAGGCCGTCATCCGCCCTCGCTCGCTCCTGCCGATCGAAGATCGGTGCCGATCCGACAGATCGGTGCCGATCCTGCGGATCGGTGCCGGTTCGGTACGCCCCCGATCCCGTCCGGTCGTTGCTGCCGGAACGGTCGCATCCGGGCGCCCGGCGAGGCAAGTCCCCCGAAAGTCCGGCTCCCGGTCATACCGGGGCGCAGGACCGTGCCCAGGACGAAGTTCCTCCCCGCCGCGAGTTGCCTGGCCGATGCGCGATGTGGGACACTCGCCCCGGCCGGACGCAGGCTGTCCAGGGAAACACATGGCGCAGGATCCCTCCTCTCAAGGCGATCCCGCGCCTGAGGAAGCGAGGCCGGTTTGGCGCACGAGGTGGGGACGGCGCGGGCAGCGGTGCGGGTGCGCGCCCCGGCCCGGCTGCATTTCGGCTTCCTCGACCTGCATGGCGGGCTCGGCCGGCGCTTCGGCAGCATCGGCCTCAGCCTCGACGCACCCGCGATCGACCTCACCGCCGCCCGGGCCGACAGCGTGACGGTGACCGGGACGGATCTCCCCGGCCTCGCCGCCGAATGCGAGCGCGTGCGGGCCTACGCGGCGATAGCCGCCCGCCACCTCGGCGTGCCGGAGGCCGGCGCCTTCCACCTGGCCGAGGCGATTCCCGCCCATGCGGGCTTCGGCTCGGGCACCCAGCTCGCCCTGGCGGTGGCGGCGGCGCTCGCCGCCCTCCACGGCGCGCCCTTCGCGCCGGCCGCCTTCGCGGACGCCCTCGACCGCGGCAACCGCTCCGGCGTCGGCCTCGCGGCCTTCGTCACCGGCGGATTGATCGTCGATGGCGGGCGCGACGACGGCGACGCGCCGCCGCCCGTGATCGCGCGGCTGCCCTTCCCGGAGCCCTGGCGGGTGGTGCTGATCCTCGATGCGGGCCGCACCGGCGTGCACGGCTCCGAGGAGCGCCGCGCCTTCCGGGAGCTGCCCCGCTTCCCGGCGCCGGAGGCGGCCGAGATCTGCCGCACGGTGCTGATGCAGGTCCTGCCCGCCCTGGTGACCGAGGATCTCGACCGCTTCGGGTCCGGCATCACGGCGGTCCAGCGCCGGATCGGCGACTACTTCGCGCCCCACCAGGGCGGGCGCTACGCCAGCGAAAAGGTGGCGGCGGCGCTCGGGAGCGTCGAGGCCGCGGGCATCGCCGGCTTCGGCCAGAGCTCCTGGGGGCCGACCGGCTTCGCGCTCACCGGCAGCGACGCGCAGGCCCAGGCCCTGGTCGCGTCCTTGCGCGCCCGCCACCCGGACCTGGCCTACCGCATCGCCCGCGGGCGCAACCGCGGCGCGGAGATCGGCGCGCCGTAGCCGCTGGCACGTCGTTTGCAAGGCTGGCTTTGCAGCGCAGAGCCCCGAGGGCTCTTGTCGGGTTGGCGTGCCCATCGTCGGGTGTCCGCTGAGGGTCCGCCCGGCCATGCGCGTGCATGGCTGAGGCGGTCTCGCCGAGTGCCGCGGTGAGAGTGCCGTTCACCGGACGTCCACGTCTTTGAGACGGGACTTAAGCCATGTGCGATCGTGACGGGTCGTTCTACCGCAACCTCTCCCGGCGGGGGTTCCTCGGCCGGGGCGCCGGCGCCGCCGCGTCACTGGCCCTGCCGGCGCATCTCGCCGCCCTCCTGGCGCCGAGTCCCGCCCTCGCCGCCGCCACCCTGAAGGCCACCCACGGCTCGGGCTTCTGCAACATGGGCATGTTCCTCGCCAAGGAGCGGGGGCTGACCAAGGCCGACGGCGTCGAGCTCGACTTCGTGGTGACGCCCTCGAACACCGAGATCACCACCATGTTCGGGGCCGGGCTCGTCGACATGTCGATGATCCCGTACTCGAACTTCATGACCCTGTACGATGCCGGCGCGCCGGTGCGGATCGTCGCCGGCGGCGGCGTCCAGGGCTGCATCATCGTGGCGCGCGAGGGCATCGCTTCCGCGGCCGATCTCAAGGGCAAGACCTTCGGCACCTTCCAGGCCGACACCCTCGAGGTGCTGCCCTACGACTACCTCAAGAAGGCCGGGATGAGCTTTCGCGACGTCGACGTGAAGTACCTCGACACCTCGCCCGAACTCGCCCAGGCGTTCATGGCGGGCGCCCTCGACGCCATCTGCCACATCGAGCCCTACGCCTCGCAATGCGTCATGGGGCGCAAGGGCGCCAAGGTCCTGTCGGACGGCACCGACGTCTACGGCAAGGGCTACTCGGATTGCGTGCTCGCGGTGCGCGCGCCGCTGATCAAGAGCAACCCGGCCGCCGTGAAGGCGGTGATCAAGGCTCTGTTCGTCGCCCAGTCCCAGGCCGAGGCGGACAAGGGCGCCGCCCTCAAGGACACGGTCGGCAAGTACTACAAGACCAGCATGGAGGCGGCGGTCGACGCCTCCTCCAAGCAGCCGATCGTGGTCGACCAGCGCGACCAGACGAAGTTCATCATCGCCCGCGGCGCCTCGATGCAGGAACTCGGCTACGTCAAGAAGGCCCCGGACGAAGGCGCCTTCGACTGGAGCCTGCTCGAGGCGGTGATCGCCGAGAACAAGGGGCTCTATGCGGGCCTGAAGCTGAAGGCGGCGTAAGTCAACGGCGACACCGCAAGGCGAGCCCCAGATCCTGCCTGACTCACACGACGCGTTGCGTCCCGCCCACGACCTCATCCTGAGGTGTCAGTCGATCTTTGATCGACTGACCTCGAAGGAGGGCTCCAGAAGTCTCCGCGGTTCCTGGAGCCCTCCTTCGAGGCTTGCTTCGCAAGCACCTCAGGATGAGGTCGTGGTCGGGATGGATGTGTCCCGCGGGATCGATCTCGCCGATCGCACGAGCCCGACCTCCGCGCACCCCTTCGGCTCCGGGCTCCGCCGTCGCGGCCCCGGACTGACGATGGAGAACGACCATTCTGCTCTCGACCCGATCGGCCGTCGTCACGCCCCCCGGACCGCCGCGCGCCGCGCTGCCGGGGCTCCCGCCCGCTTGGCGCCGGCGCCTCGCGGCCTTCGGCTGGGCCCTCGTCTCCCTCGGCCTGTTCGCGGGCCTGTGGGAAGGCTTGTGGGCCCTCGACCTCGTCAACCCGCTGCTCCTGCCGCCGCCCCACCTGTTCCTGCAGGACATCCCCGGGACGCTGCGCTACTTCGACCGCTCGAACCGGATCGGCAGCGTGGCGAGCGGCGGCGGGGTCATGGCGCTCCTCGTCACCATGGCCTGGACGACGATGCGGGTCTTCGTCGGCCTCGCCCTCGGCTTCGTCTGCGGCGTCCTCGTCGGGGCGCTGATCCACTACGTGCGGCTCCTGCGCAACCTCCTGCTGCCGACGGTGCTGCTCCTCGCCCCGATCTCCCCGGTGGCGTGGCTGCCGGTCGCGATCTTCGTGTTCGGCATCGGCGACAAGCCGGCGATCTTCCTCGTCTTCATCACCCTGTTCTTCACCATCGTGCTGTCGACGGGCGCGCAGATCGAGAGCGTGCCCAAGACCTACATCCACGTCGCCCGGATCATGGGCGCCACCGGTCGGCAGACCTTCTGGCGCGTGGTCCTGCCGGCGATCCTGCCGAGCCTGTTCATGACCCTGCGCCTCAACCTGTTCGCCGCCTGGATGGTGGTGCTGATCGCCGAGACGGTCGGGGTCGGGACGGGGCTCGGGCAGATCACCTCGATGGCGCGCTCGACCTTCAACGCCAAGCTGGTGTTCTTCACCATGGCGATCATCGGGGTGCTCGGCTTCCTGTCCGACTTCGCCCTGCGCCAGGTCCAGCGCAGGATGCTGTGGTGGGTCGGCCCGGGAGGCGGCCGATGACCCGCCCCGCCGTCGCGATCCGCGCCGTCTCGAAGCGCTGGATGCCGGAGGGGCGCGCCCCGGTCCAGGCCCTCGCCGACCTCGACTTCGAGGTCGCGCCCGGCGAGTTCGTGGTGCTGCTCGGGCCCTCCGGCTGCGGCAAGTCCACGCTCCTCTACATGATCGCCGGGCTCGAGGAGGTCACCGGCGGCGAGATCCTGGCCGATGGCGAGCCCGTCACGGGTCCGAGCGCCGAGCGCGGCCTGATCTTCCAGGACGCCTCGCTGTTCCCCTGGCTCACCATCGCCGACAACGTCGCCTTCGGGCTCGCGGTGCGGCACGTGCCGCCGGTCAAGCGCCGGGAGCAGGCGGTGGAGATGCTGCGCCGGGTCGGCCTCGGCGACATGCTCGACAAGAAGCCGGACGAGCTGTCGGGCGGCATGCGCCAGCGCGCCGCCTGCGCCCGGGCGCTCGCCATGCGGCCGAAGGTGCTGATGATGGACGAGCCCTTCGCGGCCCTCGACGTCCAGACCCGCTCGCGCATGCAGGACTTTCTGCTCCAGGTCTGGCGCGACAGCGGCGCCTCGGTCCTCCTCGTCACCCACTCCATCGACGAGGCGATCTCCCTCGCCGACCGGGTCGTGGTGTTCACCGCCCGGCCGGGCCGGGTGAAGACGATCGTGCCGATCGACCTGCCGCGGCCGCGGCCGTCGCGGGACCCGCGCTACCATGCCTATCGCGACCTGTTCACCGACCTCCTCGGCGCCGAAGTCGACCGGGCCTTCGCCGAGCAGGAGGCCGCCGCGGCGCGATGACCTCCTGGTGCCGCGTCGCCGCCATCCCGGTCGGCCCCGCCGGGGCCGATCCGGAGGACCTTTGGCGGGAGGTCGAGGCGGGCCTCGCCGGGGCTGCCGCCGCGGGCGCCGCCCTCGCGGTCCTGCCGGAGCTGACGGTGCTTCCTTACGTCGCCGGGGCGAACCCGGCGCGCTGGCGCCACCTCGCCGAACCGGCGGCGGGCCCCACCGCCCGGCGGATGCTGGCGCTGTCCCGCCGCCACGGCCTGGCCGTGCTGTTCGGCCTGGCGCTCGCCGAATCCGGCGCGGCGCTGCCGCTCAATGCGGCTTTGCTCGCCCAACCGGACGGCACTCTGACCCGGATCGCGGCGAAACACCGGCTGCCGCCGCCGCTGCCGGGCGAGCCTTTCGGCGAGGCCGACCATTTCCGGGCCGGTCCCGCGGCGTGGCCGGCCGTGCGGGTCGGGCTCCCGGGCGGCGGCAGCCTCAGGGTCGCGGGCCTCGTCTGCTACGACCGGCGCTTTCCCGCGTCCTGGGATGCGGCGGCGGCGGAGGCCGACCTCGTCGCAATCCTGGTCGCCGGGCCGGCGCCCGGGGACCCGCCGGGCTTCTTCGAGGCCGAGCTGTCCGGCCACGCCCGGCGCTGCCGCGTCGCCGCCGTCGCGGCCGCCCGCTACGGCACCGAGCGGGTCCTCGGCCGGCCGGTGCGGCACGACGGGGAGAGCCTCGTCGTCGGCCAGGACGGCCACGTCCTGGCGGCGCGGCGGCCCGGCGCGCCGGGCCCGGTCGTCGTCGCCCTCACGCCGGATCCCCTCCGGCTCTCACTCCCCATCGCGTAACGGGACACGGACTTCCATGGCAGAGCTCATCGTCCAGGCCGGCTGGGTCGTCACCGGGATCAAGGACCGCCACACGCCGGTCATCATCGAGAACGGCGCCGTGCTCTCGCGCGACGGCGTGATCGTGGCGGTCGGCCCGCTCGAGGCGATGCAGCGGGACGCCCCTGCGGCGGACATCCGCCGCTATCCCGGTCACGTCATGCTGCCGGGCTTCGTCAACAGCCACCACCATGTCGGGCTCACCCCGCTCCAGCTCGGCTCGCCCGACTACGCGCTCGAATTGTGGTTCGCCAGCCGCCTGCCGGCCCGGCGCCTCGACCTCACCCTCGACACGCTCTACTCCGCCTTCGAGATGGTGGCCTCGGGGATCACCACGGTCCAGCACATCCAGGGCTGGATGGCCGGCGGCTATGACGCGATCCACGCCGCCGCGACCAAGACCCTGAATGCCTATCGCAGCCTCGGCATGCGGGCCTCCTACTGCTATGCCGTGCGCGAGCAGAACCGCCTCGTCTACGAGGCCGACGAGGCGTTCTGCGCCCGCCTGCCGGCCGATCTCGGGGCGCAGCTTTCCGCCCACCTCAAGGCGCAGGCGATGCCGTTCTCCGACTTCCTGCGCCTGTTCGACCAGCTGCGGGAGGAGAATGCGGGCCAGCGCCTGACGCGGATCCAGCTCGCGCCGGCCAACCTCCACTGGTGCACCGACGAGGGGCTGGTGGCGCTGCACGAGAAATCCCGCGCCGCCGGGGTGCCGATGCACATGCACCTCCTCGAGACCGCCTACCAGAAGGAATATGCCCGCCGCCGCACCGGCAAGACGGCGCTCCGCCACCTCCACGACCTCGGCGTGCTGGGACCCCACATGACCCTCGGCCACGGCGTCTGGCTCAATGCCGAGGACATCGACATCGTGGCCGAGACCGGCACCTGCATCTGCCACAACTGCTCCTCGAACTTCCGCCTGCGCTCCGGCCTCGCGCCCCTGAACGCCTGGGAGAAGAAGGGCATCACGGTCGGGATGGGCCTCGACGAGGCGGGCATCAACGACGACCGCGACATGCTCCAGGAGCTGCGGCTGGCGCTCAGGGTCCACCGGGTGCCGGGCATGGACGACGACGACGTGCCGACGCCCTCGCAGGTGGTGAAGATGGCGACCGAATCCGGCGCGATGACCACCGCCTTCGGGGCCGAGATCGGCCGCCTCGATCCCGGCCGCGGCTTCGACGCCGCGCTGATCAACTGGACGCGCGCCACCTACCCGTTCCAGGATCCCGACATCCCGGTCCTCGACGCCCTGGTCCAGCGCGCCAAGACCGAGTGCGTCGATGCGGTCTACATCGACGGCGAGCTTGTCTACGCCGAGGGCCGCTTCACCAAGGTCGACCGGGACGCCGTGCTGGCGGAGATCGCCGAGGTGCTGGGACGCCCGCGGTCGCCCGAGGAGGTGGCCCGCCGGGAGCTGGGCCGCGCCGTTTTTCCGCACGTGAAGGCCTTCTACGCCGACTACCTGCCCGAGGCGCCCCGCGACCCGTTCTACGCCGGCTCGTCGATCCGGTAGCGCGATCGGGCGACGCGCCGGCCCATCGCCGGCGCGTCGCACTAACGTACAGGCCACAGGCGGGGCTGCCCGGCGTACAAGCGGGGCAGGCCTCGTCATCCTCCGCGATGCGGGTCGCGTTCGCCGCTCCGGGGGAGGTTCGGATGGCCCGCTCGATCCTGCACATGCTGACGCCGCTCAGGCACATGAGCCCGTTCGACGTGAACATGGCGGTGGATGCCGGCTTCGACGTCGTGGCGACCTATACGGGGGTGGCGCCCGGCGAGGTGGCGCCGCTCGTCCAGGATTCGATCTTCTCCCGTGCGCCGCAGGACGGCCTCCGCACGGCGATCTTCATCGGCGGCAAGAACGCCGAGGCCGCCCTCGACATGGTGGACGCCGCGACCGGCGCCTTCGTGCCGCCCTTCCTGAACCACGTCGTCGCCGATCCCGCCGGCTCCTTCACCACCGGCGCCGCCATGGTGGCCTGCGTGGCCCGGGCGTTGACGGAAAAGTTCGGCGAGGGGCTCGCTGGCAAGCGCGTCGCGATCTTCGGCGGCACCGGCGTCGTCGCCTATTGCGCCGCCGTGATCGCCGCGCAGGAAGGGGCGCATCCGGTCATCATCGGGTATGACGGCCGCGAGCGGGTGGCGGCGATCGCCGAGGGCATGCGGGCCCGCTTCGGGGTCGCGGTCGAGGCGGCGGACGGCGCGACGCCGGAGGCCCGCGTCGCGGCCGTGCGGGACGCCGAGGTGATCCTGTCGGCAGCCGCCGCGGGCGTGCAGGTCCTCGGACCCGAGGACCTGGCCCAGGCCGGCCGCCTCCGCGTCGCCGCCGACGTCAACGCCGTGCCGCCGGCCGGCATCGCGGGGATCGACGTCCAGGCCGACGCCGCCCCGCTGCCGGGCGGGCGGGGCGTCGGCATCGGGGCGCTCGCGGTCGGCAACGTGAAGTACCGGACCCAGGCCGGGCTCTTCCGCCGCCTGCTCCAGGCCGACCAGCCACTCGTCCTCGATTTCCGCGACGCCTACCGGCTCGCCGTCGACATCACCGGCGAGGGCGCGGCATGACCGGCGAGGCGGTCCTGATCGCGGCGCAATCCGGCCGGGCGCTCGCCGCCGCCGCCCGGCGGGCGGGCTACCGCCCCTTCGTGGCCGACCTGTTCGGCGACGAGGACACCCGCGCGCTGGCGGCCGGCTACCGCCGCGTGCCGGGCCGCCTCGGCGCAGGGCCGGGTGCGCAGGGCGTGGAGGCGGCCCTGGCCGCCCTGGCGGCGGAGGCCGGGCACCCGGCCGGCCTCGTCCTCGGCTCCGGCTTCGAGGGGGCGCCCGCCCTGATGCGCCGCCTCGCCCGGCGCTACACGCTGCTCGGCGCTCGCCCCGACGCGGTCGCGACCCTGAAGGATCCCGCCGGCTTCGCGGCCCTGTGCCGGCGCCTCGGCATCCCGCATCCGGAGATCGCCCTCGCGCCGGTGCCGGATCCCGACGCCTGGCTGGTGAAGCGGCGCGGCGCCTCGGGCGGAGGCCATATCCGGCCGGGCGCACCGGGGCGGCTGCCGGCGGGCGCCTACCTCCAGCGCCGCATGCCGGGCCGGCCCCGCTCGCTCAATGCGCTTGCCGACGGCCGCGCCGCCGCCGTGCTGGCGGTGACGGAGCAATGGGCGGCGCCCTCGCCCGACCGGCCGTTCCGCTACGCCGGCGCCGCCGGCCCGGCCGCGCTGCCCCCGGCGGTGCGGGAGGCCGCCGGACGGGCGCTCGCCGGCCTCGTCGCCGCGACCGGCCTCTGCGGCTTCGTCAGCGCCGATCTCCTGGTCGAGAGCGAGAGCTGGTGGCTCCTCGAGGTCAATCCGCGCCCCGGCGCCACCCTGGACGTGCTCGATCGGGGGCCGTCACCGCTCTTCTCCGCCCACCTCGCCGCCTGCCGCGGCCGGTTGCCGGAGGTCCAGCCCGCCCCGGGCGCCGCCGCGACCGAGATCCTCTACGCAGGATCGGCGATTCCCGTGGTGCCGCCCCTCGACTGGCCCGACTGGGCGATGGACCGCCCGCCCGCCGGCAGCCGCGTCGAGGCCGGGGCGCCGATCTGCACGGTCATGGCCGAGGGACCGGACGCGGCGGCGGCCCGGATCGCGGTCACGGCGCGGGCCGGGGCCCTGCGGGCGCGGCTGGAGGAGAGATCCCGCTGCGGTACGTTGGCTTTCGCCGGCCACCGCCCCATCCTCAACAAAAGATCGCCGGATCCCCTCTCCCAAACGGGAGAGGGGGATTCCGAGATTCATTCGTAGAGCAACAAAGGCCCGCAGAGGCCACCGATTGGTTCGGCCGGGGATGGGGCAGGGGCAAGCACCTCCCGCCGCACCCGGCCCGAGGGAGTACCCCGATGAGTTCAGCCCCCAGCACCGCCCCCCGTCCGAGCGTGAATGCCCTCGCGGCCCCCCTGGTCGAGGCCCTGGCGGCCGACGCGGTCGCCTTGCGGCTCGCGGTGAGCCGGGCGCCGGACGGGGCGCGGCTGATCGATGCCGGGGCGGGGGTGCGGGGCTCGGTCGAGGCCGGCCGGCGCATCGCCGAGATCTGCCTCGGCGGCCTCGGCACCGTCACGTTGGGCCCGGCCGGGCCTCTCGAGGCCTGGCCCTTCACCCTGATGGTCCACAGCGCCGATCCGGTGCTCGCCTGCCTCGGCAGCCAGTATGCCGGCTGGAACCTCGCCGACGAGGAGGGCGATTCGGGCTTCTTCGCCCTCGGCTCCGGCCCGGGCCGGGCGGCGGCCGCGGCCGAGCCCCTGTTCGAGGAACTGGCCTACCGCGATGCGGCCTCGTGCATCGCCCTCGTGCTCGAATCCGGCAGCCCGCCGCCGCCCTCCGTCACCGCCAAGGTGGCGGCCGCTGCGGGCGTTGAGCCCGCCGCCGTCACCTTCGTGTACGCCCCGACCCAGAGCCTCGCCGGCGCGACCCAGGTGGTCGCCCGGGTGCTGGAGGTCGCCCTGCACAAGGCGCACTCGGTCGGGTTCGACCTGAACGCCATCGTGGACGGGCTCGGTGCCGCGCCGCTGAGCCCGCCGCACCCGGACTTCATCCAGGCGATGGGCCGCACCAACGACGCCATCATCTATGGCGGGCGGGTGCAGCTCTTCGTCGAGGCGGACGATGCCGACGCGAAGGGCCTCGCCGAGGCGCTGCCGAGCACCACCTCGCGCGACCACGGCGCGCCCTTCGCGGAGATCTTTTCCCGCTTCAA
Organism: Methylobacterium nonmethylotrophicum; assembly: GCF_004745635.1. Lineage (GTDB taxonomy): Bacteria > Pseudomonadota > Alphaproteobacteria > Rhizobiales > Beijerinckiaceae > Methylobacterium > Methylobacterium nonmethylotrophicum. Next base: position 25,936 of record NZ_SRLB01000030.1, on the reverse strand, counting down.
CGGCGACTTCTATGCCATCGACAAGCACCTGTTCAGCCCGGCCGAGGTGGTGGTGACCTCGCTGCGCTCCGGCGCCAGCCACCGGGCCGGCCGGCTGGTGCCGGAGCTGGTGGCGCGCTCCTTCGCCTGATCGTGTCGATGCGCATCGGGCTCGCGGCCGATAACGGCACCTGGCACCGGACCCGGCTCCTCGCCGCCCTGACGGATCTCGGCGCGGCCCCCCGGCTGTTCTCGCTCGCCGACGTCACGGTCGAGACCGGGCATCCGGAGCCCCTGCGCGTGCCGGGCTTCGGCGACGGCCTGCCGGACGGAGTTCTGCTTCGCACCATCGCGGGCGGCACCTTCGAGGCGACCACGATGCGGCTCGGCGCCCTCCATGCCCTCGTCGCCGCCGGCACCGTGGTGTGGAACGGGCCCTCGGCCATCGAGCGCTCGGTCGACAAGGCGATGACGAGCCTGCTCCTCGCCCGCCATCGCATCCCGACGCCCGAGACCTTCGTGCTCTCGCGCCGGGACGCCGCCGCCGCCGTCGTGGCCCGGGAGGCCGCGCCCGGCCGGCCGCTGGTGCTGAAACCCCTGTTCGGCTCGCAAGGGGAGGGCCTGCAGCTGATCGCGCGTCCCGAGGAGCTGCCGCCCGAGGAGCTGGTGGGCCGGGTCTACTACCTGCAGCGCTACGTCGCCCGGCGCGACGGGGCCTGGCAGGATTACCGGATCTTCGTCTGCGCCGGCCGGGCGGTGGCGGGCATGATCCGTGAGGGCGACGGCTGGATCACCAACGTTCATCGCGGCGGCCGGCCGCTGCCCTGGCGCCCGCCGGCCCGGGCCGCGTCGCTGGCGGAGGCCGCCGCCGCCGCGGTCGGCTGCGCCTATACGGGGGTCGATCTCGTCGAGGACGGGGAGGGCGGGTTCCTGGTGCTCGAGGTCAACAGCATGCCGGCCTGGTCGGGCCTGCAGCAGGTGACGGAGGTCGACATCGCCCGGGAGGTCGCGGCCGGCTTCCTGGCGGCGGTGCAGGCCGGGCACGGGCCGCGTCTCGCCCTGGCCGGGCCGGCGTGATGGACGGCGCGCCCGCCCTCGGCCCCGCAATCATCGCCGAGGCGTACCTGGCGGCCTGCCGGGCGGAGCTGGCGGCGATCAAGCCCGGCAACGTCCATGTCCACGCCGCCGGGCACCGGATGAGCGTCGCGGATTTTGAGGCGAGCGCGGTGGCCTCCGCGCCCCATCTCGCGGCGGCGGGCGCCCGGGTCGGGGCCCGGGCCGAGGCGGCCGTCGCCGCCACCCGGGCCGCCACCGGGCAAAACACCAATCTCGGCATCGTCCTGCTCTGCGCGCCGCTTGCGGCCGCCGCCGAGCGGCCCGGTGCCCCGCGGGCCGGCCTCGCGGCGGTGCTGGCGGGGCTCGACGCAGGCGATGCGGCGGGGGTCTACGCGGCGATCCGGCTCGCCGCTCCCGGCGGCCTCGGCCGGGCGGAGCGCCACGACGTGACGGCGGTAGGCCCGCCGCCGCCGCTCCTCGCCGCGATGGCGGAGGCGGCCGGGCGCGACCGCATCGCCCGGGCCTACGTCACCGGGTTCGAGGACCTGTTCGCGACCGGGCTGCCGGCGCTGGCGGCGGCGCGCGACCGGGGTCTGTCCGAGCCCTGGACCACCACGGCGGTCCACCTCGCCTTCCTGACCGGCTTTCCCGACAGCCACCTCGTGCGCAAATTCGGGCCCGCCGTCGCGGAAACGGTGCGGGCACAGGCCGAGACGGCCTTCCGCGGGCTCGCCCTCGGCGAGGGCGCGCGGGCGGCGCTCATGGCGCACGACGCCGCCCTCAAGGCGGCAGGCCTCAACCCCGGCACCAGCGCCGACCTGACCGTGGCGACGCTGTTCCTGGACGCCCTCGCGCGCTGCAAGGCCGGGACCGGATCCGGGCCCGCGCAACCTGCCAATAAGTCTTAGTCCCCACACGGCTTTCCTTCGGGCGGCGGGACCGAAATCACCGGTTCTAGCGGTTCGGCCGGCTTGTTCACGGTTCAGCGGCGCTGTAGGGTCCCGGCGCTATCCGGACAACCGGTTCGGCCTTCCGCTGGACGCCGACAACAAGGATGGCGGGGCCGGGCCGCACTGTCAGCGCGGCCGGCTAACCTTATCGACACCTGGGAGAAGCCCCACATGGCGACGATCAACAAGGTGATGGTGGGCGAAGCCCTCGTCGGCGACGGCAACGAGGTGGCGCATATCGACCTCATCATCGGCCCGCGCGGCAGCGCCGCCGAGACGGCGTTCTGCAACAGCCTGACCAACAACAAGCACGGCTTCACCAGCCTGCTCGCGGTGGTGGCGCCGAACCTGCCGTGCAAGCCCAACACCCTGCTGTTCAACAAGGTCACCATCAACGACGCGCGCCAGGCCGTCCAGATGTTCGGCCCGGCCCAGCACGCCGTCGCCAAGGCGGTGCAGGATTGCGTCGCCGAGGGGATCATCCCGGCCTCCGAGGCGGACGACCTCTACATCCTGGTCGGCGTGTTCATCCACTGGGAAGCCGCCGACGACGCCAAGATCGAGCAGTACAACTACGAGGCCACGAAGCTGTCGATTCAGCGCGCCATCAAGGGCACGCCGACCGCCGCCGAGGTCACGCAGCAGTACAAGACCGCCCACCACCCCTTCGCGGCGAACGTGGCTTAGACAAGAGACCGTCCGGAACAGTCAGCGGCGCCCCCACCGCCGCCCCCGCCGCCTCCGCCGCAGGGGCTGTTCCAGCGACTGGCCTCCATCTTTCTCGGGCGCTGACGCCGAGACCGTCACCGGGAGGGCCCGCCGGGCCCTCCCTCTTTCGTGTCACATCCGCAGCCGCCCGTCGTGGATCGCGCTCGCGACCAGCACCCCGGCGGCGCCCGCCGCCTCCAGGGCCGGCAGGTCCTCGGGCCCCCGCAGGCCCCCGGCGGCGTAGAAGGCGGTATCCGGCGCCCGCGCCTTGAGGCGGGCGAGGCCCTCGAGGTCCGGCCCCGCGCCGCTGCCGACCCGCGCGAGGGTCATCACGATCACCTCCGGCGGCCAGGCGGAGGAATCCTCGTGCAGGGCGGCGGGCCCGAGGGGTAGGCCGTCCCGGGTGTCGAGAGAGAGCACCGCCGCGCAGCCCAGCCGGCGCACCAGGGCGGCGTCGGCCTGGCTCTCGCTGCCCAGCACCGGCCGCCAGACGACGTCCCGCGGGCCGGAGGCCAGGAAGGCCGCGACGCCGTCCTGCGTGGAAAAGCCCGCATCGACCCAGAGCTCCACCCCCGGGCAGGCCGCCGCGATCGCCCGCAGGGACCCGAGATCGGGGGCCGTGCCATCCACGATCGCGTCGAGGTCGGCGACGTAGAGCCGGCGCGCCGGCCAGGCGGACAGCAGGCCGCGCGCCACGTCGGCCGGGGCGCTGCCCGGGCTGAGCGGCGTGACGATCGGCGCGTAGCGCGCCCGGTCGCCGGCCCTGGCCCGCACCACGACGCCGCCGCGCAGGTCGAGGACCGGCACCACCTCGGTCCGGCTTGCGGAGGGGGCGCCGCTCATGCCACCCCGCCCCGACCTGCACCGACCGAGACCCGACCGTGATCCATCCTGTCGCCTCCGCTCCGCTCCGTCGCGTCATCGGCTGGGACCTCGGCGGGGTCCATGTCAAGGCGGCGCTGGTCGAGGAGGGCCGCGTGCGGGCGGTGGTGCAGGCGCCGTGCCCGCTCTGGAACGGCCTGCCGGCCCTCGACGCCACCGTCGCGGGCCTGCCGCCCTGGACCCGGGAGCCCGCCCGCCACGCCGTGACGATGACCGGCGAGCTGACCGACTGCTTCCCGGACCGGGCCGCCGGGGTGGCGGCGCTCGCCGCCTGGGCCGGCCGCCACCTGCCGGGCGAGGTCGCGATCTATGCCGGGCGCGGCGGCTTCGTGCCGCCCGAGGCCGCCGCCGCGCAGGCGCCCGATGTCGCCAGCGCCAACTGGCACGCCACCGCCCGCCTGGTCGGGCTGTCGCGCTCTTGCGCGCTCCTCGTCGATATCGGCTCGACCACCGCCGACCTGATCCCGATCCTGGACGGACATCCTCACGCGCTCGGCTACAGCGACGCCGAGCGGCTGGAGACGGCCGAGCTCGTCTATACCGGCGTGGTGCGCACCCCGCTCCTCGCCCTCGCCCCGGCCGCCCCGTTCCGCGGCCGGCGCACCGCGCTGATGGCCGAGTGCTTCGCCACGACGGCGGATGCCTACCGGCTGCTCGGCCTGCTGCCCGAGGCGGAGGACCAGCAGGACGCCGCCGACCTCAAGGGCAAGTCGATTCCCGAGACCGAGATCCGCCTCGCCCGGATGATCGGCCGCGACCGCCACGAGGGGACGGGCACCGACTGGATCCGGCTGGCCGGCTTCTTCGCCGAGGCGCAGCTGCGCCTGCTGCACGACGCCGCCGGCCTGATCCTGTCGCGCGGCGACCTGCCGGAGGACGCCCCCCTGGTGATCTGCGGCGCCGGCCGCTTCGTCGCTGCGCGGCTGGCCGCGCGCCTCCGGCGCCGGGCCGACGACCTCGCCGACCTGATCGCCCCGCGCCTCGCCCCGGAGGCCGCCGCCTTCGCGTCGACCTGCGGCCCGGCGGTGGCGGTGGGGCTGCTGGCGGCGCAGGCCTGACCGCCCGCCCTCAGGAGGGCCCCGCTCAGGAGTGCCGCGACGACGGGGCCGGGCCGAGGCCGTCCTCGAGCGCCGCGCGCGCGCCGAGCCACGGCAGGCTGATCGGGCTGTCGACGAGGAGGAGCAAGGTCCGGCGCAGGAGCTGATCGAGGGCCTCGGGCCCGCAGGCCATCCCGGGTCCGGCACGGTTGAGCCGGTCGTCGAGCTCCTCCGTGATGCCCAGGAACCCCATGCTCCAGCCGGGAAAGCGGCGCTCGGCCGCGACGTCCATCTCGATGACGGCCAGGGTGTGATGGCGCCGGTCGACCAGGATCGACTCGAAGATCGCCTGGACGCCGGCCCGCGGGCCCTCCAGCACCTGGAAGAAGCCGAGGCCGGTATAGACCAGCACGCCGGACACCTGCGCCGCCTGGTTGCGCAGCCGCGCGGTGGCGAGCATGTCCGCGATATGGCCCTGTCCCAGCATCACCTCGGCCCGGTGCGCGGCCGTGCTCTTGTAGATGATGCGGAAGACGTCCTCGGACATCTGGTTCTCCGGAGCGGCTGTCATCCCTTGCATAAGACGACAGGTGTGGGCCGCAAGTGCGAAATTCTCACGCGCAGAATGATTTTGCGCCTTGACGGCGACCGGGAGCAGTAGTTTCAGCCGCTTCAGCTCCGCCAGCGCAGCTCCCGCGGCTCGAGAGGATTGACGAAGGCGGCTCCGGCCTCGCGGGCGCGCAGGAACTCGCGCTTGAGGCTGAAGTACCATTGCGACTGCACGTCGCTCTCGCCCATCAGCACCATCGCGGGCTTGCGGTCGAGGCCGCGCTGGGCGACCTGGAGCACGTCCCGGTCCTGGCCCAGGAACTGGCGCATCAGCGGCCGGGCGAGGGGCTTGAGCAAATTGAGGCCTGAGATGTTCCAGTACATCGCGTTGATGAGCGCGGTGCGCCCGTTCGCCAGCGGCGACGCGAAGGTGTAGTTGGCCAGGCGCTTCTCGCCTGCGGTGATGCGCTCGAGCCGCACGCCCGGCAGCCGGAACTCGATCTCGACCTCGGGGATCGAGCCGAGCAGGCGGTAGGCCAGCGAGGCGGTCTTCGCCGTGTGGCTCGTCATGGTGAAGCCGAAGGGCGAGGGGGCGAAGTGCTTCACCTTCTCCTTCATGGTCTTCGACGGGCGCCACCACCACGAATCGTGCACGTAGGCGACGTGGGCCGGATCGACGAAGCTCAACGCCACAAGGTCGAACGAGGCCTCGACCTCCAGGATCTCGACCAGCTGGCCGCTATAGGCGAAATCGACCTCCGGGATCGGCGGCGCCGCCTCGGGGTTCTGGCCCGCATTCACCCAGATCAGGCCGGATTTCTCCTCGACCGCGAAGCGGGCGAGGCGCACCGAGGCGAAGTTGGCGTCGTCCCGGCGGGCGAGCGCCGGGATCGCCGCGCAGACGCCGTCGGGCCGGAACTGCCAGCCGTGGAACGGGCAGACGAGGTTGCCGTCGACGATCCGGCCGGCCGAGAGCGCCATGCCGCGATGCGGGCAGCGGTCGCGCAGCGCGAACAGCGCCCCCGACTCCTCGCGCCCGACCACCACGGCCTCCTCGCCGAGGCTCACCGCGCGCATCCCGCCGGGCCGGACGCTGCGGCTCTCGCCGACGCAGTACCAGACGTCGTCGAGCGCCCGGCGGATCGGATCCCCTGTCATGCCTGTCCCACGCGCATCCCCGGGCCCCGGCCCTGCGGCCCGCCCGAGGTCCTTCTTCCGCCACGTCCCTTATCCCATCCTGCGGGCGCGTGAAGCGCCCGGATGGTCGCGCACCGATGGCAGCAGCACGTGTTTGCGAGGAACGGCGAGCGGGGCCGTTCGTTACCATGCCGGCGCTGCCGCAGGGCGAGCGCACCCTATATCCGCCCTCGGCCGCCTGCGCGGCGGCCCCTGACCCAGAGCCCCACACGGAGGATGATACGATGAGCCTGCTCGGGACGATCGTCGGCAAGATCCTGCACCCCTTCGGCGGCGGCGAGGCCCAGGCGCAGACGCCGGGCGAGACGACGCAGACCGGCACGGCCCCGGCCGGGGCCTCGCCCGCGGGCGGCGGCGCGGTGCCGAAGGTTGACGGCAAGGTGGACGTCGAGGCGGTGCTCAACGACCTCGCCGCCAAGGCCGGCCAGCCGCTGAACTGGCGCACCTCGATCGTCGACCTGATGAAGCTGCTCCACCTCGACAGCAGCCTGTCGGCCCGCAAGGAGCTGGCCAAGGAGCTGCACTACAGCGGCGACACCGACGATTCCGCCACCATGAACGTCTGGCTGCACAAGCAGGTCATCAAGAAGCTCGAGGAGAACGGCGGCAAGGTGCCGGACGACCTCAAGGACTGAGGCCCGGCGCGAGCTCCGCACTGAACGGCCCGCTCCCGGAGAGCGGGCTCCTCAGGGCCAGCTCTTTCCGGGCCGGCCCCGATCGGAGAGGTGCCGGGCCTCGCTCATCAGGCGCCGCGCATCCGCCACGGCGTCGTCGAGCCCGGCGCGGGCCCGCCGGACCTGCGCGGCGAGCCCCTGCGCCTCATCCCGCAGCCGCTCCGCGTCGGCGCGGCTCTGGACCACCGCCAGGACGATCTCGTCCAGCTGCTCGCAGATCTCGTCGAGGCTCCGGTCGCGCGCGAGGGTGGGCAGGCGCACCACCGGCACCCGGGGCCAGGCCGCCCGCAGCCGCGCCGCGATCTCGGGCAGGTCCGGCGAGGCGGACAGGTCCGCGCTCACCAGCGCCAGGTCGACCACCGGCAGCCCGATTCCCGGGGCGGTGAGGGCCGGGCTCAGCTCGGGTCCCACGGCGTCGATGACGCCGTAACCCTTGGCCGCGAGCTGTCCGGCGAGGGGCGTCACCGCCTCTCGCGCGGTCCGGAGCATCAGCAGGACGGGTTCGCAGGGATCGCCCATGCACCGTAAGTAGCACGGACGGCCCTGCTTCTGTACCGTTCGTTTGGCCTAAGCGTGGCCGCGAGCAGGGCGCGGTCAGCGCCCGGTGCGCACCCGGGTCCAGAGCCGGGTCACCACCCGCTGGGTCCGGTCGTCGTAGGCGGTGTTGGTGAACAGCCGGCGGAAGGTGGCCTCGTCCGGGTAGATGCCCGGATCCGAGAGGATCTCGGGCTTCACCAGGGCCTTGGCCGCGAGGTTGCCGCTCGCGTAAGCCACGAAGTTGGTGTTGGCCGCCGCCACCTCGGGGCGCATCATGAAGTCGATGAAGGCGTGGGCCTCCGCGGCATGGGCGGCGTCCTTCGGGATCGCGAAGGCGTCGAACCACATCAGGGCGCCCTGCTGCGGGATGATGTAGGCGATGTCGACGTCGTTCTTGGCCTCGCGGGCGCGCCGGCGCGCCTGCAGCACGTCGCCCGAATAGCCGACCGACAGGCAGACGTCGCCGTTGGCGAGCTGGTTGATGTATTCCGAGGAATGGAACTTCTGCACCGCGCCGCGGATGCGGAACAGCGCCTCGCCGGCCTTGTCGAGGTCGTCGGTACGGCGCGAATCGGGCTTCAAGCCCAGGGCCTGGAGCACGCTCGGAACGATGTCCTCGGGCGAGTCCAGCATCGTGACGCCGCAATCCTTGAGCTTGGCGATCAGCTCCGGGCGCAGGACGATGTCCCAGGTGTTGAGCGGCTGGTTCGCCCCGAGGCGCTCGCGGACCAGCGCGGTGTTCACCCCGATGCCGGTGGTGCCCCACATGTAGTCGACGGCGTAGACGTTGCCGGGGTCGTAGGTGGCGAGCCGTGCCGTCACCTCGGGCCAGGCGTGCCTGAGGTTCGGCAGCTTCGCCTTGTCGAGGGGCTGGAAGGCCCCCGCCTTGATCAGGCGCTGCAGGAACGGGCCGGACGGCACCACGATGTCGTAGCCCGAGCGGCCGGCGAGCAGCTTGGTCTCGACGATCTCGTTGGTGTCGTAGGTGTCGTACACGACCTTGATGCCGGTCTCGCGCGTGAACGCGTCGAGCATCTTGGGGTCGATATAATCCGACCAGTTGTAGATGTTGACGACCCGCTCCGGCGCGGCCAGGGCCGCGGGCGCCGCCGCGAGAGCGAGGAGAGAGGCAGCCGCCCGCAGGACACCGCGCCGGAGGAGCCGCATCCTCAGGCCCCGGTCGCGGCGATGATCGAGATCTCGACCCGGTATTGCGGGCCGGCGAGCTTCGCCTCGACGGTGGCGCGGGCCGGGGCATGGCCGGCCGCGACCCAACCGTCCCAGGCCCGGTTCATCTCCGCGAAGGTCGACATGTCGGCGAGGTAGATCGTGGCCGAGAGGAGCCGGGTCTTGTCGCTGCCGACGCTCGCCAGCAGCGCGTCGATCTGGCCCAGGATGTCCTTGGTCTGCGCCTCGACGCCCTCGTTGTTCGAGACCTGGTCCGCGACCTGGCCGGCCAGGTAGACGGTGCCGTTATGAACCACCGCCTGGCTCATCCGGGTGCCGGTCTCGAAACGCGTGATGGTCATCGGGAACTCCTCGAGGCTCTGGAACGGCGCTCCGGCGCCTTGTGCCGCCGAACCGCGCCCGGCGTAAAGGGCCTCCCGCCGCGGGGAACGCGCGAAGCGGAGCGTGAAGGCCGAACCCCGGCGCAACCACCGGCACAGGCTGCGCGTTTGTCACCCATCGAAGCGGAGCCGAAGGGCAGCACCCATGCTTGCGATCCTGTGGACCATCATCATCGGCTTCGTCGCCGGTGTCATCGCGAAGTTCATCATGCCCGGCTCGGCGAACGAGCCGAGCGGCTTCATCATGACCACGCTTCTCGGCATCGTCGGCGCCTTCGTGGCGACGTTCCTGGGACAGGTCACCGGCTGGTACCCGCCGAACGAGGGCGCGGGCCTGATCGCCTCGGTCATCGGCGCGGTGATCGTGCTGGCGATCTTCGGCTTCATCCAGGGCCGCCGCCGCAGCACGGTCCTCTGACACGCCTCCGGGCCGGCGGGCTCCCGCCGGCTCCCCCCACGGATTGAGGAAAGGCCCGCACCGGCATCCCGGTGCGGGCCTTTCTTCATCGTGGATGGGGCGCCTGCGGGAGCCGGGGCGCCGCGCGGGCGCCCCGGGCTCTCGTCAGATCCGCACCGGCGCGTGGGAGCCGCCGTTCATGAGCGACTTGGCGGCGCAGTGGCCGGTGGCGCCGCGGATCGCCAGGAGCGAGCCGGCGACCAGGGCCGCGAGGCTCAGGAACTTGTTCGGGCGCGGCTGCGCCGCCGCGGCGGCGAGGCCGAGGCCGAGCACGACCGAGATGGTCCGCTCCTTGGTGGTCAGGTTGCGCTCGCCGCCGAACACGTCGTGGATGAGGTCGTTGGCCATGGGATCTCCGTCAGGTCTCGTCGCGGGCGTTTCCGCTGCGTCGCGGTGCGAACGCGGCCGGGCGCCGGACGTTCCCTCCGCATCCCGCCCTCAGCCCTTCTGCGTCTCGGCGATGATCCGGTCGTCGATCTGCCGCGCCCGCACGGCCGCCGGGCGGCCGGCGAGGCGTGCAACGTAGGCCTCGTAGGCGGGCCGCCGTTCGATCGAGCCGAACTGCATCCCCCACATCAGGTGCGAGCCGAGGTAGAGGTCGGCGGCCGAGAAGCGCCCGCCGGCGAGATACTCGGATTTCGCGACGGCGTCCTCGAGGGCGTCGAGGACCTCGGCCAGGCTGCCGTAGCCGACCATGCCGCGCCGTTCCTCCGGCACGGCGACGCCGAGGGCCGCGTTGGTCACTGCCGCCTCGACCGGTCCGGCGGCGAAGAACAGCCAGCGGTAATAGGCGCCGCGCGCGGGGCTCTCCGGCGCCGGGGCGAGACCGGCCTGCGGGTAGGCGTCGGCCAGGTAGGCGCAGATCGCCGCCGTCTCGGTCACGGTGACGCCGCGATGGCGCAGGGCCGGCACCTTCGCCAGAGGGTTGATCGCCCGGTAGGCCGCATCCCGCATCGCTGCGCCGTAGCCGAGGATCTCGGTGCGGTAGGTCGCCCCGACCTCCTCCAGCATCCAGCGGACGATGCGCCCGCGGGACATCGGGTGGGTGTAGAAGACGAGTTCGTCGCTCATGCGCTGCCTCCCGGGCGGGCGAATCACCGGCGCCCGCGCGAGATCCTGAAGCAGGGGCGGGGCGGAGCGGGAAGACGGCGGGGCTCCGGATCGCCCTCCAGACCCCGCATCCCGCCACGGCGGAACGGGACTCCTTGACAACCAGATCAACAGACGATTCCGGGCTGCGGCGTGACGCGAGACAGCCTCGGCGCGCAGGACCAATAGGGGAGGGACCACGATGAAGCTCGGACTCGACGGCAAGGTCGTGCTGATCACCGGCGGCTCGAAGGGGATCGGCCTTGCCTGCGCCCGCGCCTTCCTGGAGGAGGGCGCGAAGGTCGGGATCGTCTCGCGCTCGCAGGCCAATCTCGACCGCGCCCGCGCCGCGCTCGGCGCGGTGGCGGGCTACGCCGCCGACCTCGTCGACCCGGGTCAGGCGCTCGCCGCCCTCGACGCGCTGGAGGCCGAGCTTGGGCCCACCGACGTGCTGGTGAACAGCGCGGGCGCCGCGCGGCGGGTCCCGCCCGCCGACCTCACGCCCGAGCGCTGGCGCGCCGCCTTCGACGCCAAGCTCTTCACCTACGTCAACGTGTTCGATCCGGCGGTGAAGCGGATGGCGGCGCGCGGAACCGGCGTGATCGTCAACGTCATCGGCAATGGCGGCAAGGTGGCGGCCCCCACCCACATCGCCGGCGGGGCCGCCAACGCCGCCCTGATGCTGGCGACGGCGGGCCTCGCCCAGGCCTATGCGGGGCAGGGCGTCCGGGTCGTCGGCGTGAGTCCCGGCCTGACCCGGACGGACCGGGTGGCCGAGGGCATGCAGGCCGAGGCGGCCCTGCAGGGCATCGCGGTCGCCGAGGCGCAGGCCCTGGCGGAGGCCGGAATCCCGCTCGGGCGCATGGCCGAGCCGGAGGAGATCGCCGCGGCGGTCGTGTTCCTGGCCTCCGCGAGGGCGAGCTACGTCACCGGCGTGAACCTCACGATGGACGGCGCGAAGGTCGCGGTCGTGGTCTGACCGGGGACCGGCGCGTCGAGGTCGCGCCGGTCCCCGCATCCGCGATCGGTTCAGAAGTCCCGCTGGATGCGCGCGCGCACCTGGACCGCGTCGACGCTGGAGGTCGTGAAGACCGGGTTCGCCAAGTTGTTCACGTAGGCGGCGGTCTGGTTCGGGTAGCGGCTGAGGTCGAGCACGCGCCCATTCTGCACGCCGTAGCGGGTGTACATCGCCTCCGCGCCGATATCGAGGTCGCGGACCGGCGACCAGATCAGGCTGCCGCCGACCACGAAGCGGTAGCTGTCGCGCAGGGTCTGGCTCAGGGCGTAGAAGCGCGTCCCGGGCGTGCCCGGGCCGGTGCCGGTCACGCCGAAATAGGCCCCTTGGGCGGCGCGGGCGCCCTGGGCGAACTTGACCTCGCCGTAGGAGCCGAACACCGCCGAGCGCAGTTCCGGCGTCCAGTAGTGCAGCAGCGAGGCCACCGCCGAGAAGCTGGTCGAGAGCTCGAGCCGGTTGGTGAAGGGGTTGAGCGTCGCGTCGCTGAAGAACTGGCTGAAGGCCGAGCCCTGGATCGACGAGGCGCTGGCGCTGTAGGAACCCATGTAGGAGGTCACGCCGGTATACAGGCTGGCGCCCTCGCCGTACGCGCCCTGCAGGTACAGGGCGTCGCCTTTGGCCAGGAAGGGCAGGTTGACCTTCACGCCGCCCTGGACCGCCCAGCCGTACTCCGTCGGGGTCCGGGCGAGGGTGCGCCGGTTCGCGTCGCTGAGGGCGACCCCGAGATTCGTTCCCGTGAAGTTGCCCGGGACCGCGTTGCCGGTATTGATGTCGTGCACGGCGGCCGAGACCTGGGCCGAGCCCCAGCCCCCGTCGTAGCGCAGGACGCCGACGAAATCCGGCATCCGGGAGCGCTGGATCACGTCGGTGAAGCCGACGCCGGTCGGCACCCCGGCCGCGCTGTAGCCGAGGAAGATCGGCGCGAGCGCGGTCGAGGCCGGAAAGCCGGCCGTGCTCGTCGCCGCGAAGGTCGGGGTCTTGCGGAAGATCGGATCCTCGACCGAGATCGTGGCCGAGAAGCCCTGCCCGAGGGTCGCCGTGTAGGCGGCGAGGTTCGTCGAGGCGACGTCCGAGCTCATCGTGGCGGCGATGTACTCGAAGTCGTGGGCGTAGAAGTCGTAGAACGAGGCCGCGCGACCGGCGGTGAGGCCGGCGAACTGGATGAAGGCCTTGTCGACGTTCACGAATTGCTGGGCGCGGCCGAACGTGTCGACGCCGAGCGCCGGGAAGGCCTGGGCGATGCGGTTCTGCGTGCCCGAATGCATCGTCGGGATGCCGGTGCGGGAGGCGAGCTCGAAGCGCACGAAGGCGCGCAGCGTGCCGTAGGCGGTCTGCGTGCGGGCGTCGAGGTTGAGGCGGCCGATCGACCGGTAGCCGCTGTAGTCGCCGGTGGTGCCGGAGCGGGTATAGGCGCCCTGATAGCCGTACTCGAACCGGGCGCGGCCGGAGACGCGCAGGCAGGTATCGGTGCCGGGGATGAAGAAGAAGCCGGCCCCGTAGGCCGAGCACACCCGGACGTACTCGACCGGCGCGGCCTTCTTGGCCGGCAGATCGGCGGCGCGCGCCGCCGGCGCGACGGCCAGCCCGGCCGCGGATGCGAGCAGGATCCCCTTGATGATCGTCATGAATGGCCCCCTTGGCGGCCGGTCGTCCGGCGTTCTTCGCGTCTCGTCCCGATCGGTGCGGCATCCCGAACGCCCGCCTCGGCACCGCCGCGCGGCGGTCCGGGAGTCACGTCGGATGACGATGAGAGGAATTTAGTCTCTGTGTTCTGTCGATCAGGAACGTTACGTAACTACAGCAATCGTGTCTGAACCGCAATCTTTGTTGCTGGTTCTTTCAGAAAAGTGACGCAGGTGTATCGCGGGATCGTGCAGAAATACAACAGTGATGGATGGCCTTCCCCGGACGCCTTGGCGGCGCGCGACCTCGTCACGCGGCACGGCGCGCCGCGTTCCGGTTCAGGACTTGCGTCTTCTTGCGTGAGGTCCGCGCGACCGCCCCCTGGGGCCGGCCGCGGGGATGGCTGCCGCGTCAGAACACCCAGAGCCGCTCCGGCGGGCATTCGAGCCAGTGCCGCCCCGGACCGGTCCGCCGGTCGGAGACGAGGCGGATGGTCTGGTCGCCGCAGCGGAAGAGGTGCTCGAACTGGTTGCCCAGATAGATCGAGGTCTCGTACTCGGCCGGCACGCGGTTCTCGCCGGCGCCGTCGACGATGCGCACCGCCTCGATGCGGATCACGCCCTTGGCCGCCTCGCCGGCCTTCGCGCCGGCGCTGCCGGCCCGGTCGACGCCCCAGAGGGGCTGGCCGCCGAGCTCGACGAGGGCCCTCCCGTCCCGGCGCTCGCGCAGGGTCACCGACAGGGTGTTGTTGGTGCCCATGAACTCCGAGGCGAACAGGGTCTCGGGCCGCTCGTAGAGGTCCTCCGGCGTGCCCGACTGGACGAGGCGGCCGCCGTCGAGGAGCACGACCTGATCGGCGATGGCGAGCGCCTCGGCCTGGTCGTGGGTGACGAACACCGCCGTGATGCCGCGCCGCTTGATCAGCGCCCGGATCCAGATCCGGGCCTCCTCGCGCAGCTTGGCGTCGAGGTTCGACAGGGGCTCGTCGAGGAGGATCACCGGCGGCTCGTAGACGAGGGCGCGGGCGATGGCGACGCGCTGCTGCTGGCCGCCCGAGAGCTGGGAGGGGTAGCGCTCGGCGAGCGCGCCGAGGCCGACGCCGTCCAGCGCCGCCTGGACCTTCGGCAGCAGCTCCGCCTTCGGCTGGCCGCGCAGGCGCAAGCCATAGGCGACGTTCTCGAACACCGTCTTATGCGGCCAGAGCGCGTAGGACTGGAACACGAAGCCGAGGTCGCGCTTCTCGGGCGGCAGGTTCACGCCGCTTCCTGCGTCGTAGACCGGGCGCCCGTCGATGCGGATCGCCCCGCGATAGGGCTCCTCCAGGCCGGCGATCGAGCGCAGGAGCGTGGTCTTGCCGCTGCCCGAGCGCCCCAGCAGGCACACCACGGAGCCCTCCTCGAATTGCGCGTCGATGCCCTTGAGGATCTCGACGGTGCCGTAGCGGAGGTGGAGGTCGTCGATCGTGAGCTTAGGCATGACGCTTGTTCCCGAGGGCGTACATCAGCCCGAGGCCGAGCAGGATGAGGGCGAGGTTGACGGTGGAGAGGGCGGTGACGAGGTCGACGGCGCCGGTGCCCCAGAGCGAGACCAGGAGCGAGCCGATGACCTCGGTGCCGGGGCTGAGCAGGTAGACGCCGGTCGAGTACTCGCGGATGAAGGTCACGAAGATCAGCACCCAGGAGCCGATCAGGCCGGCCTTGATCAGCGGCAGCGTGACGTCGCGGCTGACCTGGGCGGGGCGGGCCCCGACGACCCGCCCGGCCTCCTCCAGCTCCGGGCCGATCTGGAGCAGCGAGGCGCTCACCAGGCGCATGCCGTAGGCGAGCCAGACCAGGGTGTAGGCGAGCCACAGGCTGAACAGGGTCTGGCGCAGGGGCTGCAGTGCCGGGGTGAACAGGAACACCCAGAACATCGCGAGACCGGCGATCAGGCCCGGCATGGCGCGCGGCACCAGCACCAGGTAGTCCATCAGGCTGGTCCAGCGCGAGCGCCAGCGGTGGAGAGCGAGGTTGACGAGGGCGTAGAAGGCCACCGACAGCGCGCCGCCAACCGAGGCGATGAGCAGGGTGTTGACGATGCCGCGCACCAGGTTCGGGTAGTGCATCAGCTCGCGGAAGTGGTTGAGCGTCAGGTTCGGCCAGATCGCGACGCCCTCGCCCCAGGTGGAGAGGAACGAGCGCAGCACGAGCGCGGTGACCGGGATCACCACCGTGACGCCGAGCCAGGCGACGATGAGCGCCGCGGCCGGCCAGCGCCAGGCGCCGATGGCGAGCGGCTTCTGGGCGCTCGCCTTGCCCTTGACCGCGACGTAGCGGTTGGCGGCGGCCAGCAGCTTGCGCTGGGTGTAGACCAGCGGCAGCGTCACGAAGATGATCGACACCACCACCACCGCCATCAGGTCGTAGGACGGGGTGCCGAGCTTGTTCGTGAGCTTGTAGAGGTAGGTGGCGAGCACCAGGATCCGCTCGGGGTCGCCGAGGACCAGCGGCAGGCCGAACAGCTCGAAGCCGAGGAAGAACACCAGCACCGTCGCGTAGAGGATGCTCGGCATGATCATCGGCAGGCTGACCGTGAGCGCCACCCGCAACGGGCCGGCGCCGGAGGAGCGCGCCGCCTCCTCGACGTCGGAGCCGAGCGAGCGCAGGGCCGACGAGGCGTAGAGGAAGACGTGGGGCACGTGGGTAAGCCCCGCGATGAGGATGAGCGCGGTCTTCGAGTACAGGTACCAGGGGATGGTGCCGACGAGGCCCTTCACCCAGACGCTGACGATGCCGACGGGGCCCAGCGCCACGACGAAGCCGAAGGCCAGCACCACCGAGGACACGAACATCGGCACGAGCACCAGCGGCTCGATGAAGCGGCGCCCCGGCAGGTCGGTGCGGACCAGCAGGAACGCCATGATGCAGCCGAGCGGCACCGCGATCAGGGTCATCCCCGTCGCGATGATCGCCGAGTTGACGAAGGCCTCGCGAAAGTCGTCCTCCTCGAACAGGACGAACTCGTAGGCCTGCAGGGTGAGCGTGCTCGACGGCTGGAAGAACGGGCCGCTGAGGAAGCTCTGATAGATCACCAGGCCCACGGGGCCGAGGATCATCAGCGTGGTCGCGAGAATGATCGCGATGCGGAACGGCTTGGACATCGGCGTTTCAGTTCAACGGTGTCTCAGTTCGTCGCGGCGAGCGTCTTCTGCCACTGCTTGATGAAGCGCAGCCGGGTGATCTGGTCGAGCTGGGTCAGGAGCTCGGGCCCGACGCGGATCGGCCGCAGCGTGACGTCGCGGGCGCCCGGCAGGCTGGTGATGCCGTGCGTGTCCTGCAGGTCGGTGCGCACCGAGGTCATCGACTTCTTGGCGAGCTCGACCTGGGCCGCCTTCGACAGCATGAAGTCGAGGAAGAGCTTGGCCGCATTCGGGTTCTTGGCCTTGGCCGACACGAAGGCGATGCGCGACATCACCAGCGTGTAGTCCTTCGGCAGGACGTAGCCGAGGGTCGGGTCCTTGCGGTTGCGCTGCAGGACGTAGGAGCCGATCATGTTGTAGGCGAGCGTGTGCTCGCCCGAGACCACGCGCTCCATCATCGCGCCGGTCGAGGTGTAGAACTTGGCTCCCGCCTGGCCCATCGCCTTGACGGTCTCCCAGGTCGCCGGGGCGCTGACCTGCACGTCCTGCGTGACGTAGAGGAATCCGACGCCGGAGCGCTCGGGGTCGTAGGAGGTGACCTTGCCCTTGTAGGCGTCCTTCTTCTGGGAGAGGAGCTTGGCGAAGGCGGCGTGATCGCGCGGCACCTCGGCCTCGGGCACGAGGCGGTTGTTGTAGGCGAAGACGATCGGCTCGGCGGTGGTGCCGTAGGCCTGGTCCTTCCACTTCGCCCAGTCCGGCAGCGCGCCCTTCTCCGGCGAGGCGTAGGTCATGGCGTAGCCGTCGTTGACCAGCTTGATCTGGAGGTCCATCGCCGAGGACCAGATGAAGTCGGCGGTCGATCCCGCGGCCGCCTCGGCGACGTAGCGGCTGTAGAGCTCGGTCGAGTTCTGGTCGGCGTACTCGACCTTCAGCTTCGGGTAGAGCGCCCGGAACTGGGTGAGAAGGTCGGACACCTCGGAGGCATCGGCGGTGGCGTAGATCGAGAGCGCGCCCTCCTTGTGGGCGGCGTCGATGACCTCGCTGTAGGAGGCCGGATACCCTGCGGGAACGGCCTGCGCGAGGGCGGCGGGAGCGCCCATGATCATCAGGGCGAGCGTGGCGGTGATCCGCGTCTTCATGCGATCCTCCCATCGGTGCGGCGTGTCTGGTCGCGCACTCATCGACAGGACGTTAACCGCGCGAGCTTGCATCATCCTGACAAGGGCGGGGCCGTGTGCGGGAAATCGGCCGGGCCGCCGCGCAGGCGCCCGGGCAGGGTCGCAACCGGTTCCTGCCGCACGGGAAAACTGGTCTAAAACGGGGAGGCGACGCGACTGGCCGGAACGGGCCGGCGCCGGGAGGGAACGAGCGATGCGGATCCTGATCGTCGAGGACGACGAGGCCCTGGCCCGCGGCATCGTCGCCTCGCTGCGGCTCAGCGGCTTTGCGGTCGACCACGAGGCGGGCGCGGCCGGGGTGCTGCCGCTCCTGCGCCAGGAGGCCTATGCGGGGGTGCTGCTCGATCTCGGCCTGCCGGACGGGTCGGGCCTCTCGGTCCTGCGCGAGATCCGGCGCGCCGGCCTGACGGTGCCGGTGATGATCCTGACGGCGCGGGCGAGCGTCGACGATCGGGTCGCCGGCCTCGACCTCGGCGCCGACGACTACTTGCCTAAGCCCTTCGATCCGGCGGAGCTGGAGGCGCGGGTGCGCGCCCTGGTGCGGCGCGGCCGCGGCCAGCCCGATCCGATCGTGACCTGCGGCGACCTCGTGCTCGACCGCGCCGGACGGGTGGCGAGCCTCGCCGGCCGCGTCCTGCCCCTGCGCAAGCGCGAGCTGGCGATCCTCGAGTCGCTCATCACCCGGGTCGGCCGCGTGGTGTCGAAGGAGCGCCTGGTCTCCGAGGTGTTCGGCTTCGACGAGGAGATCTCCCCGAATGCGATCGAGGTCTACGTCGCGCGCCTGCGCCGCCAGCTCGGGCCCACGGGCCCCAGGATCGTGACCATGCGCGGCCTCGGCTACCTGATGGAGCCGGGTGGGGCCGAGGAGGGCCGGTGAGGGCGCCGGGCCGGTCGTCGCGCGCCCGTCCCCGGTCGCTGCGCGTCCGCGTCGCCACGTACCTGATGGTGCCGATGGCGGCGCTCGCCGTGCTGCTCGGGATCGGCGGGACCTGGTTCGTTAGCGCCTTCGCGACCAGCGCCTACGACCGGGGGCTCGCCGGCGCGATCCTGACCATCGCCGAGCGCCTGTCGGTGCAGGAGGGTCAGGTCGTCCTCGACATGCCGTCGGCGGCCTTCGGCATGCTGTCGAACACCCAGCGCGACAACATCTACTACAGCGTCACCGACGACCGGACCTTCGTCACCGGCTACGCGGACCTGCCGCTGCCGGAACGGATGCCTCCCCCCGAGACGTTGGTCTACCGCGACGCCGTCTTCCGCGGCGAGCGCGTGCGCATCGGCGCGATGCTGCGGCCGATCTACATCACGCGGCACAGCGCTTTGGTGCAGGTCGCCGAGACGACCCACGACCGGGACCGGCTCGCCCGGCACATGCTCCTCGCCCTCACGGCCCTCGGCGCGACGCTCGCCGGGATCGGCAGCCTGCTGATCTGGTTCGCGGTGCGGATGGGCCTGTCGCCCCTCGACGACCTGCGCCGGGAGATCGAGCACCGCTTCCACGGCGCCGGCGCGGTGCCGGCCGTGCCGGTCGCCGGGGTGCCGCGGGAGGCCCTGCCGCTCGTCGAGGCCCTGAACGAGCTCCTCGCCCAGCTCAACCACGCGATGACGGTCCTGCGCCGCTTCACCGCGGACGCCTCACACCAGCTGCGCACCCCGGTGGCGATCCTCAAGACGCATCTGCGGCTCCTCGACCGGCAGCCGCCGGAGAGCGACGGCTGGCGCTCCTCGCGCGCCGACCTCGACGGGGCGGTCGACCGCCTCGACCGGCTCATCGCCCAGCTCCTCACCCTGGTGCTGGAGGAGGGCGGGGCGCGCCGGGGCGGGGCCGCCCCGACCGACGTCGCCGCGATCGCCCGCGATGCCGCCCTCGCTCTCGTGCCCATCGCGCGGGCGCGCCGCGTCGCCCTGTCCTTCGACGGCCCCGAGGCGCCGGTCACCGTCCTGGCCGAGCCGTTCCTGATCGAGGAGGCCTTGCGCAACCTGATCGACAACGCGATCCGCTACAACCGCCCGGGCGGGACCGTCCGGGTCTCGGTTCTGAGCGGTGCCGACGCACCCTGCGCCATCGACGTCGAGGATGACGGGCCCGGGATCCCGGAGGCGCAGCGCGAGCTCGTGTTCGAGCGGTTCCACCGCCTCGAGCGCCCGGGCGATCCCTCCGGCAGCGGCCTCGGGCTGTCCATCGTGCAGGCCTTCGTGGCGCGCCTGGGCGGGACCGTCACGCTCCACGCCGGGGCGCAGGGCCGCGGCCTGCGGGCCCGGGTCAGCCTTCCGTCGGAACCAGGACCGGCCTGACGTCCGGGCCGGCGCGCGCCCGTATCCCGATGCTCCAATTCGTCCCGAAATCGGCGCGATCGCGGGCGATTCCGATCGCGATGCCCGTGCTGCCGCTGCCCCCCGATCCGCCCGCCCTCGTGCACCGCACCGCCGCGCCCTGCGACGCGGTTTTTCGGGCGCGCCTGCTCGCCCCGCCCGTCTCGGTCGAGGACGAGACCGTCTCGCTCACCTGCTCCCTGCGCCTGTCGCGGAGCGACCGGGTCCTCAAGCGCCTGGTGATCGAGGGATCGGCGGCCTCCGGCCTCACCCTCGATTGCGACGGCGCCAGCCTCGGCGAGCCGGGGGAGCCGGCCCATCTCGGCGCCTACACGATCGCGATCCGCTCACGCCCGCCGGCCCGCCCGGGCGAGGCCTGGGACCGCCCCTCCGGCATCCGCATCCGCGACTGCACGGTGTTCGGCCATATCCGGATCTGGGGCATGGGCGAGAACGGGCAGGGGCCGCTCTTGCGCGACTCCTCGCGCAGCCTCGGCCATACCGAGCGGGCGCAGGCCGCCGCCCCGACCGACGTCACGATCACCGGCACGACGATCACCGCCGCCGGGCCGATCCCGCTCTATCTCGGGCCCGGCGTCACGCGGGTCACCCTGCAGGGCTCGCGCCTCGCCGGCCGCTCGGTCTCGACGGCGCTCTATCTCGATGCCGAGAGCGCCGAGAACCGCATCGAGAACAACGAGTTCGTCACCGAGACGGAGCGCGAGGCCGTCGCGGTCGACGGCTCGGCGCGCAACCGCATCACCGGCAACCGCTTCACGCTCCGCGGCCAGGGCGGGGTGCGGCTCTACCGCAATTGCGGCGAGGGCGGCACCGTCCGCCACCAGACGCCCTCCGACAACGTCATCACCGGCAACGTCTTTCGTACCAGCGGCTTCTTTCCGGCCGCCGCGATCGTGGTGAATTCCCGCAACGGCTGGCGGCTCACCTGCGGGGAGGATGCGGGCTACCCGTTCGGGAGCAGCCTCGACAATTCCGACGGCGGGACCGGCAACGTCGTGACGCCCAACACCGTCGAGTGACGCCGCCCCGCCCGGCTCAGACGACGTCCCGCACGCCTGTCCGGGCTCCCCGGCCTCCCGGTCGTGCTCAGCCGGTGCGCTTGCCGCTCGACCGCTCTTCGGGCGGAGCACCGCGGCCAAGTGCGTAGCACCCGACCCTCCCGAGCCGCTCAGCGACTCTCCCGGCGCATCCAGGGCATGCTCCGGATCCTGCCCGAGCAGGGCTGGCGTTCAGGACTGCGATCGGCCAGGACTGCGATCGGCCGTGCCATGGATCATCAGGAGGGCGCCATGCCGCTGACCATCTCCGTGTTCTCCGACGTGATCTGCCCGTGGTGCTACGTCGGCAAGCGCCGGCTCGAACGCGCCCTCGACCAGCTCGGGCAGCGCGAGAGCACCACGATCGAATGGCTGCCTTTCGAGCTGAACCCCGGCATGCCGGCCGACGGCATGGAGCGCGCGCTCTACCGCGCCCGCAAGTTCGGGGCGGAGCGCAGTGCGCAGCTCGACGCGCAGATGGCCGAGCTCGGACGACAGGAGGGCATCGGCTTCGCGTTCGAGCGGATGACGCGCACGCCGAGCACCCGGCGCGCCCACATGCTGATCGCGGCAGCAGGGCAGCACGGACGGGCCGACCCGGTCGTGGACGCCCTGTTCCGCGCCTATTTCGAGGAAGGCCGGAATGTCGGCGATCCGGATGTTCTGCGGGAGATCGGTGTCGCGGCAGGGCTCGACCGAGACGTCGTCGACGACGCGCTCGGCGACGAACAGCTCAGCCAGCGCGTCGAGGCCGTCGAGCGGCAGGCCGCCGAGATGCAGATCGCGGGGGTGCCGTTCTTCATCGTCGACCGCCGGTGGGCGGTCTCGGGCGCGCAGCCGACAGAGCAGTGGCTCGCGGCCCTCAGGGCGGCATAGAGCATGAGGCGGCGTGTCTCCTGGTGTGGTTGCAGCTTCGGCGCTCCAGCCAAAATCCTCGGTTCCATGAGCCACAAGGGGCTGGCGTCCGGCTGAATTCAGCCCTGGCCTCGATGTCGCCCGTGCGAGGGTCAAGCTGCCGCTGATAAAAGCGATCGGCGTTGCCGCTTGGCGAGCCGCCGGCTTTCATCGTTGGGCAGGAGCTGACGATGAATTATAAGCTCTTCGTGAGGCGCCTGAATTTTGTAATCTGTTCATGATCCTCGGATTCATCGGAGGCCGTGCGTGGGATGCGGCGTCAAGATCGACGTCTGGGGTGATCGCGCCTGCTCCACGCGGCCCGAGATTGCCGCTTGCGCCGCGACGGGCCGCCGTCTGCCGGCACCCCTCGTCACCCTCACCCGGCACTCCCGGCAGGGATCGACCGGGCGACCTCGGAGGATCGTAGAACGCGAAGTTCAGGGAGCCCGCGCCGAGAAGCCCGGTCCCGATAACTCGGCGGCTGCAACTGGCGACAGGCGGGCGGCTTTCTCCTCGTCGAGCCGTGAGGGCTCGATGCGCCTCTCTCAAGCGCGGCTTCGCTGGGCTCCTGCCTCGTCCACACGGCAACAGAGCGTGCGCAGGCCTGGATGTTGCGCGTAGCGCTTCAGCTGCAATCGCAGATGACAATCTTCCTATCAATACAACCATGATGATCGGCTTGCTGATCGGTGTTTTACCGTAACAAGCACGAGTTTTACCTATGTTAATTCAGATAAAAAAACAGATTAACCGTTCTTAAAGAACCATGACGGCAATTCTTATCAAAATCATATGAGGGGGATCGTGCTTGATGAGAGCTTCAAGATTGCTGATGGCTGCCGCAACGTTCATCGCGATGCTTGCAAGCCCGTCTCATCCTGGCGCGGCTGATGCGGAACTCGATGCACTGAAGCAGCGATTTCGCCGCCCCGAGACGATCCCCTTCCCCGAGAAGTCCCCCTACTCGCCGCAGCTCGCGACCCTCGGCAAGATGTTGTTCTTCGATCCCCGCCTCAGCGGGGCGCAGAACCTCAGCTGCGCGAGCTGCCACAACCCGTCCTTCGGCTACGAGGTGCCGGTCAAGGGCGCGATCGGCGCCGCCAACACCCCGCTCGCCCGCAAGGCTCCGACCGTGCTCAACGCGGCCTGGACCGCACCCCTGTTCTGGGACGGGCGGGCGAAGACCCTGGAAGAGCAGGCCGCTGGACCGCTCACTGCCGACGTCGAGATGAACGCGCAGTTCCCGGAGATCGTCGCCCGGCTCAAGGAGATCCCGGAATACCGGACGTGGTTCGACCGCCTGTTTCCGGACCGGGGCGTGACGAAGGCCAACCTGCTCACCGCGATCGCCACCTACGAGCGCACGGTCGTGACCGGCTGGGCGCCCTTCGACCGCTGGGTGGAAGGGGATGCGCAGGCGATCTCGGTCTCCGCCATCAACGGCTTCCGGCTGTTCAACGGCAAGGCCGGTTGCGCCGGTTGCCATACCGGCTGGAACTTCACCGACAACAAGTTCCATGACATCGGCATCTCCACCGACGATGTCGGCCGGGGAAAGCTGGAGCCGAACAACCCGCTCGCGCGCCATGCCTTCAAGACGCCGGGCTTGAGAAATCTGACCTACCGGGCGCCATTCGGCCACAAGGGGCAGTTCGCCGATCTCGAATCCATTGTGGCCTTCTACGAGACAGGCGGTGTGGAGCGCCCGTCGCGGTCGCCGCTGATGCGTCCCCTCTCGCTCAGTGCCAGCGAGCGCGCCGACCTTCTCGCCTTCCTGCGGTCGCTGACCGCCGAGAAGACCGAGACCGCGCTGCCGAACCTGCCGAACTGAGGACGCCGCCATGTCGATCCGGATCAAGATCCTCCTGCCGCTCCTCGGTTTTCTCGCGCTCGCCGCGTGCGTCGTGGGCCTCGTTGGCAGCCGCAGCCTCTCGGCGAATGCCGACCTCGCCGATCTGTCCGGGAAGGCTCTCGCTGCCAACGCGGCGAGCCGCGGCGCCCGAGAGGCCTTCGCGCAGGCCGAGAGCTTGCTCGCTCAGGTGCTGGCCATGACGGGCTTCGTCGAGCCGGAGGCCGTCGAGACGCGCTTCGGCCAGCATACCACCACGCTTGCGGGCGAACTGGACCGCCTCAAGGCGGCATCCCTCTCGCCCGAGATGACCGACCTCGCGCGCCATGCCTCGGGCGTGTTCAGCCGTTGGCGGTCCGACGCGGCGGTGCTCCTGGGCCTCCAGCCGGCACGCGAGATCCCGACCGCCGAGCTGATGAGCCGCCACAGTATCCTGCTTCGCGGGCTGCTGGAGAAGGCTGTCGCATCAGCCGAGGCAGACGCGCGGGCACGCATCGCGGCATCCGACGCAACGCTGCGATCTGAGCTCGCCCTCGTCCTTGGGCTCGCGGGCCTCGCGGCGCTCGCGGGGGCGGCGGGCGCGGTGTGGGTCGCCGGCAATCTCTCCCGGCCACTCGTTCGCCTCGTGGCCGACGCCGAGCGCCTCGCAGCGGGTGACGTGAGCGTGCACTTCGTCGGGCTTGAGCGCAGCGACGAGATCGGCGGCGTGGCCCGCGCCATCGCGGGCTTCCGCGACGGCGTGGTCGAGCGCGCGCACCTCGCCACCCAGGCCGGCACCGAGCAGGAAGCACAGCTCGACCGATCGCGCCGCATCGAGGAGCATGTCCGCCGCTTCCAGGCTGCCGTCCAGAGCGCGCTCGGGCAGGTGGACCAGCGCATCACAGGAATGTCCGGTTCCGCCGACGTTCTGATTGGCGTTGTCGCCGATACCCAGGGCCAGGTG
Organism: Methylobacterium nonmethylotrophicum; assembly: GCF_004745635.1. Taxonomy (GTDB): domain Bacteria; phylum Pseudomonadota; class Alphaproteobacteria; order Rhizobiales; family Beijerinckiaceae; genus Methylobacterium; species Methylobacterium nonmethylotrophicum. The sequence continues at coordinate 1,259 of NZ_SRLB01000030.1, read as the reverse complement.
AAAAGCGCAGCCGGCGCCTCCGAGCAGACCCGCCGCAACGTCGAGGACGTCGCGGCCTCCGCGGGCGAGCTGAACCGCTCGATCCGCGGCATCGCCGGGCGTCTGCAGCAGACCTCGGACCGCGTGGCACAGACCACCGCCCAGGCTCAGACCACGAGCGAGACGGTGGCGGGCCTGGCCGAGGCGGCGCAGCGCATCGGCGACGTGATCGGGCTGATTCAGCAGATCGCCGCGCAGACGAACCTCCTGGCCCTGAACGCCACCATCGAGGCGGCGCGCGCGGGCGCAGCGGGGCGGGGCTTCGCCGTCGTCGCCTCGGAGGTCAAGGCGCTCGCGGACCAGACCGCGAAGGCCACCGACGAGATCGTTCGGCAGGTCGGCGGGATCCAGAGCGCGACCGGCGGCACGGTGCAGGCCATCGAGGCGATCCGATCGGCGATGGAGGATCTGAACGGACTCGCCGCCGAGATCACCCAGGCGATTCGCCAGCAGGAGCTGGAGACGGCGAGCATCAGCCGGAACGCCGAGCACGCGACCTCCCTCACGAGTCAAGTAGGGGCGAGCGTGGGCGCGGCGAGCGGCGCCATGCAACGGACGGTCGAGGCGATCGACGACGTGCGCCGCTCGGCTGACGACGTGACCGCGGAGACCGGGCGCCTGCGTCACGCGGTGCAGGAGTTCGTCGCCAGCGTGTCAGCGGCCTGAGAAGCCTTTTGGCTCCGCGACGAGCAGCAGGCCTGCCTCGGTGACCTGATGCCGAGGGCCTCGTGCGGCCCTCTGCGGCAGGCGTGGCACACCAGCGGCACGCGGCGCTAGCCGCGCCGCACGCCGTCCGCATCCGGGGCACAAAGCCTACCCGCCACCGCTTGCCCCCCTCTGCCCCCCGTGCACGCGACACGATACGACCGTGTGACCTTCGCCCTTTGAGCCTCCGCCCGGATCCCCTTGCGCGGACTGGCGATCCCATACCCCGTTGCGCTCCGCCCTGAGCCGCGCTGCAGAGGCTCCGCGGTCAGCACCCGTAGCTCATCTGGATAGAGCGTTGCCCTCCGAAGGTGGAGGACGAGTAGAGCCGGTGCTAGATCGACCTCCTGATCCATGAATGACTTAGCGCTTCGCGGGCTCTGCTTGAGCTCTTTGGAGTCTGTCCGCGGCACAAATGGGCCGCATCGGGCCGGGGAGTGGTCAGCCCCCAGCGGAGTGGTCCGGCCTGAAGTATGGCTTTGAGCCGACGGAGGACGGACGTGATGGGAACGAAG
>NZ_SRLB01000003.1 GCF_004745635.1 Methylobacterium nonmethylotrophicum | reverse complement strand
CCGGCGTAGAAGCCCGTCCAGGTGAAGACCGGCACCGGCGTGAAGACCGGCGGCGGAGCGGCGCGGCGCGGCAGGTCGGCGGCGAGGGCCGAACCGGCGACGACGATGCCAGCGAGGGCGGTGGCGCTCTTGAGAAGCGACTTCATGGTACTGGTCCTTCCTACTATGCGGCGGTGACCGCGCCCGTTTGCGGGCCGTCGGTCAACCGAAGCAGTGTCCCCGACATATCCCGGCAGCCGTGCGAAAGCTGTGTCCTCGCGACAACGCTGGTGGGTTTCACCGCGGCCTTAATGGCTGTTCATCGCGAGCCTTCCCTTGGCTCCTAACCCCCTTAACGCGCGCGAACGGCCAAGGTTCACCCGCGCACACATTTTTTTTGCTACGCTTGCCGCGTCGATCTTAACGAAAGTCAAACGGCGCCCGCGCGGGGCCGATTCCGGGCGCCGGAATCAGGGCGCCAGGGCGATCGCCGAGACGAGGCGGCCGTAATCGGCCTCGGCCCGGTGGGTGGTGCGGCGATAGCTGAAGAAACGGTCGGGCTCGGCGTAGGTGCACAGGTTCAGGTTCGCCGCCTCGCCGATTCCGGCCGCCTTAAGCCGCGCGACGATGTAGGCGGGCAGATCGAAAAGGCTGTGGGTCGCCCGTTCGGGGCTCGTCGCGAAGTAGCGGGCATTGCCCGGGTCCGCCGCCTCGAACCGCTCGCGGAATTCCGGGCCGACCTCGTAGGCGGACGCGCCGATCGTCGGCCCGAGCACCGCCGTGATGCCGGCCCGCTTCGCGCCGAGGTTTTCCATCGTCGCGAGCGTCGCCTCGATCACCCCGCTGAGCGCGCCCTTCCAGCCCGCATGCGCCGCGCCCACCACCCGGTTTACCGGATCGGCGAACAGGATCGGCCCGCAATCGGCCGTGAGGATGCCCAGCGCCACGCCCGGAACCCGCGTCGCCATCGCGTCGGCCCGGGGGCGTTCGGCGAAGGGCCTCTCGACGATCACGGCCTCGGCCGAGTGCACCTGGTACAGGCTGACGAGGGTCTCCGGTGCCAGACCGAGCGCGGCCGTCATGCGACGGCGGTTCTCCCGCACCCGGTCCGGATCGTCGCCGGAGCCGAGGCCGCCGTTGAGGGAGGCGTACAGCCCCTCCGACACGCCGCCCTGCCGGGTGAAGAAGGCGTGGCGGATGCCGGCATGGGGGGTGAGGGCGGGCGCTTCGATGAACATCGCGGGCGGTTCGTCCTGACGGGAAGGCATCCGGCACGATAGACGGCAATCGTGTCGAAAGCGCGAAGCCGCGTCCGGTCAGGCCCGGCGCGGCAGGCCCGGGAGATCCGGCCCGCCCGGCCCGGTGAGCCCTAAGACCTTGAACAGGTTGCCCATGCCGCGGGTGGTCCGGTCGATCAGGCGTTCGGCCCCGGCCTTGACGGCGGCGGCCTGGACCGGGTTCGCCCGGGCGGCGAGGCGCTCGGCGCGCTCGGCGAGGCCGAGCGCCAGGAGGAAGTCGGCTTGCGTCACCGGCCCGTGCACCGAAGCGCCGGCGCCCGCGGCAGCACGGGCGAGCGCCGCGAAGTCGACCTGGGCTGTGAGGTCGGTCTCGCCGGGCGCTTCGAGGGGATCCGCGAAACGGTGGCGCGCCACGGCCTGGAGCGTGTCGGCGGTGCCGCCGTAGAGGTCGCCGTAATCAATTGCCGCGAGCGCGCCGCCCTCCTGGGCGAGGCGGGAGGCGATCTGCCGGACGAGGTCGAGGGCGACCGCCGGCAGGGTCAGGATCGCGCCGGGGGCGGCCTGCGCGGCGATCTCCGGCACCGGCTCCGGGCTCAGGCCGAAGGCGAGGGCGTCGCCGACGAGGCCGACCCGGCGCTCGCACCAGCCGCGCTCGGTGCGCTGGTACTGGCGGACCGGCAGGGCGTCGAAGAACTCGTTGGCCAGCACGATCGCCGGGCCGGCCGGCAGGGTGTCGATGGACTCGTGCCAGGTCGGCGCCGCGTTCGCCAGGGCCCTGCTTTGAGCCGCCCGCAGGGTCGGGCTGGTCTCGACGAGGTGGAGGTCGGCCGCCGCGAGGCAGTCGGGCGCCGCGGCCCTCAAGGCCCGGAGCGCGTCCGCCATCAGGGTGCCGCGGCCGGGGCCGAGCTCGACCAGGCGAAACGATGCCGGACGCCCGAGGCCGTGCCAGACCTCCGCCGTCCAGAGGCCCAGGAGCTCGCCGAAGATCTGGCTGATCTCCGGGGCGGTGGTGAAGTCGCCGGCCGCACCCAAGGGATCGCGGGTGCGGTAATAGCCGTGGACCGGGTGGCCGAGGCAGAGCGCCATGTAGCGCTCGATGGTGATCGGTCCCTCGATTGCGATCAGGCGGCGCAGCTCGCCGAGGAGCGGCGCGTCGCTCACGCCGGGCCGACCTCGGCGGGCTGGCTCTCGTCGAGCCGCGCCCTCGGCCGTGTGGCGCCGCGCAGCGCCCGCACGATGAAGATGGCGCCCACCACCAGCATCGGCACGCAGAGCAGCATCCCCATGGTGATGCCGCCGCCGAGCGCCCCGACCTGGGTGCCGAACAGGAAGCCGAGCTGCGGGTCGGGCTCGCGGAAGAACTCGCAGGCGGTGCGGGCGATGGCGTAGCCGACGACGAAGATCCCGCCGAGGAGACCGGGCCGGCGGAAGCCGACGCGCCGGACCGCGATCGCCATCAGGACGAACAGGACCAGCCCCTCGGCCGCCGCCTCGTAGAGCTGGCTCGGATGGCGCGGCAGCGGGCCGCCGTTCGGGAAGACGATGGCGTAAGCGAAGTCCGGCGCCGGCCGGCCCCAGAGCTCGCCGTTCACGAAGTTGGCCAGCCGCCCGAAGAAGAGCCCGATCGGCACCACCACGGCGGCGAGGTCGAGCATCGCGTAAGGATTGAGGCCGCGGCGGCGGGCGAACAGCACCAGCGCCAGCACCGCGCCGAGGAAGCCGCCATGGAACGACATGCCGCCGCGCCAGATCGCCAGGATCTCGGACGGATGGGCGAGATAGGCGGCGAAGTTGTAGAACAGCACGTAGCCGATGCGCCCGCCCAGCACGACGCCGAGTGCCACCCAGACGATCAGGTCGTCGATGTCGGCGACGGAAGGGCGGCGCACCGCACCCCACAGCGCCGGGGCCGAGACCAGGCGCTTGGCGTAGTACCAGCCGCCCACCAGCCCCACGATGTAGGCGAGGGCGTACCACTTGATCTGCAGCGGCCCGATCGCGACCGCGACGGGGTCGATGGCGGGGAAGGGCAGGGCGAGGAGCGGAGGCATCGGGCGATGAGGTGAACCGGTGGCGGGGCGGCGTCAAGGCGGCATCGGGAGCCGTCATACCCTGGCGGGATGACGGCCCTGCGGCGCCATCGGTCTCACGCCGCCGGCGCCACGGTGACCGCTCCTTCGATCTCTGCCTCGCGGGTCTTCACTTCGCGCGGCTGGCCGTCGAGGAAGAGCCGGTAGGCGGCGTTGTCGGTCTCGTCGTGGTGCTCGTAGCCGAGTTCCTGAAGCGCGACGGCGAAGCGGCCGCGCTCGGCCTCCGGCACCTGGATGCCGGCGAGCACCCGGCCGTGATCGGCGCCGTGGTTGCGGTAGTGGAACAGCGAGATGTTCCAGGTGACGCCGAGGCTGTCGAGGAACTTGAGCAGCGCGCCGGGGCGCTCCGGGAACTCGAAGCGCAGGAGCCGCTCGTCGGCGAGGCCCGGCACCCGGCCGCCGACCATGTAGCGGACGTGGAGCTTCGCCATCTCGTTGTCGGTGAGGTCGACGAGGGGGTAGCCGAGGCCGCGCAGCTCCGCGATCAGGGCCTCCTTCTCGGGCCGCCCGCCGGAGAGCTGCACGCCGACGAAGATGTGCGCCTCGGCGCCCGGCGCGTAGCGGTAGTTGAACTCGGTGATGGCGCGCCGGCCGAGCGCCCGGATGAAGGCGCGGTAGGCGCCGGTGCGCTCCGGGATGGTGACGGCGAGGAGCGCCTCGCGGCGCTCGCCGATCTCGGCCCGCTCGGCGATGTGGCGCAGGCGGTCGAAGTTGAGGTTGGCGCCGCTGTTGATCGCCACGAGCGCCCCCGACCCGGCGACGCTGCCCCGGGCGGCGTATTCCTTGAGGCCGGCGAGCGCGAGGGCGCCGGAGGGCTCGGACATGGCGCGGGTGTCGTCGAACACGTCCTTGACGGCGGCGCAGATCGCGTCGGTGTCGACGGTGATGACCTCGTCGAGGTGCTCGCGGCAGAGCCGGAAGGTCTCGGCCCCGGCCTGGCGCACCGCGACGCCGTCGGCGAACAGGCCGACCGTGTCGAGCACCACCCGCTCGCCCGCCGCGATCGCCGCCGCCATGCTGGCCGCGTCCGCCGGCTCGACGCCGATGACCCTGGTCTCGGGCCGCATGAACTTGATGAAGGCGGCCACGCCTGCCGCGAGGCCGCCGCCGCCGATCGGCACGAACACCGCCTCGATCGGATCGCCGTGCTGGCGCAGGATCTCGAGCCCGATCGTCCCCTGGCCGGCGATGACGTCGGGATCGTCGTAGGGGTGGATGAAGGTCAGGCCCTGCTCGGCCTCGAGGGTCTTGGCGTGCGTGTAGGCCTCGTCGAAGGCGTCGCCGTGCAGCACGACCTGGCCGCCGCGGGACTTCACGCCCTCGATCTTGATCGCCGGGGTGGTGCGCGGCATCACGATCACGGCGGTGACGCCCAGGCGCTTGGCGGCGAGGGCCACCCCTTGCGCATGGTTGCCGGCCGAGGCGCAGATCACCCCGCGGGCGAGCGCGTCCGCCGACAGGCCCGCCATCTTGTTGTAGGCGCCGCGCAGCTTGAACGAGAAGACCGGCTGCAGGTCCTCGCGCTTGAGCAGCACCTTGGCGCCGAGGCGCTGCGACAGGCGCGGCATCGGGTCCAGCGGGCTCTCGATCGCCACGTCGTAGACGCGGGCGCCGAGGATCTTCTTGATGTAGTCGTGCACGGCGTCAGGTCATGTCTGGAGCGGGCGCGGGGCGCCTCGCCGGAGGCGCCGAAATCGCCGGAGGCGACGGCATAACGGGTTTCGCTGCGGGATGCGAGCTTGACGGGTGCCGAGAGGCGTCAGCGCGCCTCGCCGGCACTGCGGGAGATCCACTTCGCCACGAGCGGCCCGGTGATGATCACCACGAGGAGCCGCAGGGTCTGCACCGCCAGCACGAAGGACACGTCGGACTGGGTGCCGACCGCGATGATCGCCACCGAATCGAGCCCGCCCGGGCTCGTCGCCAGGTAGGCCGTGAGGAGGTCGACCGGCAGCAGGAAGGTCAGCCCCCAGGCCCAGACGCCGCAAAGCGCGATCAGCCCGAAGGTCGCGACCAGCACGCCCGGAAGCGCGAACAAGGTCGCCCGCACGGTAGCGGGAGTGAAGCGCAGGCCCACCGTCCAGCCGATGCCCGCATAGGCGAGCGCGAGCAGCCAGGACGGCAGCGCCATGCCGGCGAGCCCGGTGGCGTGGAGCGTCGCCCCGATGGCGAGGGGGCCGATCAGGGCGCCCGCGGGAATGCGCAGGCGCAGGCCCAGCCACGCGCCGACCGCCGCCACCGCCAGCGTGCCGAGCACCGCGAGCGGGGCCGGCTCCATGCCGGCGCCGGGTGCCGCCCCGCCGCTGCCGGCGAGGAAGCGGGCGACCACCGAGGCGGTGAGCGCCACGCAGGCGACCCGGACGTATTGCATGAAGGCGACGAGGCGCGGATCGGCCCCGAAATCCTCCGCCATCGCCACCATCGCGGAGGCGCCGCCGGGCGAGGAGCCCCAGGCCGCGGTGGTGCCGGGCAGGAGGCGGATGCGGGTCAGAACCCAGCCGGTGAGCGCGGCCGCCACCACGGTGACGCCGACGACCGCCAGGATCAGCAGCCCGTCCTGCATCAGGGTCGCGACGATCGTGGCGTTGACCGCGTGGGCGACGAGGCAGCCGATCAGCGCCTGTGCCGCCAGGAAGCCGGGCTTCGGCACCCGGATCGGCGCGCCGCGCACGCCGAACACGATGGCGGCGAGCATCGGGCCGAGCAGCAGGGCGGCCGGGAAGCCGGCGAGGTGGAAGAGGCCCGCCAGCGCGGCCGAGGCCAGGACGAGGCCCGCCCACAGGGCCGCCGCGCGGGGGAGCGAGCGACGGCGATCCGTCGAGGCGGGGTGCATGGCGTCCATGGTCGAGGGGTCGCGTCCTGGAAGACTCGAGACTGCGGGACTTGAGGTCAGGCCGCGTCGCTATACGGGAAACGTGCCAGCACGGCGACGAAGGCCGGCCTCCTCGGCCTGCCCGCGGGGCAGCGTTGCGTGCGGTGCATGCTGGCGGAAGAAAGCCGCGAGGTCGGAGAGGCCCTCGCCCCGCGGGTCGCTGGCGCGCCAGGCGAGCGCGATGGTCCGGCGCGGTCCGTCCGGCCCGAACCGGCGGCAGACCGTGAGCCCGGTCGGATCGGGCCCGGGCGGGGCGGCCAGCGCCGGCAGCAGGGTGTAGCCGGCGCCCGCCGCCACCATCGAGCGCAGGGTCTCGAGGCTGGTGGCGTGGCGCCCGCTCGCGGGCCCCGCGCCGCAGGCCGCCACCGCCTGGTCGCGCAGGCAGTTGCCCTCGTCGAGGAGCAGCAGGTCGGGTCCGGCGAGGTCGCTCGCCCGCGGCGCCGGCCCGCCCGCGAAGGCGTGCTCGGCCGGGCAGGCGAGCAGGAACGGCTCGTCGAACAGCGGCACCACCGTAAGCCCCGAATCCGGGATCGGCAGGGAGATCAAAGCCGCGTCTGCCCGGCCCTCGCGCAGGGATTCGAGGATCTCGGCGGTGCGCCCCTCGCTCAAGCTCAGGGCGAGGTGCGGGAAGGCCTGGCGCAGGCCGCGCAGCACCTGGGGAAACAGGTAGGGCCCCAGCGTCTGGATCGCCGCCAGGACGAGGCGGCCGCGCAGGCCCCTCCCGCCGCCCTCGCGGGCGAGGAGCAGCAGGGCTTGCGCCTCCGCCAGCACCGCGCGGGCCTGGCGCACCACCGCCTGGCCGCTCGGGGTCAGGAGCACCCGGCGGTTCGAGCGCTCGAACAACGCTACGCCTAAGGCCTCCTCGAGCTTGCGCACCTGCACGCTTAAGGTGGGCTGGCTCACGGCGCAGCGCTCGGCGGCGCGGCCGAAATGGCCTTCCTCGGCGACCGCCACGACGTATTCGAGATCCCGCAGGGACAGGCCGGAGACGTTCATAGGCTGCGCCTATCACGAGCTTCGCAACGATGCATTTGTTTTCGGGTCACGCGGGGGTCATAGGTTGGAGCGAGACCAGTTCCAGGGTGTTGGCTCGTTGCCCGAAACCCTATGTGACCTGTCCCTCGCGCGGTGTCCCCCGACCCGGCACGCCGCGCCTGCACGCCAGAGGAGTATCCATGAGCGACCAACGCCCGATCCTGACGACCCGCCAGGGCCATCCGGTCCGCGACAATCAGAGCATGCGCACGGTCGGCGAGCGTGGCCCGGCGACCCTCGAGAACTACCAGTTCATCGAGAAGATCACCCATTTCGACCGCGAGCGGATCCCCGAGCGCGTGGTTCACGCCCGCGGCGCCGGCGCTCACGGCTACTTCGAAGCCTACGGCACGATCGGCGACGAGCCGGCCTCCAAGTACACCCGCGCCCGCGTCCTCAACGAGACCGGCGTGAAGACGCCGATGTTCGTGCGCTTCTCCACCGTGGCCGGCGCCAAGGAGAGTCCGGAGACCGCCCGCGACCCGCGCGGCTTCGCGGTGAAGTTCAAGACCGTCGACGGCAACTGGGACCTCGTCGGCAACAACCTGAAGATCTTCTTCATCCGGGACGCCATCAAGTTCCCGGACATGATCCACGCCTTCAAGCCCGACCCGGTGACCAACCGCCAGGAGGCCTGGCGCTTCTTCGACTTCGTGGCGGCGCACCCGGAGTCGATCCACATGGTGACCTGGCTGAAGTCGCCGTGGGGCATCCCGGCCAACTACCGCGAGATGGAAGGCTCGGGGGTCAATACCTACAAGCTGGTCAACGACCAGGGCGTGGCGCACCTGTGCAAGTTCCACTGGATCCCGAAGCAGGGCGTCCGCAACCTGACCTCGGCCCAGGCTGCCGAGATCCAGGGCCGTGACGTCGGCCACGCGACCAAGGACCTGTACGACAACATCGCGGCCGGCAACTTCCCCGAATGGGAGTTCGCGGTCCAGATCATGCCGGACGGCCCGAACGACCACCTGTCGTTCGATCCGCTCGACGACACCAAGCGCTGGCCCGAGGACCAGTTCCCGCTGCTGAAGTGCGGCCGCATGGTGCTCGACCGCGTGCCGGACAACTTCTTCGCCGATGTCGAGCAGTCGGCCTTCGGCACCGGCGTGCTGGTCGACGGGATCGACTTCTCGGACGACAAGATGCTCCAGGGGCGCACCCTGTCCTACTCGGACACCCAGCGCTACCGCGTCGGCCCGAACTACCTGCAACTGCCGATCAACGCGCCGGCGCCGGGCGTGAAGGCGCACACCAACCAGCGCGACGGCCAGATGACGTTCTATGTCGACGGCACCGGCGAGAACAAGCACATCAACTACGAGCCGAGCACCCTGGCCCAAGGCTTGCGCGAGGCGGACAAGCCCGCGAAGGAGTACCACCAGCCGGTCGAGGGCAAGCTCGGCCGCTACCAGACCAGCCGCACCGAGGACGACTACGCCCAGGCCGGCGAGCGCTACCGCTCCTTCGAGGAGTGGGAGCGTGAGGACCTGATCGCCAACCTCGTGGCCGACATGAAGGAGTGCCCCGAGGCGATCCAGCTCCGGATGGTCTGGCACTTCTGGCACGCCGACGAAGAGTACGGCCGCCGCGTCGCGGAGGGCGCGGGCATCGACCTCGAGAAGGCAAAGGCCCTGCCGCCGCTGCCGGGCCGCGCCGCCCCAGGCCAGCGCCTGAAGGCAGAGACCTATACGGACGGCTCGCAGGCCCACAAGGTCGCGGCCGAGTAAGGCTGACGCGTCAAGGGTTTGATTGAGTGACGAGCCCCGCCCGGAGCGATCCGGGCGGGGTTTTTTTGACGTTGGGGAAAGATGGAGGTACGACGGCCGAGGTGCTATTTTCGCTTCAGGCACGATCGCGTGCCCGGATGCCGCGCATGACCGCCGTCGCCTTCGACACGCTGAAACTCGCCCGCACCCTGCGGGACAAGGCCAAGCTGTCGCTGGATCAGGCGGAGGGCTTCGCTGAGGCGATCTCCGATGCGGTGCAGGGTGATCTCGCGACCAAATCGGATTTGACATCGTCCGAAGCGGCTCTTCGCGCTGACATCAAGGCCGTTGAGACTGGCCTGCGCGCCGAGATCAAAGGGGTCGAGACAAGCCTGCGCGCCGAGATCAAAGAGGTCGAGACAAGCCTCCGCACCGAGATCAAAGAGGTCGAGACAAGCCTCCGTACCGAGATCAAAGGAGTTGAGACGGGCCTGCGCACCGAGATCGCTGCCCTTCGTGCTGACCACAAGGCATTCGGCAGTGATCTGCGGGGACTGGAAAAGAATCTGCGCTCCGATTTCAAGGCGCAGCTCTCGGAGACTCGGGCCGAGCTTGCCAAGTGGATGATCGGCGCAGTCGGCTTGCAGACCGTCGCCATCATCGGCGCGATGATCACCCTGGTTCGCATCCTGAAGCCCTGAAGCGGCGTTGTCCCGGGCGCGCTCACCCACGAGGAGCCCCGCCATGGACACGACCCCCGAGCCCGGCACCGGCGTCACGATCGGCGGGATGCGGGTGCGCTACCTCGCCCGCAGCGACGCCACCGGCGACGCGATCGGCATCTACGCCGTCACCCTGGCGCCGCGCTCGCCCGGGGCCGGGCTGCACCGCCACGCCCGGCTCACCGAGGCGTTCGAGGTGCATGCGGGCGCGCTCACCCTGCGGCTCGGCGAGCGCGACGTGACGGCGGGGCCGGGCGACTTCGTGCTGGTGCGCCCGGGCGTCGCCCACGCCTTCGCCAATCGCGGCAATGAGCCGGTGCGCTTCACCCTGACCTTCACCCCGGCTTTGCACCGCGAGGGCTTCTTCGAGGGGCTGGCGGCGCTCGCCGCCGAGGATCGCCTGCGCGACGAGGGCGCGATGCGGGCCCTGATGGCGGCCTATGACCAGGAGCCGCTCGCGGGCTTTGCGGGCTGGAGCGAGGTCGGCTGACGCGCCATGCTCGCCCGCGACGAATCGGGAGGGCAGGGGATGCGGCGGATCGACGGCGGCTCGAGCTTCGAGCGCGACTACGGCTATTCCCGCGCGGTGGTGCAGGGCGGCTTCGTGTTCGTCGCCGGCACCACGGGCTACGACTACGCCACGATGACGATGCCGGCGGAAGCCGGAGCCCAGGCCGAGGCGTGCTGGCGCACCATCGCGGGCGTGCTGGAACAGGCCGGCGCGTCCCTCGATCAGGTGGTGCGGGCCACCTACTTCATCACCGACCGGGCCGACGCGGAAGCGGTGCTGGCGGTTTGCGGCCGGGTGATGCGGGACACCCGGCCGGCCGCGACGCTGGTGGTGGTCGCAGGATTGCTGCGGCCGGAGATGAAGGTGGAGATCGAGGTGACGGCGGCGCTGCCGTCCGCCTGAACCCCTATTCCGGCGCTGCGCACCGCGCCGCGCCCGATTCCGCCGCGTCGCACCACGCCGTCCCGGCCCACAGCCGCACCTGCACGGTCGCGACGCCGTCCGCCACGGTAATGCGGTTGTAGGCGTTGGGCTCGTTGCCGCGGAGCCGCGTCGAGGTGGCGGAGCCGGCCTGGACCGCGAGGAGGCGCCGGGCGCTTGCCTTCGCCTCCGGCCGGTCGATCTCGGCCTTGGGGCCGTCCGGGGTCGGCTCGGCGAAGCGGGCGTAGCCGCGGTGGAGATGGCCGGCCAGCGTCAGGCCGACGCCGTGGCGCTGGAACGCCTCGAGGGCCTCGTCGGCCCGCCCGACCAGGCGCGCCTCCTCGTCCCAGGGCGGCGGCATGAACGGGTGATGGCCGACCACGATGCGAAACAGCCCCGGCGGCAGGGCGTCGAGGCGGCGTTCCGTGCGCTTGATCTGAGCCCGGGTGATCTTGCCCTGCGACCAGTCGGTCTCCGGCGCCCAGGTGCGAACGGTGTTGAGGCAGATCACCGCGATCTCGTCGTCCTGGAACACCGGCTCGGTCTCGGGCGCGACGTAGCGGCGGTAGCGCCGGAAGGGATGGAAGAACCGCTGCCAGAGCCGGAACGGCGAGATGTCGTGGTTGCCCGGCACGGCGATCCACGGGTGGGGCAGCCGGTCGAGGAAGGCCTTGGCCTCCAGGTATTCCCGGGTACGGGCCCGCATGGTGAAGTCGCCCGAGATGATGATGAGGTCCGGGCGGTCGCGGTCGAGCTCGGCCATCAGGCCCTCGACCACCGCCGGGTCGGTGCGGCCGAAATGCAGGTCCGAGATATGGGCGATCCGCCTCACGCCACGTCCTCCGCCGGGACGAGGACCCGCAGGGCGGACGCGCGGAGGCGGTAGCGCAGGGGTGGGGCGATCAGCACGACCTCTCCGTCATTCATCACCCGCAGGGCCTTGCGGGCGTCGATTGTCAGGGCGTCGGTCTCGTGCCGCTCCAGGTCCGGCAGCCGGCGCCACTCGCCGACCGCGAAGCCGAGCCCGAGGCGCACGAGCCGCGCCGCCGACAGGGTCTCGACGAGGTAGAGCGTGAGGTGCCCGCCGTCGACGCCTGCCCGTGACAGAACCTGGCCCAATCCTTCCTGGTAATCGCCGCAGACCACGGCGAGGGTCCGGAACCGCACCCGCCGGATCTTGCCGGCGAGCGTCAGCACCGCCCGCTCGCGCGGGTAGCGGCGCAGATGCCGCAGGAGCCCCGCGAGCATGCGCAGAACGTCGAGGGCGCCCATCCGCCCGCGCTTCGCCTCGCGGTGGCGCGCCATCCGGGCCGGCATGCCGAGCACCGAGTTGATCAGGAAGACGTGGCCGTTCACCTCGCCGGCATCGATCCTGCGCGCAGTGCCGTGCGCCAGGACCGCGATGGCCGCGTCGAGGTCGACCGGGACCCCGAGATCCTTGGCGAGGAGATTCATCGTGCCGAGCGGCAGGATGCCGAGGGGGACATCCTGGCCGGTGAGCGCCTGCGCCGCGCAGGCCAGCGTTCCGTCGCCGCCCGCCACCGCGACCGCGTCGATGCCCGAGATCGTCGCGGCGGCCGCCAGCCGCTCGGCCAAGGGCGCCTCGGGCCGCGGCTCCGGCACGACCGTCAGGCCCGCCGCCTCAAGGCGCTCGCGCAGGGTCTCCGGGGTCAATTCCCCGTCGACGAGCGAGCCCGCCGCCACGTTCGCCACCAACACGATCCTGCGGGCGGGGGCCTCGTTGGTCTGTCTGGTCACGCAATCATCCCGGGCGGCGATGATACCGCCCAGGCAGGATGCCGGCCCCGCATCTCAGGACAATGGCAGGGCCGGCTCTGACCCTAATATTCAACTGATCCCACCCGTGACCTCATCCTGAGGTGTCAGTCGATCAACGATCGACTGACCTCGAAGGAGGGCTCCAGCAATCGCTGCGCCTTCTGGAGCCCTCCTTCAAGGCCGCTACGCGCAGCGATCTTCGATCGCCGGTCACCTCAGGATGAGGGCGTGATTGGGACGGAACGAGTTGATCAGGCCCTCACGCCGCCTGCTTCGCCGCCGCGCCGTAGAAGGTGCCGCCGCGCTCCGCCATCGCCACCAGCGAGTCCGGCGGGCTGAAGCGGGCGCCGTGCTTGGCTTCGAGCGTGCGGCACAGATCGACGAAGCGGGCCGCCCCCATGAAGTCGATGTAGGACAGGGCGCCCCCGGTGAAGGGCGCGAAGCCGAAGCCGAGGATCGAGCCGACATCCGCCTCGCGCGGATCGGTGACGACGCCCTCGCCGACGGTGCGGGCCGCCTCCAGCGCCTGGGTGACGAGGAGGCGCTGCTTCAGCTCCGAGAAGTCGACCGCGTCGGGATCGAGGCGGGTCTCCTGGAGGTCGCGCAGACCCGGCCAGAGCTTCTTCTGGCCCTGCTCCGGATAGTCGTAGAAGCCCTTGCGGTTCTTGCGCCCGAGCCGGCCCTCGCCCTCGACGAGCGCGGTGAGCAGGCGCTCCTGCGTCGGGTTGACGGCGGCCTCGCCGACCTGCGCCTTCGTCGCCTTGACGATCTTGAGGGCGAGGTCGACGCCGACCTCGTCGTTGAGCGAGAGGGGACCCACCGGCATGCCGGCCTGGCGCCCGGCATTCTCGATCATCGCGGCGGGCACGCCCTCGGCCAGCATCAGGTGGCCCTCGAGGATGTAGGCGCCGACGCAGCGGTTGGCGAAGAAGCCGCGGGCGTCGTTGACGACGATCGGGGTCTTCTTGATCGCCCGGACGTAGTCGAGGGCGGCGGCGAGCGCCCGCTCGCCGGTCGCCTTGCCCATGATGATCTCGACCAGCATCATCTTCTCGACCGGCGAGAAGAAGTGGATGCCGATGAACTGCGCAGGGCGCGCCGACGCCTTGGCGAGCCCGCTGATCGGCAGGGTCGAGGTGTTGGAGGCGAAGATCGCGTCCGGCCCGATCACCGCCTCGACCTTGGCGATGACCTCGGCCTTGACCTTCGGGTCCTCGAACACCGCCTCGATCACGAGGTCGCAGCCGGCAAGCGCCGCGTAGTCGCCGGTCGCGGTGATGCGGGAGAGGAGCGCGTCGCGGTCGGCGGTCTTGGCCCGGCCCTTCATGATCTGGTCCGAGACGAGCTTGTGGGCGTAGGCCTTGCCCTTCTCGGCGGCTTCCGCCGACTGGTCGACCAGCACCACCTCCAGACCGGCATTGGCCGAGACATAGGCGATGCCCGCCCCCATGAAGCCGGCGCCGACGACGCCGACCTTCTTGAGCGGCACCGCGCCCACGCCCTTCGGCCGCCGCGCGCCCTTGTTGAGCTCGCCCATCGACAGGAACAGGGTCCGGATCATCGCCGCGGCTTCCGGCGAGCGCAGGATCTTGGCGAAGTACCGGCTCTCGACCTTGAGCGCCAGGTCCATCGGCAGCTGCAGGCCCTCGTAGACGGCGTGCAGGATCGCCTTGGCCGCGGGATAGTTGTCGTGGGTCTCGCGGCGGTAGATGGCGTTGGCGGGCGGCCAGGTCATCATGCCGGCGGGCGAGTAGACCTTGCCCGAGGGCGCCTTGAACTTCGGCTGGTCCCAGGGGGCGACTGCCGAGCCGCCGGCCATGATCCACTCACGCGCCTTCGCGACGATCTCGGCGCGTGGCGCGACCGCGTGGACGAGGCCCATGTTGCGGGCCATCAGCGGGCGGATCTGGTCGCCCTTGAACAGCATCTGCAGGGCGTCGCCGGTCTGCATCAGGCGGGCGACGCGCTGGGTGCCGCCGGCGCCCGGAAACAGCCCGACCTTGATCTCGGGCAGGCCGACCCGGGTCTTGTCGTCGTCCGACAGCACCCGGTGGTGGCAGGCGAGCGCCAGTTCGAAGGCGCCGCCGAGGCAGGTGCCGTGCACGGCGGCCGCGAACGGCTTCCCGCAGGTCTCGAGCTTGCGGTAGAGCAGGGTCAGCCGGCGCGATTCCTCGAAGAAGAAGGTCATCGCCTCCTCCTGGCCGCGCTCGCGGGCGAGCCGCGCGTATTCGGTGCCGAGGCCCTGCAGCATCGTCAGGTCGGCGCCGCCCGAGAAGGTGTCCTTGCCCGACGTGATCACGCAGCCCTTGATGGCGGCATCCGCCACCACGGCGTCGACGATCTGGTCGAGTTCGTTCATCACCTCCGGGGTGACGACGTTCATCGAGCGGCCGGGCATGTCCCAGGTGGCGAGCGCCACGCCGTCGGCATCGGTCTCGAAGCGGAAATTCGTGAGGTTCATGGCGAGGGCCTCGTGGGATCGGTTACGGCTTGGCCGGTGCAGGCGCCGGTGCAGGATTCGGCGTCGGCGCCGGCACGCCCTGCGGGGCCGGAGTCTGGCCGTTGCCCTGCTGCGACAGGGCCGCCAGCGAGAGCAGGTTCATCATCCGGGTCACCGCGTCCTTGGTGATCGTGGTGACCATCGAGGTCGGGTCGGCGTTGAGCGCCTGGAACCTCTGGTAGACCGGGTCGTCGTAGATCGCCGCCAGGCGCTTCAGCTCGGCCGCGTCGAACTTCTGCGCGTATTCCTTCGACAGCCCGTCGACGAGCGTGTCGCGCTCCTGCTCGAAAGTCTTCTCAAGGTCCGGGCGCAGCTTGGCGGCCTGCTCGGCGCTCATCGAGGCGAGGGTCTTCTCTTCCGCCTGCTTGAACGCCTGCGTCAGGTTGCGGGCCACCGTCTTGCCGACGATGTCGCGGGCGAGCGCGACCCGGTCCTCGTCGGCCCGGGCCGGGCCGGCGAGGACCAGCCCGAGCGCCAGCCCGGCGGCGAGGTGGGGGAGGGCGAGACGCATCCGTCTCATACCCGCTCGATG
Organism: Methylobacterium nonmethylotrophicum; assembly: GCF_004745635.1. Lineage (GTDB taxonomy): Bacteria > Pseudomonadota > Alphaproteobacteria > Rhizobiales > Beijerinckiaceae > Methylobacterium > Methylobacterium nonmethylotrophicum. Next base: position 60,028 of record NZ_SRLB01000003.1, on the reverse strand, counting down.
ACCGTGGCGGTGCCCATGCCGGCGCCGATGCAGAGGGTGACCAGCGCCGTCTGCTTGTTCGTGCGCTCCAGCTCGTCGAGCACGGTGCCGAGGATCATCGCGCCGGTGGCGCCGAGCGGATGGCCGAGCGCGATGGCGCCGCCATTGACGTTGACCTTGCCCGGATCGACCTCGAAGGCCTGGAGGAAGCGCAACACCACCGCCGCGAAGGCCTCGTTGACCTCGAACAGGTCGATGTCACCGATGCTCATCCCGGCGCGCTTGAGCACCTTGCGGGTCACGTCGACCGGGCCGGTCAGCATCAGGGCCGGGTCCGAGCCGATATTGGCGAAGGCCCGGATGCGGGCGCGCGGCTTGAGGCCCGCCGCCGACCCGGCCTCCCTGGAGCCGATCAGCACCGCGGCGGCGCCGTCGACGATGCCCGACGAGTTGCCGGCGTGGTGGACGTGCTCGACCGCCTCGACGTCCGGATGCGCGTCGACCGCGACGGCGTCGAAACCGCCCATCTGGCCCATCTGGACGAAGGAGGGCTTGAGCGACGCCAGCGACTGCATGTCGGTGCTCGGCCGCATGTGCTCGTCGTGCGCGAGAAGCGTCAGCCCGTTGACGTCGCGCACCGGCACGACCGCCTTCTTGAACCGGCCGTCCTCCCAGGAGCGGGCGGCGCGCTTCTGCGATTCGACCGCATAGGCGTCGCATTCGTCGCGGGAGAAGCCGTACTTGGTGGCGATCAGGTCGGCCGAGACGCCCTGCGGCATGAAGTAGGACTTGATGGCGATCGCCGGATCGACCGGCCAGGCGCCGCCGGAGGCGCCGATGCCGATGCGGCTCATCGATTCGACGCCGCCGCCGACCGCCATGTCGTGCTGGCCGCTCATCACCTGCGCGGCGGCGAAGTTCACCGCGTCGAGGCCCGAGGCGCAGAACCGGTTGATCTGCACGCCCGGCACGTGGTCGCCGTAATCGGCCACCAGGGCGGCGGCCCGCGCGATGTCGCCGCCGGCCTCGCCGACCGGATCGACGCAGCCGAGCACCACGTCGTCGACGAGCTTCGTGTCGAGGGAATTGCGGTCCTTGAGGGCGCGGAGCGCCGTCTCGGCGAGGCGAAGCGCCGTCACCTCGTGCAGCGAGCCGTCGGGCTTGCCGCGGCCGCGGGGGGTGCGGACGTGGTCGTAGATATAGGCGTCGGGCATGGGGCGTCTTCCCGGGAATATCGTGCGGCGGCCCCGGGGCGGGGTGCCGGTGAGGGGGGAGCGCGCCGGTCAGGCGCGCTCCACTTCGATGCGGGCGATGCGGCGCTCGTGGTCGTCGGGGCGGTGGACGAGGGCCCCGAAGCCGGCCATGACCGCGTGGGTCAGACCGGTCATGCGGGTGCCGATCCCGTCGCGGCGCTCCTCGACCTGCTCGAACTTGCTCTCGACCCTGGCTTCCGGTTGGCCGACCCTGCGCTCAAGCGGCTCGATCGAGCCGCGGATGGCGCGGAGGTGTTCGAGGACCACGTTCTCGGGTTCGGCCATCGCGGCGGGCTCCTCGACGGTAAGGCTCCGAGCCTAGAACAGCTCCGCCGGCACCGCCATGACGGCGTCGGACCCGGCCGAGATCCGGGCAAGCCGGGTGCCGGTCTCCGGCAGCACGCGCTCGACGTAGAACCGGCCCGTGGCGAGGCGGGCGTCGAGGCGCTCGGCGATGCCCTCGCCCGATTGCTTCTTCTCGGCCACCGCCTTGGCGATCCGGCCCCACATGTAGCCCATGGCGACGAGGCCCATCAGGTGCATGTAGTCGGTCGCCGCCGCGCCCGCATTGTTGGGCTTCGCCATGGCGTTCTGCATCAGCCACATGGTGGCCTGCTGCAGGTGGCCGAGGCTCTTCGTCAGCGGCGCGCAGAAGACCTTCAGGTTCTCGTCTCCGGCATTCTCCTTGCAGAAGCCCTCGACCTCGGCGAGGAAGCGCATCATCGCCCGGCCGCCGTCGCGCGGCAGCTTGCGGCCGACGAGGTCCATGGCCTGGATGCCGTTGGCGCCCTCGTAGATCTGGGCGATGCGGGCGTCGCGCACGAACTGCGACATCCCCCATTCCTCGATGTAGCCGTGGCCGCCGAACATCTGCTGGGCGTCGACCGCGTTGGCGAAGCCGCGGTCGGTCAGCACGCCCTTCACCACCGGGGTGAGCAGGCCCATGTGGTCCTCCGCCGCCTGGCGGGCGGCCGGGTCCTCGGAGCGGTGGGCGATGTCGGCCTGGAGCGCGGTCCAGATCACCAGCGCCCGGGCGGCCTCGTTGAAGGCGCGGATGGTGAGCAGCGTCCGGCGCACGTCCGGGTGGACGATGATCGGGTCGGCCGGCTTCTCGGGCGCCTTGGTGCCGGTGAGCGCCCGGCCCTGGAGCCGGTCGCGGGCGTACGCCACGGCGTTCTGGTAGGCGACCTCGGACTGGCCGAGGCCCTGGATGCCGACCGCGAGCCGGGCCTCGTTCATCATCACGAACATCGCGTTGAGGCCGCGATTGGCCTCGCCGACGAGCCAGCCGGTGGCGCCGTCGTAGTTCATCACGCAGGTGGCGTTGCCGTGGATGCCCATCTTGTGCTCGATGGCGCCGCACGACACCCCGTTGCGGGCGCCCAAGCTGCCGTCCGGCCCGACCAGGAACTTCGGCACCACGAAGAGCGAGATGCCCTTGGTGCCGGCGGGCGCCCCCTCGATCCGGGCCAGCACCAGGTGGACGATGTTCTCCGACAGGTCGTGCTCGCCGGCCGAGATGAAGATCTTGGTGCCGGTGAGCGCGTAGGAGCCGTCGCCGTTCGGCACCGCCTTGGTCTTCAGGAGGCCGAGATCCGTGCCGCAATGCGGCTCGGTCAGGTTCATCGTGCCGGTCCAGGTGCCCTCGACCATCTTCGGCAGGTAGGTGCGCTTCTGCTCCTCGGAGCCGTGCACCAGCAGGGCGGCCATCGCGCCCTGCGTCAGGCCCGGATACATGCCGAGCGCGATGTTGGCGCCGGAGACGAATTCCTGCATCACGCTGTTGAGGGTGTGGGGCAGGCCCTGGCCGCCATACTCCTCCGGCATCGACAGGCCCATCCAGCCGCCGCCCGCATAGGCGTCGTAGCCGGCCTTGAAGCCCTTCGGCGTCGTCACGCTGCCGTCCGGGTGGCGGGTGCAGCCCTCGAGATCGCCGACGCGGTTCAGGGGCGCCAGCACTTCCTCGCAGAGCTTCGCGCCCTCGGTCACCACGGCCTCGACCACGTCGGGCGTCGCCTCGGCGAAGCCGGGCAGGTTGCTGTAGCGCGCGATCCCGAACACGTCGTTGAGGAGGAACAGCACGTCCTCCACCGGCGCCTTGTAGCTCGGCATGTTTCCCCCGCTCCCACGATCCATCCCAGGCCCGTCCGCGGACTTCACCGCGTCGAGATAGTTCATATGTAAACTATCTGGGTGCAGGGCGGCAAGAGGGTGCCGATGCGACGCCGGACCTCACGGGTGATGTGGCGGTGGAGGATGGTCCGAACGGCGCCCGCCCCCGCAGGGCGCCGTTCGGAAAGCTTGGCGCCTCAGGCGCTCGCCACGGCCTTGCCGTAACCCCGCAGGGCCTCGAGCGCCCGCTCGATCTCCGCCTTCTGGTTCTCCAGATGGGTGATCTGCTCGGCGACCTGGGCCGGGGACAGGGCGAGGGTCGCGCCGGTGCCGGCTTCGGCGAGTTCGTCGCCGTCGACCATCGCGGCGATCTCCCGCAGGGTGAACCCGAGTTCCTTCCCGCGCAGGATGGTGGCGAGACGCGAGCGGTCCTCCTCGGTATAGAGGCGGGTCGTGCCGCGGCGCTGGGGATGCAGGAGCCCCTTCGCCTCGTAGAACCGCAGGGCCCTCAGCGTCACCCCGAACTCTTCGGCCAGATCGCCGATGGTCAGCGTCGCGGGTGCGGTCGAGCGGCCGGCGGGGCGGCCAGTGCGCGAAGCGGAGCCGCCGGTGCGGCCTGACGCCCCCCTGCTGCTGTCGGTCTGCCGATCATAAGCCATGCCGTTTCCCCCGTTGAACCACGCACCACTGCTCGATCCAGCAACGCCCGCCGGACGCCGTGTGACACAAAGAAGGTCAAACGACCTACCTAAGGGAAAGGTAACGTCAACTCCAGCGTGTGTTACTTACGGTAAAAGCGTCATTGTGTCAATCGGTTGCGATGAAAATCTCATTACCGTTACGCCGTGTATCGCCGCGAAAGAGGGCGCGAAACGCCCGCTCGGCGTGCGTTCGCTCACTCTTAGGTTGTGAGCATAAATTGTCCATTATCAAGTTGCCCGCGCAACGATCGCGAGCCAATCGGCCCGGGCGGACGGCGCACCGAGACGACTTAACCACTTGTTTACTGTGCCAATCGAAAGTGCCGCCAGGAACCTTCCAGGCGGCGGCCGCTGACCGAATCTTCAGGATCGAGCAGGGCGCGGGGTTTCCACCGTTCAGTCGACCGGCGCCTGTCCGAGAGATCCTTCGGCCCCTTGCGCAGAGCCCGCTATGAGACGGACCGCTCCCTCACTCGAAGCCTTCGATCCGGAGCTGCGCGACGCCGCCCGGGAGGCGGCGCGTCGTGCCGGCCTCTCGGTGGATGAATGGCTCGCCGAGGCGATCAGCGAGGGATCCGCGCGCGCTGGGGTCCGCCAGCAATCCCGCCGCGCCGCCGCACTCTCGCGCCGCGGGCGTCACGAAGGCTTTCCTGCCCCCGATGCCGCGGACGGACGCCGGGCCGACCGTGGCTGGCAGCACGACGCCCCCAGGGCTCCGCGGGCCCGCCAGGGCCGGCCGGACGCCCCCGAGCCCGCGCCGACGCGCGCCGAGCCTGCGCCGGCGCGTGTGGACCCCGCGGGCGACGCTCGGCTGATCGAGGCCGTGGCGGCGATCGGCCGGCGGCTCGACGCGATCGACCAGCGGATCAGCGAGACCCGCGACGCGTCGGAAGAGGTCGTCGCCAGGGCGATCCAGGGTATCGAGACCCGTCTGGCCGCAAGCCGCCCGGCCGAGACCTCCCCGCGGCCGACGGGCCGTCGCGCCCGCCACGCCGGCAGCAGCCTGGCGGCCGCGGTGGCGGAGATCCGTCAGCGCCAGCAGCAGCTCGAGGACGGCGAGGACAGGGAGCAGGATGCCCTCGTCGACGGCCTGCGGCGCGAGCTCGCCCGGGTGATGGAGGGGCCCGAGGCGGCCGTCGACGCGCTCTCGCCGGCCATCGCCGGGCTCCAGGCCGAAACCATCCGCCTGCGCGAGTCTATCGGCAGTCTCGCCACCAGCGGCGACCTCGTGACCCTCGAGCAGGCGGTCCGCACGCTGGCCGACGAGGTGCAGCGGGCGCGCGACCCGGCCGACCTCGTCGCCGTCGCCGGCCCGATCGACCTGATGCGGGTCCAGGTCGGGCGTCTGGCCGAGGACGTGGCCACCAACGTGCACGCCCGGGTGGCCCAGGACGTCGAGCGCCTGGCCCGCCAGGTCGACGGCGCCCTCGGCACCGACCGGGCCGGGCTCGCCGACCGCGATGCGGTGACGAAGCTCTTCAGGGAGCTCGACGAGATCCGCGGCCAGATCGCGGCGCTGGCGGAGCCGGCCCGGGTGCAGAACCTCGCGCGCTCGGTCGACGCGCTCACCGAGACCGTGACCCGGCTCGGCGCCGGCATGTACGACAACAGCCCGGCCGTCATGGACGAGCTGCGTCCGCTGCTCGAGGAGATCCGCCAGGGCGTCCGGGCCCCGTCCGCCGAGGCGCCGGCCCTGGTGCAGGGCATCGCCGACCTCGACCGCAAGCTCGACGACCTGCGGGCCGAGCGGCGCGAGCGGCCGGATGCGTCGGGCGCCATCCTGGGCCGCATCGACGCGCTCTCCGCCAAGGTCGATCAGGTCGCCGCGGTGAGCACCGTCGGCGACGTGATGGAGCGGCTGGAGCAGATCGGCGAGGCCCTGCGCCAGCCCGCCCTCCCGGGCGCCGACCTCGCGTCGATCCACGGCATGCTGCGCAACCTCGCCGACAAGCTCGACCGGGTCGGGCAGGGGGCGAACGGCGAGGCCCTCGACGGTCTCGAGCGGCAGGTCCTGGCGCTGGCGAGCCGCATCGACACCCGCGGCAGCGACCCGGCGCTGGCCGGGCTCGAGCGCACCATGGGCGACCTCCTGGCCCAGGTCGCGCTCCTGCGCGACGAGGCGCCGATCCAGGCCGCGGCCGAGCGCGCCGCCCGCAGCGTCGCCGATTCGTTCGGCGCCGAGCGGCGCAGCGCGGCCTCGACGGAGGGGCTGGGCGGGCTGCAGGCGGTGCTGGCCGACATGCGGGCGCATCAGGCCGCCGCGGACAAGCGCCTGCAGGCGACGATGGAGGGCGTGCACTCCGCCCTCGAGCAGCTGGTCGCCCGCCTGGGCCGCCTGGACGAGGCGCGGCCGAGCGAGGACGTGCCGCCGGCGCTCGCGGCGCCGCGCCGCGCGGCCCGGAGCCTGCGCGAGACCCTCCGCGAGAGCACCACGCCGCCCGAGCGCCCGACCCGCCGGCCCGAGGCGCCGCGCGCCGCCCCGCCGAGCCCGGCCGACGAGATGATCGAGCCCGGCGCGGTCCGCCCGCGCGGGATCCAGGCCGAGGCCGCCCCGGCCCCGGAGGTGCCGGCCGGCGACATCAAGGCGAGCTTCATCGCGGCGGCCCGCCGCGCCGCCCAGGCAGCGGCGGCCGAGGCGGCCGGCGCCGGCCAGGCCACGCCCGCGGCGGACCCGCGCGGCGACGCCCGCGGCAGCCTGGTTGAGCGCCTGCGCGCCGGGATCGAGCGCCGGCGCCGGCCGCTGCTCCTCGGCCTCGCGGCGATCGTCCTGGCCCTGGGAACGCTGCAGGCTTTGCACGGCTCGGGCCCGCGGACCGGCGTCCCGGTGATCTCGCAGGAGGCGACGGCGCCGGTCGAGCCGGTCACCACCCAGGCTGTCGCGGCGCTTCCCGCCCCGCGAGCGCTGCCCCCGGCGGGTGCGCCCGCTCCGGCGACGCCCGACGTCAAGGCGGCCGCAGCGAAGCCGGACCCCGCCGCCCAGAAGGGCTTCGAACCGGGCATACCGAAGGGGACCGAGGCCGGCATCCAGAAAGGTTTCGAGCCCGGTACGCCGAAAGGCGCGGAGACCGGCGAGCGGTCGCTCGACGCGGGAAAGCCCGTCGTCGCGTCCCGCCCGGCGCCGCCGCGCGTGACCGACATGGCGTCGCTGAGCAACGAGCTCTCCGGCATCCCGTCGGGCGCCGGGTCCCTGCGCCAGGCGGCCCTCGAGGGCGACGGCGCCGCGGTCTACGAACTCGCGAGCCGCACCGTCGACGGGCGGGGCCTGCCGCGGGACGCGGCCCTTGCCGCCAAGCTGTTCGACCGCCTGGCCGGCGCCGGCTACGCCCCGGCGCAGTACCGCCTCGGCAGCCAGTACGAGAAGGGCCTCGGCCTGGTGCGCGATCAGGACAAGGCCCGGCTCTGGTACGGCCGCGCCGCGATGCAGGGCCATGTCCGGGCGATGCACAACCTCGCGGTGATGCTGGCCGAGTCCGGCGCGGTCGGCGGCAAGCCCGACTACGCCTCCGCGGCGAACTGGTTCCGCAAGGCCGCCGAGTACGGCGTTCGCGACAGCCAGTACAACCTCGCGGTGCTGCTCGCCCGCGGGCTCGGCGTCACCCAGGACCTGAACCAGGCCTATGGCTGGTTCGCCGCCGCGGCGGCGCAGGGCGACGAGGATGCCGGCCGCAAGCGCGACGAGGTGGCGGGCAAGCTGGCCCCGAAGGACCTGGCGGCGGCCCGGGCCGCGGCCGAGGCCTGGAAGCCGAAGACGCCCGACCCGGCGGTCAACGATCCCCCCGCCGCCCGGGTCGAGACCGCGGCCACACCCGGTCCCATGACGCTGATCGGCGCCCCGCCGCCCCTCAGCGCCGGCCGCGGCACCGGGAAGGTGTAGGTCGCGGCCGGCACGGCACGGCAAGGCGACGGAGCGCGGACCGGGGACGGTCCGTGCCCTTTCGCGTTCGTCGCGCGGCGGTTTCCCCAGGGGCGAAAACATGGTCTAGAGACAGCCGCGCCGCACCGGACCGCTCCTTCGTTGCAGATCTACCTCCCCGTCGCCGAGATGCCCGTGAGCGTCCTGGTCCTCATCGGGCTCGGCGCGGCGGTCGGCTTCGTGTCCGGCCTGTTCGGCATCGGCGGCGGCTTCCTGATGACGCCGATCCTGATCGTGATGGGGATCCCGCCGGCCGTGGCGGTCGCGACCCAGACCGCCCCGATCGTCGCCTCCTCGGCCACCAGCGTGCTGGCGGCGTTGCGCCGCAACGCCCTCGACCTGCGGCTCGGCCTCGTCCTTGTCCTCGGCGGCTTCGTCGGCACCAGCCTCGGCGTCTGGTTCTTCGCCGCCATGCGGCGGGCCGGCCAGCTCGATCTCGTCATCACGGTCGCGTACGTGACGCTGTTCACGGTGGTGGGCGGGCTGATGCTGGCGGAGAGCCTGCGCGGCTTCTGGGCGCGGCACCGGGGCAAGGCGCGGCCCGCGCGGCTCGGCGGCGACCACGCCGCCTATCTGGCCTGGCCGCTCCGGATGCGGTTTCCCCGCTCGCGCCTCTATGCCAGCGTGATCCCGATCCTCGGCCTCGCCCTGTTCGTGGGCTTTGCCGGCGCGGTGCTCGGCATCGGCGGCGGCTTCATCCTGGTCCCGGCGCTCCTCTACCTGATGCGGGTGCCGACCGGCGTGGTGGTGGGGACCTCGCAGTTCCAGATCGTCTGCACCAGCTTCGTGGCGCTCGTGCTGCACGCGGTGCAGAACCAGGCGGTCGACATCGTGCTGGCGGTGATCCTGATCGCCGGCGGGGTGTTCGGGGCGCAGTTCGGGGCGCGGGCCGGGCGCAACCTGCGCTCGGAGTACTTCCGGTTCCTGCTCGCCGTCCTGGTCCTGGCGGTGGGCCTGCGCTTCGCGGTCGAGCTGGTCCTGCGCCCCGAGGAGCCGTTCTCGATCGTGGTCCAGGAGGCGCGCTGATGCGCCCCCGCCATCCCCTTGCCTGGCTGGCCACGCTGATGCGCGCCTTCGCCGCTCCCGTGCTGATCTGCCTCGCGGCGCCGGCGCGGCCGGAGGCGCTCGTGGTGAGCCTGTCGTTCAGCCGGCTCGCCGTCACCTCGACCTATACGGGCACCTCGGTCGCGGTGTTCGGCGCCATCGAGCGCGACGGCCAGGCGGCGGCGCGCTCCGGCGGCTACGACGTCGTGGTGACGATCCGGGGCCCGCGCCAGTCGCTGACGGTGCGCGAGAAGGAGGCCCTGGGGCCGGTCTGGGTCAATCGCGGCCAGCAGAAATTCGCCGAGGTGCCGAGCTTCCTGGCGGTCCTCTCCTCCCGTCCCCTGGCCGAGGTGGCGGACGAGGGGACGCGCCGGCGCCTGCGCCTCGGCCTCCCGGCGATCGTCGCCGCGCCCGACCTCACCCTGGCGGCGCCGACCCCGGACGATCCGTTCCGCGAGGCGCTGCTGCGCCTGCGCCGGGGCGCGCGCCTGTTCACCGAGAGCGAGGCGGGCGTGCGGTTCCTGTCATCGTCGGTCTTCCGCGGCGCCACCCCGATCCCCGCCACGGCCCCGGTCGGCGCCTACGACGTCGAGGTGGTGCTGCTCGCCGGCGGCGTGCCGCTGGCGCGCCAGGAGGCGCGCTTCGACCTCGTCAAGTCGGGCGTCGAGCAGGGGATCGCGACCTTCGCCCGCGACTGGTCGCTCGCTTACGGGCTTGCCGCCGGCGCGCTCGCGCTCATCTCCGGCTGGCTCGCCAGCGTGATCTTCCGGAGAGACTGAATGCACCGCGCCGCGCCCCCCGCCGCCCTGATCCTCGGGGCCGCGGGCCTGATTCCCTTCCTGGGCCTGAGCGCCCTGGTGATCCTGGGCCAACCGCTCCTCGGCCTCGCGCCGCGCCCGATGCTCGCGGCCTACGGCGCCGTCATCGCGTCGTTCCTCGGCGGCCTGCGCTGGGGGGCGGCCGCGGCCTCGCCGGAGGGGCGCGGCGTCGACTACGCCGTCTCGGTCGCTCCCTCTCTGCTGGCCTGGGCGGCCCTCTTCGCCCCGGCCCCGTGGGACCTGCGGGCGCTCGGCGCCCTGGTGCTGGCCTGGGGCCTCGTCGACCAGGACCTGCCCCGGCGCGGGCTGGTGCCGGCCTGGCTCGGGCGCCTGCGGCTGGCTTTGTCGGGGGTGGCCGGGCTGGCGCTGCTGGCGGCGGGGGTTTGGGGATCTACCTAGTGGTTCTCCGACAACCCGCGCTCAAGTTGAATCGCGGGATCCCCTCTCCGGGCGATGCCGGGCTTGCCCGGTATCGCTCCACGCTGTGCGAGAGGGGTAGGGGATCGAAGATCCCGCACGGGTTTGCGGCCCGCGTGAGGGTGACACGCTTCCAGATAAAGCACTGGCCGACACGCTGCCAGCACTGCGCTTGGAGTTTGACTCAGGACCGCGCCACCCTCACCCCTAACCCCTCTCCCACACGGGAGAGGGGGACGCGCTTTACTTGGATATGATGCGGAATTTGCGGGGCCGCCCTCAATCCCGCGTCAGCATCGTCCTGGCGATGGCGAAGACCCGTCCGTCGCCGATGAGGTGCGCGGTGAAGCCGCCCGGGAAGAGGTCGTCGAAGGTCTTGTCCCGCACGTTGAGCCCCCCGGTCAGCGACCCGAAGGCCGGCATCACCAGGCGCGTCGCGTCGAGGACGAAGCAGCGCCGGCGCACGGCGCGGCCGCGCATCGCTACCTTGCCGACCGGGTGGAAGTGGCCGGCGACCTCGCCGGGCTCGGGGCGCGAGGCAGGCTCGTGCCGGAGGATCAGGGCGCCGAGGGCCAGGGTGTCGGCGAAGCGGCCGCCGATGCCGTCCTGTACCGCCCGGTCGTGATTGCCGGAGATCCAGACCCAGTCGCGGCCCTCCTGCAGGGCGGCGATCAAGGCTCGGTCGGCGACATCGAGGCGGGAGGGCCCCTGCGCGTCGTGGAAGGAATCCCCCAGGCAGACAACCCGGGCCGGGTCGAGCCGCGCCACCGCCTCATGCAGGCAGGCCAGGGTCTCGCGGGTGTCGTAGGGCGGCAGGAACTGGCCCGAGCGGGCGGCGAAGGCCGAGCCCTTCTCGAGGTGCAGGTCGGAGACCACCAGGGTGCGATGCTCCGGCAGCCATAAGCCCCCGCTGAGATCGAGGACGAGGGTCTCGCCGACGAGCGTCGCGCCGGGGGTCTTGTGGGTCTTCTCGAGCTTCAGCGGCAGCGCCACGGTCGTCGTCTTCCTTCGCGGAGCGGGGCGCCCTCCGATCTGAAAAAATCCTCACGCCAGCGCCTCGTCGAGCAGAGCCGCCTCGGCCTCGGCCAGGATCTCGTCGGCGCCTTCGCCGTAGACGCGCTCGCGCCCGATCTCGAGCATCACGTTCACGGCGAGCGGCGACACCCGGTCGAGAGCCTTGTGGATGATTCGCCCCTGGATGCGGGCAAGCATCACGCCGAGGCGGGCCACGTCGAGGAGTCCGGTTGCCGCATCCTGCCGCGCGGCCCGCAGCAGGAGGTGGCCGGGCTGGTGCTTGCGCAGCACGTCGTAGATCAGGTCGGTCGAGATCGTGACCTGGCGCCCGGTCTTGCGCTGGCCCGGGTGGCGCCGCTCGATCAGCCCGGCGATCACCGCGCATTGCCGGAAGGTGCGCTTCATCATCGCCGATTCGTCGAGCCACTCCTCCAGGTCGTCGCCGAGCATGTCCTGGGCAAACAGCCCGTCGAGGAAACCGGGCTCGCGGCCGATGCGCTCCGACAGGTCGCGGGTGCCGAAGACCGCGAGGCCGTAATCGTTGGCGGCAAAGCCCAAGGGCCGCATCCCGGCCCGCTCCAGGCGCCGGGTCAGCAGCATGCCGAGGGTCTGGTGGGCGAGGCGCCCCTCGAACGGGAAGCAGGCGAGGTAGTGGCGGTTGGCGCGCGGAAACGTCTCGACCAGGAGGTCGCGGGGGCCCGGCAGGACCGAGCGGCGGCGCTGCTGCACCAGGTAGTCGGCCACCTGCGCCGGCAGCCGGTCCCATTCGAACGGATCGGCGATCAGCGCCCGCACCCGGGCGGCCAGGAAGGTCGAGAGCGGGAACTTGGAGCCGGCATAGCTCGGGATCGCCGGGTCGGTGCCGGGGGGGCCGCGGGTGACCAGGGCCTCGTCCTCGTGCAGGCCCTCGAAGCGCAGGATCTCGCCGGCGAACAGGAAGGTGTCGCCGACCGTCAGGGTCTCGGCGAAATCCTCCTCGATCTCGCCGAGCACGCGGCCGCCCGCCGGCAGCACGCTGCCGGGCTTGGTCCGGTTGCGCCGGGCCAGCCGCACCTTGACCTTGCTCGCTTCGATGATGGTGCCGACATTCATCCGGTACTGTTGCGCGGTCCGCGCGTCGCGCACCCGCCACAGCCCGTCCGGCCCGCGCAGGATCTTGGCGAAGCGCTCGTAGGCGCGAAGCGCGTAGCCGCCGGTGGCGACGTAGTCGAGCACGAGCAAAAAATCGTCGCGGGAGAGGTCGGCGTAGGGGGATGCGGCCCGGACCTCGTCGTAGAGTTCGTCCTCGGAGAACGGCCCGGCGCAGGCCATGCCGAGCACGTGCTGGGCCAGCACGTCGAGGGCGCCGGTGCGGGGATCGGGCGTGTCCTGCGCCGCCTCCTCGACGGCGTCCAGGGCGGCGCGGCATTCCAGCATCTCGAAGCGGTTGGCCGGCACCAGATAGGCCTTCGACGGCTCGTCCATGCGGTGATTGGCCCGGCCGATCCGCTGCATGATGCGGCTCGCGCCCTTCGGCGCGCCGATGTTGATGACGAGGTCGACGTCGCCCCAGTCGATGCCGAGGTCGAGGGTGGCGGTGCAGACCACGGCCCGGAGCACGCCCGCCGCCATCGCGGCCTCGACCTTCCGGCGCTGGGTGGCGTCGAGCGAGCCGTGATGGAGCGCGATCGGCAGCCCGTCGTCGTTGAGGTTCCACAGCTCCTGGAAGGTATACTCGGCCTGGAGCCGCGTGTTGACGAAGACCAGAACCAGCTTATGCGTCCGGATCAGCTCGTAGACCGCCGGCATCGACTGCCACGCCGTGTGCCCGGCGAGCGGCAGGGTGCGGCCGGTTTCCAGCATGTGCAGGTCGGCCCGGGCGCCGCCCTGGACGGTGATGAGGTCGGCCATGGCCGGTTTTGGGTGTTGCGGCACCAGGTAGCGGCGCAAGGCATCGGGCTCGCGCACCGTCGCCGACAGGCCAGTCATGGCGAGCCCGGGCGCCAGCCGGTGCAGCCGGGCGAGGGCGAGGCTCAGGAGGTCGCCGCGCTTCGAGGTGACCAGGGCGTGCAGTTCGTCGAGCACCACGCGCTTCAGGCCGCGAAACAGCTCCGCCGCCTCGCGATGGGCGATCAGCAGCGCCAGCTGCTCGGGCGTGGTCAGCAGGATGTGGGGCGGGCGGGCGACCTGGCGGCTGCGCTTGTGCGAGGGCGTGTCGCCGGTGCGGGTCTCGATCCGGATCGTTTGATCGAGCCCGATCCCGGCGACCGGCGCCTCGAGGTTGCGGGCGATGTCGACCGCGAGGGCCTTGAGCGGCGAGATGTAGAGGGTGTGCAAGCCCCCCTTGCCGCTCCCGCTCCCCTCCGCCAGCTCGACCAGAGTGGGGAGGAAGCCCGCGAGGGTCTTGCCGGCCCCGGTCGGCGCCACCAGCAGGGCCGAGCGCCCGTCTCGCGCCGCCGCCAGCAGGGCGAGCTGGTGCGGCCGCGGCGCCCAGCCGCGGGCGGCGAACCAGGCGGCGAAGGCGGCGGGGAGGGTGGGGGAGGCGGAAGCGTCTGGCACGCACCCGATGTAGCGCGCGCGACCGTTTCGTGGGATGGCGTCCCGTCACCGGTTCTCGGGAGCGCGGCCGTGGGTCTCGAATGCACGCCCTGGATCACCCTCGACGAATCCGAGCTCGAGGAGAGCTTCGTGCGCGCCTCGGGCCCCGGCGGCCAGAACGTCAACAAGGTGGCGACGGCGGTGCAGCTGCGCTTCGACGTGCGCCGCTCGCCCTCGCTGCCGAACGCCGTGGCGATCCGGCTGATGAAGCTCGCCGGGCGCCGGCTCACCGCCGACGGCGTGCTCGTCATCACCGCCCAGAATCACCGCACCCAGGAGCGCAACCGCGCCGAGGCCCGCGACCGCCTGGCCGACCTCGTCCGCGAGGCCGCCGTGCCCCCGACCCCGCGCCGCCCGACCCGCCCGACGCTGGCCTCGAAGAAGCGGCGGCTGGAGGAGAAGGGCCGGCGGGGTGACGTGAAGCGGCTGCGGGGCGGCAAGCCGGGCATGGATTAGGACGTCGCCCTGTGTTCCGCGGCGGAGCCGCAACCCTCCGCGACGTCCGGGGGCCCCGCAGCGGAATCCGGGATCCATAACCGCTGACGCTGCAAGACCAGGCGGAACGCCCACCACGTCGTCCTGGATCGTCAGCCGTTCTGGATCCCGGTTTCTCGCCTGCGGCGTGCCGCGGGACGACGATGACGGGTATGATGTCTGTCGCTGACTTGAGCGAGTCCTGACCCTGCGCGACGTCACCGAACGGTCGCGCGACCGTGGTTCCCTGCTGAAGACTTCGACGGAGACGAGCCGATGACCGAGCGGACGACCCTGACGCGGCGCGACACGGTGGCAGGCGCGGCGGCGCTGGCCCTGGCGCCCCTGGCGGCGCGGGCGCAAGGCGGGCCGGGTGCGGGACAGGTCACCGGGCAAGTCACCGGCATTGTCTACGAGGATCGCGGCAGCAAGGGCCGGCGGGCCGCCGACGATCCGGGACTGCCCGACGTGCTGGTCTCGAACGGCCGCGAGGTCGTGCGCACCGACGCGCAGGGGCGATACGCCCTGCCGGTCGAGGACGGGACGGCGGTCTTCGTCGTCAAGCCGACCGGTTTCGCCCTGCCGCGGGGGGCCGACGGCCTGCCGCGCTTCTCCTACCTGCATCAGCCCGCCGGCACGCCGCCCGACCTCGCGCTCCGCTATCCCGGCATCGACCCGACCGGACCGCTGCCGGATTCCGTCGATTTCGGCCTGGTGCGCAGCCCGGAGAGCGGCGACTTCGACGTCGTGCTGTTCACCGACCCCCAGCCCGAGAGCCACGCCGAGCTGACCTTCGTGCGCGACACCGCCGTCGCCCGGGTGCTCGGCACGGGGGCGGCCTTCGGGATGACCACCGGCGACGTGCTGTTCGACGACCTCTCGCTCTATCCGCGCCAGAACCGGATCATCGCCCAGGTCGGGGTGCCATGGTTCCACATCGGCGGCAACCACGACCTCAACTTCGAGGCGCCGGACGCCCGGCACGCCCGCGAGACCTTCAAGCGCACCTTCGGGGCACCGTACTACGCCCTCGAGCATGGCGGCGTGCTGTTCGTGATGCTCGACAACGTCCACTATCTCGGTGCCGCCACCGCGACCTCCGGGCGCGGCGGGCGCTACGAGGGCCGGTTCGGCGAGCGCCAGCTCGCCTTCGTGGAGAACCTGCTGAAGCAGACCCCCGCCGACCGCCTGGTGGTGGTGGCGATGCACATCCCGCTCGCCACCGATCTCGGGCCCGACGATCCCGCCATCAGCACCGTCGACCGGGCGCAGCTGCTGCGGCTGCTCGCCGGACGGCCGGCCTTCAGCGTCGCCGGCCACACCCACACCACCGAGCACCACTATCTCGGACCCGACGGCCGGCCGGGCGCGACGGGGGACGACGCCCACCATCACCACGTGCTGACGGCAGTCTCGGGCTCGTGGTGGAGCGGCCCGCCGGACCGGCGCGGCATTGCCACCGCCGACAGCCGCGACGGCACGCCCCACGGGTTCCACGTGCTCAGCATCAGCGGCGGGCGGCGCTACACCACCCGCTACGTCCCGGCGAGCGACGATGCAGGGCGCCAGATGCGGATCGTGCTCGAGAGCCAGTTCCACGCCGACGACCTCGCCCGGCTGCCCGACACGCGGCTCTACGAGCTCCTCGGCACCACCGTACCGGCGGAGAGCGTCGGCGGGGCGAACGTGGTGGTGAATCTGTTCGATGGCGGACCGCGCAGCCGCGTCGCCTTCCGGATCGGCGACGGTCCGCTGGTGCCGATGGTCCGTGTGCGCCGGCCCGACCCGTTCGTCGCCGCGCTCTACGCCCGCAACGCCGCGACCAAGAAATCCTGGGTGAAGGCCGAGCCCTGCACGCATCTCTGGGCCGCGCGCCTGCCGCGGGACCTGCGCGCCGGTACCCATCGCCTCACCGTCGAGGCCACCGACGAGTATGGACGCCCGCATCGCGACGGGCTGGTGCTCGAGGTGCTCGACGGAGCGGCCCGCGCCGGCTGACGCGCCCGCCGGGCCTTACAGCCGGCTCGGGAACGAGATCACGGCGTCGACCGTGTCCTTGATCGCCCGCCCGGCCGGGGCGAGGTCGGGCAGGGGTACGCCGAGGAAGCGGGTCGGCTCCTCGGCCTGCGGCGCGGCTGGAGCCGCCGCCTGGGCCGCGGCCGTCTTCTGGTGCGCGTCGGGCTTCTCGCGCCGGGCCACCGGCTTCTCCGCCGGACGCTTCTCGGGCGCGGCCTTCTCGGCCACTTGCTTCGGCGCCGCCTGCTTGACCGGCTCCGCCCTCGCGGCCTCCCGGACCGGTGCGGGTTTCGGCGCCGCCTTCTCGGCCACCGGCTCGCGCGCCGGGGCGGGCTTGGCGTCGACCGCCCGGGCCGGCGGCCGCGGCGCGGTCTCGCGGGGCGTCATGGCCTCGCGACGGGGGACGGCGTCACGAGGCGTCGCGACCTCGCGGGTCGCCGCGACCTCGCGGGTCGCCGCGGCCTCCCGGGTCGCTACGGCCTCGCGGGGCGCCGGGCTGGCCGGACGCGGAGATTCGGGAGCCTTCGTGAAGCCGGTGCCGGGCAGGGCCGGGGACGGACCGGCCTGCAGGAGGCTGGCAGGCATGGCGGGCGCGAAGGCGGCTGTCCCGGCCGGCACGGGGCCGGCGGTGCCGGTCGCCGACACGTCGGGTGTAGACGTCGGCGCCTTCGGCGTCGCGGCCGGGCTGGGATCGAGGAGAGGGGCGGGTGTCCCCGGCGGTGTCGCGGGCGGGATCGCCACGACGCGGACGGGGGCAGCCGGCGTCGTCCTGAGGGCCGGGACCCCGTCCTTGATCTCCGGCATGTCGGCGACGCGGCCGAAATGCACCTCCGCCGGCCGTGGCCGCAGCAGGCCGCTGACCGCCGGATAGGCTGCCACGGCGAGGCCGGCGCAGCCCCCGACGCCGACGACGGCAAGGGCCGCCAGCACGGCCGGCTGGCGGAGGCGCGACCGCGATGCATCGCGCGCCTCCTTGCGCGGCCGGCGCACCTCCGACGGGTCGATCTCCACTGGCATCATGGTGCGGGCTCTCCGATGACCTGCCCTCAACCATGAGGAGAACCGCCGAATCAGGCGTGAAGATGTCGGACATGTCCGGCAGCCTGTGGATAACGCGCGGATGACTCCTGGATACCGGACGACCGTCGCGGTTGACAGGCGCACGTTGGCGGCGCTCATGCGGGCCGCGGGGGGCGGCATGGGACGCGAGGGCGCGTGCGCAAGCGAGCAACGATCTGGGCCGGCCTGGCCGTGGCCGTCCTGGCGGCCGGCATCGCCGCATTCCTGGTAAGCCGGCCTCGCGGCGGCCAGGGACAGAACGCGGCCTTCCGGGAGGCCCGGGCCTTCGCGGTCTCCAGCCAGCTCGCGCAGGTCGAAGGGCCCTACAGCCTGCTCCTCGGTGACTCGCAGAGCGAGCGGCTGCTTCTCCCGACCCTGTGCGGTCACCCGGCGATCAACGCCGCCATCGCGGGCACGCGGGTCGCCGGATTGCGGGCGCTGGTCGGCTGGCTCACGCTGCCGCGGCCCCCGGAGGCGGTCGTGGTGACCATCGGCACCAACGACCTCACCCGGCGCCAGCGCGCCGGCCGTCCCGACGCGGCCGAGCAGTTCCGGGCCGAGGCCCGCGCGCTCTTCACCGACCTCGCGCCCCGCGCCCGGCGCGTGATCGCGACGGCGATCCCGCCCTTCGATCCCGGTCGTCCCCGGGTGACGGAATTCTACGACGTCGACGCCGCCGCTGCCTACTCGGCGATCCTGTCGGAGGAATGCGCGCGGGCCGGCTGCGTCTTCGTCGACGCCTACGCGGATCTGCGCGACCCGGCGGCCACGGCCCGGTCGCCGGACGGCGTCCATCTCGGCCTCGATGCCGCCGCGCGGGACCGGATCGCCGCCCGCCTCGAAGCCGCGGCCTGCCCGGACTGGGCGCGATGATGTGGAGCCCGCCTGCCGCGTGATAACGCGCGCAATCGATGTGATTTACGGATGTTGCCCGGGGCCAGAATACCACTTACGACTGTCGCGCCGCTGACGGATCCTGGCGGCCGATCGATCGATGCATTCGGATGCCACGTGATTCGATGTTGTCGTCGCTCAGGCGGCAGATCATGGTTCAGCGGCGGTGTCCGGGTTCATGTCTCGGACGATATCTCAGGGGAAAGCTTGCAGATTACCTCATCGGCTCTTGGACAAACTGCGCCCTTAGGTTAGCACATGCCTGTGTCGGGATTTGCCCGATTCGGCTGGGCGCGATCGGCGGCTGACGGCGTGGCGGGATCCGCGCGCGGGCGTCGCGCGGGTACCCGGTCTCCCGGTGCCCGGCATGATCGAGGTCGAATGCTGATGACGGCGCGGACCGCGCATCCGGTCGAGGGCGTTCCGGTCGATGGACCGGACGACGCCCTCGGGCATGCGCTGCCGAGCGGCGGGCCGGGGCCGGGCGGGCTTCCCTCGCACCTGCTCCTCGATGCGTTGCCGCAGAAGATCTGGATGCTCGACCGCGAGGGCGCCGTGCGCTTCGCCAACCGGTCCGCGCGCGAGATCGGCACCCCGCTCGGCGGGCCCGACGGCTTGGACGGCGCGATCCATCCCAAGGACCGCGTCCGGGCGGCGGCGGCCCGCACCGCGGCGATCGGATCCGGCCAGCCCTACGACCTCACGATCCGCCTGCGCGACGCCAGCGGGCGCTGGCACTGGCACCAGACCGACCTCGTCCCGGTCCGCGAGGGCGGCGCGATCGTCGCCTGGATGGTGAGCGCGGCCGACGTCGACGAGGTCGTGGCCGACAACCAGGCGCTCGAGGCCACCACCAACCTGCTGCTCCTGACCCACAAGGCCGCCGGCGTCGGCCTGTGGGACTGGAACATGCGCACCGGCGCCCTCTCCCTCTCGGCGGAGGGCGCGCGCCTGCACGGCCTCCCGGCGCAGGCCAGCGTCATCACCTCCTCGGCCTGGACCGGGCTGGTCCATGCCGACGACCGGTCGGTGCTGTGGGACGCTGTGACGAAGGCCGTCACTACCCGCACCCCGTTCTCGGTCGACGTGCGGGTGACGACGGAGCACGGCGGCACGCGCTGGATCCAGAGCCTCGGGCGCGTCCTCGACGACGCCCACGGCCTGAGCGGGCGCATCGTCGGCCTGACCCTCGACATCACCGCCCGCAAGCGGGCCGAGCACGCGCTCTCCACCGCCAAGGAGGGGGCCGAGCAGGCCAACCGCGCGAAGTCGGATTTCCTGGCGATGATGAGCCACGAGATCCGCAACCCCCTCAACGCCGTGCTCGGCTACACCGAGCACATGCTCACCCGCTCCCGCGAGCCCGAGACCCTGCGCCACCTCGCCGCCGTCCAGGAGGCCGGCGAGATCCTGCTGCGGGTGGTCGACGACGTGCTCGACGTGGCCCAGATCGAGGCCGGCCAGGTCGCCCTCGACCCGGAGCCCTTCCTGATGACCGAGCTCCTGGACGGGACCGCCGCCCTCGCGCGCGGGTCCGTCTCCGGCAAGAGCGTGACCGTGGAGGTGGTGCGCGATCCCGCCGTCCCGACCTGGGTGCTGGGCGATATCGGGCGCCTGCGCCAGGTGCTCCTCAACCTTCTCACCAACGCGGTGAAGTTCACGCCGGCGGGCCGGATCGTGCTGGCGGTCGCACCGGACACCAACCGGACCGGCGCCGGCCGCCTGCTGTTCACGGTGAGCGACACCGGCATCGGCATGTCGGCGGCGCAGCAGGAGCGGCTGTTCGTGCCGTTCGGCCAGGGCGACGAATCGATCCGCCGCCGCTTCGGCGGCAGCGGCCTCGGCCTGGTGATCTGCCGCCACCTCGTCGAGCTGATGGGCGGGCAGATCGGCGTCGCGAGCGAGCCCGGACGGGGCACGCGCATCTCGTTCGCGGTGCTGCTGCCGCCGGCCTGACGGACGGGGCCGGTCTTGCGCGCGCCGGTTCAGTTCCGGTGCGCGAGACGTTATCTATCACCCCATGCAGTGGACGGATGACGGGCTGGTTCTCGGGGCGCGGCGGCACGGCGAGACCGGCGTCGTCCTCGAGCTGATGACGGCGGCGCATGGCCGGCATCTCGGCCTCGTCCATGGTGGGCGCTCGCGCCGGATGCAGCCGGTGCTGCAACCCGGCAACCTGGTGCGGGCGGTGTGGCGGGCGCGCCTCGACGACAGCCTCGGCGCCTACGCGGTCGAGCCGCTCGAGAGCGCCAGCGCCCGGCTGATCGGCTCGCGCCTCGCCCTCTACGGCATCGGCTACGCCGCCGGGCTGATGCGGCTCCTGCCCGAGCGCGATCCCCACCCGGCCCTGTTCGCCGCGGCGCGCGTGCTGATCGAGCACCTGCACGAGCCGGAGGTGGCGCCCGCCCTGATGGTGCGCTTCGAGCTCGCGGTGCTGGCCGAGCTCGGCTTCGGCCTCGACCTCTCGGCCTGCGCCGCCACCGGCACCAACGAGTACCTGGCCTACGTCTCGCCGAAGAGCGGACGGGCGGTCAGCGCCGCCGCCGGCGAGCCCTGGCGCGACCGGCTGCTGGCGCTCCCCGACTTCCTGGTCGACCGGCCCGACCGCCGCGGCCTCAACGTGCCGACGGCCCGGGAGGTCAAGCAAGGCTTTACCTTAACGGGTTATTTCCTCGACCAGCACATCTGGGCCCCGCGCGACGTCGCCGAGCCGGAGGAGCGGCTCCGCTTCGTCGCCCTCGGCACCGCCGGGGCCGGGTGATCGCCGCCCGACTGCACGGACGGGTTGTCCTCTCGTTCCTGGCAATCGGTGAATGTTCGTGTTATGTTCTGGTCTTGAGACCGCCGAAATCGTGAGTTGACGTCCGCCCATGGGAAAGCCCTTCGAGCCACCCTCCGACCGCGACGGGATCGAGAACGTCGACCTGAAGGCGGCGCTGGAGGAGCGCTACCTCGCCTACGCGCTCTCGACCATCATGCACCGGGCGCTGCCCGATGCCCGCGACGGCCTGAAGCCCGTCCACCGGCGCATCCTGCACGCGATGCGGCTTTTGCGCCTCGATCCCGGCAGCGCGTACAAGAAATGCGCCCGCGTCGTCGGCGACGTGATCGGCAAGTACCATCCGCACGGCGACGTCGCGGTCTACGACGCGCTCGTGCGCCTCGCCCAGGACTTCGCCCAGCGCTACCCGCTCGTCGACGGCCAGGGCAATTTCGGCAACATCGACGGCGACAACCCGGCGGCCCAGCGCTACACCGAGTGCCGGATGACCGAAGTCGCCCGCCTCCTCCTCGAGGGGATGGACGAGGACGCGGTCGACTTCCGCCCGAACTACGACGGGCAGGAAGAGGAACCCGTCGTCCTCCCGGCGGCCTTCCCGAACCTTCTCGCCAACGGCTCGCAGGGCATCGCGGTCGGCATGGCGACCTCGATCCCGCCGCACAACGCGGCGGAGCTGTGCGAGGCGGCGCTCTACCTCATCACCCACCCGGCCGCGACGTCCGAGCAGCTGACCACCTTCGTCAAGGGCCCGGACTTCCCGACCGGCGGCATCGTCATCGATTCCGCGGCCTCGATCGCCGAGGCCTACCGCACCGGGCGCGGTGGTTTCCGGGTCCGGGCGCGCTGGCAGAAGGAGGATCTCGGCCGCGGCACCTGGGCGGTGGTCGTCACCGAGATCCCGTACGGCGTGCCGAAGGCGCGGCTGATCGAGAAGATGGCCGAGCTTCTCCAGGAGAAGAAGCTGCCGCTCCTGGCCGACGTGCGCGACGAATCGGCCGAGGACGTGCGGGTGGTGCTCGAGCCGCGCTCGCGGACCGTCGATCCCGTCGTGCTGATGGAATCGCTCTTCCGGCTCACCGAGCTGGAGAGCCGCATCTCGCTCAACATGAACGTGCTGGTCGGCGGGACGGTGCCGCGGGTGATCGGCCTGGCGGAGGCCCTGCGCGAGTGGCTCGACCACCGCCGTGTCGTGCTGCAGCGCCGCTCGCGCCACCGCCTCGCGCAGATCGAGCGGCGGCTCGAGATCCTGGGCGGCCTGCTCATCGTCTATCTCGACCTCGACCGGGTGATCCAGATCATCCGCGAGGAGGACGAGCCGAAGGCCGAGCTGATGCGGGTCTTCGAACTGACCGAATTGCAGGCCAACGCCATCCTCGACACGCGCCTCCGCTCCCTGCGCAAGCTTGAGGAGATGGAGCTGAAGCGCGAGCTCGACACGCTCACCACGGAGAAGGCCGAACTCGACGGCCTGCTCGGCTCCGACGAGAAGCAGTGGAAGGCGATCGCCACCCAGATCCGGGCGGTGCGCAAGACCTACGGCCCCGAGACCGCGATCGGGCGCCGCCGCACCACCCTCGAGAACCCGCCCGACACCTCCGGCATCGACTTTTCCGAGGCGATGGTCGAGCGCGAGCCGATCACCGTGATCGTGTCGCAGAAGGGCTGGATCCGGGCGCTCAAGGGCCACGTCGCCGACCTCTCGGCCGTGCAGTTCAAGGGCGACGACACGCTCAAGGTGAGCTTCCCGACCGAGACCACCGCCAAGATCCTGGTGCTCGCCTCGAACGGCAAGGTCTTCACCCTCGAAGCCGCCAAGCTCCCGGGCGGGCGCGGCTTCGGCGATCCGATCCGCCTGATGGTCGACATGGACGAGGGATCGGAGATCGTCACCGTCTGGGCGCACAAGCCCGGCGTGAAGCTCCTGCTCACCACCACGGACGGCCGCGGCTTCGTCACCCCGGCCGACGGGCTCGTCGCCAACACCCGCAAGGGCAAGCAGGTGATCGGCCTCGACGATCCGGCGACGGCGAGCCTCGTCGTCGAGGTGGGGGAGGGCGACCACGTCGCCGCCTGCGGCACCAACCGGATGCTGACCGTCTTCCCGCTCGCCGAGATCCCCGAGATGGTCCGCGGCAAGGGCGTCCGGCTGCAGAAGTACCGCGACGGCGCCCTCGACTCGGTCGTGATCTTCCGTCTCGCCGACGGCCTGACCTGGCCCGACAGCGCCGGGCGCACCCGCACCGTGGCGGGGGAGGAACTGGCGAAGTGGGTCGGCCACCGCGGCACCGCCGGCACCATGGCGCCGCGGGGCTATCCCAAATCCGGCCGTGCCTGACCGGGGCCCGGATCGCGCATGGCGAGCGGGCTGCAACCCGAAGGAGAGGATGAGCAGGACGGCGACGAGGCGGCGGAGCGGGAGCGGGCCCAGCTCGCCCGCGACATCCTCGTCCACAACGAGCAGGTGAAGCTCACCGCCAACCTGATGAATATCGGCGCGGCCGGCTTCGCCATCACGGGCATCGTCGCACCGCTGACCGCCGCCATGGCGACGACGGGCCGCGTCACTGCGCCCGCCCTCGCGCTGATGGTCGTTTGGTTCGTGCTCGGCGTTGGTCTACACTTCGGTGCGAGGCTGACGTTGACGACCCTGCGATGATGAGCCTGACGACCTATGCCCTGGTGCTGGTGCCCTGCCTCGTGGGGGGCGCCGCGGCGCTCGGCGTCGTCACGCTCCGCCGCTCGGCCGCCCGCCTCGACCGGCGGGCGGCGCGGATCGTGGCGGACACCCCGCCGCCGCGCCAGGCCCGGGCGTTTTCAGGGACGATCCGACGGGTCGCCGGGCGCTGATCAGCGTCGAGGATGCTTGCCGGGTCCGGCGATGGTCGACCGCGGTCCATCCTACCCTCCACCACATCCTGAGGCGCCGGAGCGCAGCGGAGGCCTCGAAGGAGGGCTCCAGGGATCGCCGAGCCGTCTGGAGCCCTCCTTCGCGGTCAGTCCATCGGAGGGTGTGCGCGGCATAACGGAGCATCGCGCTACCGGCCCGGTCCCGACCTACACCCACTGCCCCGCCGCACCCTCCGCCGCCCGGCGGATCGCCGCGATGTTGGCGCCGTAGGCCTCGCGCCCGCCCTTGAAGGTGGCCGAGCCCGCGACCAGCGCGTTCGCGCCCGCCTTCACCACCGCCGGCGCCGTCTCCGGCGTCACCCCGCCGTCGACCTCGATGTCGATGTCGCGGCCGCCCACCATCGCGCGCATGCGCGAGACGGTCTCGCAGACCGAGCCGATGAAGCTCTGGCCGCCGAAGCCCGGGTTGACGGTCATGCAGAGCACGAGGTCGACCATGTCGAGCACCGGCTCGACCAGGCTCGCGGGCGAGCCCGGGTTGATCGCGACGCCCGCCTTCTTGCCGAGCGCCCGGATGGTCTGGAGCGAGCGGTGCAGGTGAGGACCCGCCTCGGCATGGACCGTGATGATGTCGGCTCCCGCCTCCGCGAAGGCCGCGAGGTAGGGGTCGGCCGGGGCGATCATCAGGTGGACGTCGAACACGGCTTTCGTGTGCGGCCGCAGCGCCTTCACCACCACCGGCCCGAAGGTGAGGTTCGGCACGAAATGGCCGTCCATCACGTCGATATGGACCCAGTCGGCCCCGGCCGCGACGACGTCGCGGACCTCCTCGCCGAGCCGGGCGAAGTCGGCCGACAGGATCGAGGGGGCGATCACCAGGGGGCGGGTCATGGCAAGTCTCTGTGGCAGGTCTCTTCAGATGCGCAAAAGGCCAGGGTTCTTAACCCCAGCCCCGCGCAGAGACAGGTCTTGTGACGAAGGTCAGCGCCGGCGGAACTGGCTGCCGCCGCGGAACGGCGGGCGCGGGCCGGCACTGCGCTCGTCCTTGTGACGGAACACCAGACGGCCCTTCTCGAGGTCGTAGGGCGACATCTCGACGGTGACCCGGTCGCCGGCCAGAGTCTTGATGCGGTTCTTCTTCATCTTGCCGGCCGTGTAGGCCACGATCTCGTGGCCCTGGTCGAGCTGCACGCGGTAACGCGCGTCCGGCAGGATCTCGAGCACGAGACCGTCGAACTGCATCAACTCTTCTTTCGCCATTCACACTCTCCGCCCGGGTCGCCGTCGCGGTCGGCGCCACCGGGAGCACATCTTCGAAAATCGGGTCGCGACGCGCCCGGCCGTACGGGTGCTCGGCCGAGGTGCCGGGCGCGCTGATGGCCTTCTAACGCTTGCTGAGCATGTAAGGTGAGGCGATGGGACGCGCAAGCCGTGGGTGTGACGAACACACGGCTTCGTCAACGGCAAAGCGCCCGGCGCGCAGGGCGCCGGGCCGACCCGAGGGTCTTGCAGGCTTTACTGGGTCAGCTCGTTGCCGGTGTAGTCGATCCGGCCGTCGCCGCCCTTCTTCCACATGTACATCACGTAGTCGGGACGGGTGATGTCACCCTTCTTGTCGTACGAGATGTCGCCGATCGCCGTCTTGAACGGCTTGCCCTCGGCCATGTAGGCCGCGACCTTCTTGCCGTCGGTGGACTTGGTGGCCTCCATGGCGGCCTTCAGGATCTGGACGGCGGCGTAGGAGTAGAGGGTGTAGGCCTCGGGGTCGATGTTCTTGGCCTTGAAGGCCGCCACGACGTCCTTGGCGTTGGGGTTCTTGCGGGCGTCCGGCGCGAAGGTCATCAGCGTGCCGTCGGCGCCCGGGCCGGCGATCTGGGCGAACTCCTTGTCGGTGATGCCGTCGCCGCTCATCAGCGGGGCGTTGAGGCCCTGGTCGCGCATTTGGCGCACGATCAGGCCGGCCTCGGTGTGCAGGCCGCCGTAATAGACCACGTCGGCCTTGGCCTGCTTCAGCTTCGAGACGAGCGCCGAGTAGTCCTTCTCGCCCGGGTTGATGCCCTCGAACACCACGTCCTTGCCGCCCTTGGCCTTGAGGGCCTTCAGGGTCTCGTCGGCGAGGCCGCGGCCGTAGGGGGTCTTGTCGTGCACGAAGGCGACGTTCTTGCCCTTGAACTTGTCGGCCAGGTAGGCGCCGGCGACCGCGCCCTGCTGGTCGTCGCGGCCGCAGGTGCGGAACGTGTTCCACAGCTTGCGCTCGGTGTATTTCGGGTTGGTCGAGGCCGGGGTGATCTCGACGATGCCGGACTCGGCGTAGACCTCCGAGGCCGGGATCGAGACGCCGGAGTTGAAGTGGCCGACCACGGCCTTCACGCCCTCGGCGGCGAACTTGTTGGCGACCGAGACGCCCTGCTTCGGGTCGGAGGCGTCGTCGCCGATGGACAGGACGATCTTCTGGCCGTTGATGCCGCCGGCCTTGTTGATGTCGGCGACGGCCTGCTCGGCGCCGTTCTTGAGCTGCGCGCCGAAGGCGGCGTTCGGGCCGGTGATCGGGCCGGCGACGCCGATCTTGATCTGGGCCTGCGCCGATCCGGCCCAGGCGAGGCCGGCCGCGAGGGCGAAGCCGGCCAGTAGCGTGCGCTTCATCTCTGTACTCCTCTGGATCGACGTGGATGTCGGGCTCGCGGGCCCTTTCGGCCGGGAGACCGGGACCCTTGGGAGGCCCCGGATCGGGTGCGCCGGAGCCCTCGGCCCCGGCATGCGTGAAGTCCCGCGCCCGCTGAGGCGCGGGGCCGGGCGCTCAGCCTGCCGCCTTCGCGCGCCAGCTCAGCGGTCCGCTGCGCTCGTAGAGCCAGCGGTACTGCGTCGTCATCTGCCGCGCGCGGGTGGCGCGGTAGCCGGCCGAGCCGATGACGAGCAGCACGATCGTGTCGACCACGTAGTAGTGCGGCGACAGGAAGCTGCCCTCGAACAGGGCGTGGTGGATGAAGCGCACGGCGATGCCGAGGAGCAGCAGCGACAGCACCGCCTGCCAGTACGGCCGCCAGCCGAGCGCGATGCCGCGCCCGATCATCCAGGCCATCCAGCCGCCCATCACCACGGTGACGAGGAGGAAGAGCCAGACCGTGCTCTCCTCGTAGAGGATCCCCTGCATCAGTGCCGTCCCCCCTCGAGATAGGCGGCCTTCACCGACGGGTCGTCGAGGAGCTGCTTGCCGGTGCCCGACATGGTGATGGTGCCGGTCACCATGACGTAGCCGCGGTGCGCCAGCTTCAGGGCGTGGTAGGCGTTCTGCTCGACGAGGAACACCGTCATGCCGTCGCGCTCGTTGAGCTCCTTGATGGCGGAGAAGATCTGCTTGACGATGAGCGGCGCGAGGCCCAGCGACGGCTCGTCGAGGAGCAGCAGGCGCGGCCGGCTCATCAGGGCGCGGGCGATCGCCAGCATCTGCTGCTCGCCGCCCGACATCGTGCCGCCGCGCTGGTAGAGCCGCTCCTTGAGGCGCGGGAACATCGCGCAGACCCGCTCCAGGTCCTGCTCGAAATGGGCGCCGCCATTGACCGCCGCCCCCATCTGCAGGTTCTCGTAGACGGTCATGCGCGGGAAGATCCGCCGCCCCTCCGGCGACTGCGCCAGGTTGAGGCGGGCGATCTCGTGGGTCGGCATCTTCGTGATGTCCCGGCCCGCATAGGTGATCGTGCCCTCCCGCGCCCGGGGGCTGCCGAAGATCGTCATCATCAGGGTCGACTTGCCGGCCCCGTTGGCGCCGATCAGGGTGACGATCTCGCCCTCGTTGACGTCGAGATCGACCCCTTTGAGCGCGATGATGTTCCCGTAATAGGTCTTCACCCCGCGCACCGTGAGGAGCGGGGCCCGGGTGCCGGCGGCCCGGGCGCGGGTCTCGTCCACCAGGACGTTGATGCCGGCGACGCTCACGGCGTGCTCCGGGCGGCGGCGAAGCCGGCGCCGATCAGCAGGCTGCCGCCGAGGCGGTTCATCAGCCGCACCCGGGCCGGGCTGGCGGCAAGCCCGCGGGCCCGCGAGGCGACCACGGCGTAGGCGAAGGCGTTGAGGAAGGCGAGGGCGACGAAGGTCGCCTCGAACACCACCATCTGGGTCAAGAGATCCCCTCGCGGATCGAGGAACTGGGGCAGGAAGGCCACGAAGAAGGTCAGGCTCTTCGGGTTGAGGGTGGTGACGAGCCAGGCATGGGCGGCCATCCTGAGGGCCGGCGCGCCGGAGCGCGGCGCCGCCTGGATCTGCGCGCCCGCCCGCCACAGCTTGATGCCGAGCCAGACCAGGTAGGCGGCGCCGCACCACTTGAGCACCGTGAACAGGGTGGCGGAGGCCGCGAGCAGAGCGCCGAGGCCGAGGAGCGACAGGGTCATGGCGGTGAGGTCGCCGAGCGCGACGCCGATCGCCGCCGGCAGGGCGGCCCGCAGGCCGCTGCCGATGGCGTAGGACACGACGAGCAGGATCGTCGGGCCCGGGATCACCAGCAGGATCGCGGACGAGGCCGCGAAGGCGAGCCACGTCGCGACGGTCATACCCCCACCTCCGCCTCGACCTTCTCCACCTCCTCGTCCTCGACGCCGAGATAGGCGGCGATGACGCTCTGGTCGCTCTGGATCTCCGCCGGCGTCCCGTCGGCGATCTTGGTGCCGTAATCGAGCACCACGACGTGGTCGGAGATCTCCATCACCACCGACATGTCGTGCTCGATCAGCAGCACCGAGGTGTCGTAATCGTCGCGGATCGCCCGCAGCAGGTCGTTGAGGAGCAGCGATTCGCGCGGGTTGAGGCCGGCCGCCGGCTCGTCGAGGCAGAGCAGGACCGGATCGGTGCACATCGCCCGGGCGATCTCGAGCCGGCGCTGGTCGCCGTAGGGCAGGTCGCCCGCCGGGTCGTCGGCGCGGTGCATCAGGTGGATCCGCTCGAGCCAGGCCGTCGCCTTCTCGACCGCCGCCTTCTCTGCCTTCCGGTAGGTGGGCAGGCCGAGGAGCCCCGCGATCGTGTAGCCGGAGGCCAGCATCAGGGGGTTGTGCTGGGCCACCAGAAGGTTCTCCAGCACGGTCATGCCGGTGAACAGGCGGATGTTCTGGAAGGTGCGGGCGACGTGGGCGCGCCGGTTCACCGCGTAGCCGGGCAGCTGCTCGAGCAGGAACTCCGTGCCGTCGCGGTGGCGCAGGGTCATCATGCCTTCGGTCGGCTTGTAGAAGCCGGTGATGCAGTTGAAGACCGTGGTCTTGCCGGCGCCGTTCGGGCCGATCAGCGCCGTGATGTCGCCGCGGCCGACCCGGAACGACAGGTCGTTGACCGCGACGAGGCCGCCGAAGCGCATGGTGACGTGGTCGACCGTGAGGACAGGGTCGGCCATGCGGGGGGAAGCGAAGGTGTCGGCCATCAGCCGTGGCCCTCCTTCACGAGCGAGCCCGAGATGCGCTTGCGCTCCTTCAGCACGATCGAGGGCGAACGCTCCGAGATCAGGCCGCGGGGGCGCCAGATCATCATGATCACCATGGCAAGGCCGAACAAGAGCAGGCGGTACTCGCTCGGATCGAAGTGGTCGCCGAACACCGCCTTGAGGAAGCCGAGGTTGCGCAGGAGCTCCGGCCCGCCGACCATCGCCACGGCCGCGACCGCGACGCCGATCTGCGAGCCCATGCCGCCGAGCACCACGATCGCCAGGATGATCGCGCTCTCGAGGAAGTTGAAGCTCTCCGGGCTGACGAAGCCCTGGCGCACCGCGAAGAACGAGCCGGCGAAGCCCCCGAACATCGCGCCGAGCGCGAAGGCGGTGAGCTTGGTGTTGGTGGTGTTGATGCCGAGCGAGCGGCAGGCGATCTCGTCCTCGCGCAGGGCCTCCCAGGCCCGGCCGATCGGCAGGCGGCGCAGGCGAAGCGTCACGCCGTTGGTGATCAAGGCGAGTGCCAGGATCAGGTAGTAGAGGAAGATCACCCGGTGCATCGGGCTGAAGTCGAGCCCGAACTTCGCCGCGAACCCGTCCTCGTCCGCCGTGAACGGGATCCCGAAGAAGGTGGCGCGCGGGATCGACGAGAGGCCGGCGGCGCCGCCCGAGAAGTCGGTCCAGTTGATGAGGACGAGGCGGATGATCTCGCCGAAGGCCAGCGTCACGATGGCGAGGTAGTCGCCGCGCAGGCGCAGCACGGGGAAGCCCAGCACCATGCCCCAGAGGCCCGCGAACAGCCCGGCGAGGGGCAGGCAGA
The DNA here is from genome assembly GCF_004745635.1 of Methylobacterium nonmethylotrophicum. Taxonomy (GTDB): domain Bacteria; phylum Pseudomonadota; class Alphaproteobacteria; order Rhizobiales; family Beijerinckiaceae; genus Methylobacterium; species Methylobacterium nonmethylotrophicum. Next base: position 29,904 of record NZ_SRLB01000003.1, on the reverse strand, counting down.
TCCAGAACGACAGGCCGAACACCGTCGAGAGGAGGGCGTAGGAATAGGCGCCGACGGCGTAGAACGCGACGTAGCCGAGATCGAGGAGGCCCGCGAGGCCGACCACGATGTTGAGGCCCCAGCCCAGCATCACGTAGGTGAGGATCAGGATGCCGAGGTCGATCCAGTAGCGCGATTCGCCGAGGCCCCCGGTGCCGAGCACGACGAGCAGCGGGAAGGTCAGCGTCACCCCGAGGAAGGCCGGCAGGGCGTACGCCGAGACCTTCTGCGCGGCGTTCGGCGTCGCGCCGACCGCCTCGGTCGCCTGGTCCGGCGCGGGCGTGAGCGCCCGGCGCGCGTCGCGGCCGGCGAGGATCAGGCGCTGGGCCAGCCGCACGATGAAGACGATGCCGCACAGGATCGCGACGAGGCCCCAGCGCGGCACGAGGTCGAGGGCCGAGGTCTGGCTCAGGTCGGTGCGGAAGGCGACGATCGGCACGCAGAGGCCGAAGGTGACGAGCGCGAACAGCGCCGCGTCCTTGACGATGCCCGCCACGTCGGGGGCGGCGCGGTCGGCGGCGGTGCTGGCCGCCAGGGTATGGGCCGGATTCGCCATCAGACCTTCTCGACCTCGGGCCGGCCGAGGATGCCGGACGGCATGAAGATGAGCACGATCGCGAGGATCGAGAAAGCCGCCACGTCCTTGTACTCGATGGAGAAATACGCCGACCAGAAGGTCTCGACGAGGCCGATGAGGAGACCGCCGAGCACCGCGCCGGGCAGGCTGCCGATGCCGCCGAGCACCGCCGCCGTGAAGGCCTTGACGCCGGGCGTGAAGCCGTCCGCGAAGGACACGACCCCGTAATAGAGCAGGTACATCGTGCCGGCGACCGCCGCCAGGGCGGCACCCAGCACGAAGGTCAGGGAGATCGTGCGGTCGACGTCGATGCCGAGCAGCGCGGCCATCTTGCGGTCCTGCTCGCAGGCGCGCTGGGCGCGGCCGAGCGGCGTCTTCTGCACCAGGTACCAGAACCCGGCCAGCAGCACCACGGTGGTCAGCATGATGATGATCTGCTTGTACGACAGCGCCACCGCGTAACCGTTATCGCCGGTCCACAGGGTGATCACGTCGCGCATCATCGGCGGCGTCGGCTTGTTGCGGGCGCCCTGCACCACCTGGACGAAGTTCGACAGGAAGATCGAGACGCCGATCGCCGAGATCAGCGGCGCCAGCCGGAACGACCCGCGCAGGGGCCGGTAGGCGATGCGCTCGATCGACCAGCCCCACAGGGCGGTCAGCAGCATCGCGACGATCAGCACGATGAGCAGCGCCAGCGCGATCGACGAGATGCCGAGCCAGGTCGTGACGATCAGGAAGGTGATCAGCGCGATGAAGGCCGAGAGCATGAACACGTCGCCATGGGCGAAGTTGATCATGCCGATGATGCCGAACACCATCGTGTAGCCGATGGCGATGAGGCCGTAGATCGACCCAAGCGTCAGCCCGTTGATGAGCTGCTGCGCGAAGACCTCCATGCGGTCACGTTCTCCGTTCGCGGGCTTTGCGCCCGGACCTCCCTGGCCGCGCCCCGCTCATACGGGTGTCACGGCCGTTCCCTGGCGTGAGGCTTAGCAAGCACCGCACCACTCCACAATCGGGTGCCGCCGGGCGGGTGTGCGAAAGGTCGACTGGCCCCGCGGCAACCGCTCCGCTACCGTCGACGGCGAAGCCGAAGTGAACGATGGGGGAGCGCCGCCATGGCGATGACGATGACCGGCGAGGTCGTGCTGCCGGCCGACCAGCAGACGGTGTGGGAGAAGCTCAACGACCCGGAGGTGCTCAAGCGCTGCATCCCGGGCTGCGAGTCCCTTGAGAAGGTCGGCGACAACGAGCTGCAGGCCGCCGCCAAGATCGCGGTCGGCCCCGTGAAGGCGACCTTCAAGGGCAAGGTGACGCTGACCGACATCGACGCGCCGAACGGCTACCGCATCACCGGCGAGGGCCAGGGTGGCGTCGCGGGCTTCGCGAAGGGCGGGGCCGTGGTGCGCCTCGCGCCGGCCGAGGACGGCCAGACCAAGATGACCTACGACGTCGAGGCCAGCGTCGGCGGCAAGCTCGCCCAGCTCGGCGGGCGCCTGATCAACGGCGTCGCAAAGAAATATGCCGACACCTTCTTCGACACGTTCGCCAAGGAGGTTCAGGGCGCGAACTCGGCCGCCTGAGCCGCGCCCGATCGTCGCGACAGGTTCGATCGCGGGCGATCAACTTGTTGCGAGGCAATCGGGTTGAACAGCGAAAATCGGCCGGAATCGGCCGGTTCTCGCGCCAAAAGGCCGAGGCGGAGCGCCTTGACCGGCGCTTCCGCCCGGTTGACACTCGAATTCGAGCGATTCCAGAGAGGCACGGCCGGCCCGGCCACCACGAGCAACAGGGTCCGACAGACAGGATCCGCGGGTCTTCGGCCAAGGTGTCCTGGTCCAGGAGGAGGACGTCACCCCATGAGCGCTGTCAGCCTGACGGTGAACGGCAAGGCCGTGACCGCCGACATCGACCCGCGCACGCTGCTGGTGCAGTACCTGCGCGACACCCTTCGTCTCACCGGCACCCATGTCGGCTGCGACACCAGCCAGTGCGGCGCCTGCGTGGTCCACCTCGACGGCGAGGCGATCAAGGCCTGCACCGTGCTGGCGGTGCAGTGCAACGGCCGCTCGGTCACGACCATCGAGGGCCTGGCCGCCGGCGGCGACCTGCATCCGATGCAGGCGGCGTTCCGCGAGCATCACGGCCTGCAATGCGGCTACTGCACCCCCGGCATGATCATGACGGCCGTGGACCTCGTGCGCCGCAAGGGCAACGCCCTCGACGAGCACACCATCCGGCACGAGCTGGAAGGGAACATCTGCCGGTGCACCGGCTACCACAACATCGTGAAGGCCATCGCGGCCGGCGCCGAGGCGATGACATCTGAGCCGCAGAAGGTCGCGGCGGAATAGCACCACCCCGAACCCTCCCCCCTCTGCGGGGGAGGGTGCCCCGCTGCGAGTGCGAAGCACTCGTGCGCGGGGCGGGAGGGGGGAGGCCGCTTCCGGAGAGGTCGCGCGCGCCATGAAGGACGCCACATTCCATGGCGTCGCGCTGCCCCTCTCGGCGGGACTGCGTCCCGCTGCGCTCACTGCGTTCGCCACCCTCCCCCGCAGAGGGGGGGAGGGTTAGAAACCTGCGCCCCATCAAAAAATCGTCCGCGCCATCCGGACCAACCATAACGACACGCCACGACAGAACGAGGCCGGCCTCACCGCGTCAGCGCCGGCCCATCAGGCAAGATCCGGGAGAGACACGCATGACCGCCACCGGCATCGGCGCCTCGGTGCGCCGCAAGGAAGACCAGCGCTTCATCACCGGCAAGGGCCGCTACGTCGACGACTACAACCGTCCGGGCCAGGCCTATGCCTATTTCCTGCGCTCGCCGCACGCTCACGCCGAGATCCGCGGCATCGACACCTCGGCCGCAGCGTCAATGCCGGGGGTGGTCGGGATCCTGACCGGCGAGGATCTGGCGGCCGACAAGGTCGGCGGCCTGATCTGCGGCTGGATGATCCACTCCAAGGACGGCACGCCGATGAAGGCCGGGGCGCACCCGGCGCTCGCCCAGGGCAAGGTGCGCTACGTCGGCGACCACGTCGCGGTGGTCATCGCCGAGACCCTGGCCCAGGCCAAGGACGCCGCCGAGGCGATCAGCGTCGACTACAACCTGCTCCCGGCGGTGGTCGAGACCGCCAAGGCCGCAGGCGCCGGCACCGTGGTCCACGACGTCGCCCCCGACAACACGGTGTTCAACTGGCACCTCGGCAACCAGGCCGACGTCGAGGCGGCCTTCGCCCGCGCGGCGCACGTCACCAAGCTCGACATCGTCAACAACCGGCTGGTGCCGAACCCGATCGAGCCCCGCGCGGCGGTGGGCGAGTACGACGAGGCGGAGGAGGCCTTCACCCTCTACACCACGAGCCAGAACCCGCACGTGGCGCGCCTCGTGCTCTCGGCCTTCATCGGCATCGCGCCGGAGAACAAGCTGCGGGTGGTGGCGCCCGACGTCGGGGGCGGCTTCGGCTCGAAGATCTTCATCTATGCCGAGGAGACGGTCTGCGTCTGGGCGGCCAAGAAGGTCGGCCGGCCGGTGAAGTGGACGAGCGACCGCACCGAGGCCTTCCTGTGCGACGCCCACGGGCGCGATCACGTCACCCATGCGGAACTCGCGACCGACGAGAGCGGCAAGATCCTGGCCCTCAAGGTCCATACCATCGCCAATCTCGGCGCCTACCTGTCGACCTTCGCCTCGTCGGTGCCGACCTACCTCTACGCGCCGCTCCTGTCGGGCCAGTACAACATCCCGGCGATCTACTGCGAGGTGGACGGGGTCTACACCAACACCGCGCCGGTCGATGCCTATCGCGGCGCCGGGCGGCCCGAGGCGACCTTCGTCATCGAGCGGCTGGTCGAGGTCGCGGCGCGCGAGCTGAACCAGGACCCGGCGAAGTTCCGGCGCAGGAACTACGTCAAGAGCTTCCCGCACCAGACGCCCGTCATCATGATGTATGACGGCGGCGACTACTCGGCCTCGCTCGACAAGGCGCTCGAGATCGCCGACCACAAGGGCTTTCCCCGGCGCCGGCGCGAGAGCGCCCGCAACGGCAAGCTGCGCGGCATCGGCTTCTCGTCCTACATCGAGGCCTGCGGCATCGCCCCGTCTCAGGCGGTGGGCTCGCTCGGCGCCGGCGTGGGCCTGTGGGAATCGGCCGAGGTGCGGGTGAACCCGACCGGCTCGATCGAGGTGCTGACCGGCTCGCACAGCCACGGCCAGGGCCACGAGACCACCTTCGCGCAGCTCGTCTCCGACCGGCTCGGCGTGCCGATCGAGAGCGTCACCATCGTGCATGGCGACACCGACAAGGTGCAGTTCGGCATGGGCACCTACGGCTCGCGCTCCGGCGCGGTCGGCATGTCGGCCATCGCCAAGGCAATCGACAAGGTGGTGGCCAAGGGCCGCAAGGTCGCGGCCTACGCGCTCGAGGCCGGCGAGGACGACATCGAGTTCAAGGACGGCCGCTTCTCGGTCGCCGGCACCGACAAGTCGCTGGCCTTCGGCGAGGTGGCGTTGCAGGCCTACGTCGCCCACAAGTTCAGCGGCGCGCAGCTCGAGCCCGGGCTGAAGGAGGGGGCGTTCTACGACCCCACCAACTTCACCTTCCCGGCCGGCATGCACATCTGCGAGCTCGAGGTCGATCCCGATACCGGCGTCGTCACCATCGAGAAGTTCACGGCGGTGGACGACTTCGGCAACGTCATCAATCCGATGATCGTCGAGGGCCAGGTCCATGGCGGCATCGCGCAGGGCGTCGGCCAGGCCCTGTTCGAGGGCGCACTGTACGACTCGGACGGGCAGCTCGTCACCGCGAGCTTCATGGATTACCGCATGCCGCGGGCGGCGGACCTGCCCTCGTTCGAGGTCGGCATGACGGTGACGCCGTGCCCGTCGAACCCGCTCGGCATCAAGGGCTGCGGCGAGGCCGGCGCCATCGCGGCCCCGGCGGCGGTGATGAACGCGCTCACCGACGCGCTCGGCCACGAGAACATCGTGATGCCGGCGACGCCGCTCGCGGTGTGGCGGGCCGCGCAGGCGAGCCCCCACCTGCGCCCGGAAGCCGCGGAATAATATCCCAGCGCCTTCGACCGCACCCGTTCGAAGGCGCTGGGCAAGCCCGAATGGACGCCGGCGCTGATGCGCCGAACGCCTTGCCATCGACGTGTCGATGGCAAGGCGCGCCGGTATAAGACAAAGTCTGGAGAGCATCATGTACGCTTTCGCCTATCACCAGCCGACCAGCCTCAAGGAGGCCGTGAGCCTGCTCGCCGGCGAGGACGCCAAGCTCGTCGCCGGCGGCCACACCCTGATCCCGACGATGAAGCAGCGCCTCGCCGCCCCCGGCACGCTGATCGACCTCGGCAAGGTGCCGGACCTCGTCGGGATCGAGCGCAGCCCGCGCTCGGTCACGATCGGCGCGATGACCACCCACGGCGCGGTGGCCGAGTCGGCCGACGTCAAGGAGGCGATCCCCGCGCTCGCCGAGCTCGCGGCGCTCATCGGCGACCCGGCGGTGCGCCACCGCGGCACGATCGGCGGCTCGGTCGCCAACAACGACCCGGCGGCGGACTATCCGGCGGCATGCCTGGCGCTCGGCGCCACGATCAGCACCAACAAGCGCAAGCTCGCCGCGGAGGAGTTCTTCACCGGCCTGTTCGAGACGGCGCTGGAAGAAGGCGAGATCGTCACCGGCGTCTCGTTCCCGATCCCCCACAAGGCGGCCTACGAGAAATTCCGCAACCCGGCCTCGCGCTACGCCCTCGTCGGCGTGTTCGTGGCCAAGCGCCCGAGCGACATCCGCGTCACGGTGACGGGCGCGGGCTCGAACGGCGTCTTCCGCTGGACCGAGGCCGAGGAGGCTCTGGGCAAGCGCTTCGCCGCGAAGTCGCTGGAGGGCATGTCGCCGTCGGCCGATGGCCTCAACAGCGACATCCACGCGGATGCGGCGTACCGGGCGCACCTCATCGGCGTGATGGCCCGCCGCGCGGTGCAGAAGGCGGCGGATCGATAGGGCGCGACGTGCTCAACCCTCCCCCCTCCGCGAGGGAGGGCGCCCGGCTCACGAGTGCGAAGCACTCGTGAGCCGGGCGGGAGAGGGGCAGCGCGACGCTGATCCAGCGGGCGCACGTCATGGTGGTCGCGACCCCTCTCCGGAAGCCGGTTCCCCTCTCCCGTCCTGCGTCGCAGGACACCTTTCCCCGCAGAGGGGGGAGGGACTGGATTGGCGCGGTTCCGCTCCAATATCCATCATCAGCGCAAAGACCCCTGGTGGAAAGCCCACCGCCCCCGCGAGAAGCCTCTTCCGCCGAATGACCCTCCCCACCTCCATCGACGCCACCCAGGCACTGCTCGCCTCGGCCGGCTACGTCGCCGACCGTGCCCTCTCCACCGTCGTGTTCCTGTCGCTCAAGCTGAAGCGGCCGCTCTTCCTCGAAGGCGAGGCCGGCGTCGGCAAGACCGAGATCGCCAAGGTGCTGGCGAAATCCCTCGGACGGCCGCTGATCCGGCTGCAATGCTACGAGGGGCTCGACGTCGCGGCGGCGGTCTACGAGTGGAACTATGCCGGCCAGATGATGGCGATCCGCCTCGCCGAGGCCGGCGGCGCCGTCGACCGCGCGCGGCTCGAATCCGAACTCTTCTCCGAGCGCTACCTGATCCGCCGGCCGCTGCTCCAGGCGCTGGAGCCGGGGGAGGGCGGGGCGCCGGTGCTGCTGATCGACGAGCTCGACCGCACCGACGAGGCCTTCGAGGCCTTCCTGCTCGAGGTCCTGTCCGACTTCCAGGTGACGATTCCCGAACTCGGCACCGTGCGCGCGCCCGAGCCGCCGCTGGTGATCCTGACCTCGAACCGCACCCGCGAGATCCACGACGCCCTCAAGCGCCGCTGCCTCTATCACTGGGTCGATTACCCGGACGCGGCGCGCGAGCTGCAGATCCTGCGCACCCGCCTGCCGGAGGCCCCCGAGGCCCTGTCGCGGCAGGTGGTCGGCTTCGTGCAGGCGATCCGCAAGGAGGACCTGTTCAAGGCGCCGGGGGTCGCCGAAACGCTGGACTGGGCCACCGCCCTCGTCGAGCTCGACGCCATCGCGCTCGATCCCACGCTCGTCATCGACACGCTCGGCGTGCTGCTGAAGTACCAGGACGACATCCAGGCGATGCAGGGCGGGCGCGCCAAGGCGCTTCTCGACGAGGTGAGATCGTCCGCCGGATGAGCGAGGGTACTGGCCGGCTTCCCGACAACATCGCCTACTTCGCCCGGGCCCTGCGCGCCGCCGGCGTGCCGGTCGGGCCCGGCGACGTGATCGACGCCGTCGAGGCGGTGGAGGCCGCGGCCATCGGCAGCCGCGAGGATTTTTATTGGACGCTCCACGCCGTGCTGGTCCGCCGGCACGAGCACTCGGCCCTGTTCGCCGAAGCCTTCCGGCTGTTCTGGCGCCGGCGCGACCTCATCGAGAAGATGATCGCCCAGATGTCGCCGGTCGCCCCCGACAAGGCGCCGCCCAAGCCCCCGAATGCCGGGGCGCTGCGGGTGCAGGAGGCCCTGTCGCCGAAGAGCGAACGGCCCAAGCCGAAGATCACCGAGGAGGACCTGACCACCGTCACCCTGTCGGTGTCGCAGGCCGAGGTGCTGAAGGCCAAGGACTTCGCCCAGATGAGCGCCGAGGAGGTGGCCCAGGCCCGTCGCCTCATCGCGTCCTTGCGGCTGCCCGACGACGCGACCCGCACCCGGCGGTTCGAAGCGCGGCCGCGCGGGCGCATCGACCCGCGCCGCAGCTTCCAGCGCACGGTGCGGGCGGGCGGCGCCATCGACCTCGCCTTCCGGGCGCCGCGGGAGCGGCCGCCGCCGATCGTGGCTTTGTGCGACATCTCCGGCTCGATGGCGGAGTATTCCCGTCTCTTCCTGCACTTCCTGCACGGGCTCTCCGAGCAGCGCCGGGTCCACAGCTTCGTCTTCGCGACCCGGCTCACCAACATCACCCGCGAGCTGACCCGCCGCGACCCCGACGAGGCCCTGGCCCGCGCCAGCGCCCGGGCGCAGGACTGGGAGGGGGGCACCCGCATCGCCGAGGCCCTGCACCTGTTCAACCGGAACTGGTCGCGCCGGGTGCTCGGGGGCGGCGCGGTGGTGCTGCTCTTCACCGACGGGCTCGAGCGCGAGGTGACGCAGGACCTGACCCACGAGATGGACCGCCTGCGCCGCTCCTGCCGGCGCCTCGTCTGGCTCAACCCCTTGCTGCGCTTCGAGGGCTTCTCGGCCCGGGCGAGCGGCATCCGGGCGATGCTGCCCCATGTCGACGATTTCCGGCCGATCCACAGCCTGTCGGCGATGGCCGACCTGTGCCGCGCGCTCGGCGCACACCAGCCGCGCGGGCGCGAGCCGAAGGCGTGGTTGCGCGCGGCCGGCTGAACCCTAACATCTCAAGGCGGGGGTGAACGCCCCGGAGATCCCGTCCCATGCTGTCGACAGACACCGACATCCTCGCCACCGCCGAGGCCTGGCGCGAAGCGGGCCGCGGCGTGGCGCTCGCCACCGTGATCGAGACCTGGGGCTCGGCCCCGCGCCCGGTCGGCAGCCACCTCATCATCGACGAGGAGGGGAACTTCCTCGGCTCGGTCTCGGGCGGCTGCGTCGAGGGCGCGGTCATCGCCGAGGCCGCCGACGTGATCGAGGACGGCCAACCCCGGGTGCTCGAATTCGGCGTCGCCGACGAGACCGCCTGGCGGGTCGGCCTGTCCTGCGGCGGGCGCATCCGCGTGCTGGTCGAGCCGGTCGCGTGAAGCTCGACATCCTGCGGGAGATGAACCGGGAGCGCGCCGCCCGCCGCGCCGTCATCCTGGTCACCGACACGGCCGACGGCAGCCAGCGCCTGGTGCGCGAGGCCGAGGCTGACACCGATCCGCTGGCGTCCGAGCTGTCGGCGCGGTTCCGCTCCGGCAAGAGCGGGGTCGTCGAGGTGGAGGGGCAGTCGCTGTTCCTCACCGTGCAGGTGCCGCCGCCGCGCCTCGTGGTGATCGGCGCCGTCCATATCAGCCAGGCCCTCGCGCCGATGGCGCAGGCGACCGACCTCGACGTCACCATCATCGATCCGCGCACCGCCTTCGCGACGCCGGAGCGCTTCCCCGCTGTGGCCCTGCTGCCGCTCTGGCCCGAGGACGCCCTGGCGCAGCTGCCGCCCCTCGACCGCTACACCGCTGTCGCGGCCCTGACCCACGACCCGAAGATCGACGACCCCGCCCTCGTCGCGGCGCTCAAGGCCGAGTGCTTCTATGTCGGGGCGCTCGGATCGCGAAAGACCCACGGCCGGCGCGTCGAGCGCCTGACCGCGGCGGGCCTGAGCGAGCAGCAGATCGGGCGCATCGCCGCGCCGATCGGCCTCGACATCGGCGCCGTCAGCCCGGCCGAGATCGCCGTCTCGGTGCTGGCGCAGGTGATCGCCGCGTTGCGCCAGGACCGGCGCCGGGCGCCCGCATGAGGTTCGGGCCGGTCCCCGTTTCGGAGTCCGTCGGGCTGATCGCCGCCCACTCGGTGCGCGCCGGCGAGGCGGTGGTGAAGAAGGGCCGGGTGATCGGCGCCGAGGATGCCGCGCGCCTCGACGCCGCCGGCATCGCCGAGGTGGTGGCGGTCGCCCTCGAACCGGGCGACGTCGGCGAGGACGAGGCGGCGGAAAGGCTCGCCGCCGCGGTGGCGGGGCAGGGCGTGACCGTCGAGCCGCCCTTCACCGGCCGGTCCAACCTGCACGCGGCGCAAGGCGGACTCCTCGTCCTCGACGAGGCCGCGATTGCTGCCGTCAACCGCATCGACGAGGCGGTGACGCTCGCGACCCTGGTCCCGTTCAAGCCGGTGGTGCCCGGCGAGATGGTGGGAACCGTCAAGATCATTCCCTACGCCGTGCCGGGCGCCGTGCTCGACCGGGCCCTCGCGGCGGCCGCGCCGGCGATCCGGGTCGCGCCTTACCGGCTGACGCGCGTCGCGGCGATCTCGACCCTCCTGCCGGGCTTGAAGGCGAGCGTGGTCGACAAGACCCTTCGGACGCTCGAAACCCGGCTGGCGCCTGCCGGCGCGCGGATCGTCGCCGAGGCCCGGGTGCCGCACGAGGCCGGGGCGGTGGCGGGCGCGTTGCGCGACGCGGTCGCGCGTGATCGCGCGGAACTCGCGGTGGTGTTCGGCGCCTCGGCCATCGCCGACCGGCGCGACGTGATCCCGGCCGGGATCGAGGCCGCCGGCGGCATCGTCGACCATCTCGGCATGCCGGTCGATCCCGGCAACCTGCTGCTGCTGGGCCGGTTGGGCGAGGCGCCGGTGATCGGTGCCCCAGGCTGCGCCCGCTCGCCGAAGGAGAACGGATTCGACTGGGTGCTGCAGCGGCTCCTGGCCGGCCTGACGGTCGGCCGCGACGACATCGTCGGCTTCGGGGTCGGCGGGCTCCTGATGGAGATCGTGTCGCGGCCCCAGCCGCGGGACGGCGGCGAGAGCGCCGACGATGCCTGAGCCGGTCGGCACGGTGCTGCTCGCCGCCGGCCGCGGCACCCGCTTCGGCGCGAGCCCGAAGCTCCTGAGTCGCCTCGACGGCAAGCCGCTCGTGCGCCACGCCGCCGAGTCCGCTGTGGCGGCCGGTCTCGGGCCGGTCGTCGTGGTGCTGGGCCATGCCGGTGCGGAGGTGCGCGCGGCGCTCTTCGGCCTGCCCCTGACGCTCGTCGAGAATCCCGATTACGCCGAGGGGCTGTCGACCTCGCTCCGCAGCGGGCTCGCGGCCCTGCCGGACGACGTCGCGGCGGCCCTGGTGCTCCTCGGCGACATGCCGCGGGTCGGTCCCGGCCTGCTGGTGCACCTCGCCGACGCCTTCCGGTCGGCGGCCGTCGCCCCGTCCGCGGTGGTGCCGGTGCGGGACGGGCAGCGCGGCAACCCGGTGCTGCTCAACCGCCGTCTTCTTGCCGAAGGCCTCGCGACGCTCGCCGGCGACCGCGGCGCCGGCCCGCTGCTGGCGCGGCGCGACGACGTGCTGGAGCTGCCTGTCGATGAGGCGGGTGTGCTGATCGACGTCGATACGCCGGCGGCGCTGGCGGGCCTGTCGTAGGGCCGCTCAGGTCGGCAGCCGCGCGGTGAGGACCCTCAGGCCCGCCCCAGCGAAGAGCAGCGCGAAGGCGCCTTCGAACCAGCGGCGCAGGCGCACATAGCCGCGCGCCAGCCGGCCGTTCGAGAACAGCAGCGCGTAGCCGGTGAAGATCAGGGTGCTCTGGAGCCCGATGGCGGCGATCACCAGCGCGATCTCCGCCGGCGCGGCCCGCGACGAGAGGCCCAAGCTGTAGAGCGAGCCGAAGAACAGGATCGCCTTCGGGTTGGTCAGGTGCAGGGCGAGCCCCTTGGCGTAGGCCCGAAAGGCCGAGCGCTCGGCGGCGGTGCGTGCCACGGCCGCCGGCCCCCGCATCGCGCTGCGCGCCGACCGGCAGGCCAGCCACAAAAGGTAGGCGCCGCCGAGGTAGCGCAGCACCTCCAGGGTCCAGGCGCTCGCGGCCATGATGGCCGCGAGCCCGAGCGCCGCAGCGATCGACCAGGTCAGCGATCCGGTCACGACGCCGAGGGCGAGCGCCAGGCCGGTCCGGCGCCCGGCCTGCATCGCGGCATCGGCGATCGCCAGCGTCGCCGGACCCGGGCTGGCGCTCGCGACGAAGGCCGCCGAGAGGATCAGCGGGAGATCGATCGAGAGGCTCATCGCGCCGCTCCGCTGCGGAAGACCGCTCACGCCCCGGCGGCGGCGGCCCCGAGATTGAGAAGCCCCATCACGGCGGTGAACACCGCGTAGACGAAGCCGAGGTTGAGCAGCACGCCCAGCGCGCCGACGCCGAGGCCGACCGCCACCACGATGCCGTCGCGCTCGACGAGGCCGAGACCGACCAGCGTCACCGCGAGACCGAGGGGAATCTGGCCGACGAGGGGCGCGGCGACGATCAGCACCAGGGAGAGCGCGAGAATCAGGACACCCATGGCGCGCATGCCGATGTCGTTCTCGAACACCCGCAGCCGCGGCCGCGACCAGCGCTCGAGCCGGCGCAGCAGCGGCACCGCGCGGGTGACCGCCCGCTGCAGGTCGGCGCGGGCGATCGAGCGGCCGAGCAGCGCCCGGGGCAGCCAGGGCGCCGACATGCCGAAGGCGATCTGGGCCGCCACCAGGGCGAGGAGCAGGCCGCAGATCAGCGGGATCGGCGGCGGCATCGGCAGGCAGTTGGGCAGGCCGAGCAGCACGACGAGGAGCGCGAAGGCTCGGTCGCGCAGCACCGACACGATGTCGCCGACGGTCAGCCTCTCGCTCTCCTGGGCGGCGAGGACGGTCAGGACCTCGGAGGTTCGGGCGAAATGAGTCACGGGGCTCTGGCCGTCCGGTGCCGGGGAGGCGCCCCCGGGCGAAGTCCCGGCACCCCCGGGCGGGGGGACGGCACTCCCGTGCGGGGTCGCGGCGCCCCGCGCCGGGGTCGCCCGGGCCCCTCTAGCCCACTCCGCCGCCCGGGCCAACCCGCGGGCATGTGCGGTCGGCCCGCGGTCCGGGCGAACCGGGCCGGCCGCCAGGAGGGGTCCGAGCCGCTGTCGAAGCGGCCCGGCCGCGGAGAGGAAGCGCCTGTGCATGGTTCACCGAGGTGAGCGCCGCGCGCGGAGCGCGGCCGTGCGGGCGTCTCACACGGTCAAGCGGGCAATCGTAGGGCAGAGTGCGACGGAAAAACGCCGCGGCCGCGATCTCAATGCAGCGTCAGCACCCCGTTCACGGCGCGGAACTCCGCCGGCTTGATCAACTGCGAATGGGCGACCCGCACGGAGTGCAACGGTCCTTCGAGCTCGCGCTTCCAGAAATCCAGGAAGCCGGTGAGCACGGGGAAGCGGGGGGCGAGGTCGTAATCCTGCCAGACATAGGTCTGCAGCACGCCGGGATGGTCGGGGATGCGGTAGAGGATGTGGGCCGTCGTCAGGCCGTATCCCTCGATCTGACGCATGAACTCCTTCGAGACCATGGAACCTCCTCGCGGTCTGGATGATCCTTCTCGGGTGCGTAGCGCTTTGCCGGCCAAGCGTCCGATGATGGGGTTAACCAATCGTGAAGCTCAAGCGCAAATCGCAGCTACGGCGTTGATTTTTCAGGCAATAGCAGCCTCCTGACGCGAGTGCTGACAAGGATCATGCGTCCCGCCGTCTTGCCATGACGATGGCGGCTCGGCGTGCAGGCGCGGCGAATGCTTTCGCGTGGGCGCGCGCTGCACGGAAACCGTGATCCGACCCATATCCGCACGCGGCGGATCGCTTGTGGCGAGATTTTCTCGATATCTTGACGTAGGAGATTTTGAAAAAGATATTTTCGTTGACGCAAAGATAGCCATGCTGCCGTGCCCTTCGCTCCGGTCCGCCCGGCCCTGCTCTGCGCGGCGGCCAGCCTCGCCTGCCCGAACGCGTCTCTCGCCGACGAGCGGGAGGAGGCGCGCCGGGAGGTCCGGGCCGTGCTGTTCGGCAGCCTCGATGCCGGACGCTCGTCCTTCGTCAGCGCCGGCGCCAAGGTCGCGCCCGGGGGCACCGACCGGGACGGTTTCGTGACCCTCGGCACGCTGGGCTACGGCCTGCGGCCGGAGCGGGACTGGTGGGGGGATCCGCGCGGCCAGGCCGGCCTGCGCCCGCCCCGGACCCAGCGTCACACCGTGCAGGCGGGGGCGGTGGCCGGGTGGCAATGGGTCCGCGACTGGGGCGTCGCCGCCCTGTTCGCCGGGCCGGAACTCGCCTTCGAGGTGCTGGACGGAAATCCCGGCTAAGTGCCTGAGTCGTTGAGATTGTTGATCAAATCGGCCGAAACTGTGATACAAAACCATGAGACACGGTGCATGGCGAGATACATGGCAAAACCCGTCATCCGCGGCGAATCGCCGCACCGTTACGAGAAGCGGGTCCCTACCGACGTTGTCGAGAAGCTGAAGGGGCGAGAAGTTTGGATCGAGCTGCCGGCGCCCGCCGGTGGCGATCCCAAGCTTGTCCATTTCCGACTGGGTACCCTCGCCAGAGTGTCAGTCCACACGCGCGATCCGGCACTGAGCCACGCCCGTTGCGCAACCATCCAAGCGCACCTTGATCAGACGTACGCAGCGGCCCGCAGTGGTCCTGCCTCGTTGACGCCGATGCGAATCGAGTACCTGGCTGGCCTTGTCTACGATGACATCAAGCGTCGATTCCTCGAGAATCCCGGAACGCCCGATGGGTGGGCCGCGGTCAAAGCCTACACCCGCGCAGCCGTCGAAGGCCGCGTCGCAACAGCGCCGAGGTTGGCGCGCGACTTTGATCCCGTCGACGAGGTGGAAATCGCGCGTGAGCTGTTCGGCGGAACAATGACCGAAGCAATCGATGCACTGCCCGCTGGCGTTCACACTTCGGCTCTCGATCAAAGATTCGGTGCTTATGTTGATTGGGTGCTTGGATTAAAAGGTTTAGAGATCGATCAAGATTCCCGTGCTGCGCTCTTGAGTCGTGTCGGAGTTGCGATCCTCAACGCATCGTGGCGGATGAAACGTGCATCTCAATTTGACTGGTCTGAAGATCCGGCTGAAGCCCGGTTCCCTAAAATTGACCCCGGTGATACTAAGAAAAGGCCTACAACCGCACCGACGAGCGTATCCTTTAATGAATTATTCGATCGTTGGGTTAGAGAAACTGATCCTCGGCCATCAACTCGGGCAACATGGCGGGGTAATATCGACCGCCTAATTGAATTTCTTGAGCATGACAACATCGCTCGCGTAACGAAGAAAGACATCATAGCTTGGAAAGATTGGCTGGTAGCCCGCGGCCTGAAGTCAAAGACGATAAGTGCTTCCTACCTTTCATGTGTCAAAACTCTGTACAATTTCGCAGTCGCGAACTCACTCCACACCGAAAATCCAGCAAAAGGAGTCAAAATCAGCGGAAGCAGCCGCGCCGGTGACAGCAAGTTGCCGTATGAAGATGCGGAAATTGCTAAGCTGTTGGATCTCGCAATGCGAGAGTCAGTCTCATATCGAAGGTGGGTCCCCTGGCTGATCGTTCTAACCGGCGCTCGAGTGGGAGAGATTTGCCAGTTGTGGGGGTCGCATATCCGAACAATTGACGGCATAAATGTAATATCTATCGAAGAGACCGAAGATGGTGGAACTCTCAAGCCCTCGGCTGAGCGCATTGTGCCAATTCATCCAGCTCTGATTGAAGCCGGCTTTCTGGATTTTGCAAAGGGGAGGGGGAATAAACCTCTGTTCTACGATAGGCCTTCGCGAGGCGGAGATAATAGACGACATAAATCAACCCACATATACGGGCGGCTTGGAAGCTGGATTCGTAGCAACGGCTTCACGGATCCGCGCAAATCTCCCTCACATGCGACACGGCATTGGTTCAAATCTGTGGCCTCCAGAGTTGGTATCGCTGATTCGGTCGCAGATGCTCTACAGGGGCATAAAGACGGAAAGGCGGCATCGGTGTATCGCCACATCGGAGTCAAAACCCTTGCGGAAGCAATCGCGAAAATCCCTGTTCCCGAGCAACGATAGAAAAGCAGGTAGAACTTGATCGCAGCTGGTGGGCGAGCCAGCTGCGAGGTTGGTAGGGGCCTATAAGCCGCTCACAAGCCCGCCCGCCGCGATTCACAATGCTGGTAGGGTTCCCCCTTATCCATCATGCAAATAGGGCGCTGGCGGGCGTCGTACGGGCGATTGTGGATGGGAGGGATCTGAACCTATCCCGACCGTCTCCCTCGCCGCGCAATGAGCGAATCCAACACTGGCGCATCACGCATGCCACCGGAGGCAAGATACCGAAATTGCTGGGTATTTTGACTTTGCCCAGGATCGAGGCAAACTCCGGCCACCTTCGTAGGTGTGATGCGAATGCGGACTTAGAGCAGGACAACCGGTTGGAGTTCCAGCCGATTTCCGATATGCCCCAAGTCAGGGCGATCCCAATAGCCAGCCTAGACCCGCCCACGGGAGCGACAGCGTAAACGCTCACCTCAACGAGTTGGAATTGCAGAGAATTTCGCCTCTGCCGCGGATCGAGTATAATAATGGGCAGGTCGGGCGCCCCGCTCAGGCTCATCCAGCGTAACCTATTGACTTTGCAGCCGATTTCGACTTTACCCCAGGTTGGGGTAAAGTCCTCCGGCGGGCATCCGGCCGAGGAGTACTGGCTCAACGAGGAGCAGGCGCTCCGAATCGCGATGTTCTCTCGTACCCCAACGCTGAGGCGATGCGCGACCTGACAGCATCCGCGTGACCATCGAGCGTAACGCATTGGAATTGCAGCGAATTTCGAATTTGCCCCAGGTCGGGGCAAATCCCACCGGACGCGCTGGTCGCCCGAGCGCGTCGAGCAGGCTTAGATTTCTGGATTTGCCGCAAAAGCTGCGGTTAGAAAGTCAGCATAGACCGTACCTGACAGCCCATTCAGAGGCCGAATTGGGGCGATCTCTCAATATTCACGATGTTGTTACGTGTTAAGCCTTCGGTGCAAGGAAGTAAACTGGGGTAAGAGGAAGTTTCTGGCGCGCTGTATCACTCAGGTTGCCATAGTTCTCTATCCACAACGCAACCAGCTGCTCGGCAGTAAGTAGGGTGATTCTGCAGCGCTCTTGATTGCGCGCGTAGTCTGACGCATCTTTCGTGAACCCAGCCAAGCAGACAAAGATTCCCATATCACCGTTACTAATTGTTGCAATGAAAGATCTTACCCCGTCGACATCAACTTTGTTCTGCCATCGTTTGACTTGTACTTTGATGCGTGGCCCTGTCGCTCCGAGTGGATCGGTGTAGGCGATGATGTCTACGCCACCATCTCTTCCCGGGGGAGATACCCAAGAAACAAAATATTTCATTCCGCGCAGGAGGTCAGCGACGATATCTTGGAATTCGAACGGGTCTGTTGCCTTAAGAAATTGCTCGATCTGAGTCCAGGCTTGATCTTGTGCTGCCTCAAGGACGACGCTTAAGCTGTCAACGCTGTCCTCGGATACAACCCCGTCAAGATTTTCTGCCTGATCTGTAGAGACGGCATCACGTCTCTGCTTCCATTGATCATATAGGCGACACGCTTCTTTGTAGAAAGCTTCGGAGTCTACGAATTGAATATAAGCTTTCTGGCCCGAATCGGTTACGGTCCAAACGCCTTTCTCTTTCTGAAGCCAGCCAGCCTTTACGGGCCCGATGGTTGAGAAGCGCAAGATCTTTTCGAAGCGTTGCGCACCAGACGCGTAGTTTCCCTTTTCAAACTCGGTGAGTTCGAATGATTTTGCTACCTCAGGTATTACGGCAGATGCTTTGATTCCGGCGGGGTCGGTCATGAGCAATTCGAACAGTCTGCGGAGGAACTGACCTGTTCTCCGTCTCGTGATATCCGCCATTGCCCGTCAGCTCCAATCCTGATGTTCGTATGAATACCCCTAACCTACGCGATGTGGGAGCTCGCCTCTCAGGCAACGTCGCGATCCTTATCGTCTGCCGGGGCGCTCGCAGGAGCGGATCCCTGCTGCGCGGCGCGCTCGCGGTTGAGCTCCAGGAGGCGCGCGAGCGCATCGTCGGTCGTGATGTCCTCCGGCCAGTCGTAGGCAGCCGCGACGGCCGTGTTCAATTCCCGGTGCGCCTTGTCGAGCCACTCCGGCCGCAAGTTGTAGAGGTTCGTCAGAGTCCGGGTCTTTAAGACCGCTGCCGCCTCTGCATTCACTGGTAGGATCCGATCTGGAAACCCCGGCACGACCTCCGGCTCGACCCGCACGAGGTCCGCTGGGTTGAGCCAGTTGCGGCGGAGCTCGTCGAGTCGTTTTGCAGCAGCAGCTACACGGACCGCCCTAGGATCGACCGCATAGGTGGCGGCTGGAAGATCTGGTGTGAGGCCATGTGGAAACGGGAAGGTCTCGAACGTCGTAGTGGGCGTGTAACGTGGATCGTTGCCGGCTCCGAGCCAGGTGCATAATCCAAGAGACCACGCTTCGTGGAAGCGCGAATGCAAAATGCCGAATGTCGTATCGTCGTCTTTGGCGATCACCGTGAGGTTCTTGTCGGCAGCAATTCGGCCGTCTAGCCAAGAAAACAGCCGATACTTGGAGACCTCAGGGGTCACGATAAACCGCACAAGTCCCTTGACAGCGGCGTGCATCTCGGGTCGGGGACGCCATAAGCGAAGCCATGGCGCGGTGGAAATTGCGCTTCTCTGTCGAAATGGACGAATGAACTGATCCGCGTAGGCGTAAGGACTCTCGAACAGCGGCGCATCTGCATCGCTTACCACGCCAAAGTCCAAGAGCCACACGTCACGCGGGCGCCGGGTGATGTCGAGGCCGTTCCGGTATGGCTTAAGTAGGTCCGCGTTCTTGCGCCCATTCGGGTTCGCTGGCTCAAGCAGCCATTGCCGAGCGAGGCTTCCCGGTACGTCGAAGGGGCCGGTCTTCTGGATACCGACAAATCCGACCCCGGCATTCTCCTTAAGGCGCTTTGCACGGGTCAAATCCAGCCCGACCGCACTCGCTGCGGACGTGAGATCAGCGTTGATGTGCTCGACGGGTGTTCCGTTGAGCCTGGCGCCGGCATCGGCAGCTTTTTGATCGAAGCTTACGAGGCTCACTCTTACGGCAGCGCCCTCGTTAACCCACTCTTCGTCTGACCACGCATCTCGGACGGCGAGATCACGGACGATCTCGTCTAGCACAAGGCGGTTCTTACCACCCCGTACCGAGTTGGTGGCGACGAGACCGGCCCGCCGCGCACGGTCGGAGAGAATGGCTTCTCGGGCCTTCACGAACCACCAGCAAACCAGATCCGATGAGGGCGACACCCGACCTGCATACGCGGACCGGATCTTGCCAGTGTAATCCTCCCCCAGCGCCCGGATCATCTTCTTCACGCCGAGGAATGGCGGGTTGCCGACTATAACTTCAGCCTTCGGCCACTGCGCCTCAGTCCCGTCCGTGTTCAAGAGCGCATCCCGGCACTCGATGGTGTCGAGGGGCTTGAGGATCGGGTTGCGCGAGACGTCCCATCCGTTCCGGCGCATCCATTGGATCTCGCCAATCCAAACCGTGATCCGAGCAAGCTCGGCGGCGAAACCGTTGATCTCGATTCCCTTCACAGCCGCAGGGCCGATGGCCGGGAATTCTCGCGGCAGCACGACGGGATCGAGCGTCTCGGCCTCGATCATCACCTGCTGCTCAAGGTCCTTCAGAGCCAGGAGGGCGAGGTAGAGGAAGTTGCCGGACCCGCAGGCCGGATCTAAGACGGTGAAGCCCCTGAGGCGCGTTAGGAAAACCCTGTACCGGCCCACTGCGGCATCCTGCGCCTTCGTGCGAGCTGAGGCAGACTTGGCTGTCCTAGATCGGCCTAGTGCCTCGCTGATGCTCGCCTTCACGACCTCCCACTCGGCGAGTAGGGGCCGGATGATGACCGGCTCGATGATGAGCATGATCTTGGCTCGATCGGTGTAGTGCGCACCGAGCTGGGATCGCTTGCCTGGATCAAGGCCGCGCTCGAAAAGTGTACCGAAGATCGTTGGATCGATGTCGGCCCAGTCCAGCGCTGCGGCCGACGCCACAAGCTCGATGTCCTCCCTGTCGAGCGGCAACACTGTATCATCGTCGAACAGGCCGCCGTTGAACCAGTCGACACTCTGCCAAGCCGCCATTCCGCCCGACCGCATCGCGCGGAAGAGTTCCGATGCCATGGCGGTGAACTGGCCGGGCATGGTCTTCGCCTGCATCAGCATGCGCGCGAAGAGCTGGTCTGGCAGGAGGTCTACGTCCTCAGCGAACATGCAGAAGACGAGCCGCTGGATGAAGTGCGCGACCTGTTCCGGCGTGTGGTCGCGATCGCGGAGACGCTGCGCCAGCCGGGCGAAGTCGGAGGCCGCATGCTCGGTCAGCGCATGCCGGGTGAGACCCGGGCGTAGCTTCTCCGGGTCGGACAGGACGGCCTTGAGCTTCTGCCTGATAGCAGGATCTCGCAGGTCCTCGAGCGTCATTTCGTGCCGTTCGCTGACCGTGTTGTTCCAGTTCGTGTGGATGTGGAATCGCTCCAGGTCGCAGACCACTAATAGCGGAGGATTCTCGAGGGCAATGACGTATTTTTGGAGCTGAGCAAAAGCAGCTTGAAGATCAGCACCTTTCCCTTTGTACTCCCAGCCAAAGTGTCCGCGTTTCCAGACATCCGCCCATCCCTTGCCTCCTGTCGTCTTAAGTGCGCCTCTCTCGAAACAGTAGGTGCTGCCTGTGGGATCGCTGCTTGGCGTAGGTTCGCCGAGAAGGTGACAAAGGTCTACGAAATGCTCCTGAGCCGCCGAGCGCTCCTTCAGTGTCGAGGCTTTCCACTTTGATATGAAGGCGTCTGGTGTCATTGAACCGGCCCATGCACGGTCAAGTTTGAGCATGAGTGTGGGTACGGCGTCCAGCGATCTGACTGTCACCGGCACAAGGAACGGTGCTTCACCTGAGGCGGCTCGGCAAACGCGATTCTGACCGGCTTATCCACAAGCCATTCGTGTCTCATTTTGGGACTCAACTTTACAATCAGACATGCCAAAGACACCATCTGCTTACCGATGCTGCCTTGCAGAATCGGCGTACGTGTATGGAGTAGCGTATGTGTAAGCGTAACCGTTCGCACCGTCTCACATTTGAAGAGGCAGTGGACGTTCACTCTCGCCTGCTTGATGGCGAAATCTACTCACGCATAGCGGCGAGTTACGACGTGAACCAAGGCCGCATCGCAGACGTGAAGTTCGGCCGTCTTCACCCTGGCAGTTACGAGGAGGCCTTGCGCCGCCGTAGGGCCGCCTAGTTGACGGCAGGGTGGGACGGTTTGAACCCGCCCTCCTTTCTGAATTTCTAGACCCGGCCGAGCACCCGTCTGTCCGGTAGCAGGTGCAACTAGCAATTCCCGTTGCGACAAACGTCGGCGCGGTTATTGAACGGACATGCATGCCCATTTATAATCTGTCCTGAGTAGTAGGATGCCACATGATGAAAGATTCGGAACTTCGGGGAGTTATACTCCGCAAGCTGTACGATCTGCGTCGAGATGATGGATACCATAGGCTGACTTGATCCGATATCGCAGACTTCAATGCAAACGATCATGAAAGAATTGGCAGACAACTAAACGAGAAAGGCTTGGTTGAATGGCACGCAATGATGACTCCAGGCGATAGTTGTGGCAGGATTACAGCATATGGTGTTGATGTTGTAGAAGGTGATACGCAGCCTCCGATTGCGATCAATCTACACGACAGCCGTATCTCAGTATCCAGATCCAATTTAGTCCAGATTGGAAGTGGTCATTCGCTGCACAATACTGGCAGTATCGAGATTGGACGTGTCATAACAGCCATAGATAGCTGCCAAGCTTCACCAGATGAGAAGCAAGAAGCCAAATCTCTGTTCGAGAAGCTTGCTGCTAATCTTGCATTCTCAAGCATCATCGGGGCTATCATGGGTATGGGGTCGGGCGCTACGGGTGCGCAGTGATCTCACCATAGTGCACGGCCGGACCTGAGAAGTTCACAAGCCCGGCCATCGCGACTACCCGGCGTGATCGAGATGTGCGTCAGGTGTCCCGGAGCCCCCGCCAGCATGTCGATCGCGAGATCCGCACCACCGTGCCGGTAGGTGTCTGGCCTGTTCCTTCCAGCCCCTGTTGATCACACACATGATGCTCGACACCGACACCGTCCAAGACCTCTACATCCTCAAGCGCATCACCGACGAGCAACTCGAAGCAGCTGTCACGGACTTCCTGAACGATCCAAAGCCCAGTCCTCGCCCGCTCGCGGAAGGCGTCGCGAACAACGTCTGCGCGATCATGGCAGCCGACCCTCACGCTCAGGGGATCTTGGCGGCGGAGCACTCGTCCGAAGCGGACATACACGCGGCTGTCCGGACCGCGATCTTGCTGGCGCCGGTCGGATGAGCCGGGTGGTCTTCCTCCTCCTGGCGGCATTGCTCGCGCTAGCATGCGCGGTGGGAGCCATCGTGGCGTTGTGGCGCGCAGCCCGGCGCCTCGATAATCGGAGGCGTCGGTGACCCACCCTCCCGCTGACCCCAACCCCTCGACCTCGTCGCCCGCGAACTGCACGAGCACGCCCGCCGTCGCGTCGAGAGCTTCCCGGCGTGGGAGGACCTGAATCCGGCCGACTCCTGGCACGCCGGCCTGATCCGGCTCGCCTCCAATCGGGCGCGTGATGACGCCCAGCAAGACCTTGTGGTCAGGATTGCTCAGGCGATCGTCGACTCCGAGCGGGCTGCCGGCGAAGGTCCCGCTGACGAGCTTCCCTGAACAGGTCGCCATAGCGTGTTTATGGAACCGAAATTGGCCCCTCCCGGAAGTCCTCGGAAGTTCTCGTGCGGGGTTCGGCGATGGTCGCAGTCGAGGGGCAATCTATCGGCCTCTACCAGGGCCTTGCGGCGGCTCGGCTGATCTGCGCTAGACTGCGTGCGCTTGCTGGTGGCCCGCACTCCCCGGCGGGCGGCGGGCCGGGCTCGCGATCCCCCGATCCCGGGCTCGGCTCGCTTTCGAAATCAGCGCTCAGTCTCGAGAGCGGCAATCGCCGTGCGACTGCCCCGACCTAGCTGTCCGGGCATGAGACGCCGCAACCCGCGCCGGGCGTACGACGAGAAGGGCCGAGAGATCGCGCCGCCTACGGTCGGTGACTGCCGCGCGCGGGGCGAGACCACGGCCGCCGCAACCTGCCACGGCTGCCACCACCACGTCGTCTTCAGCACCGATCGCTTCCCAGATTGGCTGCCGTTCCCGGACATGGCTCTGCGCCTGCGCTGCTCGGCCTGCGGCTCCCGCGACGTGTCCGTGATGATGGACATCCAGGCGCACTACGCCCGCCTGAACGCTTAGCTCGGATGGCGCATGCAGTCGGCCGGGCCGCTGCCGGAGAGCTACCGTGTCGTCGGCCGGGACATACCGTGGCCGGACCGGCGCTGAGGGCAAGAAGAAGCCCGCCGCAGCGGGGAGGTGCCGGGCGGGCTGAAGGAGGTCATTGATGGTCCGCGTGCGCCCCACGGCGCGGGGCAGATAGGAGCCCGGCCAAGGTCAGAGCGTCTATGACCTGTGATGAATGAACACGAAAAACCCCGCTGGGCGGCTGCCGGCGGGGCTGAAGTGGTTATGAGACGGAAGATACGCCGGGCCAATGAGGCTGCGCTAGAACGGTTCCAAGTGGTGCTGGCCTGCGATGCGCGTAAACGTCGCCCTGGCTGCTCCCAACCGGCTTTCTGGCTTCAACAGCTAGGCTCTTGTGTTGCAGCGCACACTGCGACGATCGCGCTGCAACAAATGGCTCCTGTGGCTCGTTGACTGGGCATGTCCAGTCTGCACCAGCGCTCTACCGCTCGCCTTCCCGCCACCAGCCCGACCCGTCTACCGCTCGTCCCGCGAGAGATCTACGCGAGCTATGCGGAAGCAATGACCGGGATGCTGCGCGTACGCATCAAGGCCGAACGGCCCACCAAGACAAGCGAGTCTCTGCCCGCCGCAGGATCATTCTACACCTAAAGAGCGACTCGGGCCCGCGCACGATCCTACTCGATGACAATGTCGGCTCGTACGAGCATGGATGGCGGAACAGTCATTCCGAGCATCTCGGCCGTCTTGAGATTGATGGCAACCTCGTACTTGATCGGCTGCTGGATCGGGAGATCGCCGGGGAGTGCGCCTCTCATGATCCTTCTGACGTAATCGGCGCCTTGCCGGGACATGGCGGGCAGGTCAGGCCCGACGCTCACCAACCCTCCGGCCGCGACGGTCTCCTTGAAGCCGCCGCTCGACGGAAACCGATAACGATTGGCGAACTCAGCGATCTCCCTTCCGAGGGAGAAGGTCAGAGAGCCGGATATGACGACGAGCGCGTCGTCTTTCGCCTCTCGCATCCGGTCGAATGCATTGGGGAGATCGGCCGATTTCTCGAACTGGTACTTGTCCAAAGTAACCGTGTATTCGCTTGCCAAGCGATCCAAGGCGGAGATTGCCGGCACGATGTTGGGATCGTTCCTGGCACCGAGGACGGCGACGCGTGACAGGCCTGGCTTCAACTCCTTCAGGAATTGCAGTCTTTTCCCATACGTCTCCATGGCCGCTTCGAACGTGACGCCTGTCATGTTCCCACCGGGACGAGACAGGCTGTCCGCCAGTCCGATCACCACTGGATCTCCGACCGAGAGGAAGACGATTGGAAGAGATGGCGGTGCAACCTTCTTGGCCGTTGCAGTCGCGACCGTTCCCCAGGTTATTAGAAGATCAATTTGTGGTAACATGGGTTTGATCGCATCTGCTATCGCGTCCGGGCGCGGTTCCACGTTGGGCGTGATGAGAAAAACATCGGGCTCCCGCAAGCCGATCTCGTCGAGTGACTGTCGCATTGCATCCGAGAGCTTCTGGTGGGAGCCACCGCTTCCGGGGAGGATGTGCCCGATGCGCCAGAGCTTCGATTGCTGGGATAGAGCTGTCGATTTCGCCGCCAAGCATCCGAATGCGGAGCACACAATTGTTCGTCGGCTGATAGGCATTACTGACCTCGAATGAACGTCACGCTTGAACGGGTCCGTCACTGCGCTACCAGCTTGATTGCGTGGGGATCTTAGAACGCGCAAGTTTGAAAATGTATCAGTCAGAGTGGTCGACGCGCACGATCTGGTCAGCGGTCTGGCTCGTGCTGCGGACCGCACCAAGATAGGATCCCGTACCGGGGAGGCGCTGGGCAGCCGCACAGGAGCGGGATAGATCGCCCTATGAGCATCCCACCCGCCGTCCTCACCTGGTCCCGCGGCCTCGCCGGCCTCTCCCCCGGCGTGTCGCCCTGTCCTGGCCTGCGCCCCGAGGAATGGCGCGTGACGCTTGAGCGCTGCACCGCGTTCGTCGACCGCTGGGGCGCCCAGGCTCACGAGATGGGGTGGGACACGCTGCGGCTGTTCGGGGTGGGGCCGAAGACCGGCACCATCCGCGGCGATTTCTGCGGGATCCTCATCCCGCTATCGGTCGACGTGCACGAGGTCACGGCCGAGTGGATCAAGCTCGGGAAGTGGACGGCCTACCGGCACGAGCCGGTGAAGATGCCGGGCATGGTGCCGATTTGGGAATTCCAGCGATGACCGTCGGCGAGGCGTACAAGGCGAAGCTCCTCACATGGGAGCGGATTGACAGAGCGGTATCAGCCTACCTCGCCGATTCGTCTAAGCTAGCCGTGCTGGAATTCGGCGGTAAGCGCCTCGACGTGGCTGCGGCCGTGAATGCAAACCCGTGGGCTCGGGTTTTCGTCTCAGATCGCGGCTTCACCCAGGAGCAGCAACGCATGGCGGTGCGAACGGCGATCTTGCTGGAGCTCGTTGGGTAAGTATGTGTGGACCTTCGCCGAATTAGCTTTTGTCGGTGTCTGCCAACGGGGCCGATATGAAAGGATCGCCCTTGATCGTGTGAGAACAGAGGGGGCAGTCTGTAGAAATCGGCTTTTGCTCGGTAGCTATTATTCATTGGTAGACGAGCACCGGCCGACTTCTGATAAAAAAACGCCCCCGTCACCCTTTTCGCTTCTGTTTATGGTTGACTGATCTGAGAGAGCGACTAGGATTGGTCGATATCTCTCATTGTGCATCGACTAAACTCGTTAGGTCCAATCCCTGTCGAGGGTTAGGGTCTAAACCTGTTCAAGATATTGCAATGATGGGCGGAATGTGATTCGACGCGTCTCCCTGATGGAGGGGCCTATGGCAGAGCTGTTCTGGCTGTCGGACGAGCAATGGCAGGCGATCGCGCCGTTCATGCCCACCAATCAGCCCGGCGCTCATCGCAAGGACGACCGCACCATCCTGTCGGGCATCCTGCATGTCATCAAATCCGGCTGCCGCTGGAAGGACTGTCCGAATGAGTACGGTCCGCCCACCACCGTCTACAATCGCTTCAACAGGTGGTCGCGCCGCCGCTTCTGGACCGGCATGCTGGAAGCCCTGGCCAAGGTCGGATGGTCGGGCGAGGCCGCCGCCCTTGACGCGACCTACGTCAAAGTCCAGCGCGCCGCCCACGGCGGAAAGGGGGGCCCGCGAACAGGCGATCGGCCCCTCGCGGGCGGGCCCGACCACCAAGATCCACGTCCTCACCGACGTGATCGGCCGCCCAGGCGTCATCCACCTCACCCCCGGCAACGCCAGCGACGTCAAGACCGCCCCCGCCGTGCTGGAAAAGGCGCCCGGCCCGGTGCGCCGGCTGATCGCCGACAAGGGCTACGATGCCGACTGGCTGCGCCAGGACCTGCGCGAGCAGGGCATCAGCGTGATCATTCCCGGCACTCGCGCCCGCAAGCGCAAGATCCGCCTCGACAAGCGGCGCTATCGCGATCGCTGGCGGGTCGAGGCGGTGTTCTGCCGCCTCAAGGACTTCCGCCGCATCGCCACCCGCTACGACAAGCTCGCTCGCAACTTCGCCTCGGCTCTCGCACTGGCCACCGTCATCGCGTTCTGGTGCTGATTGAGTCTCAACCCTAGTCTTTTCGTTAGTCCAGCAGCGGGGCGTAGCTGCCGAGCAACCGCCGTCGATCAAGCGGTGCGAGCTGATCGAGCGCGACCATGGCTGGACCGAGTGCCGATGGATCTGTTTCGGCATGGTGGAGGTGGCCGGCGAGCTGTTCGCCACGGCTGCCGAGTAGGACCCGTGCAAGTCCTCTGAGGGATCGAAGTCGGGCACGTAGCTCGGCGGGATCGATGTCAGGCCTCCAGGGGCCCCAATGATGAATGGTGGAAATCTTCGTGGTCCTGATGGTGCGGATGCGCCAGCCATGCGCCGGCGGCTAGTTCAGTTTGGGCATAGATATAGAGGGGTAGGGATAGAGAGAGTCAGAGGTAGAAAACCGGGGAGACAGCCGTCCAGCCGTCCATAGCCGCCGGACCCCTTTCGGATCAGAGACTTAGGCTTAAAGCCCGGCCGTCCATCAGCCGTCCGGGCGAGCGCCCGCAGCCGCCCAGGCGTGAGGCGCGGCATAGAGTGCAAGCGGGGCTCAAACTTCGGCCAGATGAGCCCGAAGTGCCGAACCTGCTGGCCGGCAAGGAGTCGCCCACCGCCCGCGTCGCCCGCGAGCTGGCGGAGGCCCGCCGGCAGCAGCTCACCCCCGAAGGGCGCCGCGCCGCCCTTCAGGAACGGATCGACCGCGAGAAGCAGGTGATTGACAGCGTCATGCGCGGTCTGCCCGACACGCCGGCGCATCCGTCCGCCGCGACGATCGCCGATGCCCGCGCCCGGATCGAGCGCCTGACCCGCGAGCGGGCCGCGCTTGCGTCCGCGATCCCGGCCGACCGCCTGCCGGCGCCGGTCAAGCCCGCCATGGTCGAGGCGGTCGCGCCGCCTCGCCGGCCGACAAAGTTCTGCGGCTTGCGTCCCGGGTGGAGCGATCCGCCTGGGCGCTCGGGCTTCGGGGCGCCGGGCGCAGCCTCCGGCCCGATCGAGGCGACGGTGAAGCCTGACCAGATCCAGGCGAACGTGAAGCCCGACCAGGTCAAGGCGCAGATCGAGGGTAAGGCTGAGGTGTCGGTCACGGTGAAGGTCGACGGCCCGGGTCAGGTCACGGGTCTCTCGGCTTCGTCCTCGGGCGACGTGCGGGCGAACGTGGGCTCGCGCGGGGGTCCATACCGCAGACTGCGAGCAGCCCTGGTGGGCACTGATCGCCGGGCACTCACCCGACACCGGCTCTGGATCCTTTCCGGGGCCGGGGTCGGGCGGATAGTAGGCGAGCCTGTATCCGGCAGTCTGGGCGCCCTGTATTGATTACGCCACTCATCCACTCCGCCGCCTTCTGTGCTGGTCAAATTGAGCTCGACTCCCTTGAAAGTAGCGTATACAGTCATGGTTGCCGCATTAACCTCGGATTGCACTAGGGATAGCTGCTTATGTAATTGATGCAGATACGTATCAGAAAAAATAGACACGGCCTGCATCATGTGAAGCTATGCCTTATGGAGGACGCCATGGGATACAATATTTCAAGTAATTTCGACAGCACGACCGAGGGATGGACAGGTCTGTCTGTGTATATATATGATAGTAATTCAACATCAGTTAGATCTACTGCTTGGTATAATGCTCAGGTAGACTATTACTATTATTGGAACGGCTCATATTACAGCTCGTACCCCATATATAGCGGATCTATTTACCAAAGCTCAGCATCTTCTTATCCTTCTTCAAACGGTCAATTCGAGTATTTCAGTGCGCCTTCTGCGTACCTCGGAAACAAGTCTCAATTCTACGGTGGAGAAATCAGCTTTCATCAATGGGCAGAGGCTGGCACTGATCAGGCAGACGATGTTGTCATAACAGGTGCTAACGGTAAGACAATTGTCTTTGATATTAATCAATATTCTGGCTGGAGCTATCAAAGTATATATTTAGATGTCAGAAGCGCTTGGAAATTGCAACAGACATCAACAATCAACGACATAGAGAATATAAATGCCACAAGTGATGATATTAAGTCTGTGCTCTCTAATGTATCATCAATAAGAATTAGAAATGAATTTGGAAATGATAGCCAGTTAAATTCTGCTCTAGATTATTTCAACATGCGTAAAAATACTGCTCCGGTTCCGGGGTCTTATGCGTCGATCAGTCTCAAGGAAAATTCATCTATATCTATTTCAACTAACAGCATCACGTCATTGGCCTCTGATGCAGAAGGGGACGCGATCAGTCTTTATTACGCGAGCGCATTGAATGGCACAATTACATATGCACAAGGAGAAATTATATACACTCCAAATCATAACTATTCGGGTCGAGACACGATAACATACTATCTTTCAGACAACGATAGTGGATTTTCATCCGGATCTTTCTTCGTAGACGTGAATGCTGTCAACGACGCGCCGGTAGTAGCGCAGGCGCTGACGAACAAGTCTGTGGCCGAGGACACGCGCTGGAGCTACACGATCCCGGCCGGCACGTTCTCAGATATCGACGGGGACGCCCTGACACTCTCGGCAACGCTGGAGAACGGCAGCCTGCTTCCCAGCTGGCTGAACTTCGACGCAGCCACGCGCACGTTCTCAGGCACGCCACCGCAGGACTACAACGGCAGCCTGGCCCTGCGGGTCACCGCCAGCGACGGGACGCTCAGCGCCGCCTCCAGCTTCACCCTGACGGTCACGCCGGTGAACGACGCGCCGGTAGTGGCTCAGGCGCTGACGAACCAGTCTGTGGCTGAGGACACGCGCTGGAGCTACACGATCCCGGCCGGCACGTTCTCAGATATCGACGGGGACGCCCTGAC
>NZ_SRLB01000029.1 GCF_004745635.1 Methylobacterium nonmethylotrophicum | reverse complement strand
CATGGTACTGTGTCTCAAGACACGGGAGAGTCGGTCACCGCCAGACCTGCCAAGCACGCAACGTTCCCTCATCACGATCTCGGACGAACACCCTGGCGCGGGGTGGAGCAGCCCGGTAGCTCGTCAGGCTCATAACCTGAAGGTCACAGGTTCAAATCCTGTCCCCGCAACCAACCACAGCCAACAAGCCCGCCCGGTCACCCTGGCGGGCTTGTTCGTTTTCAGGCCACGGCCAGCCGCACGCGTCGGTTCTGCTTCCCCTTCTTCTCGATCGCCGTGACGGTAGCGGTGCCGATCTCAGCCGTACGGCGCACATGGGTGCCGCCGCAGGGCTGGAGGTCGAGCCCGTCGATCGCCACCAGCCGCACCCGGCCGCTCCCCATCGGCGGCTTCACCGACATCGTCTTGACGAGGCTGGGATTGGCCAGGAGTTCCTCGTCGGTGATCCAGCGTTCCGACACGGCGGCGTCCTGCGCGATCATCGCGCGCAGCCGCGCCGTCACCGCGTCCTTGTCGAGGCCGGCATCCGGGATGTCGAAGTCGAGCCGGCCCTCGCCGTCGCCGATCGATCCTCCGGTCACCGGGTAGGGGAGGGCGACCGAGAGCAGGTGCAGGGCGGTGTGCACCCGCATCCGGGCATGGCGCAGGGGCCAGTCGAGGGCGAGCCGGACACGCTCTCCCGCCATCGGCAGGGTCCCGCCCGGCGCGACCCGGTGCAAGACGGTGCTCTTGTCGGGCCCGTAGACGGTGTCGAGCACCGCGGTCACGCTGCCGTCCTCCCGCACCACCTGGCCGCGGTCGCCGGGCTGGCCGCCGCCTTGCGCGTAGAACAGGGTGCGGTCGAGGATGAGGCCGGTCTCGTCCGCCGCGACGACGCGGGCCTCCGTCTCGCGCAGGTAGGCGTCATCGCGGAACAGAAGTTCGGTGGGCATGGGTTCCCGTGGGGCTCCGGAAGGGGCGACGACTGTGGCCCGCCATGAAGGCGCCGTCGAGGCGTGCGGTCGACCGCAATTAACCATTCCGGTTAGCGAAGATGCAGGCCGGCTTCGCCTAGGGTCGTGGGCCTCTCGAGATCCAAGCCCGCGATGATCGCCACCCCGACCTTCCCGGACCTCTCGGCCCTCGTGGTCGACGAGAGCCTGTATATCCGCCGCATCGTCCGCGACATGCTGATGCGGGTCGGCATCAAGCGCCTGCTCGAGGCGCCGGACGGCGCCGAGGCCCTCGGCGTGCTCGCCGAGAGCAAGCCCGACCTCGTCGTGCTCGACTGGGACCTGGCGATCCTGTCGGGCGAAGAGTTCATCCGCCTCGCCCGCACGCCGGCGACCTCGCCGGCCCCGACCGTGCCGATCATCCTGATGCTGGCCCAGCCGCGCCGCAACGTGGTCGACCGGGCGATCAACCTCGGGGTCAACGAGATCATCGCCAAGCCGTTCTCGCCCAAGACCCTGTGGTCGCGCCTCGACGAGGTGATCAACCGGCCCCGTCCGTTCTCGCAGGTCAAGAGCCTGCTGCGTCCCCAGCCGCGCCTCGCCGCGGCGGCCGTGAAAGGCATGTTGTGACGCATCGTGGATGAGACGACGCGGCCGTTCGCGAGGGCGCCGCGAGTCTAAAGTCTTAGGCCCTCGGCCGTGATCCGGCTTCCAGCAGGCTCGACCTTTGTCCAGTATCCGGTTCCAAACCGATCCGGCGCCGCGTCTGCCCGGATGGACAGGGAGAGAAGCATGCTCACGCGCCTCGCCGCCGTCGCCGCCATCCTGGCGGCCATCTCCGGCCCGGCCGCCGCCCAGGACGTCGTGCGTCTCGGCAACCTGAAATTCGCCCATTACGGTGCGATCTCCTACATGAAGGAGATCGCTGCGAAGTATAACCTGAAGATCGACGAGAAGCAGTTCGCCAAGGGCGCCGACATCTATCCGGCCATGGCGGTGGACCAGATCGACATCGCGGCCTCCGGCGCCGACGGCGCGGTGGCGGCGCGCGGCAACGGCGTGAAGCTCCTGGTGGTGGCGGGCTTCGCCAATGGCGGCGTGCGCATCCTCGGCCGGCCCGACCTCGGCGCCAAGACGCTCGCCGACGTGAAGGGCAAGAAGGTCGCGGTGGTGCGCGGCGGCACCCAGGACCTGATGCTGCTGGCCGAACTGGAGAAGAACGGCATCACCTGGTCGGAGCGCCCGGGCAAGGACGTGCAGCTCGTCTACTTCAACAATTACGCCGACCTGAACCAGGCCCTGGCGCAGAAATACGTCGACGTGATCTGCCAGAGCGAGCCGCAATCGACCCAGGCCATCTCCAACGGCTGGGGCTACGAGATCGTCAAGCCCTACGACACCCCGGTCGGCCTGCCCTACCGCCCGCTGGTCATGACCGAGAAGATGTATACCGAGAAGCCGGACGTCGCCGCCCGGGTGCTGAGGCTGTTCGTCGAGGCGACCAAGACCTTCATCGAGAAGCCGGATCTCGCCGAGAAATACGTCCGCGAAACGGTCTTCAAGGGCCAGCTCAGCAGCCAGGATTTCCGCGATTCGATGGAGAACGCGGACTACACCTACGACATGCCGCCCGGCCACATGCAGATCACGGCCGACCTGATGCACAAGTACGGGCTGGGCAAGATGGTCAACCCGCCGAAGAGCGATGCCGAGTGGGTCAAGCTCGACCTCCTCGAGAAGGCGAAGGCCGAGCTCGGTGCCGGGACGACCAAGACGAAGACCAACTGAGCCGTCCCGGAGATCCGTCGTGACGCGCCTCTCCGCCTTCCGCGGCGCCCTGCTGCCGGTCGGGCTCCTGATCGTCTGGGAGATCGCCAGCCGGGCCGGCCTGTTCTCCGCCGTGGTGCTGCCGCCGCCGAGCGCGGTGGCGGCGCGCTGGTTCGCGAGCCTCCTCCCGGCCCTGCCGCACGACCCGGCGAACCAGAGCTACGCCGCCTGGCTCCTCTCCGGCGAGCTGCCGCACGACGCGGTGGCGAGCCTGAGCCGGGTGCTCGCCGGCTTCGCCATCGGCGTCGGCCTGGCCCTGCCGATCGGGCTCCTGATGGGCACGAGCGACCGGCTCTACGGCCTCGTCAACCCGCTGCTGCAGATCCTGCGGCCGATCCCGCCGATCGCCTACATCCCGCTGGCCATCGTGTGGTTCGGCCTCGGCAATCCGCCGGCTCTGTTCCTGATCGCGCTCGGCACCTTCTTCCCGGTCCTGGTCAATACGGTGGCGGGCGTGCGCCAGGTCGATTCGATCTACGTGCGCGCCGCGCGCAACCTCGGGGCGAATTCCTGGACCATGTTCCGCCGGGTGATCCTGCCGGCGGCGAGCCCCTTCGTGCTCGCCGGCATGCGCATCGGCATCGGCACCGCCTTCATCGTGGTCATCGTCGCCGAGATGATCGCGGTCTCGGACGGGCTCGGCTACCGGATCCTCGAGGCGCGGGAATACATGTGGTCGGACAAGATCATCGGCGGGATGCTGACGATCGGCGTGCTGGGCCTCGTCATCGACGGCGCGATGTCGCGCTTCAACGACCACCTGCTGCGCTGGCACCGCGGCCTGGAGCGCTGACCCCATGACCGCGACCCTCATGACCGCGACCGCTCCACACCGCCGGTCCGAGCCTGTCCCGGCTGCCGCCCCGGGTGCCGCCGACATCGCGATCGAGGGCGCCTCGAAGGTGTTCGGCACCGGCGACGGCGCCGTGGTGGCGCTCCAGGATGTCACCGCGTCGATCCCGGGCGGGCAGTTCGTCTGCCTGCTCGGACCGTCGGGCTGCGGCAAGTCCACCCTGCTCAACGCCATCGCGGGCTTCTCGCCCCTCACCGCCGGGTCGATCCGGATGGCCGGACGCCCCGTCGTCGATCCCGGCCCGGACCGCGGCATGGTGTTTCAGGAATACGCGCTCTTCCCCTGGATGACGGTGGAGCAGAACATCCGCTTCGGCCTCGACATCAAGGGCGTCGCCCGGGCGGAGGCCGACGCCATCGTCGCGCGCATCGCCGGCAAGCTCGGCCTGTCCGACTTCCTCGGCCGCTTTCCGAAGGACCTGTCCGGCGGCATGCGCCAGCGCGTCGCCATCGCCCGCATCCTGGCCCTCGACCCGCCCGTGATGCTGATGGACGAGCCGTTCGGCGCCCTCGACGCGCTGACGCGCCGCACCCTGCAGGACGAGCTGCTGCGGATCTGGGCCGAGTACCGCAAGACCATCGTGTTCGTGACGCACTCGATCGAGGAGGCGATCTACCTCGCCGACCGCATCGTCGTGCTCACCTATCGCCCGGGCCGGATGAAGCGCGACCTGATGGTGCCGCTCGCCCGGCCCCGCGACACGGCCTCCGCCGAGTTCAACGCGCTCAAGCGCGAGCTCGCCGGCTTGGTGATGGAGGAGCAGCAGCGCTTCACCCAGGCCGAGCTGACGGGGTCGTCGGTCGATTGACCGGCGACCCGCCGGCGGTCGATTGACCGGCGCTCCTCCATTCATTTCCGGATCTTCACGGTGAGATGGCGCCGGCGCGGCACGATCGCTGCTTTGCGTTCCGCCCGGAGCCACGTAAGCTTCGTGTCATGTGATGGACTCTTCGCCCCCGCGAGGGAGCGGACGTGAAGGATATCGGCCTCGCCGATGAGGGATGAGACGGTCGTCTCCGTGCCGGCGCGCGCCGCGGAGTACGCCGAGACAGCGCGCGCGACCGCGCCCCCGCCCCGCCCGGCGGGGGATGACCTCTCACGCCGGGCCGAGCGCCGCGCCTACGCGGCGCTCGATCTCGGCACCAACAATTGCCGGCTCCTGATCGCCGAGCCGGCGCCCTACGGGTTCCGGGTGATCGACGCCTTCTCCCGCATCGTGCGCCTCGGCGAGGGCTTAGGGAGCACCGACCGGCTGAGCGAGGACGCCATCGAGCGTACCGTCGACGCGCTGGCGGTCTGCTTAGGGAAGATGCGCGCCCGCGGGGTCGTGCGGGCCAAGTCGATCGCCACCGAGGCCTGCCGGCTCGCCGTCAACGGCCCGGCCTTCGTCGACCGGGTTCACCGCGAGGTCGGCCTCGCCCTCGAGGTGGTGGACCGGCGCACCGAAGCCTACCTCGCCGTCACCGGCTGCGCGGCGCTGGCGGACCGGCACGCGGAATCGGTGGTGATCTTCGACATCGGCGGCGGCTCGACCGAGATCGTCTGGCTCGACGGCAGCGCCGCGCTGGCCCGCAGCGCCGACCCGACCCTGCGCATCCGCGCCTGGGATTCGCTGCCCGTCGGCGTCGTCACCCTGGCCGAGCGCTACGGCGGGGCCGACGTCACCCGCCCGGTCTTCGAGGGCATGGTCGAGGAGGTCGCCGACCGCCTGACCAAGTTCGCGCTGATCGCGGGCGCCGCCGCCCACGCGCCGAACTTCCACCTGCTCGGCACCTCCGGCACGGTGACGACCCTCGCCGCCACCCATCTGCGCCTGCCGCGCTACGACCGCCGGCGGATCGACGGGCTCTGGATGCGCGACCGCGAGGTCAGCGACGCGATCGACGGCCTCCTGTCGACGCGCCTGTCGGACCGGGCGCAGAACCCCTGCATCGGCCGCGACCGGGCCGACCTGGTGCTCGCCGGCTGCGCCATCCTGGAGGCGATCCGCCGTGCCTTCCCGTCCGAGCGCCTGCGCATCGCCGATCGCGGCCTTCGCGAAGGCCTCCTTATGAACATGATGCGCGAGGACGGAGTCTGGCGCCGGGGCGTGCGGCCGGGCTGAACTCCGCCGTCCTCGCGCCCAACGGGCCTCAAGCAGCGCGCCTGCGCCCGACGTCCTGCAAGAAGCGGGCTTGCGCCCGTTGTCTTGCAAGAAGCGGGCTTGCGCCCGCATGCTCGGGGCGTCATCTGCCTTGAAGGTTTGTCGATCCATCGAAGGTCAAGGCATATGAGCGATCGTCGCGGCGGCGGCGTCCGGGGCGACCTGAAGCAGCGGGTGAAGACCGCGCGCGGGCGCACGGTCTCCTCCAAGCTCTGGCTCGAGCGCCAGCTCAACGACCCCTACGTGGCCCGCGCCAAGCGCGAGGGCTACCGCTCGCGGGCCGCCTTCAAGCTCCTCGAGATCGACGAGCGCTTCCGGCTGCTGCGACCGGGCCAGCGGGTGGTCGATCTCGGCGCCGCCCCCGGCGGATGGTCGCAGGTGGCCGCCGCCAAGGTCGGCAGCCATCCGGGCGCAGCCCCGCCGCGGGGCCGGGTGGTCGGCATCGACCTCCTCGAGATCGAGCCGATGCCGGGCGTCGATTTCGTCACCCTCGACTTCCTCGATCCCTCCGCCCCGGCGCTGCTGACCGAGATGCTGGGCGGGCCGGCCGACGTCGTGATGTCGGACATGGCCGCGAACGCCACCGGTCACAGGAAGACCGACCACCTGCGCATCATGGGTCTCGCCGAGACGGCCCTGGCGTTTGCCCGCGAGATCCTGGCACCCGGCGGCACCTACCTCGCCAAGGTGCTGCAGGGCGGCACCGAGGCCGGCCTGCTCACCGACCTCAAGCGCGACTTTTCCAGCGTGCGCCACGTCAAGCCGGCGGCGAGCCGGGCGGACTCGAGCGAGCTCTACGTGCTGGCGACCGGCTATCGCGGCGCCGGGGCGACGGACGGGCCCTATCGCGAGACCGGGGACGGCCAGGAGGATGACGGCGAGGCGCCGGGCTGGCGGCCGTGACGCCGGCGGCCGCGATCGCGCAGGCTCGCGCGCTGCTTCTGGCGGAAGGGTTCGTCGAGGTCGGGCAGGGAACCCGCGGCGAAAGTTTCTACTTCCGCCTGCCCGGGACCGACGGGCAAGTGCGGGTTGCCAATCATGCCCGCACGCCGCGCCAGCGGCTCAAGCATCCCGAGGTGGCGGCGAGCCTCGTCGTGGCGGGACCTTTGTCGGAGGCGGCGCTTCGGGTGCGCTTGAGCGCGACCCTGCGGGATTTCCGGGCACGGCAGCGCTTGGCTGACGATGTCGGTCAGGGCGGCCCGACATCCGTGAGGTAAGCGCGCTCTCCCACTCTCGCCGGAAAAAACGCCTGCGGCCCACCGCCGGTTGGCGTGGCTGGGCGAGCGGCGGCTTGCGACCCCAGGGCGAGCGCGAGGAGGTCCGCTCCTCGTCCCGTCGATGGCCTGGAGGGTTCGCTGCGACGCCCGCAACGAACCCCGGTTCCCGTCGTGATCGGGCTGGCGGCTACAGGCCGGGCAGAGCCGCGATGTCGCGCACCGTCCCGGTGGCGCCGGCGATCTTGGCGACCTGGGTCGCCTTGCCGGTAGCGAGATCGACGGCGTGCAGCGTGTCGCCCGACATCAGCCAGCCCTGGTTCTTCCCGGCGGCATCGGTGGTGATGTCGAAGGCCGCGCTCTCCGCGGCGACGCCCAGCATGCCCACCGTGTTGAGGATGCCGTCGTTCGGCGGTGCCTGGCGCAGGAGCGCGCCCGAGGCGTCGACGTCGAACAGCGTCGTCTCCTTCGCACCCTTCATCGCGTTGGTGTAGGCGCCCGCCACGACCTTGGGCGTCTTGCCCTTCATCGTGTCGCTCTCCGCGAACTTCAGCGACCCGTCCTTCACGACCTTGCCGTCGTCGACATTGGCGCGCAGGCTGGTGCCGTCCGAGCCGATCACCCGCAGCCGGTCGGCAACCGGGTTGAAATCGACGGTCGCCATCGCGCCCGTCGGCAGCATGGTCTCGAGCTTCGACTTCGTCGTCGCCTTGCCGGATGCGGTGTCGACGGTCAGCACCGTGCCGTCGGCGGCGAGCGCATAGAGCATGCCGTCGGCAGGGCGAACGTCGATACCGACGATCCGGCCCGGCACACCCGTGACCTTCACGGTCTTCGTCACCGTCTTGGCAGACACGTCGACGATGGCGAGCGTGTCGTCGCCGACGAGGGCCGCGACGGTCTGGGCCTGGGCGCCGCCCGCGAGGGCGACCGATGCGAAGAGCACGGATGCGAGGATGGCGCGTGTCATGGGCGTCTCCCGTTCCCGCCGGGGTCAGAACCGGCGGCGCGGATACACGGCGGCCGAGCGGGTGGATGCAGCGGGCACGAAAAAAAGTTCGAGCCTGCATCCGTTGGCGCTTCGGCCGTGTACTCTGGGCATGGGCGCGGTCGGGATGGATCACGGGTGCACGGCGTATCGGACGCGGCGCGGGCCGCGCTGTCGGTCGAGGAGACGTTGCGCCGCGTGGCCGGCGGCGACCGCGGCGCCTTGCGCGCACTCTACGACGCCGAGGCGCCGCGCATGCTCGGCGTGGCGTTGCGCATC
This sequence comes from Methylobacterium nonmethylotrophicum, assembly GCF_004745635.1. Lineage (GTDB taxonomy): Bacteria > Pseudomonadota > Alphaproteobacteria > Rhizobiales > Beijerinckiaceae > Methylobacterium > Methylobacterium nonmethylotrophicum. Next base: position 70,640 of record NZ_SRLB01000029.1, on the reverse strand, counting down.
CTGCGCCGGCGCGCGCTGGCCGAGGAGGCCGTGCAGGATGCCTTCGTCCAGGTGTGGCGGAATGCGGGATCGTTCGATCCCGCTCGGGGCACGGGTCGCGCCTTCCTCTACGCGGTCCTGCGCTACCGCGCCCTCAACATCCTGCGCGCCGAGGCCCGCACCGATCTTAACGACGCCGCCGACCATGACGTCGCGAGCGAGGAGGAGGGGCCGGACGCCGTGGTGGCCCGCCTCTCCGAGGCCAGGGCGTTGCGGCGCTGCCTCGACGGGCTCGATCCGCATCGCCGCAACGCCATCGTGCTCGCCTACGCGCACGGCCTCAGCCACGGCGAACTGGCCGGCCGGCTGGGTCTGCCGCTCGGGACCGTGAAGTCGTGGCTGCGCCGATCGCTCCTCGCGCTCCGGGAGTGCATGTCGTGACGCCGGCGGAGCGCGACGCCCTGGCCGCCGAGCATGCGCTCGGCCTGCTCGAAGGGGCCGAAGCCGTCCGGGCCGCCCGCCTCGCGGAGACGGACACGGACTTCGCCGCGAGCGTCGAGGCGTGGCGCGCGCGCCTGGCCGAGATCGACGAGACGGCGACTGCGGTGCCGGCCGGGGACGCGCTCTGGCACCGGATCGAGCAGCGCCTTGGCGGCGAGGTGCATGCCGCTCGTCAACACGCGGCGTTGACCGAGCGCTGGCTCGCCGTCTGGAACAGCCTCGGCTTCTGGCGTGGCGCCGGTCTCGCCGCGGGTGCGGCGTGCCTGGCCCTCGCCGCTGGTCTGTTCGTGCTCGCAGCGCGGCAGCCCGCGCCGGTCCTGGTGGCCGCGCTTCTCACCGACGACAACCGGGTTGCGGCGATCGTCAACATCGGTGCCGATGGACGGGCGAACCTCATTCCCCTGGCCGATCTGCCGGTGCCGAGCGGCCGGGTGCTCGAAGTGTGGACCCTGTGGGACCGGGCTCGCGGGCCGGTCTCGGTCGGCCTCTCGCAGCGCGCGCAACGCCTGGACCTGAAGGTCGACGACCTGCCGAGGGCGGTGCCCGATCAGCTGTTCGAGATCACGCTGGAGCCGGCCGGTGGCTCGCCGACAGGCCGGCCGACAGGTCAGATCCTGATGAAGGGAGTGACCGCCCGCGCGCTATGACGGGTGGCGTGGCCGACGTTCGCTCTGCTCCGCAGAGGACGGTGGGGTGCCGGCCTGTCGAGCGATCACCGCTTCAGGGCCGTCGGCCAGCCGCCGCTTGCCACTTTCGGCGGCCTTTCGCACGGTCGCGCTGCTCGGGTTCGGACTTTCCGGGACGACGGTGTGATGCGTTCGCGGAGATCGGGCGACGCCATGCCGGCGGCGCGGCGCTCGATGCCGAAGCCTGAGCTGCAGCCGCTTTCACGGGGCACCGCCAATTCCTTCCCCCATCCCGCAGAAGGGGGGGTGGGGCCGCGGCGTCCGGGCTGTCGGGATCGACGACGGAAAGCCCGCTCACCCCGCCCGCTTGGCCGCATCCGCCAGGAACTCCGCCACGGCCTCCACGAAGGGCTGCCCGTAGGCGTCCCGCTTGCGCTCGCCGACGCCATGGATCGAGCGCAGGGCCCAGAGGTCGACGGGCTTGGCGCGGGCCATCTCGATCAGGGTGCGGTCGGGGAAGATCATGTAGGCGGCCACGCCCTCCTGGCGGGCGAGCGTCGCGCGCAGGCCCCGCAGGTGCTGGAACAGGGCCTCGTCGGCCTCCGACAGGCCGAGCGTGTCGTCGCGGTCGGTGGCCCCGCGGCGGCGCTCCTTCGGGGGTTTCGGCTCTGGATCGGGGCGGAGCTGCACCGGCTCGCGGCCGAACAGGATCGCCTCGCCCTTGTCGGTGAGCGCCAGGCCGCCATAGCCGTCGCCGTTCTCCGCCACGGCGCCGGCGGCGAAGAGCTGGCGCAGGATCGCCCGCCAGGCCGCCACCGGCTTGTCCGAGCCGACCCCGAAGGTCTTCAGCTGGGTATGCCCATTGCGGCGGATCTGCTCGCTCTCCTTGCCGTGGACGAGGTCGCAGATATAGGCCGCGCCGAAGCGCTGGCCGGTGCGCACCACCGCCGAGAGCACCTTCTGGGCCGCCACGGTGCCGTCGATGAGCGAGACGCCGCCGCGGCAGAGGTCGCAGCGGCCGCACGGCTGGCTCTGCTCGCCGAAATAGCCGAGCAGCGACTGGCGCCGGCAGGTCGCGCCCTCGCAGAGCGCGATCATCGCCTCGAGCTTGCGGCGCTCGACCCGGCGGCGGTCGTCCGGCACCTCCTTCTCGTCGATCTGGCGCCGGCGCAGGGCCATGTCGTCGAGGCCGTAGAGGGTGAGCGTGTCGGCCGGCAACCCGTCGCGGCCGGCGCGGCCGATCTCCTGGTAGTAGCTCTCGATCGTCGAGGGCATGTCGGCGTGGCAGACGTAGCGCACGTCCGGCTTGTTGATGCCCATGCCGAAGGCCACGGTCGCCACCACGACGACGCCGTCCTCCTGCAGGAAGGTGTCCTGGTTGCGCATCCGCACGGTCTGCTCCAGGCCGGCATGGTAGGCGAGCGCGTTGAAGCCGTCCTGTTGCAGGATCTCGGCGATCTGCTCGGTGCGCTTGCGCGACGAGCAGTAGATGATGCCGCTCTCCGCCTTGCGCGGGCGCAGGAAGCGCGAGAGCTGGCGCGTCGGGTGCTCCTTCGGCGCGAAGGTCAGGCGGATGTTCGGCCGGTCGAAGGAATGGACGAACAGTTCCGGCTTGCGCCCGCGGGGAAACAGCCGCTCGGAGATGTCGGCCCGGGTCGCGGCGTCGGCGGTCGCCGTGAGCGCCACGGTCTGCACGTCGCCGAGCGCCTCGCGGGCACGCGCGAGGTCTCGGTATTCAGGCCTGAAATCGTGGCCCCATTGCGAGACGCAGTGGGCCTCGTCGACGGCCAGCCGCCGCACGCCCGCACCCTGCAGTGCCTCGATCAAGCCGTCCATCAGCAGCCGCTCGGGCGAGACGAACAGCAGGCGCAAGGACCCTGAGCGGATGCCGCGCCAGGTCTCGCGGGCGCTCGATTCCGACACCGTGGAGTTGAGCGTGCCGGCGGCGATGCCGAAGCCCTGCATCTGCTGCACCTGGTCGTGCATCAGCGCGATCAGCGGCGAGACGACCACGGTGAGCGACTGCTCCACCAGGGCCGGGAGCTGGTAGGTCATCGACTTGCCCGAGCCGGTCGGCATCACCGCGAAGACGTCACGCCCGTCGAGCACGGCGCCGATCACCTCGGCCTGGCCGGGACGGAAATCCTCGTAGCCGAAGGTCTTGCGGAGCGCGGCGCGGGCCTCGTCGAGGCGGTCTGTCATCGGGGTTCTGCGGGCTCGTTGCGGGCGGGCAGCGACGGGGCGGCTTGTCGGGGTCCCCGCATCGACGATGGCGATTCATCGCCGAGACGGGAGGCCACCATGACGAACGATCATCGCGATGGAGACGTGAATCGGCTCGCGGAGACGCTGGCATCGACGGCGGGACTCGGCAAGGTCGAAGCGGTTCGTATGGCTTTGGCCAATGAACTGCAACGGCGCGAACAGTCGCTCGCCGAGTTCCGGGCCCGCATCAAGCCGATCCAGGACGCCATCGCCGCCCATCCGTCCACGGGCCTGGAGGCCGACAAAGCCTTCGACGACGCGCGGAACGGCGAGCCCTGAATGTTCACCTTCGAGGCCGTCGATCAAAGATCGAGTCGATCTTCCATCGCCTGCGATCTCTGATCGCCGTCACCTCCGGATGAGGTCGCGGGTCGGAGGGGCTGACGCTGCCTCAAGACCCCACTGTCGTGCGCCGTGGGATTGCACGGCGCAACTCTGCTCAGTCTCTTGTTTTATCATCATTTTCGCTGGCGCGGTCCCTCGGGTCGCCGCCGAACCGGTGACCATGTCGGCACCGGTCGCTCGCGACCGGCGGGATGATGCTTCGGTCCGGGCCGCGCTGCCATGCAGGCGGTGGCGCTGCCGTCGAACGGGACCGCCTTGATGCCGGAGATGCCGAGGGCGCGGCCCGAGGGCATCGGAACGCGCGCATCAGGGCGTGAGTGCCCGGAGGGCCGCGAGGGTCGGCAGGTCGGCGCCGAGGCGGGTGCAGGTCAGGCTCGCGGCCGCCACCGCCTCGGCCAGGATCTCGGCGAGGGCCTCGGGGCCGAGGCCGAGGATCGCGTCGCGCGAGAGCCGGCCGTCGCGGTCGAGGCGCGCCAGCAGCGCGGCGTGGAAGGTGTCGCCGGCTCCCACGGTGTCGATCACCGCGACCGTCCGGCCCGGCACGGCGAGCGATCCGCCGGCCCGGTAGGCCCGCGCGCCGTCGGGTCCCGCGGTGACGACCACGAGGGCTACCCCCGCATCGAGCCACGCCCTCGCGATCTCGCCCTCGTCGGCGCCGGCGCCGTAGGCGGCGCGCAGGTCCTCGTCCGAGAGCTTGACGATGTCGGCATGCGCCACGAGGTCGTCGAATCGCGCGTGCCAGCGTTGCAGGTCGGGAATCAGGCCGAGGCGCAGGTTGGGATCGAGGCTGATCACCCGCCGCCGCGCCTCCCGGGCGGCGAGCGCCGCGTAGGCCGTGCCGACGGGCTCGGCCACCAGGGAGAACGAGCCCAGGGCGATGGCCTCGACCGCATCGGGCAGCGTCGCCGGCAGGTCGGCCGTCGTGAGGTCGGCGTGGGCGCAAGCCTCGGCGTGGAAGGTGTAGGCGGGGTGGCCGTCCGGCCCGGTCGACACGATGGCGAGCGGGGTCGGCCGGGCGCTCTCACGGGCGAAGGCGAGGTCGACGCCCTCGGCTGTCAGCCGGTCGGCCAGCATCCGCCCGAAGGCGTCGCCGGACAGGCCGCCGAGGAAGCCGCTCGTCGCCCCGAGCCGGGACAGGCCGATCGCCAGGTTGAACGGCGAGCCGCCCGCCACCGCGAGCGCCGGCAGGCCGGCGCGCTCGGGGCTCGGGCGCACGGTCTCGACGAACAGGTCGATCAGGGCCTCGCCGCAGACCAGGATCATGGGGCTCTCCTCACGCTGCCAGCGGATGCCGCGACTGGTGCGGCAACGCCCGGCCCTCGCCGTCGAACAGGTGCGTCGCCCCGGGATCGATCGTCAGGCGGATCGTCTCGCCGACCCGCACCGGGGCGCTGCCCTCGATCTGGGCCACCACCGTCGCGCCGTCCGCAACCGCGGAATCGGTCACCGCGACATGGGCGAGGGTGAGCCCGCCGAGACGCTCGACGTGGCGCACCGCGCCGGCGAGCGCCCCCTCCGCGCCGGGCTTCAGCGCCTCCGGGCGGATGCCGAGCGTCACGCCGGTCCCGGGCGCGGCGCGGGTGCTGTCCACCGGCACCACGACCTCGCCGCCGCCCGGCAACCCCACCCGCACGCCGGCCGGATCGCCGGACACGACCCGCACCGGCAGGAGGTTCATCCGCGGGCTGCCGATGAAGCCGGCGACGAAGAGGTTGGCCGGGTGGTGGTAGAGCTCGAGCGGCGAGCCGACCTGCTCGATCCGTCCGGCCTGCAGCACCACGATCTTGTCGGCCATGGTCATCGCCTCGACCTGGTCGTGGGTGACGTAGATCATCGTGGCGGCGAGGTCGCGGTGGAGCCGCGCGAGCTCGATCCGCATCTGCCCGCGCAGGGCCGCGTCGAGGTTCGAGAGCGGCTCGTCGAACAGGAAGATCTTGGGGTGGCGCACGATCGCCCGCCCGATCGCGACACGCTGGCGCTGGCCGCCGGAGAGGTCCTTCGGCTTGCGGTCGAGATAGGCGTCGAGCTGCAGGATGCGCGAGGCCTCCGCCACCTTGGCGGCGCGCTCCGCCTTCGAGGCGCCGGCGAGCTTGAGGGCGAAGGCCATGTTGTCGCGCACGCTCATGTGCGGATAGAGCGCGTAGGACTGGAACACCATCGCGAGGCCGCGGTCGGCGGGGCCGACCTCGTTGACCCGGGCGCCGTCGATGAAGAGGTCGCCGTCGGTGATCTCCTCGAGCCCCGCGATCATCCGCAGCAGCGTCGACTTCCCGCAGCCCGACGGGCCGACGAAGACCGCGAATTCGCGGTCGGCGATGTCGAGGTCGACGCCCTTGATGATCTCGGCGGTGCCGTAGCTCTTGCGCAAGGCGCGCAGGCGGAGGGTGGCCATCGGCTGGGATCTCCTACTTGACGGCGCCGAAGGTGAGGCCGCGCACCAGCTGGCGCTGCGACAGCCAGCCGAAGACCAGGATCGGCGCCACCGCCACCGTCGAGGCGGCGGACAGCTTGGCGAAGAACAGACCCTGCGGGCTCGAGAACGAGGCGATGAAGGCGGTGAGCGGTGCGGCCGCCGAGGAGGTGAGGTTGAGGCTCCAGAACGCCTCGTTCCAGCACAGGATCAGCGAGAGCAGCCCCGTCGAGGCGACGCCCGGCAGGGTCAGCGGCAGCAAGAGATGCCAGACCTCCGCCCCCGTGCGGGCCCCGTCCATCCGCCCGGCCTCCAGGATGTCGTTCGGCACCTCCTTGAAGAAGGTGAACAGCATCCAGACCACGATCGGCAGGTTCATCAGCGTGTAGACGAGGATGAGGCCGATCCGGGTATCGAGGAGCCCCAGGGTGCGGAAGAGGAGATAGATCGGCACCAGGACGCCGACCGAGGGGAGCATCTTGGTCGAGAGCATCCACAGCAGCGTCGAGCGGGTCCGCTTCGTCGGGTGGAAGGCCATGACGTAGGCGGCGGGAATCGCGAGAGCGAGCGCCAGCACCGTGCCGCCGATCGCGATGATCACCGAGTTGAGCGCGAAGGCGAGGTAGTCGGCTCGCGCCAGCACGTCGCCGTAAGCCTGCAGCGTCGGCGTGAAGGCGATGCTGGGCGTCACCGCCTCGGGCTCGCTCTTGAGGCTGGTGAGCAGCATCCACAGGAGCGGGAAGAACAGCACGAAGGCCGCTCCCCAGCCGAGCACCGCGATGCCGATGCGCCTGGACAGGCTCTGCTTGACCACGTCACACCTCCAGCCGGCGCGCGATGGTGCGCACGAGGAAGAACGCCACGATGTTGGCGAGCACGATCGCCACCACGCCGCCGGCCGAGGCGCCGCCGACGTCGTATTGCAGGAGCGCCCGGGCGTAGATCAGGAAGGCGAGGTTGGTGGTGGCGTTGCCGGGCCCGCCGGCGGTGGTGACGTAGATCTCGGCGAAGACGGTGAGCAGGAAGATCGTCTCGATCATCACCACGACGCTGATCGCCCGGGAGAGGTGCGGCAGCACGATGTAGACGAATTGCGCCACCGCGCCCGCCCCGTCCATGCGGGCGGCCTCGAGCTGCTCGCGGTCGAGGGATTGGACGGCGGTGAGCAGGATCAAGAGCGCGAAGGGCAGCCACTCCCAGGAGACGATCAGGATCACCGAGAGCAGGGGATGGTCGGCGAACCAGTCGACGGCGGGAAGGCCGAGCGCCCGCGCCGCGGCGCCGAAGACGCCGTAGATCGGGTGCATCATCAGGTTCTTCCAGATCAGCGCCGCCACCGTCGGCATGACGAAGAACGGCGCGATCGCGAACAGCCGGGCGACGTCGCGGCCCGGGAAGGGCTGGTCGAACAGCACGGCCAGCAACGTGCCGCCCACCACCGTGATGGCGAGCACCGAGCCGACCAGGATCAGGGTGTTGGCGAGCGAGGCCCAGAAATCCGGGTCGGTGACCAGGAACTCGTAATTGTCGATCCCGGCGAAGCCCGTGACCGTCGGATCGAGCAGGTTGTAGCGCTGGAGCGAGAACCACACGGTCATCACCAGCGGCACGATCATCCAGATCAGCAGGACCGTGACCGAGGGGCCGATCAGCGGCAGGCCGTTGAAGCGGCGGCCCTTCGCGGGGGCCGTGGAGGGAGTGGACATCCGGCGTCGCCTCGTCGCGCGGGTCTCGGGTCGGGGCCGCTGGCGGCCCTGGTATTGTCGCGGCCGGTTGAGCTAACGGCCTGAATCAGAATGGCACCGGATCCCCTCTCCAGGCGATGCCGGGCTTGCCCGGTATCGCTGCAAGGTGTGGGAGAGGGGTAGGGGTGAGGGTGGAGACGGTTCAGGATCGAGCACTGGAGGTCGAGCTGCCAGCACCACGCTCAGCGCTTCACACTGAAGCGCGCCACCCTCACCCCCGGCCCCTCTCCCACACGGGAGAGGGGGGAGCGCCATCCTCGTCGAGAGTCAGCCCCCGCAGCCCGCCGGCTCTGTCCTATTTCGGATAGCCCGCCTGTCGCATCGTCCTCTCGGTCGCCGACTGAGCGGCCTTGAGCGCCGCGTCGATCGTCTGCTGGCCGGTGAGCGTCGCCGCGACGGTCTGGCCGACCTGGGTGCCGATGCCCTGAAATTCGGGGATCGCCACGAATTGCGCGCCCGTATAGGGCCGCGGGTTCCTGGTCTGGCCGCTCGGGTTCGCGCTGTCGATCGCCTTCAGGACGAAGCCCGCGAAGGGCGCGGCCTTCTGGTAGTCGGCGCTCTTGTAGGTCGATTCGCGGGTGCCCGGCGGCACCGCGACCCAGCCGTTCTCGCGCGCCACCATCTCGATATAGGCCTTGCTGGTCGCCCAGGCGACGAAGGCCTTGGCGGCGTCCTTCTGCTTGGAGGAGGCCGGGATGCCGAGGTTCCAGCTCCACAGCCAAGTCGGCCCGCCCTTGAAGGTGCCGGTCGGCATCGGCGCGAAAGCGACCTTGTCGGCGACCTGCGACTGCTTCGGGTCGTAGAGCAGGCCGGCCGCGACGGTCGAGTCGATCCACATCGCGCAGCGGCCGCTGGCGAACAAGGCCAGGTTCTCGTTGAAGCCGTTCGAGGTCGCGCCCGGTGGGCCGTAGTTCTTCAGCACGTCGGTGTAGAAGGTCAGGGCGTTCTTCCACTCCGGCGTGTCGATCGTGGTCTTCCAGCCGTCGCCGAACCACTGGCCGCCGAAGGTGTCGACCAGCGTCGTGACGTAGGCCATGTTCTCGCCCCAGCCCGGCTTGCCGCGCAGGCAGAGGCCGTAGGTCTGGCTGGACTTGTCGGTGAGCTTGGCGGCGAAGCCCTTGATCTCCTCGTAGGTCGGCGCCTCGGGCATGGTCAGCCCGGCCTTCTCGAACAGGTCCTTGCGATAATAGGTCATCGCGCTCTCGCCGTAGAAGGGCAGCGCGTAGAGCTTGCCGTCCCGGCTCACGCCGTCGCGGACGGTCTTGAGGATGTCGTTCGCGTCGTAATCGGCCGGCAGGCCGTCCATCGGCTCGAGCCAGTTCTGGCGCGCCCAGATCGGCACCTCGTAGTTGCCGATGGTCAGGATGTCGAACTGGCCGGCCTTGGTGGCGATGTCGGTGGTGACGCGCTGGCGCAGCACGTTCTCCTCGAGGACCACCCAGCGCAGCTTGATGTCGGGATGCGCCTTCTCGAAGGCCGAGGAGAGCTTCTGCATCACCACCATGTCGCCGTTGTTCACGGTGGCGATGGTCAGGGTCGCATCCGCGAGGGCCGGGGTTCCGGCGAGCAGGGCCGCTGCGACCAGCAGGGGTTGCATCCGTCTCACGTCGTGTCCTCCCGTGGCGCCGTTCTCCCCGGTCGGGGGGCGGCTTTGGGTGCAATTGGTGCGGGTCCCATGGGACGGCGTCAAGCGGGGAAGGGGGCGTGGCGGTGCCGCCGCGGCAGGACGCTCCAGGGGCTGTCCCGTAGATGACCTAACGTCATCCGGAAGTCTGGCGCGGGGTCCCCTCCCCAACACGGGAGAAGCGGGCGTGCTGCCTCTTGAAACGTCGGTGCTAGAGAGCCGCCCGCCGCGCCGCCTCGTCGAGGGTCGCCTGGATGCCCCGCCCGTAGAGCATCCCGAGCCAGTGCGCGACGGGCTCCACGAGGCGCGGATCGTCGCCGAGTTCGCCGAAGAGCGGGCGGAGGCCGAGAAGCGGGCGCGGGTCGGGGCCGCCTTGAACCGCTCTCTCGCGCAGGAGCGCCGCCATCGGGTGGCGCACCTCGATCGCGCCGCCGCTCTCGTCCTCGCCCCGCACCCGGCGCAGCCAGGCGGCGAGCGCCAGCGCCAGGAACTCCACGCTGCCGCCCTGCTGCAGCCGGCCGCGGATCGGATCGACCAGCACGTTGAGGGGGGCGTCGGTGTTGACCCGCTCCACCGTGTCGCGGATCGCCGGGTTGGCGAAGCGCGCGACGAGGGTGCGCTTGTAATCCTCAAGGTCGATGCCCGGCACCGGCGGCACCGTCGGGCCGGTCTCCCGGTCCATGAGCGCCGTCATCACGGCGGCGATGCGCGGATCGGCCATCGCTTCGTCGATGGTCACGTAGCCGGCGAGGCGCCCCAGCCCCGAGACCGCGAGGTGGCTGCCGTTGAGGAGCCGGAGCTTCATGAACTCGTAAGGCGCGACATCCGCGACGAACTGGGCGCCGACCCGCTCCCAGGCCGGGCGGCCGGCGGGGAAGCGGTCCTCGATCACCCACTGGGTGAAGGTCTCGCTGAAGACCGGCCAGGCGTCGGAGAGGCCGTGGCGGCGGGACAGCGCCTCGACATCCGCCGCCGCGGTCACCGGCGTGATGCGGTCGACCATGGTCGACGGGAAGGCGACCGCGGCGGCGATCCAGTCGGCGAGGCCGGAATCCTGCACCGCGTCGCGCAGGCGCGCGAGGCTCACCACCGCGTCGCGCAGGACGTCGCCGTTGTGCTGGATGTTGTCGCAGGTGAGCGGGGTGAAGGGCGCCGCGCCGGCGGCGCGCCGCCGCCGCAGGGCCTCGACGATGACGCCGACCGCGCTCTTCGGCCGTTCCGGCTCGGCGAGGTCGGCCCGGATCAGGGGGTGGTCGGGGTTCAGCCGCTTCGTCGCCGGGTCGAGGCAGTAGCCGTTCTCGGTCACCGTCAGGCTGACGACGCGGATCGCCGGGTCGTCGATCGCGTCGAGCAATGCGGCCGTCGTCTCGCCCGCGAAGGCGACGCCGGCGAGCGACCCGATCACCGTGACGGTCTCGTCCGCGCCCTCGCGCTCGACCAGGGTGTAGAGCGCGTCCTGCGGCGCCAGCGCGTCGATCATCCGCCGGTCGCCCGGCATCAGCCCGACGCCGAGGATGCCCCAGGCGAGGGCGTCGGGGTCGCGCGCCATCAGGTCGTGGGTGTAGCGGGCCATGTGCGCCCGGTGGAACCCGCCGAGCCCGAGATGGACGATGCCCGCGCGCACCCGCGTCACGTCGTAGGCGGGCCGGCGCATGCCCGGCGCGAGGCTCGCCAGCGTCGCGCGGCGGAGAGGCACGGGGTCGCGTTGCGGGTCTGCGCTCATGGCCGTCGCTCGGGCTGGAACTCGGATGCCGGGTTTGAGGCCCGGGAGCCCTGATTACTGCCGCGTCGTGGACGCGTCGATGGCGGGCCCGGTCGCCCGCCGGTGCTCAGACCCCGCGGTCGGCGCGGCCGGCGATCGAGGCCGCCGCTCAACCGTTGCGGCGGGCGGTCCAGCGCCCGGCGCAGGGCGAGATCCCGGCGAGGCTCCAGCGCCCGCTGCCGGCGGACCCGCGCAGGCGGCCGGTGACCGAGACGCTGGCGAGGCCGCTGCGGATCGTGCCGGTGATGCGCCCGTCGGCGGCGGCCCGGCCCGACGCGTCCACGTCGTTGCCGCCGGCATCGTCGACGAGGCCGTCCCGGATGACGATCGGGTAGCGGTAGGGTCCGGTGCAGGTCCCGGTCTCGGCGGTCGCGACGACCGACCAGGATCCGTCGAAGCGGCTCGCCGCCGGGGCGGCGAGGGCCGGGCCCGCCAGGGCGAGGCACAGGGCCGTCGAGAGGATCGGCATTCGGACCGGGCAGCGGGAGGGTGTCATGGTCTCCTCTGATCTGGGTCGGTGGAAGGCCGCGGCGGCCTTCCGGGCCATCTCGCCCATCGCGCGACGGGACCGGGCACGGACAGGGGAAGATGCCGTGCCCGGTCCGCGCGACCGTTCCGCACGCCTCGGGGGATAGCGCCGGAACGATGGGGAGCGCCCTCGCGGGCGGATGGGATGCACGGGGTGCCTCGCGTCAGGCTCCCTCGGGCGCGTGGTCCAGTTCCTGGGCGAGCCGGTCGCGGGCCCGGCTGACGCGGCTCTTCACGGTGCCGGAGGGGCAGCCGATGATGTCGGCGGCGGCCTCGTAGGACAGGCCCTCGACCGCGACGAGCAGCAGCGCCTCGCGCTGCGCCGGGTCGAGCCGGTCGAGCGCGCGCTGCAGGTCGTGCAGATCGGCCCGGTGCTCCTGCTCGGCCGCGCTCGTCAGCGCGGCCGCGTGGGCGCCGTCCGGATCCGGGACCTCGCGGCCGGTCCTGCGGCGGCCATTGAAGAAGCCGTTGCGCAGGATCGCGAACAGCCAGGCCGAGAGGCTGGTGCCGGGCGTGAACTGGCGCCGGTGCTCCCAGGCCTTGAGCAGGGTGTGCTGCACGAGGTCGTCCGCGTCGGCGCCGTGGCGGGTGAGGGACTGGGCGTAGCGGCGCAGCCGCGGCACCGCACCGATCAGCTCGTCCTTGAACGCCCTCGTCACCTCGCGCCCGGCCTCGGCCGCCGCGAGGGCCCGGGTGAGGCGGGCGAGGACGCGGCCGAGCCGCGACTCGGCATCGAGGGCGAGAACCTCGGGATAGTATTCCCGCAGCTGCCGGCCGAGATGCGACTGCATCACCGTGATGGCGGCATCCGAAACGGCGACCGGCTCGCGCGGCGCGTCGCCTGTTTGCCACCAGGGGGATAAGGGGAAGGTACTCATATCGGACTAGACCGGGCGGTTCGGAGGTCGGGTCCCGTGGGGCAGAGGCCTCGGCCGACCGCGATGCGACTTATTTCTGGTCGTCGCCAATTACGTCAATGATACGAATCTACCGGTGAATCTCGCGGCCGGCCGGGAACCCGTTAGCGCGCGATCCGTTTGTGCTCCGCTGCCGCCTGAGCGGCCGCGAGCAGGACAGGATCGAGCGAGCCGTGACCGCAGGCGTCGACAGGCATGAACTCCGGCAGATCATCGCCGGCCTCAGCGAGGGCGTGATCCTGGTCGAGCCCGACCAGACCATCGCCTACGCCAACGAGGCCGCGCTCGCGATGCACGGCGCCGAGAGCCTGGACGAGATCGGCGCGACGATCGACGCCTACCGGGCCCGCTTCGCCCTGCGCTACCGCAACAACCGGACGCCGGAGAGCTACCCGATCGAGCGGGTGGTCGCGGGCGAGCGCTTCCACGACGTCGTGGTCGAGGTGACCCGCACCGACCGGCCCGATGTCGGCTTCGTCCATTCCCTGCGCAGCCTGGTGGCCACCGACCGGGACGGCAAGCCGAGCTGCCTGGCGCTGATCCTCAAGGACGTGTCCGACCAGTTCGAGGCCGAGGAGCGGTTCGAGCGCACCTTCAACGCCAACCCGGCCCCGGCGGTGATCACCCGGCTGTCGGATCTGCGCCACGTCAAGGTGAATGCCGGCTTCCTGGAGATGACCGGGCACACCCGCGACGCGGTGATCGGCCGCAGCGTCTACGAGGTCGACGTGCTGGCCAACGCCCGCAACCGCGAACTCGCGATCTCGCGGCTGAACGAGGGCGGCACGATTCCCCAGATGGAGGCCCGCCTCGCGCTGCCCGACGGCGCCAGCCGCTTCGTCATCGTGGCCGGCCAGCCGATCGAGATGGGCGACGAGCCCTGCATGCTGTTCACCTTCGCCGACCTCGAGCTGCGCCGGAAGGCCGAGACGGCTTTGCGCCAGAGCGAGGAGCGCTTCGCCAAGGCGTTCCGCCTGACGCCGGTCCCGACCCTGCTGGCGCGGGCCGAGGACTTCCAGGTCACCAGCGTCAACGAGTCCTTCGGCCGGGTCTTCGGCCTCAGTGAGGACCGGATCGTCGGACGCTCGCCGGCGGAGGTCGGCCTCTGGGTGTCGGAGGAGCAGCGCCGGCACGTCGAGGCCGGGCTGGCGCGGGCGGGCTACGTGCTGGGCGTCGAGGTGTGCCTGCAGCACGAGAACGGCGCCCGTCTCGACTGCCTGGTCTCGGCCGAGCGCGTCACCATCAGCGACGCCGAGTTCGTCCTGATGGTCCTGCAGGACATCACCGAGCGCAAGCATACCGAGCGGGAGCTGTTCGACGCCATCGAGACGGTGATGGCCGACACCTCGTGGTTCAGCCGCGGCCTGATCGAGAAGCTCGCCAACCTGCGCCGTCCCGGGCGGACGACGCCCGACCCGGAGGTGCCCGACCTCACCTTGCGGGAGCGCCAGATCCTCAACCTGATCTGCACCGGCCTCGACGACGACGGCATCGCCCGCAAGCTCGGCCTGTCGCGCAACACCGTGCGCAATCACGGCGCCGCGCTTTACCGCAAGCTCGGCGTTCATCGCCGCACCGAGGTCATTCTGTGGGGCCGCGAGCACGGCTTTCCGCTGCAGGCATCCAGTAGCTGACGTTCAGTCTACTGGTATTTTCCTACCATTGAACGCGCGAGCAGAGCCCACATCTGCTGGCCGGTCGGAGTTTTCTCAAAAACACGAGGTGCTCATGACCAAGCGCGCGTCATCGACTTCCACCGAGCAGATCAAGGGCTCGGTGAAGGAGGCCATCGGCAAGCTGACCGGCGATGTCCGGGTCGAGGCCGAGGGCCGGCGTCAGAAGGGCGAGGCGCGGCCCCCGCGGGGGACCGCACCGCGCCGCGACTGACGCGACACGCCATCCGGCGCCCCGCGACAAGGGGCGCCGCCCATCCCCTTCAGACCAGAGAGGAGCATCGACATGGTTGACACGGATCGCATCACCGGTGCCGCCCGGGAACTCGGCGGCAAGCTGCAGGGCGCGGTCGGCGACCTGACCGGCTCGCACCGCGACTCGGCCGAGGGCCGGTTCCGCGAGGCGCAGGGCGCGGCGGAGAACGCCTACGGCCAGGCCAAGGACGCCGTGCGCCACGCCGCCGGCAGAGCCCACGACATTGCCGACGACGCCCAGGACTACGCCGAGGACGCTTACGAGCGCGGCAGCCAGTACCTGCGCCGCGGCACCCGGCAGGTCAGCCACCAGGTCGCCGAGTACCCGCTCGCCTCCCTGGTGATCGCTGGCCTCGTAGGCTTCGGCCTCGGCCTCCTCGTCAACGCCAGCCGCGACTGACCACGCGCCCCTGCGCCGCGGCCGCCCCCCGGTCCCTGCCTGGCGATCGCCCGGGGCCGGGGGCCACCCCGACCCGCAGCCGCATGCCCAGACTGCCTGAACGACCCGGAGTGAACCCGTGACCATCCAGACCCCCGTTTCCCCCCTCGCGACCGCGGCGCAGGCCGACACCCGCGCGGTCCTGCTCAACCAGGTCTCCTGGGGCGCCATCTTCGCCGGCGCCGTCACCGCCCTGGTGACGCAGGTGATCCTCAACCTCCTCGGCGTGAGCATCGGCCTGGCCTCGATCGGCACCAGCGCCGCCGACAACCCGGACGCCTCGACCTTCTCGGTGGGCGCGGGCCTGTGGTTCGTGATCTCGGGCATCGTCGCCTCGCTCGCCGGCGGCGCCATCGCCGGGCGGCTGTCCGGCAAGCCGCTGCCCGAGGCGGCCGCCCTGCACGGCCTCGTCTCCTGGGCGGTGACGACCCTGGTGGTGATCTACATGCTGGCCTCGGCGGCGAGCGGCCTCGTCGGCGGCGCGCTCGGCACGGTGTCGAGCGCCATCGGCGGCGTCGGCAGCGCGGCCGGTGGCGCGGTGCAGACCGCCGCCCAGGCGGCGGCCCCGTCGCTGTCGAAGATCCAGAACCCCCTCGAGGGCATCGAGGAGAAGGTGCGCCAGCAGGCCGCCGGCCAGGACCCGCAGGCCGCCCGTGACGCCGCCGTGTCGGCGATCCGCGCGCTGATCACCGGCGACGCCGCGCAGAAGCAGCAGGCCGAGTCCCGCGCCGCCGACGCGCTCGCCAAGGCGCAGAACATCCCGGTCGACCAGGCCCGCCAGCAGGTCCAGGACTACCAGAAGCAGTACGAGCAGGCGGTCACCACCGCCAAGCAGAAGGCGGAGGCCGCCGCCGTCGCCGCCAAGTCGGCCGCGACGCAGGGCGCCTTCTTCGCCGCCATCGCGCTGATCCTCGGCGCCGCCGCGGCCTTCTTCGGCGGCCGCTTCGGCGCCCCGGCCGTGGTGGGCGCCTACGACACCCGCCGCGTCTGACACCCCTGGCTCCCGCATGAGGGCGGGAGCCAGATCCTCACCAACCCCCTGAAACAGGAGAGTTCCCGATGAGCAGCACCACCGACAAGCTGAAGGGCCTGGCCAACGAGGCGATCGGCAACGTCAAGCAGGGCGTCGGCAAGGCCACCGGCAACGACTCGCTCGTCGCCGAGGGCAAGGCCCAGGAGCTCAAGGGCGAGGCCCAGCGCACCGTCGGCGAGGTCAAGGACGGCGTGAAGAGCGCCGCCGACGCCCTCACGGGCCGCAAGTAACGCCCGGCGCGGACAAGAAGGCGGCGGGAATCGTTCCGCCGCCGGACTCCAGCTTTCACCGTAATCAGGAGGACAGCATGAACCGCGACCAGTTCCGTGGCGCGTCCCGTCACCTGACGGGCCGCGTCCAGACCGCGCTCGGCGGCCTCTCGGGCGATCCCGTCCGGCAGGTGCGCGGCGCCGCCAACCAGGTGGCCGGCGGCGCGCAATACGCCTATGGCCGCGCCCGCGATCAGGCCGAGGACCTGGCCGATGACCTGGCCGATGACGGCCGCCGCCTCGCTCGCGCGGCGCGCGCGCAGGCCGAAGACCTGGTGGACACCGCGCGCGAACGGGCCGACGACCTCGTCCGCGACGGGCGCGACGCCGCCCGCGCGGTCCGCCGCCGCGGCGAGGCCTATGGCCGCCGGGCCCTGCGCTACGCCGAGGGCCACCGCACCAACACCCTTTTGGGCCTTGCCGCCCTCGCCTTCGCGGCGGGCTGGCTCGTCCGCCGCTCACGCTGACACGGGAATTCACGCCATGCTGCGCAAGATCTTCATGCTCTTCGTCCTGCCGCGACTGCTCGCCTATCTGAGCCGCCGCGGCTCCCGCCCCCGGCACGGCCGGGCGGCGTGATCCCTCATGGATGACGAAGCGTGGGGCCCGGAGGCTATTCCGGCGAATCCGGGCCCCGGAGAGCCCCGGTCACCAACCTCATCCCGGATCCGGACTACGCCGCCCGCCGCTCCGGATAGAGCCCGAGCAGGCCGTCCGGAGTCGCCTCCGCCACGCCGCGCTCGGTGATGAGGCCGGTGACGAGGCGGGCCGGCGTGACGTCGAAGGCCGGGTTCGCCACCGGGCTGCCCGGCGAGACGACCGCCACGGTGGCGAAGACGCCGTCGTCGGTGCGGCCGGTGAGGTGGGTCACCTCGCGGGCGTCGCGCTCCTCGATCGGGATGCCGGCGACGCCGTCGGCGAGCGTCCAGTCGATCGTCGAGAACGGCAGGGCGGCGTAGAACGGCACGCCGCAATCGCGGGCGGCCAGCGCCTTCAGGTAGGTGCCGATCTTGTTGCAGACGTCGCCGGTCGCCGTCGTGCGGTCCGAGCCGACGATGCAGAGATCGACCTGCCCGTGCTGCATCAGGTGGCCGCCGGCATTGTCGGCGATCACCGTGTGGGGCACGCCGTGGGCGTTGAGCTCGAAGGCGGTCAGCGCCGCGCCCTGGTTGCGCGGCCGGGTCTCGTCGACCCAGACATGGACCGGCAGACCGGCATCGTGCGCGACGTAGATCGGCGCCAGCGCCGTGCCCCAGTCGACGGTGGCGAGCCAGCCGGCATTGCAATGGGTCAGCACGTTGACCGGCCCGGCCTTGCGGCGGGCGATCGCGGCGATCAGCGCCGCCCCGTGCTCGCCGATCGCCCGGCAGCTCGCCACGTCCTCGTCGGCGATGCGGGCCGCTTCCCTGAGGGAAGCGGCCGCGCGCTCGCCCGCGGCGAGGGGCTGGAGCACGCCCGCGACCCGGTCGAGGGCCCAGCGCAGGTTGATGGCGGTCGGCCGCGTCGCGGCGAGACGCGCCCGCGCCCCGTCGAGGTTGCGGTCGGACGGGTCCTCGCGCATCGCGAGCGCCAGCCCGTAGGCGGCGGTGGCGCCGATCAGCGGCGCGCCGCGCACGATCATCGTGCGGATCGCGACCGCGGCGTCGGCCTCGCTCCTCAGCACCCGCGTCTCGAACGCGAAGGGGAGGCGGGTCTGGTCGATCACGCAGATCCCCTCGCCGTCGGGGGCGGGGAAGATGGTGCGGTAGTGGCGGCCGTCGATCTTCATGGGCCGTGCCTTAGCACGCTCGCGCCCGTTTTGCGCGACCCCGCCCGCGCCGCCCCGCGCGAGGATCAGAACCCGAACGGGTCCGGGTAGGGCAGCGCGCGCCGGCGCACCGGCGTCTCGGGCAGGATCGGCCGGCTGATGTCGACCGCCACCAGCCCCTCGACGGCGAGGGCCAGCACCGCCGCGACCCCGTCCTGGGCGTTGATCGCCATGGCGGCGCACTCGACCAGCCGCCCGGTCCCGCATTCGTCGAGGTGGTGCAGGATCCGCACCCGGTCGCCCGCCGACACGTAGGTGCGCCGGCAGGCCATGATCAGGCGCACGGTCGAGAGGCGCGGCTCGGCCCGCAGCGTCGCGGCGCTCTCGATGACGAAGCGGCGCCCGTCCTCGGCCACGACCGGCTCGCCCGCCACGTAGGCGGTGCGGAACGGGTGCCGCGCGAGATCCGCCTCCGCCACGACGTCGACGAGGAGCCCCGGCTCGTCGGTGCGCACCTGCTCGAAATCGGCGGCGTGGTCGATCACCGCGTCGCCGAGCAGCAGGCGGACCGGAGAGGGTGCGGCGCGCAGGCGTTCCACCGCCGGGTCGAGGGCGGCGACCGCGAGAAAGTCCGCCACCAGGGCCGGGCGCGGCACCGGCGGCGCCAGCACGGCGCCCCGACGCGGGTTCACGCCCCGCACGGCGCTGCGGCGCTGGCCCGGACGCTCGAGCAGGGTCGACGGGTCGAGGAGGGCAGGGGTGCTCATGCGGGGCTCCGGAAGGGGCAGGCGGCGATCTCGACCGGCCGTCCATAGTTCTGCGCGTTCAGGTCTTCAGGAACATTTAGCGAACGCACGCGAACCGCACAACGACCGGAAAATCGACGGCGTGAAAGCGCGGCCGTGCAGCCGGCTTCTACGTCTGTGCGTAGGTCGGGCGCTGCCGGAAGATGCGACAAAACATCATCGATCCGGAACGATCCGTCTCGCCCGGACATGGCGAAAACGCTCGCCTGCCCCCATATCCCGTGCTAGAGAACAAACGTGGAACCGGCCGTCTCGTCCCCGTCCGGAGCCCGCCGTCAGCAGGTGAGATCGATCGACATGAGCGCAACCACGGACAAGCAGATCGCGGACATCCTCGCCACCTACGGCGAGCCGCTGGCCGGCAACGTCTGGCGCGTGCAGGGTACCGCCGTCATCTACCACAAGGCCCTGGAGCGGATCGCCGTGCAGGCCCGCATCCGCTTCGACGCGCCGGTGATCGTGCGGGCGGAGCGGGACGAGGCGGTGATCCTGGTGACCGGCCACATGCCGGGCCCGAACGGCGACCGCACCGAGTGGTCGATCGGCGAGGCGCTGATCGGCGTGAACTACCGCGTCTCCGGCCGCCAAGCGGCCTACGTCTTCGCCATGGCCGAGAAGCGGGCCAAGGACCGGGTGATCCTCAAGCTCGCCGGGCTGCACGGGCTGCTCTACTCCGAGGACGAGGCCGACGAGTTCAAGGCGAGCCGGCCCGACCTGGTTGCGGCGAACCAGGCCCGCCGGCCCGAGCCGTCGCGCGAGCCGCAGGAATCCGAGCCGGAGGGCGAGCGCGGGTCCGACGCGGCGAACGACGCCGACGCGCCGCGAGCCGGAGAGGACGCGCCGCGTGCCGAGGCGAGCGGTTCGGCGGAGGCCGAGCTGACCGCGCGGATCGACGAGGCGCAGTCGATCAACGCCGTGACCGACCTGATGCTCGCCCCCGAGACGCAAGCCGCGCTCGCCGCGATGCCGCCGGGCCTGCGCGACGAGGTGCGCGAGCATGCCAAGGCGCGGCTCGTGGCGCTGGGCTGGCCGGCCCGCAACCCGGCCAAGTCCCGGAAGGCCGCCGCGGTGGCGTGAGCCTGCATCACCGTCGACGAAAGGGCCGTCCGCTCGCGCGGGCGGCCTTTTTCATGGCCCGATCGTCCCGTGCCTGACCGGATCGTGACCGTGGACGGCACGCCTTCCCGCTTGCCCCCGGATTCTCCGCTTGCATGATCGCGCGCCGGCGCGGGACAGGCGCCGTGATCGGGAGGATCCAGGATGGCGATGAGCGACGATGCGGCGCCGAGGGACGCGAACGACCTCGAACAGCTCGACGGCCTGGTGATCCCGCCCTTCTCCCGGCGCGGCTTCGTGATGACCGGCCTGATGTCCGGCCTGACGCTCGCCACCACCCGGGTCGAGGCGCAGGCGATCCGCACCGACGAGGCCGGCATCGTCGCCGGCGAGGTGCGGATCCCGGTCGGCGACGGGCCGATGCCGGCCTACCGGGCGATGCCGGAAGGCGCCGGCCCGTTCCCGATCGTCCTCGTGGTCGAGGAGATCTTCGGGGTCCACGAGTACATCAAGGACATCTGCCGGCGGCTCGCCAAGGCCGGCTTCACCGCGGTGGCGCCGGAGCTGTTCGCGCGCCAGGGCGACGTCTCGAAGATGACCGACGTGCAGGAGATCGTGCGCGAGGTCGTGTCGAAGACGCCGGACGCGCAGGTGATGGGCGACCTCGACGCCACCGCCGCCTGGGCGGCGGCGGAAGCCAAGGGCGATTCGGGCAAGCTCGGCGTCACCGGCTGGTGCCGCGGTGGACGCACGGTGTGGCTCTACGCCGCGCACAGCGCCAGCCTGAAGGCCGGCGTCGCCTGGTACGGCAATTTCGGCGGCAACCGCACCGGCATCCAGCCCAAGACCGCCGCCGACGTGATCCCGGACATCCGCGCCCCGATCCTCGGCCTCTACGGTGCGGCCGATACCGGCATCCCGGTCGCCGACGTCGAGAAGGCGCGCGATGCCGCCAAGGCGGCCGGCAAGACTGTCGACATCGTGATCTATCCGGACGCGCCGCACGGCTTCCACGCCGATTACCGCCCGAGCTACCGCAAGGGTCCGGCGGAGGAGGGCTGGAGCCGGATGCTGGCGTGGTTCCGGGACCACGGCGTCGCCTGAATCGGCCCGGGCGTTGCGGCAGGCCTTGCATTGCCGCAACACCTCGGGAAGGATTGACACAGGGTCCCGGGAGCTATGCAACCACGGGGCCGTCCGCTCGTTCCCTGCACATGACCGAGTCCAGCGCCGCCGCGAAGAACCAGCCCGTGATCCTGGTCGTCGAGGACGAACCGGAGGAGCGTTTCCTCGCGGCCACGCTGCTGGAGGAGACGGGCTTCCGGGTCATTGAGGCCGAGACCGCCGAGAAGGCCCTCGCCATCCTGCGCGAGCGGGGCGACGAGGTGAACGTCGTCTTCTCGGACGTGCGCACCCCGGGCCAGATCGGCGGGTTCGAGCTCGCCCGGATCATCGGCGTCACCTGGCCGCGGGTGCACGTGCTGCTCACCTCGGGCGATGCCGGCGACCAGCCGAGCGACCTGCGGATGTCGGCGACCTTCATCCCCAAGCCCTGGCGCGCCCTCGACATCCTCACCCTGGTCGAGCAGGCGGCCGGCTTTCACACCGGCGGCGCGGCGGGCGACGCGCACTGACCGTCACCGCACCTCGCCTTCACCGTACCTCGAAGATCCCGTCGACCTCGACGCTGGCATTCGCCGGCAGGCTCGCGACGCCGATCGCCGTGCGGGCGTGGCGCCCGGCCTCGCCGAACAGCTCCGCCATGAGGTCGGAGGCGCCGTTGACGGCCTTCGGCACGTCGGGCCAGCCCTGGTTCACTTGAACGAAGCCGCCGAGGCGGTGGCAGCGCACCACCCGGTCGAGATCGCCGTCGAGGGCGAGGCTCAGGGACGCCAGCAGGTTGAGGGCGCAGATCCGCGCCGCCTCCCGACCGGTGGCGATGTCGGTCACCGGGCCGGTGAAGCGCACGTCTCCCTCCCACTCGCAGATCTGCCCGGCGAGCCACACCGTCGACCCGATGCGCGAGAACGGCATGAACGCGCCGCGGGGCTCGGGCACGCGCGGCAGCGTCAGGCCGAGGGCGGCGAGGCGGTCGGCTGGCGCGCCGCGGGGGGTGGGGGGGTGGGGCATGAAATGCGGGCTCCGGAACGGATGTGGCGTGACGAGGGCTGGAGTTGGAAATACAGAGCGCGTTCCCCACTCCCACTCGGGAGAGGGGATCCCGCGACTTCATCGTTGCAGTACAGTTCGACCATACTCTGCGTCATGCCACCGCCCGCTCGTCCCCCGCCGTATATTCCCGCCACAGCAGCACCACGGCCGCCATCACGGCCGGCCCGAGGAAGAGGCCGAGCAGCCCGAAGCTCTCGACGCCGCCGAGGATGCCGAGCAGCACCCACAGGAAGGGCAGGCGGGTGGCGCCGCCGATCAGGACCGGGCGGACGAAGTGATCGGCCACGAAGGTCACGACGAGGCCCGCGACCACCACCACGATCGCGCCGGTGACGCTGCCCTGCGCCGCCGCGAGCAGGCCCGCGAGGCCGAAGGCGACCGGGGCGCCGAACGGGATCATCGCGGCGAGCGCCGTGAAGGCGCCGAGCAGCACCGGGTGCGGCACCCCGGCGAAGTAGTAGACCACGCCGAGCAGAAAACCCTCGCCGAGGCCGACCAGCACCAGCCCGTCGACGGTGCCGTGGACCGAGGCCGCCATCTGGCGCGCCACCCGCTCGCCCCGCGGCCCGAACAGGCGGCGGGCCGCCGACAGGCCCTGCGCCGCCACGGACGGCCCGTCGCGAAACAGGAAGAAGAGCGTCAGCAGCGTGAAGCCGAACAGCATCGCCCGGTGGACGATCTGGCTGCCGAAGGTGCGCCCGAAGCCGACCAGCGACGAGCGGTTCATCGTCTGGTCGAGGCGGTGCAGCACCTCGGACGAGCCCTGCGGGTGGCTCAAATTCTCCTGCCACCAGGCCGAGACCTGCGCGGCGCCGAAGGGCAGGTGGGACACGAAATCCGGCACCGGCCAGCCCTGCTCCTCGATCCGGCGCCAGAACCCGATCGCGTCGTGCGCCTCGCGCGCCGCCTGGATCGCCACCACGGCGAGCGGCACCAGGATCACCAGGGCGACCGCCAGGGTGAGAAGCGCCGGCCACAGGATGTTGTGCCGGCCCGGCGGCTTGATCCGCACCAGGCGCTCGCGCAGGGGCCACAGGGCAAGCGCCAGGATCACCGCCCAGACGAGGGCCGGCAGGAACGGGTGCAGCACCCAGATCCCGAGGGCGGCGAGCGCGACGACCAGCGCGGCGCGGGCGAAGGCGGGGGTGCCCGTCGCGGGGGGCGGCGGGGCCGCCGGTGCCGGTCCGGGACCGGTCGGGGGCTTCACGTGTTCCATGCCGCTTTCATCCTCCCGGACGCTCATCCGGCCTGACCTAGGGCGGGGACGCGGTGCGGAAACGCCGCGCGGTTGCCGGCCCGGTCCCCCTCGTGTATGCGGGCCCCTCGACCGGGCGCTGCCCGGCGGACCCGTTTCGGGTAGGCGGTTTCGTGGCCGGGGCGCGGGCGGTGTCCGGAGGTCGCGCCGTTCGAGCCAGACCTCAGCAGGAAGACGGCTGCACGTCCATGTCCGACACCTTCGACCGCGTCGCCACCATCATTGCTGACGTCGCCGACATCCCGCGCGAGACGATCACGCCGGAGAGCCACGCCATCGACGATCTCGGCATCGACAGCCTCGCCTTCCTCGACATCGCCTTCGAGATCGACAAGACCTTCGGCATCAAGCTGCCCCTCGAGCAATGGACCCAGGAGGTCAACGAGGGCAAGGTTCCGGCCGAGCAGTACTTCGTGCTCAAGAACCTGTGCGAGCGCATCGACGGCCTGGTGGCCGAGAAGGCCGCCAAGGTCTGAGGCCGGTTTTCAGGCTGTCGCGGGGATGCGCCTCGAATACTTCGACATGATCGACCGGGTCGTGCACCTCGACCGCGAGGGCGGGCGCATCGCGGCGCTCGCCACCGTGCCGCAGGAGAGCCCGGTCTTCGAGGGGCATTTCCCCGGCCACCCCCTGGTGCCGGGCGTGCTCCTCACCGAGACGATGGCGCAGGCCTCCGGCTACCTGCTGCTCGCGCGTGCGTCGTTCAGCCACATGCCGTTCCTGATGGGCGTCGACAAGGCCCGCTTCCGCGCCTTCGTGGGCCCCGGGGCCACGCTCGAGGTCGAGGCGAGCCTGGAGCATGACGGCTCCGGCTACGCCGTGACCAAGGCGGCGATCCGGGCCGAGGGCAAGCCGCTCTGCAACGCCGAATTGCGCTTCAAGACCATGCCGTTTCCCGACGGGCTCGACGCGCCGATGCGCGCGCGCGCCGCCCGGATCGGCCTCCTCGACGGGGCGAAGGCGTGACCCGACCGGTCGTCATCACGGGCCTCGGGCTCGTCTCCTGCGCCGGCGAGGGCGTCGAGGCGCAC
Organism: Methylobacterium nonmethylotrophicum; assembly: GCF_004745635.1. Lineage (GTDB taxonomy): Bacteria > Pseudomonadota > Alphaproteobacteria > Rhizobiales > Beijerinckiaceae > Methylobacterium > Methylobacterium nonmethylotrophicum. The sequence goes on along the minus strand of NZ_SRLB01000029.1, from coordinate 46,202 downwards.
CTCGCGGCCTACCACTCGGGCGAGGCCCCGCGCACCGATGCCGGGACCTTCGCGCCCTACCCGGTGCATCCGGTGGCCGCCCTCGTCCTCGACGGGCAGATCCCGAAGAAGTCCGACCAGCGCCAGATGGAGCCGTGGCAGCGGCTGGGCGTCTACGCCGCCGGCCTCGCCCTCGACGCGGCCGGTGCCAAGGGCGACGCGGCCCTGAAGGCCGCTATGCACCTCGTGGTGGCGGCGGGCGGCGGCGAGCGCGACTACGCGGTCGACGGACAGATCCTCACCGGCCTGCGCGGCGCCGCCGATCCCGGCGCCTACCTCAACGAGCGGCTGCAGAACGACCTGCGGCCGACGCTGTTCCTCGCCCAGCTCTCGAACCTGCTCGCCGGCAACATCGCCATCGTGCACGGGGTGACGGGCGCCTCACGCACCTTCATGGGCGAGGAATCGAGCGGTGTCGACGCGCTGCGCATCGCGCAGAGCCGCATCGCCGCGGGCCAGCTCGACATCGCCCTGGTGGGCGGCTCCTACAATGCCGAGCGGCCCGACGCGCTCCTGATCCACGAGATGGGCGGCTACCTCGCCAAGCCCGGGTATCGCCCGGTCTTCGCCCGCGCCGATGCCCCCGGCTTCGTCCTCGGCTCCGGCGCCGCCTTCCTGGTCCTGGAATCCGAGGCGCACGCGACGGCGCGCGGCGTCCGCACCCTCGCGCGGGTCGCCGCGGTGGCGAGCGACCGCACGACGCGCGCGCCCGGCAGCGTCGCGGCGAGCCTGTCCGACCTCTGGGGCCGGGCCGGGCTCTCCGCGCCGGACGCCGTGATCTCGGGCGCCACCGGCTGCGCCGGCATCACCGACGAGGAGCGCGACGCCCTGGCATCCCTCGCGCCGAACGCGCCGGTCCGGGCCCTCGGCGACGTGACCGGCCATACGCTCGAGGCCGCAGCACCCTTCGGCGCGGCCATCGCCACCGCCCTGGTGGCGGGGGCAGAGGCCCGCGAGGTCGCCGTGACGGTCATCGGCCATCGCCGGGGCGAGGGCGTGCTGCGCATCACCACCGCAGGGGAGGGCGCATGAGCCGCGACCGCGACGCGATGGGCCGCCCGCTCGTGGCGGTCACCGGCATCGGCGTGGTAACCTCCCTCGGCCAGGGGGTCGCCGACAACTGGGCCGCCCTGACGGCGGGGCGCTCGGGCATTCACGCGATCACCCGCTTCCCGACCGAGGGCCTGCGCACCCGCATCGCCGGCACCGTCGACTTCATCGGGGCCGACCCGATGGTCGCGCCGCTCCTCTCCGAGCGCTTCGCCGAGGCCGCCGCCGACGAGGCCGTCGGGCAGGCCGGGCTCTCCGGCGACTTCCCGGGCGCGCTGTTCATGGCGGTGCCGCCGGTCGAGATCGAGTGGCCGCAGCGCCAGGCGCTCGCCGAGGCGGCCGGCATCGAGGGACCCGTCACCTATGCCGACCTGCTGCGGGCGGCCGGGAGCCGGCGCTTCGACGACTGGCACGACCTGTTCATCTTCGGCACGGTCGCGGACCGCATCGCGGAGCGGTTCGGCACCAAGGGCTCGCCGATCTCGCTCTCGACCGCCTGCTCGTCGGGCGCGACCGCGATCCAGCTCGGCGTCGAGGCGATCCGGCGCGGCGAGGTCGAGGCGGCGCTCTGCATCGGCACCGACGGCTCGGTGAACCCGGAATCGCTGATCCGGTTCTCCCTGCTCTCCGCCCTCTCGACCCAGAACGACCCGCCCGAGGGCGCGTCCAAGCCCTTCGCGAAGAACCGCGACGGCTTCGTGATGGGCGAGGGCGCCGCCGCCCTGGTGCTCGAGGACGCCGCGCGCGCCCGGGCCCGCGGCGCCCGCATCCTCGGCTACCTCCTCGGCTGCGGCGAGAAGGGCGACGGCTTCCACCGTACCCGGTCGAGCCCGGACGGCGCGCCGATCATCGCGGCGATCCAGGCGGCCCTCGACGATGCCGGCCTCTCCCCGGACCGGATCGACACCGTGAATGCCCACGGCACCGGCACGCCGGAGAACGACAAGATGGAGGCGATGGGCTGCCTCGCGGTGCTCGGCGAGCGGATGCGCCACGTGCCGATCTCGTCCAACAAGTCGATGATCGGCCACACGCTGACCGCCGCCGGCGCGATCGAGGCGGCGTTCTCGCTCCTCACCATCGCCCACGGCCGGGTCCCCCCGACGCTCAACTACGCGGTGCCCGATCCGGCGATCCCCCTCGACGTGGTCACGACCGCCCGCGACGTGCCGGTGACCACCGTGCTGTCGAACTCCTTCGGCTTCGGCGGCCAGAACACCTGCCTGGTGTTCGGGGCGGAGCCCGCGTGAGCGCCCCCGCACAGACCGGCCGCGTCCTCGTCACCGGGGGCGGGCGGGGGTTGGGCGCCGCGATCGTGCGGGCGCTCGCGGCGGCCGGGCACGACGTCGACTTCACCTATCGGGGCTCGCGCGAGGCGGCCGAGGCGCTGGCCGCCGAACTCACCGCCCGGCATCCGGAGCGGCGCCTGCGGCCCCATTCCCTCGACCTGTCCGACAAGGCGGCGCTCGAGGATTTCTGCGCCGTGATGGAGGGCGAGGCGATCTACGGCCTCGTCCACAATGCGGGCCAGCCCTGCGACAGCCTGGCGGCGGTGCTCGACCAAGACCGGGCCGAGGCCGCGATGCAGGTCAATTTCTGGTCGCTGACCCGCCTCGCCAAGGCGCTGGTGCGGCCGATGACCCGCGCCAAGGCCGGGCGCATCGTGGCGATCGGCTCGGTGGCGGCTTTGCGGGCCAATCCGGGCAACGCGGCCTATGCGGCGAGCAAGGGCGCGCTCATCGCCTATTGCCGCACGCTCGCGATCGAATCGGCCCGCCGCGGCGTCACCGTCAACGTGGTGGCCCCGGGCTTCATCGATACCGACATGATGGCGCCCTACGCCGCCCACCGCGCCGGGATGGAGAAGCAGATCCCCGCCGGGCGCTTCGCGGCGCCGGCGGAGGTGGCCGATCTCGTCGCATTCCTGCTCGGCCCGGGGGCGGGCTACATCACCGGAGCGGTGCTGCCGGTGGATGGCGGGCTCACCGCGATGATGGGCATCCACCGCACCTGACGAACGGATCCATGCGGCACCCCCACTCGTGCGCCCGCTTGCGCGCCGCCGCGGCGGCCGCGCTCCTCCTCGCCCCGGCCTTTGCCTCGGCTCAGGATTTCGGCCGTCCCGAGTTCTTCCGGGTCGAGGGGCTGCCCCCGGGCGACACGCTCAGCATCCGCGAGGCGCCGGACGCCGATTCGCCGGCCCTCGGCCAGGCCCCGCCTCGTGGGCGGCTGCGCGGCTTCGGCTGCACCAACGACACCCCGAGCGGCCTGACCTGGTGCCGGGTGAAGCTCGGCCCGATCGTCGGGTGGGCGCGGCGGCGGTACCTGACGCCGGAGTGAGGGTGCGTTGCCGAGTTGGCGCCCTGCGTTTAAGTCCCCTTCGAAATTGTAGCGCGGGATCCCCTCTCCCGAGTGGGAGAGGGGATCCCGCGCCAACCTTGAGAGATCGCGCCTGCGCCCCGGGTCGAGTCCGCGTGACCGCCCCGCGAGACACGATAGGACCCTGATGAAAGCCCTCCAGCTCTTCGGCGACCGCGACCTGCGCCTGACCGAGGTCCCGGACCTCGAGCCGCCCGGCCCCGGCGAGGTGCAGATCCGGGTGCGCGCCGTCGGCCTCAACTTCATCGACGTCTGGGGCTTTCGCGGCATGGCCTTCGCCAAGCGCAAGCTGCCGCTCACCGTCGGGGCCGAGGCCTCCGGGGAGATCGCGGCGCTCGGCGAGGGCGTCGAGGGGCTCAAGGTCGGCGACAAGGTCGCGCCCTACGGTGCGCTGACCTGCGGCCGATGCCGCGCCTGCCGCGAGGGCCGCGACAACCTCTGCGAGGACGTCGGCGGCGTGCTCGGCTTCCACGTCGACGGCTTCGCCCGCGACTACGTCAACCTGCCGGCGCGGCTGGTGGTGCCGGTCCCCGAGGGCGTCAGCTTCACCGACGCCGCCTGCGCGCCGATCGCCTTCGGCACCGTGCAGCACATGCTGTTCGACAACGCCAGGCTCGAGCCCGGCGAGACGATCCTGGTCCATGCCGGCGGCTCGGGCATCGGCACGACCGCGATCAGGATGGCGAAGGCGATCGGCTGCACGGTGTTCACCACCGTCGGCGACGACGCCAAGGGCGAGAAAGCGAAGGCCCTCGGCGCCGATCACGTCATCAACTACCGGACCGAGCGGTTCGAGGGCGAGGTGCGCCGGGCAACGAAGCGCAAGGGCGTCGACGTGGTGTTCGAGCATGTCGGGCCCGAGACCTGGAACGGGTCGCTGCTCTGCCTCAAGCGCGGCGGACGCCTCGTCACCTGCGGCTCGACCTCCGGCGTCTCCACCACCATGAACCTGATGCAGCTCTTTCAGCAGCAATACCGCATCACCGGCTCGTTCGGCTGCCGGATCGCCAACATCCGCGACGCGCTGGCCAAGATGGCGGACGGGATGAATCCGGTGATCGACACCGTGCTGCCGCTCGGCGATTTCGCGCTGGGGCTGGAGCGGCTCGAATCGCGCAAGGTGTTCGGGAAGATCCTGGTCACCCTCTGACGCAACAGGCGCGCGGCAAGGGCGCCGGATGACCGCAATGCCCTTGCACAAACCGCCCGGGCGGGAGAAGAGGCGGGGTGCGGGACGCGACGATCCTGCACGAATCCGCCCCGTTCGTCCTGCCTTTGCCCGGACTGCTTCGTGAGATCGTCGTGCTGCGCCTGAAGCTGAGGCTCTACCGCGCCCTGTCCCGCCTCGCCGGCCTGCCGATGGTGTTGCTGGTGCGGGCCCTGTTCGCGCTGGCCCGGCTCCTCGGGCCGGCCCGCGCCGCCAGCGCCGGCGCGGCGGTCGCCCGGACGATCGGCCCGCTCCTGCCGTCGCACCGCACCGCGCTCAGGAACCTGCGCCAGGCCTTCCCGCAGAGGAGCGAGGCGGAGATCGCCGCGATCGCGCTCGGCGCCTGGGACAATCTCGGCCGTACCGGCGCCGAGTACGCCCATCTCGGCGAGATCTTCGACTACGACCCGGAGGCGGCAGAGCCGGGACGGATCGAGGTCGTGGGAATCGAGCACTTCTTCTCCCTTCGCGACGACGGCAAGCCGGGGCTGATCTTCTCGGCCCATCTCGCCAACTGGGAGCTGCCGGCGATCTGCGCCGCCCGCTTCGGCCTCGAGGCCAGCGCGGTCTTCCGGCCGCCGAACAGCCCGGCCGCGGCACAGCTGGTCCAGGAGGTGCGGCGCGCCACCATGGGCGGCCTGACCGCCGCCGGGCCCGGCGCCGCCTTCGCGATGCAGGGGGTCGTGGAGCGCGGCGGCCATCTCGGCATGCTGATCGACCAGCATTTCACCCGCGGGGTCGTGGTGGACTTCCTCGGGCAGCCGGCCCTGGCGAACCCGCTGCTCGCCAAGCTCGCCCGGCACTACGAGTGCCCGGTGCACGGGGTGCGGGTGATCCGCCTGGGCGGCGACCGCTTCCGGCTCGAACTGACCCCGCCCCTGGCCCTGCCGCGGGACGAAGGCGGCGCCATCGACGTGCCGGGCGCCATGCAGGCGATGACCGACGTGATTGCCGGCTGGGTGCGGGATCATCCCGAGCAATGGCTGTGGATGCACCGGCGCTGGCGCCCGGCGATGCTGCCGCGCACGGCCTCCGCGCGGGTGCCGGCTGCGGCTCCGGCCGCCCAGGTCTCGAACTCGTGACTCGCGAGCGCATGAGTCTCAACCTCTTGAGGCTCAAGCGCTTGAGCCTCAAGCTAACGTGACTTCCGTCCACCCATCCGCCGGGTGTTGATGACGCCATGACGCGCCCGCCCTCCCACCGCCTGCTCGCCGGCCTGATCCCGGCCTGGCTCGGCCTCCTCGGCCCGGTGCGTGGCGAGGAGGCGCCGCGGGCGGTGGTCGAGCTGTTCACCAGCCAGGGCTGCTCCGCCTGCCCGCCGGCCGACCGGCTGGTGAGCGAGCTCGCCCGGGATCCGGGAGTGATCGCCCTCACCCTGCCGGTCACCTACTGGGATTATCTCGGCTGGAAGGACACCCTGGCCAGCACCTCGTTCACGGCGCGGCAGCGCGCCTATGCGGGCATGCGCGGAGACCGGCAGGTGTTCACGCCCCAGGCGGTGGTGAACGGCGCCGCGACGGTGGTGGGATCGGACCGGGCGGCCCTGGAACGCAGCATCCGCGACCCCGGCACCGCGGCCAGCCTGCCGGTGGCGATCCGCAGCGAGGCGGCCGCCGATCGCATCATCATCGATGTCGGACCGGCATCGGAGGCCGGCCGCACCGCCGAGCTGTGGCTGCTCCCCGTCGTGCGCACCCGCGAGGTCGCGATCGGCCGCGGCGAGAACCGGGGCCGCACCGTCACCTACCGCAACGTGGTGCGGGGCATGCACCATGTCGGCAGCTGGCGCGGGGCTCCTGCCCGTTTCGAGGTGCCCCGCACGCTGCTGGCGACGGCGGACGCCGATTCCTACGTGCTCGTGCTCCAGGCCGAGAACAACGGCCCGGGGCGGATCCTCGGGGCCGCCAAGGGTCCGGGCCTGTAGGTGGAGGCCGGCGAGGGTTCGGGGCGTCAGTCCACCCACTCGCCCCGGCGCATCAGCGGCTCGGCCCGGCCCTCCGGCGTGAGGCCGTCGACGTCGACCTCGGCGGAGCCGATCATCCAGTCGATGTGGATGAGGCTGCGGTTGGCGCCGCGGGCGGCAAGATCCTGCTCGGTCAGACCGGCGCCACCATCGCGAAAACACTTGCTGTAGGCTTGGCCGAGCGCGATGTGGCTCGCGGCGTTCTCGTCGTAGAGGGTGTTGCAGAACAGGAGCCCCGAGGCCGAGATCGGCGAGGAGGCCGGCACCAGCGCGACCTCGCCGAGGCGGCGCGCGCCCTCGTCGGTGTCGATCACCTTGGCGAGCACGTCGGCCCCGGTGCGGGCCCGCGCCTCGACGATGCGGCCCTCCTGGAAGCGGACCGCGATGCCGTCGATCAGGGTGCCCTGGTACGAGAGGGGCTTCGTCGCGCTGACATGGCCCTCCACCCGCATCCTGTGCGGGGTGGTGAAGACCTCCTCGGTCGGGATGTTGGCGTTGCAGACGATCCCGTTCTTCGCCGTCGCGGCACCGCCGCACCATTCGTGGTCGTCGGCAAGCCCGACGGTCAGATCGGTGCCCGGGCCGCGGAAATGCAGGGCGGCGTAGCGGCGGGCATTGAGGGTGGTCGTGCGGTCGCTCAAGCGTCGGTTGTGGTCCACCCAGGCCGCCACAGGATCGGGCCCGTCGACCCGCGAGGCGGCGAAGATCGCGTCCCACAGCCGCGCGACCGCCTGGTCCTCCGGCAGGTCGGGGAACACCGTGCGGGCCCAGGCGGGGGTCGCCGCCGAGACGATGGTCCAGTTGGTGGCGAAATTCGCGATCTGCTCGAGGGCCGGCATGTAGGCCCTGGACCGGGCCCTGTTGGCCCGCGCCACCTTGTCCGGGTCCTGCCCGGCGAGGAGCGACGGGTCGTCGCCCGCGATGGCGAGGCGCGCCGCGCCGGCGCGGTAGGCGTTCGCCATGCCCTCGTAGAGCCAGCCGGCAGCGTGATCGAAGGCCTCATCGTTGCCGTGCTCGAACCGGGCCAGCGTCGCCTGATCGTCGGCGAGCAGGGTCGTCACCACCGAGGCGCCGGCGCGGTAGGCCTGGGCGGTGATGCGACGGGCGAGCGGCAGCGCGTCGAGGGGCGCCGTCATCACCAGTTCCTGCCCGGGCCGCAGCCCGAGGCCGACCCTCACGGCGACCTCGGCGAGCCGGTCGAGGCGGGCGTCGAAATCAGCGGTGTTCGTCATGGATCACGTACCTTCGCTTCGGGTCGCATCATCGCGGGCCGCCGCGGGCATCGCGAGCCGATGCAAGGGATCGCGCTCGACCCCGAGCACAGGCTCGATCTCGTCCGCGGCTCTGAAACCCTCCCCCGTCATGCCGGGGCCGCGCCGCGGAAACCGGGATGACAGGTGGACGGCCCCCCGGCGGCAACGCCTGTGCCGGATTGGGGTCGCCGCAACACCCAGCCGAGGAGATCGTCCGTGGCGCAGATTAGCATCATCGGCCCGGACAACGCCAAGCCGGCCTTGTCCAAGCCGGCCGTCCAAGTCGAGGCGGCGCAGGGCGCCGCGGTGCACCGAACGCCTGTCGCGCGACGAGCTCACGTCCAGTACAGCACCCGCGCCCTCGGCAGCCGCGCCGCGATCTCCTGCGTGAGGTGCTGGCGCATCTCGCGCATCGGCTCGGCCGGAAACACGTACTTCACCGAGCCGAACTTGGTGAGCTTGCGGCTGCGCTCGTCCTCGCGCATCGGGAGGTCGGAGCCGGGATACCAGCCCTCGAGCACCGCCTTCGAGCCGGGGGTGAAGCGGTGGGTGATGAGCTCGGCGGTCAGGTCGAGGTCGTTCACGCCGTCGAGCGCCGCGGCGGCTTCCGCGAAGAGCGCCGCGTAGGCCTCGCGCCAGTCCGGCACGGGCAGGATCGGCGCGACCGTGAGCCCGACCGGGTAGCCGGCCCGCGCCACCGCCCCCATCGCGGCGAGTCGCTCGCGCAAGGAGGCGGTGCCGCCCTCGTAGCGGGCGGCCGCGGCGGCGTTGATCGAGAAGCGCAGCCGCGTGCGCCGGCCATGGGGCAGGGCGAGCAGCGGCGCGACCGCCGCGAACTTGGTGGTCGCCCGCAGGCTCACCGGCGCGTCCCAGGCCCCGAAATGCCGGATCGCCGCCGAGAGGGAGCCGGTCAGGTGCTCGATGCCGAGAGGGTCGGTGTAGCAGGAGGCCTCGAAGGTGGTGCCCTCATGCGCCCGTTCGGCGCTCGCCGAGGTGACGCCGCCCCGGCCGACATAGCCCGCCAGGTTGCCCAGGATCTCGTCCAGGTTGGCGTAGACCCGGGTCACCGGAGGCCCGCTGAGCGAGCCGGCGAGGTAGCAGTACTGGCAATGGGCCGGACAGCCCTCGGTCAGGTCGACCCGCCAGTCGGCGCTCGGCGGGATCGGCTGGAGCTTCAGCCTGGTCGGGGGCGCCACCACCACCGCGAGGGTGTTCTTGGCCTCGAGATAGGCCCGGCGCGGGTCGGGGTGGCGCAGGCCGGTGAGGCGGTTGCCGGGAAGCGCCTCGACGGAGAGGCCGAGGCTCTCCGCCCGCGCCGCGATCGCGCGCCCGTGAGGGTAGTCGCGCGCCGCCGCCGTGATCACGACCCGGCGCGGGCGCCAGAGGCGGGTCGTGATCACGGCGGCAGCGGGATCGTGGAAGGTCATGCCCGGCGAACGCGCGGGGCGGCCCTCCGGGTCCCGGCCATCGACGACGGAGCGGAATCGGCCTCGGTGCCCCGCGCGTTAATGTCGGGCCTGGGGCCGCACCGTGTAGGTGCCGCCGCGAATGCGCTCCGGAAAGCCCTCGGCGTAGCGGGCGGTGGCCTCCTCGCCATAGGTCTGGACCAGCTCCTGGAAGGCCGCGAACAGAGCGGCCTGGGCCATGCAGTCGCCGTCGATCCCGTCCAGGCAACCTTCCGCGAAGGCCTCCGAGACGTAGCTCAAGGCGGCGCGCTTGGCCTCCTGGTCGGAATCGGGGGCAGGATCGAGCGTTTCGAAATCGGTCATCAACAGCCTTGAGATCGGATCTCGGTTGAGAACGGCGGTCTCGGTCCCGCAGCGGCCTCGTGTGATGACCCGATTCATAGGGTGTCCGCCGGACCCGGGCCAGCGAGGAATTGCGAAGAGGTTAACGGCGCCACGCGAATGCCGCTCTCTTCGACATGGGCGCCACAGCTGTTGCGCGGCGGCAACGCCTGGGCGCGACCGGGGAACTCAGCCGCCGAAACGCCCGGCGAGGGCGACCGAGAGGCGCTCGCCCTCGGCGATGAAGCGGCTGGCGGCCTCGACGGCCGAGGGCGTGCAGACCCGATAGGTGACGGCGTAGCCGCCATAGCCACGGTTGTAGGCGCCGGCCAGGCGGTCGCGCCGCCCCTGGCTCGTCCCCTCGGCGTCGAGGAGCGCCTTCATGCGGGCGGGCCATTCCGAGGCGTCCGGGTTGCCGCACAGCTCACGCAGGAAGCTCAGCGACCCGATGATCTCCGACAGGCGCAGCAGGTCGCGGTCGTAAGGGGCGGGTACGTCCGGCGGGGGCGCCGGAGCGGGCGCCTCCTTCTCGGGCGGCTTGGCGGCGGGCTTCGGGCGATTCTGCGCCAGGGCGGGCGCCGCCGCGAGGAGGCAGGCCAGAAGGACGAGGGCGCGCCTCACGCCTCGTCTCCCACCACCGCCAGGGCCTGCGCGATCACCGCGTGCAGCCCCCGGGTGGTCGGCAGCTCGCGGGCCTCCGCCGGCGTCACCCAGCGCAGGTCGAGGGCTTCCGGCCCGGTCGTCGGCTCGCCCGAGCGCCAGCGGACGGCGTGGGGATGGATCACGAAATGGTGCAGCACCGCGCCCTCGGCGTCGCGCTCGATCACCTCGAGAGGGGTGAGACCGGCCACGACCTCGGCCACGACGCCGACCTCCTCGTGGAGCTCGCGCAGGGCCGCCTCGGCCAGGGTCTCGCCCGCCTCCACCTGGCCGCCCGGCAGGGTGTAGACCCCGCGCATCGGCGCCTGACCGCGGGCGGCGAGCAGCACACGACCGCCGCGCACCACCGCCGCCGAGGCGGCGAGGAACGGGCGCAACGGGTAGCGACGGCGCCAGACCGCATCCTCGGAGGCGTCGCTCACGGCCGGGCATCCCCGTCCTGCACCGTCGCCAGCCGCCCGTCCGCGAGGGCGACGACGACGTGGGCGCCGCGCCCGGAGCCCAGCACGGCGAGGCCGGCCCCGACCGGTGCCGGCAGCGCCGTACGCGTCCGCTCGGCGAGGTCCTTCAGCGACAGATAGGCGAGGGCGGTGCGGTCGCGGCTCGCCAGCACCAGCTCGCTCCCGTCCCCCAGCACGGCGCCGGGGGCGGAGAAGCCCTTGCCGTCGGTCCCTCTGGCCTGGCCCTGCCGGACCGGCCTGGCGCCCGCGAGGCTCCAGTGCTCGAGCCGGCCCTCATCGCCGCGCACCAGCACCGCGCCGGGCCGGGCGCCCGGGAGGTCGGCCGCGAGGCTCAAGGGCCCGGGCTCCGGCGGGGTCTCGGCCCGCACCCGCCAGGCGCCGTCCTGGCGCCCGATCAGCGCCAGGCTCGTGCCCTCCGGGTGCTCGCTGAGCGCCAGGAGGTGGAGGGTGCCGTCGACCTCGACCGGCCGCAGGGTGTCGGCGGAAAAGACCGCGCCGGCGCCCGGCGGCACCGTCGCGGTCGCGACCGGCACGGGCTTCGGGTCGGCGCTCATCGCCACCGGCTGGCGCTCGCGGACCGTGACGCCGGCGGCGCCCGGCCGCCCGTCCGGCCCGCGGCTCGGGCCCGACAGGTAGGCGCTGACCGGGCCGGACAGCACCCGGCGGCTGCCCGGCAGCGCGCCCTTCGGCGTCTCGCCGGCGGTCAGGCCCTCGACCGCGTCGAGGGGAAGCGGGATCACGGCGACCCGCTCGCCCGAGAGGGCCAGGATCGCGGCCCCGGATTCGCCCCAGGCGACCGCGACCGGACCGGCCTTGCGGGGAAGCTGCGGCAGCCCGGCGGTCGCGACGGCGAGCGCCGCCTCGCTCCTTGCGTCGCGCAGCTGCGTCACCCGGAACGGCACCTCGAGGAGGGTGACCCTCGGCTCGGCCGCGGCCGGGGCCGCCGACAGCAGGGCGGCGATGCCGCCGCAGGCGAGGGCGATGGCCGCCCGCCGCCGCTCACACATGCTGCCCGCCGTTGATGTGCAGCTCGGCGCCGTTCACGTAGGACGAGGCCTCGGTGCACAGGAAGTAGATCGCCTTGGCGACCTCGTCGGGCGTGCCGAGGCGGCGCTGCGGGATCTGCGCCACCAGCTTGTCGGTGCCGGGCGAGAGGATCGAGGTGTCGATCTCTCCGGGCGAGATCGCGTTCACCCGCACGCCGAGCGGGCCGAAATCCGCCGCCATCTCGCGGGTCAACCCGGCGAGCGCCGACTTGGAGGTGGCGTAGGCCGCCCCCGCGAACGGGTGGACGCGCGACCCGGCGATCGACGTCACGTTGACGATCGAGCCGCGGGCCCGGGTCAGCTCGTCGCACAGGCCCCGGGCGAGCAGGATGGGGGCGAAGAAATTGACCTGGAAGACCCGCTGCCAGTCGGAGAATGGGGTGTCGATCGACCCCAGCCGCGCCCCGCCGGGCCCCTTCGGCGAGATGCCGGCATTGTTGACGAGCGCGTGCAGGAGCCCGCCCTCGGCCTCGAGCCGGCCGGCCACCTCCCGGACGGCCCGGACCGTGTCCTCCGGGTCGGCGAGGTCGACCTGGAGGTGATCCTCCGGGCCCATCTCCCACGGGCAGTTCTCCGGGAAGGCGTGGCGCGAGCAGGTGATGACCCGCCAGCCCGCCGCGGAGAACCGCTTGACGGTGGCATGGCCGATGCCCCGGCTCGCGCCGGTGAGCAGCATCACGCGGCGGCGTTCGTTCGTCGGATGGGCCACGGCCGTTCCTCGGGATGTCCGGTGCGGAGCGCCGGCGGTCACGAGCGCGGCGCGAAGAGCCCCAGGGTAGGGCTCGGCGGCCCGGAAATCCAGGGCTCGCCGCGCCGCAGCAAAGCTTGGCGCCGCTCCTCCCCGGCCCCGTGCCTCACGGATAGAGGCGGCTGCGCTCCCAGGTCCCGCTCTCTCCTGCGTCGCCCCGGTGGGTGAAGCGCACCCGGTCGTGCAGCCGGTAGGCGCCGTCCTGCCAGAACTCCATCGTGATGGGCGCGATGCGGTAGCCGGTCCAGTGCGGCGGACGCGGCACGGCCTCGCCGGGGAAGCGGGCCGCGACCTCCTCCACCGCCCGGATCAGGGCCTCGCGGCTCTCGAGCGGCTGCGACTGCCGGCTCGCCCAGGCGCCGAGGCGGCTGTCGCGGGCGCGGGAGGCGAAGTAGGCGTCGGCCTCGGCATCATCGACCCTCGTCACCTCGCCGCGGGCCCGCACCTGACGGCGCAGGCTCTTCCAGTGCAGCACGAGTCCGGCGCGCGGGTTGTCGGAGAGTTCGCCGCCCTTCATCGAGAGGGTATTGGTGTAGAACACGAAGCCGCGCTCGTCGGCACCCTTCAGGAGGACGATCCGCACGTCCGGCAGCCCGTCGGCGCCGCAGGTCGCGAGCGCCATGGCGTTCGGATCCTCGGGCTCGGACGCCTGTGCGTCGGCAAACCATTGCCGGAACAGCGCCCAGGGATCCGGGTTCTGCGTGAAATCATTCTTCGTTAACCCGTCCACGGCATCGTCCTTCCCCATGTGACAACCGGAACCGGGGGCGGGCCGGCGTCGCGTTCGCGTGCGTCGCAGGGACCGCCCGGTCTTGAGAACAGGTGTAATGCGTCGCGGTGCGTGTAAAGTCGGTTCGGTGACGCTCGGGCTCGCCCTCGCGGTGGCCACGACCGCCGGCATCCTGTCGGTCGGCGGCTGCAGCCAGCCGCTGATCGTGTTCGGCCCGCAGGCCGAAGTCGCGCCGCCGGAGCCGACCAGCACCGGCAGCATCGAGCCGGCATCGCCGAAAAGCTTCGGCCCCGACCTCTCCGGGGAGGATTGGCGCCGGGCGAAGGCGGCGCTCTCCGTCGCCCTCGACCCGCAGGGCAACGGCCAGCCGGTGAAGTGGGACAATCCCGATTCGGGCATGCGCGGCATGGTCAACCCGACCGGGCTGCCCTTCGTGAAGAACGACGAGATCTGCCGCGGCTTCCTGGCCACCGTGATCGGGCCGGCGGGCAACCGCTTCGTGCGCGGCACCGGCTGCCGTCCGTCCGGGGGCGCCTGGGAGCTGAAGAGCCTGAAGGCGACGACGAAGCCGGGCTGAGGGGGCCGACCGGCGTGGCGCGGGCGCGGGAAGTGCCGTAACCTGGGGGCTTCCCGCCCTCGCCTGCGTTGCAATCCGGCAACACAGTCGCCAGATAGGGTTCACCCCTTTCACGCAGCGGCACGGCCCTCGAGGATCTGCTCCGGGGCCGTGCCGCTCGGATCGCCATCGGATCGCCATGCGCAACCCCTACGACGTACTCGGCGTGAGCCGTTCGGCCGACGAGGCGGAGATCAAGAAAGCCTTCCGCAAGCTCGCCAAGGCCTACCACCCCGACCGCAACAAGAACGACGCCAAGGCCCAGGACCGCTTCGCCGAGGTCAACCAGGCCTACGAGATCCTGGGCGACGCCAAGAAGCGCGAGCAGTTCGACCGCGGCGCCATCGACGGCGACGGCAAGCCCCGCTTCACCGGTTTCGAGGGATTCGGCGGCGGAGCGGGCGGGGCGGGCCGCGGCGGCTTCGACTTCGAATCGATGGCCCGCGGCCGCGGCGGGGCGGGCGGCGGCGGTGGCGGCTTCGGCGAGGACATCTTCTCCCACCTGTTCGGCGAGGCGTTCCGCTCCGCCGGAGGGCCGGGCCGGGCCGCGCCCCAGAAGGGCGAGGACGTCGCGGCCGAGCTGACCGTCAGCCTCGACCAGGTCGCCGGCGAGGCGAAGCTGCGCCTCAACCTGCCGAGCGGGCGCGAGGTCGACGTGGTCGTGCCCAAGGGCGTGGCCGACGGGCAGGTGATCCGCCTGCGCGGCCTCGGCTATCCGGGTGCGCAGGGCGCCGATGCCGGCGACGCGCTCCTGACCATCCGCTTCGCCGCCGATTCGCGCTTCCAGGTCGAGGGCGCGGACCTGCGCACCGCCGCGGACGTCCCGCTCGAGGACGCGGTCCTGGGCGGCCCGATCCGGATCCAGACCCTGACCGGGACGGTCGAGATGAAGATCCCCCCGATGACGAGTTCGGGCCGGGTCTTCCGTCTGCGCGGCAAGGGCCTTCCGAAGAAGGACGGGACCCGCGGCGACCTGCTCGCCACCATCGCCGTCACCCTGCCGGCCCAGGCCGACGAGGCCCTGACCGAGTTCGCCCGCAAGCGCCGCGCCGCCGCCGCGGCGAGCTGAGCGCGAGGGAGGAGGCGGCTTTCCCCGAGCCGGCGCACTTCCGTCGCCCGCGGGCGTCGGTTAAGGAAGCCGCTGGGGAGCCCTGCACGGTCGCGTCCAAAACCGGCCGCCGCCGGCTCGCCCCGGCGGCTGTTCTTTGGGTGACTCATGGCTGACTCGAACCGGGCACAGGTACAGGAAGACGGGCAGGCCGGCTCTCCCGGGACCGGGCTCCTCGCCGGCAAGCGCGGCCTCGTGCTCGGCGTCGCCAACAACCGCTCGATCGCCTGGGGGATCGCCCGCAGCGCGCGCCAGCACGGCGCCGAGCTGGCCTTCACCTACCAGGGCGAGGCGCTCAGGAAGCGGGTCGAGCCGCTCGCGCGCGAGCTCGACGCGGCGGTCGTCGGCCATTGCGACGTCACCGACCCGGCCTCGATCGATGCGGCCTTCGAGGCCACCGGCCGGCACTTCCCCGACGGGATCGACTTCGTCGTCCACTGCATCGCCTTCTCGGACAAGGACGAGCTGACCGGCCGCTACCTGGAGACCAGTGCGGAGAATTTTTCCAAGTCGCTCCTGATCTCCTGCTACTCGTTCACCGCCATCGCCCAGCGGGCCGAGAAGCTGATGCGCAACGGCGGCTCGCTGCTGACGCTGACCTATTACGGCGCCGAGAAGTGGATGCCGCATTACAACGTCATGGGCGTGGCGAAGGCCGCGCTCGAGGCCTCGGTGCGCTACCTCGCGGCCGATCTCGGGCCCCAGAAGATCCGCGTCAACGCGATCTCGGCCGGTCCGATCAAGACGCTCGCCGCCTCCGGCATCGGCGATTTCCGCTACATCCTGAAGTGGAACGAGTACAACGCCCCCCTGCGGCGCACGGTGACGATCGACGAGGTCGGCGAGACCGCCGCCTACCTGATCTCCGACATGTCCCGCGGCATGACCGGCGAGATCCTGCACGTGGACGCCGGCTACCACGTCGTCGGCATGAAGAACCCCGAGGCGCCGGATCTCAGCCTCGACAAGGATTAGGCCGTCGGGGCTGGACCGGGGCGATCTTCGGCCCAAGATGGGCGGCGCGTCGACATCGCGGAGGCCATGATGCCCAGCCCCAAGATCGCCATGCTTACCGCCGGCGGCCTCGCCCCCTGCCTGTCGGCGGCGGTCGGCGGCCTGATCGCCCGCTACACCGACCTTGCCCCGGAGGCCGAGATCATCGGCTACCGCAGCGGCTACAAGGGGCTGCTGCTCGGCGACCGCCTGCCCGTCACCCCGGAGGTGCGGGCGCGCGCCGCGGTGCTGCTGCGCCATGGCGGCTCGCCGCTGGGCAACAGCCGGGTGAAGCTCACCAACGTCAAGGACTGCCTGAAGCGCGGCCTGATCCGCGAGGGGCAGGATCCCCTGAAGGTGGCGGCCGAGCAGCTCGCCCGCGATCAGGTGACGGTGCTGCACACGATCGGCGGCGACGACACCAACACCACGGCGGCCGACCTCGCGGCCTATCTCGAGGCGAACGGGTACCACCTGACGGTGGTCGGCCTTCCCAAGACCATCGACAACGACGTGGTGCCGATCCGCCAGACCCTCGGCGCCTGGACGGCGGCGGAGCAGGGGGCGATCTTCGCCGAGAACATCGTCAACGAGCAGAGCGCCAACCCGCGCATGCTGATCGTCCACGAGGTCATGGGCCGCAAATGCGGCTGGCTCACCGCGGCGACCGCCCGGGCCTATCGCGAGCGGCTCGACCGCACCGCCTTCCTGCCGGAATTCGGGCTCGACCGGGCCCACAAGGAGGTCGATGCGGTCTACCTGCCGGAACTGCCGCTCGACATCGACCGGGAGGCCGCGCGGCTCAAGGCCCGGCTGGACGCCAAGGACTGCGTCACGGTGTTCCTGAGCGAGGGCGCCGGCCTCGACGAGATCGTGGCCGAGATCGAGGCGCGCGGCGAGGTGCTGGCCCGCGACCCCTTCGGCCACGTCAAGATCGACACCGTGAATGTCGGGAAGTGGTTCGCCGACCGCTTCGCCCCGCTGATCGGGGCGGAGAAGACCCTGGTGCTCAAATCCGGCCATTTCTGCCGCTCGGCCGCGCCCAACGCGGACGACCTGCGGCTGATCCAGGGCATGGTCGACCTCGCGGTCGAGTGCGGCCTCGGCGGCGTCTCGGGGGTGATCGGCCACGACGAGGAGCAGGGCGGCCGCCTGCGGGCGATCGAGTTCCCGCGCATCCGCGGCGGCAAGGCCTTCGATCCGACCGTGCCGTGGTTCGCCGCGCTTCTGGGCGACATCGGCCAGGCCCCGGGCTGACGCGAGCCGGACCCCGGCTCGCATCTTACTCAAGGTTAGATTTACGACCCGGTCGCGTCGAGCATCGGGCCGTCATGGCCGGGCTCCGCCAGGACAGGCCGGCGGATGAAGGGCAGGACGTTGCCGGCCGGCACCGCGTCGGCCCGCATCTGCCGCGGCCCGCTCGCGAAGGACATCCACCGGATGAGCCGGCCGTCGCCGTGGCGTGCCATCTGCCGTTCGACCCGTCTCCGCGCCCATCGGGGCACGCCATCGCCGAACTTCATGGGGCTTCCCTCCCTGTTCGCCCGTCGCGCGAAATCGTCGCAGGACGAACAAACAGAACGCGTAGCCCCCGTGTCATCACCCATTTGGGTGACGCCACGCCAACCTCAGGTTTTCAACACGATGCAGGCGCCGCCGATGCCCCGGATGCGGCCGCACAGGGCCTCGGCGCCGGCGCGGGTCTCGGACGGCACGCGGATGCGGTAGAAGGCCCGCGTGCCGCGGTTGCGCAGCCGCGTGCCGATGATCATCGGGCGCACGTCGCCCAGGATCGCGGCGTAGCGGTCGCGGGCGCGGCCGAAGCTCGCCAGCGCGATCGACTTCGAGAAATTGCCGGCGAGCTGGACGCCCCAGGGGGCGAGCGCCGCCGCGGCGTCGGCGAAGAAGGACTCGGTGCGCCCGCGGATGCGCAGCGAGGCCGTGACCTGCAGGCAGCGGGTGCCCTCGGGCTCGGTGAGGTCGGTGCGCGGCTCGGCCTTGGCGGCGGCGGCCCAGTCCTCGGCGCTGCGCCCGGTGATCGCCGCGACGTAGGTCCGCGTCTCCGCCGGCAGGCCGCCGGTGCCGGCGAGCCAGGACGAGACCCGGCCGGGCCCGCCATTGTAGGCCGCCGCCGCGAGGCCGAGATTGCCGAACCGCCCGCGCAGGTCGATCAGGAGATGCGCCGCCGCCGGGATCGCCTGCTCGGGGTCGAACGGGTCGGACAGGCCGCGCTCCTGCGCGGTGCCGGGCATGAACTGGGCGACGCCCTGGGCGCCCGCCCGGCTCACGACACCGGGCCGGAAGCTGCTCTCGCGCCAGATCAGCCGGGTCAGGAAGGCGACCGGCAGGCCCCGCGCCTTGGCGGCTCCCTCGATCAGCCGGCACAGGGCCTGCTCGACCGTCTCCTCCTTGCCGGTCTCGGCGGAAGCGGCCGGCGTCGCCGGGGCGGCGGCGGCCGGGGCCATGAGGGCCGCGAGGGGGGCTGCGAGGGCGAGGGCGGGGAGCAGGGCGCGGGTCACGGGGCGACCCTTACCGCGATTCGCTGAACGATTCGGCACGCCGTGATCGTCGCAGGATCGTTTCCGGTCCCCGCGGGACCGTTTCGTGCCGTGGCGACCCGTGAGGCCCTGGCGCCGGGCGCCGGCCCGCGCCATCTAGCGGGCGATGTCCTCGCCGCTCCTGTTCGACGCCCCCCTGATCCGCAAGCGCCTCGCCCGGGCCCGCCGCGCCGGCTTCGCCGATTTCCTGGTCGCGCGGGCGGTGGAGGACCTGTCGGACCGCCTCGGGGCGGTGCTGCGGGAGTTTCCCCGCGCCCTCGACCTCGGGACGCCGGTGCCGGCGGCGGCGTCCTGGCTGCGGCGGAGCGGCCGGGCCGGATCGGTGATCCGCCTCGCCCCCACCCCCGAGCCGGCCGGCCCCGATATCGCGGTCGCGGTGGGAGATCCCGAGGCGCTGCCGTTCGGCGAGCGGGAATTCGACCTCGCGGTGTCGCTCCTGGCGCTCCAGCACGCCAACGACCTGCCGGGCGCCCTGGTGCAGGTGCGCCGGGCGCTGAAGCCCGACGGGCTGTTCGTCGGCTGCCTGCTGGGCGGGCGCACCCTGACGGAGCTGCGCCAGGTCCTCACCCAGGCCGAGAGCGAGGTCGAGGGGGGGGTGAGCCCCCGGGTGGCGCCCTTCGCCGAGGTGCGCGACCTCGGCGGCCTGCTGCAGCGCGCCGGCTTCGCCCTGCCGGTCACCGACGTCGAGACCGTGACAGTGCGCTACGGCGACCCCTTCGGGCTGATGCGCGACCTGCGCGCCATGGGGCTGACCAACGCCCTGCGGGAGCGCCGCGGCTCCCTTCGCCGCGTGACCCTGATGCGGGCCGCCAGCCTCTACGCCGAGCGCTTCGCCGATCCGGACGGGCGGCTGCGCGCGACCTTCGAGTTGATCTGGCTCTCGGGCTGGGTGCCGCACGAGAGCCAGCAGAAGCCGCTGCGGCCGGGCAGCGCCCAGGCGCGGCTGTCCGACGCCCTCGGCACCGTCGAACGCAAGGAGCCGTCATGACGGAGCAACGCATCACCATCACCCCGAACCCGCACCGCATCCGCGTGATGCTCGGCGGCACGATCGTCGCCGAGACCACCCGGGCGCTCACCCTGCGCGAGGGCAGCCTGCCGCCGGTGCAGTACATCCCGCGGGAGGACGCCGAGATGGACCTGTTCGCGCGGACCGAGCATCGCACGCACTGCCCCCACAAGGGCGACGCGAGCTACTACTCGCTCACCGCCGGCGGGGTCGAGCGGGCGAACGCGGTCTGGAGCTACGAGGCGCCGTTCCCGGCGGTGTCGGCGATCAAGGACCACCTGGCGTTCTACCCGAACAAGGTCGACGCGATCGAGGAGTTCAACGATTGAGCCTCGGTTCTTGACGACTGTTCCTCCCTTCGAACCCGGTCGATGCAAGCCCTCCGCGTCATCCCGGGCCTCGCCAAAGGCGAGAGCCCGGGATGACATGGCGGGTGGCAGGGCCCGAGAGAGCAGCGTCTGAGAGCCTGTTTGACCTATAGAGTCAGTATCGCGGGCGCCTCTGCTATCCGATCCTCGACCTCATCCCGAGGTGTCAGTCGATCTTTGATCGGCTGACCTCGAAGGAGGGCTCCAGAAGCCTCCGTGATCCCTGGAGCCCTCCTTCGAGGCCGCGACGCGGCACCTCAGGATGAGGCCGTGGGTGGGAAGAGCATGGAAACCAAATCAAACAGGCTCTGACCGACTGCCCGTCACGGCCCCAGCAGGTCGACGAGCGCCGGCAGCAGCGGGAGGTCGGCGGGCGGCATCGGGTAGCTCGCGAGGTCGCGCGGGCGCACCCATTTGAGCGCCTGCCCCTCCCGCGACTGCACGAAGCCCTCCCAGCGCCGGCAGACGTAGAGCGGCATCAGGAGGTGGAAGCTCTCATAGGCGTGGCTCGCGAAGGTGAGGGGGGCGAGGCAGGCCTCCTTCACGGTGATGCCGAGCTCTTCCGCCAGTTCGCGGATCAGCGTCTCCTCCGGGCGTTCGCCGGGCTCGATCTTGCCGCCCGGGAACTCCCACAGGCCGGCGAGCTGCTTGCCGGGCGGGCGCTGGGCCAGCAGCACGCGCCCGTCCGGATCGACGAGGGCGACCGCCACCACGAGGAGGAGCTTGACGGGATCGGCCATGCGGGGCGGCTCGCCTGAAGGGTGAGAAAAGGCCGCGCCCGTCAGGGCGCGGGTGTCGCGCCCGTCAGGGCGCGACCAGGTAGGTGACCTCGACCGCGGCCTCGACCGCGAGGGTGCCGGGCTCGACCGGCACCGCGACGCCGGCGGGCGCGGCCTTGGCGGCGAAGGCGCGGGCGTTGACCGGCATCGGCGCGCCGTCCCGCGGCGGCGAGACGATGCTCTCGAGCCGGCCGAGCCGCAGGCCGGCGGCCTCCGCCAGGGTCTCGGCCTGGCGGCGGGCATCCCGGACGGCCTCCGCCCGCACGATGGTCTCGGTCTGCCCCGGATCGGCGAGGCCGAAGGTCACGCCGCCGATCCGGTCGGCGCCGCCGTCGAGGAGGCGGCGCATCAGGGGGCCGAGACGCGCGAGATCGCGCACCCGCATGGTGACGGCATTGCGGGCGAGGTAGCCGTCGGTCGCCTCGCGCATCTGGCCGCCCGGGTCCCGCACCATCTTGGTCGCCGGGCGCAGGGACACGGCGGCGGTGGCGAGATCGGGGCCGGTGATGCCGAACTCACCCGCAAGGTCCGTCACCTTGCGGGCCGCCGTCGAGGTCTGGTCGAGGGCGGCCGCGGGAGTGGGGCCGCGGCTCTCGACCGCGACCTCCACGCTGGCGAAGTCCGGCGCCACCTCCCGGCTCGCCCGGCCGACGACGCTGATCCGGCCGGGCGGCGCGTCCTGCGCGGCCGCCGCACCGGCAAGGCCGAGGGCGAGCAGGCCGGCGAGCGCCGCCCTCACGAGCGGTAATCCCCGTTGATCTCGACATAGGCCTTGGTCAGGTCGCAGGTCCAGACCCTGGCGGTGCCGGCGCCGAGGCCGAGATCGACCCGGATCGTCACCGCGTCGCCGCGCATCGCCGCGGAGGCCGCCTCCTCGTCGTAGCCGGGATCGCGGGCGCCCTCGACGGCGACGCGCACGTCGCCGAACCAGATCGCCAGGCGGTCGCGGTCGGCGGGCTCGCCGGCCTTGCCGACCGCCATCACGACGCGGCCCCAATTGGCGTCCTCGCCCGCCACCGCGGTCTTCACCAGGGGCGAGTTGGCGATCGACATCGCGACGCGGTGGGCCGAGGCGTCGTCGGTCGCGCCCCCGACCTCGACGGTCACGAACTTGCGCGCGCCCTCGCCGTCGCGGGCGACGAGCTGGGCGAGCTCGATGAGGAGGTCGTCGAGTCCTTCCGCGAACCCGGCCAGGGCCGGATCGTCGGCGGAGGCGACCGGCGCGTTGCCGGCCTTCCCCGTGGCGAACAGCATCAGGGTGTCGGAGGTCGAGGTGTCGCCGTCGACGGTGCAGCAGTTGAAGCTCCTGGCGACGCCGCGGGTCAGGAGCCCCTGCAGCACCTCGGCCGGCAGGTCGGCGTCGGTGAACACGAAGGAGAGCATCGTCGCCATGTCGGGGGCGATCATGCCGGCGCCCTTGGCGATGCCGTTGATCGTCACCTCGGCGTCGCCGAGCCGCACCCGGCGGGTGGCGAGCTTCGGGAAGGTGTCGGTGGTCATGATGGCGCGGGCGGCCTCGGTCCAGCGTTCCGCGTCGGGACCGGTGCGGCCGGCGCACTCGGCCAGCACGCCGTCGAACTTGGTGGCGTCGAGGGGCTCGCCGATCACGCCGGTCGAGGCGATGAAGACCTCAGCCGGTGCGCAATCCGCCGCCTTGCCGGCGATCTCGGCGGTGAGCCGCACCGAGTCGCGGCCCTTGAGGCCCGTGAAGGCGTTGGCGTTGCCGGAATTGACCACGAGCGCCCGGGCCTCGCGGCCGTCCCGCAGGGTCTCGCGGCACCAGTCGACCGCCGCCGAGGGGCATTTCGAGCGGGTGAAGACGCCCGCGGCCCGGGTGCCGGGATCGAGCAGGACCAGCAGCACGTCGGTGCGGCCGCGGTAGCGGATGCCGGCCTGCGCGGTGGCGAGGCGCACGCCGGCGATCGGCGGCAGGGCGGGCTGGTGCTTGGGCGCGAGCGGCGAGACGGGATGAGACATGCGGGACTCCGGTCCGCCGACGCCGCGTCGTCCGCGTCGGCGCCGCGGTGTTGCCCCGCGGGAGCGCCCTGCGTCAACCGGCCGGGCAGTGGTTGTGTCAGCGGTTGTGCCTGTCCGGGTTGAATGAGCCGGCTTCGTCTGCGCCGGCGGATGAGGCCGCCCTGCGGCAAGGGCGCGACCGACCCGTCTCGATCATGGGCCTTCCGCAGAGGCGATGTGGAGTTTCCTTATCTAGAGTTGCAAATTATCATCTAGACGATCATAACCGGGGCGCGCGATCCTGCGTCACCGGCCGTCGCCCGGAGATTCCCGCTTGGCCCACCCGCAAGTCCTTCGCGACATGGCGCTCTTCGTCGAGGTCGCGAAGCGGAAGAGCTTCAGCCAGGCCGCTGTGGCGCTCGACGTGCCGATCTCGTCCCTCTCCCGGCGCATCACGCAGTTCGAGGCCTCGATCGGCCTGCGCCTGCTCGACCGGACCACCCGAAAGCTCGTCCTGACCCCGCATGGCGAGGCCTATTACGCGCAGGCCACCCGGCTTGTGGAGGAGGCGCAGCGCACTTTCGACGAGCTGATCGCGCAGGCGAAGGGACCGAGCGGTCTCCTCAAGATCGCGGCGCCGCCGGATCCCTGGGTGATGCACCACCTCTCGGCCGTCGCGGCGGAGTTCTCGCTCCGGCACGCGCAGGTGCGGGTGCATCTCGATCTCTGGCCGCACCTCGTCGACCTCGCACAGGACGGCTACGACCTGGCGGTGGCGGTCGGGGCGCCGCGGGAGACCTCGATGATCACCCGCAAGGTGGCCCAGCTCCAGAACGCCCTGTTCGCCGCACCCGACTACCTGGACCGGGCCGGACGGCCGGCGGTCCCGGCGGAACTCGCGCGCCACCACGCGATCGTGGTCGGTCCGCCGGCCGCGGCGAGCGCCTGGCCCCTGGCGCGGGACGACGCGATGGTCTCGGTCTCGGTCGGCAGCACGGTCTCGAGCAACAGCCAGGGCATGGCTCGGCGCTTCGCGGTGGCGGGGCACGGCATCGCCCTGCTTCAGGCGATCGATGTCGAGCAGGACGTGGAGGCCGGCCGGCTGGAGCAGGTGCTGCCCGAGTGGCGGGGACCGCCGAGCCCGGTCTTCATCGTGACGACCTCGCGGCTCCTGCCGGCCAAGACCCGCAGCTTCATCGCCTTCGCGTCGCGCCAGCTCGCCGAGCAGCTCTCGCCGCGCGGCATCCCCCTCGACGAGGCCGAGCTCGCCGCCCTGTACGATCTTCAGGAGGCGTGACGCGCGCGGGTTCCCCGTGCTTTAGCTCGCCGGGGTGGGGCGGACGGGGCGATGGCGGTGAACCTCTCGGATCTCGTCTATGGCGGCGGGGCGCTGGCGGTGGCGGTCCCGGCCGCCGCCGTGGCGCAGGTCCCGGCGGAGCGCAGGGCGCTGCCGGCAGACGAGACCGCCCGCATCGCCCGTTTCCGGCAGGAGCACGATCGGCTGGAGCGCGAGGCGGCGCACGGCCTGCTGCGCGTCCTGCTGGCCCCATGGCTCGGCAGCGCTCCGGGCACGATCGTCCTGGCGCGGGACGGATGCGGCCGGCCGTTTCTGCATGGGATGCCGGATCTCGACCTCAATCTCAGTCACGGCGGCGGCTGGGTGGCCGTCGGCCTGTCGACCTGCGGCCGGATCGGCGTGGACGTCGAGGGCGCCGCCCGGCCGGTGGACTGGGACAGGATCGCACCGGTCTTCCTGCACCCGGCCGAGCTCGCCGAGTACCGGGCTCTGCCCGCGGATGCACGGCCGCGCCGCGCGCTGGAGCTGTGGTCGGTCAAGGAAGCCTGCCTGAAGGCGACCGGCGAGGGCCTGGTCGCCGAGCCGAGCACGGTCCGGCTCGGCCCGGATGGCGCGGCCTGGCGTCTGGCGCGGGCAGGCCTGTCGCTGCGGGCAGCGTCGCGTGTCCTCGCCGACGGCGCGCGGTTCGCCTGGGCGGTGGAGGACGAGGTGGAGGTGTCCGTCGTGACCGCGGGTTGATCGAGGCCGATCCGCCCACGCGCGCCGCCGAAGGGCCGGCTCGTGTCAGCCTCAGGGCAGACGCGCCGGCGTTCCGTGCGCGTCTCGATCGTCCGGACCCGCCCTCGGCAGTCCGGGCCCCGCTGCGCGGCCCCGGAAGACGCAAGAAGGCTTCAGGCCCCGAAATCCGACCGCCAGGCCCTCAGACGTAGGCGCCCATGCCGGCATTCGATTGCGGGAAACGCTCGGCCAAGGCGCGGCGAAGCTTCTCGAGGGCGCGGTTCTCGATCTGGCGGACGCGCTCCTTCGAGATGCCGAGGCGGTGGCCCAGGGCCTCCAGGGTCGCCTGATCCTCGGCGAGGCGCCGCTCGTGCAGGATGCGCAGCTCGCGCTCCGAGAGCACGGTGAGAGCCTGCCGCAGCCAGGTCAGACGCCGCTCGCCGTCGACCGCGTCCGAGACCGTCTCGTCCGGCAGGGGTGAGGTGTCGACCAGGAAGTCGACGCGCTCGGCCGAGGCCTCGCCGTCGTCGCCGACCGGGGCGTTGAGGGACATGTCCGGGCCGGAGAGGCGCGCATCCATCAGCGCGACGTCCTCGCGGGAGACGCCGATGGCCGTGGCGATGCGGCGGTGGATCTCGTCGCCGACGCGCTCGTCCGTCGACTGCATCAGGCGGGCGCGCAGGCGCCGGAGGTTGAAGAACAGGGCCTTCTGGGCCGAGGAGGTGCCGCCGCGCACGATCGACCAGTTGCGCAGGATGTAGTCCTGGATCGAGGCCCGGATCCACCAGGTCGCGTAGGTCGAGAAGCGCACGTCCCGCTCCGGCTCGAAGCGGGCGGCGGCTTCCATCAGGCCGACATGGCCTTCCTGGACGAGGTCGGCCATCGGCAGGCCGTAGTGGCGGAAGCGTCCCGCCAGCGCGATCACGAGGCGCATATGGGCGGAGATCAGGCGGTGCAGGGCCTGCTCGTCGCGCTCGTCCTTCCAGCGCACCGCCAGGCCGCGCTCTTCCTCCCTCTCGAGGAAGGGGGCATCCATCGCAACTCGTACGAACTGCCGACGTATGCCTGCGATTTCCGCCATCCCCGCCTCCGCCGCTTTGGTGAGCGCTGTGTGTCGCGATGAGGTCGTGGCGCAACGCGCCCGAGACACCGCAAGGCCTGCGACAACGGCGCGACCGCCCCCGCGGTTCCCGCATTGCGAAAAAATCGTCGACGGCACGATTTCCTCGCGAACGTACCGATCCGAACTTGCCGTGAGGGCATGAACGCCCTGAGGCTCGGGAGCAGGGGGCTGCCGGAAACGCGAGAGCCCGGCGCGATGGCCGGGCTCCCGTTCGTCTGGAGTTTATGCGGCGCGAAGGCTCAGGCGGCCTCGGCCTCGTCCTGGATGTCCTCGCCCTCGGCATCGGCCTCGGCGTTCTTGGCGCGGCGCGGCGACTTGGCGAGGCTCTGCTCGATGAGCTTGAGCGACTCGGTGTCGGTGATGCGGTTGACCGCCGCGATCTCGCGCACCACCCGGTCGAGGGCCGCCTCGTAGAGCTGGCGCTCGGAGTAGGATTGCTCGGGCTGGGCGTCGGACCGGTAGAGGTCGCGCACCACCTCGGTGACGGCGATCAGGTCGCCGGAATTGATCTTCGCCTCGTATTCCTGGGCCCGGCGCGACCACATGGTGCGCTTCACCCGGGCGCGGCCGGTGAGCACGTCGAGCGCCTTCGTGACCAGCTCGGGCTCGGCGAGCTTGCGCATGCCGACCGCGTTCGCCTTGGCGGTCGGGACCCGCAGGACCATCTTGTCCTTCTCGAACGACACCACGAACAGCTCGAGCTTGTAGCCGGCGATCTCCTGCTCCTCGATGGCCGTGATGCGGCCGACACCGTGGGCTGGGTACACGATCGCTTCGCCGGTCTTGAAGCCCTGCCGGGCGGCGGTCGTCTTCTTGGCGGTCGTCATGCGGGGGTGGCCTCCAGGTCACCGTTCGCGGCAATGTCCGCGACCGGATCGTTCATCCGGGTCAGGGCGCCCGGCGAAAAATACGCGCCTGCCGGACGACCCGAGGGGCGCCCGCCAGTCCCTGTCAAACCATAGCTAAGGAACGTCCGAACGCGCTGCGGACCGGATAAGATCCACCTCGGCTGATCGCATGCCGCCTCGCCCCATCGAAAAAATTCCCGCTCGGTGGGCGGAGGCCGCACGTCGGACGCAAGCGACGGCGATCAGGAAGCTAGCACGAAGAGGCCCGAAAATCAAAAAAATTCAGGCGCCCTGCGTGGTGACGCGGGCACCCTGCACCATGTTTCACCAGCTTGGCGGACCCGCCGCAGACCGGCCATGCGGCCCGGACAGGGATCGCGATGATCCCGGTCCGGCAGCGTCCCGGCCGGAGCGCCGCCGGCCGGATCAGTCGCCGGAGCCGGGATTGGCCGAGAAATGCGCCTCGAACTTTCCCGGCTTGCCGTCCCACTCCTTGGCGTCGGCCGGGGCGGGCTTCTTCTGGGTGATGTTGGGCCAGTTCTTGGCCATGTCGGCGTTCAGCTTCAACCAGCTCTCGAGGCCCGGCTCGGTGTCGGGCTTGATCGCCTCGGCCGGGCATTCGGGCTCGCACACGCCGCAATCGATGCACTCGTCCGGCTGGATGACGAGCATGTTCTCGCCCTCGTAGAAGCAGTCGACCGGACACACCTCCACGCAGTCCATGTACTTGCACTTGATGCAGTTGTCGGTGACGACGTAGGTCATGGGCCGGTGCAACCTCGAAGGCGTGGGGGGCGCATGCGCGGCGCCCGGGCGTATGGGGCGGGCCTTAGACCCGGGACGGCGGGCTTGCAAGCCGCCCGGTGGGTGAACGTGCTGCGTTGCGGGACAAGCGTCGCCTTCGCGTCACGTTTTTCCGCGTCAGCTCCCGGCCTCGTCGGCCGAGAGATCCGCGTAAAGCAGCCGGGCCTCCGGCGCCGGGCCCCGGCGCATGCCGAGATCGAGCACCCGCACCGCGGCCGTGACGTGCTGGGCCGCGACCGTGACGACGTCCCCCACCGCCACGGCCTTGGAGGGCGCGTCGGCCCGCTGGCCGTTCACCCGCACGAAGCCGTCCTCGATCAGGCGCGCAGCCAGGGAACGCGTCTTGGCGAAGCGCGCGAACCACAGCCACTTGTCGAGGCGCTGCCGGTCCGCGCGCATCGTCGGTCAGCGCTTGTCGCCGTCCCTCGCCTCCATCTGCGCCTTGAGGGCGAGCAGCTTGGCGAAGGGGGAATCCGGATCCGGGGCGCGCTCGCGCCGCGGCGGCCGGGACTCGTGCATGCCGCCGTTGCGGGGCGCGCCGTCGCGCCGGTCCTGCGGCGGACGCCCGCCCTCGCGTCCGCCCGGATGCGGACCGCGCGGGGGACGCCCGTCGCGGCGGCCCTCGCCGCCGCTCTTCTCGGGCCCGCGGCCCTCGAAGCGGGCCTCGGGCCGGCCTTCCCCGGCAGGACGGTCGGCGCCGCGCCGGTCGCCCCAGCGCTGGCCGTCGCGGGGGCCGCGATGGGCGCGCTGCTCCGGGCTCGCCCCCTCGCCGCCCTCCGGCCGCTGGTCGGGGCGCGGGAAGCCGCGGGGACGGCCGTCGCGCTGCTGGCCGTCCTGCGGCCGGCCGCGGCCCTGGTGGCGCGGCGCGTGGTTGCGCTGGTGGCGGTGCATCCGCCACACCTCGATGACGATCGGCTCCGCCGGCGTGGCGGTCGCGTCGGCCGCCGGCGCGTCGGCGATCGCCTCCGCAGGGGCGGTCTCGTCGGCGACGGGGGTCTGCGCGGCCGGCTCGGCGGTCTCGGCCTGCGCGACCTCGGCCTGCGCGATGTCTTCCGGAGCGGCGTCGACGGTCTCGGCCGCAGCGGGAGCCGGCGCCTCCTCGGGTGGGGACGCCTCGACGGCGGAGGCCGATTCCGGAGCGGCTTCCTGGTGCGAAACCGGCGCCTCCGGGGCGGCCGCGACGGCTTCGGCCGGCTCCGCGGCCTCCTCGAAGGCAGGGGCGTCCTCGGTGGCGGTCTCGCCGGTCGGCGCCCCCTCGGCCGATGCGCCCTCAGCAGCCGCCTCGGCCGTCACCTCCGCGTCGGCGGGCATCCCGGGCTGATGTCCCTCGCCGGCCGCAGCCTCCGCGGCGGCTTCGGTCTCGTGGGCGGCATCCTCGCCGGCCTGAGCCTCGGCGCCCTCCGCCGTCCGCTGGGTCGGCTGCACCGGCACGGTCGGGGCGGCGGGGCGCAGGGGCACGGTGATGGCCGGGCCGGGCCGCCGGTCGACGACGTAGCCGAGCGACTTCAGGATCGAGGCGAAATCCTCGCCCGAGCAGCCGACCAGCGAGGTCATGCCGACGGTCGGCACGAAGCCGTCCTTGTCGGCCGCGCCCGGAGGCGGCTCGCCCGGGGTGGTGCCGGGCACGTAGGCGATCGCCGGGCGGATCAGGTCGGCCAGGCGCTCGAGGATGTCGACGCGCACCGCCCGGCCGCCGCAGACCCGGAAGCCGGCGGCGCGGTAGAGGCCCTTGGCGATCTCGGGGTCGACCGGCATCGAGGTGCGGCCGGAGCCCGCGAGATGCGCGATCTCGTCGAGGCCGCGCTGGTCGAGGCCACCGTTCTGCAGCGCCCAGAGCTGCGCCGCGAGCGTGCGGGGCGCGGGCTTCAGCAAAGCCGGCATGGTGATGTGGTAGGCGCCGAAGCGCACGCCGTGCTTGCGCAGGGCCGCGCGGCCCTCCTGGTCGAGGCTGCGCATCTCGTTGAGCACCTTGGCGCGCTCGAGCACGCCGAGGGCCTCCGCGACCTGGAAGCCGATGCCGCGGGCGAGCCCCGTCAGGTCCGCGGCCGCCTCGAGTTCGAGGGCGGGTCCGAGGAGGCGCACGATATGGGCCTTGAGCCAGGCGTCGAGGCGGGCCTCGACCTTCTCGCGGGCCGCACCGCTGAGCTGCTCGTCGGCCAGCAGCCGCAGGGCGGGGGCGTAGAGCTTCTCGCCGGGGACGAGCTTGGCGACCGGGTTGCCGGTCCAGCGGATCGTGCCGTCGTTCGAGAGGACCAGGGCGGCGTCGGCCGCGGCGGCGAAGCGGTCGGCCCGCGCCTCGATCTCGCTCGCCAGCGCCTTCTCGGCGGCGCTGCGCAGGGTCTTGGCCTCCTGGCCCTCGGCGCCGGGATCCGGCACGAACTGGAACCCGTGCAGGTGGCCGACGTGCTGTCCCTCGACCGTCACGTCGCCGCCCGCGGTGATCTCAGCTTCCAACATGGTATTCTCTCTCAGGCGCCGCATCAGCACGCTGGTGCGCCGATCGACGAATCGACTCGCCAGCCGCTCGTGCAGGGCGTCGGACAGCCTGTCCTCTACCCGACGCGTCTCGCCCTGCCAATGCTCCGGGTCGGCGAGCCAGTCGGGGCGGTTGGCGACGTAGGTCCAAGTGCGCACGTGGGCGATGCGCTGCGACAGGGCGTCGATGTCGCCGTCGGTGCGGTCGACCATGGCGACGTGCTGGGCAAACCAGTCGACCGGGATGCGCCCGGCCAGCCCGCGCATCAGGAAGCGGAAGAGCTGGGCGATGAGGTCGGCATGGGTCTGGATCGCCGACTTGCGGTAATCCGGCACGCCGCAGACCGCCCAGAGCCGCTCGACCGCGCTCTTCGAGGTCGCGTAGTCGCGGATGTCGTCCTCCTTGGCCAGGAGGTCGAGGGCGGCCTCGTCGTCGCCGATCGGCGCGCGGGTGAGCCCCCGCTCGGTCGGGTGCTCGGCGAGGCTGCGTCGCAGGGCGTCGACCGAGCCGAAATCGAGGTCGGGGTTGCGCCACTGCAGCATCCGCAGCGGCTCGAAGGTGTGGCTCTCCAGCGCCTCGACCATCTCGGCCTCCAGGGCCGGGCAGCGCCCCGTGGTGCCGAAGGTGCCGTCGCGCAGGTGGCGCCCGGCCCGGCCGGCGATCTGCGCCATCTCGGAGGGGGAGAGGTCGCGGAAGCGCGTGCCGTCGTACTTGCGGTTCGACGCGAAGGCGACGTGGTCGACGTCGAGGTTGAGGCCCATGCCGACCGCGTCGGTCGCCACCAGGTAGTCGACCTCGCCGGACTGGTAGAGCTCGACCTGGGCGTTGCGGGTGCGCGGCGAGAGGGCGCCCAGCACCACCGCGGCGCCGCCGCGCTGGCGCCGCAGCAGCTCGGCGATGGCGTAGACCTCCTCCGCCGAGAACGCCACGATGGCGCTGCGGTGGGGCAGGCGGGAGAGCTTGCGGCTGCCGGCGAAGCTCAGCTGCGACAGGCGCGGGCGCGTCGTGACGTGGATGCCCGGGATCAGCGCCTTGACCAGCGGCTCCATCGTGGCCGAGCCGATCAGCAGCGTCTCCTCGCGGCCGCGCTGGTGCAGCAGGCGGTCGGTGAAGGTGTGGCCGCGGTCGCGGTCGGCGCCGAGCTGGATCTCGTCGATGCCGACGAAGTCCACGGTGTTGTCCCGCGGCATCGCCTCGGCGGTGCAGATCCAGTAGCTCGGCCGGTTCGGCTTGATCTTCTCCTCGCCGGTGACGAGGGCGACCCGCTCGGGGCCGACCCGTTCGACCACGCGGTGATAGACCTCGCGGGCGAGCAGCCGCAGCGGCAGGCCGATCATGCCGGTCGGGTGGCCGAGCATCCGCTCGATGGCGAGGTGGGTCTTGCCGGTATTGGTCGGACCGAGCACCGCCGTGGCGCCGCGCAAGCGGGCCTGCGGTGAGAGGGAGCGGCGCGTCATCGGGTGGGGCAGGGTCCTCGCGGGGCCGGGATCGTCGGGCACGAGGCTCCGGCAGCGGCCGCCGCGGTCCCGGACCGGCGCGGGACGCGTCAGGCGGCCCCTTCAGCGCCCCGGATCGCGGCCGCCCCGCATGCGTGGCGCGAGCGGCGGCCTCCCGTCATATGGGGTGGGACCGAGACGATCGCCATACGGGTCGGATCGCGGGAGGCCCGGCGAGAGGCCAGGGGCGATGATCTCGATGCGGGTGCCGGACGACTGACCCTGCTGCTGCGCGAGGTC
Source organism: Methylobacterium nonmethylotrophicum (assembly GCF_004745635.1). Taxonomy (GTDB): domain Bacteria; phylum Pseudomonadota; class Alphaproteobacteria; order Rhizobiales; family Beijerinckiaceae; genus Methylobacterium; species Methylobacterium nonmethylotrophicum. The sequence goes on along the minus strand of NZ_SRLB01000029.1, from coordinate 14,491 downwards.
GGCGCAGAGAGTCTCGGGGACCGCGGTGAGCGGGCCCGGCCGGTTCGGGCCGATCGTCGCCGACGAGTAGGCGTCGCCGCCGCAATCGGGTCCGTTCGCGAGCGCCGGGAGCGGGGCCAGGAGGAGGAGGGACAGGAGGAGGGGAGGAGGCGCGCCCACGGGCTCGTCAGCGCCCGTCCGCCGGAGCCCCGGGGGCCTGCACCGCGGCCTGCACGGTCGCCTCGGGGGCGGCCTGGCCGGCCTGCGACCAGCGCGTCGCCTCGATGATGTTGAGGCCGAGCTGGGTGCGCACGGCGATGCGCAGGGGGAGGAGCACCCGCGCGCCCGCGACGGGGGCGAGCCACACCGACATGTCGGTGTTCTCCTCCATGAACTTCACCCCCGGCCGGTCCGGCCGGTGGCCGGCGATCGGCTGGTAGCGGGCGTTGCAGACCAGGACCGGGCCGGCATAGCCGGGCTTCTCGACGCTGCGGGTCTCGCCGTAGCTCAGGACGACGTTGAACCGGCTCGCGCCGTCGAAGACCGGGATGACCCGGTTGCAGTTCTGCGGGTCGGTGAGGTCGCCGCGCCCCTGGGCTGGCATCATCAGGGCGCTCACTGGGTCGATGACGCCGCGCTTGTGGACCTCGCTGACCGTGACCCGCTCGGGATCCGGCACGAGGGGCGGGGTGATGTCGGAGGCGACGACCGAGCCGCGGGCGAGCGCCATCCGGACCGTGATGGAGGCGCTGGCGCTGTGCGAGGCGAGCGCGAAGGCGGTCGGCACCGGGCGGCCCGCCACCGTGCCGCTGGCGCGGCCCGAGCCGTAGCCGCCGGTGATCGCCCCGACGAGGCCGGTGAGACGGGCGCTCACGTCCATGGCGTAGCGCTGGCCCTGCACCGATCCGGTCACCTGCGCGGTGCCGATCGGCATGCCGGCCAGCATGATGCCGTAATCGACCGTGACGGCGGTCTCGCCGGCCTTCGGGGCGCGGCCCCGGGCGGCCGCCGTCTCGCCGGCCGGAAGGGCGAGCCCCGCCGCGAGGCCGAGCGAGAGGAGGGCCGAGGACGCCTTCGAGACGCGGGCCGAGAAGGGGGCCTTGAAGCGCGGGGCCGTGGAACGCATGCAGGAACAGATCTCGATCACCGTCACCCGCCGCCGATGAAGCGGAGGAAATCGGGCCCTATCGTGACGCGGTTAGGGTTAACGGATCGTCTCGACCCCGCAACCGTCGAGGTCCAGCGGCCGGGCCCCGGCCGCAGGCGGCGGCGCATCCGCGTCCCCGGCTGCGCCTTGACGAGACCCGCCTTCCCCCTCTATAGGCGCGTGCTTTCCAGGGACTTCGCGGGGTCCGGTTCTCGCCGGGGTGCGCTGCACGCCCGGCTCTCGCGTTGCGTGGTCCCTCGCCGAACGAAGACCAGTTGTTGAGGATACAGACCATGTCGCGTCGCTGCGAGCTCACCGGTAAGGGGGTGCTCACCGGCCACCTCGTGAGCCACTCGAACCGCAAGACCAAGCGCCGGTTCCTGCCGAACCTGTGCAACGTCACCCTGCTCTCCGACACGCTGGGCCGCTCGGTGCGCCTGCGCGTCTCGGCCAACGCCCTGCGCTCGGTCGAGCACCGCGGCGGCCTCGACGCGTTCCTGATCAAGGCCGGCGAGACCGACCTGTCGCAGAACGCCCGCCTGCTGAAGCGCGAGATCGAGAAGAAGCTCGCCGAGGCGGCCTGAACCCGGCCGGCGGAGGCGCCCGGCGCCTCCCTCGTCCAGCATCGGACACGAAAAACCCCCGGATGCGCCAGCGGCGACCGGGGGTTTTTCGCGTCGGGCGGGCGCCTCAGCGCCGCCCGCCCGCCGCCATCCGGCGCACCGGCATCGTCCCGGCATCCTCGTCGAACAACTCGGCCAGCTTCTCGGTCATCACGCCGCCGAGCTCCTCGGCGTCGATGATGGTGACGGCCCGGCGGTAGTAGCGGGTGACGTCGTGGCCGATGCCGATGGCGAGCAGCTCCACCGGCGAGCGGGTCTCGATCTCGTCGATCACGTAGCGCAGGTGGCGCTCCAGGTAGTTGCCCGGGTTGACCGACAGGGTCGAATCGTCGACCGGGGCGCCGTCGGAGATCACCATCAGGATGCGGCGCTGCTCCGGGCGGCCGAGCAGGCGCTTGTGGGCCCAGTCCAGGGCCTCGCCGTCGATGTTCTCCTTGAGCAGGCCCTCGCGCATCATCAGCCCGAGATTCTTGCGCGCCCGCCGCCACGGCGCGTCCGCCGACTTGTAGACGATGTGGCGCAGGTCGTTGAGGCGCCCCGGCGTCGGCGGCTTGCCGGATTGCAGCCAGGCCTCGCGCGACTGCCCGCCCTTCCAGGCCCGGGTGGTGAATCCCAGGATCTCGACCTTGACGCCGCAGCGCTCGAGCGTGCGCGCCAGGATGTCGGCGCAGGTCGCCGCCACGGTGATCGGCCGGCCGCGCATCGAGCCCGAATTGTCGAGGAGCAGGGTGACGACCGTATCGCGGAAGTTCGTGTCCTTCTCCTGCTTGAAGGAGAGGGGCTGAAAGGGATCGATCACGACGCGCACGAGGCGGGCCGGGTCGAGCTGGCCCTCCTCGAGGTCGAACTCCCAGGCGCGGTTCTGCTGCGCCAGCAGGCGCCGCTGCAGGCGGTTGGCGAGGCGGCCGACCACGCCCTGCAGATGGGCGAGCTGCTTGTCGAGGTAGGAGCGCAGGCGCGACAGCTCGTCGGCATCGCACAGGTCCTCGGCGTGGACGACCTCGTCGTATTTCTGCGAGAAGACCTTGTAGTCGGGGCCTCTCGGCTCGTTCGCCCGGGGGCCGGGCGGGCGCCAGGACTCGGAGGCCTCTTCCGAATCGGCGTCCTCGGCATCCTCCGGCAATTCGCCGGAGGGCGCGTCGGCGGCCTCGGTCGCGCCCTCCTCGATCTCGTCGGAGGCCTCGTCCGAGACCTCCATCTCGGCCCGGTCGCCCTGGCTCTGCTGCTCGGCCTCGCCCTCGCCCGCCTGCTGCTCGTCGGACTCGGCCTCGTTCTCCTCGTCGTTCTCCTCGTCGTCGGGGTCGAGGGGGGCCTCGTCCGCCATGTCGAGGGAGGAGAGCAGCTCGCGCACCGAGCGGGCAAAGGCGCGCTGGTCCTCGAGGGTCCCTAAGAGCCCGTCGAGGTTGCGCCCGGCCCGTTGCTCGATGAAGTCGCGCCACAGGCCGACGATGCGCTGCGCCGCCGGCGGCGGGACCTGGCCGGTCAGGCGCTCGCGCACCATCAGGGCGACGGCGTCCTCGAGCGGCGCGTCGGCCCGGTCGGTGATCTCCTCGTACTTGCCGCCGCGATGGTAGCGGTCCTCCAGCATCGCCGTGAGGTTGCCGGCCACGCCCGCCATCCGGCGCGAGCCGATCGCCTCGACCCGGGCCTGCTCGACCGCGTCGAACACCGCACGGGCCGCGGCGTTCTCGGGGGCGAGGCGCCGGTGGACCCCGTTGTCGTGGCAGGCGAGGCGAAGCGCCATCGAATCGGCATGGCCGCGCAGGATCGCGACGTCGCCGGGGCTGAGCTTGCGCGGCGGCTCGGGCAGTCGGGCCTTGTCGCCGGTGAGCGCCGGCCGGTCGGTCGCGAAGGTGACCTCGATCTCGGCCTTGCGGGCGATGGCCCGCAGCGTCCCGGCCACCGAGCGCTTCAGCGGCTCGGCGACGGATTCGCGCTTCTCGCCGGGCTTGCGGTTGGAGATCGACATGGCGAGGCTACTTCTTCAGCGAGGCAGAGTCGGTGGGGCGCAGCATCATCGCCTGCTGCGCGAGCGCCCGGGATGCGGCATCGTCCGCCGGGCGGACCCGGCTCCGCGCCGGCGCCGCCTCGCAGCGGGGCTCGTGCGGCAGGACCGGATCCGCCATCGGGAATCTCCCTCGAGGATCAGCTCAGCGCGACGTTGACCGCGCTCTCGGGCAGCTCCTTGCCGAAGGAGCGCTGGTAGAACTCCGCCACCAGGGCGCGCTCCAGCTCGTCGCACTTGTTGAGGAAGGTGACCCGGAAGGCGAAGCCGATGTCGTTGAAGATGTCGGCGTTCTCGGCCCAGGTGATCACCGTGCGCGGGCTCATCACGGTCGACAGGTCGCCGTTGATGAAGGCGTTGCGGGTGAGGTCGGCCACGCGCACCATCTTGTTGACGATGTCGCGCCCGCCCTCGCCGCGGTAATGCGTCGCCTTGGACAGGACGATGTCGACCTCGCGGTCGTGCGGCAGGTAGTTGAGCGTGGTGACGATCGACCAGCGGTCCATCTGGCCCTGGTTGATCTGCTGGGTGCCGTGATAGAGGCCCGAGGTGTCGCCGAGGCCGACCGTGTTGGCGGTGGCGAACAGGCGGAAGCCGGGATGGGGGCGGATCACCCGCTTCTGGTCGAGGAGCGTCAGGCGGCCCGACACCTCCAGCACCCGCTGGATCACGAACATCACGTCGGGGCGGCCGGCATCGTACTCGTCGAAGACCAGCGCGACGTTGTTCTGCAGCGCCCAGGGCAGGATGCCGTCCTGGAAGGCGGTGACCTGCTTGCCCTCCTGCAGCACGATCGCGTCCTTGCCGACGAGGTCGATGCGCGAGACGTGGCTGTCGAGGTTGATGCGCACGCAGGGCCAGTTCAGGCGCGCGGCGACCTGCTCGATATGGGTGGACTTGCCGGTGCCGTGATAGCCGGTGATCATCACCCGGCGGTTGCGGGCGAAGCCCGCCAGGATCGCCAGGGTGGTCTCGCGGTCGAACAGGTAGTCGGGGTCGAGATCCGGCACGTGCTCGTCGGTGGCCGAGAAGGCCGGCACCTCGAGGTTCGAATCGATCCCGAACACCTTGCGCACCGAGACGGTCGTGTCCGGGAGAGCGGGTGGCGTATTCTCAGCAAGCATACGGAGCCTCGTCGGGGCAGGGCGGCCCTCCATGGGCGTCCTGCGGATGTCGCGACGGCGCGGGGTGACCGGCGGGCGCCGCATGTCCTTAGTCTGCGGGGAAAGCCGGCGCAAACGTGCCTGACCCGGATATATGGGGGAGGCGCCCCGTTTCGAGCCCCCCTCGCGGCAGATCAGGGATGCGAGATCCGTGCCTGCCCTTGATCCGACCGCCGCTCGCTCAGCACAGGCCGGCGGCCCGCAGGGTGTCGTGGGCCTTGATGATGTCGCGCAGCCGGTCCTCGAACGAGCGGTCGCCGCCATTGGCATCCGGGTGGAAGCGCTTCACCAGCACCTTGTACTGCGCCTTGATCGCGGCGGTGTCGGCGCTCTCGTCGAGGCCGAGCACGTCGAGCGCCTTGCGCACCGGGGCCGAGTAGCGCGGCGGCGGCGGCTCGGCACGGGCGCGCCGCGAGGCCGGGCCCGCGCCCTCGCCGCGCAGGATGCCGAGGGGGTCGACGTACTCCCAGTCGCGCTGGGCCGCGTCGGGCTTCGGGCCGGTCTTCCCGCCCGGGTTGACGCCCATCGTCCAGGTCGGCCGGTGCCCGATCACCGCGTCCTTCTGGTACGCCTGGACCGCGGCGTCGTTCATCCCGTCGAAGTAGTTGTAGGCGGCGTTGTACTCGCGCACGTGCTGCATGCAGAAGCGCCAGTACTGGCCCTCCTGCTTGCGCCCCTTCGGCGCCTTGTGCAGCCCCGGCTGGGTGCAGCCCGGCCGGTCGCAGGCCGGACCCTCGGCCTTCTTCGGCTCGTCGCAGGAAGGCCGGATGCGGATGCGGTCGAACAGGGGCGAGTTCAGATCCATGACGGGGCGATTATGAGGGGCGGGAGGACGGGCACAAGGGCTTCGGGCCTGATGCCGCAGGCGGGACGAACGGGTTGACGGGGAGCGCCCGCTCCGGTCAGTCGAGCCGAAGCGGGTTAAGGACGGGTGCGCGATGAGCCTGAGCGACTGGATCAGGACGACGCTGGAGGAGCGGCTGGCGCCGACGGCGCTCAGCGTCGTCGACGAATCACACCAGCATGCCGGCCATTCCGGCTGGCGGGAGGGCGGGGAAACTCACTTCCGACTGGATGTGGTGTCGGCGGCCTTCGAGGGAAAGAGCCGGGTCGAGCGCCACCGCATGGTGAACGCGCTCCTCGACGACGCCTTCAAGCGCGGCCTGCACGCCCTGGCCCTGCGGGCGCGGACGCCGGGGGAGGCGGGGTAGGGCCGGGCACGGGAACCGGGTCGACAGGGCCGGCCCTCCCGTACACCGGCTCCCGCGGCGCGAAGGCATAGACCGCCGTGGCAGCCATCAGGGCGAGCCCGTAAGCGAGGAAGAGCCTTCCGTAGAGCGCGTCCGGCGCGAGACCGCCGGTGCCCAGCACGAAAAGGGCCGAGAGCCCTTGTACCGCCGCCGCACCGCCCATGAAGACGATGTTCATGAAGGCGACGCCGCGCCCGAGCAGATGGGCGGGGAAGAAGCGGCGCGCATGCGCCATCAGGATGCCGTAGCTCAGGCCCGCCGCGCCGATCAGGGCGAGCAAAGCCACCGCGAGGGTGGTGGAGCCCGCGCCGAACAGGCCGAGGCCGGCGAGCGCCAGGCCGGTGACGAGGCAGCCCGCGAGCGCCGTGCGCTTCGGGTCGCGCGCCAGCCGCTCCAGTGGCCCGTACCCGACCGCGCCGGCCGCCATCGCGGCGCTCATCGCCAGGGTGCCGTTGCCGCGCTGAAGCGCGTCGAGGCCGTGGACGCCGCCCAGATAGGCCCCGACCCAGAGCGAGCGCGTCGCGATGACGACGGCGTAGCTCACGAACACCACGGGCAGGATCGGCCACAGGGCCCGCATCCGGGCGACCTCGGAGAAGCCGCGCCACACCGAGGCCCGGGGCGGATCGGCGAGGCGGGGCGGATCCTCGATCAGCCACAGCACCAGCCCGGCCGTCGCCAGGGTGACGACGGACAGCCCGGCGAGGATCGCCCGCCAGCCCAGCGCGTGGCTCGCCAGCGCCAGCGGCGTCGAGCCGAGGAGGTCGCCCGCGGTGCCGAGCCCGATCATCAGCGAGGACAGCATGGCGAAGCGCTCAGGGGGGTAGACCCGCCCGAACAGGTACAGCCCGCCCATCAGGGCCGGCGCGCAGCCGAGGCCAATCAGCGCCATCGCGGCGGCCGCTCCGACGAAGCCCTGCGCCAGCCCCAGGGCGGCCGCCCCGAGGGCGGCGAGCACCAGGAAGCCCGCCACGGTGCGCCGCGGCCCGATCCGGTCGAGGAGCAGCCCGGTCGGCACCTGGCCGGCCGCGAAGGCCAGGAACCAGACGGCCGAGAGCAGGGCGAGGTCGGAGGGCGCGAGGCCGAGGTCGGGCCCGAGATCGGGCGCGACCATCGCCAGGAAGCCGCGGTCGAACTGGCTGATCGTGTAGGCGAGCACCAGGACCAGGAAGGGTGTCACGGCCCTGCCACTGCGCGGTCGGCCCTACTTGATGCGCTCGAGCACGCTGACGTAGTTCGCCACCGCGACGCCGCCCATGTTGAACACGCCAGCGAGCGTCGCGTCCGGGATCTGCATGCCGCCGGCCTCGCCGCAGAGCTGCATCGCCGAGAGGGCATGCATCGACACGCCGGTGGCCCCGATCGGGTGGCCCTTGGCCTTCAGCCCGCCGGAGGGGTTGACCGGCAGCTTGCCCTCCTTGGTGGTCCAGCCCTCGCGGATCGCGTCGGCGCCGCGGCCCTCCTTCGTCAGTCCCATCGCCTCGTACTCGATCAGCTCGGCGACCGTGAAGCAGTCGTGGGTCTCGACGAGAGAGAGGTCGTCGAGGGTGATGCCGGCCTGGTTCAGGGCGCGGGCCCAGGCGGTGGCGGCGCCCTCGAACTTCAGCACGTCGCGCTTCGACATCGGCAGGAAGTCCTGCGCGTGGGCGGTGGCCCGGAAGGCGACGGCGCGGCGCATGCGGAGCGCCGTCTCGGTGTCGGCGAGCACGACGGCCGCGGCGCCGTCCGAGACCAGCGAGCAGTCGGTGCGCTTGAGCGGCCCGGCGACGAACGGGTTCTTGTCCGACTCGGTGCGGCAGAACGCGAAGCCCAGGTCCTTGCGCATCTGCGCGTAGGGGTTCTGGACGCCGTTATGGTGGTTCTTGGCGGCGATCATCGCCAGCGCGTCGGACTGGTCGCCGTGGCGCTGGAAATAGGCGCCGGCGATATTGCCGAAGACGCCGGCGAAGCCCGCCGGGTTGTCGCCGTCCTCCGGCAGGTAGGAGGCCTTGAGCAGGGTGCGGCCGATCTCAGGGCCCGGCGTGCGGGTCATCTGCTCGACGCCGACCACCAGGACCACCCGGGCGCGCTTGGCCTCGATCGTCTTGATGCCCTGGTGCACCGCCGCCGAGCCGGTGGCGCAGGCATTCTCGACCCGGGTCGCCGGCTTGAACCGGAAGCCGTCATCGGCCTGGAGCACGAGCGAGGCGGTGAAGTCCTGGGGCGTGAAGCCGGCGTTGTAATGGCCGAGCACGATCTCGTCGACGTCCTGCGGGCCGATCCCCGCATGCGCCAGCGCCTCGTTGGCGACCCGGACGATCAGGCTCTCGACGGTCTCGGCGTCGTGCTTGCCGAAGGGCGTGTGGCTCCAGCCGACGATGCAGGCGGTCATGACGGTCTCTCCTCCCGGTGCTTGCCGTGTTTCCCTGGCCGTGTTTGCGGCGCACTCTGCGCAACGGAAGGGCGGTCGGCAAGCGCGCGTCACGCATCCTCGGCGCGGAAGCGCGCATAGCCGGCGGCGCGCAAGGCGCAGGCCGGGCAGGTGCCGCAGCCGTGGCCCCACGCGTGGAGGGCGCCGCGCTCGCCGAGATAGCAGGTGTGGCTCTCGCGCACGATGAGCTCGACGAGCGCCTCGCCGCCGAGGGTCCTGGCGAGCCGCCAGGTCTCGGCCTTGTCGATCCACATGAGCGGCGTGTGCAGCACGAAGCGCCGCTCCATGCCGAGGTTGAGCGCGACCTGCAGCGCCTTGATCGTGTCGTCGCGGCAATCGGGATAGCCGGAAAAGTCCGTCTCGCACATCCCGCCGACGACGTGGCGCAGGCCGCGGCGGTAGGCCAGGGCCGCCGCGAAGGTGAGGAAGACGAGGTTGCGCCCGGGCACGAAGGTGTTGGGAAGCCCTCCCGCCTCCATGGCGATGGCGGTCTCCCGCGTCAGCGCGGTCTCCGAGACCTCGCCGAGCGCCGCGAGGGAGAGGGTGTGGTCGTCGCCGAGGCGCCCCGCGAAGGCCGGCACGATCCGGGTCATCCCGGCCCGCAGGGCGTCGCGGCAGTCGAGCTCGATCCGGTGGCGCTGGCCGTAATCGAAGCCGAGGGTCTCGACGCGCGCGAAGCGGTCGAGGGCCCAGGCGAGGCAGGTGGCGGAATCCTGCCCGCCGGAGAACAACACCAGGGCGCCGTCGGGGGACGTCATGCGGGCTCCGGACAGAAGAAGGGCGGCCCCGATGCGCGGAGCCGCCCCCTTATACGCCCTGAGGGCCGCGCGAGCCTACCGGCCCTGCGCCTGGCCGGCGCTGCCCTGGCCCTTGTTGGCGTTGTGGTGGCCCACCGCGCAACCGGCCGCGGCGCCGGCCTTGCCGTGGCCGACCGCCTTGCCGGCGAGCCCGCCGACGACGGCGCCCTTGATGCAGCCCTTGGCCTCGGCCTGGTGCGGGATCGCGACCGCGGAGACCGCCAGGAGGCCGGCGGCGAGGAGGGACGCGGAACGGATCATGCTGAACTCCCGTGGCTGTGTGTTAGAACCTCAACCATGGATCCGGCCTACCGTTCCGGGACCGGCCCCGGTCCGGCACCGGACGGCGACCGGCCTCTGTCCGGCGTTGACGTTCCGCCCGGTCGCGTCTATAGACCGCGGCTCGCGGACCTGCGGGCTTTCGCCCGGCGGGTTGCCCGTGCTTCCATGCCCTGACACGCGACGCCACGATCCCGCCGGGATCGCTCGGGCCTCGCTTTGAGAATGAGGAACGCCGATGGCCAACACCGTGTCGGCCAAGAAGATGACCCGCAAGATCGCCAAGCGTACGGCGATCAACCGCTCGCGCCGCAGCCGCATGCGCACCTTCATCCGCAAGGTCGAGGAGGCGATCGAGGCCGGCGATCACGGCACCGCCCTGACCGCCCTGCGCAGCGCCGAGCCGGAGATCATGCGCGCGTCCCAGAAGGGCATCGTGCACAAGAACACCGCCTCGCGGAAGGTCTCGCGCCTCGCCGCCCGCGTGAAGGGCCTGGAGGCCGCCGCCCAGGCGTGAGCCCGCGGGCAGGCCCCCGGTCTGCCGCAGGGACCCGGGCCGATGCGGCGCCGCAGATCCCGAGGACGAGAAGGAATTGGCCCGGCCTGCGCCGGGCTTTTTCGTGTCTGCAACGCTCTTTTCCAGATCCGGGTTGTGCCGGCGCGGGCGCCCAACTAACGTCGCGTCAGCCAGCCAGTCCGAAGGCCCGCACCCCATGGTCACCCGCGTCGCCACCGTCGCCTTCGAGGGGATCGAGGCGCGCGCCGTCGACGTGCAGGTGCAGATCACGCCGGGCGCCGTCGCCTTCAACGTGGTCGGGCTGCCTGACAAGGCGGTGGCCGAGTCCCGCGAGCGGGTCCGCTCGGCCCTGATCGCCTCGGGGCTGGCATTGCCGGCCAAGCGCATCACCGTCAATCTCGCCCCCGCCGACCTGCCGAAGGAAGGCTCGCATTACGACCTTCCGATCGCGCTCGGGGTGATGGCCGCCATCGGCGCCCTGCCGGGCGACGCGCTCTCGGGCTATTGCGTCCTGGGCGAACTGGCGCTCGACGGCAGCCTGACGGCGGTGGCGGGCGTGCTGCCGGCGGCCATGGCCGCCAATGCCCGCGGGCTCGGCCTGATCTGCCCGGCGGCGAGCGGGCCGGAGGCCGCCTGGGCCGCCGGCGACATGGACGTGCTGGCGCCGCGCTCGCTGATCCAGCTCGCCAACCACTTCAAGGGCAGCCAGGTGATGGCACGCCCGGTCCCGGCCGTAGCCGCCGCCTCCGGCGCGCTGCCGGACCTGCGCGAGATCAAGGGTCAGGAGGGCGCGAAGCGCGCCCTGGAGATCGCGGCCGCCGGCGGGCACAACCTCCTGATGAACGGTCCGCCCGGGGCCGGCAAGTCGATGATGGCGGCCCGGCTGCCCTCGATCCTGCCGCCGCTCGGGCCCCGCGAACTCCTGGAAGTCTCGATGATCCAGTCGGTGGCCGGCACGCTCAAGGACGGCGCGCTGTCGAACCGCCGGCCGTTCCGGGCGCCGCACCACTCGGCCTCGATGGCGGCCCTCGTCGGCGGCGGCATCGGCGCGCGGCCCGGCGAGGTGTCGCTGGCCCATGGCGGGGTGCTCTTCCTCGACGAACTGCCGGAGTTCAACGGCCAGGTGCTCGATTCCCTGCGCCAGCCGCTCGAGACCGGCACGGTGATGATCGCCCGGGCGAACCACCGGGTCACCTATCCGGCCCGGTTCCAGCTCGTCGCCGCGATGAATCCGTGCCGCTGCGGCCAGGCGACCGAGCCGGGCTTCGCCTGCCGGCGCGGACCCAACGAGCGCTGCGTCGCCCAGTACCAGGCCCGGCTCTCCGGCCCGCTCCTCGACCGCATCGACCTGCAGATCGAGGTGCCGGCGGTCACCGCCGCGGACCTGATCCTGCCGCCGCCGGAGGAGGGGTCGGCGGAGGCCGCCGCCCGCGTCGCCGCGGCCCGGACCCGGCAGGAGCGGCGCTACGCGGAGGCCGGCCAGCCCGCCGGCACCACCAACGCCTCCTGCCCGGCAACCCTGATCGAGGAGGCGGCGCGGCCCGACGCGGAGGGGATGGCCCTGATCCGGGACGCCGCCGACGCGATGCGCCTCTCCGCCCGCGGCTTCCACCGGGTGCTGCGCGTCGCCCGGACGCTCGCCGACCTCGACGGCGAGGCGCGGGTGCGCCGGCTCCACCTCGCCGAGGCCCTGTCCTACCGCAGCCGGTCCGACCGGCGCCCGGCCGCGGCCTGACGCGGCACGGTGAATGCGGCGTTAGCATCCTCCTGCGACTCCGCGCGATCGGCCGCGCGAACCGCTAAGCCACTTTCCCAACTCATCTTTCAATTCCGCCCACTAGGCTCTCGGCCGTATCGTGGAGGATGCGGGATGGTGGTGTGGCTCTGCACGGCGGTCGTCGGTCTCGCCGCCCTCGCTTGGGCAGCGGCGCGCTGGAGCGGCCACCGCCTGATCCAGCGCCGGCGCGACGGCGAGGTCGAGCGCCTGCACGACCTCGTCTGGCGCACCTCCGAGAGCGAGGAGCGCTACCGCAGCCTGGTCGAGGCGCAGATCGAGCTCGTCGTCCAGCGCGATCCCGAAGGGCGCATCACCTTCGCCAACCAGGGCTTCGCCGATCTCCTCGGCACCGCGCCGGACGCGCTGCTGGGCACCACCCGGGAGGCCGACGTGGTCGAGCGCCGCGAGATCCGGCAACGCGCCGACGGCGCGCGCCTCGTCGACGTCGCGATCGCGCCGGCCCGCGGGGGGCCGTTGCGCTGGTTCGCCTTCGTGGAGACCGTGACGGTCGGGCGCGACGGGCGGGCCGAGGTGCTGCGGGCGGGCCGGGACATCACCGAGCGGGTCGAATCCGCCCGCATCCTGGAGGAGGCCCGCAGCCGGGCCGAGGCCGCGAGCGTGGCGAAGTCGCGCTTCCTCGCCAGCGTGAGCCACGAGTTCCGCACGCCGCTCAACGGCATCATGGGCATGGCCGACCTGATGCTCGAGACGCCGCTCAGCCCCGAGCAGCGCACCTACGCCGAGGCGGTGAAGACCTCCGGCGAAGCCCTCCTGTCGCTCATCGACGGGATCCTCGACTTCTCGAAGATCGAGGCCGGCCGGCTCGACCTCGCGGCGGAGCCGTTCGACCCGGCGGCCCTCGTCGAGAGCGTGGTCGAGCTGCTGGCGCCCCGCGCCCAGGACAAGGGCCTGGAGATCGCCGCCGACATCGAGGCGCTGCCCGCGAGCCTGATCGGCGACGCCGACCGGGTGCGCCAGATCCTGATCAACCTCGCCGGCAACGCCGTGAAGTTCACGGAGGCCGGCGGCGTCGGCGTCACGGCGACCTGGAGCGCGAACGGACTGGACCTCGCGGTGCACGATACCGGCCCGGGCATTCCCGAGGAGCGCCTGCCGGTGCTGTTTCAGGAGTTCGAGCAGGGCGACGGCAGCGCCAGCCGGCGCCACGAAGGCACCGGCCTCGGCCTCGCGATCACCGAGCGCCTCGTCGACCGCATGGGCGGCCGGCTCGACGTCACGTCGCGGCCTGGGGAGGGGAGTTGCTTCCGGGTCCGTCTCCCGCTTCCCGCCGGGCCGGACCGCACCGGGCCGCGACCGCCGACGCTCGATGGACGGCGCATCCTGGTGGTCGCGGCCGCCGCCTTCGAGGCACCCTACATCGCCCGCCGGCTCGGCCGGGCCGGCGCCGAGACGGTCGTGGTCGAGACCGCGACGGAGGCACTGGCCGCACTCCGAGGCGGAACGCGCTTCGAGGCGGTGATCGCCGACCGCGCCCTCGGCGACGCGGCCGTGCGCGGCATCGCCGCCGCGGCCCGTCAGGCGGGCGTGAGCCGCAGCATCGTGCTGCTGTCGCCGTTCGATCGGCGCGACTTCGGTTCGCCGGCCGCCGCAGGATTCGACCGCTACCTCATCAAGCCGGTGCGCCTGACCTCGCTGCTGGCACGCCTCGCCGAGCCGGCCCCGCCGGCCGTCCGAAAGCCGAGCGCGCCGGAGGGCATCGCACGGCCGTCGTTCCATCGGCCTCGGATTCTGCTGGCGGAGGACAACCCGATCAACGCCCTTCTCGCTACGAGGGCTCTGGAGCGCCTCGGTGCCGTCGTGATCTGGGCTCGGGACGGGGCCGAGGCGGTGACGCGGCTGCAGGATGCGGCGGCCTCGGCCACACCGTTCGATCTCGCGCTCATGGACATCCGGATGCCGATCCTCGACGGGCTCGAAGCCGCCCGGCAGGTGCGGGCCCATGAGGCGCGGCACCGCCTGCCGCGCCTGCGCCTCGTGGCGCTGACCGCCAACGTACAGGCTGAAGACCAAGTTGCCGCACGCGGCGCCGGTTTCGACGACTTTCTGTCGAAGCCCCTCGATCTCAAGGCTTTGCCATCCCTCCTCGAGACGCGGGCGGCCTGACGACTCCGTCGAAAACCGCTCGCGGAGGATTTTTTGCCAAGCCCGTCAGAGCGATAGCCGTGCCGAGCTGAGCGCGGATCCATAATGCCCGAACACGACGACGCCCGCCGGGCGGAGAGCCGGGCGGGCGTCGTCGAGAAGATCGTGATGAGGGAATGTGGCGTGCTTGGCAGGTCTGGCGGTGACCGACTCTCCCGTGTCTTGAGACACAGTACCATGGGCGCTGGGGCGGTTAACGGCCGAGTTCGAGATGGGATCGGGTTCGAGACACCCCGCTCTGACCACCAGACCGGCCAAGCACGGTCGTTCGGCAAGCAGGGTGACCGGCGGCCGCTGGGGACCGGGTCACGCGTCTTCATCGTGTCTGTGGTGGTGTGTGTTTGATCCGGACACGGATCATGAGAGCGATCAAGCCGATCG
>NZ_SRLB01000028.1:82500-83826 GCF_004745635.1 Methylobacterium nonmethylotrophicum | reverse complement strand
GCGACGGGCCTGTAGCTCAGGTGGTTAGAGCGCACCCCTGATAAGGGTGAGGTCGGACGTTCGAGTCGTCCCAGGCCCACCAGGATCAGGTGACGGCCTCTCGCCACGAGCGGCGCCCCACGGGGCTGTAGCTCAGTCGGGAGAGCGCGTGCTTTGCAAGCATGAGGTCGTCGGTTCGATCCCGTCCAGCTCCACCACCCTCCCCCGCTGAAAGCAGCAGGGTCGAGGGTCGTCCGGATCAAGGAGCTTCGCACCATCGACGCGTTCAGCGGGTGGCTGCGGATATCTGACATCGTGAAGAGGGAATGTGCCCAGGCCAGCGCGAAAGCGGCCGGCCCGGGTGCGTTCGGCAAGCATAAGGCAGCTGCTGCGAAAGCGGTGGCTGCCGGTCTTTATCGTGACCGTGGATGGTCGTGAGCGACAGCCTGTGCGGCTGTGGCTCACACCGGACACCGATCATGAGAGCGATCAAGTGCCTTAAGAGCATCTGGTGGATGCCTTGGCGCTGAGAGGCGATGAAGGACGTGGTACGCTGCGATAAGCCTTGGGGAGCTGCGAACGAGCTTTGATCCAGGGATCTCCGAATGGGGAAACCCACCTTCCGCCACCGTATCGTGGAGACAGGGCGACCTGCTTCCAGGCTACGATGGTTCATGAAGGTATCAGGCCCTGAATCCATAGGGGTTTGAAGCGAACCCGGGGAACTGAAACATCTCAGTACCCGGAGGAAAGGACATCAACGAGACTCCGTCAGTAGTGGCGAGCGAACGCGGACCAGGCCAGCGCCTGGCATGACGCTTACCGGAACGGCCTGGAATGGCCGGCGAGATGGGTGACAGCCCCGTACGGGACAGGCGATTGCCAGGACACGAGTAAGGCGGGACACGTGAAATCCTGTCTGAAGATGGGGGGACCACCCTCCAAGCCTAAGTACTCCTCAGCGACCGATAGCGAACCAGTACCGTGAGGGAAAGGTGAAAAGCACCCCGACGAGGGGAGTGAAACAGTTCCTGAAACCGGATGCTTACAAACAGTGGGAGCCCAAGATCCGTTCTGGGTGACCGCGTACCTTTTGTATAATGGGTCAGCGACTTAGAGTTACGAGCAAGCTTAAGCCGGTAGGCGAAGGCGCAGCGAAAGCGAGTCTGAACAGGGCGTTTTGGCGATCCCTCGGGATCGCTTCCAGTTCGTGGCTCTAGACCCGAAACCAGGTGATCTAGCCATGCGCAGGATGAAGGTGCGGTAACACGCACTGGAGGTCCGAACCAGTGCCCGTTGAAAAGGTCTTGGATGACGTGTGGCTAGGGGTGAAAGGCCAATCAAACC
>NZ_SRLB01000028.1:0-80000 GCF_004745635.1 Methylobacterium nonmethylotrophicum | reverse complement strand
TGGCGTCGCCGAGCGCGCCGACCTTCAGCGTGCCGTATTCCATGCGCCGGAGCGCCACCGCGGCGTTCACCGTCGAGGCCGCGATGACCTCGTTCAGGCTCATGCCGAGGCAGAGCATCTTCGACATCGTGGTGACCTGGTCGAAGGCCGGGCCGTCGATGCAGAGCGCATGCACGTCCGACGAGATCGTGTCGGGCTGGAAGCCGCCGGCCAGCATGGCGCGGGCGGTCTTGAAGGCGAACGAGCCCTTGCCGTGGCCGATGTCGAACAGGATGCCGCGCTCGCGCGCCTCCCGTACCGCCGGCTTCACGGCGCCTTGCGCCGTCACCGGCGAGTTCGGGAACGGCCGGAAGGCGTGGGTGAGCACGTCCCCGGGGCGCAGCATCGCCAGCACCGCCTCGTAGCTCGGCGGCGGCTCGTCGATATGCGCCATCAGCGGCAGGCCGGTCTCCTCGGCGACCTGGAGGGCGATCTCGAGAGGCGCCGTCCCTTGCGTGCCCGAGGCGTGGGCACCGACCCGGACCTTGATGCCGATGATGACGTCGCGATTGGCCTCGGCCACCGCCACCGCCTCGCGGGGCGCCATCAGGCGCATGTCCTGGCTCTCGCCGACCATCACGGTCTTGGAGAAGCCGTAGATGCCGGCGAACGAGACATGCAGGTAGGCGAGGATGCGGGCCTCGGATCGCTCGATCACGTGCTTGCGGAAGCCCGGGAAGTTGCCCGGCCCGGCGCTGCCGGTATCGACCGAGGTGGTGACGCCCGACAGCCGGCAGAACTCGTCCGCGTCGATGCCGAGCGACGTGCCACCCCAGTAGACGTGGGTGTGTAGGTCGATGAGGCCGGGCGTGACGATCGCCCCGTTCATCTCGCGCACGACCGTCCCCTCCCCCGCCACGAGGTCGCGGCCGAAGCCTGAGACGCGGCCATCGCTGAAGGCGACGTCCGCGAGGCCGTCGTGGTTCTGGGACGGATCGATGATGCGGGCGCCCCGCAGGATCAGCTCGTGCTGCACGACTCGACTCCCTCACGCTGACTCAGGGAAAAATTGCGTTCCTCACGCCGCCTGCGCCGGCAGGGCGGCCCCGTCGAGGTGGCAGGCCGCGAAGTGATCGCCGCCGACGCGATCGAGCTGCGGCTCCTCGTTGCGGCAGCGGTCGAAGGCATGCGGGCAGCGGGTGTGGAAGCGGCACCCGCTCGGCGGGTTGATCGGGCTCGGGACGTCGCCGCGCAGCACGATGCGGGTGCGGCCGGCATCGGGCTCGGGGATCGGCACGGCGGAGAGCAGCGCCCGCGTGTAGGGGTGCCTCGGCGCGAGGAAGATCTCGCGGCGCGGGCCGATCTCGACGATCTTGCCGAGATACATCACCGCCACCCGGTGGGTCATGTGCTCGACGATGGCGAGGTCGTGCGAGATGAACAAGAGCGCGAGGTCCAGCTCCCGCTGCAGGTCCTGCAGCAGGTTGACGATCTGGGCCTTGACGGAGACGTCGAGGGCCGAGACCGCCTCGTCGCAGATGATCAGGTCCGGCTCGGCGGCGAGCGCCCGGGCGATGCCGATGCGCTGGCGCTGGCCGCCGGAGAACTCGTGGGGAAAGCGCGACAGGGCCTCCCGCGGCAGGCCGACCCGCTCCATCAGGGCGGCGAGGCGTGCCTCCAGGTCGGCGCGGGTCCTGGCGAGGGCGAAGTTGCGGATCGGCTCCGCCAGGATGTCGCGCACCCGCATCCGGGGATTGAGCGACGAGAACGGGTCCTGAAAGACCATCTGCATGCGGCGGCGCAGGGGGCGGAGCGCGCCGGCCGAGAGGTCGTCGATGCGGGTGCCCGCGAGCACCACCTGGCCGGCGGTCGGGGGAAAGAGGCGCATCACGCTGCGGGCGACCGTGGACTTGCCGCAGCCGGATTCGCCGACGAGGGACAGGGTCTCACCCCGCTCGAGGGTGAAGGAGACGCCGTCGACCGCCTTGAGGGTGCGGGCGCCGCGGCCGAGGAGGTTGCCGCCGAGGACGAAGTGCTTGCGCAGGTCGTTGACCGCGAGGAGAGGCGTGGTCACGCGGCGAGCGCGTCCTTCGGCGCGTAGTGGCAGGCGGCGAGTTGGCCCGGCGCCTTCGGCTCCAGCGCCGGGGCATGGATCCGGCAGAGATCGGTCACGGCGGGGCAGCGGCCGGCGAAGACGCAGCCGTCGATGCGGGTCTTCAGGCTCGGCACCATGCCGGGGATCTCGGCGAGCCGCTGGGCTGCGCCCGGCCGCTCGGCGGCGCCGAGGCGCGGCACCGCACCCATCAGGCCGCGCGTGTAGGGATGACGCGGCGCCCGGAAGAGGTCGCGGACGCTGGCCTCCTCGACCTTGCGGCCGGCATACATCACCACCACCCGGTCGGCGACCTCCGCCACCACGCCGAGGTCGTGGGTGATCAGCATGATCGCGGCTCCCACCCGGCGCTTCAGGTCGCGCATCAGGTCGAGGATCTGGGCCTGGATCGTCACGTCGAGGGCCGTCGTCGGCTCGTCGGCGATGAGGAGCTTCGGCGAGCAGGCAAGCGCGATGGCGATCATCACCCGCTGGCGCATGCCGCCGGAGAGCTGGTGCGGATATTCCCGCACCCGGCGGCGCGGCTCCGGGATGCCGACGAGGGCCAGCATCTCGACCGCCCGCTCCTCGGCCTCCTTGCGCGACAGGCCCTGATGCAGCCGCAGGGTCTCGCCGATCTGGCGGCCGACGCTCAGCACCGGGTTGAGCGAGGTCATCGGCTCCTGGAAGATCACGCTGATGGCGTTGCCGCGGATGCGGCGCATCTCGCGCTCGGGCAACTGGAGAAGGTCGCGGCCCTCGAACCGGATGGCGCCGGCGAGCCGCGCCGGCGGCTCGGGCAGGAGCCGCAGGATCGACATCGAGGTCACCGACTTGCCGCAGCCGGATTCGCCGACGACCGCCAGGGTCTCGCCGGCTCGAATCGCGAAGGACACGCCGTCGACCGCGCGGTTGACCCCGTCCGGGGTCCGGAAATGGACCTGGAGGTTCTCGACGGAGAGGAGCGTCATGGCCGTCGTCTCCGGAGAGGGGTCGCTTGCCGTGTGCGGGCGGGATGGAAGGAGGTTCCGGTTTTTCGCTCCGGCCCGGCAAACAATCTGTCACACATCCTTCGCCATCCGCGGATCGAGCGCGTCGCGCAACCCGTCGCCGACGAGGTTCACGGCTAGCACGGTGAGCGACAGGAAGATCGCCGGAAACAGGATGATGTAGAACTTCACCTGCCAGAGCGCCCGGCCCTCCGCCATGATGTTGCCCCAGGACGGCGTGGCGGGCGGCACGCCGGCGCCGATGAAGGACAGGATCGACTCGGCGATCATGGCCGAGGCGCAGATATAGGTCGCCTGCACGGTCATCGGCGCGAGGGTGTTGGGCAGGATGTGGCGCCAGATGATCATCGGCGTGCGGGTGCCGGTGGTCACCGCCGCCTCGACATAGGGCTGCTCGCGCAGGGAGAGCACGACGCCGCGCACCAGGCGCGCGACGCGGGGTATCTCCGCGACCGTGATCGCCAGGATCACGTTCTCGATCGAGCCGCGGGTCAGCGCCATCAGGGCGATGGCGAGCAGGATCGGTGGGATCGACATCAGGCCGTCGACGATCCGCATGATGATCCCGTCGGCCCAGCGCACCATGCCGGAGACGAGCCCGACCGCGAGGCCGGCGATCGAGGCGAGGAACGCCACCGCGAAGCCGACGAGGAGCGAGACCCGGGCGCCGTAGACGACGCGGGAATAGACGTCGCGCCCGAGCATGTCGGTGCCGAACCAGTAGAGGGCCGAGGGCACCCGCGTGCGGCGCGAGGTGCTGATCGCCGTCGGGTCGACGGTCCAGAGGTAGGGCGCCAGCAGCGCCATCAGGGCGACGAGGAGCAGGATGGCGCCGCCGACGACGATGGTCGGGTGGCGCCGCCAGGTCCGGCGGACCCGGCCGAGCGCCTTGCGGGGCGGGTAGAGGTCGGGCAGCGGCGTCGCGACCGCGAGGCCGGCGGGCGCCTCGCGCTCCTGCGGCGGTGAGACCAGGGGAGAGGCGGCGCTCAATAGCGGATCCTCGGATCGATCAGGGTGTAGAGAAGGTCGATGGCCAGGTTGACCAGCACGTAGGTGAAGCTGAACAAAAGCACGACGCCCTGAATCACCGGATAGTCGCGCCGCAGGATCGCGTCGACGGTGAGCCGACCGAGGCCCGGGATCGCGAAGACCGTTTCGGTGACGACGGCGCCGCCGATCAGGAGCGCGATGCCGATGCCGATCACCGTGACGATCGGCACCGCGGCGTTCTTGAGCGCGTGGACGAACAGCACCCCGCCCTGCGCCACGCCCTTGGCGCGGGCCGTGCGCACGTAATCCTGCTGCAGCACGTCGAGCATCGTCGCCCGGGTCACCCGGGCGATCAGCGCGATGTAGACGAGGCCCAGCGTCAGCGCCGGCAGCACGAGGTTGGCGAGCCAGGGGCCGATGCCCTGCTCGATCGGCGTGTACCCTTGTGCCGGCAGCCAGCCGAGCTCGAGGGCGAACAGATAGGCCAGCAGGTAGCCGACGACGAAGACCGGCACCGAGAAGCCGAGCACCGCCGCCCCCATCACCAGCCGGTCGACGAGGCGCCCCGCCTTCCAGGCCGCGAGCACGCCGAGCGGCACCGCGACGAGGACCGCGAAGGCGAGCGTCACCAGCATCAGGGACAGGGTCGGCTGCACCCGCTGCCCGATCATGGTGGTGACCGGCAGGTTGGTGAAGATCGAGGTGCCGAGATCCCCGTGCAGGATGCGCCAGGCCCACTCGCTGAAGCGCACCAGGAACGGCCGGTCGAGGCCCAGCGAGGCGCGGATGCGCTCGATGTCGGCCGGCGTGGCCTGGTCGCCGGCGATGAGCGCCGCCGGGTCGCCGGGCGCGAGGGAGAGCAGGCTGAACACGAACAGCCCGACCACCGCCATCACCGGGATGACGGCGAGGACGCGCCTGACGAGGAAGCCGAGCACGGAACGCTTCCCTTCAGGCCTTGGACACGCCCCAGGTGAAGGGCAGCGGCCCCTTGACCACGCCGCTGACGGTCTTCCGCCAGGCCTGGTAGCCGAGGAAGAAGCCGGTCGGCGCGTAGAGGCCGCCGCTGATCGCCGCGGCGTTCACCTTGTCGATCGCGGCCTTCTCGGCCGCGACGTCGGGCGCGTCGAACCACTCGGTGATCGCCGCCTCGACCGGCGGCAGGTCGGGCCAGCCGAACCACGCCTTGTCGCCGTTCGCCCGGATGGCGTTGTAGACGGCCGGGTTGATGCAGTCCGCACCGGCGTGCCAGGTGTGGAACATGTTCCAGCCGCCCTGCGCCGGCGGCGCCTTCGAGGCGCGTCGCGTGCCGACGGTGCCCCAGTCGGTGGCGACGAAGTCGACCTTCATCCCCATCTGCTTGAGCAGGTCGGCGGTGACGTCACCCATGTTCTTGGTGATCGGCTGGTCCTGCGCCACGACGCAGATCACGGGCTCGCCCTTGTAGCCGGCCTCGGCCAGCATCTTCTTGGCCGCCGCGATGTCGCCCTTGCCGATCTTGGCGCCGCCGGCCTCGCTGTAGAGCGGGGTGCCCGGGGTGAAGAAGCCGGGTACCGGCTTCCACAGCTTGTCGTCGTCGCCGATCAGCGACCGCATGTAATCCTCCTGGTTCATGCCGAGGAGGACGGCCTGCCGGATCTTCGGGTTGTCGAAGGGCGGATGCAGGTGGTTCATCCGGAACGCCCCGATATTGCCGAGGGGATCGGCGATGTCGACGCTGATGTTCTGGTTCTTGCGCAGCAGCGGCACGAGGTCCGGGATCGGGTTCTCCCACCAGTCGACCTCGCCGTTCTGGAGCGCCGCGGAGGCGGTGGCGGGATCCGGCATGATCACCCACTCGACCCGGTCGAGCAGCATGCGCTTGCCGCCGGCGAGCCAGGACGAGGGCTCGTCGCGAGGCTTGTAATCGGCGAACTTCTCGAAGACCGCGCGGGCGCCCGGCACCCACTCGTTGCGCACGAACTTCATCGGGCCCGAGCCGACATATTCGGTGATCTGGGTGAACGGGTCGGTCTTGGCGATCCGCTCCGGCATGATGAAGGCGCAGGGCGCGTTGTTCTTGGCGAGCGCCAGCAGGAGCTTGGGGAAGGGCTTCTTGAGCTGCCAGCGGAAGGTGCGGTCGTCGACGGTTGCCAGCTCGGCCTGGGTCGCCCGGATCATCAGGCCCATCGGATCGCGGGCCATCCATCGGGTGAGGCTCGCCACCACGTCCTTCGGCAGGACGGGCTCGCCGTCGTGGAACTTCAGGCCGGGCCGCAGGCGGAAGGTCCAGGTCAGGCCGTCGGCCGAGACCTCCTCGGACTCGACCATCTGGCGCTGCGGCTTGAGCTCCGCGTCGACGCCGTAGAGCATGTCCCAGACGAGGGCGGCGGCGTTGCGCACGACGTATTGCGTGCCCCAGATCGGATCGAAGTTCGCGAGGTTGGCCTGCGGCACGAAGCGCAGCACCTTGGCGGGCTGCGCGATGGCCGGGCTGGCGAGACGGGTCGTCGCAACGCCGGCGGCGCCGAGGGCGGCCGAGCCTTTCAGAAACGTCCTGCGATCCATGGCGCGTATCCTGCCTGTCGGTGGGGCCTGTCGTGTGGTGAGCCGCGCCCCGCGCCCCTGGAAGCCGGCCTCCCGCAGAGTTCGCCCTTGTCGGGCGCTCCGGTCAAGGCGGGGCGCGGGGTATCGCACGGGGAAGTGGCGGGAACGGTCACGCTCGATCTAACAGCAAGGTTCGCGCCAAGCGCGCGGCGGCGCGTAAGGATCGGCCCGGTTGGGATCGTCCCGGAGCCGCCCGACGGCCGCTCCGGCGGACGGGCTCTTGCGGGCCGGCATCGCTCCCAACCCGCAACTGGACCAGCGCGAACGCCCGGAACTGGCCGTGGAGGGTGGGCCGGTTCGCCGGTATCCGCCCGCTTGCCCGATGAGCACGTGGCAACGGCGCCGTGCCCGCGCCCGGTCAGAGATCACGCATGCCCGACCTCGCTTCCCTCGCCCTCTACGCCGTGGCCGCGCTCGTGCTCGCCGTCACGCCCGGTCCGGGCCTGTTCTACGTCGCGGCCAGGACGCTTGCGGGCGGCCGCCCGGAGGGCGTCGCCTCGAGCTTCGGCACCGGCCTCGGCGGCCTGGTCCACGTCGTCGCCGGCGGCCTCGGGGTGTCCGCCCTCGTGCTCGCGAGCGCCGAGCTGTTCACGGCGCTGAAGCTCGTCGGGGCCGCCTACCTGGTCTGGATCGGCTACCGCACCCTGCGCGCCGCCCGCCGGGACGCGGCGTCCGTGACGGTGGGCGATGCGGCACCGTCGATCGGACCGGGGCGGGCGTTCCGCGAGGGCGTGCTGGTCGAGGCGCTGAACCCCAAGACGGCGGCATTCTTCCTCGCGTTCGTGCCGCACTTCGTCGATCCGGCCGCCGGTCCCGTCGCCGTGCAGTTCGTGGTGCTCGGCTCCGTCTCGGTCGTCCTCAACACGCTCGCGGATCTCGCGGTCACGATCGCGGCGGGCCGCATCCGCAGCGCCGCCGCGGCGCGGCCCGGGCTGGTGCGCCGCCTGCGCGAGGCCTCGGGCGCCGCGATGATCACTCTCGGACTCGGCCTCGCCCTCGCGCGCCGGCCTGCCGCCTGACCAGGAAGGATCGCTCCCATGCGCCTCACCGGCCTCTCCGCCTTCCCGATCACGCCGTCCGGTGCCGACGGCCGCGTCGACCTGCCGGCCCTGCGCCGGCTGGTCGCCCGCCTGCGCGAGGCCGAGGTCGATTCGATCGGCCTTCTCGGCAGCACCGGCTCCTATCCCTACCTCACGCGCGACGAGCGCCGCCGGGCGCTCGACGCCGCCCTCGATGAGGCGGGACGCGTGCCGATCGTGGTCGGCGTCGGCGCCCTGCGGACCGACGAGGCTTTGCGGCTGGCGCAGGATGCGCGGGCCGCGGGCGCCGCCGCCGGGCTGCTCGCGGCGGTCTCGTACACGCCGCTCACCGACGACGAGGTCTTTGCGCATTTTTCCGAGGTGGCGCGGGAGAGCGGCCTGCCGCTCTGCATCTACGACAATCCCGCGACCACGCATTTCCGGTTCAGCCCGGATCTCGTCGGCCGCCTGAGCCGTGTGCCCGGGATCGTCGCGGTGAAGAGCCCGGGCCAGGAATCGCAGGCCGTGGCCGGGCACCTGGCGGATCTCCGCGCCGTCGTGCCGGAGGGCTTCTCCCTCGGCTACAGTGGCGACTGGACAGTCACCGAAGCGCTCATCGCCGGTGCGGATGCCTGGTACAGCGTCGTCGCCGGGCTGTTTCCGCAGGTCGGCGTCGCGATCCTCCGGGCGGTGCGGGCCGGCGACGCCGACGAAGCACGGCGGCTCGACGCCCGGCTCGACCCACTCTGGGCGCTGTTCCGGGAGCATTCGAGCCTGCGGGTGATGTATGCCTGCGCGAACCTCCTCGACCTCTGCCACGCCGCGCCGCCGCGGCCGATCCTGCCGCTCGGCGAGGCGGCGACACGCCGGATCGCCGAGGTGATCCGGGCGCTCGATCTCCGCTAAGCATCATTCCGCCGGTCGCGAACGACCGGTGCCGAAGCGGTCACCGGTTCGGCGGCGAACCGAAGGACCGCGCCAGCGAAAATGATGCAAAAACAAGATCCTAAGCAGGATTGCGCCATGCATTTCTGCTTAAGGGCGTCAGGCCTCCTCGAAGGCCGCGCGGGCCTCCGGCAGGTCCCAGATCCGCTCGATCGCGGCGGCGCCCTCGCGGACGATGTCTGCCTCGTCGCCGTGACGGTAGCGGCCCTCGTCGACGAGGAGCCGGCCGTCCACCATGACCTGGGCGATGTCGGCACGGTTGGCGAGGGCGATCAGGGCGCGCAGGGGATCGTGCAGGGGCTGCAGGTGCGGGTGCGTCAGGTCGACCACCGTCAGGTCGGCTTTGGCCCCGGGCGCGATCACGCCGAGGTCGGGGCGCCGGATCGCCGCGGCGGCCTGGCCGGTCACGGCGTCGATGAGGGCCGTCGAATCCGCCACCTCGGCCCGGCCGGCGGCGATCTTCGAGATCAGCGAGGCGGCGTTCAGCTCCCCCAGCAGGTCCATGTTGTAGCCGTCGGTGCCGACCAGGGTGCGGATGCCATGGGCGGCGAAGCGTCCGAAGGCGGCGGTGCGGCCGGCCCGGGCGAAGACCCGCGGGCAGTTCAGCACCGTGGCGCCCCGTGCCGCCATCAGGCGCAGGTCGTCGTCGCTGCTGGCGATGCAGTGGGCGGCGAGCAGGTCCGGCGCCAGCAGGCCGAGCCAGTCGAGGTACTCGGCCGGGCTGCGGCCGTCGTGGCGCGCCCGGATGGTCGCGACCTCGTCGTCGCTCTGGGCGAGGTGAGTGGTGATCGGCACGCCGAGCTCCCGCGCCCGGGCGGCGCAGGCGCGCAACAGGTCGGGCCCGCAGGTATCGGTGGCGTGCGGGCTCATGGCGAGGCGGATGCGCCCGTCCGCCCTGCCCTCCCAGCGGGCGTGCAGCGCGTTCCAGGCGGCGAGGTCGGCCTCGCCGTCGTCGCCCGCGTAAGTCACGCGCCCGTCCGGTCCGGCCTTGGCATCCGAGGTCGAGAACAGGTAGGGCGCGCCGTAGAAGCGCAGGCCCATCGCCTCGGCCGCCTCGAACATCTCAGGGATGCCGTTCCGGAACGGCTCCATCACCGTGGTGGCGCCGCCTTTCAGCAGCTGCAGGATGCCGAG
Organism: Methylobacterium nonmethylotrophicum; assembly: GCF_004745635.1. Classification (GTDB taxonomy): domain Bacteria; phylum Pseudomonadota; class Alphaproteobacteria; order Rhizobiales; family Beijerinckiaceae; genus Methylobacterium; species Methylobacterium nonmethylotrophicum. The sequence goes on along the minus strand of NZ_SRLB01000028.1, from coordinate 70,245 downwards.
CCGCGCCACCGCCAGGCGCTCTCGCGGCGAGAGCACCGTCAGGGCGGTCTTCGAGAGCGGCAGCAGCACCGTGTAGACGATGCTCTTTCCGCCCTTGCGCCCCCGCCCGTCCTCGGTGTGCGAGCGGGCGATCGCCTCGCTGAAGCAGTGGTTGTGCAGGTTGAGGAGGCCCGGCAGCACGAGGCGGCCGGGCCGGTCATGCGTGTCGTCGGCCGCCGGCCGGTCCGGGGTGATCGCGGCGATGCGGCTGCCCTCGACCAGCACCCAGCGGTCGCGCTCGACGGCCGGTCTGCCGTCGCGACGCGTGAGGACGTACGCGCCGAAGATCGCCGTAGTCGTCACGCCGCCCTCTCGTGCTTCAGGAAGTTCCCGGTGATCGCCTCGCCGGTGGTGATCCAGAGGTCGGGGCAGGATCGGGCGTAGGTCAGGAACTCGCGCAGCAGGCGCAGGCGCATCGGCCGGCCGCTGCATTGCGGGTGCAGCACCGTCGTCACCATCGCGCCCCAGTCGCGCACCTCGTCGAGCTCGTCCTTCCACAACGACAGGACGTGCTCCTTGGGGAAGATCGAGCGCGGGCTGAACCGGGTCGAGAGACCGTGCATCCAGTCGTCGTAGCTCGCCGTGACCGGCAGCTCGATCGGGCCGGGGGTGCCGTCGCGGAGCACGTGGCGGTAGGGCCGCACGTCGTCGCGGAAGGAGGAGGTGTAGACGATGCCGTGCTTGACCAGGATCTGCCGCAAGGCGTCCGTGAACTCGCCGTAGGGCGCGCGGTAGCCCGTCGGCACCACGCCGAGGCGCCGCTTCAGGGTCTCGAAGCCGCGCTCCACCTCCTCCTCCATGAAGGGCGCACCGGGATCCGGCATCAGGTGGTGGTAGCCGTGGTGCCCGATCTCGTGGCCGGCCCGCAGGATCGCCTCGGCCATCGCCGGATAGGCGTCGACGGCCCAGCCGGTGATGAAGAACGTGCCCTTGAGGCCGAGCTGGTCGAGGAGTTCGAGGAGCTTCGGCGTGCCGACCCGGGCCTCGTAGGCGCCGTAGCTCATGGTGACGAGGCGCTCGGCGTGGCCCGCATCCTTGCTGGTCCAGGCGCTCTCGGCATCGACGTCGAAGGAGAGGAACATCGCGGCGGTGTAGGGCGCCGGCCACGGGAAGTCCGGGGCCGGCGGGGCGAGGTTGGCGGGGGTGAGCGGGATGCTGTCGAGGGCGGCGCGGTTCATGAGTGGTTTCTTTCGGAGTTGGCCGGTGAGGCTGTCGGGGCTACCGGGAGCGGGATCCTGAAGCGCCGACTTCGACAAGCTCGCGCTCTCCCCTCTCCCGTGTGGGAGAGGGGCCGTGGGGATCGAAGATCCCGCGTGAGGGTGACACGCTTCAGTGTGAAGCTGTGAACGTCGTGCTGGCAGCTCGACTGTCAGCGCTAGCATCTGAAACGTGTCACCCTCGCGCGATCTTCGATCGCCCCTACCCCTCTCCCACACCTTGCAGCGATACCGGGCAAGCCCGGCATCGCCTGGAGAGGGAATCCCGCGCTCTATTTTTTGAGATGTGAGATCGTCGATTGCGCGGGACTATTTCGCCCCGTTGATCAGCGCCTTCTCGACGCCGTTCTCGGTCAGCTTCCACTTCTCCAGGAGCGCCTTGTACGTCCCGTCGGCGATGAGCGCGTCGAGGGCGCCGGCGACCGCCTGCTGCAGGCCGGTCTCCTTCACCGGCAGCGCGATGCCGGTGTATTGCAGGGCGATCGGGCTGCCGAGGGGCATGTAGGTGTCGGGCTCCAGCCCCATCACGTAGGGCAGCGTCTCGTTGCCCTGGACGGCGGCGTCGATGCGGCCCTGCTTGAGCTGGGTGCGGGCATCGGCCGAGCCTTCCGTGCCGATGAACACCACCGGGTTGTCCTTGCAGTTCTGCTCGCTCCAGGCCGCGATCTCCCGCGGGAACGAGGTGCGCCGGCTCGCCCCGGCCTTCTTGCCGCAGAGCGCGGCCATGCTGGTGAACTCACCCTCGCGGGCCTTGCGGACGAAGAATTGCGGGCCGCTGCGCAGGTAATCGACGAAGGTCGCGGTGTCGTGCCGCGTCGGGAGGTCGGTCATGCCCGACAGGATCGCGTCGACCCGGCCGGTCGAGAGCGCCGGGATCATCTGGTCGAAGCTGGTCTCCTGCCAGGCGAGCTTCACCCCGAGCTTCTTCGCGAGCGCATCGCCGAGATCGACGTCGAAGCCGGTGAGCTGGCCGGTCTCCGGGTTCTTGAACTCCATCGGTGGATAGTTCGGCACGATCGCGACCTTGAGCGTGCCGCTCTTGACCACGTCCGGCGGCAGGGTGGCCTTCGGCGCGTCCTGCGCCGCGGCGATCGTGGCGGACAGGGTCATGAGACCGATCGCGATCAGGCGCTTCACCAATCCCTCCTCACTCAGGAAAACCATCTCTCAGCCGATCACCGCCGAGAGGAAGCTGCGGGTGCGGGCCTCGCGCGGCCCGCCCAGAACCTCGGCGGGCGTGCCCGCCTCGACGATGGCACCCTGGTCCATGTAGACCACGGTGTCGGCGACCTCGCGGGCGAAGCCCAGCTCGTGGGTGACGACCATCATGGTCATGCCCGAGCGCGCAAGCTCGCGCATCACCGCCAGCACCTCGCCGACGAGCTCCGGGTCGAGGGCCGAGGTCGGCTCGTCGAACAGCATCAGCTGCGGCTTCATGGCGAGCGCGCGGGCGATGGCGACGCGCTGCTGCTGCCCGCCGGAGAGCTGGGACGGGTAGTTGCCGGCCTTGGCGGCGAGCCCGACCCGGGCGAGGAGCGCCATCGCCTCGTCGCGCACCTCCGCCGGCCGGCGGCCCTGGACATGCACCGGGCCCTCGGTGACGTTCTCGAGGGCGGTCTTGTGCGGGAAGAGGTTGAAGCGCTGGAAGACCATGCCGGTCTTGAGGCGCTGGCGCGCCACCTCGCGCTCGCTCAAGGCATGCAGGCGCCCGCCGGATTCGCGCATCCCCAAAAGCTCGCCGTCGACCCAGATGCCGCCGGCATCGATCCGGGTGAGCTGGTTGACGCAGCGCAGCAGCGTCGTCTTGCCCGAGCCCGAGGCGCCGATCAGGCACATCACCTCGCCGGGACGCACGTCGAGCGAGACGTCGTTCAGGGCCTTGAAGGTGCCGAAGCTCTTCGAGACGCGGCGGACGGCGACGAGGGGCCGAGCGCTCATTTGGTGATCCTCGCGGTACCGCGGGAGAAGCGCCGCTCGAGCAGCATCTGCAAGGGCGTGAGGATCGAGACCACCAGCAGGTACCAGAGGCCGGCGACGATCAGGAGCTCGATGACCCGGGAATTGGCGTAGTAGATGTTCTCGGCGGCGTGCAGCACCTCCGGGTACTGGATCACGCTGGCGAGCGAGGTCGCCTTGACCATGCCGATGAACTCGTTGCCGAGCGGCGGCAGCACCACCCGCATCGCCTGGGGCAGGATGATGCGATAGAGCGCCTTGAGCCGGCCCATGCCGATCGCCTGCGCGGCCTCGTACTGCCCGGCATCGACCGAGAGCAGGCCGGCGCGCATCACCTCCGAGGTATAGGCGCCCTGGTTGATGCCGAGGCCCAGCAAAGCGGCGAGGAACGGCGTCATCACCTCGACCGACTTCGCCGACCACAGGCCCGGGATGCCGATGACGGGAAAGACCAGCGCCAGGTTGAACCAGAGCAGCAGCTGCAGGATCAGCGGCGTGCCGCGAAACAGCCAGGTGTAGCCGGCGGCCACCCCCTTCAGCACCGGGTTCGGCGAGAGCCGCATCACCGCCACGACGAGGCCCAGCACGATGCCGAGGCTCATCGCCAGCACCGCCATGACCAGGGTGTTGACGATGCCGCGCAGGATCACCGGCACGGTGAGGAAGCGGCCGACGTAAGCCCACTCGATCTGGCCCTGCGCGAAGGCGCGCCCGATCAGCGCCAGGACGACGAGGATCAGGCCGGCGGCGATCCAGCGGCCCCAATGGGTCCGCCGGGCGGTCGGCAGGCCGGTGAGGTCGGGAAAGCCCTCCGCCAGGGCGCGTCCGCTGCTCATTGGTCGCTCGCGTTCAGGAGGGGCTCGGCCACCGCATTGGCCGAGAGGCCGTACTTCGCCAGGATCGTGCCGTAGGTCCCGTCCGCGATCATCGCCCGCAGGGTCGCGGTCAAGGTCTCGCGCAGGGCCGTGTCCTCCTTGCGCACCATGATCCCCTGGTAGCCCCTGGTGAACGGCGCCCCGACCACCCGGTAGCGGCCGGCCTCGAGGCTCTGCGCGTAGGGCAGCGTCTCGCTGCCCTGGACGGCGGCATCGATGCGGCCCTGCTTGAGCTGGGTGCGCACGTCGATGCTGTTCTCGCCCGGCGCGACGATCGCCGGCGGCCTGCCCGCGGCCACGCAGGTCTTGGCGCTCCACTCCTCGATCTGGACCGGGAACGAGGTGCTGCGGGTGGTGCCGATCCGCTTGCCGCACAGGTCCGTCTCAGTCGCGGCCGGGCTGCCGGCGAGGACGAAGAACTGCGCCCCGGTCGTCAGGTAGTCGATGAAGTCGGCCTTGTCCCGCCGCGAGGCGCGGTCGGAGATGCCGCTGATGACGAAGTCCGACCGGCCGGTCTGCAGCGACAGGATCAGCTCGGCGAAGGGCACCTCGCTCCAGGCGATGCTGACGCCGAGGCGCTTGGCCATCTCCGTCGCGAGGTCGATGTCGAGGCCTTTCAGCGTGTTGGTCTCGGGGTCGCGGTACTCCATCGGCGCGTAGGTGGCGTTGACGGCGAGCCGGACCTGTCCGCGCTGGCGGATCTCCTCCGGCAGGCCGGTGGCTGCGGCACGGCCCGCCGCGAGGGCGCTCGCCGCGAGAGCGGCCAGGGCCGCGAGGACGAGGGTGCGCCGCATCAGAGTCACTCCGCCGCGAGGGGGGCCGGCTCGATCACGCCGGCGCGCTCGGTGATCGGCCCGTACTGCGCCGGCTGCCGGTGCTGGCCGAAATTGAACATCTTGTCCTTGCCCTGGCGGCAGCGATCGAGGTCGCACTCGGCCACCAGCACCTCGTCGCCGAGGGTCTGCGCCTGCGCGACGATGCGCCCGTCGGGATCGACGATGCAGGAGCCGCCGATCAGGCCCGAGCCGTCCTCGTCCCCGGCCTTGGCCACCGCCACCGCCCAGGTGGCGTTCATGTAGGCATTGGCCTGGGCGACCAGCGTCGAGTGGAAGGTGCGCAGGGACGCGTCCTCGCTGGTGCCGCCGTTCGGGTCGTAGGCGGCCGAGTTATAGCCGACGCAAACGAGCTCGACGCCCTGGAGCCCCAGCACCCGCCAAGCCTCGGGCCAGCGACGGTCGTTGCAGATCATCATCCCGATGATCGCGCCGGACCACGCCGCGCCGGCCCGGAAGGCCGGGAAGCCGGTCCTGCCGTAGGAGAAGTAGCGCTTCTCGAGCTGCTGGAAGCGCGCGCCCGGCCGCGGCTCGACGGAGCCCGGCAGGTGGACCTTGCGATAGCGCCCGAGGATCGACCCGTCCGGCTGCACCAGGATGGTGCTGTTGAAGCGCTCGCCCTCCGGCGTCAGCTCGGCGTAGCCGATGTTGAAGCCGACCCCGAGCTCCCGGGCGCGGTCGAACAGCGGCTGCACCGCGGGATTGGGCATCGCCCGCTCGAAATATCGGTCGAGCTCCTCGCCTTCGAGGAGCCAGCGTGGGAAGAATGTCGTGAAGGCCAGCTCGGGGAAGACCACGAGGGTCGCTCCGCGGGCGGCCGCCTCTTCGAGCAGGCGGATCAGCCGGTCGAGGGTATGGGCGCGGGAATCGGCGCGCTGGGTCGGCCCCATCTGGGCCGCCGCCACGGTGACGTAACGGGACATCATGACCTCATGGTAGGCATCATGCTTAATCAACAAGCATTACGCTGTCTCGGCCCACCTTCATGAGCCGATCATGCATATTCCTGACGCCCCCCACAATCCTGACACTTATGATAAATTCCGCCCGACTATAACCCGGAGTGATGATGAACCTGCGGCAGCTCGAGATCCTGCGGGCGGTGGTCCGGCACCGCACCACCCTGGCGGCGGCCGAGGAGCTGGCGGTGTCGCAGCCAGCGGTGAGCAATGCCCTCAAGGCGATGGAGGCGCAGGTCGGCTTCCCGCTGTTCGACCGGATCAACAACCGGCTGTTCCCGACCGCCGAGGCGATGACGCTCTACCGTGAGAGCGAGGCGATCTTCGCGCTCCACGGCAAGCTCCAGGGACGCCTGCGCGACCTGCGCGAGAACCGGCACGGGCACCTCGCCCTCATGGCGACGCCGCCGCTGGCCTACAGCCTGCTGCCGCGGGCCCTTGCCGCCTTCGTGCGCCAGCGGCCGCAGACGCGGATCTTCTTCGACGTGCGCCGCTACGAGGGCGTGGTCGACGGCGTCACCAGCCGCGTCGCGGAACTCGGCTTCGCGCTCGGCCTGTCGAACCACGTCGGCATCGCCCACGAGGTGGTGCACCGGGGCGAGATGGTCTGCGTCATGGCCCCCGACCATCCCTTGAGCCTGAAGGCGAGCGTCACGCCGGCCGACCTCGCGCGTCATCCCTTCATCGGGCTCGAGCGCGGCACCCGCCTCGGCGAGGCGGTGCGGGACAGCTTCTCCCGGGCCGGCGTGCCGTTCGGCGCCACCGTGGAGGTCCGCTACTGCAACACCGCCTGCGTGCTGGCGGGAGCGGGCGTCGGCGTCGCGGTGGTCGATCCGTTCTCGCCCTCGCAGGGCGGCGCGCACCCGGTGGTGGTGCGCCCCTTCGCGCCGACGACGCCGGTCGAGGCCTTCATGCTGTGGTCGGAGGCCGAGCCGCTGTCGCGACTGGCGCGGGCCTTCCTGGCGGAGGTGCGGGCGGCCCGGGTCACCCTCACCGCGGCGGCTTCGGACGAGGCGTGACGGAGGAGGAACCGGGACGGCACCGGCCTCGTCCACGCCATCGAAGGTTCATCCGGATCCGGCAAGACATGCCGCCAAAATAAGGTGCCGAATGCATGATTTTATCTGCAATTGACCCATCGAAAGCAGACCGTATTTGCTCGATGAGCGAGTCACGACTGAACGCGCCCATCGAACGCGACGATCGGAACTGTCCGCCTGCCCCCATTGTCGATCTTCGCTCCACAGGCGATCCCATGAATTGCTTTGTTCGTGCTGAAAAATTTGCAGTAGCCGTCCGAAACGGCGAGCGCCTGTCCGGATTGCAGGTAGACCCGGTGAACTTGCATGATGTCGCGCTCGACCATCGTGCCGGCAAAGCCGATGGGCGGGCGCGTGTGTGATCTCGACTCCGCGAAGTTCACGAGTCTGCGCCCCGCCTGACCGTTCGGCGTCGTGATCACCGCGGCATCACAGAAGAAGCGGGATTGCCGCCTGGTCAGGTCTTCGCCGATGCGCCCTTCCGCGATGTGGCTCTTCGGGCTGCACACGCCTTTCAGCACCACCATGCCGTCCAGACCCTGCGCCGAGGCCGTACCGGACAAGAGCAGGACAGCGCAAACCGAAAAACATACCGTTCTCTTCACCACGCACCCCCTCTTCTTCAGAACATGTCTTGTGGCACCACGATATAAGAATTTGCAAATCGCAATCATTAATTTTCTGATTCGCTCGATGTTACATTGATTGCGAACGTCGAGGACGGCGATCGTCGCGCCGTTTCCGGGCGGTGCGCGGGTCGCGCGGCCCCGCCGTTGCATTCCCGCCGGGTCCGTGGCTGATACCGGCCCGGCCCCTCTCGCGAAGGAACACGCGTGCGCCATGGCATGGACAGGCCCGTCGGCTGCGCCGGGCGCGCCTGAGCGGTGAACTCCCGACCCAAAGTCCCGCTCGACCCGCGCGTCGGCGCGCTCCTCGCCGAGATCGCGGCGCAGGAGGGACCGCTCAATCGCGACGGCCTCGACCTGCGCGAGGCGAGCTTGAGCCGGGACGCCCTGTCGCCGATCGCCGGCGACGCGGCGTGGTGGGATGCGGACCGCCAGGGCCTGAACCTCGCCGGGGCCGCGATCCCGGGCAGCGATCTCGAGCAGGCCGACCTCACCGGTGCCACCCTGAAGCGCGCGCGGCTCGCCGGGGCGCTGGCCCGATCGGCTGACTTTTCCGGCGCGCTGATCGAGGAAGCGGATTTCGGGAAGGCCGACCTCAGCGGCGCCCGCTTCGTCGGCGTCGCCGGGGGCCAGGCCGACTTCACGGAGGCGATGCTGGAGGATGCGAGCTTCCGGGACGCGTCCTTGCGCTTCGCCCGCCTGCCGCGCAGCCTGCTCGACGGGGCGGATTTCTCCGGCGCCGACCTGTGGGGCGCCGACTTCACCGGAGCCGACGCCGACTACACGACGTTCCGCGGCGCGCGCCTCGACGAGGTCAACCTCTCCGACGCCAACCTGACCCACGCCGATTTCGAGGGCGCGAGCCTGACCAAGGCCCGGCTCACCGGCTCGCGCCTGCGCGGCGCCACGCTGACGGGCGCCAAGCTCGACGGAGCCGACCTCTCCGGGGCCGACCTTTCGGCCGCGACCCTGGTGCGGCTCGATCTCTCGTCCTGCTCCTTGCGCCACGCCCGCTTCGCCGGCGCCTGGCTCAACGGCACACGGTTCCGCGCCGCGCAGATCGGCGAGACGGTGGGCGAGGAGGTCGCCGGCGAGTACGAGGCGGCCAAGGCGAGCTACCTCGCGCTGGAGCAGAACTTCCAGAGCATCGGCAGCCACGACGAGGCCGGCTGGGCCTATCGCCGCCGCCGCCGCATGGGCCGCCTGCATGCCGGGGTCCAGGCCCGCGCCGCCTGGCGCGCACGCGACCGGGGCGATCTCATGCGCCACGGCTACCGCTGGCTTGCCGACCACTTCGTCGAGTGGCTGTGCGATTACGGCGAGAGCCTGTCGCGGATGTTCCGCGCCTTCGCGCTGATCATCGTGGTCTTCGCCGGGCTCTACGGCCTCACCGGCGGCCTGATCCCGGAGGGCGGCGGGCAGGCGACCTACAACGCCATCGATCTCCTCAGCTACAGCGCCCTCAACATGATGACGGCGAACCCGCCGGAGATCGGCATCAAGCCGGTCGGCCGGGTGACGAACCTGCTCGTCGGCGTGCAGGGCGCGACCGGGATCGTGCTGATGGGGCTGTTCGGGTTCGTGCTGGGGAACCGGCTGCGGCGGTGAGGCGGCGAGCCCCGGCCTCGACCCTTGCCATCGACCGACTTCGCACGCGCGGCGTCCCGGGACCGCGGAAGCGGAACCCGCGATGATGCCGAGAGATGTGGTTTCCGCCCCGGCTAGTCTGCGGTCTGCAGGTTCTGGCTGACTCCAGCTCCCGCCAGATCCTCCCGGATCGCCTGCGCGACCGCCTTCAGCTCCGGGGCCGACCGGTCCCGCGGCTGGCCCCCCGCGACCCGGTGCGCGGCGACGATCCGGCCCGGGCGGCCGGCCAGCACCACGACCCGGTCGGCGAGGGTGACCGCCTCCTCGATGTCGTGGGTGACGAACAGGACGGTCTGACGGTAAGCGCGGCAGAGCCGGGCGAGCTCGTCCTGCAGGCTCTCGCGGGTCAGCGCGTCGAGGGCCGAGAACGGCTCGTCCATCAGGAGCACGTGCGGCTCGACCGCGAGCGCCCGGGCCAGCGCCACCCGCTGGCGCTGGCCGCCGGAGAGCTGGAACGGCCAGCGCCCGGCGAGATCGGCGAGGCCGACCCGCGCCAGGGCTCCTTGCGCCCGCCGGCGCCGCTCGGCCCGGGGCAGGCGCAGCTTCTCGAGCCCGAAGGCGACGTTGTCGAGGACGCGGCGCCAGGGCAGCAGGCGGGAATCCTGGAACACCAGGGACACCGCCCGGCGGCCGGGCTCGGGATCGCTTAACCTGACGGTGCCGGCGCTCGGCGGCACGAGGCCGGCGACGACGCGCAGGAGCGTCGACTTGCCGACGCCCGAGGCACCGACGATCGCCAGGAACTCGCCGGGCTCGATGTCGAGGTCGAGGCCCGACAGCACCGTGGTGCGGGCGCCGTCGCGGGTGAAGGTCAGCGCCAGGTCCCGGATCGCGATCAGGCCCGCCATCGGAGCATCCAGCCTTGGAGGGCGGTGAAGGCGGCGTCGAACACGCCGTAGAGCAGCGCCATGGTGAGCATGTAGACGACCACGATGTCGGTCGCGAGCAGCGTCGAGGCCTGCATCATCCGCTGGCCGAGGCCCGCGACCCCGAAGATCTCGGCCGCCACCACCGCCATCCAGGCCTGCCCGATCGCGGTGCGCACGCCGACGAGGATCCCCGGGGTGGCCGCCGGCCACACCACCGTGAGGAGGCGCTCGGGCGCCGAGCGGAAGCCGAAGGCGGCGGCGAGCTCGATCAGGTCGCGGTCGACGCCGCGGATCGCCCCGTGGCTCGCGAAGTAGACGATCCAGAACACGCCGACGGCGACGATGAACAGGGCCGCCTCGGGGCTGACCCCGAACCAGATGATGGCGAAGGGCACCCAGGCGAGGCCCGGCACCGGGCGCAGGACCCGCACGATCCAGGCGGTCAGCCCCTCGGCCGTGCGCGACATGCCCGTCAGCGTGCCGACCGCGATGCCGAGGACGATGCCGAGCGCCAGGCCGCCCAGGTAATGCCCGAGGCTGCCGCCGATCGCCATCAGCCACTGCCCGGAGCGCAGCTCGCGCAGGAAGGCCTCCGGGATGACCGAGGGCGGCGGCAGGAAGGCCGGATTGACGAGGTCGAGCCGGGGAAACGCCTCCCACAGGGCGAAGAAGGCGGCGAGCCCGACGAGCGGGAGGAGAGCCGCCGCGGGGCGGGACCTCACTTGCCTGTTCTCACTTGCCTGTTCTCACTTGCCGGCGACCGCGCGCTCGTAGAGGCGCGGCTCGAACAGGCCGTCGAGGGGCACCTCGCGCTCGAGCGCCCCGATCCTGACCTGGAAGCGCTGCATCGCCGCCGTCGCCTCGACGATGGCGCGGGGATCGGCGGTGAATCGCGTCGCCGGCGAGGCCAGTGCCCGGCGGATGGTCGCGGTGTCGACGAGCCCCTTGCCGAGGGCCGCCTCGATGGTCGGGGCGACGCGCTCCGGATCGCGGCCGATCAGGTCGACCGCCCGCACGATGCCGGTCACGATGGCTTGCGCGGCCCCGGGCTCCTTGTCGAGAAGGGCGCGCGTCAGCGCCACGACGGTGCCGGGCTGGCTCGGGAACATCTCGCCGCCGAGCGCCATCAGGCGGATCGCCGGGTTGCGGCCGGTGACGATGGAGACCGCGGGCTCGCGCAAGGTTCCGCCCTCGACGGCGCCCGCGAGCACGGCCTGCTGGGTCGCATCGATCCCCATCGACACGATCGTGACGTCCGTCCGGTCGACTTTGGCCACCTCCCACAGCCAGTGCTGCAGGGTGGTGTTGGGCACCGAGCCGAGGGGCTGGGTCGCGAGCCGCGCCGGGCTGCCGTTCGCCGCGCGGTAGCGGCGGAAGACCTCGGCCGGCGCGACGCCGGGCTCGGCGAGGCGGGCGAGCTTCGGGCCTGCGACGAAGACGTTCTCCTCGACGGAGGTGGCGGCGACCACCTTGACGTCGATGCCCTTCGCCCGGGCGACGCCGAGCGGCGCGACGCCGGCGACGTAGACGTCGAGGGTCCCCGAGGCCAGGGCCTGGATCATGTTCGGCCCCGACTCGAAGGTGGTGACGGCGAGCGAGAGGCCCGCCTCCTTCAGCCAGCCCTCCTTCTCGGCGACGAAGAGCGGCGCGGTGGCGAGGATCGGGATCACGCCGACCCGCAGCGGCACCGCGCGGCCCTGCGCAAGGGCGCCCGGCCCGGCGCCCAGCACCGCTCCGGTCGCGAGGACCGGGGCTGCCCGGAGGATGCTGCGTCGCGTGAGGGTCATGGCCGGCCGTCGAAGGGAAGTGACCGGCTCCGCTTAGGGCAATCTGCTGCGAGGGAGCAAGAACGGCGCGGAGATAAGAAGATAAATCTTCATTCAGGCCGATCTGAAGCATGAATTTCTTTCTGGACGCCGGCCGGGAGGAGAATGTCCGGCGATCCCCTCGGTCGTCGTCACGTCCTCCTGGTCATCCCGGGGCCGGGCAGCGCACCGCGCGCCGCCTCATCGCGCACCCTCGCCCATCATGGATCCCTGTTCCGCCTTCGCGGCCCCGGGATGACGGTGGAGGATGGCAAGACTGTCGAGGCACGGCGCGGGCGGCTGGCCCCTCTCATTCCTCCAGCCCCGGCCAGATCACCCAGTGCAGGTCCGGCGTCTCGGGAAAGAGCCGGCGGTGCTGGCTCACCGCGTAATTGTCGGTCATGCCGGCGATGAAGTCGGCGACCCGGCGGGGCGTGCGGGGGTCGTCGGGTCCGGCGAGGCCGGCGCTCCACTCCTCCGGCATCCGGGTCGGGTCGCGGCGGAAGGTGGAGAAGAGGTCCTCGACGATCGAGGCGGCGCGCCGGCGCACCGCCATCACGCCGGGATGCCGGTACATCCGGGCGAACAGGAAGGTCTTGATGTCCCGGTCGGCCGCCGCCATCGCGTCGGAGAAGGCTGCCACCGGGCCCGGGGCATGGCGCACCGCGGCGGCGTCGGCCGGGTTCAGCGCGGCGAGGCGGCCTTCCGTCACGGCGATCACGTCCTCGACGAAGCGGGTGATCACCCGCCGGGCCAGCTCGTGCACCACCCGCGAGCGCTCGAGGCCCGGATAGGCGTGGCGGATCTCATCGAGGAGGCCGGCGAGGAACGGGATCTCGCGCAGGTCGTCGAGGCGGAAGAGGTCGGCCCGCAACCCGTCGTCGAGGTCGTGGGCGTCGTACGCGATGTCGTCGGCGAGCGCCGCCACCTGGGCCTCGGGCCCCGCGAAGGTCGCCAGGTCGAGGTCGTTGACGGCATTGTACTCGAGGATCGCCGCCGGGATGCCTCTCTCGGCGTAGTGCGGCGTCGGCCGGCCGTCGCGGGCCAGGAGCGGGCCGTTGTGCTTGACCAGCCCCTCCAGCGTCTCCCAGGTCAGGTTGAGCCCGTCGAAGGTGGCGTAGCGCCGCTCCAGCCGGGTCACCAGGCGCAGGGCCTGGGCGTTGTGGTCGAAGCCGCCGTGGTCGCGCATGCAGGCATGGAGCGCGTCCTCGCCGGTATGGCCGAAGCAGGTGTGGCCGAGGTCGTGGGCGAGCGCCAGCGCCTCCGCCAGGTCCTCGTCCAGGCCGAGCGCCCGGGCCAGCGCCCGGGCGATCTGGCTCACCTCCAGGGTGTGGGTCAGGCGGGTGCGGTAATGGTCGCCCTCGTGGTGGACGAACACTTGCGTCTTGTGCTTGAGGCGCCGGAACGAGGCGGAATGCACCACCCGGTCGCGGTCGCGCTGGAAGTCGGTGCGGGTCGGCGAGGCGGCCTCCGGGATCAGCCGCCCGCGCGACGCGAACGGGTCGCTGCCGTAGGGGGCCCGCCAGCGCTCGCCTGTCCGTCTCACGTTCCAGATCCCCTCGCCATCCTGGGCGGCCGGACGCGGCTGTTGCGGCGCCCGCCGTCCATTCCTATGTTGCCATCGCACGTCGGACCCCCACCCGAGAAGCCGTCGATGACCCCGATCACCCTGACGTCCCGCGCCGCCCGCCGCATCAACGAGATCATGGGTGCCGAGCCCCCCGGCTCGATGCTGCGCATCAGCGTGAATGGCGGCGGCTGCTCCGGGTTCCAGTACGCCTTCGACATCGCCCGGGATCGCGCCGAGGACGACCTCGCCGTCGAGCAGGACGGCGCCACGGTGCTGGTCGACCCGACCTCGCTCCCGTACATGGAGGGCGCCACGATCGACTTCGTCAACGACCTGATCGGCCAGTCGTTCAAGATCGAGAACCCGCAGGCGACCGCCTCCTGCGGCTGCGGCACCTCGTTCTCCCTGTAAGCCTCCGCACCACCTCACCGGGACGCTCCGCCATGACCCGCTCTCTGACAACGGGCGTGGCCCGGGCCGCGCTCGGGTTGACCGCCTGCGCGGCGCTCGCCGGCATCCCGCCCGGCTCCGCCTGGCTCCTCGGCGGCCCGGCCGCAGCGCAGACCGCCGGCGTGCTGCCGAACGCTGCCGCTGCCGCGGCGCAGGCTACCGTCGCCCTCGACGAGGTCGTGCTGCCCCTCGGGCCGATCACCCTCAAGGCCCCGAAGGTCGAGCTGCGCGGGACCGCCCTGTCGGCGGACGAGGCGCGGGCCGTGCTCGATCCCGCCGGTCCCGCGCCGTGGCGGAGCCGGCTCGAACGGCTCACCGCCCGCGAGATCGTGATCCCGGTGCTGCGGGTCGAGCAGCCGGCCGGCGGGCGCGTCCAGGTCGCGGTCTACCACGACGTCGTCGCCCGGGACGTGACGGCGGGCCGGATCGGCACGCTGGAGGCCGGCGGCGCCACCCTCACGGTCGAGGGGCCGGGCCCCGACGCCGCCGGCGCCTACGGCCGGTTGAACGCCCGCGAGGTCGACCTGGCGGGCTTGGCGCGCTTCCTCACCGAGGCCGGCGGCCCGGGTGCCGCGCCGGTGCGGATCTATGCCGGCGTCACCGCCGAGGACATCGCGCTCACCGGCCCGGACGGGGCGGCCTTCCGGATCGCCCGCATCGACGCCCGCGACCTCGCCGGCCGGCCTACCGCGAGGCCCTGGGGCGAGACCGCCCGGACCCTGGCCGAGGGGGCGGACAAGGCGGACGGGGTGGAGCGCACCCGCCTCATGGGCCTCGCCGCCGACCTGCTCGACGGGGTCAGCTTCGGCGGGATCGAGATCAGCGGCATTACCCTGGCCGCCCCCGGCGAGCCCGGCGGGCGTCCGGCCGCGGTCCAGGCGAGCCTCGCCCGTCTCATTTTCGGGCCCGAGGGCGGGGCCGGCGACGCCAAGCAAGGTGAGACGAGGCCCGGCCAGATGCGGGCCGAGGGCCTGTCGGTCGAGGCGCCCGCCGGGCGCTTCACCCTCAAGGGCCTGACCCTCTCCGGCCTCTCGCTCAAGCCGGTGCTGGATGTCATGCGCCAGGCCGCCGGCAAGCCCCTCGACCGGGCCGAGCTGCGCCGCTACGCCCCGTCCCTCGGCCGCCTCGCCCTGGAGAGCCTCGACGTCGACCTGCCGGCGCAGGACTCGGCCAAGGACCCGCTCGCCGCGTCGGGACCGATGCGCTTCGCCCTGCGCAGCGCCAGCCTCGACGCGAGCGAGCCGCGCGACGGCGTCCCGACCGCCTCGCGCTTCGCCTTCGACGGATTCACCTGCGCGGTCCCGCCCGGCACGGCGGCCCCGGTGCTCTCCGACCTCGCAGGCCTCGGCTACACCGCCCTCGACCTCTCGGGCCTGGTCGATGCCCGCTGGGACGAGGCCGCCCGGGAGGTGAGCCTGCGGGACGTGACGCTGTCGGGCAAGGACATGGGCACCGTCCGGATCACCGGCACGATCGGCGGCATCGGCAAGGAGGTGTTCGACCCCGAGCCGATGGTCTCGTCGATGGCGCTCCTCGGCGCCAGCGCCAAGTCCCTCGCCCTGACCCTCGAGAATGGCGGCCTGTTCCAGCGCTTCGTCGCCCAGCAGGCCAAGGCCCAGAGCCTCAAGCCCGAGGAGCTGCAGCGCGAATACGGCACCGCGGCGATGCTCGGCATCCCGGCGGTGCTCGGCAACTCGCCCTCCGCCAAGGCGCTCGGCCAGGCGGTGTCCCGCTTCGTGGTCAAGCCCGGCCGGCTCTCGGTCAGCGCCGCCGCCAAGGATCCGGGCGGGCTCGGCCTCGTCGATTTCAGCACCGCCGCCAGCCCGGGCAAGATCTTCGACCGCCTGACGGTGGACGCCAAGGCGGAGTGACGACGAGCGGCCCGCGACGGGCGCTGATCGCCGGCGCCGCGGGGCTTGGCGCGAGCGCAGAACCCGGTCGTGAACCGGGTCTCCCCTTGAGCGATACCGACAAGACCAAGGCGCGGGATCCCCTCTCCCACACCGGAGAGGGGAGACGCGTTCCATTGTTCTACGAACGCATCAGGCGGACATCGCATGAACCAGATCACCGCGCGCCGCGGGAGCGTCTGAACGACTTGGCACGCAACACGCCACGCAATCGCGCCGCAATGGTCAAGCCGTAAACGCCCTGTCATCGACGGCCCGACGAGGCCGAGACGGGACTTTGCGATGCGGACCATTCTTCGAATCCTGACCGCGGCCGCGATCCTGGCCGGCGCGGGCGCGCTGACCCCGGCCGGATCGGCGCATATCGTGCCGATCGACCAGGCGAGCGGCGCTCCGGACCGCGCCTCGGCGTCCGAGTCCACCTGCCCGTTGCGGGCGTGGCCTTACATCGGCTGATGCCGTCAAGATACTCGGCCTCCACCATGCTCGCCTCCACCGTGCTCGCCGGCCTCGCCCTGCTGCTCGCCTGCAACATCGCCTTCCTGCTGGCCGTGAGCCGCTGAGAGCGGCAGCGCAGAGGCCGGGCGGCCGGACCCCGACCCATCGGGCTCAATCTCGCACCTGATCCAAGCCTGCCGCAGGAGAATGCCATGACCTCCACCCGCACCTGGCCCAGCCTCGCCGCGCTGCTGCTGCGCGTCCTGATCACGGCTTTGTTCGTGATCGCGGCCGGGATGAAGTTCGCGGCCGTGCCGTTCGAGGTCGCGGTCTTCGCGCGCTTCGGCTATCCGTTGTGGTTCATGTACGTGGTGGGCGCCGCCCAGCTCTACGGTGCGGTGCTGCTCTGGGTGCGGGGCGGCACGGCCTTCGGCGCCCTCCTGCTCATGGTCATCATGGTGGGGGCGGCCGTCAGCCACCTGCGGGCCGGCGACCCGGTCGCCCTGGCGCTGCCGGCGCTGGTGCTGCTCATCCTGCTCGCCGGCCTGGCCTACCGGCACCGCGACGACGTCACGCTCTCGCTGCGGTGGATCGCGGCCCAGCGGGCCTGAGGCGGGATCGTCCCTGCCGCGGTCGATCGAAGGGCGTGCGGGATCGCGCGATCCCGCCGGCCCTACACCGGTCCCCCGGCCTCCGCCCTCAATACGCGTTCTCCGTCTTGAACAGCGCCAGCGGGGTCATCGCCAGGATCTGCAGGTCGAAGAACACCGACCAGTTCTCGATGTAGTAGAGGTCGTGCTCGACCCGGCGCTGGATCTTCTCGTTGGTGTCGGTCTCGCCGCGCCAGCCGTTGATCTGGGCCCAGCCGGTGATGCCGGGCTTCACCTTGTGGCGGGCGAAGTAGCCGTCGACGACCTGGTCGTAGAGGGTGTTGGCGGCCTTGGCCTGAAGGGCGTGCGGGCGCGGGCCAACGAGCGAGAGGTCACCCTTCACAACGTTGATCAGCTGGGGCAGCTCGTCGAGCGAGCTCTTGCGGATGAAGCGGCCGACCGGGGTCACCCGTGGGTCGCCCTTGGTCACGACCTTGGCGGCGGTGTAGTCGCACTGGTCGACATACATCGAGCGGAACTTGTAGACGTCGATGATCTCGTTGTTGAAGCCGTGGCGCTTCTGGCGGAAGAAGACCGGGCCCGGCGAGGTCAGCTTCACGGCGAGCCCGACCGCCAGCATCACGGGCGAGAGCATGAGCAGCAGCACCGCACCGACCACGCGGTCGAACACGCCCTTGACCACCACGTCCCAGTCGGCGATCGGGCGGTCGAACACGTCGAGCACCGGCACCGAACCGAGATAGGAGTAGCTGCGCGGGCGCAAGCGGAGCTTCGAAGCATGGGCCGAGAGGCGGATGTCGACCGGCAGGACCCAGAGCTTGGCCAGCATCTGCAGGATGCGCGCCTCGGCCGAGATCGGCAGCGTGAACACGATCAGGTCGACCTTGGTGCGCCGGGCGAAGGCGACGAGGTCGCTGACGGTGCCGAGCTTCGGGTAGCCCGCCACCACGTCGGCCGAGCGGCCGTCGCTGCGGTCGTCGAACAGCCCCACGACCTTGAGGCCGGAATCGCTCTGCGCCTCGATCGCCCGGATCAGCGCCTCGGCCGCCTCGCCGCCGCCCACGATGGCGACGCGCCGGTCGAAGCGGCCGCGGCGCATCTGCGCGCTCACCACCAGGGAGAGCGCCAGGCGCTCGACCACCAGCAGCGCCAGGCCGCCGCCATAGACGCTCATCAGCCACAGCCGCGAATACTGGTCGCCGAGCTTGGCGAAGAACAGCATGGTGGCGGCGAGCAGCATCACCAGCGACCAGCCGAGCACCACCCGGGCGCCGACGCTGAAGAAGGCCCGGAACGCCCGGATGCCGTAGGCGCCAAGCGCCTGCAGCACCAGCACGTTGAGGGTCGCGAGGCCGAGGATCGCCCCCACGTAGCCGAGATGGAGCGGCACCGTCCCGGCGAGCAGCCAGCGCTGGGCACAGAGGCCCGCCAGCGCGACGAGGCCGAACTCGACGGCCCGGACGCAGCCGGTGAAGACCACCGGCGAGACGACCGGCTCCGGCCGCACCGGGGCGATGGTCTCGGCGGGGGGCACGGCCTCGCGGCCCTGGCCGGCCTGCTGGGCCACCGCGGTCTTGAGGATGTCGCGAACGTCGAACGCGCTCATGGGGGGGTTCCGGTAACGCTGTGTGGCGGAGATGACCCGCGTCGATCGATGGTGATGCGTTCGACCCTGCCGCGCAGCCCTGAGGGAAGGCTTAAGACGACCGCGAGGGGTTTGTGGAAAATCGAACGGGAACCGGGCGCCGGGCCCCTCCCCCGTCAGCCGCGGTCGCGCCGGGCACGGGCGGCGGCGTATCCGGCGAGCCCGTCCTCGGCCATCCGGTTCATCGAGAAGCGGCAGCGCACGAAGGCGCTGAGCGCCGCCGCCTCGCCGCGGCGCTGCTCGGGATCCTGGTCGATCTTGCGCAGGATCGCGCCCGCCAGGGCGGCGGCGTCGCGGGGCGGCACCAGGGCCGGGGCGGCAGGACCGAAGATCTCCGGGATGCCCCCGACATCGGTCGAGACGAGGGGCTGCGCCGCAGCGGCGGCCTCGAGGACGACGTAGGGCAGCGATTCGGCCAGGGAGGGCACCACCATCACGGTGGCGCGGCTCAGGGCGGCGCGGATCGGCTGCGGCGGCTCGAACTGCACATGCTGCGCGAGGCCGAGATCGGCGACCCGGTTGCGCAGGGCGACGTCGTCCGGCCCCGAGCCGACGACCAGCAGGTTCAGGGTCCGCCCCTGCTCCCGGCGCAGGCGCGCCAGCGCCTCGAACAGCACCGGCACCCCCTTCGCCTCGCGCAATTCGCCGATATAGACGAGGTCGAACGGATCCGGGGCCGGCACGATGGGAGCGAATTCCTCCGCCCCGATGCCGTTATGCACCACCCGCACCAGCCGGTCGGTCGGCCCGACATAGGCCCGGTAGCGCCCGGCGATGTAGTCGCTCTCGAACAGGAAAACGTCGGTGCGGCGGGTGAGCAGGCCCTCCGCCGCCATGTAGAGGCGGTGCAGGGGCGTGCCGGGCCGGTAGTTGAAGCTGCCGCCATGGGGCGTGTAGGCCCGCACCGGCCGCGCCTGCGGTCCGGCGAGCGCCAGGCGGGCGAACAGGCCGCCCTTGGAGCCGTGGCCGTGCAGCACGGTGGGCGCGGCGCGGCGCACGAGGCCGGAGAGCGCCATGAGCGCCGCGACGTCGCTCGGATGCGGGTTGCGGCGCATCGGCAGCCGGGTGAGGCCGAGGGCGAGGTCCGGTGCCAGTTCCTCGAGGGCCGCCTCGGCCCGGCTGCCCCCGGTGCTCGCATCGCAGAAGAGGCCGACCGCGTGGCCCGCCGCCACCTGCAGCCGCGTCACGTCGAGGACGTGCCGAAACAGGCCGCCGACCGGCGCCCGGAAGACGTGGAGGATCCGCTCCCGCGGGGCGGAGGCGGGCCGGTGCGCCGGCTCCGACGGAGCAAGGTCTGCGGCGATGCGGAGCTGGGAAGCGGCCACGGGCATGTCCTCCGGCGGATGACGGCACCGCTGCGCGCGGCAGCTCCCATCTCGCTCAAGCCCCGTGGCCGGCCGGTTAAGAGGCCTAACGGAAGTCCAGTCCGGGCCGCGGCCGAAGAGGGCGTGGTTAACCGGTGGTCAGCGCAAGGTCGACAGCTCGACCGATTGCGGCTCGTCTCAGAACCAGCGCTCCTTGACGACGATCGTGTCGCCGGGCCGCACCGGATAGGTCATCGGCACGATGCCGGAGACGAGGCCGGTCGGTCCCTCGCGGGTGAGCACGGCGTAGTCCCTGGCGGCGCGAGGGCCGAAGCCCGCCGCGATCGCCACCGCGGTCTCCACCGTCATGCCGCTCACGTAGGGGTACTGGCCCGACGTCGTGACCTCGCCCAGGATAAAGAACGGCCGGTAGATGTCGACCTCGACGGTCACGTGCGGCTCGCGCACGTAGCCGTCGCGCAGGCGCGCTTCGATGGCGCGGGCGGCCTGGGCGGTGCTGCCGCCGGCGACCTTGATCGGGCCGATCAGCGGCAGGGCGATGCGCCCGGCCCCGTCCACGGCGTAAATGTTCGAGAGGTTGTCCTGCCCGAACACGATCACCCGCAGCTTGTCGCCAGCGGCGAGCGAGTAGGCGGGTCCGATCGAGCCGGTGCCGGTCTCGTCGAGCAGGGCGGTCCGGTATTCCGGTCGCAGGCAGCCGCCGAGCGCGAGCGTGGTCGCCAAACCTGCGAGAAGAGCGCGTCGGTTCATCGCTTCCGGCCAATCCAAGTCGTGTCGGCGAGGTCTCGTCCCGAAGGTCTAGGGCGTCATGGTTAATGAAGTCTGACGCGGGCCCGGCCGTGCCGGCCCGGTTCGTCAGCGTCGTGAGGTCTTTAACTCACCCGCAACCTTAATCGGATGTTCTCGCGCCAAGGCCCGGCTCGGGCCGGCTCCTCGCCTTCTGACCGACGGTCCGCAATGCCCCGCGTCTTCCCCTTCGCCGAGCGGCCGCTGGGCCGCCTGCCCGATCGCCTCGCCGGCAAGGGCCGCAAGGGCCCAGACAGGCTCAAGGCACCCCGCCCCGACACGGCGCGCCAGGAACCCGAGCGCCGAGAGCCCGAGCCTGGGCCCGAGGACGGCCTGGCGATCGGCGATGTCGGGCGCCTGCTGCGCCGGCGCTGGTTCGTCATCCTGTTGCCGACGCTCGCGGCCTTCGGCCTCGCCGTGACCTTCGTGCAGGTGGTGCCGCCGCGCTACACCGCCGAATCCAAGCTGCTGCTCGAGAGCCGCGACAGCGCGCTGACGCGGCTGCAGCAGGACCGGGGCGAGCTGCCCCAGCCGATCGACGAGCAGGCGGTGGCGAGCCAGGTCCAGGTGGTGATGTCGCGCGACATCGCCCGCGAGGCGATCAAGAGCCTCGGCCTCGTCGGCAATCCCGAATTCGACCCGATGGTCAACGGCATCAACGGCTTCCAGCAGGTGCTGGTGATGCTCGGGCTGGCGCAGAACCCGCTCGACCGCGAGCCGGTCGACCGGGTGCTCGAGAAGTACTTCGAACGGCTGCTCGTCTACTCCGCCGGCAAGTCGCGCATCCTGACGGTCGAGTTCCGCTCGAAGGACCCGGAACTGGCCGCCCGGGCCGCCAACACCATCTCGGACCTCTACCTCTCCTCGCTCGCCGCCGCCAAGGTCGACACCGCGCGCTACGCCTCGACCTGGCTCGGCTCGAACATCGAGACCCTGCGCACCCGCGTCTCGGAGGCCGAGGCGAAGGTCGAGGCGTTCCGGGCCCGCAACGGGCTGATCAGCAGCGGCGGGGCCACCAACCAGCCGCTCGCCGCCCAGCAGCTCGCCGAGCTCTCGACCCAGCTTACCCAGGCCCGGGC
The DNA here is from genome assembly GCF_004745635.1 of Methylobacterium nonmethylotrophicum. Taxonomy (GTDB): domain Bacteria; phylum Pseudomonadota; class Alphaproteobacteria; order Rhizobiales; family Beijerinckiaceae; genus Methylobacterium; species Methylobacterium nonmethylotrophicum. The sequence goes on along the minus strand of NZ_SRLB01000028.1, from coordinate 48,565 downwards.
CGCCCAGGCCGATTCCGGCGCCAAGGCCAAGCTGATCCGCGAGATGCTCCGCGACGGCCGCGGCTTCGAGATCCCGGACGTCGCCAACAACGAGCTGATCCGGCGCCTGGTGGAGCAGCGCATCGGGTTGAAGGCGCAGCTCGCCCTCGAGGCCCGCACGCTCCTGCCGCAGCACCCGCGCATGAAGGAGCTGAGCGCCCAGCTCGAGGGCCTGGAGGCGCAGATCCGCGCCGCCGCCGACCGGACGTCGCGGGCGCTCGAGAACGACGCCAAGATCGCCGGCAGCCGCGTCGAGACCCTGCAGGCGGCGGTGGAGGCCCAGCGCACGGTCGTCGCCAAGGCCAACGGCGACGAGGTCGCGCTGCGCGCCCTCGAGCGCGAGGCGAAGGCCCAGCGCGAGCAGCTCGAATCCTATCTCGGCCGCTTCCGCGAGGCGGCGGCCCGGGACGCGGCGAGCGCCGCGCCGGCCGATGCCCGCGTGGTCTCCCGCGCGGTCGTGCCCGACCTCCCCTCCTTTCCCAAGAAGCTGCCGATCGTCATCTTCGCGACCGTCATCGCCTTCCTGTTCGCGGTCGGCGGCGTGGTGGCCAAGGCGCTCATCGCCGGCGACCCGCCCGGCCGGGGCCGCGGCCGCCCGCCGGCCCGGCACCCCGAGTCCGAGCCGCTGGCCGCCGCCCCGGTCGCGGTGGCGCCGATCCCCGCGGCGGCCTCCGCGGCCCATCTCGACGATGCGCCCTCGGCGACGGCCCGGACGGGCGACGCCCGTCCGCCCGGCGCCCAGGCGACCGAGCCGGTGCTCCCCGCCGCTCCCGTCGAGCCCGTGGCCCCGGCCGTCGCCACGGGGGCGCCCGTCGCGATGCCGGTCCCGGCCGCCCGGCTGCCGTTCGAGGCCCGCTACGACCTCGACCTGCTGGTGGCACGCCTCGACGCCATCGAGACCGCGGGCGGCGGACGGCGGGTGCTCCTCGTCGGCACCGGAGACGAGACCGACCTCGACGGCCTCGCGCGCAGCCTCGGCCGAGCCGCCTCCCTCAACGGGCACGCCCTGATGGTGCGCCTCGACGGCCCACGCGGCGCGCAGCCGGGACTGACCGATCTCGTGGCGGGCCGCGTCGACTTCACCACCGCGATCCAGCCCGATGCCGGCCCGCGCCTGCACCTGATCGGCCATGGCCGGGGCGAGGCCGAGGCCCTGATCGCCGGACGCGACGCCCTCGGGCTCACCTTCGACGCCCTCGGCGAAGCCTATGACTGGGTGATCGTCTGCCTCGGCGACGGCTTCTCGGCCTCGACCTGGCCGCTGGTGAGCGCGCTCTCGGCCTGGATGGACGCCGTCGTGATCGCCTCGAACGCCGCGGCCGACGATCCGCGCCTCGTCGGCCTGTTCGAGACCGCCGAGAGCGCCGGCGTGCCGGAGGTCATCGTGGCCCAGGACCGCGCCCCGGCCGCGGTGGCGATGCCGGCCTATCCGCTGCGTCGATCGGCCTGACCGCAGGCCCCGCGCGGAGGTCCCTCCCGTACGGTTCGCGATCCTGGCGAACCGCCGGTTCGCGGCCCTGGCGAACCCGGCAAGGCTTGGCCGGTTGTGTCCTCGGTGGTCATAGATACTCCGAGGGAGCATGTCGGAACCCGGATCCCGCTCCCGCCCGCGGGCTGACGACGCGACGGAGCCGGCGCCGCGCGCGCCCGAGGCCGAGCCGCGACACAAGACGTCCGGCCTCCTGCGCCTCGTCGGCGGCGGGGTGATCACCGGGGCGGCGGACGACGACCCGTCGGCGATCGGCACCTATGCCAGCGCCGGTGCGAAGTTCGGCCTCGGGTTCCTGTGGATCGCCCCGGTCCTGCTGCCGATGATGGTGGTGGTGGTCTACGTCTCGGCCAAGCTCGGCCAGGTCTACGGCAAGGGGCTGTTCGCGGCATTGCGCGACCACTACCCGCGCTGGGTGCTCTATCCGGCGGTGCTCGGCGCCTTCACCGGGAACGTCATCGAGGCGGCGGCCAATCTCGGCGGCATCGGCGCCGCGCTCAACCTGCTGGTGCCCCTGCCGGTGCCGCTGATCGTCACCGGGGCGGCGGCCGTGATCCTCGCCTTCCAGATCCTCGGCTCCTACGCGCTGCTGCGCCGCCTCTTCCGCTGGCTGGCGCTGGCGCTCTTCGCCTACGTCGCCGCCGCCGTGATGGCCCGGCCGGACCCGGCCGAGGTCTTGTACCGGACATTCGTGCCGCGCCTGACCCTCGACAGCGAGGCGCTCGCGATGATCGTCGCCTGCATCGGCACCTCGCTCTCGGCCTACATCTACACCTGGCAGTCGAACCAGGAGGTGGAGGAGGAGATCGGCCAGGGCCGCCATACGGTCCGCCAGCGCAAGGGCGCGACCGACGCGGAGTTGCAGCGCACCCGGCGCGAGGTGATCGCCGGGATGCTCTTTTCCAACCTGATCCTCTACTTCATCATCCTGTCGACCGGCACGACCCTGCACCCGGTCGGGCAGACCGCGATCGACAGCGCGGCGCAGGCGGCGTCGGCCCTCGAACCCCTGGCCGGCTCCGGTGCAAAAATCCTGTTCGCCCTCGGCGTGGTCGGCGTCGGCTTCCTGGCCGTGCCGGTGATGACGACGGGGGCGGCCTACGACCTCGTCCAGGGCATCGGGGCGAAAGGGAGCCTGCATGCCAGGCCCTCCGAGGCGAAGCTCTTCTACGGCACCATCGCGGCTGTGACCGTGGTGGCGGTGGGGCTGAACTTCCTCGGCTTCAACCCGATGCGGGCGCTGGTCTGGTCGGGCGTGGTGCAGGGCTTCTCGGTGCCCCCGCTCCTCCTCCTGATGATGCTGATGACCAACGACCGGGCGGTGATGGGCGAGCGGGTCAACGGCCGGCTCGTCAACGTGCTCGGCTGGGCGACCGTGGCGGTGACCTTCGCGGCGACCGCCTGCCTCGTCGCCACCTGGATCATCGGGTGACCGGGTCGGGCTGCCGGATCGCCCGCACCAGCGCCTCGGCCTCGCCGCTCTGGAGCAGCGGCACGAGGGCCCGCACCCGCTCCGGCGGCAGGTCCCACCAGGCGGTCGCGACGAGCGCCGCCACGGTCTCGGGCGGAAAGCGGTGGCGGATCACCCGGGCCGGGTTGCCGGCGACGATGGCATAGGCCGGCACGTCGCGGGTCACGACCGCGCGGGCCGCCACCACCGCGCCGGGGCCGACCGTGACCCCCGACAGGATCAGGCAGCCGGAACCGAGCCAGACATCGGCGCCGATCGCCACGTCGCCCCGGGAGGCGTGGTAGTCGTCCGGCGCGTCGAGGCCCGGCCACAGGCCGCGCATCGCCGCGAACGGGTAGGTCGAGACCCAGTCGGTCCGGTGGTTGCCGCCGAGCAGGATCTCGACCTTGTCGGCGATCGAGCAGTAGGGGCCGATCGACAGTCTCGCGCCGGATTCGGGGAAGCGGACCTTCGGCCTGCCGTAGGAGAACGGGCCGATCCGGAAGCCGTGTCGCGCCGCGAGCTTCGCCAGGTGCAGGCGGGTCTCGTTGTGAGGGTTGCGCCCCTGCCGCAGGCGGTGCAGGAAATCCCTCACCCGCGGGCGCTCGCGAGCGGCGCGGGCGGGGCGGCGGACCCGACCAGCGGGGCGATCCGGGGAGAGAACGCGGTGAGCAGCAACATTTCGGACGATCTGAAGAGCGGCGCGCTGTTCTATCACCGCAATCCGAGGCCCGGGAAGCTGGAGATCCAGCCGACCAAGCCCTTGGGCAACCAGCGCGACCTGGCGCTGGCCTATTCGCCGGGCGTCGCCGCCGCCTGCGAGGCCATCGCCGCGGATCCGGACGAGGCCGCGACGCTCACCGCACGCCAGAACCTCGTCGCGGTGGTCTCGAACGGCACCGCGGTGCTGGGGCTGGGCGATATCGGCCCGCTCGCCTCCAAGCCCGTGATGGAGGGCAAGGCGGTCCTGTTCAAGAAGTTCGCCGGCATCGACGTCTTCGACATCGAGCTCAACGAGAAGAACGTCGACAAGCTCGTCGACGTGGTGGCGGCGCTGGAGCCGACCTTCGGCGGCATCAACCTCGAGGACATCAAGGCGCCGGAATGCTTCGAGGTCGAGGAGCGCTGCCGGGCCCGGATGAACATCCCGGTCTTCCACGACGACCAGCACGGCACCGCGATCATCGTGGCGGCCGCCGTGCTCAACGGCCTCGAATTCGCCGGCAAGCGGATCCAGGACGTCAAGATCGTGACCTCGGGCGCCGGCGCCGCCGCGCTCGCCTGCCTCAACCAGCTGGTCTCCCTCGGGGCGCGACGCGAGAACATCTACGTCACCGACATCGAGGGCGTCGTCTACAAGGGCCGTGACAAGCTCATGGACCGCTGGAAGTCGGTCTACGCGCAGGACACCCCGGCCCGGACGCTCGCCGAGATCATCCCGGGCGCGGACGTCTTCCTCGGCCTCTCGGCCGGCGGGGTGCTGAAGCCCGAGATGCTCGAGCGGATGGCCGAGAAGCCGCTGATCATGGCGCTCGCCAACCCGTACCCGGAGATCATGCCGAACCTCGCCGAGGAGAAGCGGCCGGACGCGATGATCTGCACCGGGCGGTCGGACTTCCCGAACCAGGTCAACAACGTCCTGTGTTTCCCCTACATCTTCCGGGGCGCGCTGGACGTCGGCGCGACCACGATCAACGAGGCGATGAAGGCGGCGGCCGTGAAGGCGATCGCCGGGCTCGCCCGCGAGACCCCGTCCGACGTCGTCGCCCGGGCCTATGGCGGCGAGGCGCGGCCCTTCGGGCCCCACTCCCTGATCCCGAGCCCGTTCGACCCGCGCCTCATCCTGCGCATCGCCCCGGCGGTCGCGCTGGCGGCGATGGAATCCGGCGTCGCCAAGCGTCCGCTGCCGGACGTGCAGGCCTATGCCGAGTCCCTCGACCGGTTCGTGCACCGCTCCGGCTTCATCATGAAGCCGGTCTTCACGAAGGCCAAGCAGGATCCCCGCCGGGTCATCTACGCCGAGGGCGAGGACGAGCGGGTGCTGCGCGCCGTCCAGGCGATCGTCGAGGAGGGGCTGGCCAAGCCCATCCTGATCGGCCGCCCGAACGTGATCGAGACCCGCCTGAAGCGCTTCGGCCTCGCGATTCAGCCCGGCCGCGAGTTCGAGCTGATCAATCCGGACGACGATCCGCGCTACCGCACCTACGTTCAGACCTATATCGAGCTGGCCGGGCGGCGCGGCATCACGCCGGACGGCGCCCGCACGCTGGTGCGCACCAACAATGCGGTGATCGGGGCGCTCGCCGTGCGCCGCGGCGAGGCCGACGCGCTGATCTGCGGCCTCGAAGGCCGGTTCGAGAGCAAGCTCCGGGTGATCCGCGACATCATCGGGCTCGCGCCCGGCGCCCGGGACTTCGCGGCGCTCAGCCTCATCGTCACCTCGAAGGGTGCCTATTTCCTGGCCGACACCCATGTGCGGCCCGAGCCCAGCGCGGAAGAGATCGCCGACGTCGCCATCGCCTGCGGCGACACCGCCCGCCGCTTCGGCCTGTCGCCGAAGATCGCGCTCGTCAGCCATGCCGATTTCGGCTCGTTCGACACGTCCTCCGCCCGCAAGATGCGCCAGGCCCTCAACATCCTGCGCGAGCGCGCCCCCGCCCTCGAGGTCGACGGCGAGATGGCCGCCGACACCGCCCTGTCGCAGGCGATCCGCGACAGGGTGCTGCCCGGCTCGCGCCTCAAGGGCGAGGCCAACGTGCTGATCATGCCGAACCTGGACGCCGCCAACATCGCGTTCCAGTTCTCCAAGATGCTCGCCGACGCGCTGCCGGTCGGCCCGCTGCTGCTCGGCCCGGCCAAGCCGGCGCACATCCTCACTCCCTCCGTGACGGCGCGGGGTATCGTCAACATCACGGCCGCCGCCGTGGTCGAGGCGCAGGGTCAGGAGGGTGTCGCGACCGATGCTGACAGCACGGCGGAGGCCGGGACGCCGCTGGTGTCGGCGTAATCGAGGCGTGGCGGCCCGGCGAGATGGTCGCCGGGCCATGATCCTCCTCCCCTTCCACGTACACACGGTTCACCGCGCCTGCGTCGTCCATGACCACAATGTCAGCGCGCAGCCCGGATTGAAGCGCCCCACGGTCCGTCAGGCCAAGATACTGAGCCGGGAGTGTCGAGACACGACGCGTCGCGTCCGCGACTGTCAGTCCTAGTGCTCGCAAGTTGTGCCACGCGACGTCGAGCGGCACGGCTGAGCCGGCCAGTGCGCCTGCTGTATTGCTGACCCTGTCCCCCTGCTTGCGAATGTGAATTCCGCCGAGGCTGTAATCCCCATCCGGCATACCGGCAGCCGCCACCGCATCTGAGACGCAGAAGAGGTCGGGGATGGTCCGCAAGGCGGCGCGCAGGGCGCCCGGGTGCACGTGGATGAAATCGGCGATGATCTGCGCGCTCGGCGCATGGGCCAGAGCGGCACCGACCACCCCCGGCTCCCGGCCCTGCAGCGGGCTCATCGCATTGTAGAGATGGGTCACGCCCGAGCCGCCCGCGGCGAAAAAGGCAACAGCCTCGTCGTAGGTCGCGTCCGAGTGGCCGAGCTGCACCCGGATGCCGGCCTCCCTCGCCAGAGTGGTCAGGCGAATTGCGCCTGGGAGCTCTGCAGCCAAGGTAAGGACGCGCAACGGCACGATGGCATGGAGGCGGCTGACGAGGTCCCAACTCGGCGCGGCCGTGTGGGGGCCGTGCGTGCCTCGCCGCTTGGCACTGATAAACGGGCCTTCGAGATGCAGACCCGCCATGTCCGGCTCACCGGGCCGACGGTCGGCACGTGCTGCGGCCACTGATCGGGTGACGCGCTCCAGCTCGTCGGCCGCCTCGGTGATGACGGTGGGCAGCCAGGTTGTCACACCCCTTGTGCGATGGAAGCGCCCAGTGTCGCGCACCGCGTCCGGATCGCCCACCATGATGTCGTGCCCGCCGCCGCCATTCACCTGCAGGTCAACGAAGCCCGGCAGGATCAGCGGCGCATCCTCATCCACCGGCCCGGGACGAACCTCTTCGATACTCCGGCGGAAGCGGAGTTCGCCCGTCACCACACCCGCGGGCGTGACGATCCGGCCAGTGATGCTTGTACAGCCGGACAAGAGCGCTGGAGCGCCGATGGGAACGTCCGCTCCCCGTGCAAAGGAGAGGGCTCCGCGTATCACTGCGTCAGCGGTAGTCCGTATGGGCCGGCGCGTCGTCTCGTCGAGCCAGGGCCGCAGAGGCGCTGCGAGACCGCCCGTCACAATCAGTGGGAGCTCGCCGCTGGGGTCTGCTCGCTCGGCAAGATGCACAAGCTCGCTCGCCGCCGAGCGCAAGATGGCAGATGCCGATCCGCTGCTCACGGCGAGGTCGAAGGCGATCGGCGCCAGGGTCGCGTAATCGGCGGGAGACGCGATCGTCAGCCATGCGTGCAGTCGCGCGATGTCCCTGCCGAAGCGGTCGAGAACGGCGTCGGCAAGTGGGTCGAGCCCTGCAGCATCGGCCCTGCGCAGCGTGTGACGGATCAGTTGCAGGCCGATCCAGGCTCCCCCGCCCTCGTCTCCTGCTGGGAACCCGTGCCCGCCCGCTTTCGTAATCTCGCCGTGCCGAGATCTGGCCCAGGCGACGGTGCCGGTGCCCGCGGCGACCATCACACCCGCTTCCGTTGCGCCGAGGCAGCCGCTCAGGGCGGCGAGGCCATCCGATATGATCTGGAGACACCCGAACCGGGGCGAAGCCGCGCGGGCCGCGGCGAGCGCGGCCACATGCTCGCCCCCTGCGATGGCCAAACAGCAATGCAGTTGCTCGGGCACGAGCGCTGCGCCAACCTCGGCGAGGGCAGCAGCGGCGGTCGGCAGGATCACATCCCAGACCCCTGCGCCGAGAAGGCCGACATGCGCACCCGCACCCCGCACCCGCGCCAGCTCGGCGCCGTTCGCTTCTGCCAGAACCGCGACCGTCTTGCTGGCTCCCGCATCGATGGCCAACAGCCGGATCCCGTTCCCCTGCTCGGAGAGCACAAGGTGTGGAGCCTTCATGATCATGAGACCCGAGGGAACCAGCGCCCGGTTCCCAAGCCTCGGTGAGGAGGCGCAGGACCCAGCTCCTGGCATCGTTTCGACAAGGACTTCATAATCCGCACCATCCCCTCCGGGCGAGCCATGAGCGAGGGACGTCCTGCACGGGTTGGTGCATGTGGTCCTGGCCTATGAACGAACGAACCTGCCTCGAGGTCGTCCCGCGCCGTCGACGTGTCGTCCCGTGACCCTACCCGCGGGCGGCGCATCCAGGCGCCCGGCAGCGATCACGACATCGGGTGCGCTCACAGGGTCTCCGTGACCTTGGAGAGGCCGGCCGGCGCGTCCGGATCAAAGCCTCGGCGGCGGGCCTCGCGCTCGATCGCGCGATAGGCGGGCACCAGCATGGCGATTGGGTCACAAGCGGCGTGATCGGGCGCAAGCCATGGCAAGGTCCCGTCCGGCCCCCCGCACGCATGCACGCGCAAATTCGCGCGCCGGAGTTCCAGCACAAGCGCGTCGATCCCCTCGGCAACCTGATCGTTCTGGCGCAGCGCCAGCACCGGCATCCTGGGCTGGATTGCCGCGCGCGGCCCGTGCCGTAGTTCCGCGGCGCTGTAGCCCAGAGCCGGCAGGCGCAGGGTCTCGCAGAGCTTCAGTGCGATCTCCCGCACCGGCCCCAGCCCGTATCCCCGGCCCGTGACGAAGGCGGCCGGCGCGTCCGCGAGGTCGGTGGCCCAGGCGCTCCAGTCAAGGTCGTAGGCCGCGGCGAGGCGAAGCGGCAGGGCAGCGAGGCCACGGGTCAGCGCTCCGTCGCCGGACCAGGCAGCGATGAGCGCGGCGCTCGCGACCAGGGAGTTCACCACCGTCTTCGTCGCCGCGACCGCCCGTTCCGGCCCGGCTTCTATCGGCAGGACAAGGTCCGCGGCGACCGCAGCGGGTGAGGCCGCATCATTGACGATCGCGAGCGTGAGCGCCCCGCCCTGGCGCGCGGCGCGCGTGGCCGCGACGAGATCCGGCGAGCGACCAGATTGCGAGATGGTGATGAAGAGCGCGCCGTCCATTCGGGGTGACCGGCCGTAGCCCGTGACGACGGACGGGGCAGAGGCCGAGACGGCGAGCCCGCACCGGGTCTCGATCAGGTAGCGCAGGTAAACGCCCGCATGACCCGAGCTTCCTCGCCCGCATATGACCGCAAAGGGAAAGCTGCGCGCCTTCAGGACGGAGGCGACGCGCTCCGCTTCGGTCCAGCCGGCACAGAGCGGGCCGGCGACGTCGGGCACTTCGGCAACCTCGCGGGCCATGAAGGTCTCTGATGTGCCGGGCCCCGGCTCGGGGCCGCTCATGCCGGCCCTGCTTCGGCCAGCGCCGCGCGCAGGTTGCCGCCGCTGCGCGCCAGGAGGCGAGCCGCCTCCTCGCGGTCGATCCCCAGGGCGACGAGCACCGCGCGTGGGATATCTCCCTCCGAGGCGGTGAGGGCGCTGGCTGCCGCCTCGGCGTCGCAGCCGGCAATCTGCGCGACCATCGTGACGCCTCGCCGGCGTAGCTTGGTGTTCGTGGCCCGCATCGCGACCATGCGGCCACGGTACACCCGGCCCAGCCGGATCATGATCAACGTCGAGAGCAGGTTGAGAACGATCTTCTGCGCGGTTCCCGCCTTCATCCGAGTGGAGCCAGCGACCGCTTCCGCGCCGGTCGCCACGAGGATCGGATGGGTGCAGTCGCGTAGGATCGGCGTGTCGGGATTGTTCGCGATGCCGATGGTGATGGCGCTCCGGGCTTGAGCGCTCCGAAGAGCCGCAAGCGTAAAGGGCGTGATCCCGCTCGCGGACAGACCGATGACGACGTCGTCCGGCCGGATCTCGACTCGCTCAGCCCAGAGCGCCGCATCCTGCGTCGAATCCTCAGCCCCCTCGACCGCCTGGACCAATGCACCCTCGCCGCCCGCGACGGCGAAGCCCAGGCGCTCCTCGGGCCAGTCGAAAGTCGGCGGTAGTTCAGCCCCGTCTTGCACGCCGATCCGTGCCGAGGTGCCAGCCCCTACATAGAGGAGGCGTCCATTCCGGCGCAGGCCGGGCTCGGCGGCCTCCGCGGCCGCGGCGATGGCCGGTAGTGCCGGACCGATGGCGGCGACCGCCGCGAGTTGTCCCTCCCAGAGCGCCTGCAGGATGTCGGCGCTGCCCCAGACGTCAAGATCGGTGAAACGGGGGCTCGCCCTCTCCGTGCTCATCCGTGGGTGTTCCTCCGCAAGGTCTCGTCGTTAAAGAACGGCGGACGCGGACGAACGCTCCGGCGACTGTGGATTGTGGGTGGAAACGATCCCATGCGCTCGGCTGCCGTCGCAGACCGCACAGGCCTCCTGCTCCCCCCAAGCGGTCATTCCGCATCTCAGGCTCGGGTGTGCGGAAACCATGTGTCTGGCGGCAGGGTACCGAGCCAACTTGGCCTTCGCACCGCGTCCTCCGGGCCACGGCCGCAGGAAATGCGCGATAAACCCTGTCGGATCGATGCGATGCACGGAAACCGGGTTTTCAGGGTTGTCCGTACATCCTGATCGGATGCCGGCACCGACGCGGTCTGCTGATCATTCAAGATCCACCGCTCGACGCCGATGGGCAGGCAGACCAGTACCGAATAAGCGGAAGCATCCGACCGGACAGTCCTTGCCGAGCGGCGTGACACCGAGGTTCACGTTGATGCTCAAGCGTGGGAACCGGCCCTCCACCCTCGGCAGCCAGGCGCGCTGCCGAGCCGGTCGGATTCAGGGCCGAAGGCCCCCGCCGCAAGGTCGATCGCCCTCAATTCCCCGCCTGCGCCCGCGGCTTCGGCGCCGCCTTGCCGGCCTGCGCCGGCTGCGCGCACCCCGCCTGCTTGCCCTTGGCGTTGTCGTCCTTGCCGCCGGGCACGAACATCGCCGAGACGCGCCCGCCCGCCACCGGGTCCATGTTCGCCCGGCCGGTATTCATGTCGTAGACGAGGCGCGAGCCGCGGGTGACGTTCTGGCACTGGCTCAGGACCACGTTGCCGGTCAGCACCACGCGGTTGGCCACCCGGTCGAACACCGCGTTGTCGCCGCTCGCGACCTGGTCCTTCGACACCACCGTGACCGGGCCGGCGCAGACCACCTGCCGGATCGCGCTGCCGTCGGTCGGGTCGGAGGATTTCTCGGCCTTGGCCTCGACCTTGGGCTCCGGCTTCGCCTCGATCTTCACGGCCTTCTCGACGGGCTTGCCGTCGGTGGACTTGGCCTCCGCCGGCTGGGCGATGGACGCCTTCGCGTCGACCTTCGGCTCGGTGCCCTTGGCCTCGGCGTCCTTGCCCTTCGGGTCCTTCTCCTTGCGCTGGTAGTGCACGGTCATGCTGGAGCAGCGGATCGTGCTCTCGCCCTGCACCGCCACGACGTTGCCGGCGAAGACCGCCTTGTTCTCGCGGTCGAACACGTCGAGGCGGTCGGCGTCGATCTTGATCGGCTCCTTGCCGCCGCCGCTGCCGAAGGCGCCGAAGCCGGAGCCGGCCTCCTTCTTCTTGACCGCGGGCGCGGCCGGGGTCTCGGCCCGCGGGACGGACGGGAGGGCGAGGGCGCCGAGGGTGAGGCAGCCGAGCGCCGCGAGGGCCGGGAGACGGGGACGCACGGGCTCAATCGTCCTTGATCTGGGCCTCGGAGGTCCGCAGCTGCGGCGCGTCCGAGGAATCCTGGGGGGCGTGGCTGGAGAAGACCGCCTTCACGTTGCCGACGAAGGAGATGGTCTTGCCGTTCTCGGTCACGTCGAGACCGTCGGCCCTGATCGACCCGGTCGGCATCGTGACGGTGACGGTCTCGCGCGAGGACATCGTGCCGGCCTTGAAGTCGACATGGGCCGAGGTCAGGCGCGCCTCCTGGCCCTTGTCGGTCCAGAGGCGGATGTGCTGGCTCAGGTCCAGCGCCTCCTTCTGGGTGTCGAAGATGCCGGCCGTGGCCTCGATATGGGCGAGCCCGCCCGATTCGTCGGTGGTGAGGCGTCCGAGCATGCTCTGCAGCTCGATCACGAAGGGCTTGCGCACGTCCTGGAGCGCCGCCTTGGCGGTGACGACGTAGGGCCGGTTGTCCTTCGAGCGGTAGCCAGAGAGGCGCGGGCTCTCCATCGTCACCTTGGAGCCCGAGACGCCGATCGACCCGAGGCTGACCGAGACGCCGAGATCGGCGAAGGGGTTGAGCCAGGTGCCGACCAGGAGGGCGAGCCCCGCCGCGCCCGCGCCGAGCGGGATCGCGCGGCGCAGCCAGCGCACCTGGGCGCTGTGCCGGCGCGCCCTCGCATGCGCGCGCAGGCGCCGGGGATCGAGGACCGCGGACGGGACCGGTTCGAGCGAGGACGCTTGCAGCAAGGGTGGGCCACCTGCATCGGGCACCGGCCCGGCGCGGAATGCGCGAGGCCGGCGTGCCACCGAAGCCGTAACCCGGCCCGGTGTCGAAGTTGTGGCCGGCAGGGTAGCAGAACGGCCGGGCTTCGTCTCGGCCTTACCCGCTGTCAGCTATGCGCGAAGATGTCCGTCTCGTCCCATTCGAGCAGGTCGAGGCGGGCCCGCGTCGGCAGGAAGTCGAAGCAGGCCTGCGCCATGGCGCTGCGTTCCTCGCGGGCGAGCATCGCGTCGAGCCGCTCGCGCAGGGCGTGGAGGTGGAGCACGTCCGAGGCGGCGTAGTCGATCTGCGCCTGGCTCAAGGTCTCGGCGCCCCAGTCCGAGGATTGCTGCTGCTTCGACAGGTCGACGCCGAGAAGCTCGCGCACCAGGTCCTTCAGGCCGTGCCGGTCGGTGTAGGTGCGGGCGAGCCGCGAGGCGATCTTGGTGCAGTAGACCGGGCCTGGCATCACGCCGAGGCGGTGGAACAGCACCGCGAGGTCGAAGCGGGCGTAGTGGAAGATCTTGGTGACGGCGGGATCGGCCAGCACCCGCTTGAGCACCACCGGCTCGGGGCCGCCGCGCGGGATCTGCACCAGGTCGGCCTCCCCGTCGCCGCGGGAGATCTGCACCACGCAGAGCCGGTCGCGATGGGGCTGGAGGCCGAGGGTCTCGGTGTCGACCGCGATGGCCGGGCCCGGCACGTAGTCGTCGGGCAGGTCGCCGCGGTGCAGGCGGTGGGGCATGGCGGAGGTGTCCGGGACGGCGCGTGATCGATGCTGCCCCGGCGCCTATCATCCGGCCTCCGGACCGGCAAGCGCGGAGGTCGTCAGCTCTTCTGGCGGGCGATGACCTTGTCCTTGATGCCCTCGTAGACGTTCGACGGGACGATCTTCTTCGACAGCAGCTCGTCCTTGCCGCGATAGGGCCGCCCCTTGATGATCGCCTCGGACCGCGCGGCGCCGATGCCCGACAGGGTCTCGAGCTCCTCCTTGGTGGCGCTGTTGAGGTCTATGAGGGCGGCCTTGGCGGCGGGGGCCGCCTTCGGGGCCTCGGGCGCCTTCGTGGCGGCTGGCGCCGCGGGGGCCGGCGCCGCGGGAGCGGGTGCGGTCGGCGCAGGCCTCGTCGCCGGGGTCGCGGGCGCGGGGGTCTGCGCCAGGGCAGGGCCGGCGCCCACGAGGGCGGCGAAGGGGGCGGCGAAGGCCAGGGCGCGGGTCAGGCGGGAGAGACGCGTCATCGGGGAAGCTCCGATCGTGCCGCCCGTAGTCGGGAGCGGCAGGCCCATCATGCGACCGTCGCCGTTGAACGGCGGCTTAATGGAGGCACCGCCCCATGGATTGAGGCTCCGGCCGCGGTTTTCTCAAGCCCTCCCCTAGCCAGGACGGCGCGCCTCCTCTATAGACCCCGCTCCGATCAGGATCGCGAGGTGCGCGGCGGCTCCGCCCCGGGGCTTCCACGCGCCTGTCTTGTTGCACGGGAAGTTGTTATGGCCGTTCCGAAGCGAAAGACCTCTCCGTCGCGGCGCGGCATGCGCCGTTCCGCCGACGCCCTCAAGGCCCCGACCTATGTCGAGGACAAGGATTCCGGCGAGCTGCGCCGCCCCCACCACATCGACCTGAAGACCGGCATGTACCGTGGCCGTCAGGTCCTGAAGGTCAAGTCCGACGCGTGATCCGGCGTGGCGGCGCCTGCGCGCCGCCGATGACCGGCACGGGATGACGGCGCCCCTCCGCGGGCGCCGTTCTCGATTGCGGGACGGGGATCAGACCGGAACGCGGCCGGCCCGCCACAGCCACAGGGCGGTGAGCACCAGGAGCAGCGTCGCGACCGCGCCGGTGAGGCTCAGCGCGTCCCAGCCGGCGAGGCCGGAGCCGAGGGCGCGCACCAGGAGCGGGCCGGCGATCTGCCCGGCCGCAAAGGCGGCGGTCATCCGGGCGAGGAGCGGCGTCGGGTCGTCCGGCCGGGCCTCGCGAGCCAGCTGCAGCCCCGCCATCGTGGCGACCATGAAGGTGCCGCCGACCAGCACCGCCGACGCCGCTACCGCCCAGAGGGCGTGGACGAGGAGCGGCAGCGCGGTGCCGAGCGCCATGATCCCTTGCGCCGCCGCCCAGAGCCGCCGGCGCGGCACCGCCGCGAGGTAGCGCGCCGCTGCGGCGACCGAGAGGATCGCCGCGAGGCCGAAGAGCGGCCAGGCCAGGCCGAAGACCAGGGGGTCGGGCGCCAGGTCGCGCGCCCGAGCCAGAGATGGGCCGCCGGCTGGCGCCCGCCGAGCCAGGCGAGCGCACCCGCGAGCGCGATGCCGAGGCCGACGCCGGTATAGATCCAGGCGCCGCGCCGCGGCGCCAGCCGGCGGGCGAGTTCGGCGAGGCACCAGCCGCGGGCGCAGACGAGCGCCCAGGCGCTGAACACCCCGGCCGCCGCGCGCAAGGACGCTCCGAGGAGGGGCGGCGCCGGGCCGCCGGCCACCGCCATCGCCAGGGTCGTCAGCGCCACGCCGACGAGGCTCGGGAGCAGCCCGCGGGCCGGATCGCGCGAGAACCGGCCCGCCGTGAGCGCACCGGCGAGGTAGCCGACGTAGTTCGCCGCCGCCCACTCGGCGCCGGCGCCGCCGCTCAGGGCGCCGTCGAGCAGCATCAGCGCGCCCTCCGGGAGGAGGAGCGGTGTGCTCGCTCGAAGCGCCAGGCATGCTCCTCAACTGCCCAGCGCTGCATCCCAACAACGTTCCGCCACCAACCAGTTAGAGCGTCTAACAGAACCGATGGATCTGGTTGAGGGTGATGAGGCTGGCCTGGAGGAACGTGAAGGCCTCGTCGATGTCGGGGCGTCGTTCGTAGCGGACGGGCAGGCGGCGAGCGCAATTGAACCAGGCGTGGCTGCCCTCATCCTGAGCCTGTCGAAGCATCGACCACCCAGCGATGCCGCACGAGCCTGTCGCTCCTCTCGATGCCACGCCGGGCAATCCGCAGCCTGCTTCCGCGCGCCCGACACTCCTGCCGCCGCGCTCTGGCATCGTGGACCTGTCGGCGTGCAGCTTGTCGGGGCGCCGGCGCGGGCGTCTCCGCCGCCCGCTGCGCAAGGGCGGGATCGCGTCCAGCGTCGGGACCATCAGCGGGCTGTCGCGGCAGTTGGCACCGGTCAGGACGAGGCCGATGGTTCGACAGGCTCACCATGAGGGGCGTACCGCGCGCGTCGGTGACGAGGTGGCGCTTGGTCCCCGCCTTGCCCCGGTCCCTCGGGTTCGGGCCGGTGGCAGACCCCCTTTTTCGCCGGCACGCTCGCGCTGTCGAGGCTCGCCCGGCTCCAGTCGATCTCGCCCGCCGCATGCAGGCGTTCAAGCAGGATCTGATGCAGGCGCCGCCACACGCCCGCCGCCTGCCAGTCGCGCAGCCGGCGCCAGCAGATCAACCCGCAGCCGCAGTTCATCTCGGCCGGCAGCATCTCCCAGGGGATGCCCGAGCCCAGCACGAACAGGATGCCGGCCAGGGCAGCCCGATCGTCCACCCGGGGACGCCCGCCCCTCGGGCGAGGCGGGTGCGGCGGCAGAAGCCGGGCGATTGCAGCTCAGAGATCGTCGGCAAGGAGCGGGCGAGCCATGCCTGCCCAACGCCCAACCACCCCAATCGTCCTGTTCTGTTTGGAGATCCAAGACGGCAGTTCTGCTGGTGCCGGGTGCGGGAGCGGTGCGCCCCCTCTCGTCTGGACTCCTTTTTGGAGCTTGGTATTTTACCTAGAGATAGATATGATAAGCGTTCTTTAGGAGCATGACATGAACAAGCATAGATCGGCCATGTGTGCGGATTTCAATCGCTTGGCGTGGACAGACGCTGAACTGGACGCCCTGGTGTCGGTCTACCTCGCTGATCCATCGTTGCGAGCCGTCATAGAAATGGGAGGAAAGCGTATTGACGTCGCCGCTGCCGTCATGGCACAACGCCATGCTCGTGCGATACTCGGCGATAACGACGCAACAATGCAGCAGAAGCGTCTCGCTGTTCGAGCAGCTATTTTAGTTCATCCTATTAGATAACTGATTTGTTTTACATTACTTGACATGTATTTCTTATACTATCCTGCGTAGCTATTACCACTTCAGGGTGGAGCAGGCCGAGTGTAAACAGATGTTAGACAACGGCAGGCCGAAAAGAGCTAACATATAAATTAGTCGCGCGCGTCAGCGCCTGATTTCTCGAATCGCCACTGAGGTGAAAAATTTTCGTCATGAGCATAATTGCAAGAAGTTGACTCTTGTGCGTTTTATATGTATTCAGTGATTCTAGACTCTAGGTAAGGATAGATAAGAAGTTGAAGGTAATGTCTTTTATTCCGAATGATAGAGAATGGCTAGAAGCACATTACAACACGGCACCGGATAAGATCTGTCAGGCAATTTGTGATATCCATGACAGTAAAATGCTTAGCGTTGGATGCGGGGACATGCTGATTGAATTTGGCCTTCTCAATCGAGGCGCTGCAAATATTACAGGCCTTGAAATCATACCAAGTGATATTGATCGAATTCACGAGACAGCAAATAGGCTCAAGGCAGCTGGTTTTGCCGTACCGTCTGATTATATTGAGCGTTTGTCTTATAAGTGTTACGATGGAGTGAACTTTCCCTATCCTGATGATCACTTTGATGCAGTCTATTCCTGGGGCGCATTCGAGCATGTTTCTGATGTCGTTGCTGTCTTGTCAGAAATGCGCCGCGTACTTAAGCCTCATCGCAGAGGAATGATCAGCGTTTTTCCATGGTTTACGTCATACTACGGAAGTCACTTATCGGATTATATTTCAGAGCCGTTTTTTCATCTTAAGAGAAATAAAGACTGGATAAGGGAAAAACTAGAGGAATATGCAATACAGCATCCAGATTCTCGTGATCTAGTAACTCGACATATGTGGAATGAGTATGAGTCGCTGAATGGGTACAGCGCAGAAGATTTCTATCGTGATTTCTGCTCTGTAGGTTTTTCAAGGCACAACTGGCAACTTCTTTCATATGAAACTGAACTAACGGAAGCGCCAAGAAGTACCAGCTTTTCTGATCTCATGATTACTGGCTCACAAGTATCATTCATTAAATAAGCAATCACAGGAGAATTTGATTTATCTTACCTACATGAAAAACATAGGATTTCTGAAAAATGCTTAAAGCGAAGACTCTCTGGTTTCACGTTTTCCGCTCGAGTGTGATGATGCTGGCCTGGAGGAACGTGAAGGCCTCGTCGATGTCGGGGCGTCGTTCGTAGCGGACGGGCAGGCGGCGAGCGCAATTGAACCAGGCGTGGCTGCCCTCATCCTGAGCCTGTCGAAGCATCGACCACCCAGCGATGCCGCACGAGCCTGTCGCTCCTCTCGATGCCACGCCGGGCAATCCGCAGCCTGCTTCCGCGCGCCCGACACTCCTGCCGCCGCGCTCTGGCATCGTGGACCTGTCGGCGTGCAGCTTGTCGGGGCGCCGGCGCGGGCGTCTCCGCCGCCCGCTGCGCAAGGGCGGGATCGCGTCCAGCGTCGGGACCATCAGCGGGCTGTCGCGGCAGTTGGCACCGGTCAGGACGAGGCCGATGGTTCGACAGGCTCACCATGAGGGGCGTACCGCGCGCGTCGGTGACGAGGTGGCGCTTGGTCCCCGCCTTGCCCCGGTCCCTCGGGTTCGGGCCGGTGGCAGACCCCCTTTTTCGCCGGCACGCTCGCGCTGTCGAGGCTCGCCCGGCTCCAGTCGATCTCGCCCGCCGCATGCAGGCGTTCAAGCAGGATCTGATGCAGGCGCCGCCACACGCCCGCCGCCTGCCAGTCGCGCAGCCGGCGCCAGCAGATCAACCCGCAGCCGCAGTTCATCTCGGCCGTCAGCATCTCCCAGGGAATGCCCGAGCGCAGCACGAACAGGATGCCGGCCAGGGCAGCCCGATCGTCCACCCGGGGACGCCCGCCCTTCGGGCGAGGCGGGTGCGGCGGCAGAAGCGGGGCGATTGCAGCCCAGAGATCGTCGGCAAGGAGCGGGCGAGCCATGCCTGCCCAACGCCCAACCACCCCAATCGTCCTGTTCTGTCAGGTGCACTTAGCTCGACTTTGGCCATTTTTGGCGTGTCGGCGGCCTGCGTGGAGCGGGGGTGACGGAGCGGACATGACGGGCAGGCCGGCGCTGTTTCGACCAAGAGACACCGCCATGCCGGACCTGCCCGCCCGCTTCGCCGGGATCATCCTGGCCTTCGCGCCGCTCTTCGTCCACCGTTCGTGGTGCCACGCCTCCTGCTCCTGGGCGCCATCTTGGCCCCAGGCCGGCGCACGGTTGCCGGTCTGCTGCGCATCATGGGCCGCGCCCACGACCGCCGCTTCGTCAACATCCACCGCGTCCTCAACCGTGCCGTCTGGTCGCCTCGGGCCAGCGCCTGCCTCCTGCTCGGGCACCCGATCACGGCGTTCGCGCCGCGCGGCCCGGTGGTGCTGGGCCTCGACGACACGATCGAGCGGCGCTGGGGCAGGCGCATCACGGCCCGCGGCATCTACCGCGATCCGGTACGCTCCTCCGACAGCCACTCCGTCAAGACCAGCGGCCTGCGCTGGCTCAGCCTGATGCTGCTGGCCCCGATCCCCTTTGCCCAGCGGGTCTGGGCGCTGCCGTTCCTCACCGCCCTCGTCCCCTCCGAGCGCGCTTGCCGCGAGCGGGGTCGCCGGCACAAGCTTCTGTGCGAGGTCCGGCGCCAGCTCATCCTCCAGGCCCGCCGCTGGTTGCCGGGGCGCGACCTCGTGCTGGTACCGACAGCGGCTTCGCGGCGCTTGCCTTCCTGGCCGCCCTGAGCCGCCGCGGCATGATGGTGATTACCCGCCTGCGCCTCGACGCAGCCCTCTACGAACCGCTCCGCCCCGCCGGCCGGGCACGATCGGACGTCCACGCATCAAGGGCGCGCGGCGCCCGACCCTGGCGCGCGTTCTCGTCGAGGAGGCCACACGCTGGCATCGGCTCCACCGTGCCGGGCTGGTACGGGACCGGCGCGCGCACCGTCGAGGTCGCCAGCGACACCGCCGTCTGGTGGCACGCGGGTCTGCCGGTGGTGCCGGTCCGCTGGGTGCTGATCCGCGGTCCCGAGGAGCGCTTCACCCCGCAGACGCTGCCGTACACAGACCTCGCCCGCGATCCCCAGCAGATCCTGACCTGGTTCGTGCGGCGCTGGAGCGTCGAGGTCACGTTCCAGGAGGCCCGCGCCCATCTCGGCGTCGCGACCCAGCGCCGGTGGCCGGACAAGGCGATCGCCCGCACCACGCCCTGTCTGCTCGCCCTGTTCTCGATCGTCACGCTGCTGGCCGCGCGCCTGCCTGCCCGCCAGCGCAAGGCGACGCAGGCCCGCCTGGTACCCAAAAGCTCGACCCACCTTCTTCGGATGCGCTGGCCAGCGTGCGCCGCGCGCTCTGGCATCGGGTGCCCTCCAACGTCACGACCCGGATCAAGCAGCTTGAGGAGCGGGTCGGCGCGGCCCTGTTCCGGCGCCAGGGCCGCGGCCTGATCCTCACCGAGGCCGGGCGCACCCTCCTCGGCCACGCCGAGAAGCTGCTGCAGCTGGCCGACCTCGCCGAGCGGGAGATGCGCGGCGGATCCGTCCGCGGCGTGCTGCGGCTCGGCTCGCTCGAGAGCGCCGCCGGCGCCCGGCTGCCGCCGATCCTCTCCGCTTTCTACGCGCGCTATCCCGACGTGACGATCGAGCTGCAGACCGGCACCACGCGCGCGCTGCTGCGCCAGCTGGAGCGCTACGAGGTCGAGGCGGCCTTCGTGTCCGAGCCGTTCGAGCGCCAGGACCTGAACGCCGTGCCGGTCTTCCAGGAGGAGCTGGTGCTGATCACCGCCAAGGGTGCCGCCCTGCCCGGTGCCGGTCCAGGCCGGCAGGCCCAGGTGGCGTTCCCGCACGGCTGCTCCTACCGCCAGCGACTGGTCGAGTGGCTCGCCGAGTCGGGCGGGTCGCCGGACCGGATCCTGGAGATGAGCTCGTACCACGCCATCGTGGCCTGCGTGGCGGCCGGCACCGGGACGGCAATCGTGCCGGCCTCCGTGCTCGACCACGCGGTGCTCGGCACCGCGGTCGCCCGCCACCCGCTTCCGGCCCATCTCGGTCTCAACCACACCCACCTGGTGTGGTCGGGCGAGGCCAGCCCGCCGCTGCGGTCGCTGATGGGGCTGCTGCCGGGGTCGAGGGAGCCGGCGGCGGCGTAGGACGGGGAAGGATGTCTCTCAGCGCCTCGCCGGTGCCGGGACGAAGCGCATCATGGCCCACGTCGCCATCATGCGACGCCTCCTCGTCCTCGCCGACGCGCCCCCGGCGCGACCCGACGCCGGGGAGAAAAACGGAGCCTCGCCTCCAACCCCAGACCGCGTTGACGACACCGAGCCTCGTCGGCGGCAGGACGCATTCGACGCGACGTCGCGCGGCACCCGCGCCCCTCAGGTCCCGCCCGTCCTGGCACGGCGAGTCCAATTTTTTGGTCAGCACAGGCAAGCGCCGGCCGGCCTCGGTCTTCTAACCTCGCGAGGCTCTCGTCACGCCGCACGCACCGTCAAGGAGCTTGGACACAGGATGGCCCTCTCTCGTCGTGACCTCCTCCGCACGGCCGCCGCCGTTCCGCTGTCCACCCTGGCGACGCCCGCGCTGCTCCGCTCGGCGCGGGGCGAGACGCCGATCCTGGTCGGCTCGCTGCACGACCAGTCCGGGCCGATCGCCGCCTCCGGCACGCCGATGGTCGAGAGCCTGAAGCTCGGGATCGAGGAGGTGAACGCCGCCGGCGGCCTGCTCGGCCGGCCGTTGCAGCTCGTGCATTACGACACGCAGTCGAACATCCAGATGTACTCGCAATACGCGCAGCAGCTCGCCGTGCGCGACAAGGTGGCGGTGGTCCATGGCGGCATCACCTCGGCCTCGCGCGAGGCGATCCGCCCGACCTTCAACCGCTTCCGGGTGCTGTACTTCTACAACGTGCTGTACGAGGGCGGGGTCTGCGACCGCAACACCTTCTGCACCGGCACCACCCCGGCCCAGACGGTGGAGAAGCTGGTGCCCTACGCCATGGGCAAGGACAAGAAGAAGGTCTACATCATCGCCGCCGACTACAATTACGGCCAGATCACCGCCAAGTGGATGCAGAAATACGTCAAGGATCAGGGCGGCGAGACGGTCTCGGTCGACTTCTTCCCGCTCGACGTGACGAATTTCGGCCCGACGATCTCGAAGATCCAGTCGGCGAAGCCAGACCTGCTGCTGTCGGCGCTGGTGGGCGGCAACCACACGGCGTTCTACCGGCAATGGACCTCCGCCGGGATGAAGGGCCAGATCCCGATCGCCTCGACCACCTTCGGCCTCGTCAACGAGCCCAGTACCCTCAACGCCGCCGAGAGCGACGACGTGCTGGGCGCCTACGGCTATTTCGAGGAGCTGACGACCCCGGCGAGCACGGCCTACGTCGCCAAGCTGAAGAAGCAGTCGCCGGGCATCCCCTACATCAGCGAATTGGCGGCGGCGACCTACGAGGGATTCTATCTCTGGGTCGAGGGGGTGAAGAAGGCGAACTCGATCGACCGGATGGCGGTGACCGAGGCGCTGGAGACCGGCCTGTCCTTCGACGGGCCGACCGGCAAGGTCACGATCGACCACGCCACCCACCACGTCACCCGCAACGCCTACCTCGCCGCGGTGAAGGACCGGAAATGGGTGGTGCGCGAGACCTACCCGGACGCCAAGCCCCAGGACACCGCGGCGGTGTGCAACCTGATCAAGAACCCACGAGACAACAAGCAGTACGAGATCTCGATCTGAGGGTTGGGCCAGCCGTTTCGGCATCAGGTTCAACCCCTCCCCCACCCGGATGACCGCATGGATCTGTCGCTCATCATCGCGCTCGACGTCGTGAACGGGGCCTCCGCCCTGTTCCTGCTGTGCCTCGGGCTGGCGATCATCTTCGGGATGATGAAGATCATCAACCTCGCCCACGGCGAGTTCGTGATGCTGGGGGCCTACGCCACGGTGATCTCGGCCAATGCCGGGCTCAACATCTGGATTGCGATGCTGTTGGTGGCGCCGCTCTTCGTCGGCCTGGTCGGGCTCGTCATCGAGCGCTGCCTGATCCGGTTCCTGTACGGGCGCCTGGTCGATTCGATGCTGGCGACCTGGGGCTTGAGCCTCTGCCTGATCGGCCTCGTGACGACGATCTTCGGCAACACCATCAACGGCGTTCCGACGCCGCTCGGCGGCTTCCAGATCGGGGCCTACCGGTCGAGCTGGTACACGATCTTCCTGTTCGGCATGGCCGTCCTGATGATGGCCCTCGTCTACGGGGTGATGCGCTTCACCCGCTTCGGCCTCGTCGCCCGGGCGGTGATGCTGAACCCCGGCATGGCGGCGACGCTCGGGGTCAACCCGGCGAAGATCTACATGGCGACCTTCGGCATCGGCGCCGCGGTCACGGGGCTTGCCGGCGGGCTCCTGGCGCCGGTCTCCGGCATCACGCCGGTGATGGGCACCGCCTTCGTCGCCAAGTGCTTCATCACGGTGGTCGGCGGCGGCGCGGCGATCATCTCGGGCACGCTCTCGGCCGCCGGCCTGTTCGGCTTCGTCAACCAGGTCGGCGCCTTCCTCACCACACCGGTCTACGGCGAGGTGATCCTGTTCCTCTCGGCGATCCTGCTGATCCGCCTGCTGCCGCAGGGCATCTCCGGCCGCTTCTTCAAGGGGACGCTCTGAATGCCCGACGCCCTGAAGGTCCTGCTCCAGGGCCTCGCCGTCCTGGCCGCCATCGCCCTGGTGGCCGTCCTCCCGACCTATCTCGAACTCTTCACCCTGATGCAGATGACGCTGTTCGCCGCCATGGGCGTGCTGGCGCTCAGCCTCGGCTTCATCTGGGGCTTCGGCGGCATCCTGTCCTTCGGCCAGACCGCGTTCTTCGGGATCGGCGGCTACACCTACGCGGTGGCGGCGATCAATTTCGGCGATTCGACCAACGCGATCCTGCTGGCGATCCTCCTCCCCGCCCTGTTCGCGGCGGCGCTCGGCTACTTCGTGTTCTACGGCCGGATCAGCGAGGTCTATCTCGGGGTCATCACCCTCACCGTCACCCTGATCCTGTTCAACGTCGTCAACTCGACGGCGGGCGACGCCTACACGATCGGCCAGGCGCGGCTCGGCGGCTTCAACGGCATCCCGTCGGTGCCGACCTTCAACGCCCCCTACGCGCCCGACGCGGTGCTCACGCCCGAAGCCGGCTGGTGGGTCACAGGCTCCGCGCTCATCGCCGTCTACGTGCTGATGCGGCTGCTCCTGGCGAGCCCCTTCGGCCGCATCGCGGTGGCGGTGCGCGAGAACGAGACCCGGGCGGCTTTGCTCGGCTACGATCCGCGCCTGATCAAGCTCGGCGTGTTCATGGTGGGCGGCGCGGTCGCGGGCCTTGCCGGCGCGCTCTACGTCAACTGGGGCGCCTTCGTGGGCCCGACGATCTTCTCGCTGTCTTTGTCCGCCGAGATCATCATCTGGATCACCGTCGGAGGCCTCGGCACCCTGATCGGCCCGGTCGTCGGCTGCTTCCTGATCCAGTACCTCAACGCCAAGATCGGCTCGCAGCAGGCCTTCAACGCCAACCTCGTGCTCGGCGTGATCCTGGTCGCCTTCGTGCTGCTCCTGCCGAAGGGCATCGTGCCGACGCTCC
The DNA here is from genome assembly GCF_004745635.1 of Methylobacterium nonmethylotrophicum. Taxonomy (GTDB): domain Bacteria; phylum Pseudomonadota; class Alphaproteobacteria; order Rhizobiales; family Beijerinckiaceae; genus Methylobacterium; species Methylobacterium nonmethylotrophicum. Next base: position 24,495 of record NZ_SRLB01000028.1, on the reverse strand, counting down.
GCGACGCGCTCCTCGGGCTCGGTCGACGGACCCTGCGCCGCCCGGCGCCCGAGACCGCCGCCCGGACCCAGATCGCGGGAGCCGAATGACCGTGGATCCCCTCGTCCCCCTGCTCAAGACCGAGCATCTGACGATGCGCTTCGGCGGCGTCGTCGCCAACGACGACGTCAGCTTCACCCTGGGCGAGATGGAGCTGCGCTGCCTCATCGGCCCGAACGGCGCCGGCAAGAGCACCTTCTTCAAGATGCTGACCGGGCAGCTCACCCCGACCTCCGGCACGATCGCGTTCCGCGGCCAACCGCTGACGGGCCTGCAGAGCCATGAGATCGCGCGCCTCGGCATCGGCATCAAGACGCAGGTGCCGAACGTGTTCAACGGGTTGTCGGTGCGCGAGAACATCTGGCTCTCGGCCCGCCGCAAGACCACGCCGAAATTCACCAGGCCCCTGGTCGACGAGATCCTGGAGAAGATCCGGCTGACGCATCTCGCCGGGGCCACGGTCGGCCAGCTCTCGCACGGCCAGCGGCAATGGGTCGAGATCGGCACGGTGCTCGCCGGCGACCCCGACCTGATCCTCCTGGACGAGCCGGCCGCCGGCATGACCGACGAGGAGACCCACCGCACCGCCGAGATCATCCGCGAGATCAACAAGACCCGGGCGATCGTCGTGGTCGAGCACGACATGGCGTTCATCAGGATGATCGCCCGCACGGTGACCGTGTTTCACCAGGGCCGGATCATGATGGAGGACGGGATCGACGCCGTGCTGGCCGACCGGCGGGTGCGCGATGTCTATCTCGGCAAGAAGGTGGCGGCATGAGCGCGTTGCTGGACGTCGAGAACCTGCGGGCGAGCTACGGCCGGGTGCCGATCCTGATGGGCGTGGACTTCACGCTGGCGCCGGGCGAATATCTCGGCATCCTCGGCCATAACGGCATGGGCAAGACCACGCTGATGCGGACCCTGATGGGCCACATCCCGGCCACCGCCGGCGCGGTTCGCTTCGCCGGCACCGACGTGACGCGGATGCCGATCCACCAGCGCGCTCGCTTCGGCCTCGGCCTGGTGCCGCAGGGCCGCGAGATCTTCGCCACCCTCAGCGTGCGCGAGAACCTGCGCATGGGGCTCGCCAGCGCGCGCAAGGAGGACCCCCGCATCATCGACGACGTGCTCGCCGACTTCCCCCGCCTCGTGCGCCTGCTCGACCGGCGCGGCGGCGCCCTCTCGGGCGGCGAGCAGCAGCTGCTGGCGCTCGCCCGCTGCCTCTGCACCCGGCCGAAGCTCGTCCTCCTCGACGAGCCCACCGAGGGCATCCAGCCGTCGATCATCGAGGAGATCATCGAGACGCTGCTCGCCTTGAAGAAGCGCTGGGACCTGTCGATGATCATCGTCGAGCAGAACCTCGACTTCATCAGCTCGCTCTCCGACCGGGTGCTCGGCATCCAGAAGGGCCGCATCACCGGCGAGGTCTCGCGCGAGGACCTTCTGTCCGGGCGGATCGGCATGGCGGCGGCATGATCGAACCGGTGTTCACTTCTCTCGACAGATGATTCACCCTCCTGGTCATTCCGGGGCCGTGCAGCGGAGCCCGGAATCCAGAGCTGCCGATGTTCCAGGATAAAGCGGGCCGCAATCCGTCCGATTCTGCAAGATCAGCGGTTCTGGATCCCGGGCTCTCGCCTTCGGCAAGCCCCGGAATGACGCGGAGGGATCAGTGCACCTCACAGAACTCCCGCTGCGCCGGAGCCGCCACACTGGGCAAGGCCGGTGATCGGGAGTTTCGTGAGAGACACCAAACAGGCGACCGCCGGTTCTCTGGTCGCCCGACGACCAATCACCTGAAGCCTGCAAGGAGACGCCCCATGGCCATCACCCGCCCGAGCGCAGCCCAGGTCCGCGAGCTCGCCGCCAGCCTCTACATGTCGCTCTCGCACGAGGAGGCCGCCGCCTACCGGGCGCTGATGGACGCCTCGTTCGACGCCTACGACGTCGTCGACGCCCTGCCCGACCACATCCCCGCGGTGAAGTATCCCCGCACCCCGGGCACCCGGCCGGCCCCGGAGGAGAACCCCCTCGGGGCCTGGTACTGGAAGAGCACCGTCAAGGGCGCCGACACCGGCAAGCTCAAGGGCAAGACCGTCGCGCTCAAGGACAACGTCGCGCTCGCCGGCGTGCCGATGATGAACGGCGCCTCGACCCTCGAGGGGTTCGTGCCGGCGGCCGACGCCACCATCGTGACCCGGATGCTGGATGCCGGCGCCACCATCCTGGGCAAGGCGGTGTGCGAGCATTTCTGCCTCTCGGGCGGCAGCCACACCTCGGATCCGGGGCCGGTCCACAACCCGCACCGGATGGGCTACTCGGCCGGCGGCTCGTCCTCGGGCAGCGGCGCGCTGGTGGCCGCCGGCGAGGTGGATCTCGCGATCGGCGGCGACCAGGGCGGGTCGATCCGCATCCCCGCCTCGTATTGCGGGATCTACGGCATGAAGCCGACCCACGGCCTCGTGCCCTATACCGGCGTGATGCCGATCGAGACCACGATCGACCATACCGGCCCGATGACCGCGAGCGTGGCCGACAACGCCCTGCTGCTCGAAGTCCTGGCCGGGGCCGACGGCCTCGATCCGCGCCAGTACGCGCCGCAGGTCGCGGCGTATACGGAAGCGCTCAAGAAGGGCGCGAAGGGCCTGAAGATCGGGCTGCTGCTCGAAGGCTTCTCGGCGCCGGGCATGCAGGAGGCGGTGGCCGACAAGGTCCGGGCCGGGGCGGCGCGGTTCGAAGCGCTCGGCGCCACCGTCGAGGAGGTCTCGCTGCCGGCCTACCGGATTGCGGCCTCGGTGTGGACGCCGATCGGCCTCGAAGGGCTGACCCAGCAGATGATGCTCGGCAACGGCATGGGGTTCAACTGGAAGGGCGCCTACGACGTCGGCCTGTTCGACGCCCACTCCGCCTGGCGCGACAAGGCGGACGACCTGTCGGAGACGCTGAAGATCTCGATGCTGATCGGCCAGTGGGGCCTGACCCATTATCGCGGCCGCTACTACGCCAAGGCGCAGAACCTCGCCCGCAAGGTGCGGGAGGATTTCGCCGCGACCTTCGCGCAGTACGACCTGCTGCTCTGCCCCACCCTGCCCTGCACCGCCACCAAGCTGCCGGAGAAGGGCGCGCCGCTGGAGGAGATCATCGTCCGCGCCTTCGAGATGGTCGCCTCGACCTCGCCGATGGACGTGACCGGCAACCCCTCGATGTCGATCCCCTGCGGCCTCGTCGACGGCCTGCCGGTCGGCCTGATGCTGACCGCGAAGGACTGGAACGAGAGCGCGATCTACCAGGCCGCCGCCGCCTTCGAGGCCGCCGGCGACTGGAAGACCTTCTGAGCGGGCCCATGAAGACGATCAGCGCCATCCTCCGCGCCAAGCCGGGCGCGGAGGAGACCCTTCGCGCCGCCCTCCTCGACGTGGCGGCGCACGTCGCCGCGAACGAGCCGGACACGGTCGGCTTCTTCATCTCGCAGGACGACGGCGATCCGGCGCGCTTCACCACCTACGAACGGTTCACGGATCAGGCGGCGATGGACCGGCACAACGGCTCGGAGGCGGTGGCGCGGTTCTTCCGCGTGGCCCAGCCGATCCTCGACGGGGAGGTCATCCTGGTGACGGCGGACGAGATCGCCTGCCGGTGACGTCGTCGATGCACCGTCTCTCCGGGGGTCCGTTCCGATAACGGGAGAGCATGCCTCCCGCTCCCGTCGGCGCAGCACGATCGCCTGAGCCTCATTCCGCCGGCTGTGCCTCGCCCACGTCCCGCCAGGCCTGTGCGGCGAGCGGGGCAAACCCTCGATCCCCGCGACGATGCGGAGGGCCGGATGGGATGATCGTCTCCATCATCCCATCCGCCGCATGCGATGGACCGGGCCGGGCGGGAGCGGGGATCCCGCGCCAAGTCGGCGCGTCGCGATCGGGCGGAAATCGCATGATCCGTCGTCGGGCGAAACCGGGCATGGGTCCCGAATCCCTCACCCCGCCCCCTTCTGCCGCCGCGCCGCAACGATCGCCCCGTGGTTCACCTCCGCCCACCGGATCAGCTCCCGCATCGGGCCGAGGAACGAGCGCCCGAGGGCCGTCAGCCGGTACTCGACCCGGGGCGGCACCTCGGCATGGACCTCGCGCGCCACGAAGCCGTCCTGCTCGAGCCGGCGCAGGGTCTTCGACAGCATCTGCTTCGAGATGTCGCCGATCTCGCGCTCGAGCTGGCTGAAGCGCCGCACCCCCGGCTCCAGCCCGATCAGCACCAGGAAGCTCCACTGATCGCCGATGCGGTCGAGGACGTCGCGGATCGGGCAAGGAAACTCGGAGATGTCGGCTGGCCTGATCTGATCGAGCATCCGTCACATCCTGTGGTCATCCCGCGCTGACCTGGTCCCGCGACGATGACGTCTTGCGCGGCCGGGCAGCGGGAGCTAGCTCTGTGCACGGTCTCGATTGTAGACCAGATCGCGGAATCGAACAAAGAGATCCACATGGCCAGGGTTGCCGTCATCGGCGCGACCGGGAACGTCGGCGCGCGTCTCGTCACCGAACTGGTGGAGCGGGGCCACCGCGTCACCGCGATCGCCCGCAACCTCGCCGGCGTCGCCTCGGCGCAGGCCGAGGCGGTCCCCGGCGACGTGCGCGATCCCGCGGGCTTGAGCCGCCTGCTCGCCGGGCACGATGCCGTGGTGAGCGCCGTGCGCTTCGCCGACACCGACCCGCAGATGCTGATCGGCGCCGTCCGCGAATCGGGCGTGACCCGCTACCTCGTGGTCGGCGGCGCCGGCTCGCTCGAAGTGGCGCCCGGCCAGCGGCTCGTCGACCAGCCCGGCTTTCCCGAGGCCTACAAGGCCGAGGCGCTGCGCGGCGCGGCGTTCCTCGACGCGTTGCGCGCGGTGACCGACCTCGACTGGACCTTCCTGTCGCCCTCGGCGCTGATCGAACCGGGGGCGCGCACCGGCCGGTTCCGCCTCGGCCGCGACGGCCTCCTCGTCGGCGAGGGCGGCAGCCGCATCTCTTACGAGGATTACGCCGTCGCCCTCGTCGACGAGATCGAGCGCCCGGCCCATCTCCGCCAGCGCTTCACCGTCGGCTACTGAGGAAGGCGCGCCGGCAGCCGCTCCCGGCCGCCGGCCGGATCACGGGTAGCGGACCGGCGGGGGATCCTCCGGCAGCGGGATGAACTCGGCGTCGTTCGGCACCGTGTCGAACCGGCCCTGGCGCCAATCCTCCTTCGCCTGCGCGATCCGCTCGGGCCGCGAGGAGACGAAGTTCCACCACAGGTGACGCGGGCCGTCCATCGGCTCGCCGCCCAGCACCATGAAGCGGGCATCCTGCGTCGCCCGCACGCTGATGCGGTCGCCGGGCCGGAAGACCAGGAGCTGGCCGGGACCGAAGCCGTCATCGGCGATCTCGATCGCGCCCGCGACCGTGTAGATCGCCCGCTCGTCGTAGTTGGGGTCGAGCGGCAGCACGGCACCGGCCTGGAGCGCCACGTCGGCATAGACCATCGGGCTCGAGGTGCGCACCGGCGAGCGCGCCCCATAGGCCTCGCCGGCGATCAGCCGGACGGTCTTGCCCTCGCCCGAGACGATCGGCAGCGCGGCGGCGTCGTAATGCTCGAAGGCCGGGGTCGTCTCCTCGTCCTGCGCCGACAGGGCGACCCAGCTCTGGAGGCCGAACAGCCGCGAGCCGGTCTTCCGGAGCGCGGCGCCGGTGCGCTCCGAATGGGTGATGCCGCGCCCGGCGGTCATCCAGTTCAGCTCGCCCGGCCGGATCGGCAGCTCAGTGCCGAGGCTGTCGCGGTGCATGATCTCGCCGTCGAACAGGTAGGTGACGGTGGACAGCCCGATATGCGGATGGGGCCGCACGTCCATGCCCTGCCCGAGCAGGAACTCGGACGGGCCCATCTGGTCGAAGAAGATGAAGGGGCCGACCATCCGGCACTCGGTCGAGGGCAGCGCCCGCCGGACGGCGAAGGAGCCGAGATCGCGCGAGCGCGGCACGATCAGGCTCTGGATCGCGTCGCAGCTGAAACGGTCGCCCGGGATCGGATCATCGGCACTGTGCCAGCTCATCGCCCTGCTCCTTCTCTCGACGGCCCCGACGCCCCGGGACGGACGGTACATTCGTCACCGCCGGATCTCGAGGCCCGGAGCCTCCGCCGCGGATGCGGCGACGACCAATACCCTGGAGCCGAAAATCATGTTTGGAAATGGAAACGATCGAAACGCATCGTTTCCATTTTCGGCAGCCTGCGAACCGGCGCCGACCGGATGACCGCCGTCCTGGCGGTCGCAAGCCGGCCGACGCGCGCAGGGGGAGCGCGGGATTCGCGCCCGTTCACTCCCCGCTCACGGCTGCGGCGCTATAACGGTCGCCATGTGCGAACTGCTCGGCATGAGCGCCAACGTCCCGACCGACATCCGCTTCAGCTTCGCCGGCCTGGCGCGCCGCGGCGGCGAGACCGGGCCGCATCAGGATGGCTGGGGCATCGCGTTCTACGAGGGGCGCGGCTGCCGCAGCTTCCACGACCCGGAGCCGAGCGCCCGCTCGGAGATCGCCCGGCTCCTGCGGCAATACCCGATCAAGAGCCGGATCGTGATCGCCCATGTGCGCCGGGCCAATCGCGGCCGGGTGACGCTGGAAAACACCCACCCGTTCAGCCGCGAATTGTGGGGCCGCACCTTCACCTTCGCGCATAACGGCCAGCTCAAGGGCGTGAAGCGCCTCAAGCTCGGCCGCTTCCGGCCCGTCGGCACCACCGACAGCGAGCACGCCTTCTGCTGGATGCTCGGCCGGCTCGAGGAGCGCTGGGGGGCGCTGCCGAAGCCCACGCGCCTCGACGGGGCGGTGCGGGAGCTCTGCGCCGAACTGCACGGGCTCGGGGTGTTCAACATGCTGCTCTCCGACAGCCGCACCCTCTACGCCCATTGCGGCAAGCGGCTCTGCACCCTGACCCGCCGGGCGCCGTTCGGCACCGCGACGCTGGTCGACGAGGATTGGCGGGTGGATTTCGCGCATGAGACCACGCCCGACGACATCGTGACGGTCGTGGCGACGCGCCCCCTCACGCGGGACGAGAGCTGGACCGACCTCGCCCCCGGCGAGGTTCTGGCCTTCCGCCTCGGCGTCCCGGACGGCGACGAGACCGGGGCTGGCCTCGGCGGCTGAGCGCGGAGGCCTCATCGAAGCCGTCGCGGCGAGGCGCCCTCTTGAGTGAGTCAGCCTCTTGGTCCCGGCCTGTTTCTCGCTAAGGTTGCCCTTTCCTGTCGCGGCCCCCGGGCCCATCTTCCTCTGGCAGCCAGACGCGAGAGCCATGACGCGAGACACCGCCCCGAATCCGTCGGCCGAGGCCCGTCCCGGCCTCTCGGCCAGCATCCGGTCGCATCTCGGCACGCAGCTCCGGGCGACCTACGAGTCCCTCGGCAACGCCGATCCGGACAACCGCTTCGCCGAGCTGGTGGCGCGTCTGGAGGCCGCCCTCAAGGTGCAGGGCGAGGTCGTCCTGCCGGAATTCCGCGACGGGCTGCTGCAAGCGGTGCCGTCCTTGCGCGCCTTCGCGCTGTCGCTGACCAGCAATCCGGCCCGGGCCGACGACCTGGTGCAGGACACGCTGCTCAAGGGCTGGCAGCACCGCGCGCGGTTCCAGGCCGGCACCAACCTGAACGCCTGGCTCTTCACCATCCTGCGCAACATCTTCTACTCCGACCACCGCAAGCGCGTGCGCGAGGTCGAGGACCAGGACGGCTCCTACGCGGCGCGGCTCGCCACGGCGCCGCACCAGGGCGACCGCCTGGACGTCGAGGACCTGCAGAGCGCGCTCGCCAAGCTGCCGCCGGACCAGCGCGAGGCCCTGGTGCTCGTCGGCGCCGAGGGCGTCTCCTACGAGGAGGCGGCAGCGATCATGGGCTGCAAGGTCGGCACGGTGAAGAGCCGCGTCAGCCGCGCCCGCGGCCGGCTGGCGGAGCTTCTCGGCTACGACGAGGAAGATCTCGGCACCGACCGTCTGATCCAGTCGGCGATGCCCAAGGACGCCTGATTCGGTGGAAGGTACTCCGGGGAGGTTTATGCGACATTTCGGCCGCAGTGATTGAACCGTTTCGCCGACGGCGACGTTAGCACCCCCGAGAGCCGCCCCGCTCGACCGGGGCGGATTGGACCGAAACGGAGACCGATCCGATGAAGACCAAGACCTTCCTGGCCGCCGCCGCCCTCGCCCTCTCCCTGCCGATGGCCGCCCATGCCCAGGGCCTGATCGGCGGCGCCCAGCGCGGCGCCGAGGATGGTGCGGACGCCGCCGGCCCGGTCGGCGCGATCGTCGGCGGCGCCGTCGGTGCGGCGACCGGTGCAGTCGGCGGCCTGCTCGGCGTCGACGACCGTCCCCGCTTCCGCACCTACGCCGTGCGCCAGCACCGCTCCTACAACTGGGACGGCGATGTGGCGGTCGGCACCGTGCTGCCCTCCGCGGGCGTGAGCTACTACGAGGTTCCGTCCGAGTACGGCATCCGCGGCCGCCGCTACACCGTGGTCAACGACCGTGTGGTGCTGGTCGATCCGGGCACCCGCCGCATCGTGCAGGTCATCGACTAAGCGTCGTCGACCAAGCGGGGATCCGTGCCGCCCCGTGCGGCACGGCCCGGACTTCGGAAGCCCCGGCCCCGCGCCGGGGCTTTCTGCTGTCCGGGACCGTGATGTCACCCCTGCGATACGGGAAACCTTGCAACGAAACGGTCCCGGTCCTCGTTCTGCTTCGGCCGAGACAGGGGCGGGCTGATCCGACGGGCGACAGCCGCTCCGCTCAGCCTGATCCCGCCGACCCCAAACGACACGGACCCCATGCCCTCCGACCCGCACGAGAACCACGACGCCGCGCTGCCGGAGCCGGTGCGCGAGCACCTCGGGCAGCAGCTCCGCTCGGTCTACAACGCCGAGGCCGAGAAGCCGCACTACCTCGGCGATCCCGGCCTGCCGCCGGAATTCGCCCCGCAGCTGCGCCGGCTCGAGGGCCGCCTGAAGGCCCACGACACGGGCCGCGAGGCGGTGGAGGACGCCCTGAAGGACATCCTGGGCGCGCTGCCCCCCAAGGCCTGAGGGGGGGAGCCCTCAGGGGCAGGAGCCCTCAGGGGCGTCCGCCCCGGCCCGACCGTCTTGAATTCCGCGCGCGCGTCGGGTCTCCTCGCCAGGATCGTGCGAAACGGCGCGCCCTCACGTCCCGCCGCGCACGACCATGGTGGGGAGCCGGGCGATGGCGGATTGGGATGCGGGCCAATACCTGAAATTCGCCGACGAGCGGACGCGGCCCGCGGCGGACCTGCTGGCGCGGGTGCCGCTCGCGACGGCGGCGCAGGTCGTCGATCTCGGCTGCGGGCCCGGCAACAGCACCGCGCTCCTGGCCGCCCGCTTCCCGTCCGCGGCGATCACCGGCCTCGATTCCTCGCCCGCCATGCTGGCGCAGGCCCGCCGGACCCTGCCGGGCCTGTCCTTCGTCGAGGCCGACCTCGCCGCCTGGGCGCCCGACGCGCCGCAGGACCTGATCTTCGCCAACGCGGTGCTGCACTGGCTGCCGGACCACGCGCGGCTGCTGCCGCGCCTCGCCGGTTTCCTGGCGCCGGGCGGCTGCCTCGCCGTGCAGATGCCGGACAACCTCGACGAGCCGTCCCACCGACTGATGCGCGACGTGGCGGAGGACGCGCCGTTCCGCAGCCTCCTCGCCGAGGCCGCCGACGCCCGCACCACGCTCGGCAGCTTTCGCGATTACGACGCGTGGCTGTCGCGGGCCGGCTGTACGGTCGACCTGTGGCGCACCACCTACGTCCATCCGCTCCCGGGCCATCGCGGCATCGTCGAATGGGTGCGCAGCACGGGCCTGCGGCCATTCCTCGCGCCTCTCGACGGCCCGGCGCAGGCCGATTACCTCGCCCGCTACGAAGCGGCCCTGGCGCAGGCCTACCCGGCACAGGACGACGGCCGGGTGCTGCTGCCGTTCCCGCGGCTGTTCCTGGTGGCGCGGCGCGCCTGACGTCAGACGCCGCGAATGTCGGCGCCGTCCGGACCAATGACAGCCCGGTCGCGCCGGGGGCCGGACGCCGCGTCACGTTGCTGTTATGTGTCTGTGAAAGTCATGGTACTCCCGCCAGTACCGGCTTAGACCGGTCCTCCTGCCGCGCATCCGCGACCGGCAGGGCTCGCCAGGGACATCCGGTGTCGATGCAGATCCACCTCTATTGCATGTGCCTGAACGAAGAGAAGATCATTCCCTATTTTCTGGCGCATTATCGCGATCTCATCACCAAGTTCTACGTCTTCGACAACGGCTCCACGGATCGGAGCCTGGACCTGCTCGCAGGCGACGAGAGGATCTCGGTCGCGCAGGTCGCCACGCAGGCCGATTCGTTCGCCGACACCTATACGTCCCTGATGAACAACGCCTGGAAGGGGTCACGGGAGAGCGCGGACTGGATCGTGACGGCGGAGATGGACGAGCATCTCCACCACCCGGACCTGCCGGCCTATCTCGGACATTGCCGCCGCGAGGGTGTCACCGTGCTGACCACCGTCGGCTACAACATGATCGCCGAGCGCTTCCCCACCGATCCCCGGCCGCTCTGGCAGCAGATCGTCCGCGGGGCACGGGCGACCGCCTACGACAAGCCTGCGATCTTCGACCCGCAGGCCATCGACGAGATCAATTACGGCCACGGCCGGCACGGGGCCTCCCCGAGCGGCCGGGTCGCCTACGAGGCGCGGCGCCAGGTCAAGCTGCTGCACTACAAGAGCCTGGGGCTCGACCACGTCTGCGAGCGCAACGACATCCTGGCCCAAGGCCTGCGGAAGGTGGACCTGGCGGAGAGGCACGGGGAGCACTACCTGCGCAACCGCGCCGAGACGCGGGCGGATTTCGAGACGATCCGGGCCCATGCGCGCCGCGTCCCGGGCCTTCGCCTCGACGGGGCGCCGCCGGAGCCGATCCTCGAGGACGAGCTCGACCTGCTGAGCCGCTCGGGCCTGTTCGACGCGGCGGACTACCTCGCCCGCAACCCGGACGTGGCGGCGGCCGGCATCGCGCCGCTGATGCATTTCTGCACGTTCGGCTGGCGGGAAGACCGGTCGCCGAACCGGCATTTCAGCCCGTCCTGGTACCGCCGCACCTACCGGGACTCGGTGGCGGAGGACATGAACCCGCTGCTCGATTACGTGCTCACCGGGGAGCGCCTCGGCCGCTTCCCGGCCCCGCATTTCGACCCCGAGTTGTACCGGGCGGCCGAGGGGCTGCCGGTGGGCGTGAGCCCGCTCGGGCACCTGCTCGCGACGGAGCGCGCCGCGAGGAGCGGCGGCGAGCCCTCGGCGTGAGGCGGCCCCGCGCGAGGGCGGGATCGCGTCAGGCCTCGCGGTAGCCCCAGGCGAGGATGTGCTTGCCGGCATCCGCTAGGGCCGGGACCTCCCGCAGGCGGCGCTCGAGGGCGAGCAGAGCCTCCTCGTCCGCCTGGATCGCCGCGCTGCAGGCCTCGCGGCCCTGCGCGCTCGCCGAGACCAGGATGCCGCGGGTTTCGACCGCGCCCAAGCCGGCCTCGCGCATCAGCGCGGCGATGCCGCCGGCATCGAACAGGTGGACGCCGGAGCGCCGGCCGCCATAGCTGAAGACGCCGCAGCCCTCGTCGAGCCGCGTCAGCGCCTCCTCGGTCCGGCCGAGGCGCAGGAGCTCGAAGGTGAGGGCGATGCGCGAATCGACGAGGACGCAGACGAGGCCGCCGGGCCTGACCCAGTGCACGAGACGCGCCATGGCCGCGCGCGGATCGACGGCGTATTGCAGCGACCCCATCGCCAGGACCGCGTCGGACGCGGCCTCAGGCAGCACCGCCTCCTCCATCGTGTCGGGGAGAAGCGTGAAGCCGTGGGCGAGCGCGGGCTTGCCCGCCAGCACCGCGCGCATCTCCGGCGAGGGCTCGATGCCGATGACGGCGTGACCGAGGGTGCGCAGCCGCTCGGCGTTGCGCCCGGTGCCGCAGCCGACATCGACCACCGTGCCGATGCGGGCCGGCAGCAGCGCGGCCACCCCCTCCCAGGCCAGGCGCTCGTAGACCCTGCGCATCGGCTCGGTGTCGAAGCTGCGGTCGTACGCGGCCGCGAAGGCGTCGTAGAGCGCAACCGCCTCGGCGACGGTCGGGGAGTGGCTCATCGGCAGATCTCCCGCAGCACGTCCGCGACGCGGTGGACGTCCTCCATCGTCATCGTGTCGTGCAGGGGCAGCGACAGCATCCGGCCGCCGACATCCTCCGCCACCGGCAGCGGCCCGGCGCGGCAGGTTTGCTGGAAATAGGGCTGCGCGCCGAGATGCGGGTCGTAATAGGTCCCGATCTCGATGCCGGCCGAGAGGGCACGGCGGATCACGTCGTCGCGCTCGGACCGGCCTCCCCGCGGCAGCAGCGCCGGCAGGAAGACGTGCGCCTGCACGGCGGCGGTGCTGCGCTGGACCGCCAGGTCCGGCAGGAGCGCGCGGTAGGACGCGGCCAGGACCTCGCGGTGCCGCACGGCCGCGGCCAGGCGGTCGAGCTGGACGAGGCCCATCGCCGCCGTCACCTCGTTGAGCTTGGCGTTGAGGCCCGGCAACGACGCGGAGCGCCCCGCCGCGAAGCCGAAATTGGCCATGGCGCGCAGCGCGCGGATGGGCTCGGGATCCGCCGCATAGACGAACCCGCCCTCGAGGGTCGCGAACGGCTTCGTGGCGTGCATCGAGTAGACGCTCGGCCAGGCCTGCCCGGCTCCGGGCGTCAGCCCGGCCTCGTCGCGGCTGCCGACCGCCGCCGCGGCATCGACCACGACGGCGGCCCCGGTCGTCCGCGACAGGCGGTCGTAGTGCGCGGCATCGATCGGAGCGCCGAAGGTCGTGCAGGGCACCACCACGGCGATCTCCTCGCCGTATCGCGCGGCGAGGGCGTCCTCGGCGCCGGGCGCCGCAAGCCAGGTCTCCGGATCGATGTCGCACAGGAGCGGGGTGAGACCGCACCAGAGCGCGGCCTGGGCGGTGGCCGCGAAGGTGAAGGCCGGCATCAGGGCGTAACGCCGGCGCGGATCCGCGGCGCCGACCGCCTGCCGGATCGCCAGCATCAGCCCGAGGGTGGCGTTGCCCACCGTGACGCAGGCGCCGACGTCACCGAACAGGTCCCGCACCAGCGCCCGCTCGAGGCGCTCGTTGACCGGACCATAATTGCTGAAGCGGCCGGAGGCCTCGATCTCCCGGACGATCTCCATGATGTCGCTCAGCCGCGGGGGATTGGGCTTGATCAGCCGCAGCGGCGCGTCGGGATCGTCCCCGCGCGGCACGCGGGACTCGGGCGGATCGGCCGGAATGGGAGCTATTCCCCAGGCTTGCATCGAGATGCGGGAACCGGAATGTCGACAACCCGACAGTATCGACTAGGGTCGCTGGATCGCCTGGACGCTCGATAGCGCGATTCAACAGCGTCATCCAGCTTTCCTCGCGGATTTGCAGTTGAGGACTCCGCTGCCGCCCTCGTCCTGCCGGCTCCGGATCCGGACCGGGCGCCGCGCCTCGACATCGCGCGTTGGAGGGACCAGTATTGTCCAGTCGGGCGGGGCCGTGCGCCAATCTCCGCAAGACGAGAATGGGTGCCAGGTCAGCACCGGGTGCGTCGCCACACCGCGGCCGTACGGCCGAGGGTGCACAGGAGGGACGGCTTCCTCACCGAAGCGGCACCCTCTCCCGCATGGAGGAGATCCCGACGATGAAACTGCCTTCTCTCGCCGCAGCGGCCGCGCTGTTCCTGGCCGTCACGCCCGCCCTCGCGCAAGGCACGCCGGCGCAGCGGGCCGCCTGCACCTCGGACGCCATGCGCCTGTGCTCGTCCTACATCCCGAATGTCGGGGCGATCGCGTCCTGCCTGCGGCGGGAGAAGGCGAGCCTGAGCGCGGCCTGCCGCACCGTGATGGACGCCGCCGAGGCCCCGGCCCAGCGCACCGCCGAAGCGCCCAGGACCCTCTCTCCGCGGTCGCCGGCGCCCAGGGCCGCCATCCAGGCCGCCGAGCCGCGGCTGACTCCGCGCACGATGGTGCGGTCCCGCGCGGTCGCCCGGGCAGAGACGCCGGTCGTCGGCCGGCGCGCGGTCGCGCGCCGCTACGCCACGGCCCGCCCGGTCTACGAGCCGCGCCGCATGGTCGTCCGCAACCGGGCCATCCGGTACGCCGCCGTGCGGCACCGGCGCGGGGCCGGGCAGATGGCGGGCCTCGCCGGATTCGGCGGCCGCTCCTCCGAGATGCGCCAGGCGATGTACTGGATGAACCGCCTCGGCGGCCTGAGCGGCATGATGGGCGGCATGGCCGGCATGGCCGGCGGCATGGGTGGCGGAGGGATGGGCGGCGGCGGCATGTCCCTCGACGCGATCCGCGACATGCGCATCGGCGACCTGATGGGCCTGATGCAGTGAGACCGGTTCCGGAAGGGGGCTTCCGGAACCTCGCAGCGCAGCCCGGGAGGCGGGATTCCGGGTCCCGCCCCAGGCCTGTCAGGCGGCCGGCGCCGCGTCGCCGGCCGCGGCCTCCGCCTTGGCCCGGCGGCGGTACTGGTTGGCGCCGATCGGGATCAGGCACAGATAGGCGAGGCTCAGGAGCGCCAGGACCTCGAACGGGAAGCTGATCAGCAGCCCGAACCCCGCCACCGTGACGACGAAGATCGGCAGCACGTATTCCCGCGGCACGCGCTTGCCCACGGTCTTGCCCGAGAAGGTCGGCACCGTGGAGATCACGAGGAGCGCGATCACCAGCATGTAGACGAGGGCGACCGGCGCCAGGCTCGGGGCCATCTCGAAGCCGAGGAAGTGCAGGTAGAGCGGCAGCATCACCGTGAGCGCCCCGGCCGGGGCCGGCATGCCGACGAAGAAGTCCTTCTTCCATTCCGGCCGGTTGGGGTCGTCCAGCATCACGTTGAAGCGGGCAAGCCGCAGCGCCATCGCGATGGCGAAGATGAGCGCGACGATCCAGCCCAGCGACTTCAGGTTGTGCAAGACGAAGCTGTACAGGATCAGCGCCGGGGCACAGCCGAAATTGACGAAGTCGGCGAGCGAATCGAGCTCGGCGCCGAAGCGCGAGGTGCCCTTGAGCAGCCGCGCCACCCGCCCGTCGACGCCGTCGAGGACGGCGGCGGCGACGATCGCGATCACCGCCGGCTCGAACTTGCCCTCGAAGCCGAACCGCACCGCGGTGAGCCCGAGGCAGACCGCCATCAGGGTGATCATGTTGGGGATGATCATCCGCACCGGCACCGGCTTGAACCGGCGCGACCTCGGCTCGTTGGGCTTGGCGTCGGCCGACGGATCGTCCGACTTGGGCTCGTTCGTCGGCTCGGGCGCGAAGGGCGGGAAGAGGTCGTCCATGCCGTCCCTCCCTGTCAGACGCGGCGGAACTGCCGCACCGGGCCGGCCCCGCGCAGGTCGGCCAGCACGGTCTCGCCCGCCACCGCCTTCTGGCCGAGGCCGACCATCACCCGGGTGCCGGCCGGCAGGTAGACGTCGACCCGCGAGCCGAAGCGGATCAGGCCGAAGCGGTCGCCGACCACGAGGTCGTCGCCGGGCTTGATCCAGTCGACGATGCGCCGCGCCACCAGGCCGGCGATCTGCACCACGCCGATGCGGACCGTCTCCGCCCCCTGCCGGGTCTCGATGACGAGGCCGTTGCGCTCGTTGTCCTCGCTCGCCTTGTCGAGCTCGGCGTTGAGGAAGAGGCCCGGCGTGTAGTGGACCTGGTCGATGCGGCCGGTGACCGGCACCCGGTTCACGTGGCAGTCGAACACGTTCATGAACACCGAGATGCGCAGCATCGGCTCGGAGGGCAGGTCGAGCTCGGAGGGCGGCAGCACGGTGCTGATCAGGTTCACCCGCCCGTCCGCCGGCGAGACCACCAGCCCCTCGCCCACCGGCACGATCCGCTCGGGGTCGCGGAAGAAGTAGCAGACCCAGAGGGTGAGGAGCAGGAAGATCCAGCCGAGGAACTGCACGAAGGTGCCGGCCAGCACCGTCAGCACGATGCCGATCGCGATGAAGGGGTAGCCCTCCTTGTGGATCGGCACCAGCACGCGGCGGATCGTCTCGAACAGGTCGGTCATAAGTCCTCGGGTGAATCCTCGGGCCTCGATCCGGGCGCGAACGCGCCCGGTTCAGCGCCCGCGGATGGCAGGCGCGTGGCCCGGCGTCAATCGTTCGAAGGACGCGGGAGCGCCAGCTTGTCGGCCATCGCCTGGAGGATGTTGGAGAAATCGTCGGTCCAGGGCCGCCGGCTCATGTCCGGGGCGATCCGCACCCAGGCCGGATCGGCGGCGAGCGCACCGAGATGGGCCGGGTCGCGGGCCAGCACCGCGACCGTGGCCGGCGCCCGGAACCGCACCGCGTCGAAGGCGAAGGTTTCCCGGGCAACGTACGTGGACAGGCCGAACTCCGCCCCGACCCGGGCCACGATGCGGCCGAGATCGAGGTGGCGGTTGGTGATGTGCATCACCAGCACGCCGTCGGGCGCCAGCCTGGCGAGGTAGAGCGCCAGGGCCTCGCGGGTGAGGAGGTGGGCCGGGATCGCGTCGGACGAGAAGGCGTCGATCATGAGGAGGCCGAGCCCGCCCGGCCCGCCCGGGGCGTCGGCGAGGGTCAGGCGGGCATCGCCCAGCACGACCGGCATGTCGGGGCCGCAGGCCGAGAGGAAGCGGAACCGCGCGGGATCCCGGGCGATGCGCGCCACGGCCGGGTCGATCTCGTAGAAGCGCCAGGCCTCCGCTCCCGCCCGATGGCAGGCGAGGCTGCCGGTGCCGAGGCCGACCACCGCGACAGAGCCGAGCGAGCCGCCCCGCGCCGCGCGAGCCGCCCGGATCGCAGTGCCGAGCGGCCCCTCCGGCGTGTAGTAGACGAGGGTCTCGGGCGTGCCGTCGGCGGGCGTGCCGTCCGGGTTCCTGAGGCGCATCGCCCCGTGCGCGGTGGTGCCGTGCATGAGCAGGCGCACCTGCCCGTCCGGCGTCTCGACGATCCGGTGGACGCCGAAGAACGACCGCAGGCTGACCGCCGAGTCCGCCCGCATCGCGGACAGGCAGGCCGCAAGCGCGAGCAGGGCCGCCACCGCCAGGCGGTGCGGCTGGCGCCAGCTCGCCGCCAGCAGGCCGGCTCCGGCGAGGACGAGGAGTTGCGGCAGGGCGGCGACCCCGAGCGCCTGTCCGGCGAGCACCATGATCGCGGCGGCGGCAAAGCCGGCCAGGGCGATCGGCCCGGCCTCGGCAAGCCAGGCGCGGGCGCCGCCGGCAAAGAAGCCCGGCCGGCAGGCCAGGGCGGCGACGATGAGGAGCGGGTACTCGACCACCCGCGAGAAGACCTGGGGCGCGGCGAGCCCGCAGGCGATGCCGCCGAGCACGCCGCCGAGGGAGACGCAGACGTAGAACTCGGTCAGCCGGTCCGGGGCCGGGCGCAGGTGGTAGAGCGTGGCGTGGCAGATCAGGGCGCTGACGACGAACAGGCCGAGATGGAGCGCGAGCCCGCCCCAGAGCCCGAAGCCGAGGATGGTGCTCGCGAGCGCCAGCGCCGTGCCCCAGACCTGGAGACCGAGCAGCGCGCGGCCGGGCAGAGCCATGCCGTCCCGGAACGCGACCACGAAGGTGAGGAGGAAGAGCGCGAGCGGGACGACCCACAGGAAGGGTGCGGCCGCGACGTCGGTCGAGATATGGGCGGTGACCGAGACCAGGAGGGCGGAGGGCACGAGCGCGAGCCCGATCCAGGCGCCGCGCCGGCGCCAGCCCGGTGCGGCCGAGGCCGGCGCCGCCGCCCCCACCGCCGTCTCGCTCGGTCCGCCCGCCCCCGAGGCGAGGCCTGAGGCCAGGATGAGACCGCCGAGGACGACGAACCCGGCGAACCAGGCCTCGGCCTGCAGCCGCAGTGGCAGGATCGGCTCGATCAGCACCGGATAGGCGACGAGGGCCGCAAACGAGCCGAGATTCGAGGCGGCGTAGAGGAAATAGGGGTTGCCGGAGCGGGCATGGCCGGAGCGGGCGAACCAGGCCTGGAGCAGCGGGCCGTTCGCCGAGAGGGCGAAGAACGGCAGCCCGACCGCCGTCGCGAACAGCCCGACGAGCCAGAGCGCCTGGTCCTCCGCCGGCGGGTGGCCGAAGCCCGCCGGCACGCCGATCGGCAGGCTGAGACCAGCGACGAGCATCAGGGCGAGATGCAGGAGGAGCGCCGCCCGGGTGCCGAACCACCGGGCGAGCAGGTGGGCGTAGAGGTAGCCGCCGAGCAGCAGGGCCTGGAACACCACCAGGGCGACCGACCAAGTCGCCGGGCTGCCGCCGAGGCGGGGCAGCACCAGCTTGGTGAACATCGGCTGGACCGAGAACAGCAGGAACGCCGACAGCAGCAGCGCGGCCGCCGCCGCCGGGATCTGTGCACGGGCGAGGACCGGGCTGAGGCGGGGGGCCGCGTCGCGGAGCGTGGTGGTCGGCATGGGCGGGTCCGGCGAGAACCCCTCCAGTCTAGCCGGCCGCCTTTAAGAGGAGGTGCAGGGCGGGCGCCTCACGTCACCGAGGCGGGCTCGGGCGCCTTGGCAACAGGACCTGCGATCTCGCCCGGCTCGAGGTGCTGGCGCAGGCTCTCGCCCGAGTGCTCGGCTTCTTGCGCTTCCGCGCGCTTGAGCGCCTCGCGGGCGGCCTCCGCCTCGCGCTGGCGGTTCCACATCGCCGCGTAGACGCCGCCCTGCGCGAGCAGCGCCAGATGGGTGCCGCGCTCGGCGATGCGGCCCTGGTCGAGGACGATGATCTCGTCGGCGCCGACCACCGTCGAGAGGCGGTGGGCGATGACGAGGGTGGTGCGGCCGCGGCTCACCCGGTCGAGGGCGTCCTGGATCTCGCGCTCGGTGAAGGAATCGAGCGCCGAGGTCGCCTCGTCGAGGACGAGGATCGGCGGGCCCTTCAGGATGGTGCGGGCGATGGCGACGCGCTGCTTCTCGCCGCCGGAGAGCTTCAGGCCGCGCTCGCCGACCGGCGTGTCGTAGCCCTCCGGCAGGGCGGCGATGAAGCGGTCGATCTGGGCGAGGGTTGCGGCCTCCCGCACCTCCTCCTCCGAGGCCTCCCAGCGGCCGTACCGGACATTGTAGCCGATCGTGTCGTTGAACAGCACCGTGTCCTGCGGCACCATGCCGATGGCGGCGCGCAAGGAATCCTGCTGCACGCCGGCGATGTCCTGGCCATCGATCGTGATGCGGCCTCCTTGCGGCTCGTAGAACCGGAACAGCAGGCGCGACAGGGTGGATTTTCCGGCGCCGGACGGGCCGACGATCGCGACCGTGCGCCCGGCCGGCACCGTAAAGCTGATGCCGCGCAGGATCGGCCGCTCGGGCACGTAGGCGAAGTGCACGTCCTCGAAGCGCACCACCGCGTCGGACACCGCCAGCGGGGCGGCGCCCGGCCGGTCGGCGATCTCCGGGTTGCGGTGCAGGATCCTGAACATGTCGTCGATGTCGATCAGCGCCTGCTTGATCTCGCGATAGATCATGCCCATGAAGTTGAGCGGCATCGAGAGCTGCACCAGCATCGTGTTGACCAGCACGAAACCGCCGATCGTCGCCCGCCCGGCCATGATGTCGCGGGCGGCCAGCCACATCACCACGCTCATGCCGATCGTGAAGATCACCGCCTGGCCGGCGTTGAGCACCGCGAGGGAGACGTAGGTCTGGGTCGAGGCCTTCTCGTAGCGGGCCATCGACTGGTCGTAGCGGGCGGTCTCGCGCGCTTCCGCGCCGAAATACTTGACCGTCTCGTAGTTGAGGAGCGAATCGACCGCCTTGGTGTTGGCGTCGGTGTCGGAATCGTTCATCCGCCGGCGGATGGCGATGCGCCATTCCGTGGCCTTGTAGGTGTAGCCGAGATAGGCCGCCACCATGACGAGGACCACGACCGAGTAGAGGAGGTCGAACTCGTAGGCCAGCGTGCCCAGCACCAGCAGGAACTCGACGATGGTCGGCACCAGGGTCAGCACCATCAGGCGCGACAATTCCTCGATGCCGTTGCGGCCGCGCTCGAGCACCCGGGTCAGGCCGCCGGTCTTGCGCTCGAGGTGGAAGCGCAGGGACAGTTGGTGCATGTGCCGGAAGGTCTGCAGCGCGAGGCGCCGGACGGCGTGCATGGCGACCTTCGCGAAGAGGCCGTCGCGCACCTGCGTCAGCAGGGACATGGCGATCCGGGTAGCGCCGTAGAGCAGGATCATCAGCGCCGGCGCCGCCCAGATCCCGGTCGGCACCGCGCCGTCCTTCGCCCCGCCGCCCGTCACCCCGCCGCCCGTCACCCCGCCGCCTTGGCCCCCCACCACCGCCACCAGGGCGTCGGTCGCCCACTTGAAGGTGAACGGCATCGCCAGGGTGACCACCTTGGCGACGAGCAGGAGGCCGAAGGCGATGAAGACGCGCCGCTGCAGGTCGGGGCGACCATGGGGCCAGAGATAGGGCCAGAGGCGGCGGTAGGTCTCGACGAGGCCGGGCCGCTCGGGCTCGGCCGGTTGGGTCTTTTTGCTGGGCACGGGCCGGTTCCGGAGGAGATCGGCGCCGCATATAGGCCAAGTCGGAGAATCGAGACAGCGCGCCCGACGCGGCACGGCCTTGCGGCCGGGACGCTCTTGGCGCCGCAGGCCGCCGCTCCCGCCGCGAGGACCGAACCGGCGAAGCGTTGGCAGGCCAGCGCCAATCCGATTAGAAGGGCGGCGTTCCGACCGCGCCGGCGCGAGCGGTCCCGGCCCGTCGGCGCTCGCGGCCGGGGCGGTGTCCCGTCCCGGGCGGTCGATGCGTGTCCTCTCCCCACCGTCCGGATCGTCCATGCTTCTCCCGTCACCCCGCGATGTTCGGCGCCCCCGCACCGGGCCGGCCCTGCTGCCCGTGCACGGGTCCCCGTCCTGGGGCGAGGCCGGGACGGCCGCGGTGCTGGAACGCTGCCTCGCCCGCTGGCGGCGTTACGAGGCGGCGACCGTCGACCCGGAGGTCTCGGCCCATGACGACATGCTGGTCGACACGCCCGAGGGCCGGGCGCATTACCGGGGCGTCGGCCTCTCGGCCCTGCGCCTGATCACCGAGGCGATGCTGCTGAGCGGGCGCACCGACCCGACGCGGATCCTCGACCTGCCCTGCGGCGGCGGGCGGGTGACGCGCCACCTCGTCACGTTCTTCCCCGAGGCCGAGATCGCGGTCGCCGATCTCGACGCCCGCAAGGTGGCGGACGTGGTGGCGCAGTTCGGCGTGCGCGCGATCGAGAGCAGCCCGGATTTCTCCGCCCCGCTGCCCGGCTCCTACGACCTGATCTTCGTCGGCTCCCTGGTGACGCATTTCGACGCGGCGCTCTTCGCCCGGGCGACCAACGTGATGATCGACGCCCTCGCCCCCGGCGGCGTGCTGGTCCTGACCTCCGCGGGCCGCAACTGGGCAGCCCTCTCGGAGCGGCAGGACCGGGACGAGGGGCTGGTGCCTCTGCGCTGGTGGCGGGCGGCGCTGTCGCGGCTCGGCGGACCGAAGGTCTCCTACCGGCTGCGGGCGCTGGAGGGCGACTACGCCCGGCACGGCTTCGGCTACAGCGAGGTGCGCAGCTGGACCAAGCTCTACGGCCAGAGCTACGGCGGCAGCTACGCGGCGCCGTCCTGGCTGATGCGGGTCGTCGAGGAGCGGACCGACGCGCTGGTGCTCGGCTTCAAGGAGCGGGGCTTCGACGACCTGCTCGACGCCACGCTGATCCAGCGCGCCGGCTGAGTGCGGCCGGCACGAGCCGGCCGGTCGATGACGATGCGGGCCGTCAGCCCCGGTTGCCCGGCTCCCGCGCCTGCCCCTGCACCGGCGGCGCCTCGCCGGGCAGCACGAAGACCTGGCCGGGATAGATCCGGTTGGGGTCGCGGATCTGGCCCTGGTTGGCACCGAAGATCACGGTGTAGCGGAAGCCCTTGCCATAGGCCTTGCGGCTGATGCTCCAGAGGTTGTCGCCGCGGGTGACCTTCGCGGTGCCGATGCCGGGCACGAACACCGTGCCGGCATCGGCGAGCGCGGTCTCGGCCGCCGGGGACCGGGGCGCCGGGGGTGCCGCAGCGGGCGCATCGGCGGTCTGCGCCGGCGCGGCGGCGGGCGCCTCCGCGGGCGGAGCGCCGCGCAGCATCGGCTGGGGGGCGACCCGCCCGGGCGCCTCGGCGGCCGCGCCGGGGACCGGACGGCCGATGGCGGGCGGCGGCTCGAGGTTCGGCGGCACCGCGAAGGCGGTCTCGGCCCGCGTCCTGACCGCGCCGGAGGCCGGATCGACCTGATCGATCCGCACCCGGTAGTCGCCGGGCTTGACCCCGCGCCCGATCGTGAAGGCGATGCGGCCGTCGGGTCCGGCCTGCCCGGGGGCGACCAGCGTGTCGTTGAGGTAGAGGCGCAGGGCCGCCTTGGGCGCCCCCTGGGCGGTCACGTAGAGCCGCCCGCCCGCCTCGGCATCGACGCTGACGACCTTGACCGGCGCGGCCGCGGCCGGCGCCGGGGCGTTGGCCGGGGCCTTGTCGGCCGGGGTCTTGGTGGCAACCGTCGTGGAGCCGGCGGGTGTCCCGGCGGCGCCGGCCACCGGCTCGTCCGGGCGGGAGAGCACCGCCGTCGGCTTGCCGGGGGCGGTCACGGCGACGAGGGGGCGGCCGCGTCCGTCCGGCGCCACCACCACCACGGCACTGTCCTGGCCGAGCACCTGGGTGCCGTCCGGTGCGATCGCGCGCAGCGTGATCTCGCTGGTGCCCGGGGGCAGGAGGGGCGGCACCAGCGCGAAGTTGCCGGCCGAATCGGCCCGGGTGCGGGCGAAGGGCACACCGCCGCGCAGCATCTCGACCGTCGCTCCGGGCTGGCCGCGCCCGGCGACGACGCTCGCGCCGTCGGGCTCGACCCGGATGACGTCGAAGCTCGGCCCCGCGGGAGCTGCGGCAACGGGCGGCGCGGCGGCGGGCGCCGCGGGCGCCGCCGGGAGGGCGGCCAGCGGGGTCGGCGCGGAAGGCGGCTCGGCCGGGGCGGTCTCCGGCGAGACGAGCGAGAACAGGCGCGTGCCGCTCGCCGCGACGCCGATGAGCACGAACCCCGCGACGAGGCCGACGGACGCGAGGGCAAGCCCTCGCCGCAACTCCACCGTCATGGCGCAACACTCCCGGTCACAGGTCCCCCAGATCGACGGCGCAAAGGCCGACAGCTCTCATGCCGATGGTCCCGGGCGGCCGCGCGACCTTTCGCCTCCGGTCGACACGTCCGCGCCATCGCCCTCATATTAACAGGAGTGACGGGGCGAGACCACGCGGTGCGAGTCGCGCCGGCTCGGCCGGGAATTTGCGTAGGACAAGCCGGTTTCGGCTGCGAACGGTGCGGAGACTCGATGCGGACGGTGTGCGTGTATTGCGGTTCGGGTTTCGGGTCCGATCCGGTCTTCGAGGCGGCGGCGCGGTCGCTCGGCCGCAACCTGGCGGAGGCCGGAATCGCCCTGGTCTATGGCGGCGGCAATGTCGGGCTGATGGGCACCGTCGCGCGGGCGGTGCTCGACCATGGCGGCCACGTCACCGGCATCATCCCGGACTTCCTCAAGTCGCGCGAGCGCATGCTCGACGACGTGCAGGAGACGATCGTCGTCTCCGACATGCACACCCGCAAGAAGCTGATGTTCGACCGCTCGGACGCCTTCGTGGCGCTGCCGGGCGGCATCGGCACCCTCGAGGAGCTGGTCGAGCAGATGACCTGGTCGCAGCTCGGCCAGCACGCCAAGCCGATCCTGCTGCTCTCGGTGGCCGATTTCTGGGCGCCGTTCCTCGCCCTCCTCGACCACATGCGCCGCACCGGCTTCATCCGCCCGGGCCTCGACCTCAGCTACCTCGTGGCCGAGGAGCCGGACCAGGTGGTGCCGATGCTGCGCGCCGCCATCGGCCGGGCGGAGCCGCGGCCGGAGGCCGAGGCGCTCATCGAGGAGCGGTTCTGAGCCTCGCCCGGTTTCCTGGACCTGACATCGTCCGGGTCATCCCGGGGCCCCGAAAGCGGAACCCGGGATCCATGACCGCTGACGCGGAGTGACAAGGCGTCGCTGTTCCGCTGAATTCTGCATCGTTCGCGGTTATGGATCCCGGCATCCGGATCACGAGGAACGCGCCTTGGACACGAAGCCCCCGAACGACATGCTCCCCTACCGCCTGATCACCGGCAAGGACGATGCCGCGTTCTGCCGCCGGGTCTCGGAGGCGCTGGCGCTGGGTTACAGGCTCTACGGCTCGCCCTCCTGCACCTTCAACGGCACGGACGTGATCGTGGCGCAGGCGGTGGTCTGGCCGTCGGTCGTCAAGGAGTAGAAGCAGAGCGAGGACGAGTCCGCTCCCCTCGCTCTGCCGAGACGGTCTAGGGCCTGTTGTCACTTGAACCTATTGCGGTCGTGAGCGTTTCCGCGCTTTGAGCGAGGAGACGCGATGCTGACGGA
>NZ_SRLB01000027.1 GCF_004745635.1 Methylobacterium nonmethylotrophicum | reverse complement strand
CAGTCGATCTTCAATCGACTGACACCTCAGGATGAGGTCGAGGGTGGGAAAAATTGTCCAGACACGTCAAACAGGCTGTGACACGGCCACCGGCGACCCATCATCCCCCGGTGCCTGCGGGCGCTTCGCCGCGGCGAAGCGTCCGCCCGTCCCCGATTCCATCAGGACTTTCTTAACCCTGATGACGCCCCATTCGGGGCTCAGGATCGGGCAAACGGGAGAGACCTCTGCACATGACGCCGCGCGCGACCCTTCAGGCCGCCACCCTGCTCTGCCTCGCCGGGATCGGCCTGCCGCAGGCGGCGCTGGCGGATTTCCGCTCCTGCCTCGCCGGCATCGGCCAGGAGGCGGCGGCGGCCGGCGTGTCGCCGGCGGCGTTCCAGGCCGCCACGGCCGGGATCAGCTTCGACGACAAGGTGATCGAGCTGTCCCAGGCCCAGCCCGAGTTCAAGACGCCGATCTGGGACTACATGGCCGCCCTCGTCGACGACGAGCGGGTCGAGGACGGCCGCGCCGCCATGCGGCAACACGGGAACGCCCTCGCCCAGGCCGAGGCACGCTACGGCGTCGACCGCTACACGATCGCGGCCGTGTGGGGCGTCGAGTCGAATTTCGGCAAGAACCTCGGCAAGATGCCGCTGGTGCAGTCGCTGGCCACGCTCGCCTGCGGCGGCACGCGGCGGCGCGACTTCTTCAAGGGCGAATTGATCGCCACCCTCAAGATCATCGACCGGGGCGACATCGCGCCCGAGCGCCTGACCGGGTCCTGGGCCGGCGCCTTCGGGCAGACCCAGTTCATGCCGACCACCTATCACCGCCTCGCCGTCGACCTCGACGGCGACGGGCGGCGCGACGTGGTCGATTCGGTGCCGGACGCGGTCGGCTCCACCGCCAACTTCCTGCGCGCCGCCAAGTGGCACAACGGCCAGCCCTGGGGCTACGAGGTGCGGCTGCCCTCCGGCTTCAACGTGTCGGCGGCCGGGCGCAAGAACAAGAAGCCGGTGGCGCACTGGGCCTCCCTCGGGGTGACCCGGATCGACGGGCGGCCGCTCTCGGGCGAGGGGCCGGTCGGCATCCTGGCGCCGGCCGGCGCGAACGGGCCGGCCTTCCTGGTGACCAGGAACTTCGACGCGATCTATTCCTACAACGCCGCCGAGTCCTACGGCCTCGCCATCGCGGTGCTGTCCGACCGCCTGCGCGGCAAGGGCGGCGTCCAGACCGCCTGGCCGACCGACGACCCGCCGCTGTCGCGGGCCGAGCGCCGCAGCCTGCAGAGCGCGCTCGCCGCCCGCGGCTACGACGTCGGCGAGCCGGACGGCCGGGTCGGCGCCAAGACCCGCGAGGCGATCAAGGACATCGAGCGCCGCCTCGGCATGCCGCAGACCGGCCGGCCCGGCGGCAAGGTGCTGGAAGCCCTGCTGCGCAGCAACTGACGGCGGTCCGCCCTCGCCCGCTCCGCGGCGAGGGCCCGGCGGATCAGGTCCGCACCGTCCGGTTGCGGGCGGCGAGCAGGCCGAAGCTCGCCGCCGCGAGGCAGATTCCGGCATAGAGCGCCGCCGGCACGATCCAGCCGCCGCTCCATTCGTGCACAAGCCCGACCAGGAACGGACCGAGGGCGGCCCCGCAATAGCCGACCCCCTGCGCCATGGCGGAGAGCTCGGCCGCGGCGCGGGGATCGCCGGCCCGCAGGACGATCAGCGTCAGGGCAAGGCCGAAGCAGCCGCCGAGGCCGAGGCCGAGCAGGAGCGCGAAGCCCCAGGCCAGTCCCACCGGCCCGAGCAGCAGCCCGGTGAAGCCGACGAGCGGCAGGCCGGTGACCAGCACCACCCAGGGCCGCTGGTCCGGCCGGCGCGCCGCCAGCGTGGGCACCACCAGGGCGAGGACGCCCTGCGCCAGCGCCGAGACCGAGGCGACGAGGCCGGCCGCCACGATGTCGAAGCCCCGGTCGGCCAGGGCGGCGGGCAGCCAGCCGAACACGATGTAGGCGAGCGACGATTGCAGGCCCATGAAGGCGGTGACCTGCCAGGCCAGCGGGTCGCGCCACAGCCGGCCGCTCGGGCGCGTGCCGGCGCCGGACGGCAGCGGGCGCCCGCGCACGAAGGGCAGCCAGGCCGCGACCGCGACGAGGGCCGGCGCCGCCCACAGCATCAGGGCGCCCTCCCAGCCGAGCCCGAGGGCGTTGCGCACAGGCACCGTGAAGCCCGCTCCGGCGGCGGCACCCAGGCACAGGAGGGCGGTGTAGAGGCCGGTCATCAGCCCGGCCTGGTCGGGAAAGTCGCGCTTGACGATGCCGGGCAGGATCACCCCGACGATCCCGATCGCCGCGGCGGCGACCACCGAGCCGAGGAACAGCGGCGGCACCCCGCCGAGCCCGCGCAGGCCGAGGCCGAGGGCCAGCATCACGAGGCCCGCCAGCACGCCCGCGTCGGGCCCGAGGCGCCGCACCAGCACGGGCGCGAGACGGCCGAACACCCCGAGACACAGGACCGGCAAGGTGACGAGGGCGCCCGCGAGCGCGCCCGACAGCCCGGTCTCCGCCCGGATTCCCGGCAGGAGCGGGCCGACGCTCGACAGGGCCGGCCTGAGATTGAAGGCGACCAGCATCAGCCCGAGGCCGATCAGGACGGGATGGAAGCCCGGCTCCGCCCTCCCCGGTCGCGCGGCTCCGGCATCCGTCTCCCGTTCGATGGTCCGCACCAATCCCTCCCTGTCGCGCTTCGCGCGAGTTCGTCGCGCTCCGCGCGATCCCGTCGCGCGTCGCGCGGGTTCGTCGCGTCACGCGCGTTCGGAGGGCGTCATACCGCCATGCGGCGGGTGTGAGGACCGAGAATGCTGCAACCCCGCAAGGCGGCAGGCGGTCACCCGGCGCCGTCGACCGGGTTGGCGGCACCGATCGCCTCGACCAGGCTGATGATCCGGCGGCGCAGCTGGTTGTCGTTGATGCGCTGGAAGGCGCGCACGAGCTGCAGGTCCTGGCTGGTCCAGAACACGTCGAGGGCGGCGGTGTCGGAGGCGGGCTCGACCGGGAGATCGTCGCTGCGCGTGCCGTCCTGGCGCGGCGCCCCCTCGTAGAAGAAGCTCACCGGGACGCCCAGCATGTCGGCGATCTGGCGCAGCCGGCTGGCGCTGATCCGGTTCGTCCCCTTCTCGTATTTCTGGATCTGCTGGAACGTCACGCCGAGGGCGTCCCCGAGCTTCTCCTGGCTCACGCCGACGAGAAGCCGTCGGACGCGCACGCGGTGCCCGACATGACGATCAACCGGATCCGGTGCCTTCTTCACATCGACGCTCCGCGGGGCGGGGACGGCGCGCGGCGAAGGCGCGCGCCGAGGGACAGCAGCCCGCACCCTAGAAGCATGACGATGAAAAAAACATCGCCGAATCGTACGTACGGCGTGCTTTCCCTAAGGTTCTTTGGCAAATTGCGGTCGAGCACGCCCTCGGTGCCGACGGACAACATGCCGGTCACCCGGCCGTACGGGTCAACGACCGCGCTGATGCCGGTGTTGGCGGCCCGCACCAGAGGACTACCTTCCTCCACCGCCCGCAATCGCGCCTGGGCGAAGTGCTGACGTGGGCCCGGCGTGTCGCCGAACCAGCCGTCGTTGGTGACGTTGAGGAGGAGGCCCGGACGCTCCCGGCGCGACGCCACGGCCCCCGGGAAGATCGCCTCGTAGCAGATCGAGGGCGCCACCGGCGGCAGGCCCGGCACGGTGAGCGGGGGCCGCTCCTGCCCCTCGCCCGGGGTGAAGCCCCCCGGTACCGCCACGAACTGCTTGAGGCCGAGCGTCCGCAGCAGTTGATCGACCGGCCCCGGCAGGTACTCGCCGAAAGGCACGAGATGGAGCTTGTCGTAGCGCCCGCCGACGAGGCCGTCCTGCCCGATCATCAGAATCGAGTTGTAGAATCGCAGGCGCTCGCCCGGCAGCGGCTCGTCGGCCCGTGCCGCGCCGGTGACCAGCACCGTGCCGGGCGGCAGGGCGGAGCCGATCCGCCGCAGCGCCTGGGGATCGCGCTGGATCAGGAACGGAAACGAGGATTCCGGCCAGATCAGGTGGGTGACTTCCTGGAGCCCGCTCCTGTCCGGCGCGGTGGCGCTGTCGCTCAGGCCCAGGTAGCGCTCGAGGATCCCCTCGCGGTTGCGTGGGTTGAAGCGGGCGTCCTGCGGGATGTTGGCCTGGACGAGGCGCAGCCGCACGCCGGGCACCTCCGGCACCGGCCCCGCCGGGACCCGCAGGGCTCCCCCCGCCCCGAGGCCCGCGAGGACGACGAGCGCGGCGAGCAGGGGCCCGAGCCGCCGCCTCGCGCCACCCGCATCGGCGAGGGTGGCGGGGGCGGCGCAAGCCAGCACCGCCACCACGGTCAGGCCGTGGAGACCGACCACCGCGGCGGCCTGCATCAGCCAGAGGTTCTGGCCGAGCGCCATGCCGAGGGCGTTCCACGGAAAGCCCGTGAACAGGTGGCCGCGCAGCCACTCGGCGGCGCCGATCCCGAAGGCCAGGGCGGCGATGCGGCCGGGACCCGGCGACCAGAGCAGACGGGCGACGGCGAACCCGAAGCCGTAGAACAGCCCGAGGATGGCCGGCAGGCCGAGCACGCCGAGCGGCATCAGGTAGGCGAACTGGTCGGCCTCGACCAGGAAGGCGGCGCCGAGCCACCACAGGCCGGCCGTGAGGTAGCCGAAGCCCCAGGCCCAGCCGATCAGGCCGGCGGCGAGGGCGGTGCCGGCCCGCCGGCCGAGGCGCGAGGAGGCGGTGGCGGCCCCGTCGAGGAGCCAGACCGCCGGCACCAGGGCGGCGCAGAGCGCCGGCAGGAACCCGAAGGGTGGCATGCTGAGCGCCCCGCAGGCCCCGGCGAGCCAGGCCAGGGCCAGCCTGGTCCAGCCTGCGGTGAGGGCGACGCGGTGGGCCAGCGGCGCGAGGCCGAAGGACGCTGCCGGAGCGGCGAGCGCCGCCCCGCTGGTTCGAGTGTCGTGCATGGGCGGGCTCGCGGGGCGGCGCGCGAGCGCCGCGAATCACAGGTCAGGCGGCGGAATCGGCCCGCACGGCCTCGCTGTCGGGGGGCGGAAGGGCGAGCGGCGTCTCCGGCCCTTCGAGCCGGGCGAGCCCGCGATGCATGCGCAGGCGCTTGATCCGCCGCGGATCGGCGTCCAGCACCTCGACCTCGAAGTCGCCCGGCACCGCGATGACCTCGCCCCGCGCCGGCACCCGGCCCGCGATGGTGACGATCAGGCCGCCGAGCGTATCGACCTCCTCGGCCGCCTCCCCGACCGCCGCCACGAGGTCGACGCCGGTCGCCTCGGCGACGTCGTCGAGGCTGGCGCGGGCGTCGGCGACGAAGATCTCGCTCTCGCCGTCGACCTTGAGGACGCGGTGGCCCTCGGCGACGTCGTGCTCGTCCTCGATGTCGCCGACCACGACCTCGATCAGGTCCTCGATCGAGATCAGGCCGTCGGTGCCGCCGTACTCGTCGATGACGAGGGCCATGTGGGTGCGGCTCGCCTGCATCCGGGCGAGCAGGTCGATCGCCGGCATCGAGGGCGGCACGAACAGGACCGGGCGCAGGATGCGGGTGGTGGCGAGCGTCGCCGTGAGGTCCACCTCGGCGAGGTCGGGCAGGCGGTCGCCGCCGGCCTCGGCCCGGCTCGCCATGTAGTCGACGAAGTCGCGGATGTGGACCATGCCGCGCGGGTCGTCGAGGCTCTCGCCGTAGACCGGCAGGCGGGAATGGCCGGCGGAGCGGAAGACCTTGAGCAGGTCGCCGAGCGCGGTGTCGATCGACACCGCCACGACGTCGGCCCGGGGGATCATCACGTCGTCGACCCGCACCCGGTGGAGGCTCAGCACGTTCTTGAGCATCGCCTGCTCGACCGGCGAGACCGGATGGTCGCCGTTCTGCACCTCGGCGAGGGCGTCCGAGAGGCCGTCGCGCTGGGCGTCGCGCGGCTTCAGGTGGAAGATGTTGAGGAGGCGATCATACCAGGGTTCGCGCCCCGGACTGTCGTCCTCCGGGATCGCCTGCGCGGTCGCGGCGGCGCTGCGACTTCGATCGTTGCTCATGTCTCTCGCGTCTGGGGTGGTGGCGTCGGCGGCTCACCCGGCCGTCTCGCCGTACGGGTCCGGCACGCCGAGGCGCCGCAGGGCCGCGACCTCCAACGCCTCCATGGCGTCGGCCTCGGCGTCGCCGAGCTCGTGGTCGTGACCGAGGAGGTGCAGCGTGCCATGAACCACGAGGTGAGCGAGATGGTGGCCGAGGGGCTTGGACTGCTCCCCACTCTCGCGCAGGAGTGTGTCATAGGCAAGAACCACGTCGCCGAGCGGGCGCGGGCCGCCGCCATGGGGCTGCTCGTTGGGAAACGACAGCACGTTGGTGGGCTTGTCCTTGCCGCGCCAGGCGCGGTTCAGCTCCTGGACGGCGGGATCGTCGGTCAGCACGACGCTGATCTCGATCGGTCCGCCGGGCGGAACGATCGCGAGCGCCGCCTCGACGGCCCGTGCCACGAAGGCCTCGAGGTCGGGCGCGACGCCCTCCCAGCGCGGATCCTCGATCGCGACATCGATCTCGTTGACCTCGTTCACGGCAGCGGCCCGCGGCGGGACGGAGTCGGGCGCTGGGGCGGCTCGTCACGGTTCTCCTGTGCGTCCGCCTCGTAGGCCGTGACGATCCGGCGCACGAGGTCGTGGCGCACCACGTCGACGTCCCGGAAGGTGACGCGCCCGATGCCCTCGACGCCGTCGAGGATCCGCACCGCCTCGACGAGGCCGGATTTCTGGCCCGGCGGCAGGTCGATCTGGCTCGGATCGCCGGTGATGATCATGCGCGAGTTCTCGCCGAGCCGCGTCAGGAACATCTTCATCTGCATCGAGGTGGTGTTCTGCGCCTCGTCGAGGAGCACGACGGCGTTGGTGAGCGTGCGCCCGCGCATGAAGGCGAGCGGCGCGATCTCGATCATGCCGGTCTGCAGGCCGCGGTCGACGTGGCGCGCCTCCATGAAGTCGTAGAGGGCGTCGTAGATCGGTCGGAGATACGGATCGACCTTCTCGCGCATGTCGCCGGGCAGGAAGCCGAGGCGCTCGCCGGCCTCGACCGCCGGGCGCGACAGGATCAGCCGCTCGGCATGGCCCTGCTCGAGGAGCGAGACGGCGTGGCCGACGGCGAGCCAGGTCTTGCCGGTGCCGGCGGGACCTTCCGCGAAGACGAGCTCGTGGGCGCGCAAAGCCTTGATGTAGGCGTCCTGCGCCGCGTTGCGGGCCCTGACGGCGCCGCGGCGGCGGGTCGCGATCTGGTCGAAGGACGGCCGCTCGCCGTTCGCCGGCGCCTCGGCCTGCGAGAAGAGGTTGCCCTGGAGCGACGATTCCTGGATCACCCCGTCGACGTCGCCGAGGGTGAGCGGCGTCCCTCCCCCGTCGCGGACGCGGGCGTAGAGCAATTCCAGCACCCGGCGCGCCCGCTCGGTCGAATCGGGCGGGCCCTTGACCACGACGTGGTTGCCGAGCGCGGTCGCCACGATGCCGAGGCGCCGCTCGAGATGGGCGACGTTCTGGTCGTACTGGCCGAAGACCAGGCTCGCCAGGCGGTTGTCGTCGAAGGTGAGCGCGACCTCGGCCGCCTCGCTCAGGCCCGCGACCGCCCGCGGGGCGATCTCGCGCGCGGGCTCACGCGTGGGCTCGCGCCCTCTCGGCCCGCGGGCCTCTCCTGGTGGCATCCTGTCGTTCCTCACGCCGCCACGGACGGAACCGCCGCCCCGACCGCCTCGCCGAACAGGCTGTTCGAGCCCGCGCGGGTGATCCGCACCGGCACGACCGAGCCGATCGTCGCGACGTCCGCCTCGATCTGCACCGCCTGAAGGTAGGGCGACTTGCCGGCGACCTGGCCCGGATGGCGCCCGGCCTTCTCGATCAGCACCGGCACCTCGCGCCCGACCGTGGCATGGTTGAAGTCCTGGCGCTGGCGCTCGAGCAGCGCCTGCAGCTCGGCGAGCCTCTCGCTCTTGACCGCCTCCGGCACCGCGTCCGCGCTCTCCGCCGCCGGGGTGCCGGGGCGCGGGCTGTACTTGAACGAGAAGGCGCTGGCAAAGCCGATATCGGCGATCAGCCGCAACGTCTCGGCGTGGTCGGCCTCAGACTCGCCCGGGAAGCCGACGATGAAGTCGGAGGACAGCGCGATGTCGGGCCGCGCCGCCCGCACCCGGTCGATCAGGCGCCGGTAGGTGTCGGCGTCGTGCTTCCGGTTCATCGCGTGGAGGATCCGGTCCGAGCCCGACTGCACCGGCAGGTGCAGGTAGGGCATCAGGGCCGGCAGGTCGCGATGGGCCGCGATCAGCGCCTCGTCCATGTCGCGCGGGTGGCTGGTGGTGTAGCGCAGGCGAACGATGCCCGGCACCGCGGCGACGCGATGCAGGAGCTCTCCCAGGCTCCAGTCGCGCCCGTCCGGGCCGGCGCCGTGGAAGGCATTGACGTTCTGGCCGATCAGCGTCAGCTCGCGGGCGCCGGCCTGAGCCAGGCGCTCGGCTTCCGCCACGATCTTCTCGACCGACCGCGAGACCTCGGCGCCGCGGGTATAGGGCACGACGCAGAAGGCGCAGAACTTGTCGCAGCCCTCCTGCACGGTGAGGAAGGCCGAGACGCCCGGGGTGCGGCGCGCCGGGAGGTGGTCGAACTTGTCCTCGACCGGGAAATCGGTGTCGACGACGCGCCCGTCCTTGGAGGCGGCGAGCAGCTGCGGCAGGCGGTGATAGCTCTGCGGCCCCACCACCACGTCGACGCCCGGCGCGCGGTTGAGGATCTCGCGGCCCTCGGCCTGCGCGACGCAGCCCGCCACCACCACCGTGGTGTCATGGCCGGCCTCCGCCCGCTCGCCCTTCAGAACCCGCAGGCGGCCGAGCTCGGAATAGACCTTCTCCGCCGCCTTCTCGCGGATGTGGCAGGTGTTGAGGACGACGACGTCGGCCTCCTCCACGGCGCCGGTCTCGACGAAGCCCTCGCGGCCGAGCAGGTCGACCATGCGCGACGCGTCGTAGACGTTCATCTGGCAGCCGTAGGATTTGACGAACGCTTTCTTCAACGAACCGGCCCTGTGCGGAGATGATCGGAGACCGCCCGTCCGGCGACGGGCCGCTGCCCGCCGGCGCGGCGGGCTGCCGCCCGCCCGCGGACGGGCCTCTTCATTTAGGCCGTCGCGGCCGGAATGAGAATAGCCGGCGCCGGGGCGGCGGGCCGCGCCTCCGCCTCGGGCGCGGTCTCCTCCGGCGCATGGACGTCCGGGGCGGGGGCCGGCGGGCGGCCGGTCACCGCCTCCTGCAGGGCCCGGCGCACCGACGCCTCGGCCAGCGCCGTCGCGGCCTTGCGGTCGGTTCCGGCCGCGAAGACGATCGGCTCGCCCCAGGTCACCACGACGTCGATCGGCCCGCGCTCGAGGAAGGTCATCACGCTCGGCGCCAGCTCCATGTCGCCGTACCAGGCGATGTCCGGGCGCTCGGCCCGGGTCAGCGGCAGGCCGTGCCGGCGTATATAGGCGATGCAGAGCGGCTGCAGCCGCACCCGGTCGAGCCCGCCCTCGGTGATCGCGGCGCGGGCGGCGCCGACGAGGGAGGTGCGGAACGGCAGGAGCCGGTTGCCGTCGCCGGTCGTGCCCTCCGCGAACAGCACGATCAGCTCCCCGTCGCGCAGGCGCCGGCTCATCTCGGTATTGACCACGGCGGTGTGGCGCTTGCGCGCCCGGTCGATGAAGACCGTGCGCTGGAGCCGGGCGAGCGTGCCGATCACCGGCCAGCCGGCGATCTCGGACTTCGCCACGAAGGAGAGCGGCCGGACGGCGCCGAGGACCGGGATGTCGAGCCAGGAGATGTGGTTGGCGAGGACGAGCGCCGCCTCCCCTTCGCCCGGCGGGACGCCCCGGACGGTGACCCGCACCTTGAACAGGCGCAGGAAGACCCGATGCAGCCAGACCGGCGCGCGGCCGGCGGCGGAGCCGCGCCCGAGCTTCAGGGCGAGCCAGTGCGGCCCGGCGAGGAGCGCGAAGGTCAGGGCGTAGACGAGGAGCCGCAGGCCGGCGACGAGGTGCGTCATGGTTCGGACGGCGGGCGTGGGCTCGAAATTGCGGGCCGCGCGGCCCGGCCGCGCTCCTGACGCCGCATAACAAGTCCGGCCGGGGCCGTCCACCGCGTCAGGGCGCCAGCGCGAGGCCGGGCGGCGCCGGACCGCGACGCGCCTTGCGCCGGCGCCTCACCCCACGGCTGCCTGCATCATGATCGCGTTGGCGCGGCTGCCGTCCGGCCGCGCGTAGTAGCTCGCCCGCCGGCCGGTCTCGGAAAAGCCGTGGCGGCGGTAGAGGGCGAGCGCCGGGGCGTTGCCGTCGTCGACCTCGAGATGGACCCGGCGCACGCCCTGGGCCGCGAGCGCCGCGAGGTGGGCCGAGAGCAGCTGGCGGCTCAGGCCGGCGCCGCGGGAGGCGGGCCCGAGCACGATGGTCAGGATCTCGGCCTCGTCGAGCACCTGGCGCGAGAGCACGAAGCCGCCGAGAAGCGAGCCGATCATCAGGGCGTGGGCGGCGTGGCCGCGCTCGCACAGCATGCGCTCGAACTCGTCCGCCTCCCAGGGCCGCGCGAAGGCGGTGGCGTGGAGCGCCGCGAGCTCGCCGGCCCGGTCGGCCGAGGTCAGCGGC
Source organism: Methylobacterium nonmethylotrophicum (assembly GCF_004745635.1). Taxonomy (GTDB): domain Bacteria; phylum Pseudomonadota; class Alphaproteobacteria; order Rhizobiales; family Beijerinckiaceae; genus Methylobacterium; species Methylobacterium nonmethylotrophicum. The sequence goes on along the minus strand of NZ_SRLB01000027.1, from coordinate 73,834 downwards.
GCGACGTGGGCGACGGGGGGGGAGCGGAACGGCATCCACTTCATCGGGGAGGCTCCGTCAGCGGCGGGCGAGCCGCGCGTGGTCCTGCGGCTGGGCGTCCGGCCCGCGCAGGTAGAGAGGGCGGGCAAGGGCGTGGGCCGGGTCGGCGACGAGGCCGAGGGAGGCCACCCAGGCGATCTGCGGGGCGATATGCCCCTCCGGCACCACGGCGCGCAGGCCCTGGGGGGCGGCCGCCGCGGCGACCGCCGGGGCGGCGGAGCCCGCGAGCGCCGCGGGGCCCCCGCCGAGGAGCCGCACCGCCTCCGGCAGCGGCAGCAGCACCGGCGGCACCGCGATGCCGCCGTCCTGGCTCAGGGCCTGGAAATAGACGTGGCCGTGGCGGGCATCGATCGCGGCGGCGAGGAGATAGCCCTGGCCGAGGAAATCCTCGTCGGCGGCGAGCAGCGGCGCCAGCAGCGCCGACAGGGTGGTGACGCCGACGACCGGGATGCCGCAGGCCAGCCCCACCGCGCGGGCGGCGGAGAGGCCGACCCGCAGGCCGGTATAGCTGCCGGGGCCGACCGTGACGGCGACCCGGTCCAGGCTCTCGAACCCGCCCTCGACCCGGGCCACCACCCGCTCGACGAGGGGCAGGAGCGCCTCGGCGTGGCCGCGCGACAGGTCCATGCTCTCCTGGGCCAGGGGCTCGGGCGCGTCGTCCGCCATGATGCAGGCCGCGCAGCGCTCGAGCGCCGTGTCGATGGCCAGGATACGCACTGCCGTCAGGCTCCGCCCTCTCGCGTCCGCGGATTCGTCGCCGCGGCCGGGTCCGTGCCGCCGGCCGCGCCGGGCCGCATCTCGGCCTGCCGCTACTCTCCCAGCCTGGCACGGACAGGTTAACACAAGACGGACCGCCCCGCAGGTGCAGGGCGGCCCGGTTCGATTCAGCCTTTAGATCATCCCGCGCCGGCGAGGAAACCTTTCGGGGCGGTCAGGGGATCGCTCGGACGGCTGCGAGCGGTCGTCAGACGGCCTGGACCTCGCGCACGTCCGGCAGGAAGTGGCGGAAGAGGTTCTGCACGCCCTGGCGCAGGGTGGCGGTGGAGGACGGGCAGCCCGAGCAGGCGCCCTTCATCTCCAGGAACACGACGCCATCGCGAAAACCCCGGAAGGTGATGTCGCCGCCGTCGCCCGCCACCGCGGGGCGCACCCGGGTCTCGAGCAGGTCCTTGATCGTCGCGACGGTGTCGGCGTCGGCCTCCTCGTAGAACTCCTCCGCCGGCTCCTCGGGGGCGTGGCCGGCCTCGAGGACCGGGGCGCCCGACATGAAGTGCTCCATGATGGCGCCGAGCACCGCGGGCTTGACCTGCGGCCAGCCGGGCTCGCCCTCGGCCTTGGTCACCGAGATGAAGTCGTGGCCGAGATAGACGCCCGAGACGCCCTGCACCCCGAACAGCGCGCGGGCGAGCGGGGAGCGCGCGGCGGCGCCTTCGTCCCGCGCCTCGAAGGTGCCGTCGGGCAGCACGACCTTGCCGGGCAGGAACTTCAGGGTGGCGGGGTTCGGCGTGGCTTCGGTCTGGATGAACATCGGTGATCCTCGACAGGTTCTCTGCGCCGGTTCAAGGGCCGGCCGGGAACGGCGCGCCCGTGCAGGCGGGCGCGCCCGGGGTGAGATGTGGACCCGAACGCGCCAAAGCTCAATGGAGGCCGCATCCCGGATGTCGCTCTCGCGTCAACCGGCGAGCGCCGTGATCTCCGCCTCGCTCAGGGCGCCCGGCACGATCACCACCGGCACCGGGAAGCTGCCTGCGGCGCGTCCGGCGATCGAGGAGACGAGGGGGCCCGGCCCGTCGCTGCCGGTGGCGGCGCCGAGCACCAGGAAGGCGATGTCCTCGTCCTCCTCGATCAGGCGCAGGATCGCGTCGGCGCGCTCGCCGGTGCGCACCACGAGCTCCGGATCGACCCCGGCGGCCTGGCGCGCCGCCGCCGCGAGGGTCTCCAGGCGCACCTGCGTCTCGGCCTCGGCCTCGGCCCGCATCGCGTCGCCGACGCCGAGCCACTCCATCGTCTCGGGCGGCTCGGCCACCGCCAGCATCACCACCCGGGCGCCGAGCCGCGCCGCCCGGCGCACCGCGAAATGCACCGCGCGGTCGCATTCCGGCGTCTCGTCGACGAGCACCATGAACTTGAGCCGATGCCCGGCCTCGAAGGACCGCCGCCGCTTGATCTCGACCATGCCCGGACGCGCTCCGCCGCCCGGCGGATGCTGCCCGCCCGATCCGCCGCCCGCAAGGGGCGTCCGGCGCGGGAACCCTGCGGATCCGCCCGGGCGAATCACCGGGATCTCGCGCGACCGGCCGATTCGCCGGCGCGCTCTCCTGCAGCCGGGACCCATTGTCCAAGAACGAACACAGGTGGCGAAAATGATGGTCGCTGCACAATCAAGAAGCATGTCGCAGAGATTTTGAGCATGCTTCGGATGACAAATCGTCTGTCCACGACGAGCGGGCGAATTTTTCCTCACATCGGCGAGGGACTTCTGTTTTTCGAAGGAGTAACAGTCTGGTGAGGCCCGGCATCCTATCATGCCGTCCGGGCCACGACCTCGGGCGGCTCGGATGGACAGACCCGAGGCCGGCCTTGCCCCAAGCGCGGGCCCCAGGCGGGAGAGATCGGTGCTCGCAACGGACTTCATGGCGTTCCACGAGGCGTCCCGGCGCAACGGGATCATCCTGTCGTTCGGCGGCGACCTCTCGGAGAACGTCCTGTTCTCCCTCGGCGAGGTCCTGAAGCTGCGGATGCAGCAGGGCGCCACCGACGCCGCGGTGTCGAAGCGCGTCTTCTCGGTCTTCGTCGAGCAGGCGCAGAACATCATCCGCTACTCCGCCGACAAGCTGGTGCCGCCCGGCAGCCCGGCGGGCGGCCTGGTGAGCGCCGGCCTGATCGTGGTCGGGGTCGAGGGCGGGCGCTTCTTCGTGGCCTGCGGCAACGAGGTGCCGGGCGAGCACGTCACGGGCTTGCGGGCCCGGCTCGACCACATCGCCGGCCTGTCGGGCGACGAGCTCAGGAAGTACTACCGCGAGCGGCTGCGCCAGCCCGCCGACGAGGGCAGCCTCGGCGGCAGCATCGGGCTGATCGAGATCGCCCGGCGCGCCAGCGCCCCGGTCGAGTACGACTTCCAGGCGCGCGGCGACGACCGCTGCTTCTTCTGCCTCAAGGCCTTCATCTGAGGCGCGCGACGATGGACCGGATCCAGATCCCCGCCACCAGCCGCTCGCCGCTGGTCGATTTCGACTTCGCCGCCGGGCACCTGCTCCTGCGCGGCGAATCCTACCCCGAGGACGCCGCCGCCTTCTACGGCCCGCTGCTCCGGTCCCTGCGCGCCTACCTGGAGGACGGGGCGACGCCGCTGACCTTCGACGTGGCCCTCTCCTACTTCAACTCGTCGAGCGCCAAGGCCTTGATGAACCTGTTCATGCCCCTGGAGGACGCCGCCCAGGAGGGCCGCCCGGTGACGATCCGCTGGCTCTACGCGGAAGGCGACGACACCATCGCGGAGGCCGGCGAGGATTTCGCCGCCGACTTCTCGCATGCCCGGTTCGAGATGGTCCAGGAGACGGCGGCATGACGACGAGGGCAGCCCCGGAGCGCGCGGCGGTGACGGATGGCGAGCCTCCCGGGGAGCGCGAGGGCGCGCACGGGCCCAAGGCCGGCGAGGGGCGCAGAGGTGCCGGCCACACGGGCGCCGGCAACGTGTTCAGCCTGTTCGACAACGAGGAGGCCGTCCTCGACCGGACCGAGATCATGCTGACCCAGCTCGCCGCGGTAGCGGACGGCGTGAAGGTGCTGGCGGAGGCCTATCGCCGCGGCTACCGCGAGCAGCGCCGGCTGGTGCGCCTGAGCGACCGCATGCAGGCCGACCTGCAGAAGGCCAACAAGCGCCTCGCCGAGCAGCAGCGCGACCTGCAATCGCTCAACGCCGCCCTCTCGGGCGAGATCGAGACCAGCGCCCGCCTGGAGGCGGAGCTGCGGCGCCTCGCCGACACCGACCCGCTGACCGGGGCGCTCGCCCGCCGGCGCTTCCTCGAGGTCTGCGCCCGGGACTGGCCGCGCCGGAGCGACCGGCCGGCCTGCCTCCTGATGCTCGACATCGACCGGTTCAAGCTCGTCAACGACAGCCACGGCCACGCCGCCGGCGACGCGGCGCTGGTCGCCTTCGTGGCCGCCTGCCGCCGGGCCCTGCGCCCCCTCGACGCCGTCGGGCGGCTCGGGGGCGAGGAATTCGCCGTGCTCCTGGTCGAGACCGGACCCGAGGACGGTGCGATGATCGCCGAGCGCATCCGCGCCGCCGTGGCGGGAAGCCCGGTCGGCACCGAGGCCGGGCCGATCGGCATCACGGTCAGCATCGGGCTGGCGGCGGCCGAGCCGGAGGAGAGCCTGGAGGCGGCGATGCGCCGGGCCGACGCGGCGCTCTACGCCGCCAAGCGCGGCGGCCGCAACCGCGTGCACCGGGCGCCCGCCGGCACCGGGAGCGCGCCTTGAGCGGCGAGAGCCTGGCGCCGGCCCCGCTCTCCCGCCGCGGCGGATCCCTGCGCGGCGCCGGCCCCCTGCGCCGGGGCGACACGCTCGCCGATCTCGGCTTCACCGAGGTGCCGACGACCCAGGATGGCGGCGCCGACACGATGCGCCCGGGCGCCCTGCGGGGCGCCGCCCGCGGCCGCAACCTCGACGGCCTCGCCCATGCGCTGTTCCTGCGCCTCTTCCCGGTGATCGCCGCGGTGGTGCTGGCGACCCAGGTGGTGATCGCCTGGGTCAACTACGCCGACCAGATCCGCCTCTACGGCGAGCGCGCGCAGATGATGGCGGACATGACGGCCCGCGCCCTCGCCCGGCCGGGCTGGACCCATGCCCATGGCCCGCAGCTCCAGGCCCTCGCCCTCGACCCGGCCTTCCGCTCCGCGGTGCTGCGCGACGCCGCCGGCGCGGTGGTCGGGCGCCTCGGCGACGAGCCCCGGGGCCGCAGCTTCGAGCGCATCCAGGTCGCGGCGGAGATCGAGGCCGGCCCGGCCGCCCAGCCCGCCGGAAGCCTGACCCTGGTCCTGTCGGCCGAGGCCCTGCGGGCCAATGCCGAGAAGCAGTTCGTGATGGTGCTCGCCGCCAGCCTGGCGCTGATGCTGGCCTTCGGGCTCACCTTGCGGCTCGCGGTCCGGCGCCACGTTCTGGCGCCCCTGGCGCGGCTTCTGTCGGCCATGGGCCGCGTCGAGCGCAAGGACTGGGTCACCGTCGACCTCGCCGGGAGCCGGCGGCCGAGCCGGGAGATCGCCGACATCTCGCAGGCCTTCAACCGGATGGTCGAGGGCCTGCGCAGCGGCGACGAGGCCCGCCACCTGCTCGCCGAGCTCGAGCGTACCCATGCTCGGCTGGCGGAGGCGAACGGCCTGGTGATGGAGAGCCTGGGCTACGCCCGCCGCATCCAGCAGGCGGTGCTGCCGGGACCGCAAGCCCTCCGGGGAGCCGGGCTCGAGGCCGCGGTGCTCTGGGAGCCGCTGCACGTCGTCGGCGGCGACTATTTCTGGATCGAGGAGATCGACGGCCTCAGCGTGGTGGTGGTGGCGGACTGCACCGGCCACGGCGTGCCCGGCGCCTTCCTGACCCTGATCGTGGCGACGGCCCTCGACCGGATCCTGCACGACCAGGGCCTGCGCCGGCCCGACGCGATCCTGGCCGCCCTCGACGGCGTGGTGCGGGCGCGGCTGCGCCAGGAGACGAAGGGACAGGACGGGCCGGGACCGGGGACGGGCGGGTCCGCCGGATCGGATGACGGATTCGATTGCGGCGTCTGCATCCTCGACCGAGCGACCCGCAGCCTGCACTTCGCCGGCGCCGGACTCGCCCTCACGGTCGTGACGGAGACCGAGGTCACGCGGATCAAGGGCCGGCGCCACGGCCTCGGCTACCGGCGCACCGGGCGGGAGGAGGCGCTCGCCGCCACCATCCTCCCGCTCTCCGACGGGCAGACCTTCTTCCTGATGACGGACGGCGTCAGCGACCAGATGGGCGGCGCGTCCCGGCGGCTCCTCGGGCACAAGGGCGTGGCCGCGATCCTCGACCGGCACCGCGACCTGCCCCTCGACGGGCAGGTCGCGGCCCTGGAGGCGGCGCTCGCCGCCCATCGCGGGCCGGAGCCGCGGCGGGACGACATGACGCTCGTGGCCTTCCGGCCGCGGGGCCGGTGAGCGGGACGGGGCTTTGGTCCCCGCCCCGGTCTCAGGGGCAGCCGCTCAGAAACGGCAGATCCGGCGCGGCCCATACGGCGTCGGGCGGATGAAGCAGCGGCGGCCGTAGCCGGGCGGCGGGCCGTAGAAGCGGCGGCCGTAGATCGGCCGGCAGCGGCCGTAGGGCCCGCGGGCGAAGCCGGGGCCGCAGCCCTCGGCGACCTGCGTCACCGGCGCCTCGGGGGCGAGCAGGCCGGCGAGGCCCGGTCCGGCCGGGGCGGCGCTCGCGGGCGCGGCGAGGCCGCCGAAGGCAAGGGCGGCAAGGCCGGCGATCGTCCAGCGCGTCAGCATGGCGGTTGGTCCTCCGTCTGGTGCGGGACCGCTTGGTCCCGGGGGCGCGCCGGCAGGCGCCCCTCCGAGCCGCCCAACCCCGACCGCCTGGACCGGTTCCGCGAATCCCTGCCGCTGCGTCAAATCGAGCCGGCGCGTGGCTGAAAAGTCACGGCCGACCGTGTCGACAAGCCGCAAGCGTTCCTGTAAGGAGCCGGCAACTCACAACAGGACGCCGAAATCCTGACGCCGGATCCCATCCCGGGGCGCGGCGGCGACGGCAGGAGTTTGACATGAACATCATCCAGCAGCTCGAGCAGGAGCAGATCGCCCAGCTCGGCAAGACGATCCCCGACTTCGAGCCCGGCGACACGGTGATCGTGAACGTCAAGGTGAAGGAAGGCGAGCGCACCCGCGTCCAGGCCTACGAGGGCGTGGTGATCGCCCGCTCCGGCGGCGGCATCAACGAGAGCTTCACCGTCCGCAAGATCTCCTACGGCGAGGGCGTCGAGCGCGTCTTCCCGATCTACTCGCCGCTGATCGACTCGATCAAGGTGAGCCGCCGCGGCAAGGTCCGCCGCGCCAAGCTGTATTACCTGCGCGATCGCCGCGGCAAGTCGGCCCGCATCGCCGAGCGCGCCGAGCGCGGCGCCGAGAAGGGCAAGAAGCCCGCCGCCGCGGAGTAAGGGTTTCCCTCAATCCGAGAAGATCGAAGAGGCCGCCTCCCCGACGGGTCGAGGCGGCCTTTTCGCGTCCGGACGACGGGAGTCGATGATTGTTGCTGGCATTCTGGGTTCCGCTGCGCGGCCCCGGGGTGACGCCGAGAGGGGGGAAACCTTGAGCTGACTGTGTGCGGTGCCGAGACCGTCCCACGAGGCTCCGGCCTCACCGCACCCCCGACGCCCCCTCCCGCAGCATCGCCGCCGGCCGCGTCGCGAAGGTCCAGACCCGGTGGCCGAGGAAATTCCACACCACCACCGCCCCCGTCGCCAGCACCTGGGCGGCGAGGTAGGGCAGGCCGAGCCCGCGCGTGAGGGCGGCCATGATCAGCCAGGTGAGCCCGAAGCCGATCGCCGCCACGACGCCGAAGCGCCAGGTCGCCTCGGCATGGGGGCGTGCGCTGCCGAAGGTGAGGCGGCGGTTGAGGCCGTAGGAAACGATCGCTCCGGCGAGGTAGCCGGCGAGCGCCGCCCGCACCGAATCGGCCCGGCCGGTCTCGACGAGGCCGATCAGCACCCCGTAATGGACCGCGAGCGCCGCGAGTCCTACCCCGAGATACGACACGAATTGCCGGGCCAGGGCCGCGAGGGCGTCGCCGCGCATCGTCGCGCGGGGTTTCGAATTCGGTTCGCTCGCCACGACGCAACCCGGAAGAAGCCCGGCGGCCCGTGCCGCCCCGCTCTGGTCTAGCGCCCGGCACTGAACCGAAGATGACCTGAAACCGGCGAAGTCGGGATCATCCCTGCAGGCGAGCCGCCACCTTTCGGCTGAGCCAGCGCGGCATCAGGCGCGCACCGAGCACAGCCGCCCGGTTCGCCGCCCCCGGGATCACCACCGCCCGGCCGGCGAGGTGGCCGGCGACCGCGGCGCGCGCGACCGCTCCCGGCGTCATCACGGTGCCGGTGACGCGCTTGGTGCCGCCGACATCGGCCCGCGCCGAGAACTCCGTCGCGGTGGCGCCGGGACAGATCGCCGTGACGGTGACCCCGTGGGGCCGGGCTTCCTCGTAGAGGGCTTCCGAGAGCGACAGCAGGTAGGCCTTGCTGGCGTAGTAGGCGGCCATGTTCGGCCCGGGGAGGTAGCCCACCACCGAGGCGACGTTGAGGATGCCGCCCGCGCGCCGGGCGATCAGGCCGGGCAGCACCAGGCGGCAGAGGATCGTCGGCGCCGTGACGTTGACCGCCACCATCTCGGCCTGGTCGCGGGCCGGCAGGGCAGCGAAGCGGCCGCGCAGGCCGAAGCCGGCATTGTTGACGAGGGTGTGCAGGACGATGCCCTTCGCCGCGACGGCGGCGATCAGGCCCTCGGCGCCGCCCGGCGCCGCGAGGTCGGCCGGCACCACCGCGACCGGGACCGCCAGCTCCGCCGCCAGCGCCTCGAGCCGCTCCGTGCGCCGGGCGCTCAGCACCAGCGGCCGGCCGTGGCCCGCGAAGGCGCGGGCGATCTCGGCCCCGATTCCGCTCGACGCGCCGGTGACCAGCGTCCAGCGCGCATCTCCCCCGGTGTTCACGCTCCCGGCCACACCCTTCCCCTGATCTGCACGCCTATGCTAAGGGCGCCCAACGCAATCCCCGCCGCTCCCGGACGTTCCGCCCCCGCCTCGACGCCTTCCCGGGCCCCGAGACGGGGCCGAGGGACGGGGCAGCGCGCCGCACGAGTCTGAAGCGTCCGATGCCCAAGCGCACCGATCTCTCCTCCATCCTCATCATCGGCGCGGGCCCGATCGTCATCGGGCAGGCATGCGAGTTCGACTATTCCGGAACGCAGGCCTGCAAGGCCCTGCGCGAGGAAGGCTACCGGATCATCCTGGTCAACTCGAATCCGGCGACGATCATGACCGATCCGGATCTCGCCGACGCCACCTACGTCGAGCCGATCACCCCGGAGATCGTCGCCCGCATCATCGAGAAGGAGCGGCCCGACGCGCTGCTCCCGACCATGGGCGGCCAGACCGCGCTGAACTGCGCCCTCTCGCTCAAGCGCATGGGCGTGCTGGAGAAGTTCGGCGTCCAGATGATCGGCGCCACCGCGGAGGCGATCGACAAGGCGGAGGATCGCAGCCTCTTCCGCGACGCGATGACCAAGATCGGGCTCGAGACGCCGAAATCGGCGCTCGCCAACGCCTCCGCGGTCAAGAAGGCCGACCGGGAGAAGTACCTCGCCGAGGTGGCCCGCATCGAGGCCGCCGAGAGCGATCCCGCCGCCCGCAGGAGCGCGCTCGCCGCCTTCGAGCGCAAGTGGGCCTCGGGCGAGAACGACCGGCGCAAGCGCTACGGCGAGCACGCGATCGGCCAGGCGCTGGTGGCGCTGGCCGAGGTCGGCCTGCCGGCGATCATCCGGCCCTCGTTCACGCTGGGCGGCACGGGCGGCGGCATCGCCTACAACCGCGAGGAGTTCCTCGACATCGTCGAGCGCGGTATCGACGCCTCGCCGACCAACGAGGTCCTGATCGAGGAATCGGTGCTCGGCTGGAAGGAGTACGAGATGGAGGTCGTCCGCGATCGTGCGGACAACTGCATCATCGTCTGCTCGATCGAGAACGTCGACCCGATGGGGGTGCATACCGGCGACTCGATCACCGTCGCGCCGGCCCTGACGCTGACCGACAAGGAATACCAGCGCATGCGCGACGCCTCGCTCGCGGTCCTGCGCGAGATCGGCGTCGAGACCGGCGGCTCGAACGTGCAGTTCGCCATCGACCCGGCCACCGGCCGGATGATCGTGATCGAGATGAACCCGCGCGTCTCGCGCTCCTCGGCGCTCGCCTCGAAGGCGACCGGCTTCCCGATCGCCAAGGTCGCGGCCAAGCTTGCGGTCGGCTACACCCTCGACGAGATCGCCAACGACATCACCGGCGGGGCCACCCCGGCCTCGTTCGAGCCGACGATCGACTACGTCGTCACCAAGATCCCGCGCTTCGCCTTCGAGAAGTTCCCGGGTGCCGAGCCGACCCTGACCACCGCCATGAAGTCGGTCGGCGAGGCGATGGCGATCGGCCGCACCTTTGCGGAGTCGCTCCAGAAGGCCCTGCGCTCCCTCGAGACCGGCTTGACCGGCCTCGACGACATCGAGATCGAGGGCCTCGGCAAGGGCGACGACCGCAACGCCATCAAGGCGGCGATCGGCACGCCGACCCCGGACCGGCTGCTCAAGGTGGCGCAGGCGCTGCGCCTCGGCGTCAGCCACGAGGAGGTCCACGCCTCGTGCAGGATCGACCCGTGGTTCCTGGAGCAGCTCCAGGGCATCATCGACCTCGAGACCAAGGTGAAGCGCTTCGGCCTGCCGAAGACCGCCGGCGCCTTCCGCCAGCTCAAGGCGGCGGGATTCTCCGACGCGCGCCTCGCGGTGCTCGCCGGGACCGACGAGGGCGCGGTGCGCGCCGCCCGCCGGGCGCTCGCGGTGCGCCCGGTCTTCAAGCGCATCGACACCTGCGCGGCGGAGTTCAAGTCGCCGACCGCCTACATGTACTCGACCTACGTCGCGCCCTTCGCCGGCGCGGTGGCGGACGAGGCCGAGCCCTCGGGCGAGAAGAAGGTGATCATCCTCGGCGGCGGCCCGAACCGGATCGGCCAGGGCATCGAGTTCGACTATTGCTGCTGCCACGCCTGCTTCGCGCTGTCGGATGCCGGCTACGAGACCATCATGGTCAACTGCAACCCGGAGACGGTCTCGACCGACTACGACACCTCGGACCGGCTCTACTTCGAGCCGCTGACCGCCGAGGACGTGCTCGAGATCATCGAGACCGAGCGGCAGGCCGGCACGCTGCACGGCGTCATCGTGCAGTTCGGCGGCCAGACCCCGCTGAAGCTCGCCCGGGCGCTTGAGGAGGCCGGCGTGCCGATCCTCGGCACCTCGCCGGACGCGATCGACCTCGCCGAGGACCGCGACCGCTTCAAGCGCCTGCTCGACAAGCTGCACCTCAAGCAGCCCAAGAACGGCATCGCCTACTCGGTCGAGCAGAGCCGGCTGATCGCCGCCGATCTCGGCCTGCCCTTCGTGGTACGGCCCTCCTACGTGCTCGGCGGGCGCGCGATGGCGATCATCCGCGACGAGACCCAGTTCGCCGACTACCTGCTCGACACCCTGCCGAGCCTGATCCCGTCGGACGTCAAGGCGCGCTACCCCAACGACAAGACCGGCCAGATCAACACGGTGCTGGGCAAGAACCCGCTCCTGTTCGACCGCTACCTGTCGGATGCGATCGAGGTCGACGTCGACGCTGTCTCGGACGGGAAGGATGTGTTCATCGCCGGCATCATGGAGCACATCGAGGAGGCGGGCATCCACTCCGGCGACTCGGCCTGCTCGCTGCCGCCGCGCTCGCTGTCCCCTGAGACCATCGCCGAACTGGAGCGCCAGACCCGCGGCCTGGCGTTGGCCCTCGAAGTCGGCGGCCTGATGAACGTGCAGTACGCGATCAAGGACGGCGAGATCTACGTGCTGGAGGTCAACCCGCGCGCCTCGCGCACGGTGCCGTTCGTCGCCAAGGTGATCGGCGAGCCCATCGCCAAGATCGCCGCCCGGATCATGGCCGGCGAGCCCCTCGCCTCGTTCGGCCTCAAGCCCAAGACCTTGGCCCACATCGCCGTCAAGGAGGCGGTCTTCCCCTTCGCCCGCTTCCCCGGGGTCGACGTGCTTCTCGGGCCGGAGATGCGCTCGACCGGCGAGGTCATCGGCCTCGACCGCGGCTTCGGCGTCGCCTTCGCCAAGAGCCAGCTCGGCTCCGGCACCCAGGTGCCGCGCAGCGGGACGGTCTTCGTCTCGGTGCGCGACGACGACAAGGCCCGCATCCTGCCGGCGATCAAGCTCCTCGCCGAGGTCGGCTTCGCGGTGGTGGCGACCACCGGCACGCAGCGCTACCTCGTCGAGAACGGCGTCCCGGCGGCCCGCATCAACAAGGTGCTGGAAGGCCGGCCGCACGTGGTCGACGCGATCAAGAACGGCGACATCCACCTGGTGTTCAACACCACGGAGGGCGCCGGCGCCCTGTCGGACTCCCGCTCTCTGCGCCGGGCCGCCCTCTTGCATAAAGTGCCGTACTACACCACTCTCGCCGGAGCCATGGCGGCGGCGGAGGGGATCAAGGCCTATCTCGAGGACGATCTCGAGGTGCGGGCCCTGCAGGAATATTTCGCGGCCTAGTACGTTCGGTCGCGGGTAGACCTCACCTCATCCTCTCGCACCCGCGGGAGACAATCGGAAACAGGCCCGGTCGAGAGTGCAGCCCTCTCGCCGGGCCGATTATTTGTGACGCGAGACGACGACGATGGACAAGGTTCCGATCACGGTACGGGGATTCGCGGATCTCGAGGCGGAGCTGAAGCGCCGCCAGCAGGAGGAGCGCCCGCGGATCATCCAGGCGATCGCGGAGGCCCGCGCGCTCGGCGACCTGTCGGAGAATGCCGAGTACCACGCTGCCAAGGAGGCGCAGTCCCTCAACGAGGGCCGGGTGCTGGAGCTCGAGAGCCTGATCTCCCGGGCCGAGGTCATCGACGTCGCGAAGCTCTCCGGGACGAAGATCAAGTTCGGCGCCACCGTCAAGCTGATCGACGAGGACACCGAGGAGGAGAAGACCTACCAGATCGTCGGCGAGCCGGAGGCCGACGTGCGCGCCGGCCGCGTCTCGATCACCTCGCCGATCGCCCGCGCGCTGATCGGCAAGGGCGTCGGCGACACCGTCGAGGTCGTCACCCCGGGCGGCGGCAAGTCCTACGAGATCGTCGGCATCCAGTTCGGCGTCTGAGCGCGTCGACGATGCGTCCGGCGGATCGCCGCGGAAGCGTTGCCGCAACGGCGTGCCGGGGCTATCTCGGCAGTCGCGAGGTGCCCCTTCGGGTGCCCGGGAGATGACGCGGATGCTGCGCTGGTTCAGATCCCTGGTCGCGGCCGCCGTGACGGCGGCCGCCCTGCCGGCGAGCGCGCAGGACGCCGCCCTGTCGCCGGCGACGCGCTTCTCCGCCATCCAGGTCGATGTCCGGCCGCTCCTTGCCCGCGGACTCGGTCCCTACGCGGAGGGGGTGCGGGGCGAGTTGCAGGCGGCGCTCGCCCGGTCCTTCGCCGACCGGGTCGGCGGCCCCGGCCCGACCCTGGTGGTGCGGGTGACCGGAATCTCGCTCAATCCCTATGCCGGCAGCGAGACCCGCTTCGGCGGCGGCAACGCCACCAACACCGACTACCTCGAGGGCGAGGCCCTGGTGGTCGACCGGCGCGGCACGGTGCTGCTGCGCCATCCCCAGCTCTCCGCGACCAAAGCCAGCTCGGGCGGGGCCTGGTACGACCCGGCCTCGGAGCGCCGGCGCGTCACCTACATCGCCGAGCACTACGCGGCGTGGCTGCGGCGCGGGCTGGGGCTGGAGTGAGGTTCGACCGAGGCCGTGACGGCAGGACAATGTGAGTCCTGTCCGGGGCTTGTGCCTCGTGGCGACCCTGCCTGACGGTGGGCCTACCATCGGGCTCATCGAGGCCTCGCCGACAGCGCCCGCGGTGTCGCAAGGATCACGTCCAATCAGCTCATCCCTGCAACGCGCTGCTCGGGGCAGAGACCCACTCGTCTCACGCGCGCATCGTCAGCCGGCATCAGCTTGCCCTGCGCCAATCCCGGCACAGGCATGGTCAGGAACCGGCCTCATGATGGCGGGGAAGACCCGGTCGAGCAGCCTCGGCATTTCTCGCTTCGCGACCGCCGGTGCGGTGCATGGGCCAAGTCCGGGGGCCAAGTCCGGGCCGTTCAGGACGGAGCCACGCGAGGGTCCATTCCCTCACCGATCGGTGCCACGGGCATAGTCGGGGGCATTGCCGTCGGGAATGACACCGCCTGTCGCCGGGTCCTTTCCGGCAACAGGACCATCGTTCCTGGTCAGACCGTGTTCGATGTCCGCGCCTTGTCGGGACAGGTCGTCGTTCGGCCGTCGCGCGCTGGACCCGTCATCCGTGGCGCCGCCGACGTAACCCGGGTGCCGCCCACCGGGCTCGACGGGCGGGGCGTGATGCGCAGGCGTCCTCGCGAATCCCGCCCATGCCCGGTCCGGCACTTGCCGTCGGATGGACAGCAGCATCAGCCCGGGGAGCCCGCATGCGAGGATCAGGAAAAGCACGAAGCCCATCGATCGCCCTTTCAGCTCAGGTGGCAGACAGGTCGAGATCAACTCCGTTCGGCTTCGGCCGTTCCTGATTACACGTCACGGCCAAGTATAAGCGTCGCATTACGGCAAGGCGACTGGCCGGGATAACCAGAGCCGCGGACGAGTTGCCCCGCGCGCCCTCACTCATCCACCCGCGGCGCCTGGCCGAGGTCGATCGGCAGGGGCTTGAAAGCTTTCAGCTCCTCGCCGCTCGGCAGGCTGCGCGTGTCCCAGCCGCCGCCGATCGCGCCGATCAGCGACACCGCGTTGGTGAAGCGGTTGAGCCGGACCTGCAACTCCGTGACCTCGTTGTTGAGCTCCAGCGCCTGGGCGGTGACGACGGTGGTGTAGTTCTGGGTGCCGGCCCGGTACTCGTTGAGCGCGATCTCGACCGCCCGGCGGGAGGACTGTACCGCCAGTTCCTGCGCCGCCTGCTGACGGGCGAGGATGCGCTGGCCGGCGAGCCCGTTCTCGACCTCTTGGAAGGCGGTGAGCACCGTCTGGCGATAGTTGGCGACGGCGGCGTCGTAGGCCGCCTCGACGGCCTGGAGGGCGGCGGTGCGGGCGCCGCCGTCGAACAGCACCTGGCTGCCGGAGGCCGCCACCGACCAGAACGAGTTCGCGGCGGAGAAGAAGTTGCGCGCCGGATCGCCCCCGATGCCGCCATTCGCCGACAGGGTGACGGTCGGGAAGAACGCCGCCACGGCGACGCCGATCTGGGCGCTCTGGGATTGCACGGTGCGCTCGGCCGCCGCGATGTCGGGGCGGCGCTCCAGGAGGTCGGAGGGCAGGCTCACCGGGACGCTCGGCGGGCGCGCCGGCAGGCTGCCGCGGGCGAGCGACAGCTCGGAGGGCGGGCGGCCGATCAGCGTCGCGATGGCGTGCTCCAGGTTCGCCCGCTGCAGCCCGACCGCGATGGCGTTGGCCTGGGTGGTCTGGAGCTGGGTCTGGGCCGTGATGACGTCGGAGCGGGCGGCGACGCCGGCATTGTACTGGTTCTGGGTGATCTCCAGCGAGCGCTGGTAGGCCCGGGCGGTGCGCTCGAGCAGGCTCTGGAGCGATTCCTGGTAGCGCAGCTGGTAGTAGGCGCTGGCGAGCTGCGTCTGGTTGGCGAGGCGCACCGCCGCGAGGTCGGCGGCGCTGGCCTGCGCGGCGGCGGCGTCGCTCTCGATCAGGCGGCGGATGCGCCCGAACAGGTCGAGCTCCCAGGTCGCGTTGCCCTGGAGCGTCAGGGTGGTGCGCTCGACCCCGCCGGTGCTCGACCGGCTGATCGAGGGCGCGCCGAGGGCGGTCGGGAAGAGCTGGGCGCGGGCCTCCTGCACCAGGGCGCGGGCCTGCCGGTAGGCGGCGACGGAGGCGCGCAGGTTCTGGTTGTCGACGTCGATCAGGCGGATCAGCCGGTCGAGGGTCGGATCGCGGAAGACCCGCCACCAGTCGCCGCGGTCCGCCTCGTCGCGCGGCCGCACCGGCCGCCAGTTGCGCGGCGGCATCGGCCGCGCGCCGCCCTCCTTGAAGGCGGGCGGCGTCTCGACGGTGGGACGGGAATAGTCGGGGCCGACGAGGCAGCCGGCGAGGAAGAGGGGGAGCATCGCCGAGGCGGCGAGGCGGAGCGGCGCGGCTCCGCGCTGCCGGACAAGGCGCGGGACTTCGCCTCTCCCCGCGGGCGGGGAGAGGCCTTCACCCCCCTTGTCGGGGGTGAAGGAAGCGCAGGCAAAGCCGGAGCGAGGGTGAGGGGCTAGCGCCAGATGTGGCTCCTCCGGAAACACCCCCTCACCTTCGGGTCGATCCCGACGGGATCGATGCGCCGCCTCGTTTCGCCCCCGACAAGGGGGGCGAAACCCTCTCCCCGCCCGCGGGGAGAGGGGATGCGCGCAACCTGATGCGGGAAACCATGAACCCACGGAGATGAGGCTCAGCGGCACGCGCGCATCCACCACGGTTCGATTGTCAGAGAGTGTCATTCGGCCGGCAGCGCCTGGGTGGCGGAGCCCCCGCGGCGGCGCCCGACCCAGAGCCGGAACCGGTCGAGGTACAGGTAGACGACGGGGGTGGTGTAGAGGGTCAGGACCTGACTCACGATGAGGCCGCCCACGATGGCGATGCCGAGGGGACGGCGCAGCTCCGAGCCCTCGCCGCCGTCGAGAATCAGCGGCAGCGCGCCGAGCAGCGCGGCCAGGGTTGTCATCATGATCGGGCGGAAGCGCAAGAGGCAGGCCTCGCGGATCGACTCCCGCGGGCTCAAGGAGCGCGTGCGCTCGGCGTCGAGCGCGAAGTCGATCATCATGATCGCGTTCTTCTTCACGATGCCGATGAGCAGGATCACCGCGATCAGCGCGATCACCCCGAACTCCTCGCCCGCCATCATCAGGGCCAGGATCGCCCCGATGCCGGCGGAGGGCAGGGTCGACAGGATGGTGAGCGGGTGGACCCAGCTCTCGTACAGGATGCCGAGCACGCCGTAGACGGCGAGCAGGGCCGCCAGGATCAGGAGCGGCTGGCGCGAGGACGAGGTCTGGAAGCTCTTCGCCGCGCCCGCGAACTCGCCGTGGATCGTCGCCGGCATCCGCAGGTCGCGCATATGGGCATCGATCGCGGCGGTCGCGTCGCTCAGGCTCTTGCCGGGCGCCAGGTTGAAGGAGAGCGTGGTCGCCACGAACAGGCCCTGGTGGCTGACCTGGACCGGGGTCGAGCCGGCCTCGAAGCTGGCGAAGGCCGAGAGCGGCACCATCGTCTCCTTGGCGCTGCTGACCGCCGCGCTCGACGAGGCGCTGGACCGCCCGGCCGAGGCGATCGAGTTGGTGGCGGCGTTGCGGGCCGAGTCGGTCGCGACCGCGGCCGCCGCCGTGCTGGCGTCGGTCGTGGCGGTGGCGGCGCTCGCGACCGTGCCGGCGACCGCATTGGTGGTGGCCGAGCCCCGCGCCCGCGCGCCCGAGGTCGAGACGTAGATGAGCTTCAGGGTCTCGGGATTGTCGAGGTAGCGCGGCGCGATCTCCATCACGACGTGGTACTGGTTCAACGGGTTGTAGATCGTCGAGACCTGGCGCTGGCCGAAGGCGTCGTAGAGGGTGTTGTCGATCTGGTCCGGGGTCAGGCCGTAGCGGAAGGCGGTCGGACGGTCGATGACGAGGCGCGTCTCCAGCCCACCCTGCTGCTGGTCGGAGGTGACGTCGGTGAAGGTCGGGTCCTTCTGCATCGCTTCCAGGAGCTTCGGGGTCCAGGCGTAGAGCTCCTCGCTAGTGTCGCCCTGGAGGGTGTACTGGTACTGCGAGAAGCTCTGGCGCCCGCCGACCATGAAGTCCTGGCGCGGGAAGAGGTAGAGCCGGGCCCCCGGGATCCCCGAGAGTTTCGGCCGCAGGCGGGTCATCACGTCGCTGATCGGGTCGCGCTGCCCCAGCGGCTTGAGGCCGACGAACACGTTGGCCGAGTTGGTGCCGCGCCCGCCGGTGAAGCCGACGACGCTCTCCACCGCCGGATCCGCCTGCACGATCGCGGCGGCGCGGCGGAGCTTGGCGCTCATCGCCTGGAACGAGATGCGCTGGTCGGCCTGGATGCCGCCGATCATCTGGCCGCTGTCCTGCTGGGGGAAGAACCCCTTCGGCACGATGACGTAGAGATAGACGTTGAGCACCACCGCCGCGAGCAGGACCAGCATCACGGTCACGCCGTGGCGCAAGGCCCAGTCGAGAGTGACGCGGTAGCCCGACAGGAGGCCCGTGAACGCCCCCTCCAGGATCCGCGCCACCGGGCCCGGCCGGGCGCCGTGGACCTCGGGCTTGAGGAAGCGGGCGCACATCATCGGCGTCGTGGTGAGCGAGACGACGAGCGAGATCAGGATCGCCAGCGACAGGACGACGGCGAATTCCTGGAAGAAGCGCCCGATGATGCCGCCGGCGAGCAGGATCGGCAGGAAGACCGCGATGAGCGACAGGCTCATCGACAGCACCGTGAACCCGACCTCGCGGGCGCCGAGGAGCGCCGCCTCGACCCGCGAGCGCCCGTCCTCGATGTGGCGCTGGATGTTCTCCAGGACCACGATCGCGTCGTCGACCACGAAGCCCGCCGCGATGATGAGCGCCATCAGCGAGATGTTGTCGATGCTGTAGTCGCACAGCCACATCGCCGCGAAGGTGCCGACGAGGGAGATCGGCACCGCCACCGCCGGGATCAGCGTGGCGCGGGCGGAGCGCAGGAAGGCGAAGACGACGAGGATGACGAGGCCGACCGAGATGATCAGCGTGCGCTCGGCCTCCGCGAGGGACGCCCGGATGGTGAGCGAGCGGTCGCCGGTGACGACGAGCTCGGTGTCGCCCGGCAGCGCCGCCTTGAGCTGCGGCAGCGCCTCCTTCAGCCGGTCGATCGTCTCGACGACGTTGCCGCCGGGCTGCTTGTAGACGATCAAGAGCACGCCGCGCTGGCCGTTGACGAGGCCGAGGTTGCGCCGGTCCTCGACGCCGTCGACGACCTGGCCGACGTCGCGCAGGCGCACGCCGGCGCCGTTGCGGTAGGCCACCACGATGTCCTGGTAATCGGCGGCCTTGCGGCCCTGGTCGTTGGCGTAGAGCTGGTAGCGCCGCTCGCCGGCCTCGATCGCGCCTTTGGGCGAGTTGGCGTTGGCGCTGGCGAGCGCAGCGCGGATGCCCTCGAGGCCGATGCCGTAGTTGAACAGGGCGTGCGGGTCGAGCTCGACCCGCACCGCCGGCAGCGACGAGCCGCCGATATCGACGTTGCCGATGCCCTCCAACTGCGACAGCTTCTGGGCCAGCACCGTGGCGGCGGAATCGTAGAGCGTGCCGGGGCTCAGGGTCTTCGAAGTGAGGCCGAGGATCAGGATCGGCGCGTCGGCCGGGTTGAACTTGCGGTAGGTGGGATTCTGGCGGAGTGCCGTCGGCAGGTCGGCCCGGGCCGCGTTGATCGCCGCCTGCACGTCGCGGGCGCCGCCGTTGATGTCCCGGTCGAGCCCGAATTGCAGCACGATCCGGGTCTGCCCGACCGAGCTCGTCGAGGTCATCTGGTCGACATCGGCGATCTGGCCGAGGCGCCGCTCCAGGGGCGCGGCCACCGTCGTCGCCATGGTGTCGGGGCTGGCGCCGGGCATCTGCGCCTGGACCAGGATGGTCGGGAAGTCGATCTGCGGCAGCGGGGCCACCGGCAGCCGCACGAAGGCGAACAGGCCGGCCAGCAGCACGCCGAGGGTAAGCAGCGTGGTGGCGACCGGGCGCAGGATGAAGGGGGCGGAGAGGTTCACGGGTGGTGGGCCCCGGGGGCGCCGCCCTGAACCCTCCCCCCTCTGCGGGGGAGGGTGGCCTGCGAAGCAGGCCGGGAGAGGGGAACCACGCTTCCTGAGAGGTCGACGTCGTCATGACAGGCGCCACATCCGGCACCGTCGCGCTGCCCCTCTCCCGCCCCGCTTCGCGGGGCACCCTCCCCCGCAGAGGGGGGAGGGTTCATGCGCTCAGGCGTCGCGTTTCTCACGGCACCGCCTCCCCGGGCGCCAGCCCGCTCCGGCGCCGGCCGGAGAACCACCGGCCCAGGCGGTCGAAGGCGAGGTAGATCACCGGCGTGGTGTACAGTGTCAGCACCTGGCTCACGATCAGCCCGCCGGCGATCGAGATGCCGAGGGGCTGGCGCAGCTCCGAGCCGGTGCCGGTCCCGAGGATCAGCGGCACCGCCGCGAAGAGCGCCGCGAAGGTCGTCATCATGATCGGGCGGAAGCGCAGGATGCAGGCCTCGTAGATCGCGTCCCGCGGGGTCATGCCCTCCTCGCGCTCGGCCTGGAGCGCGAAGTCGATCATCATGATCGCGTTCTTCTTCACGATGCCGATCAGCAGCACGATGCCGATGATGCCGATGATGTCGAGGTCGTGGTCAAACAGCATCAGGCCGGCGAGCGCCCCGATGCCGGCCGAGGGCAGGGTCGACAGGATCGTGATCGGGTGGACGAAGCTCTCGTAGAGGACGCCCAGCACGATGTAGACCGTGACGATGGCGGCGAGCACCAGGAACAGGGTGTTGTCGAGCGAGGCCTGGAAGGCGAGCGCCGAGCCCTGGAAGATCAGCCGGAAGCTGTCGGGCATGCCGAGCTCTTGTTCCGCCGCCCTGATCGCCGCCACCGCCGGCCCGAGGGAGGCGCCGGGCGCGAGGTTGAACGAGATCGTGGTCGCCGGGAACTGGCCGAGATGGCTGATGAGGAGCGGCGCGCGGCGCTCGCTCACCTGCGCGATCGCGGTGAGCGGCACCTGGCCGTTGGTGGCGGTGGAGGACGGCAGGTAGATCCGCGACAGCGATTCGAGCGTCCGGTGCAGGTCGGGATCGGCCTCCAGGATCACCCGGTACTGGTTCGACTGGGTGAAGATCGTCGAGATGATGCGCTGGCCGAAGGCGTCGTAGAGCGCGTTGTCGACCGAGGCCGGGGTGATGCCGTAGCGCCCGGCCGTGGCCCGGTCGATGGTGACGTAGGCGGCGAGCCCGCTCGCCTGCCGGTCGCTCGCGACGTCCGCGAGGTCGGGGATCTGCTTCAGGCGCTCGACGAGCCGCGGCACCCAGGTGTCGAAGGCGGCGAGATCCGGGTTCTCCAGGATGAACTGGTACTGGGTGGCGCTCACCGCCGTGTCGATGGTGAGGTCCTGCACCGGCTGCATGAACAGCGCGATGCCCGGCACGTTCGCGACCCGGGCGTTGATGCGCCGGATGATCGCGCTCGCGTTCTCCGCCCGCTCCTCGCGCGGGCGCAGGTTGATGAGGAAGCGGCCGGAATTGAGCGTCACGTTCTGGCCGTCGACGCCGATGAAGGACGACAGGCTGACCACGTCCGGGTCCTTCAGGACTTCTTCCGCCAGGCGCTGCTGGCGCTCGGCCATGGCGCTGTAGGAGACCGTCTGGTCGGCCTGGGTGATGCCCTGGATGAGCCCGGTGTCCTGGACCGGGAAGAAGCCCTTCGGGATCACGACGTAGAGGTAGACCGTGAGAGCGAGCGTGCCGAGGGCCACGAGCAGCGTCAGGCCCTGCCAGGCCAGCACGCCGCGCAACGTCCGGCCGTAGAACGCGATGCTGCCCTCCATCAGCCGGCGCCCGGCGCTGGCGATCCGCCCGGCGGCGCGGGCCTGGGGCGGCTGGTGCCGCAGCAGGCGCGCGCAGAGCATCGGCACCAGCGTCAGGGAGACGATGCCGGAGATCACGATCGTGGCGGCGAGGGTGATGGCGAATTCGTGGAAGAGCCGGCCGACCACCTCGCCCATGAACAGGAGCGGGATCAGCACCGCGAGCAGCGAGACGGTGAGCGAGATGATGGTGAAGCCGATCTCGCGCGAGCCCTTGAGCGCCGCCTCCATCGGGCTGTCGCCCTCCTCGACGTGGCGGGCGATGTTCTCGATCACCACGATGGCGTCGTCGACGACGAAGCCGGTCGCGATGGTGAGCGCCATCAGCGACAGGTTGTCGAGGGAGAAGCCCCACAGGTCCATGACCGCGAGCGCGCCGACGAGCGAGAGCGGTACCGACAGGCTCGGGATCAGGGTGGCGGGCAGCGAGCGCAGGAACAGGAAGATCACCAGCACCACGAGGGCGATGGCGAGCAGCAGCTCGAACTGCACGTCCTCGACCGAGGCCCGGATCGTCACCGTGCGGTCGGTGAGCGGGGTCACCTGGATCGCCGCCGGCAACGTCGCCTGGAGCTGGGGCAGCAGCGCCTTGATCCGGTCGACCACCGCGATGACGTTGGCGCCGGGCTGGCGCTGGATGTTGAGGATCACCGCCGGCGTGGTGTCCATCCAGGCGCCGAGCTGGGTGTTCTCGGCCCCCTCCACCACCTCGGCCACCGCCGAGAGCCGCACCGGCGCGCCGTTGCGGTAGGCGATCACCGCGTCGCGATAGGAGGCCGGATCGCGGATCTGGTCGTTGGCGTTGATGGTGAAGGACTGGGTCGGCCCGTCGATCGAGCCCTTCGGGGTGTTGACGTTCAGGTTGTTGATGGTGGTGCGCAGGTCGTCGATGTTGAGGCCGTAGGCGGCGAGCGCCGAGGCGTTGAACCGCACCCGCACCGCCGGCCGCTGCCCGCCCGCCATCGAGACGAGGCCGACGCCGGAGACCTGGCTGATCTTCTGGGCGAGCCGCGTCTCGGCGAGGTCGCGGACCTGCGTCAGCGCCAGGGTCTTGGAGGTGAGCGCGAGCGTCAGGATCGGCGCGTCGGCCGGGTTGACCTTGGCGTAGACCGGCGGCGCCGGCAGGTCGCTCGGCAGGAGGTTGCCGGCGGCGTTGATCGCGGCCTGGACCTCCTGCGTGGCGATGTCGATCCCGAGGTCGAGGCTGAACTGGAGCGTGATGACGGAGGCGCCGGCGGACGACTGCGACGTCATCTGGTTGAGGTTGGCGAGCTGCCCGAACTGCCGCTCGAGCGGCGCCGTCACCGCCGAGGTCATCACCTCGGGGCTCGCGCCCGGATAGAAGGTCTGCACCTGGATCGTCGGGTAGTCGACCGAGGGCAGCGCCGAGAGCGGCAGGTTGAAGTAGGAGATCATGCCCGTGAGCAGGATCGCCAGCATCAGGAGCGTGGTGGCGACCGGGCGCAGGATGAACAGGCGGGAGGGGTTCATCGGGCGGCCCTCGTGAGACGCGCACGCTCAACCCTCCCCCTTCTGCGGGGGAGGGTGGCCAGCGGAGCAGGCCGGGAGAGGGGCAGCGCGACGGTGCCGGATGTGGCGTCCTTCATGACGCGCGCGACCTCTCCGGAAGCGTGGTTCCCCTCTCCCGCCCCACTCCGTGGGGCACCCTCCCCCGCAGAGGGGGGAGGGTTATGGCCGGTGCGCCTCGTCATGGTCACGGGTTCTGGCTCTGCTGGCGGCGGCGATGCGGGCGCTCGCCCTCGGGACGCTGGCCATCCTGGCGTTGCCCCTCCTGCCGCTGGCCCTCCGGCCGCGGCTGGGCCGCCGCGCCCTCCCCGTCCGCCGGCGCTGCCGGCTTCGCCTCCGCCTCCGGCCCGGCCGCCTTCTCGGGCCGCCCGCCGGTGACGCGCACCTGCGCCCCGTCCTTCAGCCGGTCGGTCCCGTCGACCACCACCCGGTCGCCGACCGCGAGACCCTTCGTCACAACGGTGCGCACGCCGTCGCTCTCGCCGATCTCGATCGGGCGCACCGCGACCTTGTCGTCGCCGGTCATCAGGTAGACGTAGGTGCCGGGCGTGCCGCGCAGCACGGCGGCGGCCGGCACCAGCGCCGCGTCGCGCACGGTGTCGACGTCGAGGCGGGCGTTGACGAACTGGTTGGGGAAGAGCCGGTCGTCCTTGTTCGGGAACAGGGCGCGCAGCTTCACCGTGCCGGTGGTGACGTCGATCTGGTTGTCGACGGTGTCGAGGGTGCCGCGGGCGATCTCGGTGGTGTCCGAGCGGTCGAAGACCCGCACCGGCAGGGTGGCGCCGGCGCGCAGCCGGTCCATCACCCGCGTCAGCACGGTCTCGGGCAGGGTGAACAGCACCGAGATCGGGTGGAGCTGCGTCACCACCACGATGCTGGTCGACGCGGCGGTGACGTAGTTGCCCTGGTCGAGCTGGCGCAGGCCCACCCGGCCCTCGACCGGGGCGGTGATGCGGCCGTAGCTGATGTTGAGCTTCTGCTGGTCGATCTGCGCCTGGTCGGAGGCGACGACGCCCTCGTACTGCTTGACCGTGGCGGCCTGGGTGTCGACGTTCTGCTTCGAGATCGAGTCCTGCCGGTTGAGCGTCTGGTATCGGGCGAGGTCGAGGCGCGCGTTCTGCAGCAGCGCCTGGTCGCGCAGGAGCTGGCCCTGGTACTGGGCGAGCAAAGCCTCGTAGGGCCGCACGTCGATCTGGGCCAGGAAGTCGCCGGCCTTGACGGTCTGGCCCTCGCGAAAGCCGATCTGGGTGAGGTAGCCGCTCACCTGCGAGCGCACCGTCACGGTGGCGAGCGGCGTCACGGTGCCGAGGCCGGAGAGCACCACCGGCATGTCGCCCTTCTGGACGGCGGCGACGCCGACCGCCTGCGGCCCCTCACCCCCGCCGCCGCGGCGCCCGCCGCCCCGGCGGCCGGTGCTGGCCTGCTGCGTCTCGGGCTTCCTGAACCCGTCGGGGAGGTAGGTGCGGTAGGCCCAGATGCCGCCGGCGGCGAGCGCCAGCAGCAGGATGAGCCAGACCGGGCCGCGGCCGCGCCGGCGGCGCGGCGTCTCGACCGCGTCGTCGGTCCGGATGGGAGACAATTCGTTCATCGACCTGGACAACCCGGACTTAGAAAACCGACCTCGCGCCCCCGCGACGCCCATACATGTCGTACCGTCAGCGCGGATGGCGCCTGCGGCCCATCGCCCCGATACGCCGCCGCCAGTGGCCGTCCCCCCGGCGCCACCCCGGCCATTCCGCACGGCAATGCGTCGCCAGTGCGACGACGATGTTGCCTCACGATTGCTGAACGCCACCCGAGCGTTGCCCTGGAAGAGCCACGATCGGATCCCTTATCTCAGGACACCTCTCAGGACACCCGGGCGCGACACGGCGCCGCCGGGCGTCGACTGTCCGCGGACCCCGCATGCATTTCCTCCACGACCTGCCGGTCGCCGACCTGATCTCGCATTACGGTTACTGGGCGATCTTCCTGGTGATCACCCTCGAGAGCGCCGGCGTGCCGATGCCCGGCGAGACCGCGCTGATCTCGGCCGCCGTCTATGCCGGCTCGACCGGCCAGCTGCGCATCGGCCTCGTGGTGCTGGCGGCCGCGGCGGCGGCGATCATCGGCGACAATCTCGGCTACTGGGTCGGCCGGCGCTGGGGCATGCCGCTGCTCCTCAAGCACGGGGGCAAGATCGCCCTCGACCATCGCCGGCTCAAGCTCGGCCAGTACCTGTTTCGCCGCCACGGCGGCAAGATCGTGTTCTTCGGCCGCTTCACCGCGATGCTGCGGGCCTATGCGGCGCTGCTCGCGGGAGTGAACCAGTTCGACGCCCGCCGCTTCTTCCTGTTCAACGCCGCCGGCGGCCTCGCCTGGGCCTCGCTGATGGGCTTCGGCGCCTATCTGTGCGGCCGCTCGATCGAGCACGTCGTCGGGCCGATCGGGCTCGGGCTCCTCGCCATCGTGGTGTTCGGCGGGATCGCCCTGTGGCTGTTCGTGCGCCGGCACGAGGCGCGGCTGACCCACGAGGCCGAGCAGGCGATCCCGGGTCCCCTCGCCTGAGGCCGCCCGTTGCCGCCCGCCCGCCGGGGTGGCATGAGGCGCGCCACGAGATTCCCACCCGCCCCGCGCCCGCGCGGGACGGCCGCGGCGGCCTGCGGCTTCGAACCGGCATGATGACACAGACTCTCCATCCCTTCGGCACCTACGCGCCCGCCGGGCTCGTGCGCTGGATCGTCTCGCGCACCGAGCGCCTGCCCGACGAGAACTGGCGGGCGCGGCGCCTCGCCCTGCTCCTGCGCCGCTGCGCCATCCAGATGCTGCGCGGCCGGCCCCTCGACGTCGAGCGCTACGGGGCGCGGATGCGCCTGCACCCCTACAACAACAACTGCGAGAAGAAGGTGCTCTTCACCCCGCAGTTCTTCGACCCGGCCGAGCGCAGGATCCTGGTCGAGAAGGTCCTGGCCGGCCGGGCGCGGCCGGACTGCGTCTTCCTCGACATCGGGGCGAATGTCGGCGCCTACGCGCTGTTCGTGGCGGCGCAGGCCGGCCCCGGCGCCCGGATCCTGGCGGTCGAGCCGCAGCCGGACGTGTTCGACAGGCTCGCCTTCAACATCGCCCAGAACCCGTTCGGCACCGTCAAGGCGGTGGCCTGCGCGGTGGCCGACAAGGCCGGGGAGATGACCCTGTTCGTCGATCCCCGCAACCGCGGCGAGTCGAGCCTCAAGGTCGTGGGCACCAACGAGGGCGCGGCGATCCGGGTGCCGGCGGTCTCGCTCCTCGATCTCGTGCGCGGCGAGGGCCTGACCCGGATCGACGCGGTCAAGCTCGACGTGGAGGGCGCCGAGGACCTGATCCTCGAGCCGTTCCTGCGCCAGGCGCCGCGCTCGCTCCACCCGGCCCTCCTCATCGTCGAGGACGGCACCGACCTGTGGCAGACCGACCTCACCGCCCTCCTCACCCGCCACGGCTACCGCCGCACCGCCAAGACCCGCCTGAACCTGATCTTCGAGCGGGAGGGGTGAACGCGGTTCACGGCCAGGCCTGGCCGTGCGGGCAGGCGGACGGCTCGTCGTGAGCCTCGCCGCCCTTGCCGGCTCCGGCCGAGGGCGATCGGCTCAGGCTCGCGCCTGATCCGGCGGCGATCCCACCGTCCCGAAGGTCACCCCGGCGAAGTCGCCCCGGCGCCAGCGCAGGCGCGCCGCGACGGTGCGCAGGTCGTGGGCCGCGATGACGAGCGTGAACGCGTCCGGCAGCGTCACGCGGGCCGGCAGGCGCAGCCGCGCGCCCCCCGCCGAGACGTCCAGGACCTGGCACGACACGAGGCGGTCGGGGCCGAGCACGATCCGTCCCTGCTGGACGACGCGCAGCCGCCGGCCCGCGCGGGGGATCGGACCGGCGGCCTCGTGCTCGCGCCCCTCCCCGTCCCCGGCGCCGTCGGCCTGCCTCAGATCGGTCATGCGTTGCCCCGCCCCCTGGCGCCCGTCGCGCAACGCTTACGGCATTTCCCGGGCCGGCGGAACGCCCGGCCGCTCCTCGCGGGCGCCTCTCGGGTCGCGTTAACCGTCCGTCAAGCCTGATCCTTCATGCCTCGTTAGCCATCCACGTTCCGACCGATCCCGGCCATGCCCGCAAATCCGGCCACGACGAAGCGCCCCTCCCTTCCCCCGGAGAGCCCGGTCGCGGGCCTGATCACCCGCCGCCGGGCCCGGGAGGCCGCGGCCGAGCGCGGCGTGTTCGGGGCCGCGATCCTGCTGGCGCTCACGGCGACGGGCTTTGCCGGCTACACCCTGTCCCAGCCGGCGCGGCCCTACGACGTGCGGGCAGTGCTGCCGGCGTCCGCCGGCCCCTTCGCCTGGAAGCGGACCGTCGCGCAGGGCCGCGCGCCCGCCGACGACCGGGCCCCCGAGGCCGAGCTCGATCCCCTGATCACCGGCTCGCTGCCGGAGGCGCCGCCCGCGCCCGCGCCGGCCTCCGCCGAGGGCCTTCCGGTGCGCCCGGCGACGCCGCCCTCGGGCTTCGCCCTGCGGCGCGCCTCCGCCGGCCAGGCCCTCGTCGAGGGCCGCGACGGCCTGCACGAGGTCGGGGTCGGCTCCACCCTGCCGGGGGCCGGCCGGGTGCTGTCGATCCGCAGCACCGGCGCCGGATGGATCGTCATCACCACCGAGACCATCATCGGGCCGACCCCGCTGTGAGCGCGATGCGGCAAGCCTCGAGCAAGGGTGGCCGCCTAGAGCGGAGACCCGTCCGTGGGCGGCCGCCGGCTGCCCCGACCCACCGCGCCGACCGGCCGGAGATCGATCCGTGACCAGCACCCTGACGAGCTACGTGCTCCTGTCGCGGAACCTCGCGACCTCGCTGCAGCGCAAGGGCGCCGAGGCGGTCGTGGCCCGCGAGACGGCCTACTACCAGGCCAATATCGGCAAGGTGAAGTCGGTCGACGACCTCATGGCCGACCAGCGGCTCTACGCCTACGCCATGAAGGCCTTCGGCCTCGAGGACATGACCTACGCCAAGGCGTTCATGCGCAAGGTCCTGACCGAGGGCACGGCCGACTCCACCGCCTTCGCCAACCGCCTGGCGGATGACCGCTACGTCGCCTTCGCGAAGGCCTTCGACTTCTCGCAAGCGGCCAGCGCGACCGGCACCGACCCGACGCTCACCGCCGGCGGCTATGCCCTGCCGGGCAGCGCGCAGCTCTCGCTCACCGGAGCGCTCGCGGAGGCCACCGACTTCAGCGGCACCAACGAGGCGCGCTTCGTGATCGCGTCCCAGGTCGACGCGACCACGACGAAGACGGCCACCATCGTCCTCAACAAGGCGAGCCTCGCCGGCAGGGTCGCGGACCTCGCCAAGGTGACCCAGGCCGAGATCGCCACGGCGATCAACGCCCAGATCGCGGCGTCGGGCGCCGGCGGTCTGATGGGCAAGGTGGAGGTCAGCGTCACCATGCAGGGCCGCCTGTCCTTCGAAACGACCGGCTACACCGATCTCGGCCTCGACGGCGAGGCCGGCGGCGACGGCGCGAACGCCGACACCGTCACCCTCGCCGGCGGCAAGACCCGCACGCTGACGGTGAGCAACGCCCTCCTGTCCGATCCCGGCCAGACCGCCGTCGACATCGGCAACGGGACGGACGTCGCGCCCGACGTCAACGTCAAGGCCGTGGTCGACGCCTATCTCCAGCAGAGCCTCGAATCGGATGCCGGCGCCGAGGATACCGGCGTCCGCCTCGCCCTCTACTTCGCCCGCAAGGCCCCGACGCTCAACAGCGGCTACGACGTCCTGGGCGACACCGCCCTGACCCAGGTCGTCAACACGGTGCTGGGCCTGCCCGCGACGAGCGGCGCCACCACCAGCGAGGCCCTGGCGCAGCGCGCCAGCTTCATCGGCAGCAAGGTCGATTTCGCGAGCTTCCAGGACCCGGCCAAGGTCGAGGCCTTCGCCCGGCGCTTCGCGGCGATCTGGGACGCGCAGAACAACACCGCCTCGGACCCGATCCTGGCGCTGTTCAGCAACGACGCGGCATGAGGCGGCGATGCAGAACAGCCTCTACGTCAACCTCTCGGCCCAGGTCGCTCTCGACAAGCGCCTGACCACCACCGCCAACAACGTCGCCAACATGGCGACGGCGGGCTTCCGCGCCGAGGAGACGAAGTTCTCGGCCCTGCTCGCCCAGGCGACCAAGGGGGCGGTGGCCTTCGTGAACTCGGGCGACACCTACCTGACGCGGGCCTCCGGCCCGATCGCCAAGACCGATTCCCCCCTCGACGTCGCGATCCAGGGCGATGCCTGGCTCGGGATCGCCGGCACGTCCGGGCCGGCCTATACCCGCGACGGCCGCCTGACGATGGACGCGACGGGTCAGCTGCGCACCCTCACCGGGCAGGCAGTCCTCGATCCGGGCGGCTCGCCCCTCCTCCTCGACCCGCAGGCCGGCCCGCCGACCATCGCGCGCGACGGCAGCATCTACCAGGGCACCAACCAGGTCGGGGCGTTAGGCGTATTCACCCTCGACAAGAAGGCGACGCTTGCCCGCGCGCCCGGCAACGCCGTGACGCCGAGCCTGCCGGCCAGGCCCGTGCAGGACTTCACCGGCATCGGCGTGGTCCAGGGCTACGTCGAGGGCTCGAACGTCAACCCGATCATGGAGATGACGAAGCTCATCACGATCCAGCGCGCCTTCGAGAGCGCCGCCGCGGCGAGCCAGGAGGCCGAATCCTCGCTCCAGAGCGCCGTGAAGTCGCTCTCGCCGCAAGGATCGTGAGATGACGGGCCGGGAGATGGCGCCGGATCCGATCGCGCGCCTGACCGAGGCCGTGGCGGCGGCGCGGCAGGACGGGGCCCTGGTGCGGATCGGCGGGCCGATCCGCGAGGTCACCGCGAGCGCCTGCCGCATCGGCGGCGTCGCGCCCTTCGTGCGCCTCGGCGACCGGATGGCCATCGCGGGGACCGGGCGGAGCCAGGTCGGCGAGATCGTCCGGATCGACGCCGAGGGCGCCACGCTCAAGACCTACGAGAGCCGGGTTGAGGCCGGGATCGGCACGCTGGTCCATCGCCTGGGGCCGGCGGAGCTGCGGCCGGACCCGAGCTGGAAGGGCCGCGTCATCGACGCCCTCGGGCGCCCGGCCGATGGCGGGCCGCCGCTCACCCCCGGCGAGCGCGCCGCCCCCCTCGACGCCGACCCGCCGGCGGCCCTCGGCCGGGCCCGGGTGCGGGCGCCGTTGCGCACCGGGGTGCGGGTGCTCGACCTGTTCACCCCGCTCTGCGCCGGGCAGCGCATCGGCGTCTTCGCGGGATCGGGCGTCGGCAAGTCGACGCTGCTTGCCATGCTGGCGGGGGCGGAGGGCTTCGACAGCGTCGTGGTGGCGCTCGTCGGCGAGCGCGGGCGCGAGGTGCGCGAGTTCCTCGAAGGCCCGCTCGCCCCGAGCCGCGGGCGCGCCGTGGTGGTGGTCTCCACCGGCGACGAGAGCCCGATGATGCGTCGCCAGGCGCCGAAGGTGGCCCTCGCCGTGGCCGAGGCGTTTCGCGACCGCGGCGAATCGGTGCTGCTGATCGTCGATTCGGTGACGCGCTACGCCCATGCCGCCCGCGACGTGGCGCTGGCGGCCGGCGAGCCGGCGGTGGCCCGCGGCTACCCGCCGAGCGTCTTCTCCGACCTGCCGCGCCTGCTCGAGCGGGCGGGCCCCGGCCTCGAGGGCCGCGGCAGCATCACGGGCGTGTTCTCGGTGCTGGTCGACGGCGACGACCACAACGACCCGGTCGCCGACTCGATCCGCGGCACCCTCGACGGCCACGTCGTCCTCGACCGGGCGATCGCCGAGCAGGGCCGCTACCCGGCGGTCGACCTGCTCGGGTCGATCTCGCGGCTCGCCACCGAGGTCTGGACGCCCGAGCAGCGCGACCTGATCCGCAAGCTCCGGGCGATGATGGCCCGCTTCGAGGAGACCCGGGACCTGCGCCTGATGGGCGGCTACCGGGCCGGCAGCGATGCCGAGCTCGACCAGGCCATCGGGCTGGTGCCGCGGATCTACGACGCCCTGCGCCAGGATCCCGGGCAGCCGCCGAGCCGGGACGCCTTCCTCGAACTCGCCCAGAGCCTGCGGGGCTGAACCGGATGATCCCCCCTGCCCGCTCCCCGGACCCTCCCGTCCAAGCCCCGCGCAAGCCTGGTCGGGTTTATTCCGCCCCGAGCGTCACCATCGCTGTTCCTGTCCTGTCCGCGTCCAACTCAAGCATTCTGACGAACGAGGTCCCGCAATGAGTCTCATCGGCGTGCTCCGCACCGGTGTCTCGGGCATGAACGCCCAGTCGAACCGCATCTCGACGGTGGCGGAAAACATCCAGAATTCCGGCACCACGGGCTACAAGCGCAGCTCGACGGAGTTCTCCTCGCTGCTGATCGCCGAGAGCGCGAGCGGCAACTACAATTCCGGCTCGGTCGGGACGGTCGTGCGCCGCGCGGTGACGGAGGGCGGCAACATCGCCTCCACCACCTCGAAGTCCGACATCGCCATCGACGGCAACGGCTTCTTCGTGGTCAAGGATGCCACCAACGCGCCCTACCTGACCCGGGCCGGCAACTTCGTGGTCGACGGGGTGACGGGCAACTTCACCAACGCCGCCGGCATGACCCTGATGGGCTACAGCCTGCTCAACGGCGACCCGAACCCGACGCTCAACAGCGTCACCGACATGGTGCCGATCAACCTGTCGTCGGTGAGCGCCCGGGCCCAGCCCACCGCCGAGGGCGCCCTCTCGGGCAACCTGCCGCTCGACGGCACGACGACGCCCGCCGGCCAGTACGCCAAGAAGTACTCGCTCGTGACCTACGACCGGCTCGGCAAGGCCCAGACCCTCGACGTCTACCTGGCGAAGAACACCGGCGGCACCTGGACGATGTCGATCTACGACGCCGCCGCCAACCCCACCCCCGCCGGCACCACCCCGACCCTGCCGGCCGGCACCGCGCTCGCCAGCACCACGGTCGGCTTCGATGCCAACGGCAGGATCGCCGGCACCCAGGTCGCCGGCCCGCCGGTGGCCTATACGGGGCCGAAGTCGATCGGCCTCACCGTCCCGGGCGGCAACGGCAACCCGATGACGATCGACATCTCCGGCCTGACGCAGCTCGCCGGAAGCTACGGGCTGCAGGGCCAGGCCGACGGCGCGGCGCCGGCGGCGGTGACCGGCTCGGAATTCGGCAGCGACGGCACCGTCTACGCCACCTTCGCGGACGGCACCCGGATGGCGGCCTTCAAGGTGCCGCTGGCCACGGTGGAGAGCCCGGACAACCTCGAGCCGCGCTCCGGCAACGTCTTCCGGGTGAGCGTCGATTCCGGCGACATCCAGGTCGGCTTCGCCAGCCAGAACGGCCGCGGCACGCTCAAGGCCGGCGCGCTCGAGCAGTCGAACGTCGACGTCAGCACCGAACTCACCTCGATGATCGAGTCGCAGACGGTCTACACCGCCAATTCCAAGGTGTTCATGACCGGCAACGAGATGCTCGACACCCTGATGAACCTGAAGCGGTAGCCCCGACGACGGCCACCGGGAGCTGACAGATGGGTCTCTCGCTCGCGCTCAACACCGCGCGCTCGGCATTGCTCGCCACGTCGAGCCAGATCGCCGCCTCCGCCCGCAACACCGCGGGGGCGAACGATCCGGGCTACTCGCGCAAGATCGCCACCGTGGTGAGCGGCGGCGGCGTCACGGTGGTGGTGGCGCGGGCGAGCGATGCCGCCCTGTTCGCCCGCAAGCTCTCGGCCGCCTCCGCCTCGGCGGGGAGCCAGGCCCTGCTCGACGGCCTCACGAGCCTGTCGCGGACGGTGGGCGACACCGCCGAGGCCGGCTCGCCGGCCGCCCGGCTCGGCGCCTTCAACGCGGCGCTCCTCTCCGCCGCCAACCGCCCGGACGACACCGCCCTCGCCCGGGCCGCGGTCGAGAGCGCCCGCGACCTCGCCGCCAGCCTCAACGGCGCGGCCGACACCGTGCACGACGTGCGCGCGCAGGCCGACCAGGCGATGGCGGACTCGGTCGCCCGGATCAACGACCTGCTCGGCCAATTCGAGCGCGCCAACCGGGCGGTGATGCGGGGGACCGCGAGCGGCCAGGACGTCAGCGACAGCCTCGACGACCGCGACCGCATCCTGTCGCAGCTCTCCGAGGAGATCGGCATCACGGTCGTCGACCGCCCCGGCGGCGACATGGCGATCACCACCGACAGCGGCGTGGCGCTCTACGACCGCGGCGCCCGGACGGTGGGCTTCACCCCGACGGCGGCCTACGCCGCCGGCACGCAGGGCGGGGCCGTCACGGTCGACGGCGTGCCGGTCACCGGAGCCTCCTCGCCGATGCGGATCACGGGCGGGCGCCTCGCCGGTCTCGCCACCCTCCGGGACGAGACCGCAATCGCCTACGAGAACCAGCTCGACGCCATCGCCGGGGCCCTGATCGACACCTTCCAGGAGGCGGATCAGCGCAGCCCCGCCGACCCGCTCTACCGCGGCCCGGCCGCCGGCCTGTTCACGGCCGATGCCGGCAACGCCCTGCCGGCCTCTTCCCTCGGGCTTGCCGGCCGCATCGCCCTCAACGCCGCGGTTGATCCGCAGGCGGGCGGCGACGTCGCGACCCTGCGCGACGGCGGCATGAACGGCAGCGCCTACCGGACGAACCCGACCGCGGGCACGGGCTATGCCGACCGCCTGCGCGACCTGACCGGCCGGCTCGGCGCGGCGCGCAGCTTCGACCCGGGCCCGTCGCTCAGGGAGACCGCGACGCTCTCGGGCTTCGCGGCGGATTCCGCCGGCTGGCTCGAGGCGACCCGCAAGGCCGCCTCGAGCGGCGCGGATTACCAGAAGACGCTGCTCGCCCGGGCCGGCGACGCCCTGTCGAACGCCGTCGGGGTCAACGGCGACGACGAGACCGCCCTGACCCTGCAGCTCGAACGCTCCTACACCGCCTCGGCCAAGATCCTGACCATGGTGGACGCCCTCCTCAAGACCCTCCTGGACGCGGTCCGGTGAGGCGATTCGGGAACGGCCACCCAGAGACAGAGCCCCGCCAGCCATGATGACCACGAGCTACATCTCCAGCCTCAGCCTGTGGAACGCGTCCCGCAGCGGCGCCGCGCGGCTCCAGGCCGAGATCGCCAAGGCCAGCCAGGAGATCGCCGATGGGCGCCACGCCGATACCGGCCTGGCGCTCGGCGGCCAGGTCAGCCGCAGCCTCACCCTGCGCCAGAGCGCGGCGGAGATCGCCGCCCTGAAGGACGGCAACGGCCTGACCGCCCTGCGCCTCGCCGCGAGCCAGAATGCGCTGCAGCAGATGCAGAAATCGGCCGACGCGACGCTTGCCACCCTGACCGGGCTCCCGGCCGACAAGCGCATCGCCGCGATGGCGGCCTCGGCCGACGACGCCTTGGCGTCGCTGACCGGGCTCCTCAACAGCACGAGCGCCGGGCAGGCGCTGTTCGGCGGGACCAATACCGGCACGAACCCGATCCGGGGCGGAGCGGCGGCGGCGGCCAGGAGCGCCGCAGCCTCGGCCTTCCAGACCGCCTTCGGCTTCCCGCCCGACGACCCCCGGACCGCCACCCTGACGGCGTCGCAGGTGCAGGGCTTCCTCGACGGCACGCTCGCGGCCCAGTTCGCCGACCCGAACTGGGGCACCGCCTGGTCGCAGGCCTCCGTCGCACCGGTGACCAGCCGGATCTCGCTGAGCGAGAGCGTCACGACCTCGGTCACCGCCGATGCGACGCCGTTCCGCCAGCTCGCCCAGGCCGCCGTGGTGGCGGGGCTCGGCCTCGCCGGCCTCTCGGGCGATGCGCAGGCGGTGGTCTCGGACCGGGTGATGGGCCTCCTGAGCAAGGCCAGCGCCGGGCTGGTCTCGCTCCAGGCCGATCTCGGCCGCAGCCAGTCCCGGATCACCGACGCCAACACCCGGCTCGATGCGCAAGCAAACCTCATCACCAAGGAGATCTCCCGCCTCGAAGCGGTCGATCCGGCCGAGGCCAAGACCCGGGTGAACGCCGCGACGACCCAGCTCCAGATGTCCTACTCGCTGACCGCGCAGCTCCAGGAACTGACGCTCCTGAAATACGTCGCGTGACGTCCGGCCGAGGGCGCATCGCGCCACGACCCCGACACGCGCAGACACCAGACCGACGAGGCATCGGCTCGATGTACCGCTTTTCCTATTCCGAGATCCTGGAGGACGCCCCGGAGATTGGCCGCGAGCGCGAGCGCGCGGCCTTCGACCGGGCGCTTGACCTCCTGCGCGACGTGGAGGCCCGCGGCCTCGAAGGGCCGGAGCGCACCGCGGCGGTCGGCTTCGTGCAGGATCTCTGGAACGTCCTGATCGCCGACCTGCTGGGGCCCGACAACGCGCTGCCGCCCGCCTTGCGCGACGACCTCGTGTCGATCGGCGCCTGGACCATGCAGGAGGCCGGCGAGGTGCTGCGCTCCCCCGAGCGCAGCCTCGCCGCCCTGATCGAGGTGAACACCTCGATCCGCGACGGGCTGCGGTGAGCCGCGCCATGCGTCTCTCGCTGCGAGCCGGGGAGCGGATCTACATCAACGGCGCCGTGCTGAGGGTCGACCGCAAGGTGGCGATCGAGCTTCTCAACGACGCGACCTTCCTGCTCGAGAGCCACGTGCTCCAGGCCGAGGACGCGACGACGCCCCTGCGCCAGCTCTACTTCGCGGCCCAGACGATGCTGATCGATCCCGGCCAGGCCGGGGCGGCGCGGGCGCTGTACGACGGCCTCCGGTCCGGGCTGCTGGCGACCACCGGCGAGGTGGAGCTGCACGAGGGCCTCGCCGCCGCCCACGCCCTCGTCGAGGCCGGCCGCCTGTTCGAGGCCCTGAAGCTGATCCGCGGGCTCTATCCGCTCGAGGCCGCCCTGATGGCGGGCGCCCCGATGCCGGCCGCGCCGGTGCCGGCGCTCGCCGCCCTCGGCCGGCGCACCCACGGGGCCGAGCGGGCGCGGGAGCGCGCGACCGGTCGGCCCGTGGCCAAGAGCCGGCGGCCCGTCCCCTCATCCCTGACCGCCCTCGACCCGGAGGCCTGAATGACCGTCGACAGCATCACCGGCGCCACCGCGGGCAGTTCCGCGACCGCCACCGCCGCCAAGGCCGGCAGCTCCGTCGCCGCCTCGATGAACGCCGACACGTTCCTGACGCTCCTGATGGCGCAGCTCAAGAACCAGGACCCGACGAAGCCGATGGACTCGACGGAGTATGTCAGCGAGCTCGCCACCTTCTCGCAGGTCGAGCAGGCGACGAAGACCAACCAGAAGCTCGATTCGCTGCTCTCCTCGAGCTTCCTCGAGCAGGCCGACTCGGTCATCGGCCGCACCCTCACCTCGGCGGACGGCACCGTGACCGGGACCGTCAAGTCGGTGAAGGTGACGAGCGACGGCGCGGTGGCGCGGCTCACGAGCGGCACCGACGTGCTGCTCACCTCCGGGGTCGTGATACAGTAGCGCGCCCGCTCCCTCGGAGACTCGCATGAACGAGGTCGA
This sequence comes from Methylobacterium nonmethylotrophicum, assembly GCF_004745635.1. Lineage (GTDB taxonomy): Bacteria > Pseudomonadota > Alphaproteobacteria > Rhizobiales > Beijerinckiaceae > Methylobacterium > Methylobacterium nonmethylotrophicum. The sequence continues at coordinate 37,335 of NZ_SRLB01000027.1, read as the reverse complement.
CGCCCTCGAACTCGTCCGCGCCGCGATCTGGACAGTGATCGTCGCCGCCGGTCCGGCGGTCGGCGCCGCGATGCTGGTCGGCATCGCGGTGGCGCTCCTGCAGGCGCTCACCCAGATCCAGGAGGTCACCCTGACCTTCGTGCCGAAGATCGTGGTGATCCTGCTGGTGCTGCTCGTCACCGGCACCTTCGTGGGCGGGCAGATCCACGCCTTCGCGGAGGCCGCCTACGGGCGGATCGCGACGGGGTTCTGACGCCCCAACCCCCGCGCAAGCTAGCGGTGGCACATCCTCCCCGGTGAGCGTTCGCGGAGGGTGGTGACGTCATGGCGGTGGGCGCGGCGCTGGCAATCGAGCGCAAGTCGCGGCGGGATTTCGGCTTCGCGGCCGGCATCGTGGCGATCTTGGCGGTGCTGTTCCTGCCGGTGCCGGCCGTGCTCATCGATGTCGGGCTCGCCTTCTCGATCGCCCTGTCGGTGCTGATCCTGATGGTGGCGCTCTGGATCCAGAAGCCCCTCGAGTTCTCCGCCTTCCCGACCGTGCTGCTGATCGCCACGCTCCTGCGCCTGGCGCTCGGCATCGCGACGACGCGGCTGATCCTGGCCAACGGCCAGAAGGGCGTGGATGCCGCCGGCCACGTCATCCAGGGCTTCTCGCAGTTCGTGATGAGCGGCGACTTCGTGATCGGGATCGTGGTGTTCCTGATCCTGATCACGGTCAACTTCCTGGTCATCACCAAGGGCGCGACCCGCATCGCCGAGGTCGGCGCCCGCTTCACCCTCGACGCGATCCCCGGCAAGCAGATGGCGATCGACGCCGATCTCAATGCGGGGCTCATCGACGACAAGGAGGCGCAGCGCCGGCGCCGCGAACTGGAGGAGGAGAGCGCCTTCTTCGGCTCGATGGACGGCGCCTCCAAGTTCGTGCGCGGCGAGGCGGTGGCCTCGCTCATCATCATCGCGGTCAACGTCTTCGGCGGCATCATCATCGGCACGACGCGGCACGGCCTGCCGCTCTCGACCGCCGCCGACATCTTCACCAAGCTGTCCGTCGGCGACGGCCTGGTGTCGCAGATCCCGGCGCTCATCGTCTCGCTCGCCGCCGGCCTCCTCGTCTCGAAGGGCGGCACCCGGGGCACCGCCGAGCAGGCGGTGATCGGCCAGCTCGGCGCCTATCCGCGGGCGCTGCTCGTCGCGGCGGCGATGATGGGGGTGTTCGCGCTCGTGCCGGGACTGCCCTTCCTGCCCTTCGTGGGCTTGAGCGGGCTCCTGTTCTTCGTCGCCCGCACGATCCCGCGGCGCCTCAAGGCCCGGGCCGCCGCGGCCGACGCGAAGGCCAGGGCCGAGGCGGCCGTGAAGGAGGCCGAGGCGAAGGACAAGGATTCGGTCAAGGACTCGCTCAAGACCCCGGAGATCGAGCTCTGCCTCGGCCGCCAGGCCGCCTCGCAGATCCAGGCCTCCCAGGCCGAGCTCGGCCACCGGGTCGCCAAGATGCGGCGCAAGTTCGCCCGCCAGTACGGCTTCGTGGTGCCGGACATCAAGGTCTCGGACAACCTCGCGCTGCCGCCCAAGAGCTACCAGATCCTGATCCACGGCACCGTCGCGGCCGCCCAGGAGATCCGCCCGGGCGAGATGCTGGTGGTGGTGGGCGACGGGCCCAAGCCCGACGTGCCGAGCGACGAGGTGCGCGAGCCCGCCTTCGGCCTGAAGGCGCTCTGGGTGATGGATTCCTACGCCGGCGAGGTCCGCCGCGGCGGCTTCGAGCCGATCGACGGCGCCTCGGTGCTGCTCACCCATCTCTCCGAGGTGATCCGCAACAACCTGCCGCAATTCCTCTCCTACAAGGACATGCGGGGCCTGCTCGACCGCCTCGACCCCGAGTACAAGCGCCTGCTCGACGAGATCTGCCCGTCGCAGATTTCTTACTCGGGCCTCCAGGCGGTGCTGAAGCTGCTGCTCGCCGAGCGGGTCTCGATCCGCAACCTGCACCTGATCCTGGAGGCGGTGGCCGAGATCACCCCGCATGCGCGCCGGGCCGAGCAGATCGCCGAGCACGTGCGGATGCGCATGGCGCCGCAGATCTGCGGCGACCTCGCCGAGAACGGCGTGCTCAGCGTGCTGCGCCTCGGGGCCAGCTGGGACCTGTCGTTCCACCAGAGCCTGAAGCGCGACGCCAAGGGCGAGGTGGTGGAGTTCGACATCGACCCGCGCCTCGTCGAGCAGTTCGGCACCGAGGCCTCCGAGGCGATCCGCGCCCGGATGCGCGAGGTGCACGGCTTCGCCCTCGTCACCGCGCCGGACGCCCGGCCCTACGTGCGGATGATCATCGAGCGCATCTTTCCGACCCTGCCGGTGCTCTCGCATCTCGAGATCGCCCGCGGCGTCGAGATCAAGTCCTTGGGGACGATCTCGTGAGGGGGTTGGGTCCCGACAGCTTCCTGGCCGTCTTCCTGATCTTCTGCCGGGTCGGCGGCTGCCTCCTCGTCGTGCCGGGCTTCTCCAGCCCGCGGGTGCCGCAGCAGGTACGGCTCCTGATCGCCGGCGCCGTCTCGCTCGCCATCGCCCCCCTGATCGTCCCGCTCTTCGAGCCGCGGCTCGCCGGCCAGGCCCCGACCCAGACGCTCGCCTGGATCGCCAGCGAGACCCTGACCGGGCTGATGATCGGCTTCCTCGGCCGGATCTTCATCCTGGTCCTCGAGACGGTGATGAACGCGACCTCGACGATGGTCGGCTTCGGCGGCATGCCGGGCTCGCCGGTCGAGGGCGCCGACCCGGTGCCGGCGGTCGAGGGGCTGATCCTGCTCGCCGCCACCGCGATCCTGTTCGCCGCCGACCTGCACTGGGAGCTGTTTTCCGGCCTCGTCGAGTCCTACGCCCGGATCCCGCCCGGCGAGGGCGTCGGCTCCCAGGCGATGCTGGCCCGGATCGTCGACCAGGTCGCCGCGGCCTTCATGCTGGGATTGCGCATCACCGCCCCGTTCGTGATCTACGCGATCCTGGTCAACCTGGCGGCGGGCTTCGTCAACAAGCTCACGCCGACGATTCCCGTCTACTTCGTCGCCACGCCCTTCGTGATGTTCGGCGGCCTCCTCATGCTCTACTACCTGGCGGGCGAGTTCATGACGCAGTTCCTCCTCGGCTACGCCTCCTGGCTGCGGCGCGGCTGATGGCCTCGAGCACCGGCGACCGGCTGAAGCGCGCCAGGCGCCTCGTCAGCGTGCAGGAGCAGATGCGGCGCGCGGCCGAGATCGCGCTCGCGGCGACCCGCGAGCGCGCGGCGGCGCTCGAGGCCGACCGGGCGCGGCTGCTGGCGGCTCTGGCCTCGTCCGATCACGGCCCGATGCTCCTCGAAGCGACGGCCAAGCGCCTGCGCGGGCTGGCGGCCGAGGCTACCGCGATCGAGGCCGAGGCCGCCGCCCAGGCGCAAGCCGTGCGCGAGCGCGGGCTCGCCCGGAAGCGCGCCGAGGCCCTGTCCGAGCGCCGCGCCGACGATCATCGCCGCGAGACGGACAAGCGCGAGGATCTGGAGCGCCTCGACGGGCTCGCGGCCCGGCTCGGGCGCCGCGACGCAAGCCTCCCGTAAGCCAGGCGCGCTAAGGCTTCGTTCACCTTCAGACTGCCGGATCTGCCGATGAGCATCTCCCCGCCCTCCGACATCGTGCTCGACGTGGCCCGGGCCGCCGATCCGGCGCGCTACCAGGAGGCCGCCGCCAAGCTCTCGCAGCCCGGCAGTCCCGCCGCCACGGCCTTCGCGGACGCGGCGCGCGACGTCGGCCTCTCGACCCACATGCCGCTCGATGCCCGCGGCTCCCTCACCGGCCTGCAGAACCAGACCGCCCTCACCGGGGCCGGCAGCGACCCCTACAAGAAGTTCGAGGGGCTGGTGCTGCAGCAATTCGTCGAGGCGATGATGCCGGAAAAGTCCGAGACCGTGTACGGCAAGGGCAATGCCGGCGGCATCTGGAAGTCGATGCTGGCCGAGCAGATCGGCACCCAGATCGCCAAGGCCGGCGGCCTCGGCATCGCCAAGATGCTGAACGCCGCCCACCCGGCCCCCCCCGCCGCCGCGCCGGCGGAGGCCGCGAATCCCGCGGCGAAGGTCTAACGGTCATGCTGCTCGCCTGCGTCAAGCGCCTCGAAGCCTTGATCGAGGAGGAGACCGAGGCGCTGGAGGCCCGCCTGCCTGTCGACCTCGACGGCCTCAACCGCCGCAAGAGCCAGGGGCTGCTGGAGCTCACCCGCCTCACCCGCGGCCTCGACCCCGCCAGCCTCGACGCGACCCTCGGCATCCACCTCGCACGCCTGCGCGACAAGCTCGCCCGCAACCAGGAGGTCGTGGCCCTGCACCTGCGGGCGCTGGAGGAGATCGACGACACCCTGGCCCAGGCGGCGCTCGCCGCCGAGTCCGACGGCACCTACTCGGCCAGCATCCACTCCGCACGGACGAGCCTGCGGTCATGAAGATCCTGATCACCGGCCTGTGGATCTGCGCCGTCACCATCGCGTCCTGCTACGGCGCGGTGACCTTCGGCGGCGGCCTCTTCACCAAGACGACCGAGCCCTATCTCGAAGGGCTGCAGTACCAGAAGCTCGCCCCGATCAACATCCCGATGATCGCCGACGGCAAGGTCCAGGGCTACGTCATCGCCGTGCTGGTCTTCACCGCCGACGCCAAGCTGATGCACACCCTGCCGGTGCCGCCGAACGCCTTCGTGGTCGACGAGGCCTTCCGCCAGATCTACGCGGATCCTGCCCTCGATTTCCGCAAACTGGCGAAATACGACATCACCAAGCGCTTGGCCGAGGTGCGGGCGAAGGTGAACGAGCGGCTGGGCGGCGACGTCGTCAAGGACGTGCTGGTGGACGAGATCAACTTCGTGGCGAAGCGCGAGGTGCGGTCGTAGGTCGCGCGGTCCCATGGTCGAAGCAGCATTCCCGCTCTGTTTCCCAACCTCACAGCGTCATCCCGGGGCCGCGCGGCGGAGCCCGGGATGACGCCGAGGACGGGATGACCCTGGGCTCGCGACAATGGACGAGCCTGAATCCTGCGGGCCCCGCGACCGCTCCTACCCCCCGAAGACCGAGGTCAGCTGCTGACCGCCGCGGTTGATCGTGACTTCCCATGTCGGGGCGGTATTCCGGGTGACGCGCTCGAGATCCTTGGTCGAGCCCACCGGTGCGCCGTTCACCGCCACCACGACGTCGCCCTTCTGCAGGCCGACCCGGTTGGCGATGGTGCCGCCCTCGACCTCGGCGATGATCACGCCGTCGGCTTGCGCCTGCGCCGGCAGGTCGAGTTGCAGCTCCTCCGCCACGGCCGGCGACAGGTTGACCGCGGTGGCGCCGAGGAAGGGCGAGCGGGTCTTCACTTTCAGCGCGTCGCGCGGGCGGGTCTCCGGCGCGGGCCCCAGGCGCACCGGCAGCGTCGTGCGGGTCGCGCCACGCAGCACCGTCAGCTTGGTCTCGCCCTTGATGCCCTTCAGCGCGAAGCGGTAGCCGAAGGCTTCGGGGTCGTCGACGGTCTGGCCGTCCACCGCCAGGATCACGTCGCCGCGCTTGAGGCCCGCTTCCTCGGCCGGGCTCTTGGGCTGCATCGAGGCGACCAGCACGCCGGTCGGGTGGTCGAGGCCAACGCTGTCGGCGATGTCCGGCGTCACGTGCTGGAGGCGCGCGCCGAGCCAGGGCCGGCGCACGGTGCGGGCGCCGCCCTTGGCGGTCTCGACCACCGCCTTGACCATGCTGGCGGGAATGGCGAAGCCGATGCCGTGGCTGCCGCCCGACTGCGAGTAGATCGCGGTGTTGATGCCGACGAGGCCGCCATTGAGGTCGACGAGCGCGCCGCCCGAATTGCCCGGGTTGATCGCCGCGTCGGTCTGGATGAAGAACTGGTAGTCGGCCGAGCCGACCTGGGTGCGGGCGAGCGCCGAGACGATCCCTTGAGTCACCGTCTGGCCGACGCCGAACGGATTGCCGATGGCGATCACGAAGTCGCCGACCTGCAAGCCTTCCGAATCGCCGATCTCCATCGCCGTGAGACCGCCGTTCGGGCTCTTGATCTTGAGAATGGCGAGGTCGGTGCGGGGGTCGCGCAGCAGGATCTGCGCCTCGAACTCGCGCCGGTCGTTCAGCGCCACCTTCACCTCGTTCATGTTCTCGATGACGTGGTTGTTGGTGACGATGAGCCCGGAGGCGTCGACGATCACCCCCGAGCCGAGGGACCGCTGCGCCCGCTCCTGCGGCAGGTTCGGGCCGGCATCCCCGAAGAAGCGGCGCAGGAACTCGTCCATCGCGCCGCGGTTGGCGGCGCGCTTCTCGACATGGGTGCCGTAGACGTTGACCACGGAGGGCGCCGCGCGCTTGACCAGCGGCGCGAAGGAGAGCTGCACCTGCGCCTTCGATTCGGGCACGGCGCGGTTGTCCTGCAGGGCGCGGAAGGGCGGCGCCGACGGGGCCTGCGCGGTCGCCGAATGGGCGACCCCGACAAGGAGCGCGGCGAGCAGCAGGGAGGTCGTCGGGCGGCGCATCGGCAAATCGGCTCCTTGGTGTGGACGCCCTCTCTCACATGACAGCACTGCGCTGAAAAGATGGCGCCTCGGCCGCACCCGTCATGCCGGCATAGAGGGCACACAGCGCCGCGGCATGGGCGTCGAGGGTCATCGGGGCCTCCCAGTAGCGGGCATGGGCGGCCTTGCCGAGGTCTCGCACCAGGGCGTCGTCCTTGAGCCGGGAGAAGATCGCGGCGAGCGCTCCGGCCTCGGGTGCAGCGAGGAACCCGGTCTCGCCGTGGCGGATTTTCTCGCCCGCGCCCGCCCGGTCGGAGGCCACCGCCGGGATGCCGGCGGCCAGCGCCTCGTAGATCGTCAGCGGGCCGGTCTCGAGCCAGCGCGCGGGTGCGACCACGGCGCGGGCCCGGCGGCGCAGCAGCGCCTCGACCTCGGACGGCGCACGCCAGCCGAGCACCTCGGCTCCCGGTACGGCGCGCAAGTCGTCGGCGAGCGGCCCGTCGCCGATGAACAGCGACGGCAAGCCGGCCTGGTGGGCCGCCTGCGCCACGAGGTCGGCGCCCTTCTCGCGGGTGAAGCGGCCGACGAAGGCGACGGCATCGCCGGAGGCCGGATCGGCCGGGGCAGCGTGCGCGACCCGGACCGGGTTGTCGATCCGATGGTGACGGAGGAAGGACACGCCTCTGACGAACCGTTCGACCCGCGCGCGGCTGCCATCGGAGACGTGGACGATGTCGATCGGCCGAGGATCGATGCTGCTATCGGAGACGCGGGCGCGATCGGCCAACAGCCGGTCGAAGTTGCGCGCGAGCGCCGTCCATTGCGCGAAGTATCGCGCCACCCGCACCGCCTTGTGGACCCGCGATTGCGGATCGCACGATGCCGCAAGGCAGCGTGGCGAGAACGGGCGCAGGGTGCAGGGCTCGGCCCTGTCGAAGCGGTAATAGACGCCGTTCGGGCAAAGCAGGAAGTAATCGTGCAGCGTGATCGCCACCGGAAGGCCGCTGCGCGCCAGAACCGGAAAGATCGCCGGCGAGAGCGCGCGCGTCCACTGATGCAGGTGCAGCACGTCGGGCTTGTCCGGCAGGGCCGCCAGGGCAGCCTCCAGACGCCGCCCCGCCTCGCGGTTCCAGATCCCCTCGACCGCACCGCGCCAGGCCGGCCGCTCCCACACGTCGGTGAGGCTCAAGCCCACCCGGCGGATGCCGGGATGGTCGAGCATCGGGTCGGCCGGCCCGTCGACCCCGTGGACGAGCGTGACGGCGACGCCGCGCTCGGCGAGGCCGCGGGCGGATTCGATCGCGACCTTCTCGGCGCCGCCTTTCGGCGTGGCGAAGTTCGTCAGGATGGCGACGTGCATCGGCGGGCCCTTTCGGTCGGCGGCAGGGCAGTCCGGGAGCTAAGAGCGAAAGAAGAGGCGCGGGATCCCCTCTCCCGTGTGGGAGAGGGGTATGGCGATCGAAGATCGCACGTGAGGGTGACACGGTCCTGAGACTGGCTCCGAGTGTCCCGCTGCCAGCACGACGGTCTGAGCTTCACTCGGAACCGTGTCACCCTCACCCCCGGCCCCTCTCCCACACGGGAGAGGGGAGATGCGCCATATCCTGCCCCCGGACGATCCTGCCTCAGCGGTCGACCCTACCCGACGAGGCGCCACCGTCCCGTTAAGCACCTGGCGCACGCAACAGGCTCGGGGCCCGCGCGTTAGCCGGGCAGACCGTCCCCGAACGGGGATCGCCGCGACGAGGAGAGCCTGATGGCCAACGACAGCAAGACCCCGAGCCAGGACAAGCCCGGCTTTCGCCAGGACAGCGCCCAGCCGAACGACAAGGCGCTCCACGAGAACAAGCAGGGCAAGCTGAGCGAGCGTCTCGACGAGGGCCTGGAAGAGACCTTTCCGTCGAGCGATCCGGTCTCGGTGAAGATCACCAAATAACCAAGGCACGATCGATCGCACGAGAACGGCGCGCGGGGCGACCCGCGCGCCGTTCTCGTCAACGGGCTTCGGCGTCCCCGCGGCTCACTGCACCTCGAGCAGCCGCCGGGCGATGACCTGGGCCTGGATCTCGGCCGCGCCCTCGAAGATCGACAGGATGCGGGCGTCGCAGAGGAGGCGGCTCACCGGGTATTCGAGGGCGAAGCCGTTGCCGCCGTGGATCTGCAGGGCGTTGTCGGCCGCCGCCCAGGCGACGCGGGCGGCGAGCAGCTTCGCCATGCCGGCCTCGAGGTCGCAGCGCTTGCCCGCGTCCTTCTGGTGGGCCGCGAAGTAGGTGAGCTGGCGGGCGATGGTGATCTCCACCGCCATCATGGCGAGCTTGTCGGCGACCCGCGGGAAGGAGACCAGCGGCTTGCCGAACTGCACCCGCTCCTCGGCGTAGCGCAGGCCGACATCGAGGGCCGACTGGGCGACGCCGACGGCGCGGGCCGCGGTCTGGATGCGGGCCGATTCGAAGGTCTGCATCAGCTGGGCGAAGCCCTTGCCCTCGACGCCGCCCAGCAGGTTGGCCTCCGGCACCGCGAACCCGTCGAAGGCGAGCTCGTACTCCTTCATGCCGCGATAGCCGAGCACCTCGATCTCGCCGCCCGACAGGCCCTCGACCGGGAAGGGATCCTCGTCCGTGCCCCGCGGCTTCTCGCCGAGCAGCAGCGACAGGCCCTTGTGGCCCGGCTCCTCGGGCTTGGTGCGCACCAGCACGGTCATCAGGTCGGCCCGGACCGGGTGGGTGATCCAGGTCTTGTTGCCGGTGATCCGCCAGGTGTCGCCCTCCTTCACCGCCTTGGTGCGGAGCGACGCGAGGTCCGAGCCGGTATTCGGCTCGGTGAAGACGGCGGTCGGCAGGACCTCGCCCGAGGCGATCCTGGGGAGGAATCGCTGCTTCTGCTCTTCGGTGCCGCCGCCGAGGATGAGTTCCGCGGCGATCTCCGAGCGGGTGCCGAGCGAGCCGACGCCGATATAGGCCCGCGACAACTCCTCCGAGACCACGCACATCGAGATCTTCGGCAGGCCCATGCCGCCGTATTCCTCCGGGATGGTGAGCCCGAACACGCCGAGCTCGGCCATCTGGGCGATGACCTCGAGCGGGATGTAGGCGTTCTGCTGGTGCCATTCGTGGGCGTGGGGCGCGACCTCGGCCTGGCCGAAGCGGCGCATCTCGGTGCGGATCGCCTCCATGTCCTCGTCGAGGCCGGTCTCGCCGATCGTGGCGGAGCCCTGGCCGTCGCGGATCAGCCGCACCAGGGCGGCGCGGTTCTGGGCGGTGTTGCCCTCGGCGATCAGCGTCTCGACGGCGTCGGAGCGGTGGCGCGCCACCTCCTGGGCCTTCAGGCCGAGGGAGGAGGTCGGGCGCACCATCTCGCCCTGGCTCATCGGGATGCCGCCGAAGATCTGCTCCAGGTACTCGCCGAGGCCGATGCGCACGAGGAGCGTCTCGGTCTCCCCCAGGCGACCCTGGCCGGCGAGATGGGCCGCGTAGGCGCCGAGCTGGGTGATCGCCTCGGCGTAGGTCGAGAGCCAGGCCAGCCCGTGGGCGGCGTGCTGCTCGCTCTCGAGCCGCTCCGGCGAGAGCTTGCCGTCGGCCCCGATGAGGCCGGCCCGCACCCGGCGGGCGGCATCCGCGGCGAGCGCCTTCGCGGAAAGGCCCGCCTCCTGCGCGAGGGTGACGAGGTCGGTCGGGGCGGGGGCGGCCTGGGCGGACATCGGTCAGGTCTCCGTCGATCTTGCTGCGGCGCATACAAATAGCCGCGAAACGGCAACCTGTAGAGGGGCCACCCTGCCGCTGGGATCCGACTTTTTGGCGAGCGGGGATTATTGCGCCGTGACGCCGCCGTCGATCACCATCTCGGCCCCGGTGACGAAGCCGGCCTCGTCGGAGGCGAGGTAGGCGGCGAGCCCCGCGATCTCGTCGGCGGCGGCGTTGCGCCCGAGAGGCACGGCGGCGCGCAGGCGCTCAGCCAGCTCCTCCGGGCTGTAGCGGCTGCCGCTGGCCAGATCGCGCAGCATGTCGGTCTCGGTGAAGCCCGGATGGATCGAGTTGCAGCGCACGCCGTATTTCTGGCGGGCGCAGTGCAGGGCGACCGACTTGGTGAGGAGCCGCACCGCCCCCTTCGAGGCGTTGTAGGCCGCGAGGTTGTGCCCGCCGACGATGCCGGAGACCGACGAGAGATTGATGATCGCCCCGCCGCGGCCCGCCGGCGGCTTCATCGCCCGGACGGCGTGGCGGCAGCCCAGGAACGTGCCGTCGACGTTGATGTCCTGGACGCGGCGCCACTCCGCGAGGGTGACGGACTCGATCGTGCCCACCACCGCGATGCCGGCATTGTTGACGAGGACGTCGAGGCCGCCGTGGCGCGCCACCGTGCGGTCGACCGCCTGGGCCCAGTCCTCGTCCCGGGTCACGTCGAGGGCGCATGGATGGAAGGCCGGGTTCTCCGGCGCGACGCGCTCGGCCTCGGCCACGTCGATGTCGGCGAGGATCACCGCCGCCGCGCCCTCCCGGGCGAAGCGCCGCGCGATCGCGAGCCCGATTCCCCGCGCCCCGCCCGTGACCAGGGCGACCTTGCCGGCCAGACGCTGCATGACGTCGTCCCTCCCCGCCGCTTGTCGCACGGCTTGGTGCGACGCTAGCCGGACCCGCCGGATTGCGCCAGCCGATGAGGCGGTCGGACGGGACGGCCTCAGAGCCTCGCCTTGATGCCGACCGAGAGGAGCAGCGTGTCGGCGCTGCCGCCGCCCGACGGGGCCGGGATGGTGGTGACGGTGCCGGTCGCGCCCGAATAGATGCGCGTGCTGCCGTAGGCCTCCATGTAGCGCTGGTATTCCAGCCGGCCCACGGCCGAGAGGAGCGGGCTGAAGCGGTACTCGAACGACGCGTTGGCGCCGTACATCCCGGTCGTCCCGAAATCCTCCTTGAACACCAGGCTCCGCAGGTTGTGATGATCCTTGTCGTAGCCGATGGCGAAGGGGCTGCCGATCAGCTCGGCGGACACGCTCCAGTCGTCGAACGCGTAGGAGCCGCCGACGCCGAGATACGGTGTCTGCCACCATTGCTGATAGGCGATCCCGAGCGTGTCGCCGGGAAAGCTCCCGATCGTGTCGCGGAACGCCTGGTTCGAGTAGACGTACGATCCGCCGCGCGCGTTCGATTTCAAGGTGAGCGCCCGGTATCCGGCGATGGCGTACACCTTCAGGTCGTCTTCGTCGTAGAAGGTCGCGGCTGCGCTCACGTCGACCTGCCACGCCTTCGGCGTCCGGGTGTTCGGGCTGTGGGAGTAGTGCGACCAGGTGTCCTGGCCGCCATAGCCGTAGAGCCAGTCGAAGTCCCGCATGTCGGCCCCGGACGCCACGGCGGCCCAGCCGCGGACGCGGAAGGCGAGCCAGTCGAGGGGCTGGAAGGCGACCCGCCCGCCGACGACCGCGGCGTGGGTGTTCCAGTTGAGCTGGCTGACCCGCGCGCCGGTATCCGGGTCCTTCACGTATTCCCGCACCCGGCTGTGCAGGTAGCCGGTGAAGACCTCTCCCGAGAAGGTATCGGTGCGCAGCAGCTCGGCCGCATTCTCGGCGAAGAGGTCGGCCGCCTCGACACCTTGCACGAGTGTCAGACCGGCACAAAGACCAAACAGTACGGCACGCATCTCGGCCTCATCGACCGGCCTCAGTGACACGGGCCGGGTACGACTTTTGAAATAGGTTGTTTACACTAATATTTGGTTTCCAGGACGACGCCCGGGCGGCAAGCAAAAACCCGGCGCAAGGCTGCGCCGGGTCGATCGCGTCGGGACCTTGTCGTCTCGCACCCTGTCCGCGGGACGTCGCCGGAACGCGGGCTCGCGCGAGGCGTCCCCTGCCGGTCAGGCGTACCGCGTCAGTACGGCCCGTCCCCGCCCAGTCCCGGCAGCGCGAGGCCGTTGCCGAAGGCCCAGCGCAGGCCGACCCGGAACTCGTTGGCGGCGATGTCCTTGATGCGGGTGTTCTGCTGATAGGCGTCGAAGCCGGAGCGGGCCTTGCCGACCTCGAGGTAGCGGTAGCTGGCGTCGATGCTTACGCCGGCGCCGATCTCGTAGGAGATGCCCGCCATCGCCGCCCAGGCGAGCCCGACCGCTGTGTGGTTGGCGCGGGCGTCGAAGCCCTGTGCGCCGATCCGGTAGGTGCCGTCGACGCCGCTGCCGCAGGCGGTGGTGAAGCAGGTCGTGCCGGTCCAGGCATCGCGGAAGCGCTTGCTCGCCATGCCGACGCCGGCTCCGACATAGGGCGTGAAGCCCCACCAGGTGCCGAGATCGACATAGACGTTGAACAGGCCGGTGAGGATGTCGATCTTGCCGGCCTCGGTGTTGTAGCCCTCGACGAAGTTGGTGCGCGAGGAATAATCGCGGAAACGGCTGCGGGTGCGCCCGTCGATGGTGACGTCGGCCCGCAGGAAGCTGTTGAAGCGATAGCCGACGCCACCGCCGTAGCCGTCGGTGTCGCTCATGCGGAAGCCGACCAGCTTGGCGCCCTCGGTGCCCGGCAGGGTGTCGTCCTTCGGGTGGCGGAAGTCGCTCGCCGTGTAGTCGCCGCGCAGGTACCAGCCGCCGCCGATCTGCACCGGCGCGGCGGGCGGCGGCGGCGGGGGCGGCGGGGGGAGCAGGTCGGCGGCGAGGGCGGGCGCGCCGAGCAGGCCGAGCCCGAGGGCCGCGACCGGGAAGCAGTGACCGAACCGTGCCATGGGGCGCCCTTTCCTGCCCCATCGGCTCCTCGGCCGGGGCGTGCTACGCGACGGGTGGCGGGCCCAGGGGCCCGATAAATAAAAATGATGTCAGAAGGTTAGCGCGCATTTAACCCTAACGGGCCTCCGACGCCGCGAGCGTCGGAGATGCGTGACGCGCGTCTCAGTACTTACGCACCAGCGGCGCCATCGGGGGCGGCGGCGGCTCGTAGGAGGCCAGGACCGGCGCGCCGAACATCCAGCGCATGCCGAGCTTGACGTCGTGGGCCTCGATGTCCTTGACCTTGAACGGCTGGTAGGTCTGGCCGCAGAAGCAGTTCAGCACCCCGGTCGCGCCCTCGCCGAGGTTGAGGTAGCGGTAGGCGAGTTCGAGCTTCAGGTTCGGCGTGACGGCGTAGGACAGACCGGCATGCAGCGCCCAGGCGAAGTTGGTGCGGATGCGGTTCTTGTAGGTGCCGCCGCTGGTCCCGCCGAACGTCTGGCCGGGATGATCGGCGTTGTCCGGGTAGCTCACCTTGGTGGCGTTGATGCTGACCTCGGACAGGCCGGAGAAGCGGTTGAAGGCCGCGCCGACGCCGGCGCCGGCGAAGACGCCGAGACCGCCCCACAGCTCCTTCTCGACGTAGCCGTTCACCAGCACCACCCCGGCCGAGTAGTTGCCGTTGGTCGACTCGTCGAGCTGGGTGGCGGCGACCGTGCGCAGGCCGTCGGCGTTGTAGTAATCGGCCTTGGAACTGACCCGGTCGTTGGTGTGGAAGCCGCTCGAGAAGCGGTACTCGCCGGTCACGTCGGCGCGGAACCACGAATTGAACTGGTAGCCGACGCCCGCTCCGGCGAAGCCGCCGCCGCCGAGGTCGCTGTTGTAATAGTGCACCGGGTCCGGATCCGGCACGGTCGACACTTTCGGGGTGTTGTAGATGCTCGCCCCGACGTCGCCGCGCAGGTACCAGCCGCCCGCGAAATCGACCGGCGGGGGCGGCAGCGGCGGGGGCGGCGGCGGCAGGAGATCGGCGGCGTGGACGAGGCCCGGCGCGACCACGCTCGCCGCGAGCGTGACGATGCGCGCGAGCGCGAGTGGCGTGCTGCGGCCCATGACGGTTCCCTGTTGCGACGGGCCGCCGAGGACGTGAGGCGGCCGATCCGGAAGACGTCACGACTGTCGCCGCGTTCGGTAAACTGACGCTTAACGTTAAGCGTTAGGGCTGAGAAAGTGTTGCATCGGACGCAGGTTGCACCCGCCTAGACACGGTGGGCGGTCGGGTCAGTCCTGCGGGTGGATCGGTATGCGCCGCGCGCCAAGGCCGTGCCGCGGGCCGGGCGGACCCCTTCTCTCCGGCCCGCCCGATCGGTCACGCGGCTGCCCGGCCTCAGGCCGCGACCTTGCGCAGGGCCTCGACCACGTCGTCGACCACCCGCACCACGAGGTCGCGGTCGTCGCCCTCGGCCATCACCCGGATCACCGGCTCGGTGCCCGATGGCCGGATGACGAGGCGCCCGCCCTCGCCGAGGCGCTGGCGCGCGCCCTCGATGGCGGTCACCACCGCATCCTGGCGCAGGGGCTCGCCGCCGACGCCGTAGCGCACATTCTTGAGCACCTGGGGCAGCGGGTCGAAGCAGTGGCAGACCTCGCTCACCGGGCGCTGCTGGCGCTGCACCACCGAGAGGAGCTGGAGCGCCGCCACCAGCCCGTCGCCGGTGGTGGCGTAGTCCGACATGATGATGTGGCCGGATTGCTCGCCGCCGAGGTTGTAGCCGTGCTCGCGCATGTGCTCCAGCACGTAGCGGTCGCCCACGGCGGTGCGGACCATGCCGAGGCCGAGGCCCCCGAGATAGCGCTCGAGGCCGAGATTCGACATGATGGTGGCGACGATGCCGTTCTTCGAGAGGCGCGCATCCTCCTGCCAGGAGCGGGCGACCACCGCCATCAGCTGGTCGCCGTCGACCCGGTGGCCCTTCTCGTCGACGACGAGCACCCGGTCGGCGTCGCCGTCCAGCGCGATGCCGATATCGGCGCGCAGTTCGCGCACCTTGCTGACCAGGGCCTCCGGCGCCGTCGAGCCGACGTCGCGGTTGATGTTGAAGCCGTCCGGCTCGGTGCCGATGGCGATCACCTCGGCGCCGAGCTCCCACAGGGTCTCGGGGGCCACCCGGTAGGCGGCGCCGTTGGCGCAGTCGACCACCACCCGCAGGCCGTCGAGGGTGAGATTGCGCGGCAGGGTGCGCTTGGCGAACTCGATGTAGCGGGCGTGCACGCTCTCGATGCGCTTGGCCCGGCCGAGATCGCCGGATCCGGCGAGCTTCTTCTGCAGGTCGGCGTCGATCAGGCGCTCGATCTCGCGCTCGACCTCGTCGGAGAGCTTGAAGCCGTCGGGGCCGAAGATCTTGATGCCGTTATCCTCGAACGGGTTGTGCGAGGCCGAGATCATCACCCCGATATCGGCCCGCATCGAGCGGGTCAGCATCGCGACGGCCGGCGTCGGCATCGGGCCGAGCAGCAGCACGTCCATGCCCACCGAGGTGAAGCCCGCCACCATCGCGGTCTCGATCATGTAGCCCGACAGGCGGGTGTCCTTGCCGATCACGACGCGGTGGCGGTGCTCCCCGCGCTGGAACACGAGCCCGGCGGCCTGTCCCACCTTGAGCGCGAGTTCCGGCGTGATCACGCCGTTCGCCCGGCCCCGGATGCCGTCGGTCCCGAAATACTTGCGCACGGCTGTCATCTCCCTGTCCCGTTCCGGGCCATCGCGCCCGCCGGCGGGCGGCGCGGCGCAAGGCCGGTGCCGCGGTCCCCCGGACGCGGTCCCACGCAGTCTGGGTTATTTTGAGGCTTGCCGGCAACGCGGAAGGGGCGGCGGGATCCCTCCCGCCGCCCCCTCGCGCCGACATCCGGTCGTGTCCGCTCTCAGGCCTGCGGCTGGGGCTCGTAGCCGCCGTCGTTCTCCCGCGGCCGGCCGCGGCCGGCGGAGGGAACCGGCGATCCACGGGTCGGGCTCGTCGGGTAGTCGCCCGCGTCGCGCACCGGAGGCTTCCCGTTGATCAGGTCGCGGATCTCGTCGCCCGACAGGGTCTCGTATTCGAGGAGGCCGCGGGCCAGGGCCTCGAGGTCGTCGCGGCGCTCGTCGAGGATGCGGCGGGCATCCTGCAGGCCGGCCTCGACCAGGCGGCGGACCTCGGCGTCGATCTTCTGGGCGGTGGCCTCCGACACGTTCTGCTGCCGGTTGACCTGCATGCCGAGGAAGACCTCGTCGTTGTTCTCACCGTAGGCCACGGTGCCGAGCTCGGGCGAGAAACCCCAGCGGGTCACCATCATGCGGGCGAGACGGGTCGCCTGCTCGATGTCCGACTGGGCGCCCGACGTGACCTTGTCGTGGCCGAAGATCATCTCCTCGGCGACGCGGCCGCCCATCATGATGGCGAGGCGCGAGGTCATCTGCTCGAACGACATCGACAGCTTGTCGCGCTCGGGCAGCTGCATGACCATGCCCAGCGCCCGGCCGCGCGGGATGATCGTCGCCTTGTGGACGGGATCGGTCGCCGGGACGTTGAAGGCCACGATGGCGTGGCCGCCCTCGTGATAGGCGGTGAGCCGCTTCTCGTCCTCGGTCATGACGAGGGTGCGCCGCTCGGCGCCCATCATCACCTTGTCCTTGGCGTCCTCGAACTCGTGCATCGTGACGATGCGCTTGCCGCGGCGGGCCGCCAGCAGGGCCGCCTCGTTGACGAGGTTCATCAGGTCGGCGCCCGAGAAGCCGGGGGTGCCGCGGGCGATCACCTTCAGGTCGACGTCGGGCGAGAGCGGCACCTTGCGGACGTGGACGCGCAGGATGCGCTCGCGGCCGATCACGTCGGGGTTCGGCACGATGATCTGGCGGTCGAAGCGGCCCGGGCGCAGGAGCGCCGGGTCGAGCACGTCGGGGCGGTTGGTCGCCGCGATGATGATGATGCCCTCGTTGGCCTCGAAGCCGTCCATCTCGACGAGGAGCTGGTTGAGGGTCTGCTCGCGCTCGTCGTTGCCGCCCCCCAAGCCCGCGCCGCGGTGGCGGCCGACGGCGTCGATCTCGTCGATGAAGATGATGCAGGGGGCGTTCTTCTTCGCCTGGTCGAACATGTCGCGGACGCGGCTGGCGCCGACGCCGACGAACATCTCGACGAAGTCCGAGCCCGAGATGGTGAAGAACGGCACGTTGGCCTCGCCCGCGACGGCGCGGGCGATGAGCGTCTTGCCGGTACCGGGGGGGCCGACCAGCAGCACGCCGCGGGGAATGCGGCCGCCGAGGCGCTGGAACTTCTGCGGGTCGCGCAGGAACTCGACGATCTCCTGCAGGTCCTCCTTGGCCTCGTCGACGCCCGCCACGTCCTCGAAGGTGACGCGGCCGTGAGCCTCGGTCAGGAGCTTCGCCTTGGACTTGCCGAAGCCCATCGCCCGTCCGGCGCCGGACTGCATCTGGCGCGACAGGAAGATCCAGGCCCCGATGAACACCAGGATCGGCAGCCAGTTGACGAGCAGCGCGATGAACCACGGGGTGTTGTCGGAGGGCGGCCGGGCCGTGATGGTCACGCCCTTGCCCTGGAGCTTCGTCACCAGCGAGGGATCGTTGGGCGCGTAGGTCGTGAACGTGCCGCCGCTCGTGTAGGTGCCGCTCACCTCCTGCCCGGAGATGACCACGCTCTGGATGCGGCCCGCCTCGGCGTCGTTCAGGAGCTGGCTGTAGGCGATCTCCCCGCCGCCCGAGCGGTGACCCGGGTTCTGGAACAGGGTCACCAGGGCCAGCACCAGCAGGAAGATGACGACCCACAGGGCGAAATTGCGGAAATTGGGGTTCATCGAAGAGTCAATCCCTGAGGAGCGCGGCGCTGCGGGCGTGCTGGGATGGGCACCGGCACTCGGATCGCAATGTAGGCACCCGCCGGAGGCTTGCCAAGTAATCGCCCGCGCCTGCGGCGCCGCGCACCGGCCGCCTCGCCGAAACGTCATCCCGTGCCGGGGCCGCCGCGGGGTCTGCCCGCGCGCCGCGGCGGCTCGGGCGTGACGGTCAGCCGGCCGCGCCCGGCCGCGAGGAGCACGCCCGCGACCGTGCGCCTGCAGGGCGCGCCGTCCCGCAGGGCCGGCAGAACCTTGCCGAGGACGACCCGCTCCAGCCGTTCGAGGCGCGGCGGATAGACCGCCGCGTCGGGCAGCAGGTCCGCGCCGCGATGCTCCGGCGCGGTGCGCAGCACCGGTGCGGTGCGCAGCACCGCCGCGGCGGCGAGGCCCACGACCCGCAGGACCATTGCCTCCGGCAGCGCCGCCAGGCCTGGGCCGTCGAGGACGAGACGCCCCTCCCCGCCCGATTCGCGCAGGAGATCCCGCAGGGCCGTCTCGGCCGCCGCCGCCAGGGCGGCCTCGTCGCGGCGCAGACGCCCGGCGAGCCGCGCGAGGCGGGGGGCGGTCAACCCCTCCGCGGCGAGGAGCGGCAGCAGGCCGCGCAGGCGGGCGCGGCCGAAGCGCGGATCGGTGTTCGAGGGATCGCGCAGGAACGGCCAGCCGCGCGCCTCGCAGGTCGCGACCAGCCGTGCCTTCGGCACGCTCAGGAACGGCCTGCCCAGGGTGAGCCCGTCGAGGGCGCGGGACGGCGCCATGCCGGCGAGGCCGGCGGGGCCGGAGCCGGCGCAGAGCCGCATCAGCACGGTCTCGGCCTGGTCGTCGAGGGTGTGGGCGGTGAGGACGAGGCCGGCGCCGACCTCCCGGGCGAGCTCCGCGAGCAGGCGGTAGCGTGCCGCCCGCGCCGCCTCCTGGAGGCGCGCCGCCGGCTTCGGTCCGGTCCAGGCGAGGGTGCGGTGGGACAGCCCCAGGCGGGCGGCGAGGCCGGCCACCGAATCGGCTTCCGCCGCCGAGCCGGGCCGCAGGCCGTGATCGACGGTCGCGACGACGAGCGGAACGCCGCGGGGAAGGAGTGCCGCGCAGCCCATCAGGGCGGTCGAGTCGGGCCCGCCGGACACCGCCAGGATCGCGCTTGCGTGCCGGGCGCCCGGCCCGATCCAGGGCCCGAGCAGGGCGGCGCCCTCGGCCGGGCCGATCGGTCCGGTCGAATCGGCCGGCGCGTCCCGGCCGGTTCGGTCGAACCGCGCGGGCCCGCCCGGGTCGCTCACGCGGCGCAGCGCGCGCGCTTCTGCTCCCGGTCGACGCCCTGCCTCACGCTCGCCGAGGCCTGGGGGAACTTGCGCTCCAGCTCGGCCAGGGTGGCGCAGGCCTGCTCGCGGGCGCCGAGCGCGTTGAGCGAGGCGCCCAGCTTCAGCATCGCGTCCGGCGCCTTGCGCGAGCGGGCGTAGTCGGTCGACACCTTTAGGAACTGCTCGGCCGCCTCGCGGGTGCGGTTGCGCTGCAGGTAGCTCTCGCCGAGCCAGTAGGTCGCATCCGGCACCAGGGCGTCGCGGGGATGCGACTGGATGAACTGGCGCAGGCTCATCTCGGCCTGCTCGTACTGACGCTGCAGCACGTAGGCGTAGGCCGCCTCGTAATCCGCCTTCGCGTCGCCGCTGCCGGTGGCGGCGACGCTGGCGGAAGGCCGCGGCGCCGGGGCCGGCGGCGGAGCGGCAGCCGGGTTGGACGGCGGGCGCAGGTCGACGGGCTCGCCGTATTCGGGCGTCTCGTCGTCGATCGCGGCACGGGGCGGCGCGAGCGCCGCGGTGGCGCTCGGGGTCGCGGGCGCGGCCGCCGCCCGGGGTCCCTGCGGCGGGGTCGCGGAGCCGAGATTCTGGGCTGCTCCCAGATGCTGAGGTGCCCCCGGCGCGCCCGGGTTCTGGGACGGGTCGAAGGCGTCGCCGCGCTTCTGGGGCTTGGGCGGCGGGGTCGCGGCCGCCGGGCGCTGCCCGCCCTTCCCTTCCTGGAAGCGGTACTCGACGTCTTCCTGGAACTTGCGCAGCTGCTCCTTGAGCTGGCGGTTCTCGTACTGGAGCGACTCGATCTGGCCCGCCATCTGGCGCGACTGGTTCTCCAGCCGGTTGAGGCGCACCACGAACTCGGCCGCGTCCTGGGCCGCGGCGGGGAACGCGGCGGCGAGGGCCAGCCCGGAGACGGCGAGAACGGGGGCGAGGAGCAGGCGGCGAAGCATGGCGGGGCGCATCACGGCTCGGGTCAGGCGGCGGGTCCGCTGTCGGGAGCGCGGGTTAGCAGATGCCGCGGTTCCCGGCAAAAGGGGCGGCGGGCGCCGCCCCGCGTCGTCCGGCCGGTCAGGAGCCGGCGCCGCCGTCCAGCACCGTGACGGCGCGGCGGTTCTGCGACCAGCACGAGATGTCGTTGCAGACCGCGACCGGGCGCTCCTTGCCGTAGGACACGGTGCGCATGCGGCTTGCCGCGATGCCCTTCGAGATCAGGTAGTCGCGCACCGCCTGGAAGCGGCGGGCGCCGAGCGAGTAGTTGTACTCGCGGGTGCCGCGCTCGTCGGCGTGGCCCTCGATCAGGAACGTATAGCGCGAATAGCGCGACAGCCACTGGGCCTGCTTGTCCAGGGTCGCGACGGCATTCGGGGTCAGGTCGGTCGAGTCGGTCTCGAAGAACACCCGGTCGCCGACATTGACCACGAAGTCCTGGGCGCTGCCCGGCGCCGCGGCGCCGCGGCCGCCGGCCCCGTAGGCCGCGGAGGCGTCCGCCAGGTCGTTGTTGCTCGCGCAGGCCGCCATCGACAGGGCGAGCGAGAGGGCGGCGGTGATCTTGAGCGCGCGCAGGGGCGCGAGCGGCAGCGGCATCGACCAGAACTCCTCATGGCGGCTTCAGGGGACCGCCCTCGGCGACGCCGCGAGCCGCACAAGAGCCCGGGCGACACCCCTCGAGAGACGATATGCGATCGTCCGTACGCCCGGCCGGTTAAGCGAAGGTTCCGTCAACCTTGACGGCCCATCGCGGCCCCGCATCAGGCCCGCCCCGGCCATCCCCGGCAGGGCGACCGGGCAAGGGGCAGACACAGGAAGAATACGGCTACGCTGCGGCGCCGCATCCGAGCGGAGCACCATCGCTCTCGCGTGTTGCCGCGGTGCAACATGCTGGAATCGCCCGAAGCGAGGCGTCGCCCGCCAAGGTTGACGTTTCGTTAACCGAAAGGCCCGACCGTCACCCGATCGATGATCGAGACCACCTCGCGATGCCCGCCCCACACCTCCCGTCCCGGATGCCTCAGAGCGGCACCAAGCCCTGCGTGCTGATCGTCGAGGACAGCTACATGCTGCTCGAGCTGCTGGTGACCCTGTGCGAGCAGCACGGGGTCGAGACGCTGACCGCGTCGAGCGGCGAGGCGGCGCTCACCCTGCTGCGCGAGCACGGCCCGCGGATCGACTGGCTCCTCACCGACATCCGGCTCCCGGGCCTCGTCGACGGCTGGGGCGTGGCCGAGGCCTACCGGCAGATCCAGCCGCACCGGCCGGTGATCTACTCCTCGACCACCGCCAACCTGAACCACCCGGCGGTGCCCGGCAGCATCTTCGTGACCAAGCCCTTCGTGATCGCCGACATCCTGCGGCTCGCCCGGATGATGGCGAACGAGATCGAGGCGTCGCGCCAGCTCTGCGCGTAAGGCGACGTCACGCGCCCGTCGCCGCCCGTGCCGCCGCCGCGGCCTTGGCGTTGGCGGTCGCCTCGGCGGCCTCCACGACCTCGCTGAGGCGGAAATCCTTCGCCCGCGCCTCGCAGCGGGCGCGCAGGACGTCGAGTTCCTCCTCGGTCAGGTGCTCGATGCCGATATAGGCGTTCTGGGCCGCGCTCGCCCGGATCAGCTCGTCGAGCTTGGCCTGGATCGCCGCGCCGTCGCGGTTCTGGGTGTTCTGGATCAGGAACACCATCAGGAACGTCACGATCGTGGTGCCGGTGTTGATGATGAGCTGCCAGGTATCCGAGTAGTGGAACAGCGGGCCCGTCAGCGCCCAGACCACGATCAGCAGCAGGCTCGCCGCGAAGGTGGCCGGACGGCCCGCCGCCCGGGCGACCGAGGCGGCGAAGTCCGAGAAGGTGCGAAGGCGTGTGGTGGCCATCGTGGCTCCCGCGGCGGCCCGGACTCGCCGAAGATTTCCGCAACGTTTCCAAGGGGCTCCGGGCGGACGAGCGTCCGCTTACGAATTCCTTCCTCGCCCCGAGGGTTCCCCTCTTGACGACGCTTCGGGCGCGGCGCAGTGACGATCCGCCCGCGGCGCCTTCGCCGCAAGCACATCCGGACAACCGCAACCCCATGCCGAGCGACAGTCACAGTCGACCGCTCTCGCCGTCTCCGGCCTGAGGTCCCGCGCGCTCGCCCTCCAGCGGCTCGCCGCGACCGGCCGGGGACGGCCGGCCGACGCCAGACGCCCGAGAAGGTGAGCCATGATCGACACCGTGATCGACGCCCCCGTCGAGCCCGCCTCCCTCGCCGCCCGCCTCGCCGAGGAGAGCGCCCCCGACATCGTCGAGGCCCTGAACCGGGAGGCGCCGGAGGTGGCCGCCGCCATCCTGCTGAGCCTCCCGCACGACCGCGCCGTCGAGGTGCTGGACCAGCCCGAGCTCCACTGCGCGCCCGACATCATCGAGATGCTGCCGCGCGACCGCGTCGCGTCCTTCCTGTCGGGCATGTCGGCCGACCGGGTCACCGACGTGTTCCGGGAGATCGAGGAGCCGGGGCGCTCCGACCTGCGCACCCGCCTCGACGCCGAGACCCGCGGCGCCGTCGACACGCTGATCGCCTACCCGGAGGAGAGCGTCGGCTCGATCATGACGACCGAGTTCGTCTCCGTGCCGACGACCTGGACGGTCGGGCTCACCCTCGACTACATCCGCAAGGTCGAGCGCACCCGCGAGACCGTCTACTCGATCTTCGTGCTCGATCCGCGCACCGGGGCGCTCGCCAAGGCGGTGCCGCTGCGCCGGCTGATCTCCGGCAACCCGCAGGACAACATCCTGTCGGTGGCACCCAACCGCCGCCCGGTGGTGGTCTCGGCCGATGCCAGCCGCAACGAGGCGGCGCGCCTGATCTCGAAATACGACCTCCTGGCGATCCCGGTCGTCGATGCCACCAACCATGTCGTCGGCATCGTCACGGTCGACGACGTGATCGATGCGATGATCCAGAAGCAGACCGAGGAGGTGCAGCGCTTCGGCGGCATGGAGGCGCTCGACGAGCCCTACATGTCGATCGACTTCCTCACCATGATCCGCAAGCGCGCCGGCTGGCTCTGCGTGCTGTTCCTGTCCGAGATGCTGACGGCGAGCGCGATGCAGGGCTTCGAGGGCGAGCTCGAGAAGGCCCTGGTGCTGACCCTGTTCATCCCGCTGATCATGAGCTCGGGGGGCAATTCGGGCT
Source organism: Methylobacterium nonmethylotrophicum (assembly GCF_004745635.1). Taxonomy (GTDB): domain Bacteria; phylum Pseudomonadota; class Alphaproteobacteria; order Rhizobiales; family Beijerinckiaceae; genus Methylobacterium; species Methylobacterium nonmethylotrophicum. The sequence continues at coordinate 13,836 of NZ_SRLB01000027.1, read as the reverse complement.
CGCAGGCGACCTCGCTGCTGATCCGCGCGCTGGCGCTCCACCAGGTGCGCCTGTCCGACTGGTGGCGGGTCGCCTTGCGCGAGATTCCGGCCGGCCTGACGCTCGGGGCGATCCTTGGCACGATCGGCGTGGCGCGGATCGTGGTGTGGCAGAAGCTCGGCTTCTACGATTACGGCGAGCACTGGTTCCTGGTCGCCGCCACCGTCGGCACGGCGCTCGTCGGGATCGTGCTGTTCGGCTCGCTCACCGGCTCGATGCTGCCCTTCATCCTCCAGCGCGTCGGCTTCGACCCCGCCACCGCCTCGGCGCCGTTCGTGGCCACCCTCGTCGACGTGTCGGGGCTGGTGATCTACTTCACGGTGGCGCTGGTGATCCTGAGGGGGACGCTGTTGTAGGCGGAGCGCCTCCCACCCGCGACCTCATCCTGATGTCGCGGTTGGGCCTATTGACGTAACGCCCCTCACCGCTCCTCGATCGTCAGCTTCTGGAACCCCTTCGCGGCGAGCTTCGGCCGCTTGGCGCTGAGGATGCGGGAATTCACGCCCGTCCAGCCGATCTCGCCCGAGAGGCGGCCGTACTCGATCTTCGGGCAGCGGTTCATCACCACGGTGACGCCCCGCGCCTCGGCCCGCGCCGCGCCGTCGTCGTTGCGCACCCCGAGCTGCATCCAGATCACCTGAGGCAGCGGGTCGAGGGCGAGCGCCTCGTCGACCAGCGGTCCGGCCGCCTCGGAGTTGCGGAAGATCTCGACCATGTCGACGGGCTGCGCGAGGTCGGCGAGCCGCGCCACCACCGGCCGGCCCAGGATCTCACCCCCCGCCAGCCCCGGATTGACCGGAATCACCTGGTAGCCGCGCTCGAGGAGGTACTTGGTGACGATCCAGCTCGGCCGGGCCGGGTTGGCGGAGGCACCGACGAGGGCGATCGAGCGGACGCGGCGCAGGATCGCCCGCAGGGCCTCGTCGTCGTAGCGGTCGTGGGCGGCGGGATCGACGCTCATCGGGCCGCCTTCCGGTCGAGGAAGGCCGCGATGCCGTCCTCGGCGGCGCGGGCCAGCATGTTCTCGGTCATCACCCGGCCGGCATGGGCGTAGGCCTCTGCCAACGGCATCTCCAGCTGCTCGTAGAAGGCGCGCTTGCCGACCCGCACCGTATAGGCGCTACGGGCCGCGATGCCGGCGGCCATCGCCTGCGCCGCGTCGCGCGCCGTGCCGGCGGGCACGACGCGGTTGACGAGGCCGAGATCCTTCGCCTCGCCGGGCTCCGCCATCTCGGCGGTGAGCAGCATCGCCATCGCGGCCTTGCGCGAGAGGTTGCGCGAGAGCGCCACCATCGGGGTCGAGCAGAACAGGCCGATCTGCACCCCGGGCGTGGCGAAGCGGGCCTCCTCCCCCGCCACCGCGAGGTCGCAGGAGGCGACGAGCTGGCAGCCGGCCGCCGTCGCGATCCCCTCCACCGCCGCGATCACCGGCTGCGGCAGGGCGGGGATGGCCATCATCACCGACGAGCAGAGGTCGAACAGCGCGGCGAACCGCGCCGCGCCCCGGTCGGGGTCCTGGCGGTAGGCGGTCATCTCCTTCAGGTCGTGGCCGGCGCAGAAGGCCGGCCCCTCGGCGGCCAGCACCACGGCGCGCACGCTCGTATCGTCAGCCAGCCGCGCGAACGCGTCCGACAGGGCGGTGAGGAGGGCGTGCGACAGGGCGTTGCGGGCCCGCGGCCGGTTGAGGGTCAGGGTCGCGACGCCGTCGCGGTCGTGCCGAAGGAGGAGTGCGGGGTCGGACATGCGGTCTCGTAAGGAGGACGGAACGGATGGCCTATTGTCCGGTGCCGGGGGCCGTGCTGCAAGATCGTGCACAACCACAACCGGAAACGTCCCCTGCATGCCCCCTGCCCTGATGATGGACCGCGACGCGGTCGCGGCCTTCCTCGACGAGGTCTTCCCGCAGATCCATCACGGCGGGCCGGGGCCGGTGGTCGAGAGCGTCGGGCCGATGTCCGCCGTGATGCGCCTGCCCTACCACGAGCGCCACCTGCGCCCCGGCGGCACGATCTCGGGGCCCGCCATGATGGGGCTCGCCGACGTGGCGCTCTACGTCGCGATCCTGGCCCAGATCGGCCCGGTGGCGCTCGCCGTCACCACCAACCTGTCGTTCAACTTCATGAGGAAGCCCATGCAGGCCGATCTCCTCGCCGAGGCGCGCCTGCTCAAGCTCGGTCGCTCGCTGGCCGTGGGCGAGGTGCTGATCCGCAGCCTCGGCCAGGACGACCTCGTCTGCCACGCCACCGGCACATACGCGATCCCGCCGCGCTAGCGGTATCACAGTACCGCTATGCCGAAGCCGCTCGAAAAACACGCTTTTTCGGCTCCTGGGAATTCCCGTATCGCTTGACGCGGGCGGCGTCCTCGGTTACTCAGCCGGCCATCGCCGCCGCGCGCTCATCCCTGACCGCGGCGGCGTCCTGTTTTTTTCGTCAAAGACTTCCGGGACCTATCCGCGATGAAGACCTTTTCGCTGAAGCCCGCCGACGTCGACAAGAAGTGGGTGATCATCGACGCGGAGGGCCTCGTGGTCGGCCGCCTGGCGTCGATCGTCGCGATGCGTCTGCGGGGCAAGCACAAGCCCCAGTACACGCCCCACGTCGATTGCGGCGATAACGTCATCGTCATCAACGCGGAGAAGGTGAAGTTCACCGGCCGCAAATATAACCAGAAGGTGTACTACCACCACACTGGCTACCCGGGCGGCATCAAGGAGCGCTCGGCCAAGTTCATCCTCGAGGGCCGCTTCCCCGAGCGCGTCGTCGAGAAGGCCGTGGAGCGCATGCTGCCGCGCGGCCCGCTCTTCCGGCAGATCCTGGGCAACCTCCGGGTCTACAAGGGCAACGAGCATCCCCACACCGCCCAGCAGCCGGAGACGCTCGACGTCGCCGCTCTCAACCGCAAGAACGTGAGCGCGTAAGATGGCGACCCTTCAGTCCCTCGCCGATCTCGGCCAGGCCAACAAGGCCCAGAACCTCGCCCAGGGCGAGAACGAGGCCCCGGTCCACGTCCAGAAGCTGGACTCCCTCGGTCGCGCCTACGCCACCGGCAAGCGCAAGGATGCGATCGCCCGCGTCTGGATCAAGCCCGGCGCCGGCAAGATCACGGTGAACGACCGCCCGGTCGACACCTACTTCGCCCGCCCGGTGCTGCGCATGATCCTGCAGCAGCCGCTCCAGGTCGCCAACCGCGTCGACCAGTACGACATCGTCGTCACGGTGGCCGGCGGCGGCCTCTCCGGCCAGGCCGGCGCGGTGCGCCACGGCCTGTCGAAGGCCCTGACCTACTACGAGCCCGAGCTGCGCAGCCCGCTGAAGCGCGAGGGCTTCCTGACCCGCGACCCGCGCGTGGTCGAGCGCAAGAAGTACGGCCGCAAGAAGGCCCGCCGCAGCTTCCAGTTCTCGAAGCGCTAAGGCGACCTTCCGGTCATGGCGAGAAGAAGAGGGCGGGTCCGCGAGGGCCCGCCCTCTTTGCTTGTGAGACTGGCCCGGCTCGGCGGTTCCGGCTCGCTGCGATGGCATGGGGGCGTCAGGGCGGCTCCCGCGAGGCGAGGACGATCCGCGTTCGAGCGGCGCCGGGCCGGCCACGAGGCCGAGGCTCCGCGCCCCGACGGATCGCCGTCGACGCCGGATCGGTCCCGGTTTCCCTGCGACATGCGGGCCACGCAACCGGCGCCGCCCTCCCCCCGTTGCCTCTCGTAGGGGCCGCCAGGCCTCGCTCGAGTCCGTGCCTCTCTGGGGAGTGCGTGTCCGCGCGATGACGACAGCGTTCCGGCCCGAGCGCATCTTCCTGGTCACCAGCCTGGTGCTGACCGTCGCGGCGGCGGTCGCGCTCTACGTGCTGCAGGCAACCACCCTCACCATCGCGGTGGCGCCGCGGGACGGGACCGAGCCGGCGCTGATCCGCGCCTATGCGGAGGCGCTGAAGAGCGCCCAGAAGGGGGTGCGGCTCAAGATCCTGCCCTTCGACGACGTGCGCGAGAGCGCCAAGGCGTTGGAGCAGGGGAAGGCCGACCTCGCGGTGGTGCGGCCGGACGTCGACCTGCCGGCGAACGGCCTGACGCTCGCGATCCTGCGCGACCAGGCGATGCTGATCGCCTCGCCGGCGCCGTCTGGCATCACGAGCTTTCCGGGCCTCGCCCGCAAGCGCCTCGGCATCGTGGCGCACCGGGACGCGGATCTGTGGCTGCTCAAGAGCCTGATGGCCTATTACGGCCTCACCCTGCAGGAGGGCGGCGGCTCCGGCCCGGTGCCCGCCGGCCAGGTCCGCCTGGTGGCGGTGGACGAGGACGGCCTCGCCGAGGCCTTCGCGCAGAAGCGCATCGACGCGATGGTGGCGGTGATCGCGCCCGCCGCGCCGACGGCGTTGCGCCTCGTCGGCATCGTCCAGGCGGCGAGCCGGACCCGCAAGGTCGACTTCGTCGGCGTCGAGGACGGGCCGGCGATCATCGAGCGCCTGCCCCGGCTCCAGGCGGTGACGGTGCCGGCCGGCCTGTTCGGCGGCAGCCCGAAGGTGCCGGCGGAGGAGGTGAAGACCGTCGGGGCCTCCTACCGGCTGATGGCGAAGGCCTCGATGAGCCGCACCGTGGCGGCCGACGTCACCCAGCACCTGTTCGAATTGCGCTCGCGCCTCTCGGACGCGACGCCGGCGGCGGACTACATCGCGGCGCCGGCCTACGAGACCACCGCCGAGGCGACGAGCGCGCGGCTGCCGATCCATCCCGGGGCCATCGACTATTTCGAGCGCGAGCAGCAGGGCTTCATCGATCGCTACGGCGACTGGGTCTACCTGCTGGCGGTGCTCGGCGGCGGCTTCGGCTCTGCGCTGGCCTGGCTGCGCCAGCGCCTGCGGCGCCTGCGGCGCGAGCGGATCGACGTGGTGATGGACCGGCTGCTCGAGATCCTGGCCGAGGCGCGCCGGGCGGACGCCGCCGGCCTCGACGCGCTGACCGGCGAGGTCGATGCGCTCGCCGCCGACGTGGTGCGCTACACCCGCGAGCGCGAGACCGACACCCGCACCATGGCGGCGGTGATGATCGCGATCGAGACGGCGCGCTCCACCATCGCGGATTGCCGCCGGATCGGCGGCGAGGCGGAACCGCCGCGCCGCCAGGCGTTCCGGCTCAGCGCCGCGGAGTAGCTTACCGCACCATCGCCAGCGGCGCGCCGGACTTCGACAGGGCGCCGTCCATGGCGCCGCCCGCCGGGCGCAGGCGCGCCGCGACCGTGCCGCCGGGCTGGTAGAGGTAGACCTCGCCGTCGCGGAAATCCCAGGCGGTGACCTTGGCGAGATCCTTGTTGGCGCAGCCGGTGGACGAGGCCTTGTAGAGGTCGAGGGCCGGCGTGCTCGCGAGGTTCACCCGGCAGCTCGCGCCGGTGGCGTCCTTGGCGGTCCAGCCGCCGACGACGGCCGAGCGCCCGCCGCCCGCTACCACCGGAGGAGCGGGCGGCGCGATCGCGGCCTGCTGCTGCACCGGCGGGGGGCTCGCCTCCGCCATGATCGGGCCGGACGGGTTGGCGACGACCGGTCCGGGGGCGGCGGCGGCGCCCGGGGGCGGCGCGAGCGGCGCCGAGGTCACGGGGCCGGAGGACAGGCCGGGGCCGAGATCCGGCTCCTCGGGCGGCAGCGGCCGGGCGGCGCGGGGCGCGGGGCGCGCCGGGGCCCCGAGGGCGCCGGTGTCGAAGCGCGACGAGGAGCAGGCGCCGGCGCTCGCGGCGAGGGCCAGGGCGGCGACGGTGCAGAGGATCTGACGCGACATCGAGGGGTCCTGCGAGGAGTCCTGACTGGGCCGGCGACGGCCATACGTTCCGGAGATCGTTCGTCGGCGGGAAATACGATCCCGCAAAGGCGCGTGCAGAGGTTTCCCCAACGACAAAGGCGCCCGCAGGCGCCTTTTCGAAAGGGTGTGGCCGACAGGACCCAGTCGGCCGCACCGGAGCGGTTCTGGAAGAGGATCAGACCTCGCGCGCCACCATCATCTTCTTGATCTCGGCGATGGCCTTGGCCGGGTTCAGGCCCTTCGGGCAGGTGTTGGCGCAGTTCATGATGGTGTGGCAGCGGTAGAGCCGGAACGGGTCGTGCAGCCCGTCGAGGCGCTCGCCGGTATTCTCGTCGCGGCTGTCGATCAGCCAGCGATAGGCCTGGAGCAGGGCCGCCGGGCCGAGGAAGCGGTCGCCGTTCCACCAGTAGCTCGGGCACGACGTGGTGCAGCAGGCGCACAGGATGCACTCGTAGAGCCCGTCGAGCCGCGCGCGGTCCTCGGGCGTCTGGCGCCACTCCTTCTCGGGCGAGGGCGTCTCGGTCTGCAGCCAGGGCTCGATCGCCGCATGCTGGGCGAAGAACGAGGTCAGGTCCGGCACCAGATCCTTCAGCACCGGCATGTGCGGCAGCGGATAGATCTTGATCTGGCCCGACTGGCAGTCGTCGATGCCGAGCGTGCAGGCGAGCGTGTTCTGCCCCATGATGTTCATGGCGCAGGAGCCGCAGATGCCCTCGCGGCACGAGCGCCGGAAGGTCAGGGTCGCGTCGACCTTGTTCTTGATCCAGAGAAGGGCGTCGAGGACCATCGGGCCGCAATCGTCGCGGTCGACGTAGTAGGTGTCGATCCGCGGGTTGGCGCCGTCATCCTGGTTCCAGCGGTAGATCCGGAACTCCTGCAGGTTCTTGGCGCCGGCCGGCTTCGGCCAGGTCTTGCCCTCGGTGTACTGGGAGCCTTTGGGGAGGTTGAACTGGGCCATCTGTCTATGCCTGATCGGTGCGGTCGAACCTGCAAGGACGGATATGCGACCGCCCCGTTTCGACGATGAGAAGAGGTCCGGGGATGGGCCGGATCCGGATGGGCGCGAGAGCCATGGCCTTAGGCCGCCGGAAGGAGCGGGGGCTCGCGCTCCCGCGCCAGGAAAGCCGCGTAGCGGAGGGCGTCGTGCACGTCCTCCCGCTCGAGGTAAGGGTACGCTGCCAGCAGGTCGTCGATGCCGATCCCCTCGCCGAGATTTCCCAGGATCATCCCGACCGTCACCCGCATGCCGCGGATGCAGGCCTTCCCGCCCATGACGGCCGGGTCGCGGGTGATCCGGGGGAACGGCGGCACCGTCAGGCCTCCACCAGATCGAGCCGCTTCTCGATCCGCTGGGGCCGCTCGTCGAAGCGGTCCTGGCGGTGTTCGAGGCGGACGAAGTCGCCACGGAGCGAGGCGACCTGAGATTCCACCGACCCGATCCGCGCGGTCAAGTCGTCGACGCGTTCCCCGAGCCGGTCGACCTTCTGGTCGATCCGGCGCAGGAGTTGCAGCATCGGGGTCTCGGGCTCGCTCATCGCGTCCTCGCGGCGGCGTCGGCCGACGTCAGTACACGCGGGCCTTCGGCTCGATATACGCGATGTCGTTCGACATCGTGTAGGTGTGGACCGGCCGGTAATCGATCGCGACCTTGCGGGCATCGGGATCGAGCCAGGCAAGCGTGTGCTTCATCCACTGCTTGTCGTCGCGGTCCGGGAAGTCCTCGCGAGCGTGAGCGCCGCGGGACTCGGTCCGGTTGGCCGCCGATTCCATGGTGACGACCGCCTGGCCGATCAGGTTGTCGAATTCCAGGGTTTCCAGGAGGTCGGTGTTCCAGACCAGCGAGCGGTCGGTCACCTTCACGTCCTCGGCGCCGGCCCAGACCTTGTGGATCAGGCCCTTGCCCTCCTCCAGCACCTCGCCGGTGCGGAACACGGCGCAGTTGTTCTGCATCGTCTTCTGCATCTCGAGGCGCAGCTCCGCCGTCGGCGTGCCGCCATTGGCGTAGCGGAAGCGGTCGAGGCGGCCCAGCGCCTTGTCGGCGGAATCCTTCGGCAGCTCCGGCAGGCGGCCGCCCTTCTCCACCGTCTCGGCGCAGCGCAGGCCGGCGGCGCGGCCGAACACCACGAGGTCGATGAGCGAGTTCGAGCCGAGGCGATTGGCACCGTGGACCGAGACGCAGGCCGCCTCGCCGATCGCCATCAGGCCCGGCACCACGTGGTCGGGGTTGCCGTTCTTCAGCGTCAGCACCTCGCCGTGGTAGTTCGTCGGGATGCCGCCCATGTTGTAGTGCACGGTCGGGATGACCGGGATCGGCTCCTTGGTCACGTCGACGCCGGCGAAGATCTTCGCGCTCTCCGAGATGCCGGGCAGGCGCTCGTGCAGGATCTTCGGGTCGAGGTGGTCGAGGTGCAGGAAGATGTGGTCCTTGTTCTTGCCGACGCCGCGGCCGGCGCGGATCTCCATGGTCATGGAGCGGGAGACCACGTCGCGCGAGGCGAGGTCCTTGGCCGAGGGGGCGTAGCGCTCCATGAAGCGCTCACCCTCGGAGTTCGTCAGGTAGCCGCCCTCGCCGCGCGAGCCCTCGGTGATGAGGCAGCCGGCGCCGTAGATGCCGGTCGGGTGGAACTGGACGAACTCCATGTCCTCGAGCGCCAGGCCCGCCCGCAGCACCATGGCGTTGCCGTCGCCGGTGCAGGTATGGGCCGAGGTCGCCGAGAAGTAGGCCCGGCCGTAGCCACCGGTGGCCAGCACCGTCATGGCGGCGCGGAAGCGGTGGATCTCGCCGGTCGACTGGTCGATGGCGATCACGCCGCGGCAGCGGCCCTCCTCGTCCATGATCAGGTCGAGGGCGAAGTACTCGATGAAGAAGTTGGTCTGCGCCTTCACGGCCTGGCCGTAGAGGGTGTGCAGCATGGCGTGGCCGGTGCGGTCGGCCGCCGCGCAGGTGCGCTGGGCGGTGCCCTTGCCGTAATCGGTGGTCATGCCGCCGAACGGGCGCTGGTAGATCTTGCCCTCGGCGGTGCGCGAGAACGGCACGCCCCAGTGCTCGAGCTCGTAGACCGCGGCCGGCGCGTTGCGCACCAGGTACTCGATCGCGTCCTGGTCGCCGAGCCAGTCCGACCCCTTCACGGTGTCGTACATGTGCCAGCGCCAGTCGTCCGGGCCCATGTTGCCGAGCGAGGCCGAGATGCCGCCCTGCGCCGCGACGGTGTGGGAGCGGGTCGGGAAGACCTTGGTGATGCAGGCGGTGCGCAGCCCGGCCTGCGAGCACCCGACGGTGGCGCGCAGCCCCGCGCCGCCGGCGCCCACGATGACGACGTCGAAGGTGTGGTCGATGATGGTGTACGCCTTGCCGTTCTGGGCCGGCGCGGCGGAAGCGGTTGAGGCCATGGACGGTGTTCCTGTTGCTGGCGTTACGCGAGGGCCCGCAGGCTCACGCGCACGATGGCGTAGAGGCAGGCGACCGCGACGACGACGCAGTAGAAGGTGTTGGCGATCACCGCGGCGATCTTCAGGCCCTTGTCGTGGACGTAGTCCTCGATGACGATCTGGAGGCCCATCCGCATGTGGTTGGTGACCGAGAGGACGCCAAGGATCAGCAGGATCGCCACCAGCGGGTGCGACACCAGGGCGGCGGCCTCCGGGTAGGGGCGGCCGGCCATCAGGGCGACGATCACCACGAAGGCGAGGACGAGGGGCACGTTCGAGACCGCGGTGACGCGGTGCAGCCACCACTCGCGGGTGCCGTGATGGGCGGCGCCCAGGCCGCTGACGCGGGCGCGGGCGGTGCGGATCGAGGGGCGGATGTCAGGGCGGTTGTCGACCATCTCAGTCGTCCTCTCAGCGGGCCACCAGGGCGACGAACCAGATCAGCACCGTCAGGGCGGCCGAGCCGATCAGGGTGTAGCGGGCCATCGCGATGCGGGTGCCGGGTTCCATGCCGTGGCCGAAATCCCAGACCAGATGGCGGATGCCGCCGAGCATGTGGTGCAGGAGGATCCAGGTGTAGACGAACAGGATCAGCCGGCCGAGGAGCGAGCCGAAGAACCACGCCACCGGGCCGTAGGCGCCGGGACCCGCGGCCAGCGCGACCAGCCAGAGAGCCAGCAGCGCGGTGCCGCCGTAGAGCGCGACCCCGGTGATGCGGTGGGCCACCGACATCGCCATGGTCCAGGTCCAGCGGTAGATCTGGAGATGGGGCGAGAGCGGTCGGACGACCGGTCTGCCGGCGGGATTCTGGGGCCTTGCGGTGTCCGCCATCGTGATCCTCGAGAGTTCCCTGATCTGGTCCGGCTCTAAACTGGGTCACCTACCGGCTCCGCCGCGGGAGCGCAACGCGACCGTCGGTCCGCCCGAGTGACAGACGTGCCGCTCTGTCTCCCTGGAATGCGTCCAGTTCGCAATGCGGTTCTCGTTGACCCAGGCTTCGTCATCCGCGAAGGCCGAGCCCGCCCCTGGTCAAGGCGCCACCGCCCGATCTACCTTCGCGGCCGGCGAAACGATCCGCCGGAAGCCGGGGCGATTCCGGGCCTTGGGCGATCGCGGGAGGCGCCGCCGATGCACTTCGATCTCGTCGATCTCAGCCTGTTCCGCCACGTGGTCGAGGCCGGCTCGATCACCCACGGCGCCAACCGCGCCAACCTGGCCCTCGCCGCGGCGAGCCACCGCATCCGCAGCATGGAGGCCTCGCTCGGCGCCGCCCTTCTCACGAGGGCCCGCCTCGGCGTCACCCCGACCCCGGCCGGGCGCACGCTGCTCGCCCATGCGCGCCAGATTCTGTCGGGGGTCGAGCGGCTTCAGGGGGATCTGGCGGCCTTCGCCGGCGGGGCGGCCGGGCAGATCCGGGTCCTGTCGAACACCAACGCGCTCACCGAGTTCCTGCCCGAGGTGCTCTCGGCCTACCTCGCGGAGCATCCGGGCGTCAGCGTCGACATCGAGGAGCGGTTGTCGGACGAGATCGTCGGGCTCGTGGCCGAGGGCGCGGCCGATCTCGGCCTCGTCGCCGGCACGGTCGAGACCGGCAGCCTCGCCACCTATCCGTTCCGCCGCGACCGCTTCGTGCTGGTGGTGGCGGCCGATCATCCCCTCGCCGCCCGCGACTCGGTGCCCTTCGCCGAGGTGCTGGGCCACGACCTCGTCGGGCTCGACCGGGCGAGCGCGCTCACCCGCTTCCTCGCCGGCAAGGCCGGGCGCAGCGGCCAGCCCCTGCGCCTGCGGGTGCAATTGCGCGGCTTCGACGCGGTCTGCCGCCTGGTCGAGTGCCGGGTCGGCCTCGGCATCGTGCCGGAGACGACCGCGCGGCGGGCCGCCCGCACCATGGCGATCGCCACCGTGGCGCTGGAGGACCCGTGGGCGGTGCGCGACCTGACGATCTGCCTGCGCGACCTCGCCGCCCTGCCCCCCTTCGCGCAGGACTTCGTCGCCCATCTGCGGGCGCCGGAGGCGTGACGCGGGTGCCCCTCCCTCTGCACACCCGGCCCGTCCTCGGCTAAGAAGGCGGGATCGAAGACGGCCCACATCGTCCGAGGCGGCAGAAGCGAACTCCATGCAGGACCACGACCTCCCGCCCGAGCCCGTTCTCGTCGACGCCGAGGCGCATTCCGCCGGCTTCCGGCAAGTGCGCGAGGCGCGCCGGCTCGAGCTGGTCGAGGATTACGTCGAGCTGATCGCCGACCTGATCGGCGATGCCGGCGAGGCGCGGCAGGTCGACATCGCCGCCCGCCTCGGCGTCGCCCAGCCGACGGTGGCCAAGATGCTCAAGCGCCTGGCCGAGGACGGGCTGGTGCAGCAGCGGCCCTACCGGGGCGTCTTCCTCACCGAGGCCGGCCAGGCGCTCGCCGTGGAGGCGCGGGAGCGCCACCGGATCGTCGAATCGTTCCTGCTGGCGCTCGGCGTCAGCCCGGACGTGGCGCGCTGCGACGCGGAGGGCATCGAGCACCACGTCAGCCGCGAGACCCTCGACGCCTTCCGGCGCTTCACCGCCGCCAGAACCTGATCCCGGATCAGCAAACCTGATCCCGCATCAGCGCGGCATCAGCGCCCAGTAGTCGAGGTCGAGGATCACCGCCGGGTCGTAGCCCTCGCCGGCCTTGTCCGGATGGGCGCCGCAGGGCTGGTTCTTGGTCGCGACCGTGCGCAGGCGCAGGGCTCCGACGTCGCTGCGCCCGGGCAGGTCGGCGACCGCCAGGACCTCGCTCCAGGCATAGACGGTGTCGCCGGCAAACAGCGGCGCGACATGGCGCCCGGCATTGATGCCGGCGATCGCGAAGGCGTTGCCGAGGCCGTTGAAGCTCAAGCCCCGGGCGAGCGAGATGACGTGGCCGCCATAGATCAGGCGCTTGCCGAAGCGGGTGTCCTTCGCGGCGTAGCCGTCGAAATGGACCTTGGCGGTGTTCTGGAACAACCTCGTGGCGATCTGGTGCTCGGCCTCCTCGACGGTCATGCCGTCGACGTGATCGATGCGCTCCCCCGCCGCATAGTCACCGAAGCGGTGCGGGCTGCCGGCGAGGCCGGCATCGTAGGCCTCCGGCTTCAAGGGCGGCAGGGCCGCGGCCAGGTCCTCCGGCGCCACCGCCTTGGCGAGGCTCGGCACCGCCTCGGCCTCGATCCGGGCCTCCGGGTCGCGCTTGCGCACCAGCACCCAGCGGCAGTAGCTCAGCACCGCCTCGCCCGCCGAATCGTAGCCGGTGGAGCGGACATAGACCACGCCGGTCTGCCGGTTCGAGCTCTCCTTGAGGCCGATCACCTCCGAGACCGAATTCAGCGTCTCGCCCGGGTAGACCGGCCGCAGGAAGCGCCCCTCGGCATAGCCGAGATTGGCGACCGCGTTGAGCGAGATGTCCGGCACCGTCTTGCCGAACACCACGTGGAAGACCAGCAGGTCGTCCAGCGGCGCCCGGTCGTAACCGAAGGCCGCCGCGAAGGCATCGGAGGACTGGACCGCGAAGCGCGGGCCGTAGAGCGCGGTGTAGAGCGCCACGTCGCCGCTGGTGACGGTGCGCGGCGTGGCGTGTCGGATGGTCTCCCCGAGGCGGAAATCCTCGAAGAAACGGCCCGGATTGGTCTTCATCGTCGCCTCTCGTGCGAGAGCCTGCCGGGCGCCTCCGGTGGCGCCCGGCAGGCTCTGGATGGTTCGGTCGGCCGGGAGGGCCGCTCCCGGCCGGTGATGTCGTGCGGCGATCTGAGGGGCAGCCCCGCCCTAGGGTCAAGCCCCGGCCGCGGGATCGTGGGCCGTCAGGTCCGCGAGCCGCCGCGCCAGGGCCGGCCCGTCGCCGGCGATGCGAAACAGCTTGACCCGGGCGGTGGCGCCGGTGGCGAGCGTGACCGCCGAGGCCGGCAGGCCGAGGGCGCGCCGCAGCACGTCCCGGATCGCCGCGTTGGCGGCGCCCTCCTCGGGCGCTGCCCGCACCCGCACCTTGAGCCAGACGGCGCCGTCGTCCCGGGTCTCGACGCCGTCGAGGGCATCGCGCCCGCCCCGCGGGGTGGCCCGCACCCGGACCTCGACCCCCTCCGGGGTGACGCGCCAGGGCGCGGTCACGGCCCGGCTCAGGCCATGCTGGCGAAGAGCTCGAACATCAGGTTGCGCAGGAAGAACAGGCCGAGGACCAGGATGATCGGCGAGATGTCGATTCCGCCGAGGTTCGGCAGGATGCGCCGGATCGGCCGCAGGGCCGGTTCGGTCACCCGGTACAGGAACTCCCCGATCTGCGACACGATCGGGTTGCGCACGTTGACCACGTTGAAGGCCACCAGCCAGCTCAGGACGGCGCTGGCGATCAGCAGGTACACGTAGAGCGTGATGATGTTGTCGATGAGCCAGAGGAGCGAGCGCATGCGGGGTCCGTGCGAGCCCGGGGCGCCCGCGCGCAGTCGCGACGCGGCGGGGCCACCAAGGGAATTGACAGGCTGAGAAGGGCCGGCCTACAAGGCACCCGCCTCGGACGGGGCTGTAGCTCAGATGGGAGAGCGCCGCAATCGCACTGCGGAGGTCAGGGGTTCGAATCCCCTCAGCTCCACCA
>NZ_SRLB01000026.1 GCF_004745635.1 Methylobacterium nonmethylotrophicum | reverse complement strand
CATGCCCCGTCTCCCGCTCCCGTCGTCAGGAGCAGGGAATCACGCCCTCGCCGCGCGTGCAATTTGCAAGGAAACCCACTGACCCACGCCAAGCCCTTGCACGCGCGAAGACGTGTGCATAACCAATCCGCGCGATCTTCCAACGATTTAGACGTTCTTCACGGCCGACTCGAAGGACGGCTCCAGGGATCGCACAGACTTCTGGAGCCCTCCGTCGAGGCCGTCGATCAAAGATCGAGTCGATCTCCGATCGCGTGCGATCTCCGATCGCCAGCACCTCAGGATGAGGTCGCGGGTCGGAGGGGCTGACGCTGCCTCAAAACCGCACTGTCGTGTACCGTGGAGTTGCACGGGGCAACTCTGCTCAGCTCTTGGTCTTGCATCATTGTCGCCGCCGAACCGGAGACCGCTTCGGCACCGGTCGTTCGCGACCGGCGGAACGATGCTCAGAGGCCGAGGTCGCTCAGGCCCGGATGATCGTCCGGCCGCCGGCCGAGGGGCCAGCGGAACTTGCGATCGGCTTCCCGGATCGGCACGTCGTTGATCGAGGCCTCGCGCCGGCGCATCAGGCCGGCGGCGTCGAACTCCCACTGCTCGTTGCCGTGCGAGCGGAACCAGTGGCCGGAATCGTCGTGCCACTCATAGGCGAATCGCACGGCGATGCGGTTCTCGTGGAAGGCCCAGACCTCCTTGATCAGGCGGTAATCGAGCTCGCGGTCCCATTTGCGGGTCAGGAAGGCCACGATGGCCTCGCGCCCGGAGAAGAACTCGGCCCGGTTCCGCCAGCGGCTGTCCGGCGTATAGGCCAGCGACACCCGGACGGGGTCGCGGCTGTTCCAGGCATCCTCGGCCGCGCGGGCCTTGGCGGCGGCGCTCGCGGCGTCGTAGGGCGGCAGCGGCGGGCGGGTCTCGGTCATCGCGGCACCTGTCGCGCGGGCTGGACCGGAGGGCGGACGCCGCCCTCCGGCGGGAGGATCAGTCGAGGTCGAGCATCAGGCGCAGGTTCTGCACCGCGGCGCCCGAGGCGCCCTTGCCGAGATTGTCGAGGCGCGCGACCAGCACCGCGTGGCGGTGGGCGTCGGAGCCGAACACCCTGAGCTCGAGCCGGTCGGTGTCGTTGAGCGCCTCCGGCTCGATGCGCTCGCGATGGGCCCCGTCCTCCGCCCCGGTCACGACCTTCACCAGACTGGCGCCGGCGTAGCGGGCGGCGAGGGCGGCCTCGAGATCGGCCGGGCTCGGGCGACCGGGCAGCAGGTCGAGGTGGAGCGGGATCGACACCAGCATGCCCTGCCGGAAGCTGCCGACCGACGGCACGAAGATCGGGCGCCGGGTCAGGCCGCTGTATCGCTGGGTCTCCGGCAGGTGCTTGTGGCCGAAGCCGAGGCCGTAGAGCTCGAAGGCCGGGGCCTCGCCGGCCTCGTGCGCCTCGATCATCTTGCGGCCGCCGCCGCTATACCCTGACACCGCGTTGATGCTGATCGGATGATCGGCCGGGATCAGCCCGGCATCGATCAGCGGGCGCAGGAGCGCGATGGCTCCTGTCGGGTAGCAGCCCGGGTTGGAGACGCGGCGCGAGGCCCGGATCGCGGCCGGCTGCTCCGGCGTCAGCTCGGCGAAGCCGTAGGTCCAGGCGGGGTCGACCCGGTAGGCGGTGCTGGCGTCGAGCAGCCGCGGGCCGCCGCCGGGCAGCGAATCGGCGAGCGCCGCCGTCTCCCGCGAGGCGTCGTCGGGCAGGCAGAGGATGACGAGGTCGACCTCGGACAGGAGGGCGCGCTTCGCCTCCGGGTCCTTGCGGTGCTCGTGCGGGATCGACCGGACCGTGATGTCGGTAAAGGCGCCCAGGCGCTCGCGGATGCCGAGACCGGTCGTGCCGGCCTCGCCGTCGATGAAGACGCTCGGGCTGTGCTTGCGGGTCATGGGCGAAAGCTCCGTGGCGCGGACCGGCCGATGCCGAGCGACGCGCGCGTTGATTGGGGTCCGGCGGACGTCAAGTCAATCGGCAATGACGGCCCGGCTCCCCGGGAGTGTGGCGCGGGCTTCGCGACGGTCTCGTGTCGGTGCGCCGTCCACAGCGGATCCGGCCCCGGGGGCCCCGCCCCAGAGGAACCCTGCCGGCGCGCCCCGGTTGTGCTGCGAGATCCGAGCAGACGACATCAGGAACACCTCATGGCCGGAACCGCCAAGAAGACCGACCCGAAGCTCTGGGAGAAGGTCAAGAAGGACGTCACCCGCTCGTCGAAGGGCGGCAAGCCCGGCCAGTGGTCGGCCCGCAAGGCCCAGATGGCCGTGCAGGAGTACAAGGAGGAGGGCGGCGGCTACGAGGGCAAGAAATCCTCCGACAACCACCTCAAGCAATGGACCGACGAGGAATGGGGCACCAAGTCGGGCAAGAAGAGCGGCGAGACCGGCGAGCGCTACCTGCCGAAGAAGGCCCGCGAGGCGCTGTCCGACGACGAGTACAAGCGCTCCACCGCCAAGAAGCGCGCCGACGGCGCCAAGGGGCAGCAACATTCCAGGCAGCCGAAGGACGTGGCGAAGAAGGCCGCCGCCGCCCGCAAGGCGTCGCATGCCGGCGGCAGCCGGGGCGGGCCGACCAAGGCCGAGCTGATGCGGAAGGCGCGGGAGAAGAACATCCCGGGCCGGTCGAGCATGTCGAAGGGGGAGCTGGCGCGGGCGTTGAACGCCTGACGGTCGCGGGCCGGCCCGTTCGGGAGAGGGGATCACGCCCCTCGACCGCCTGAGCGCCCGGACGGCGCCGGCCGCGCCGCTCCGGCAGCCCTGGCCCGAAGATCTCGCGCAAGCCCGGAGGCAGCATGGGGCGGCCGCGGATGAGACGGCGGCACGGCGCGAGCGGGCAGGGCCGCAGCGGCAGGGCTGTGCCGAACCGTCGGTCGTCCGGGGGACCTTCGTCACTGGGGCGGCCGACAGATCCGCCGGGGTGGCGGGAGGGGCCGCGATCCCGGCGCGAGGATTCCGTGACGGCAGAAGCGACGCCACGCTCTCGCCCGGAATCCCTGCCAGGGCGGATCCCTCCTGTCCGAACACTCCGCCCCGAGGCTCGATGCTCGTCCGTACCGCCGTGCTCCTCACGCTCCTGACCGGTCCCGTCCTCGCGCAGGATTACAACCGGGCCGAACTGATCCGCGGCCTGTGCCAGAAGGACGGCTGCGACGAGTTCCAGGTCCTGAAGGCCGAGCCCGTGCTGACCGGCATCACCGGGATCCTCAAGCGCACGCAGGTCAAGACCTTCCACGCGAGCCACAGCGGACGGGTCGAGCGCGAGGCGGAGACCGGCTACGTCTACTGCTCGCCGAGCAAGCCTGCCGTCATGGCGCAGGGCAAGAGCCGCACGGCGGCCTTCATGCTGGCGCCCTTCGCGACGGAGGACAGCAGCGAGACGGTCCGGAAGAACGCGAACTTCGTCGCCATGTACTTCGCCATCTGCCACGGCCCGGACGTGGCCCGGCGGGCGGTCCACGATCTGCGCGGCACGGCCTCCTCGCTCGGCTACCGGGTGGCCGCGACCGCCTCCCGGATGGTCGAGCTGACGACTCCGGAGGCGATCGTCGACCGCGCGGGCCCGCCGCCCGTGGCCCAGGCCCCGCGTCCCCAGGCCTCACGTCCTCAGGACGCGCGTCCGGCACCGGCCGCGCCGCGGCGCGAGGCCTTGCCGGGCCCCGACCTGCAGCCGCCAGGCGAGATCCCGGAGGAGTGAGCCCCCGGGCAGGCGGTTCTCCCGCAGGCTCCTGCGGGAGAACCGCCTACGGCGCGCCCGCCTGACGCGCCGCCTGGATCATGCGGTCGCCATCCTCGCGCAGGAGCAGGCGATCGGCGACGAGCCCGTCCACGGCCTTTGTGACGGCGGCCAGGTAGGCGGCCTGATCCGGGTAGCGCTCCTCGAGCGAGAGGCGGGGATCGCCGTTGGCCTCCCGCTCCGCCCGGGTGCGGGCGAAGGGCAGCTGGCTGCCCTCGCGGTCGCACAGGGCGCCGGCCGGGAAGGGGTCGGCATAGAGGTTCCAGCCCGTGAAGGTGGCCCGTGGCGCCGCGACGGCCGGCAGGCGGATCCCCGCCACGTCGTTGCCGTCGGCATCGACGCGCGGCACGAGCGGCCGGTATTGCGGCCCGGTCTCGGGACGCGGGTCGACATAGGTGCTGAACCGCGCGATCGCGTTCGGGGCGGTCGGGACCGGCACGCCGACGAGGAAGGGAAAGCCCGTCGCGGCCGCCTCGACCAGCGTGCCGTCCTGCACGCGCGGGATCCGGCTCGGCGGCGGAGCCGTGCCCTTCGTCACCCATTCCTCGAGCGCGACGAGGAGCGCGCGGAGCGCCGGCGCCGGATTGAGCGTGCTGCGCGGGTTCGCGCAGGGACCCTTGTCCGAGACCATGCCGGCGCGCCCGTAGTGGAACGCGCTCGAGACCAGGAAGGCCCGCGCCGTGTCGGGCAGGGCGATGTCCTGGCGGCCGAGGGGGTCGGTCGTCAGCAGGGACGCGCCCTTCTGCCAGTACTCGGTGCCGGTATTCACCTCGATCAGCAGCGGATCGAAGCCGTCGCCGCGCAGGAGCGCGCCGGTCCGTCCCGTTACCGGGTCGTGCTGGCGCGCCGCCGAGAACGGGAAGGCATTTTCCGGATAGAGGTGGTCCTCGTGCTGCGTGTTGGTGCGCGAGGGCTGGCCGAAGCGGGCGTTGAGGAAGACCCCGCCGATGCCGGCGATGTGGGACAGGACGCCGTCGAAGACCTTTCGCCCGGCCTCGTCGCGGTTGAAGCCCTGCTGGATGAAGTCGCGCAGGTAGCGCCCGCTCTGCGAGACGCCGAGGGCGACCGCGTGCCGGATCGCCCCGCCCGCCGGGTTGGCGCCGCCGGCCGCATCGCCCCGCAGGGAGGCCACGACATCGCGCACGGCGGCAAAGCCGATGCCCAGAACCTTCGGCTCGGTGGCCTGGTAGGTGAACTGGTAGAGCGAGCCGGGCAGGGGCTTCGTGCCCTTCGGCAGCAGCTCGAGCTGGCGCGGCGTCGCGTAGTGCCAGGCCTCCGGCGGGACCGGCCGGGGCGGATCGGACTCGCGCCGGCGCACCGTCAGCTGCGTCCCGGCCTTGTCCTGGCTCGCCGCCTTGAAGGTGAGGAAGAAGGGCGCCTCCGGCGGCCCGCGGGTCGCGCTGACGAGTTCGTCGCGCACGGTTTCGACGATCGGTGTGCCGTTCCGGGACGCGACCGGCACGTCGATCGCCATGCCGCCCTGCTGGCGCAGGGCCTCCGCCTCCCAGCCGGCCCACACGATGGTGTCGCCGCGGCGCAGGACGAGGCCGGTCCCGGCATCGGCGGCTGTGCGCGGATCGTTGACGGCCTGCGCCGCCTGCGCGGGCGCATCGAGCACCCAGTTGAACAGGAACTTGCGGCCGCGGTTGAGCACCTCGAACAGCAGCGTGCCGCTGCCGCGCGCCGGATCCTTCGGCCGCAGGATGAACAGGTCGGTCTTGTACTCGACCAGGCCGCGGGCGTTGCGGGGCGCCAGCGCGATGTCGGCGATGCCGGCATTGGCGGGATCGGCCGGATCGAGCTCGCCGCGGGCGATCCCGATCACCCGCTCGTACGGCCCCGCGGACCCGAACTCCGCGCCCTCGGCGAACGGCTCGACGGTGGCGATCTCGAAGCCGGTGATGCGCGCCTGGGCCGGCGCGACGCCGAGCGCGCATCCGAGCGCGCAGGCCAGAGCCCGACTGGTCCCCATTGCTGTCTCCCCCGTCCGGCTCGTGACGATGGCCGGTTGCGTTAGCAAACACAGTCGAGGCTTATGCACAAGCGCTGTTCCGTCAGATGGAGCCTTATCCACTCGCAACGCCGAGGCCCTCGAACGCTCTTGGATACAAAAAAGGAATATCTCTAGATTGGCACAATACAGGCCGCCGATGCCGGATCCGTCCTCGCGGTGACCTCCGCCCGAGGCGCCCGGCGTCGATGGTCGATGGCAGGCCTGTCCGGCGGGGATCGTCCGGATTGCCACGGCCACGAGGCTTGGATACCGTTTCGACGATCCTGGTGCAGCCCGGCCCGAAGCCGGGGCCGGGATCGTGGCCGCCCGCCAGAAGGCGGCGCGCATCGGGAGGGCGAGAGGTCGTCTCGGCTCCCTGACGGGAGAGACAGGCCCATGCTCACGCGCCCGAAGGCGACCATAAGCGTCCTCCCGCGGCTCGCCGTCGTCGTCTCCCGACCGGCTCCCGTGCTTCCGCCCGGCGAGGGGCGGGCTCGGCCCGACGAACCTGGCCCTGTTCGCCTCGGGCGCCGCCGCGGAGGACAGTCATGACGCAGACGCGGTCGGGCCCCCTCGCGGGGGTCAAGGTGATCGAGCTCGCCCACATCATGGCGGGCCCGGTCTGCGGGATGATGCTCGGCGACATGGGCGCGGAGGTCGTCAAGGTCGAGAAGAGCGAGGGCGGCGACGACACCCGCCGCATGGTGCCGCCGGCCCTCGCGGGCGAGAGCGCCGCCTACATGATGATGAACCGCGGCAAGAGCGGCCTCGCCCTCGACCTCAAGGCGCCGGAGGGCCGCGCGGTGCTGCGCCGGCTGCTCGCGGATGCCGACGTGCTGATCGAGAACTACCGCGCCGGCACGATGGAGAAGCTCGGCTTCGGCTACGAGGCGTTGCGGGCCGAGCGCCCCGGGCTGATCTACTGCTCGCTCTCCGGCTTCGGGCGCACCGGGCCCTATGCCGACCGTGCCGGGTTCGACCTCGTGGCGCAGGGCATGAGCGGGCTGATGAGCATCACCGGCGAGGGCCCGGGCCGCCCGCCGGTGAAGAGCGGGGCGCCCGTCACCGACATCACCGCCGGCATCCTGGCGGCGATGGGGGTGCTCGCGGCCTATACCCACCGCCTGCGCACCGGGGAGGGGCAGCGGGTCGACACCTCGCTGTTCGAGGCCGGCATCGTCCAGACCTACTGGCAATCGGCGATCGCCCTGGCGACCGGCGTGGCGCCCGGCCCGATGGGCTCGGCCCACCCGCTCAACGCCCCCTACGAGGCATTCGAGACCGCCGACGGCTGGATCACGGTCGGTGCGGCGAACCAGACCAACTGGCTGCGGCTCCTCGGCGTCCTCGGGGCCGAGGCCCTGGCCGAGGACCCGCGCTTCGCCCAGAACCGCGGCCGGATGGAGCACCGCGCGGAGCTCGGCGCGGCGCTCACGGCCTATTTCCGGCAGGCGACCTCCGCGGAGTGGCTGGCGCGGCTGGAGGCCGGCGGCGTGCCCGCCGGGCCCGTCCTCGACGTCGCGCAGATGCATGCCGACCCGCAGACCCTCGCCCGCGAGATGGTGGTCGAGGTCGAGCACGCGCGGGCGGGCCGCATCCGGACGCTCGGCACCCCGGTCAAGTTCTCCGCCACGCCGGGACGGGTCCACGGGCCGGCGCCGCTGCTGGGCGAGCACAGCCGCGCCATCCTGGCCGCGCACGGCTACGCTGCGGCGGAGATCGACGACCTGATCGAACGGGGCGTGGTGCGGGAGACCGCCCCCTGACGTCGGCTCAGCCCGCCGCAATGCCGTGGCGGCCCGGCCCCAGCGCCGCGGCGAGCACGCGGGCGACGTGGATCGCCTCTTGGCCGAGCCCGTCGCGGATCTGATGCCGGCAGCTCGTCCCGTCCGCGACGACGAGGTCGTCGGGGCCGGCGGCGCGCAGGGCCGGAAACAGCGACAGCTCGGCCATGGCGCGGGAGGTCGCCTGCGTATCGGCCCGGTAGCCGAAGGCGCCGGCCATGCCGCAGCAGCTCGATTCGATCACCCGGATCTCGAGCCCCGGCACGGCGCGCAAGGTCGCCTCGACCGCCCCCATGGCTCCGAAGGCCTTCTGGTGGCAATGGCCGTGCAGGTGCGCGACCCGCCCGCCCTGAGGCGCGAGCGGCAGCGCCACCCGGCCGGCCGCGAGGTCGGCGGCGAGCAGCTCCTCGAACAGCAGGGCGGCCGCGGCGACGACCTGCGTCTCCTCGCCGGGCAGCAGGGCCGCGAACTCGTCCCGGAAGGTGAGCAGGCAGGCAGGCTCGAGGCCGACGATCCGGGCGCCGGCCCGCACGAAGGGCAGGAGCGCGTCGCGGGTGCGCCGCGCCTCCGTGCGGGCGCGGTCGGTGTCGCCGGTCGCCAGGTAGGTGCGCCCGCAGCAGGGCGGGCGGCCGCCGGTCGCCGCCGCGACCCGGTGCAGCCGGTAGCCGGCGGCGCGCAGGACCGTCTCGGCGGCTTCCAGGGTCTCGCGCTCGAAGGCGCGGTTGAAGGTGTCGCCGAACAGGACGAGGTCCAGGCCGTCGCCGACGACGTCGGAGGGGTGGGCGATCTCGCCCGCCTCGCGCCAGGGACGGCGCCAGCGCGGCAGGGGCCGGGCGGCCGAGAGCCCGAGCACCCGCTCCGACAGGCGCGCCAGCGCCGGCACCCGGTCGCGCAGGTTGAGGAGGGGCGCCAGCGCCGCGGCGGCGCCCGCATAGGCCGGCAGGTGCGCGAGCACCCGCTCGCCGAGGGAGCGCCCGTGACGGGCGTGGTAGTGGTGCAGCACCTCGATCTTCATGCGCGCCATGTCGACGCCTGTCGGGCATTCGTGGCGGCAGGCCTTGCAGGAGACGCAGAGATCGAGCGCCCGCTTCGTCTCCGGCGCCGTGAGGGCGTCCGGCCCGAGCTGGCCCGAGAGGGCGAGTCGCAGGGTGTTGGCCCGGCCGCGGGTCAGGTGCTCCTCGGCGCGGGTGACCCGGTAGGACGGGCACATCGCCCCGCCGGCGAGCTTCCGGCAGGTGCCGTTGTTGTTGCACATCTCGACCGCGCCGCCGAGGCCGCCCCAGTCCGACCAGTCGAGGGCGGGGGCGGGCGCCTCGACCCGGTAGCCGTCCGAGAAGCGCATCAGGCTGCGGTCGTCCATCCGGAGCGGCCGGACGATCTTGCCGGGGTTGAGCCGGTTGTCGGGGTCGAAGGCGTCCTTCACCGCCTCGAAGGCGCGGGCGAGGCGGGCGCCGAACAGCGGCTCGACGAATTCGGAGCGCGAGATGCCGTCGCCGTGCTCGCCCGAGAACGAGCCCTTGAAGCGGCGCACGAGGTCGGCCGTTTCCTCGGCGATCGCCCGCATCGTGGCCACGTCGCCGGCGCGCTTCATGTCGAGGATCGGGCGCACGTGCAGGCAGCCGACCGAGGCGTGGGCGTACCAGGTGCCGGTGGTGCCGTGGCGGGCAAAGCAGGCCGTGACGGCGTCGGTGTAGTCGGCGAGGCTCTCGAGCGGGACGGCGCAATCCTCGATGAACGACACGGGCTTGGCGTCGCCGCGCATCGACATCATGATGTTGAGGCAGGCCTCGCGCATCTCCCAGACCGTGCGCTGGCGGGCGGGCTCGCGCACCTCGACCACGGCATCCGGAAATCCGTGATCGGCCATGCAGGCATCGAGGCGGCGCAGCTCCGCCGCGAGCCCGGCCGCCTCGTCGCCCGCGAACTCGACGAGGAGCAGACAGTCGGGCCGCCCGCGGGTGATGTCGGACAGCGTCGCGCGAAACAGCGGGATGTCGGCTCCCAGCACCAGCACGTTGTTGTCGACGAGCTCGACCGCCGCGGGCCCGAGGTCGACGAGGGCCGGCACCGTCTCCATCGCCGCGCGGAAGGAGGGGAAGTGGCACACGCCCATCGCCCGGTGGGCGGGCAGGCGCGCGAGCTTCAGCGTCACGGCGGTGGTGGCCGCCAGCGTGCCCTCCGAGCCGACGAGGAGGTGGGCGAGGTTCGGCTGCGCCCCGAGCAGCGCGTCGAGGTTGTAGCCGCCGACCCGGCGCTGGACCTGCGGGAACATGCGCAGGATCTCGTCACGCTCACCCTGCGCCAGGGCCAGCATGCGGCGCGACAGGTCCTCGATGCCCGACACGGCCTGCGCCGAGAGCCGGAACGGGGTGCCGTCGGCCAGCAGCCCGTCGAGGCCCAGCACGTTGTCGACCATCTTGCCGTAGCGCAGCGAGCGGGCGCCGGAGGAGTTGTTGCCGGCCATGCCGCCGATCGTGCAGCGGCTCGCCGTCGAGGGCTCGACGGGGAAGAACCAGCCGTCGGCCTTGAGGCGCGCGTTCAGGCGCTCCAGCACCGTGCCGGGCTCGACCGTGACCGTGCCGCCTTCCGGGTCGTAGGCGAGCACCCGGTCGAGGTGGCGCGCGCAATCGACCACGATGCCGGTGCCGATCGGCTGCCCGTTCTGCGAGGTGCCGCCGCCGCGCAGGATCACCGGCACGTCCTCGGCCGCCGCGACCGAGAGGACGGCCGCCACGTCCTCGCGGCTGCGCGGCAGGACCACGGCGCGCGGGAAGATCTGGTAGATCGAGGCGTCGGTGGCGTAGCGGCCGCGGTCGAAGCGGCCCGTCAGCACCTCGCCCGAGACGGCGCCGCGCAGGGCCCGCGCCAGGGGATCCCCGTCGTGGGAGGCGCCGACAGGTTCCAGGGTCCCGTGCATCGCGGCCTCCCTCGCGGGCCGGCGCTGAAGGCCGGCTCTTGTCTTGTCCGGCATTCATAATACAGGATTCACGCACTCACAAAGCGATGGGCGGCGAGCCCGGGAGGATCCGATGAGCTACGCGCCGGGGCGCCACTTTCTCCAGCTTCCGGGTCCCACCAACACGCCGCTGCCGGTCCTGGCGGCGATCGCCCGGCCGACGATCGACCATCGCGGGCCCGAATTCGGCCGCCTCGGGCGGGCGGTGCTGCAGGAGATCCGGCCGGTCTTCGGCACGACGAACCCGGTGGTGATCTACCCGGCCTCCGGCACCGGCGCCTGGGAGGCGGCCCTCGTCAACACGCTTTCGCCGGGTGATCGCGTGCTGATGGTCGAGACCGGCTGGTTCGCCACCCTGTGGCACCGGCTCGCCAAGCGCCTCGGGCTCGAGGCCGAGTTCCTCAAGGGCGACTGGCGCTCGGGCGTCGATGCCGGCGCGGTCGAGGCGCGGTTGTCCGAGGACAAGGGTCACGCGATCAAGGCGGTCTGCGTCGTCCACAACGAGACCTCGACCGGCGTGACCTCGAACGTCGCGGCCGTGCGGCGCGCCCTCGACGCCGCCGGGCATCCGGCGCTGCTCCTCGTCGACACGATCTCGTCCCTCGGCTCGATCGATGTCCGGCACGACGAATGGGGCGTCGACGTCACGATCGCGGGCTCGCAGAAGGGATTGATGCTGCCGCCCGGCCTGTCCTTCAATGCGGTCTCGGACAAGGCGCTGGCGGCCTCCAGGGGCGCCCGGCTGCCCAATTCCTACTGGAGCTGGGAGGAGATGCTGGCGGCGAACGCCAACGGCTACTTCCCCTACACGCCCTCGACCAACCTGCTGCAGGGCCTCGCGGTCGCGCTGGAGATGCTGCGCGAGGAGGGGCTTCCGGCGGTCTTCGCCCGTCACGACCGCGCGGCGGCGGCCACCCGGGCCTGCGTCGCGCATTGGGGCTTCGAGATCCAGGCCCGCAACCCGGCGGAATACTCGTCCGCGCTCACCGCCGTGCGGCTGCCGGAGGGCCACTCGGCGGATGCGCTCCGGGCCGAGATCCTGGCGCGCAGCAACATGTCGCTCGGCAACGGCCTCGGGCCGCTGGCCGACCGGGTGTTTCGCATCGGCCATCTCGGCGACTTCCACGACCTGATGGTCACCGGCACGCTGGCGGGCGTCGAGATGGGCCTGAAGGTCCGGGGCGTCCCGCACCGGCCCGGCGGGGTCGAGGCGGCCATGCGGGTGCTCGCCGGCAATGCCGGCCCGGCGGCGCTCGCGGCGGAGTAGGGGCGCCGGGCCGTCCGGGCGACCCGGGCGGCGAGAGTTCCAAGCGGCGAGGCCGGATCGTCCCGCGATCCGGCCTCGCTCGCTGCCGTCGCGTGGTCGAACCGGCTTGCGCGGCGCGACGCCGGGATCGTAGATCATCGCGATCCCACGCAGTCCGGTCGAAGACGAGCCTTCCCGTCTTGCCGGATCTCCCCAGTCATCTCCCATGTCCAGGGGCCGGCCGACATGAGACAGATGCCCTTCGCGCTCGCGGCGCTGATCGCGGCGGCCGAGGCTGCCGTCGCGCAGGCGCCTGCCCCGCAGCCGCAGATCCTCGACTGCGCGGATTTCTCCAGGAAGACGGAAGAAGCGTATTTCGTGAAGCGGTTCGGACGCGAGAATGTCGTCACGGCGAAGCTCGACGGGGCCGAGGGCGAGACCATCCCGGGCACCGTCGTCTACCCGAAGGATCCGAGCCGCCGCCTCGAGATCACGTGGTCGGACGCCAAGCGCCGAAAAGGCCTGACCGGCATCACGGTGCGCGGCCAATCCGAGTGGCTGGTGCGCACGCCCGGCAAGGCCCGCGAGACGCTCCGTCTGCGCGACAGCCTCGAGGCGGTGCAGGAGGCCAACGAGCGCCCGTTCCAGATCAGCGGCTTCGGCTGGGACTATGGCGGCTACGCCACCGGCTGGAAGGGCGGCCGGCTCGACGCGATGCCGGCCGGGTGCGGCCTCTCCGTGCGCTTCAACCCCGACCCGACGGTGCGCGGCAAGGCGGCCGACAGGGCGTCGGGCGAGAAGGATTTCAGCTCCGCCGACCCCGCGATGCGGGCCGCCAAGCCCTTCGTGTCGTCGCTCACCCTCGGCTGGCCGGAATAGCGTGAGCCGGCCCGCGCCGCGCCGCCCGCCCGCGCCCTGCGGCGCTCAGGTGGATCGGGGCGGCGCGGCGTGGATCCAGGCCGCTCCGGCGCATCGGCCGGCTCGCATTTCACCGGTCCTCGCAACCCTTTAGCAACGCCGTCCCGTTGCCAGCCTTTAACCTGAACAGGGATTCAGATCCCGCCGTTAACCTGTCAAGGGCCTCCCGTCCCGCATAGTCCTTCTCACACAGGGACAAGCACCGGCACAACAAAAGCCGGGGAGGCACAGACAGATGATCAACGCTTCGCTGCAACACTTCTGCAACCGTATCATCGCCGCCGGCGCCATCAGCCTGGAGGACGTGCGCGAGCTGAACCGCGCGGTGCTCCCCGATGGGCTGACCTGCCGCGAGGAGGCCGACATGCTGTTCGGCCTCGACCGGGCGGTCCCCGCGGCCGACGCGGCCTTCGGCGACTGGCTGGTGGCGGCGATCGTCGATTTCGCGGTCTGGGGCGAGCGACCGACCGGCCATATCGACGCCGACGCGGCCCACTGGCTCGCCGCCTCCCTCGGCTGCGGCCGCGGGCCGACCGCCACCGGCGCGCGCATCGCCGTCGAGGTGGTGCGCGAGGCCGAGACCAACGATCCGGCCCTGATCGCCTTCGCCCTCAAGGCGAACCGCGCCCGGGCCGGGGCCGAGGACGCGGTCGAGGAGATCCTGTCCTTCGCGGTCGCCGCCTGACCGCAGGGCGGGCTCGCCCTTTGGCCGGCAAGACCCGCCCTTTGGTCGGCAAGACCCGGCTTTGCGCCGCGCGCGCCATGCTTTAACGGGGATGAGCTTGGGCGTGACCCGCCCCGGCCCGGCTTCCCCTCAAGGCTCGAGTGCGCGCTCCGATGTTCGACAAGATCCTGATCGCCAACCGCGGCGAGATCGCCTGCCGCATCATCAAGACGGCGCGCCGGATGGGGATCAAGACGGTGGCGGTCTATTCCGACGCCGACCGCGACGCGCTGCACGTCGCCATGGCCGACGAGGCGGTGCATATCGGGCCCGCCGCCGCGGCCCAGTCCTACCTCGTCATCGACAAGATCGTGGAGGCCTGCCGGCAGACGGGGGCGCAAGCCGTGCATCCGGGCTACGGCTTCCTGTCCGAGCGCGAGGCCTTCCCGAAGGCGCTGGAAGCGGCCGGCATCGTGTTCATCGGCCCGAACCCGGGCGCCATCGCGGCGATGGGCGACAAGATCGAGTCGAAGAAGGCGGCGTCCGCCGCCAAGGTGTCGACCGTGCCGGGCTTCCTCGGGGTGATCGAGAGCCCGGAGCACGCCGTCACCATCGCGGACGAGATCGGCTATCCCGTCATGATCAAGGCCTCGGCCGGCGGCGGCGGCAAGGGCATGCGCATCGCGCATTCGGCCGGCGAGGTCGCGGAGGGCTTCGCCCGCGCCCGCTCGGAAGCCGCCTCGTCCTTCGGCGACGATCGGGTCTTCGTGGAGAAGTTCATCACCGACCCGCGCCACATCGAGATCCAGGTCATCGGCGACAAGCACGGCAACGTCGTCTATCTGGGCGAGCGCGAATGCTCGATCCAGCGCCGCAACCAGAAGGTCATCGAGGAGGCCCCGAGCCCGCTCCTCGACGAGGCGACCCGCCGGAAGATGGGCGAGCAGGCGGTGGCTCTCGCCAAGGCCGTGAACTACGATTCCGCCGGCACCGTCGAGTTCGTCGCCGGCCAGGACAAGTCGTTCTACTTCCTCGAGATGAACACCCGGCTCCAGGTCGAGCACCCGGTGACCGAGATGATCACCGGCCTCGACCTCGTCGAGCTGATGATCCGGGTGGCGGCGGGCGAAAAGCTCCCCATTGCTCAGGACGACGTGACGCTCAACGGCTGGGCGGTGGAGAGCCGCGTCTACGCCGAGGACCCGACCCGCAACTTCCTGCCCTCGATCGGCCGGCTCACCACCTACCGGCCGCCGGCGGAGGGCAAGCGGGGCGAGGCGATCGTGCGCAACGACACCGGCGTCGAGGAGGGGAGCGAGATCGCGATCCACTACGACCCGATGATCGCCAAGCTCGTCACCTGGGGCCCGACCCGCGACGAGGCGATCGCCTCGCAGGCCCAGGCGCTGGACGCCTTCGCGATCGACGGCATCCGCCACAACATCCCGTTCCTGTCGGCGCTGATGCACCATCCGCGCTGGCAGGAGGGCCGGCTCTCTACCGGCTTCATCGCGGAGGAGTTCCCGAACGGGTTCGAGGCCCCGAAGCCCGCGGGCGAGGTGGCGCGCCGGATGGCGGCGGCGGCGGCGGCGATCGACCACCAGCTCAACGAGCGCAAGCGCGGCATCTCGGGCCAGATGCGCGACCCGAAGCTCCTGCGCTTCGAGCACGAGCGGGTGGTGATGCTGGGCGACCAGCGCTTCGAGGCCACCGTCGAAACGATTGACGGCGGGATCGCCGTCGCCTTCGCGGACGGGACCGTGTGGCCGGTCGAGAGCGCCTGGCGGCCCGGCGAGCCCGTCTGGACCGGCACGATCGGGGGTCAGCCTTCGGCGATCCAGGTCCGCGGCCTCCTCAACGGCGTCTTCCTGCAGCACGCGGGCGCCGCCGCCGAGGCCCGCGTCTACACGAGGCGCGAGGCCGAGCTCGCGGCGCTGATGCCGGTCAAGGAGGTCGGCGGCTCGGGCAAGCAGCTGCTCTGCCCGATGCCGGGCCTCGTCAAGAGCATCATGGTCACCCCCGGCCAGGAAGTGAAGGCGGGCGAGCCGCTGGCGATCGTCGAGGCGATGAAGATGGAGAACGTGCTGCGCGCCGAGCGCGACGGCACGGTGCAGACCATCCAGGCCAAGGAGGGCGACAGCCTGGCGGTCGACGCGGTGATCCTCGAATTCGCCTGAGCCCGGGCGGGGTCTTTCGTGCCGCTCTATTTCGCCTACGGCTCCAACATGGACCGGGCCGCCATGGCCCGGCGCTGCCCCGCCTCGCGGGTCCTGGGTCTCGGCCGGCTCAACCGCCACCGCCTCGTCATCATGCGCGAGGGCTACGCCTCGGTGGAGCGCTCCCCCGCCGGCACGGTCTGGGGCGTGCTCTGGGACCTGAGCTTCGGCGACGTGCCGGCTCTCGACCGCTACGAGGGCGTGGCGAGCGGGCTCTACGTCAAGGCGCAGCAGCCGGTCTCGACCGAGGGCGGGGTGCGGCGGGCGCTCGTCTATCTCGGCCGCGGCAGCGGCGGGGTGCCGCGGCCGGGCTACCTCGAGGGCGTGATCGCGGCCGGACGGGAGAACGGGCTGCCGGAGGCTTACCTGCGGAGCCTGGCGGCGCTGAAGCGCTGAGGGCTGGCGCCCGATCCCTCCGCCCCGCCGGACGAATCCTGTCACGGTCAGGTGCGGAATCTCCTCACCGGAGGCGTGACGTACGGAGGGCAGGATGACACCCGTTCGGAGACAGGGGTGACGGGACAGCGCGTCCGGCTGCTCCGCCGATGCCGGGCCCGAACCCCGACGCGGCGCCGTCAAGCACCACCATCGCGCCTGTGCTCAAAGCCCCGCCCTGCTTGACTTCCGGCCCTGCGGAAAAACACTGGGGCGACGGGGTCGCGGATGCGGGGGCGGACCATGGTGCGCAGCGGAACCGGACGCTCCGCGTTGCTGGCGGCCTGCCTCATGGCCGCCGCGCCGGCCCGGGCCGAGATCCAGATCCTGGCCGCCAAGATCACCGCCGGCGAGCTCTGGGTGCTCGGCTCCGCCGACGAGCCGGAGATCGAGGTCAGCCTCGACGGCCGCTTCACTGCCAAGGCCGATTCCCGCGGCAAGTTCGAGTTCCACCTCGTCTACCACCCGGCGACCTGCATCGTGACCCTGCGCGCCGGCCGCCAGGAGCGCGGCGCGGTGGTGGGCGAGTGCGGCCAGCAGGGCCCGCCGGGTCCCGAGGGCCGGGCGGAGGTCGCGGCCGCGATGGGGCCGCCTGGCCCGCCCGGCCCGAGGGGCGAGACGGGCCCGCAGGGCGAACCCGGCCCCAGAGGTGAGACGGGACCGAGAGGCGAAGCGGGGACGGCGGGCGAGCCGGGACTTCAGGGACCGCCCGGTCCCGCCGGAGGGAGCGGCCCCCGCGGCGAGCCGGGGCCTCGCGGCGAGCCTGGGCCTCGCGGCGAGCCGGGGGCTCGCGGTGAAGCGGGACTTCGCGGCGAAGCCGGTCTGCCCGGTGCCGCCGGGGCGCGGGGCGAGCCCGGGCCGCAAGGCGAACCGGGGCCGCGCGGGGAGGCCGGGGCTCCCGGCGAGGCGGGTGCCCGTGGCGAGGCCGGCCCGCCCGGGCCGAGAGGCGAGGCGGGGCCGCCGGGTCCCGCGGGCGCGCCCGGCAAGCCCGGCCCGCGCGGGCCTGCGGGCCCGGCCGGGCCGCCCGGACCCCGCGGCCCGGCAGGACCGGCCGGGGCCGCCGCCCGTGCTCCGGCCGCCGCAGCCCGGCCGCAGGCCCCGGCGGCCAGCCGGCCCGCCCCCGCCGCGCCGGCCGAGGGCGACGTGTATTAGCGTGACAGCCCTTCGCGACGGTCTCCGGGCCCGGGACGGGCTCCGTCCTACCCGGCCGGAACCGGACGGCCGGGCCTGCGCAGGACCTGACGCGCCCGTTTGAGCCAGAGCAGGGCGGGATCCGGCAGGAAGCACGCGGCCGTGCCCTGGCTGAGGAGGGTGCAGGGCCCGGCCTCTCGCGAGAGGGCGTGCCAGAGCCGCACGCGCTCGGCCAGGGGATAGATCCGCGCCTGCTCGGCGATCGCGCGGGCCGGGCGGTGACCCTGCTGGCAGACGAGGGGCACCATCAGGTCGACCGCCTCGCAGGTGGGAGCGTCGTCCCTCCGGAACGTGCGCGCACGCCCGTGGAGGCGCGCCGCCACCGCGTAGGCGTGGCCGAGGGCCTCGAGCCAGCGCGGCCCGGCGTGGAGCGCCGCGACCGAGGCGCGGGTGCGCGCGCCCAGGGCCCGTCGTCGCGGCTCGTCCGCGAGGAGGCCGGAGAGCGCGGCGTGATACGCGGCCCGGCTGCCGGCGCGCTGGAGGCAGCCGGCGAGCCCGGGCATGTCGGCGCCGAAGATCTCGGCGGTGTCCGGATGCGGGAAGAGGCTCACCAGGGGCAGGGCGTAGCCCGCCGCCTCCAGCAGCGACGTGATCGAGACGAACGGGAACGAATCGACGTAGATGTCGGCCGCCTCGTAGAACGCGGCGGTGTCGGGCCGCTCCTCCAGGCTGAGGATCCGGCCTCCGACCTGCTCGGAGGCGGCGCGCCAGTCCGGGCGCGCGCCCGCGCCGACCACGACCAGGATCGCCCCGGGATCGGCGGCGAGCACCGGGAGGTGCAGGTCGGCGTAGCTCTCGGTCCCGAGCGTCTTGAACTTGGCCCCGCGGGCGATGCAGAGGAGCACGCGGCCGCCCGCCGGCAGGCCGAGGAGGCGCCTGGCCTCCTCGCGGCTGCGCCGGCGCACGACCGGGTCGACCGGGATGGGGAGCAGGACGCTCCGCTCCGGCTCGACGTCCCGCCGCCGGTGGGCGAGGCGCATGCCGGATTCCCGCAGGCTCGCCACCGCGGTGCTGGCGGACAGGCCGAGCCGGAACTTGTGGTCGCCCAGATCGTCGAGCAGCATCGGCGGCGACCGCGCGGGATCCGCGAAGGCGAGGAGCGGGACGACGTCGCGCTCGGTATGCGCCACCACGAGATCGGCCTCGCGGCCGATCGCGGCGAGGCGCCGGGCCCGGGCGACGAGCCCCCCGGCCGGATCGAGGATGTGGATCTCCCCGCCGCTCGCCCGCACCGCCGCGACGAGGTCGGGCGGCAGCGGATGGCCTGCCTGCCGGGTGAGCGCGACCGAGTGGCGGCGCGTGACGTCCCGGCCGATCCACCGCCAGACCAGCCGCGTGCCGCCGCCGACCGTGACGGCCTGCGTGCAGACGTGAAGGATCTCTCGCGGGGGCGAACGCGGCGGGCCGCGGCGGGCCATGTCCGTCGCGCCGGCTTCCGCCCCCAGTTGCGCGATCAGCCCCTCGAGTTCCGGGCTCGAGAACAGGCCGCAATGGTTCGAGATGGCGAAGGCCGCGGCCGCCTCGCAGAGCACGACGGCCGCCTCGGTCCGCCCGGACGCGGCGGCGGCGCGGGCATGGGCCAGGAGGCTGCGGAACTCCGCGAGGTTGCGGGCGATGTCGGCCCGGAGCTGCCGGGCCCGCTCCGGAGAGAGGTCCAGGCCCGGGGCGAGGGGGTCGGGAAGGCTCATCGGGCGATGCTCCGGCCGCAGGACGGGCGGCTCAGGGCCGCCCGACGCCGAGATAGAGGAGGCCGGCCGCCCGGACCGCCTGCGGCGACCACAGCGCGCGCCCGTCCAGCACCGCCTGCACGCCCCGCGCCGCGAGGTCGCCGAAATCGAGGTCGCGGTATGCCCGATGGGCGGTGCTCAGGACGACGACCGGCGGCAGGTGCGGGGCGTCGAGAGGCAGGGGCGCGAAGCCGTGCCGGCGCACCTCCGCGTCGGCGTAGAGAGGGTCGTTCAGGAGCACGGCGCCGCCGCGCCGCCGCACCTCCGCGGCGATGAGGAACGCGCTCGAGCAGACGTGCTCCTTGACCTGCGGCCGGAAGCCCAGCCCGAGGATCAGGGCCTCCTGGTCGCGCAGGGGGCGCCAGGCGCGCTCCAGCCGGTCGATCGCCCAGGCGGCCTGGCCGTCGTTCGTGGCCCGGGCGAGCGTCGTCATCGCCGTCTCGATGCCGCGCCGCGCGGCGTCCCGGATCATGAAGTAGGGATAGACCGGGGCGCAATGCCCCCCGACCCCGATGCCGGGGCTCAGCAGAGCCGCCTCTCCGTCGGTGTTGATGGCCGGCAGCAGGGCGTGGAGGTCGATCTCGACGCTCTCGGCGTAGCGGGCGATCTCGTTGCTGATCGCGATCGTGGCGTCGCGGTAGACCATGCCGGCGAGCTTGACCATCTCGGCGGCCTCGGCCGAGCCCACATTCATCACCGGCGCACCGAGATACGCGCCGTAGAAGGCCGCGCCGCGCTCGGCCGACGCGGGCGTGATGCCGCCCACGACCTTGGCGTTCCGCACCAGGTGATCGATCACCGAGCCGCTCTTGACGCGCTCGGGCGAGAAGACGACGTCGAAATCCGCGCCGGCGCGCAGCCCGGAGGCTTCGAGCATCGCCGCGAGGCGCCGGGTGGTGCCGACGGGCAGCGTCGTCTCGTAGGCCACCAGGGTGCCGGGTCGCAGGCCGGCGGCGACCTGGCGCGTGACCGACTCGATGATCGCGGTGTCGGCGTCGTTGTCCGGCGTGAGCAGGACCGGCACGATGACCACCACCACGTCCGCCTGCGCCGCGGCGGCCGTGGTGTCCTGGCTCGCCGCGAGCCTCCCCTGCGCGACGGCACGGGCCAGCAGCTCCGGCACGCCGGGCTCGTCGACCGGGCACCGGCCCGCATTGATGAGGTCCACCACGTCCCGCCGGACGTCGCAGACCGTGACCCCCGCGCCGCGATGCGCGAACTGGCAGGCGAGGGGAAGGCCCATCTTGCCTGCCCCGACCACGACGACCCGCATCACCGCATCTCCCCGGCATCGGCACTTCGGAACCAGTCGAGCGTCCGCGACAGGCCCTCGTCGAGACCGACCCTCGGCTGGAAGTCGAGGACCCGCTGGGCCTTGTCGATGGCCGGGATCCGGCGGTGGACCTCGGCGCCGCGCATCTCGACGCGGCGGATCTCGGCGCCCCCGGCGAGGCGCGCGATCCGGCCGGCGAGGCCCGCCGTGGTCTCGACCGCGGCGGGGTTGCCGATGTTGAAGACCTGGCCCGCGGCGGCCGGGCTGTGCAGGATCGCCTCGACGGCGCTCACCATGTCCGAGACGTAGCACCAGGAGCGGACCGCCGTGCCGTCCCCTTCCACGAGCAGGGGCGTGCCCGCCAGGGCCGCGCGGCAGAAATTCCCGATCGCGCCTTCGCCGGTCTGGCGCGGTCCGTACACGTTGAACGGCCGCACGCAGGTGGCGGCGAAGCCGTGGGCCTCGCCGTAGCGCAGCGTGAAGTGCTCGCTGGCGAGCTTGCTCGTCGCGTAGACCCAGCGCTTCTGCGACACCGGGCCGATGCCGTGCCGGTCCTCCTCCGTTACGCCGTCGGCGTCCGGGCCGAAGACCTCGCTGGTCGAGAAGTCGATGAAGCGCCCGACCCTCCCGGCGACGCAGGCCTCGAGCAGGTTCACGGTGCCCAGGATGTTCACCCGGAGGGTGCGCAGCGGCTCCCTGTCGTAGCTGCTCACGCCGGCGATCGCCGCGAGGTGGATGATCGCGTCGACGCCGCGCGCGGCCTCGCGCATGGCGGCCGCGTCGAGGACGTCGGCCTCGACGACCCTGACGCCGGGCGCGTCGGCCAGCTTCGGCGCGTAGCGGAGCGAATTGCGCCGGAAGTTGTCGAGCAGGACCAGCTCGGCCTGGGAGGACAGACGCTCGGCCAGATGCGTGCCGATGAATCCGCCACCCCCGGTGATGAGTATTCTCATGTCCGCGCCATCTCCTCTGTTGTCGTCGAACGAACGGCACCCCGCGGTCGCAGACCGCGCGCGTGCCGCGCGAGGCGGCGGGCGTGGCGGCGGGGTGCGCTCCGCTCGCACCGGCCGGCCTCAGGCCTGCGCCGCCCCGTCCCCGCCCGAGGCGCCGGCATCCTTGACGGCTCCGCATCCGGTCCGCTCCGCGTTCGGCGCCCGGACGTCGACGCCCCGCCGCCGGGGGCGGTCGCGGCGGGCCGCGCGGATGTCGGCATGGCGGTCGTCGGCACGGCGAGGCACCTCCGCGGAGAGTGTCGACGCGGAGGACGCCCGGTGCCCAGACCGGAATACGGCGGCGAAATCCTGCGCCGCAGCGTGGCTCGATGGATGATGAACGGTACCGGAAGGCGTAGCGCGTCGCCCTCGTCCGCTCGACGGTCAGGATGATTTGGGCGTAGCGCCGATGCCCGGGTCGTCCCGATCGTGCAGTCGTCGCCCTGGGCATGCCGGGCCCCGGCCGTCCAGGACCTCGCCGGCCGGATCGGTCCCGCCATTGCGGGCGGGCTCCTGCGCACCCGGAGAGGACCACGTCCGGTTCCAACCCGCACGGCCGGCCGGCGACGGTGCACGTCCCCGCCGGGGACAGCCAGGTCGGATCCTTTCTCCGCGTCCGATCAGTCCTGGGAGGCAGGCCGCTGATGGCCACGCGCCAGCGGCGGATCATCGGCGGACGTTCGTCCCGCCGATGATCTCGCGTCGTCTGAGCCTGTGCGCCGCATCATTTACCGTTAAAAATTATCAAACGATATGGTTGGCTAGACATGCTATGATGGATTGTCGAGCGTGGTTGACGGCTGCCGCATGACCATCAAGGCTTCGGATTGTGTACATCGATTGATGCATGGGAACGGTCATGAAGCGGGTTGAAGACGCCGACGACAGCATGATCTTTGCTCTGATTCCTGCCGGATCCGGTGCGATGCAGGGCGATGGGGTCCCGGCTGTTGGCGTGGACGACCGCCTGATCGCGCGCGACGATCGTCCCCCGCTCCCTCGCGTCCAAGAGCGTGCCCCCTAAGGAGCGCGGGCAAACGGATGAGGCGCGGGGATCTTCCTGTCCTCGAAGTCCAGTCCAGCCCGGATCACATCGCAATCTCGACGAGCATCTTCTCGCGTGACATCTGCTTTGCAGACTATCATTATCGTGATCAAATTTCCAGATCTGCATCCCCTGCGTGTAAAATGGTATTCACGGATCGAAAGACGGTCAAAGATTCACCGAAAGGATAGCCTTCTAACATATGCGAAGAAAAAAATTAAGGATTGTGACTGATTTGTAGCTGTGTTAGGACTTAAATCAGCAGGAATGAGCCGATGCAGTGGGCCGGATCGACTGAGTCGTGCAGTCGGGGGCCGGCACAGCTCGATCCTCCGAAGGCTCCAGCGTCGGGAAACGTGGCACCGCGTGCCGTTCCGGCACCGTGACCAGCGATCCGTGGAACCAGTCCAATCATAACGATCGATCGTACAGTGTGGAGGTGAAGCATGTCGACGCCTGCTCTCGTTGATTATGGCCTCGCTTCGCGGGGCCGCCGACTGATCGAGGTGAGCGAGAATGCGGCCGAGCCGGCCGGGCCCGGGGAGGAACCCGGCCTGAAGCCCGCCATCGCGATCATCGAGCCGCGGCAGCTGGTACGGGAATGCCTGCGCAACTGCCTCGCCGAGGCGATCCCGGACCACGAGGTCGTGACCTTTCCGTCGGTCGACGAGTGGGAACGGGGCAAGGTTGGGCACCGGGACGGCGACCTGGTGGTGCTCTACTACGATCCCCGCGAGGCCGGACGCGGCGGTGCCCAGCGCGAGGCCGCCCTGCGCGCGCGGATCGGGCCGAATACCAGCCTGGTGCTGCTCTGCGACAGCGAGGATCCGGGCGAGATCGTCGAGCGGCTCAACGAGGGCGCCCGCGGCTACATCCCGACCAATGTCAGCCTGAAGGTGGCGATCGAGGCGATGCGCCTGGTGCGGGCCGGCGGCGTGTTCGTGCCCGCGAGCTGCCTGCTGCAGCGCCGCGGTGGGCCCGAGGAGGCCGGGGCCGCCGACCCCCGCAGCCAGTTCACCCCGCGCCAGACGGCGGTGCTGGAGCAGCTGCAGAAGGGCAAGGCGAACAAGATCATCGCCTTCGAGCTCAACATGAAGGAGAGCACCGTGAAGGTGCATGTGCGCAACATCATGCGCAAGGTCGGGGCCACCAACCGGACCGAGGTGGCGATCCGGGCGCTCGAATCCCGCTCCGACCTCAAGATGTAAGCGGCGGGGCGCGGGGGAGGGCTCCCGCGCCGGCTCCGTCCCGGGCCGGGACCGGGCTCGAGACCGACCCTCTTCTCGCGACCGTCGCGCCGCCCTGCGGGCGAGCGCGGGATCCATGACCGCTGATGGCCTCGGACGAGGGCGGATCGTGATCCGCTTCGGTGTCCGGAGGCAGCGGCCCTGCATCCCGGATCGTCGCCGAACAGGCCTGTGGCTGGCTCGGCCGGAGCAAAGACGGGGCCCGGTTTCTCTCCTCTCCGCGCCCGCGGCAGGGCTGTCCGGGGAAAAGGAAAGGCGCGAGTCTCCCCTCACCAGGCGATACCGGGCTTGCCCGGTATCGCCTGGTGAGGGGAGACTCGCGCTTGATTCTAAAGGGGGTTTTTCCCAGACAGCCCTGCGCCCACGGGGAGAGGGAAACCCGCGCCCCACTTTTAGACAGTGGGAAGGATCTGCGAGGAGGGCTCCTCCGTGTTCGGCACGGCCGCGGATGCACGGGTGCGTGCAGCGGGCCGAGAGGCGCCCCCCGCCGCCCGCCCCTCACGGCTCCCGGATGCCCTCGTCGGCCACCTGCATCAGCGGGTAGAGGAAGTAGGCGATCACCCGCCGCTTTCCGACCTGGACCTCGCCCTGCACCGCCATGCCGGGAATGAGCCCGGCGCCGGACGGCAGGGCGCGCAGGGCGGTGTCGTCGAGGCTGATGCGGGCGCGGTAGAACAGGGCCGGCGGCTGGCCCGGTGCGGGGCTGCGGCCCTCGGGCTCGGACGGGAAGGCGTCCCGGCTCACCGTGCGGACATGGCCGGACACCGTCCCGTGCTTCTGGAACGGAAAGGCGTCGAGCTTCACCCGGGCGGCCTGGCCCGCCGCGACATGGCCGATGTCGCGGGGATGGATCATCACCTCGGCCTCCAGCGGGATGCCCGCGGGCACGAGCGTGACGAGCGGCTCGGCTTGCTTCGCCACCGAGCCGGCACCGCGCTGGGCGATGTCGAGCACGGTGCCGTCGGCGGGCGCCGTGAGCGTCACGAGCTGGCGCCGCAGGCTCGCCTTGCGCAGTTCCTCCGCCGCGACCGTGCGCTTCTCGCGGGCATCGGCCAGCGCCTCGAGCACCGTGCGGCCGGTCTCGTCGAGGAAGGCCTGGCGCTGGGCCGTGGCCTTGGCGAGGTCGTGGCGCGCCTCGACTTGCGCGCCGCGGGTGCGCACCAGCGAGGATTCGACGTCGAGGCGGGCGTCGCGGGTCTGGAGCAGGTTGAGCTTCGAGCCGATCTGCTGCTCGAGCAGCGTGGTGCGCATCCCCTCGATCTCCCGCAACCCGTCGAGGCGGGCGAGCAGCACCGTCTCCTCGCGGCGGTTGCGGGCGAGGCTCGATTCCGCCCGCGCAAGCTCCTCGTCGAGGCCGCGCAGGCGGCTCTCGCGCAGGGCCCGGCGCTGGCGGGCGAGGCGCGCCTCGAGCGCCTGCTCGGGCCGGGTCAGGTCAAAGGCGACCTCGCGCTCCTCGGATTCCGCCTCGAGCCGCGCCACCATCGCCTGGGTGGCGGCGAGGCGCGCGGTGAGCTGCTGCACGTCGGCCTCGCTGAAGGTCGGATCGAGCACCGCCAGCGTGTCGCCGGCCCTGACCGGCTGGCCGACCGTCACGGCGATCGCGCGGATCGCCGCCGTCTCGAGGGGCTGGACCACGATGTTCGGCACCGTGGTGACGAGGCGGCCCCGGGCGCTCGCGATCTCGTCGATCTCCGCCAGGCACGACCACGTCACGCCGGTCGCGAGCAAAGCCGCCACGCCGTAGAGCGTCGCCCGGGCGACCCGGGGCGGCGCCCGCTCCTCGACCGCCAGCGCGTCGGGCTGGAATGCCGAGACCAAAGCCGGACGCCGCCGGGAGGGCAGGACCACCACCTCGCCGCGGGGAGGGACCGTCCCGGGAGCCGGCTCCGAGGCCGGAACGGCGGCGAGCGGCGGCCGCTCGGCGAAGGTCTCGTCCGGGCCGGCGTCGGGCTGGGTTGCGCTCATGCGGCCTGCCTCGTCTGCTGGTTCCAGAGGTGGCGGTAGGTGGTGCAGGCGGTGAGGAGCTGGTCGTGGCGGCCCGCCGCGACGAGGCGGCCGGCATCGATCACCAGGATCGCGTGGGCATCGACCAGGGTGGCGAGGCGGTGCGAGACGATCAGCACCGTGCGGCCGCGGGCGATCCGGCGCAGGTTGCGGCGGATGATCGCCTCGCTGTCGGGATCGAGGGCGCTCGTCGCCTCGTCGAGGATCAGGAGCCGCGGATCCGTCACCAGGGCCCGGGCGATGGCGAGGCGCTGGCGCTGGCCGCCCGACAGGTTGGAGGCGTTCTCCTCCAGAAGAGTCTCGAAGCCTCGCGGCAGGCGCTCGATGAACTCGTCGGCGCCGGCGGCGCGCGCCGCCTCGGCGATCTCCTCGAAGCTCGCCGAGGGCTTGGCCGCCGCGATGTTCTCCCGCACCGTGCCGCGGAACAGGAAGCTGTCCTGCAGGACCACCCCGACCTGGCGGCGCAGATGCGCGAGGTCGATCTCGCGGATGTCGTGCCCGTCGAGGCGCACCAGCCCCTGCTGCACCGGATAGAGCCGCTGGATCAGCCGGGTGATGGTGGTCTTGCCCGAGCCGCTGCGTCCCACCACCCCGACGATGCTGCCGGCCTCGAGCGTGAACGACACCGAATCGAGGGCCGGCGGCCGGTCCGGCCCGTAGGCGAAGCGCACGTCCTCGAAGGTGATCTCGCCGCGCAAGGGCGGGCACAGGCCGCGGCTCGGGCCCTCGGTCTCCGGCGCCCGGTTCATCACCTCGCCGAGCATCCGGACCGAGAGCGCGACCTCCTGGTACTCGTGTGCCATGGTGAGCATCTGCACGAGGGGGCCCGAGACGCGGCCGGCCAGCATGTTGAAGGCGACGAGCGCGCCGACCGTCATCTGGCGGTCGAACACGTCCATGGCGCCGAGGCCGATGATCGCCACGGAGGTGAGCTTTTCCAGGAGCCCCGTCACGGCCTGTGCGATGGCCGAGATCCGCTCGACCCCGTAGCGCATCTGGACGGCCTGCGCCGAGGCATCCTCCCACTGGCGGCCCTGCAGCGGCTCCATCGCCAGGGACTTGATGGTGCGCATGCCCTGGACCGACTCGACGAGCAGTGCCTGGCGCTCGCCCTCCGCGTCGTAGAGCGCCTGCAGCCGGCGCCGGAACGGCCCGATCAGGCACGCGATGGTGAGCGCGACGAGGCCCGTGAAGGCCAGCACCACCAGGGTCAGCTTGGCGCTGTAGAGGAGCAGCACCGGCACGAACACCACCAGCGAGCAGGCGTCGAGCGCGGTCGTCAGGAGCCGCCCGGTCAGGAACTCGCGCACCCGCGCGGCCTGCTGCATGTGCTTGACCAGGATGCCGGCCGGCACCTGCTCGAAATGGGCGAGCGGCAGGCCGAGGAGATGCGCGAAGGTCTTGACCGCCACGCGGATGTCGATGCGGTTCGAGGCGTAGAGCAGGAGATAGCGCCTGAGGAAGGTGAAGCAGGCCTCGAACAGGAGCGCCAGCACCACGCCGCCGGCGAGCACCGTGAGCGTGGCGGTGGATTCGTGGGTCAGCACCCGGTCGATGACGAGCTGCGAGAACAGCGGCACCGCGAGGCCGACGGCGTAGAGCGCCAAAGCCGCCACGATCACGTCGGAGAAGAGCCGGCGCTGGCGCAGGATCTCAGGCACGAACCACAGGAGCCCGAACGGGCGCCGTCCGTCGGGGGTGCGCCGGCGCGCCTTCGGGCGCACCAGCAGCACCTCGCCGGCCCAGGCGGCGCAGAAGGCCTCTTCGTCGAGGAGGAACGGCTCGTGCCGGGAGGCCTTGGGGTCGAACACGATCAGGCGCGGGGCCTCGCCCTGCCGGTCGGTGCCGGTGACGACGACGAAATTCCCGTTCTTCAGGCGCGCCAGCGCCGGGAAGGCGCCGCCGAGATCGGTGAGGCTTGAAAAGGACAGGCGGGCCCGGCCGGCCCTTAAGCCCACCTCCCGCGCCATCCGGGTCAGGCGCGGGCCCGACACCGCCTCGTCCCCGACCGCATAGGCGTGCGCGAGGCGGTCGGGATCGAGGTCGATGCCGTGGTGGCGCGCCACGGCGACGAGGCAGTGCAGTCCGGTATCCACGGCGGCGCCCGGACAGGTTCAGGAGAAGTTCGGCGAGGTGTTGCGCCCCGGGCGGGCGCCCGCGAACGGCACCGGCTCGCGCAGCGGCAGTCCCGGCGCGGCCTGGCCCGGATGGACGACGCCGGACTCGATCAGGCTGGTCTTCACCTGCTGCATCAGGTCGGCGGCGTTGGCGAAGGCGTCGGCCGGCAGGATCAGGCGCTGGCGCACCATCGGCACCGGATGGCCGTTGGCGTCGCGCTCCGAGGGCGACAGGCTCATCAGGTCGATCCGGACGATCGAGCCGGTCACGGTGATCTCGCTGATGCCGTCCGAGTAGGTTTCGGGGATCATCGGTGGTCTCCTGTGGTGAAGTTCTACGCTGCCGCCGACGGATTGAAGACGACGTCGACCCAGTAGTTGGACCGGTTGAACGAGTTGGTCGGGAACAGGCTGGTGCTGCCATAGGCGTAGACGCCGTTGCCGCCCGAGGAGTCGCTCGCGAGCGCCGTCAGCGGGCCGCTCGTCACCGCGTTCGCGAAGGCGTTGGCGGTGTTCGCGTAGCGCCCGGCATTGGTGTGGTAGGACGCCGTGTAGGTCGTGCCTGGCGTCAGCGTCACCGGGCTCGCGAAGGTGGCGGTCTGCCAGCCGCTCGCGGTCTCGTTGGTGAAGGTCGCGGTCGCGAGCTTCTGTCCGCTGCTCGACCACAGGGTGCCGGTATGGGTGCCGGTATCGAGGGTGCCCTTGTAGAACTTGATCGCGCTGACCGTGCCGGCGGTCGAGGTCTGGAACTTCACCCCGAGTTCCACCGGGCTGGTGTCGTTGGTGTTGGTCGTCGCCGGCGTGCCGGTCGGGAACAGGCTGACCGGGCTCGTGCTCGGCGCCGAGACCGTGAGGGCGACATTCGCCGAGGACGCGCCGCCGTGCCCGTCCGAGATCGCGTAGGAGAAGTTGGCCGCGCCGGTGAAGCCGGTGGTCGGCGTGAAGGTGACGGTGGCGTTCTGGATGTTGAGCGTCGCGGTGCCGCCGGTGCCGTTCGTCACCGAGGTGACCGTCAGGGCGTCGCCGTTCGGGTCGGTGTCGTTGGCGAGCAGCGTCGCGGTCGAGAAGGTGATCGGCGTGTTGCGGGTCACCGCCGGGCCGGTGTCGTTGACGGCGACCGGCGGCTGGTTGGTGGCGCTGCTGTTCGGGTTGAAGACGACGTCGACCCAGTAGTTCGTCGCCTGGAAGCTCTGGGTCGGATAGAGGCTGGTGCTGCCATAGGCGTAGACGCCGTTGGCCGTCGCCGGCGCGGTGAGCGGCCCGCTCGTCACCGCGCTCGAGAACCCATTGGCCGTCGTCGAGTAGCGCCCGGCATTGGTGTGGTAGGACGCCGTGTAGGTCGTGCCGGGGGTCAGCGTCACCGGATTCGACAGGGTGGCGGTCTGCCAGCCGCTCGCGGTCTCGTTGGTGAAGGTCGCGGTCGCGAGCACCTGTCCGCTGCTCGACCACAGGGTGCCGGTATGGGTGCCGGTATCGAGGGTGCCCTTGTAGAACTTGATCGCGCTGACCGTGCCGGCGGTCGAGGTCTGGAACTTCACCCCGAGTTCCACCGGGCTGGTGTCGTTGGTGTTGGTCGCCGCCGGCGTGCCGGTGGGGAACAGGCTGACCGGGGCGGTGCCGGGAGCCGAGACCGTGAGGGCGACGGTGGCGGAGGCCGTTCCGCCGCGGCCATCCGAGATCGCGTAGGAGAAATTGGCCGCGCCGGTGAAGCCGGTGGTCGGCGTGAAGGTGACGGTGGCGTTCTGGGTGCTGAGCGTCGCGGTGCCGCCGGTCCCGCTTGTCACCGAGGTGACCGTCAGGGTGTCGCCGTTCGGGTCGGTGTCGTTGGCGAGCAAGGTCGCGGTCGAGAAGGTGACGGGCGTGTTCTGGGTCACCGCCGGGCCGGTGTCGTTCACCGCCGCCGGCGGCTGGTTCGTCACGGTGGCACCGGGATTGAAGACGACGTCGACCCAGTAGTTCGTCGCCTGGAAGGTGGTGGTCGGGAACACGCTGGTGCCGCCATAGGCGTAGACGCCGTTGGCCGTCGCCGGCGCGGTGAGCGGCCCGCTCGTCACCGCGCTCGAGAAGCCGTTCGCCGTCGTCGAATAGTGGCCGGTATTGGTGTGGTAGGAAGCGACGTAGGTCGTGCCTGCGGTGAGGGCGACCGGATTCGAGAAGGTGGCGGTCTGCCAGCCGCTCGCGGTCTCGTTGGCGAAGGTGACGGTGGCGAGCACCTGGCCGGTGCTGGACCACAGGGTGCCGGTATGCGTCCCGGTATTCTGGCTGCCCTTGTAGAACTTGATCGCGCTGACCGTGCCGGCGGTCGAGGTCTGGAACTTCACCCCGAGTTCCACCGCACCGGTATCGCTCTCGCTGGCGATTGCGGGCGTCGCACTCGCGGAGAACAGGCTGACCGGGCTGGTGCCGGGCGGCGACACCGTGAGGGCGACGCTGGCGGACGAGGTGCCGCCGCGCCCGTCCGAGATCGCGTAGGAGAAATTGGCTGCGCCGGTGAAGCCGGTGGTCGGCGTGAAGGTGATCGTCGCGTTCGCGGTGTTGAGCGTTGCGGTGCCGCCGGTGCCGCTCGTCACCGAGGTGACCGTCAGCACGTCGCCGTTCGGGTCGGTGTCGTTGGCCAGCAGCGTTGAAGTCGAGACGGTCACGGCGGTGTTCTGGGTCACCGCCGGGCCGGTGTCGTTGACGGCGTTCGGCGGCTGGTTTGTCGTGCCGGAGGCCGGGTTGAACAGCACGTCGACCCAGAAATTGGTGTTC
This sequence comes from Methylobacterium nonmethylotrophicum, assembly GCF_004745635.1. Lineage (GTDB taxonomy): Bacteria > Pseudomonadota > Alphaproteobacteria > Rhizobiales > Beijerinckiaceae > Methylobacterium > Methylobacterium nonmethylotrophicum. The sequence continues at coordinate 59,051 of NZ_SRLB01000026.1, read as the reverse complement.
TGGAAGGTCTGGGTCGGGAAGGTGGTGGCGCTGCTGTAGGTATAGATGCCGGTCGTGGCGGTGAGCGAGCCGCTGGTCACCGGTCCGGCGCTGAAATAGCCCACGTCGCTCGAGTAATGCCCGAGCGTCGAGTGGTAGGAGGCGACGTAGGTCGCGCCCGGCGTCAGCGCCACGGGGTTCGAGAAGGTGGCGGTCTGCCAGCCGTCGGTCGTCTCGTTGGTGAAGGTCGCGGTGGCGAGGATCTGGCCGGTGCTCGACCACAGGGTGCCGGTATGGGTGCCGCGGTCCTGCGAGCCCTTGTAGAAGCGGATGCCGCTGACGGTGCCGGCGGCCGAGCTCCTGAACTGGACGCCGAGCTCGACCGAGTCGGTGTCGGCGGTGTTGACGACCTTCGGGGTCGCCGAGCCGGGAAAAATGGTCTGCGAGGGCGGCGCCGTCACCGTCAGGGTCCTGCCGGCGGATGGCGTCTCCATGTTGACGCTGTCATCCGTCGCCCGGGTACGGATCACGTAGGTGCCGGCGACCTGCGGGGCGAACCGGTAGCTCCAGGTCTCGTCGCCGGTGGCGGCGCGCCAGGTGACGCCGTTGTCGGTCGAGACCTCGACGCCCGCGACCACGCCGCCGCCGGTATCCGCCGCCGTGCCGGTGATCGTGACGGTCTGGAACGCCGCCACGCTGGTGCCGCTCGTCGGCGCCGTGAGGGTGGAGGTCGGCGCCGTGTGGTCGGTCGAGGCGGTGGCGGGCGTGAGGGCCGGATCGAGGGTCTGGGGCTGGATGCCCATGTCGGCCAGCAGATTGACCATCGCCTGCTGGATCCGCGGATCGGTCGGCGTCGGCTCGTTGTCGTGGTTGGCCGACAGGCCCCAGGACCAGTAGACGGTGCCGGCCCCGAACACGAGGGCGCCGCTCGGCGCCCGGTAGAGCGTCAGGCTGTGGGTCGCCGTGCCCTTGCCGGTGGTGTTGCCGTAATCCTGGAGGTAGGTCGTCTCGTCGATCGTGGTCGAGGACAGCCGCACCAGCCCGGCCGGGGCGGTGGCGTTGTCGGGGGCCTCGTCCCACTCGTAGCCGAGATAGTTCTTGTTGAGCGAGGCGGTCTGGCCCGGCTGCAGGCCGGCGACGCTGGTATTGCGCCAGAAGCGCAGGTTCGCATCGTCGTACGGCACCTGCATCGTGTCGAGGACGTAGGAATCGACCTGGAACATCGTGCCGGTGAGGGCATTCTCCGGGTCGTTGTTGCCGACCGTCCCGGCCGGCCCGCGGGGATCGCGGAAGGTGCCGGTCCACTGGCTGGTCGGATCGAGGTTCTGGTTGGCGCCCCAGGTCTCCTTGTAGGAGACGAGCGTGCGGTACGGCGTGGCGTCGCTGCTGATGCTGTTGGAGAACCGCGTGCGCCAGTAGACCTCGTTGCCGCTCCAGAACGACAGGTTCACGCCGGCATCCCGCGCCGCCTCGACGTTGTCGCGCTGCTGGCCCGACCAGTACTCGTCGTGACCGACGTCGAGGTACATCTTGTGGTTCTTGAGCAGGCTGCCGTAGCGGTCGGCATCCACGCCGGACATGTACGAGACGTCGTAGCCGTTCTGCTCCAGCCACATGATGGCCGGGAACTCGGCGCCGTAGATGTAGTCGTGCGGGCCGGCCGCGATGCCGCCGGCCCGGGTGGTGATGGGCCGGTTGTAGCTGACCGCGTAGGCGCGCCCGGTGCCCTGGCCGGTGGCCGGGCCGTTGCCGCCATAGAAATTGGCTCCGCCCCAGTGGTTGTAGGCCTGCCAGGTCTCGTCGGCGGTCTGGAAGATGATGTCGCTGTGGCTCGCATCGTCGCGGACGATGAACGGGATCTCGTTCTCGCCCGCCGTGCCGTCCTGGCGTGTCAGCTTGGCGATGTAGACGCCCGAGACCGCGTCCGCCGGCACACTCCACGAGGCCGAGACCGACCAGTTGCCGGCATCCACCAGGCCGGTCGCCGCGTCGCGCAGGGGCGTGGGCTGGGTCTGCAGCCCGGTATGCTGGAGCGTGTCGACCTTGCGCGCGCCCAAGCCCCCGTAATAGCCGAGCCGATAGATGTCGATCCGATAGTTCGTCGAGTTGGTGTTGATCTTGAAGTTGACCGTGTTGCCGACGTTGGTGCTGATGTCGGTGGCGAAGCCCTCGATGTTGGAGTCGCCGGCGCCGTTGAGGTTCCACTCGCTGGCCGGGCTGCCGGTCTTCTGATTTTCGAGGACGATCTTGTTGCTGGCGTTGGTGGTGACGGTCAGGGGCTGCAGCCGGGGCGTCGCCGTCGCGGTGGTGATCGGTCCGCTCAAGGACGGGATCTGGGTCTTCGACGGTCCGACGGCCGTCTCCGGTCCGCCCGGCGTCGCGGTCGTGGCACCGACCGGCGCGCCGCTGCCGTAGCCGGGCAGCTGTCCGTTCGCGGACAGGATGCTGTCGGGGGACAGGTTCAGGAGACGGGTCGGGCAGTTCACGTAGCCGCAGGTGCCGCAGCAATACGCGATGGTCGCCGGGGCCGCCGAGCCCGGGGTGACCGCGAGGTCCTTGAGGGGCGGGGCCGTGGTCGCGGCGGCATCGGGTACGCCGCTCGAGCCGACCGGCGCCGCGGCCACGAGCGCGGCAGCCGTGCTCCCGGGCTCCGTCCCGCCCGCCGTCATGGCATCTACCGTTGCCTGCTCGATCGTCTCGGCCGCTGAAGACGATGCATTGTTTCCCGTCTGGAGCGGATTCAGCGCCGGATCGACGGATGTTTCGTCGGAAAGGAGCATGGCATCTGCTCGTTATAGGAAGGGATTGCCGTGAACGACACTGTCACACCTGGATCTCCATTATGAAAGGAGCCTTAGGCCGGCTGCGCACCCCGCCAATTGGCGAGCCAGATGACTGTTGCCTACGCCTATCGGCGGTGTTTCACGATTGGTCGCGCGATGCTTGAGTTCGCGCCGGTCCAATCCGGTGCCGCCGCTTCGCTCCGGGCCGAGACGGCAAGTCGCGCAAATGGTGTCAGGTGTCGATCGTGGGCTGACCTTCGCGCTACGCGATGTGCTGACCAGATCGCGTCGCCGCTGCCTGGGGTGGTCTGCAGCGAGTGGCGCCGCTGCCCAGTCGACACCCAGCTTCGCCGCGAACAGGACCCGGCCTCGTCACCGCCGCCTCCCGGGCGTCCCATAACGGGACGATCATTCATCTGAGGGAGGGGGGCAGGCTTGAGCTTAGCGATGGCTCCTCGAACCTGTCGACCCGTGCGCAATACGGCCACGTTGCTGCGATGCATCGTGCGGCCGAGAGTTGCCGTCGACCATCACTCGCTTCAGCGTCACGCATCCGGCGCCGGAAGCCCTGTCCATTTCCTTGGCTTTCCCTGGCAGAATCGGCGAATCACCCACCAGCGACACCTGTCCGGGAAAATATTTGCTAAAATATCCTTAAGACTACGTTTTGTTAACCCGGGTTGACACCCAAACATTGCTACTTATTGTCCGGCTCGCGCATCGGATCAGGACCCAACCAGGCCCTGATCTTCTGGTGATGACGCCCTCATGCCACCGCTTCCTGCGGGTTCGGCTGCCCTTCCACTGACTTGGATGTGATACATGGCTTATCAAACGGTCGCGCAACCCTTTGCGCCGGACAGCATCTGGAACACCCCGATCGGGACGAGCGCTCAGTTCCAGGCCGAGTCCGGGGCGCAGACCGCCTCGATCCAGCACCAGGCCGGCGTGAACACCTGGATCGGCCAGGATGCGATCCCGATCTACCAGGCCAAGGCGACCGATCCGCTGGCGACCTGGAGCTACGAGGCCCGCGGGACGAATGCCGACTGGACCTTCGGCAACACCCCGGTGAACAACGGCACGTTCCAGATGCGGACGCCGACCGACCTGCAGTTCAAGACCGGCGACGGCTGGGCGATCATCGTCTCGGAGGACGGCCAGCACTACGTCGAGACCTGGCTCGGCGCGAAGACCGGCACCAACGCCTACCACGCCACCTACCTCGCCGAGAACACCGTCACGGGTGACGGCATCGCCAACACGCCGGGTGCGCACGAGGGCATCCGCGCCGCCGGCATGTCGCTGATGGGCGGCCTGGTGCAGAAGTCGGACCTCGATTCGCTCTCGATCGACCACGCCGTCGCGATGGCGATCGCGACCACCCAGGCCGGCACCAGCAGCACGCCCTATGTCTGGCCGGCCACCACCGCCGACAGCTACACCGGCAACTATGCCGGCAGCATCCCGCTCGGCTCGCTGTTCGCGATCCCGAAGGACGTCGACCTGACCAAGATCGGCATCACGACGCCGGAGGGCATGGCCCTGGCCAAGGCCTACCAGAACTACGGCGGCTACGTCACCGACACCGCCGGCCCGAACACGCTGCAGCTCGCCTATGTCGAGCAGGGCGCGAACCAGAGCCAGGTCGACAACCTGTTCAAGGACATGAACGCCATCCGCTCGCATCTCGAGCTGGTGACCAACAACACCGCCGCGACCCCGGCCGGCGGCGGCGACCACCCGGTGACGGCCCCCACCCCGACGGCGCCGGCGACCCCGACGCCGACCACCCCGGCGCCGGCGCCCGCGCCCATCGGCACGGCCCAGCCGAGCGTCACCCTCGGCAGCGGCTCCGACCAGCTGCTCCTGAAGGTCAGCCAGGACGCGTATCACGGCAACGCCCAGTACACCGTCTCGGTCGACGGCAAGCAGATCGGCGGCGTCCAGACCGCGCAATCCCTGCACAGCTCCGGTCAGTCCGACCTGATCTCGGTGCGCGGCGACTGGGGCCAGGGCAACCACGACGTGGCGATCAAGTTCGTCAACGACGATTGGGGCGGTTCGGCCGCGCGGGACCGCAACCTCTACCTCGACAGCGCCACCTATCACGGCGACGCCGTCCCGGGCGCCCACCTGACGCTGGAGAAGGACGGCGCCCAGCACTTCACCTTCCACGACTATCTCGTCTGAGGAACGTGATGCCCCGCCCGCCGGTCTCGAAACGGCCGGCGGGCGGGGTCCCGCGCGCCATCGATCTCCCACCGCCTCGTCGCGCCGCCGCACCGGGTCCAGCCGGCCGGGCTCGCCCTGCCGCGTGCCGCCACACGGAGCCCTTGATCCCCGTGACACTTCTCGATCTTCGCCTCCTGCAGCCCGGGCGCCTCCGCGACGTCGCGCGCGACCGGGCCGCCGCGGCCCTGCGGCGGGTCCACAAGCTGCGCGACCGGCGTGACGACCCCGCCGCGGCCGATCACACCGGGCGCGCCGCGCCGGGCTCCGGGCTCCGGCACGACGCGCTCACGGCCTTCGGCCTCGGACCGTCCCGGGCGGATTCCGCCCCGCCGATCGTCGCGGCGCTCGCGCAGCTGCGCCACGTCGTCCTCGGAGTCGCGGTGCTCAGCGGCGCCGTCAACCTCCTGGCGCTCGCCGGCTCGTTCTACATGCTCGAGGTCTACGACCGGGTCATCCCGAGCCGCAGCGTGCCGACCCTGGTGGGTCTCAGCCTGATCGTGCTGGTGCTCTATCTCGGCCAGGGCTTCTTCGACCTGATCCGGTCGCGCCTGCTGCTGCGGGCGGGGCGGGCCTTCGACGAGGCCTTGAGCCGGCGCGTCTTCCGCGCCGTCGTCACCCTGCCGCTGCGCGGCCGGGCGGAGGCCGACGAGCTTCGCCCGATTCGCGACCTCGACCAGATCCGCGGGGCCCTCTCCGGCGGGGGCCCTGGCGCGCTGTTCGACCTGCCCTGGGTCCCGGTCTACCTCGCGCTGCTCTTCGCCTTCCACGTCTGGATCGGGTTGACCGCGCTCCTCGGGGCGCTCGCCCTCGTCGGCCTGACGGCTTTGGCCGAGATCCTGACCCGCCACCACGCCCGCGACGCCCGCGAGGCGTCGGCCGCCCGCGGCTTCGTCGCCGAGGCGAGCCGGCGCAACGCCGAGACCGTGCGGGCGATGGGCATGGAGCCCGACCTCGCCGGCCTGTGGGCCCGGGTCAACGCCGCCTCGCACGCCACCCAGGAGCGCACCGCCGAGATCACGGGGGCGATCCACAACGCCGCGAAGGTGCTGCGGGTGGTGCTGCAATCGGCCGTCCTCGGCGTCGGCGCCTTCCTGGTGATCCGCCAGGAGGCCACCGCCGGAATCATCATCGCCGGCTCGATCCTGAGCGCCCGCGCGCTCGGGCCGATCGACCAGGCGATCGGCTACTGGAAGACGTTCTCCGCTGCCCGCGAATGCTGGCGCCACCTCGGCGCGGCCCTCGCCGCCGCCGGCGAGGAGCCCGACGGCGTGACCCTGCCGGCGCCCCGCGAGGCCTTGATCGTCGAGCAGGCGAGCGTCGGCCCGCCCGGCGGCCAGCGGCTCACCGCCCTCGACATCGGCCTGACGCTCAAGGGCGGGCAGGGGCTCGGCATCGTCGGCCACAGCGCCTCCGGCAAGTCGTCGCTCGCGCGCCTGATCGTCGGGATCTGGCCGCCGGCGCGCGGCGCGGTGCGCCTCGACGGCGCCCGCCTCGACCAGTGGCGGCCGCAGGATCTCGGCCGTCATGTCGGCTACCTGCCGCAGGAGGTCGAGCTGTTTCCCGGCACGGTGGCGGCCAACATCGCGCGCTTCCGGCCCGGCGCCGAGGCGCAAGGCATCATCGCGGCCGCCCGGGCCGCCCGGGTCCACGACCTGATCCTGTCGCTGCCCGACGGCTACCAGACCCAGATCGGCGAGCGCGGCGCGCTGCTCTCGGCCGGCCAGCGCCAGCGCCTGGCCCTCGCCCGGGCCCTCTACGGCGATCCGTTCCTGGTGGTGCTCGACGAGCCGAACGCCAACCTCGACCAGGAGGGCGAGGCGGCGCTCACCGAGGCGATCGCCGGGGTGCGGGCGCGCGGCGGCATCGTGGTGGTGATCGCCCACCGGCCGAGCGCGCTGGCGGCGGTCGATCAGGTGATGGTGATGGCCAACGGCCGGGTCCAGGCGCTCGGGCCGCGCGACGAGGTCCTGCCGACCCTCGGCCGGCCCCGTGCGATGCCCGCCGCCCCCACGGCAGGCTTCGCCGCCGGGTTCGCCCCCGTCACACTCAGGGCCGCCCAGGGAGGAAGCCCGCGATGAACCCGATCAGCCCCGCGACGCAGGCCTCGATCCGCCGGCATCTCCTCGCCGGCGCCGTCGGCGGCGCGCTCCTGTTCGTCGGTGCCGGCGGCTGGGCCGCCTTCGCCGAGTTCTCCGGCGCCGTCGTCACCGCCGGCTCGCTGGTGGTCGAATCCGACGTCAAGAAGGTGCAGCACCCGACCGGCGGCGTCGTCGGTGCGCTGCGCGTCAAGAACGGCGATCGGGTCGCGGCCGGCGACGTGCTGCTGCGCCTCGACGAGACGGTGCTGCAGGCCAACCTCGCCATCGTCACCCGCTCGATCGACGAATCGACCGCCCGCCGCGCCCGCCTCGAGGCCGAGCGCGACGGCGCCCCCGACCTCGCCTTCCCGGGCGAGCTGACGGCCCGGGCCGCCGATCCGGTGGTGGCCGGCCTGATGAGCGGGGAGCGCCGGCTCTTCCAGACCCGCGCCAGCGCCCGGGAGGGCCAGAAGTCGCAGCTCGCCGAGCGCGTCGGCCAGCTCGACGAGCAGATCCGCGGCCTAGACGAGCAGATCGCCGCCAAGGTGCGGGAGATCGCCCTCATCGAGCAGGAGCTCGGCGGGGTGCGCGACCTGTGGAACAAGAAGCTGGTGCCGATCCAGCGGGTGAGTGCGCTCGAGCGCGACCTCGCGCGGCTCGAGGGCGAGAAGGGGACCTTGATCTCCACCATCGCGCAGGTGCGCGGCCGGATCACCGAGACGCGGCTGCAGATCCTGCAGATCGACCAGGACCTGCGCACCGAGACCGGCAAGGAGCTGGCCGAGATCCGCAGCAAGACGTCGGAATATGCCGAGCGGCGCATCACCGCCGAGGACCAGCTCAAGCGCGTCGAGATCCGCGCGCCGCAGGACGGCCTCGTCCACCAGCTCGCGGTCCATACCGTCGGCGGCGTGGTGGCGCCGGGCGCCGAGATCATGCAGATCGTGCCGACGGCCGACCACCTGACGGTCGAGGCCAAGCTCGCGCCGCAGGACATCGACCAGGTCCATGTCGGGCAGGCGGCGTCCTTGCGCTTCTCGGCCTTCAACCAGCGCACGACGCCGGTCATCGCCGGGGCGGTATCGCGGATCTCGCCCGACCTGACCACCGACCCGCGCACTGGCCAGGGCCACTACACGACCCGCATCGCCGTGCCGGAGGACGAGCTGAAGCGCCTCGGCGCCGTCAGGCTCACGCCCGGCATGCCGGTCGAGGCCTTCATCCAGACGGAGGGCCGCACGGTGCTGAGCTTCTTCACCAAGCCGCTCGCCGACCAGGTCGCGAGAGCCTTCCGGGAGAAGTAGGAGACGGGGCGGGGCCCGCTGCCGCGATCGGCGGGGCGGGCCTCCCGGTCGCTAGTGTCCGGCCACGAGGCTGCCGGAGGCGCCGACCACGGCCGCCAGCAACCCGCAGGTCAGGACACCGATCATCGCGTAGGTGATGGTCTTCAGCATCGACGATCCTCGATTGGCCGGGCTGGATGATGCCTGCCGCGGTCACGCTCCGGTGCCCTTGCGACAGGCGGCACCCGCGTACAACGGCGAACCCAGCGGAAGGTTCATCGCATCGCACAAATCGCGCCGGCCCAATTGAAACGCGGGCATGCGACCGATGATCCCGGCCCGAGGCGCCGCTATACGGCTCCGCTCGCTCGCGGTGCCGCGGTGAAATTGCCGCTCGTCGGCGACGCGCCGCGGGTCGTGATCCGCGATGATCTTCCGGACATGGCCGGAAGACCATCACAGCAGGAGCGGCGCGCGAAGCCCGACGTTCCGGCCCCTTGCCGTCCCGGAGGCGCGAGGAGCGGCGTCAGGCCACGGCAGCGACGGGGTGCGGGGCACGGTCATCCTGGGCTGCCGGCAGGATCTCGGGCTCGCTCCAGTGCCCGGCATCGAGATCGGCGATGCGCGCGTCGATGGTCCGCACGACGTATTGCCCGAACGGATAGAGGTGGACGAAGTGCGCGACGTTGCGCAGGACCGCCTCGAAGGATTTCGGGCGGTGGCGCAGGCAGTCGGCGAGCGTGCGCCAGAAATGGCCGGCGAGTTCCGGGTGCCGGACGTGCAGGCACCAGAGGAGGCGCAGGAACGCGGCGGTGTCCCGGCGCAGGGTCTGCCAGTGGATGCGGCGCGGCCGCAGCGTCGGCCGGTCGAGCAGCCGCCCGAGCCGGCGCACCCGGGCGAAGTACGCCGCCGGGCTGTAGGTCGCCGCCACCACGTCGCGGTAATCCTGCATGATCTCCCGGCGCGGGCGCAGCGTGGTGAAGTTGAGCCCGGCGGTGCACATGTCGCCCGATTCGGTCATCGACTGGCGGAAACGGCCGAACAGGCGTCCCTCCTTCTCGAGGCGGCGCGACAGCTGGGTGTTGGGCAGGGCCGTGAGCAGCCCGACCGTCGCGGTCGGGATGCTGGTGTCGCGGATGCACGCCGTCATCGCGTCGGCGACGCTCCGCTCCTCGGTGTCGAAGCCGACGATGAAGCCGGCCGCCACGTACATCCCGGCCTTGTAGATGCGGTGGACGCTCTCGGCGATGCTGCGGCGGGTGTTCTGCTTCTTCTGGGTCTGGATCAGCGTCGCCTCGTCCGGCGTCTCGATGCCGACGAACAGCGCGAAGAAGTTGCAGCGGCGCATCAGCCGCAGCAGCTCGGGATCGTCGGCGAGGTTCAGCGACGCCTCGGTCGAGAACTTGAACGGGAAGCCGTGCCGCTCCTGCCAGGCCTGGAGGTGGGGCAGGAAGGCCTTCACCGCCTTCTTGTTGCCGATCAGGTTGTCGTCGACGAAGTCGACATGGCCGCGATAGCCGAGCTCCAGCAGGCGGTCGAGCTCGGCCAGCATCTGCGGCGCCGTCTTGGTGCGCGGCGCCCGGCCGTACAGCTCGATGATGTCGCAGAACTCGCAGGTGAACGGGCAGCCGCGCGAGAACTGGACGTTCACCCACAGGTAGTTCTTGAAATCCAGGAGGTCGAAGCGCGGGATCGGCGTCTTGGTGACATCCGCCTTGAACTTCGGCGCCGTGAAGCGGCCGCGTCGCTCACCGGCCTCCCAGGCGGCCACGAACTCGTGGATGATGCCCTCGGCCTCGCCGATCACGATGAAGTCGGCCTCCGCGAAGGCCTCGGGCGTCGAGGTCGGCGCCGGGCCGCCGAGGCAGATCGGCACGCCGAGGCGCCGGCATCGTTCCATCAGGGCGACGATGTCGGGCTCCTGCGGAAGCATGCCGCCGCTCATCACGAGGTCGGCCCCGGCGATGTCGGCGTCGGTCAGGTCCTGCGCGTTGCGGTCGATCAGCCGCAGGCGCCAGGTCTGCGGCAGCATCGCGGCCAGCGTGATCAGGCCGAGCGGCGGGGCGAGGCAGCGCGCGCCCTGCAGCGCGCAGGCCGCTTCGAAGCCCCAGAAGGAGTTGGCGTTGAAGCGCGGCGAGACCAGCAGGACGCGGGGCGCAGGCAGCGGCAAGTTCGGCATGGAGGTCTCCCACTCCCGAATTTGACCTACACTAGACGTCGACTGCGGGCGAAACTGTGATCGATTTGGCACGGAGCGTGTCGATGTTTGCCTTGATGGCAATGGTCAAGTTATCCGTGTCCGGAATCAGACTAACATTTGTTAATACATCGCCGGACAGCGGAGGGCTCGCCGCAGGCGCAGCCGTTTCTGGGCGACCTGAGCGGCGTGTCTCTCGCGACCGGAGCCGTTGCGGTGATCGCGCGCGGCATGACTTGGGGGGAATTGCGGCAGCGCACGAGGGCGCACCGCATCGCGCGCGACGCCGATCCGGCTGCGACAGGCACGCCGATTGGTCACACGAGCGGCATCGGCGAACTTCGGGTGATGCGCGAAGGTCGGGGTTCAGCCGATCGGTCCTGGAAAGCCCGCCGCGCGGGGATGCCCGGGGACGCACGCCATCTCTCAGGGCCGATGACGGTCACCCTCACCGGCGGCCTGAGCCCTGGCGAGGAGGCGCCGGGCAAGCTCCGTCGTCAGGTCGGATGATGACAGCCAACGACGGCCGTGAGCCCGCTATCGGGCTTCGACGTGACTCCGTCACGGGTCAGCCGAGTTTGCGCGACCGCCGGTCGCGCCGTCCGCAGAACGATCGAGCGCAGGATTTCTCCTCTTCCCCGGACAGCCCTGCGCCCGCGGGGAGAGGAGAGAACCCGCGATGTCCAGGTACGCGGGGCCCCGCACAACAGCGCGCAGGAGCAGTTGCGGTTTTCACGGCACAGGGGGCTCACCGCGACGCGAGCCCCTACCTCCCCGAGCGACGAGGCCGCGAGCCCGTCAGGCCGCCTCGCGCGACAGCTTGATGGTCTCGCGCTGGATCAGGTCGCGGTAGAAGCCGTCGAGGTGGACGAGGCGGTCGGGGGCGCCGTCCTGGATCACCTGGCCGCCGTCGAGCACCACGATCCGGTCGAAATCCTTCAGCGTCGAGAGCCGGTGCGCGATCGCGATCACCGTGCGGCCCTTCATCAGGTTGCCGAGCGCCTCGCGGATCGCCTCCTCCGACTCGGTGTCGAGGGCCGAGGTGGCCTCGTCGAGGAGCAGGATCGGCGAGTCCTTCAGGATGGCGCGGGCCACCGCGATGCGCTGGCGCTGGCCGCCCGAGAGCTTCACGCCGCGGTCGCCCACGATGGTGTCGAAGCCGCCCGGCAGGTCGCTGATGAAGTCGGTGCAGCGGGCGGCCTCGGCCGCGGCCCAGACCTCCTCGTCGGTGGCCTCGGGCCGGCCGTAGCGGATGTTCTCGCGCAGGGAGCGGTGGAACAGCGAGATGTCCTGCGGCACCACCGTGATCGCCTCGCGCAAGGATTCCTGCGTGACCCGGCCGATATCCTGGCCGTCGATCAGGATGCGGCCCCCCTGCGGGTCGTAGAAGCGCTGCAGCAGGGTGAACAGGGTCGACTTGCCGCCGCCGGAGCGGCCGACGAGGCCGACGCGCTGGCCGGGCTGGATGTCGAGGTCGAAGGCCGAGAACACCTCGCGCCCGTCGGGATAGTTGAAGGCGACGCCCTCGAAGGTGATGCGGGCGCCCTCGCCGACGAGGGGCTTCGCTTCCGGGTGGTCGCGCAGGTCGTGCGGCTGGAGGAGCGTGCGCAGGGCCTCCGACAGGCGGGCGGTGTGCTGGGTGACGTCGACGAGGGCCACCGCGAGGTCGCGGGTGGCGGCCAGGATGGTGATGCCGAGGGTGCAGACCAGCACCACCTGCCCGGCGGTCGCCGCGCCCGCCTCCCACATCTTGATTGCCCAGAACAGCAGGCCCAGCACCGCCACCACGGTGATCAAGGCATGCATGATGCGCAGGCGCTCGAGGTAGAGGAGCGAGCGGCGGCGCGCCTTCATCTCGGTGCCGATGGTCTGGTCGAAGCGGGCGAATTCGCGCTTGTAGGCCGAGAAGGCCCGCACGAGCGGCATGTTGCTCACGAGATCGACCATCTCGCCGTCGACGGAGGCGGCCTTCTCGGCGAAGTCGTGGTGCAGCGGCTTGCCGGCGGCGGCGATGCGGAACATCAGCACCACCACGCCGCCGCAGATCACCAGCAGGCCGAGCGCCATCGGCACGCTGACGCTGCCGACATACAGGATCGCCCCGAACGCCGCCGCGCAGGGCGGCATCACGTTCCACACGAACATGTTCTCGGCGGTGAAGATCGCGTTCGAGGTCGCGGTGATGCGGCTCGCGAGCGTCCCGGGCTGCCGGTCGGCGAAGTAGGACGGCGAGTGGCCGGTCAGGTGCCGGAAGAGGTCGCGCCGGATGTCGCCGGTGACGTTCACGAAGGTGAAGCTGGCGATCAGGCTCGCCACCCGCCACAGCATGTTGTCGGCGGCGATGAAGCAGATCAGGACGGTGAGGGCCGGCCAGATCAGGGTGTTGCCCTCGGGGCCCTTGCCGAGGGCGTCGACCACGCCCTTCAGGCCGTACTGGGTGCTGACCGAGCAGGCCACGGCGCCCAGGACCGCGACCAGGATGGCCGCGTGGGGCACGATGCGGCGGCGCAGGTAGCGGGCCACGAAGGCCCAGGGCCGGTTGGCGTACGCGCAGAGGTCATCCATCGTGGCGATCGATCCCGGTTCTTCGCACGCGTGCGGCCAGCGGTCGGGGGAGAGACGGGATGCAAGAACCCCGCCGCGATCTCCCCGCATCTCGTCCGCAAACCCCACCCGATTCTCGCAACGCGCAAGCGTCACCTTATGTTGCAGGCGAACGATGCTGCCCGCCGTGTAATCCGCCGATCCTGAACGGGAGTTGAGCGGCGCTGCAGCGCACCCATCCCTCAACCGGTGGTTTTCGCCGCCGGCCGCCGGGTCTCCGGCATGATCAGCACCACCAGCACGAAGGCCGCGAAGGCCACCGCGGCGAGGCCCAGGAAGGCGGCGTGGGAGCCGAAATGGTCGGCCATGTAGCCCGACAGCGTGGTGCTCGCCGCCGCCCCCAGGCCCATGGCGGTGCCGACCGCCCCGAGCGCCATGTTGAAGCGGCCGGTGCCGCGGGTGCAGTCGGCCACGATCAGCGGCACCATCACGCCGAGCACCGCGGCCGAGATGCCGTCGAAGATCTGCACCGCCACCAGCAGCTCGGGCGCGTCGGTATAGGCGAACAGGAGGCCGCGGATCGGCAGGGCGGCGAAGCCGATGACGAGGAGCGGCCGGCGCCCGTAGGCCTGGGCGGCACGGCCGACCGCCGGGGCGATCAGTGCCATCACCAGTTGCGGAGCCATGATGCAGGCGGCGATCAGGATGGTGGCGGTCTGGCTCGTGCGCACCGTGAGCACGCTGCCGACGAGCGGCAGCATCGCCGCGTTGGCGACGAAGAACAGGGTGATGCAGGCGGAAAAGCACAGGAGCGCCCGGTTGGTGACGAGGAGCTTCAGGCTCGCCCAGCCGCCCGGCGCCTCGCCGCCCTCGGGCGCTTGCGGGCGCACCACGTCGATCTCGCTCGCGCGCACGAACCACAGGGCGGCGAGCGTCGGCAGCGCCAGGGCGGCCGTGACGTAGAACACCGCCTCGCTCGAGAGATAGTAGCCGCAGGCGCCCATGCCGGCGGCGGCGAGCGCGTTGCCGATCGAGGAGAAGCGGGCGTTGCGCCCGAGCCGCTCGCCGAGGGCGGCGTGGCCGACGAGGCCGAGGCTGATCGCGGCGATCGCCGGCGTCAGCGTGCAGCTCGCGATCGAGTGGGCCGCCATCGAGAGCGCGACGATCAGGAAGGTCGGGAACAGGGCGAGGCCGGCGGCGGAGGCGCCGATCACCGCCACCGACAGGGCGGCCACGAAGCGCTTCGAGCGCACCCAGTCGACGAAGGCACCGCCCGGGACCTGCCCGAACAGGCTGAACAGGCCGCCGATGGTCAGCACCAGGCCGATATCGGACTGGGTCCAGCTCTGGGAGGTAAAGTAGACCGCCACGAACGGGCCGAACCCGGTCTGCAGGTTGGCGACGAAGAACGTGAAGGCGTCGAGGCCGCGGGTGCTGGTGAGCGACGGCGCCGGCTTCTCCCGCCGCCGGCCCGCAGGGAGGCCGCCCCGGTCGCGGGCCGGGTCATGGCGCGGCGAATCCGGCCTTGGCGGATCCTGCCTTGGCGCGTCCTGCCTCGGGTCCTGACGGAGGTCCGGTCGCATCTCGGAACGAGGGACCTCCCGGTCACGGTGGGCGAGGGGGCGGCGGTGAACCTGGCGCGGTCGCGTCATTTGTCCGGGGGGTTGCGCGCCGTGGCCTGGTCGGCGTCCGGCGCTGCCGACCCGGGCGCCGCCGGCGCCGGGGCGGGAGCGGGCACGGCCGATGCCGGCGGAGCGGCGGCCGTGGCGGGCGCCGGGACCGGGCCGGCGGGCCCGAGCACCACGATCGGGTCGCCGGGCTTGTATTCGGGCGAGACCCGCACCTGGTTGCGGTTGAGCTGCAGCACCGCGCGGCCGGGCTTGTTGTCGGCCGAGAAGTGCAGGGCGCGCCAGTCGACCGCGATCTTGCGCGAACCGACGCCCAGGAAACCGCCGAAATCGATGATCGCCGCCCGGGGCCGGCCGTCCTTGTCGACGATGATGTCGATGATCCGGCCCATATCCTCGCCGGCGGCGCTGCGCACCGGCTTGCCCAGCACCCCGTCGTAGTCCTGCGTGTCCAGCACCGTGGCGGGGGTGCCGGGCGGAACCGTCGGGGCCTGCGCGGCGGGCGCGGCAGCGGGATTCGCCGGGGCCGCGTTCGCGGGCGCCTGCGGCGCCGGAGCCTGCGGCACCGGAGCCTGGGCGGTCGGAGTCGCGGCCGGGGCCGTCTGGGCCGGCATCGCCGCCGGGGGCTTCTGCGCGTCCGCGGGCGCCGAGCCCTGCTGCGCCCCGGCGACCGTCACGGCCGAGAGCGCCGCGAAGGCCGCGAAGATCATCCGCTGGAGTCCGGGCAGGATGTGTCCTGGCAAGACGGTGCCTGGCAAGAGGGCCTCTCGTACGGTCACGCGACGCGTCCTGCCGGCAACCGCGGCCGAAGCCACGGGTTCCGGCAGGACGGGGTCCGGATGGCGGACGAACGCGGCGAAGTTGTGGGGGCGGGGCGGCAGGGGCAGCCGGGCGGGCGCGTCACCGCCGCGGTCGAGCCGTCGAGCAGACATCGTGGGCCTCCGGGGCAGGCGCGGCGGCCCGCCCGAGCATCGGTCGTCGGGTTGTCGCGGCGCGGGGCGCTGCCGCGCCGGGCGGCATCCGGGCCCGCGCCGCGGAGGGCGCACAGTGCGGCGCACCGGGCTGGGTGTCCAGGCGGCGGCCGGGCTCCCGCCGCGCTTTGCGGGGGAGTGTTGTGCAGGAGGCAAGGCCGTCCCGGATGCAAGGCGGCCTTGAGGCGGAGGCCGTCCGGCGGCGCGCCGGCTGGCGACGGCCGCCGGGCCACGCTACATCGCGGGCCATGAGCCCTGGAG
The DNA here is from genome assembly GCF_004745635.1 of Methylobacterium nonmethylotrophicum. Classification (GTDB taxonomy): domain Bacteria; phylum Pseudomonadota; class Alphaproteobacteria; order Rhizobiales; family Beijerinckiaceae; genus Methylobacterium; species Methylobacterium nonmethylotrophicum. Next base: position 43,092 of record NZ_SRLB01000026.1, on the reverse strand, counting down.
CCCGTGCGATGCCCGCGTCACCCCTCCGCCTCGGCGTCAACGTCGATCACGTCGCCACCCTGCGCAACGCCCGCGGCGGCACGATGCCGGACCCGGTGCGCGCCGCGAAGGTCGCGATCGCGGCCGGGGCGGACGGCATCACCGCCCACCTGCGCGAGGACCGCCGCCACATCCGCGACGCCGACGTGGAGCGGCTGATGCGCGAGATCGACCGGCCGCTGAACTTCGAGATGGCGGCGACCGACGAGATGCTGGGGATCGCGCTGCGCCTCAAGCCGCATGCCGCCTGCCTGGTGCCGGAGAAGCGCCAGGAGCGCACCACCGAGGGCGGGCTCGACATCGTGGGCGGGCGCGAGCACCTCGCCCCGGTCATCCGGCAGCTCGGCGAGGCGGGGATCCGGGTCTCGCTCTTCGTCGAGCCGGAGGTGCACGTCATGGACGCCGCCCGCGCCCTCGGCGCCCCCGTGGTCGAATTGCATACCGGCACCTATTGCGAGGCGGTGATCGCGGGCGATCGCGACCGGATCCGGATCGAGCTCGCGCGGCTCGCCCGCGCGGCCGAGCATGGCGGCGCCCTCGGGCTCGAGATCCATGCCGGCCACGGGCTCACGGTCGAGAGCGTCGGGCCGGTGGCGGCGCTGCCGCAGGTGCGCGAGCTGAATATCGGCCACGCCCTGATGGCCGAGGCGCTGTTCGACGGGCTCGCCGCGTCGATCCGGGCGATGCGGGCCGCGATGGAGGCCGGCCGCCCGGGACGCGCCGCATGATCGTCGGCATCGGCTCCGACCTCTGCGACATCCGCCGCATCGAGCGCTCGCTGGAGCGGTTCGGCGACCGCTTCACGCACCGGGTCTTCACCGAGGGCGAGCGCGCCCGCAGCGACCGGCGCGCCGCCCGCGCGCCGTCCTACGCGCGGCGCTTCGCCGCCAAGGAGGCCTGCTCGAAGGCCCTCGGCACCGGCATGAGCCACGGCGTGTTCTGGCGCGACATGGAGGTGGTGAACCTGCCCGGCGGCCGCCCGACCCTGCGGCTCGCGAACGGCGCGGCCGAGCGCCTCGCCGCCCTGATGCCGCCGGGCCACCGCCCGGTCGTCCACGTCACGCTGACCGACGACCCCCCGCTCGCCCAGGCCTTCGTGGTCATCGAGGCGCTGCCGGAGACGTGATTCGCGAAGGCCTGCACCATCGCGTTGCGGTGGGGCAAGCGTTGGTCTAGACCCCCCGCACCGCGCAAAGAGCCGGCCGCGTGCTATCGGCGGGTGCCCAGGCGAATTCTGCACGGACCGCCGGAGAGATGGACTCATGGATCGCGCACGCACGGACCAGGACCTGAAACGCGGCAAGGAGGCCGGCCTCTGGGACTCGATCAAGGAGACCGTCAAGGTCGGCGTCCAGGCGCTCCTGATCGCCGTCGTGGTCCGCACCCTGCTGTTCCAGCCGTTCAACATCCCGTCCGGCTCGCTGATCCCGACCCTCCTGATCGGCGACTACCTCTTCGTCTCGAAGTACTCGCTCGGCTACTCCAAGTACTCCCTGCCGCTCAGCGAGTACCTGCCGTTCGAGGCCAAGGGCCGGATCTGGGGCGCGGAGCCCAAGCGCGGCGACATCGTGGTGTTCAAGCTGCCGAAGGACAACGCCACCGACTACATCAAGCGGGTGATCGGGCTGCCGGGCGACCGGATCCAGGTGATCGAGGGCGTGCTCAACATCAACGGCCGGCCGGTGAAGCGCGAGCGCATCGCCGACTACTCGACCACCGACGCCTTCGGCCAGCCGACCCTGGTGCCGCAATACCAGGAGACGCTGCCCAACGGCGTCACCCACGAGATCATCGAGCGCGACGGCGACCGCGGCCTGTGGGACAACACCCAGGTCTACACCGTGCCGCCGAACCACTTCTTCATGATGGGCGACAACCGCGACAACTCCACCGATTCCCGCGACCTCGGCAATGTCGGCTACGTGCCGTTCGAGAACCTGATCGGCCGGGCCGAGGTGATCTTCTTCTCGATCGACGAGGGCGCCGCCGCCTGGCAGGTCTGGAACTGGCCGTGGACGGTGCGCTGGAACCGGCTGTTCAAGCCGATCCACTGACGAAAGGCGTGAGGAGCTTGAGCGACACCCCCACGCCGCAGGCCGAGGAACCCGTCCCGGCGCCGGGGGACGCCCCGCCGCGGCGCAAGCGCGGGATCCGGCGCCGGCCCGACCTCTCGGTGCTCGAGGAGCGCATCGGCCACCGCTTCGCCGATCGCGACCTGCTCGTGCGGGCGCTCACCCATGTCAGCGCGACCAACGGCCAGGACAGCTACCAGCGCCTGGAATTCTTAGGCGACCGGGTCCTCGGCCTCGCGGTGGCGGACGGGCTCTACAACGCCCTGCCGGGGGCGGACGAGGGCGACCTGTCGCGGCGCCTGTCGAGCCTGGTGCGGCGCGAGAGCTGTGCCATGGTGGCCAATGCCTGGGAGGTCGGACCCCACCTCAATCTCGGCGGCGGCGAGGTCCATGGCGGCGGGCGCCGCAATTCGGCGATCCTCGCCGACGTCTGCGAGGCGATCCTGGGCGCGATCTTCCTCGATGCCGGGTACGGTGCCGCCAAGGCGGTGATCGACCGCGCCTTCGAGGCCGGTCGCCAGACCGAGGGCACCCGGAGCCGCGACCCGAAATCGGCGTTGCAGGAATGGGCGCAGGCACAAGGGTGGCCGACGCCGACCTACGTGGTGGTGGAGCGGGCCGGGCCCGACCACGCGCCGCAATTTCGCATCGAGGCCCGGGTCACCGGCGCCGCGCCCGGCATCGGCATCGGCGGCTCGAAGCGCCTGGCCGAGCAGACGGCCGCACGCGCGCTCCTGGCGCGCGAGGGGCTGTGGACCGGGGACGAGCCCGGGGAGCAGACGGAATGACCGACGACACGACCAACGAAGCCGAGGATGCCGGCCCCCCGAAGGAGACCCGTGCGGGCTTCGTCGCCCTGATCGGGGTGCCGAATGCCGGCAAGTCGACCCTGCTCAACAGCCTCGTCGGCACCAAGGTGTCGATCGTCTCGCGCAAGGTGCAGACCACCCGGGCGCTGGTGCGCGGCATCGCCATGGAGGGCGCGTCGCAGATCATCCTCGTCGACACCCCCGGCATCTTCGCGCCCAAGCGCCGCCTCGACCGGGCGATGGTGACGTCGGCCTGGAGCGGCGCGGCCGATGCCGACGCGGTCTGCCTGCTGATCGACGCCCGCAAGGGGGTCGACGAGGAGGTCGACGCGATCCTCAAGCGGATGCCGGAACTCAAGCGGCCGAAATTCCTGGTGCTCAACAAGATCGACGTGATCGCCCGCGAGCGCCTGCTGGAGCTCGCGGCCTCCGTCAACGCCCGGGTGCCGTTCGAGCGCACCTTCATGATCTCGGCGCTCACCGGCGACGGGGTCGACGACCTGCGCCGCGACCTCGCCGCCCGGATGCCGCCCGGCCCCTGGCTCTACCCCGAGGACCAGGTCTCCGACGCCCCCCTGCGGATGCTGGCCGCCGAGATCACCCGGGAGAAGATCTACGACCGGCTGCACGAGGAGCTGCCCTATTCCTCGACCGTCGAGACCGACCAGTGGCAGGTCCGGCCCGACGGCTCGGTCCGGATCGAGCAGACGATCTTCGTCGAGCGCGAGAGCCAGCGGAAGATCGTGCTCGGCAAGGGCGGGCAGACCATCAAGGCCATCGGCCAGGCCGCCCGGATCGAGATCGCGGAGGCCGCCGAAGCGAAGGTGCACCTGTTCCTGTTCGTGAAGGTGCGCGAGAACTGGGCCGACGATCCCGAGCGCTACCGCGAGATGGGCCTGGAATTCCCCCGCGGCTGATCCGTCGTGACCGATTCCCTCATCCCTCGGCCGGGCGTCTACGGCCACCCGCCCGCCGACCTGGCCGAGGTGCCGGACGGCGCGGTGCAGTTCTCGCCCCTCGTGCCGGGATCGACCGCCCTTGAAGATCTGGCACCGGGCTCGCTCGGCAGCCTCGCCGTCCTGGCGCCGCCCGGCACGCTCGAGCGCCGCCATGCCCTGGCGCTGGGCCTGCGGGCGCTTGGCGCCGGTGCGCCGCTCACCGTGCTCGCCCCGAAGGACCGGGGCGGCTCGCGCCTCGCCCGCGAGCTGTCCGCCTTCGGCTGCCGGCTCGACGAGACCGCGAAGCGCCATCACCGGATCGTCCGAACCGTGCGGCCGGAGGCACCGACCGGCCTCGACGATGCGGTCGCCGAGGGCGCGGGCCGGCTAATGCCCGAACTCGGCCTGTGGTCGCAGCCCGGCATCTTCTCCTGGAACCGGATCGATCCCGGCACCGCCCTGCTGATCGCGCACCTGCCGCCCCTGTCGGGCCGCGGCGCCGATCTCGGCTGCGGTCTCGGCGTGCTGGCGCGGGCCGTGCTGGCCTCCCCGACGGTGACGGCGCTGGCCCTCGTCGACAACGACCGCCGGGCGGTCGCGGCGGCGCGGCGCAACGTGGAGGATCCCCGCGCCTCGTTCGCGTGGAAGGATGCTCGGGCGACGGACGCGGTGCCGGAGCGCCTCGACTTCGTGGTGATGAACCCGCCCTTCCACGACGGCGGCGCCGAGGACCGGGCGCTCGGTCAGGCCTTCATCCGCCGCGCCGCTGCAGCGCTCCGCCCCGGCGGGACGCTCTGGCTCACCGCCAACACCCATCTGCCCTACGAGGCGACGCTCGGCGAAGTCTTTCGCGAGGTGACGCCGCGGGCGGCGGCCAACGGCTACAAGATCCACGAGGCGCGCAAATGAGCGCGAAGGGCCGATGAGTGCGAAGGGGAAGGTGCCGTCGGTCCGGCTCGACCGGCTGCTCGCCAATCTCGGCTACGGCTCGCGCCGCGAGATCCAGATGCTCGCCCGCGCCGGGGCCGTGGTGCTGGACGGCGCGGCCCTGCACGACGCCGACCGGCGCATCGCCCTCGACCCCGACCTGTCGGCGCGCCTCACCGTCAGCGGCAAGCCCCTCGATCCGCTCCCGGGCGTCGCCCTGATGCTGCACAAGCCCCTCGGCGTCACCTGCTCGCACAAGGAGGCCGGCCCCCTCGTCTATGGCCTGCTGCCGCCGCGCTGGCGCCGCCGCGAGCCGCCGCTCTCGACCGTCGGCCGCCTCGACAAGGAGACCTCCGGCCTCCTGCTGCTCACCGACGACGGCGCGCTCCTGCACCGGATCATCTCGCCGAAGGCCAGCGTGTCGAAGCGCTACCAGGTGACCCTGGACCGACCCCTGCGCGGCGAGGAGGGCGCCATCTTCGCCTCCGGCACGCTGATGCTGGAGGGCGAGGAGAAGCCGCTGCTGCCGGTCTCCCTCGAGGTCCACGGACCGACGCGCGCCGCCGTGACCCTGACGGAGGGGCGCTACCACCAGGTTCGGCGGATGTTCGCGGCCGTGGGCAACCACGTCACGGCTTTGCACCGCGACCGGGTCGGGGCGCTGGACCTGCCGGCGGATTTGGCGCCCGGGCAGGTCCGGGTGATGGGGGAGGGGGATGTGGCGCGGGTGTTCGCAGCGGGGTGAGCGGCGCCCGCTGCACCCTTTACTGCCCGCTTTCTCGGTTCACATTGCTATATAATATATCATCGATATTTGGAAATATCTAGCTATTCGTTCTCATTCGTCTCCGTATCTTGCGGTCGAGTGGTGTGCTATAGTATGTTACATATTCAAAATTTTTATGCGATCTATTTTCTGAGATCGATTGTTTGACTGGGAAAATACCGGCGACCTTTGAACTTCAGTTTGTCCGTGCAACGATCGCCATTGTCGCCGAAGAGTTGGATCTGGGTCTGCGTCCAAGCCACCAGCGCCTCCGGCACCGTTCCGGCCAGCGGGCCGATCTTGGGCCCGGGCGCAACCTCACCGTCGCCGTCCCACCAGAACAGGAGCGGATCCGGATCGGCGTCTTGCTCCGAGTCGGCGACGACGATGTAGGATCTGGCGCCATCCCCAACCCGTTCCATGCTCCGGATGCCACGGCCCGCCAGGTCGAGTTCGCGGACGAAGGTTGGACCAGGCTTCACGGCTGGCAGGGAGGTTGGCCGTCCGAGGCCCACCAGTCGGAAGGGATCGTCGAGTCGAACCACGATTGCCTTGCCGGCCGGGGTCCGCGGACCGCGCAGGCCGATCAGGAGGCCGCCGTCAGGCGTCGCCGCCAAGCCTTCGATATTGAGGTCCTTCGAGAGGGTGGCTTCGTCCATCGCCAGTGCGCCGGCGAGAGTTCGTCTGAGGTCCGCAAAGGGGACGCCCACCGCCGACAGGCCCGGGCCATCCGCGACGGCCGTGGCGAGCAGCAGTTTGCGCTCGGGCTTGTCATGTCCCTTCTTGGTAAGCGAATGCGAGCTGAGCCAGAAAATGGTGTTGCCGATCCTGGCCGCGCCCTCGATGTCGGTGATGTCGGGGGAGAGCTCGAACCGCGAGACGGGCTCGGTCCGGGCACGGTCGTACACCGTCAGCGTGCCGGTCTCGTCGTTGGCCACGACGAAGTGACGCTCGTCCAGCGTGGCGGCAGCAGAGACTTCGCAGGTCTTCTCGTACTCCGTCACCTGCGCTCCGGCCGGGGATGCGAGGGTCACGAGAACGAGGCTGACGGTGCCGAGCAGGCGGAGTTGGTCAGAGCGCATTCTTCAAGACTCCCAGAAACGAGCGCCGCCCATCCCTGACCTGCCCCTTGGTGTCGAGGCGATAGGTCGTCCGGGTGACGGCCTGCGAGACATTGCCGCCGATGACGTCGACCTCGCCCGGCCTGACATCAACCACGATGTCCGAATGGCTGCAGAAGGTGGACGCCGTGCCGTTGCGGATCGCCGTCAATTCCCGATGGGCGCTGGCGAACGTGGCAGGAGGGCGCCGGCATTCGTCCCCGGTGCGTGAGGCCCAGAGCAGATCGCCGACCTCCAATCGCGCTGTCGCGACATCCACGAGCGTGAGACCCGGATGCTGGCCGCCATCGATGGCGGCCATGTACCGCGAGTGGTTATCGCTGTACGGGAAGCGGTCGCCTGCATTCGCCTCGCGGAAGCAATAGCAGATGAAGGCACCGGACCATGGTGGCTTGTCTCTGCCATCCAGGCTGCTTCCGGCCGCTCGCCAGTATTCGCCGACATAAACCCAGAACGGATGCTGGGCTTCCATCCTCTTGTGGGTGAAGCCGAGGCGCTGGCCGTCGATCTTCTCGACCGGGCCGCCCCAGCGGATCCATTCGCGACGGGCGATGCCCGCGAGGTCCAGACGGATCGACATCACGGTTATCCTCAGACAAAATCGCCCAAAGCACGTGACCAGCGTCGTCGCCTCAACCCCGCCCGGCGAGGTTGAAGGGCCGCCTTGAGATTGCGACAGCGTTCGGGCTGACCGTCGCTGCCGACGTCGAGCAGGGCAGCGTAGGGGTTGCGGTCGAGAAGTGCCTTCTGCAGGTCGTCGAATCCGGCGCGGCCCTGATGGCGGACATCCATGATGATGCAGCAGAGGTCGGCGGTGCGGTCATCGAGCCCGAGCCGACGATCGGCCTCCCGCATCAGGCGACGGGCGGTGTTCACCATGTGCTGAACCTGCAGAAGCCGGGCGTCGGCATGCGTCGTCGTCCAGTGGATCAGCTTGGCGGCCGCGATGACCTCTGCGTCCTCGACCTCATCGAGGGTCGGGTTGAGGTACTTTTGTAGCCGCTCCGTCGAGTCTTTGCTCTCCATCTCGACACTTTTGCCGTCTTCGATCTTGACGATGCGTCCGTTCTCAAGCTGCAGATTGGGGAAATAGTCCATCGCCTCCGGTCGCCGCAGCATGTCGCGGAACCAGAGGATGAAATCGCCGTCCGGCACATGGACCGCCAGCTGACCGAAGCCGAACGTAAACCTCGCCCGATCGTACGTGTTCAAAGAGATGAAGCTCTGACCCTCGCAAATTGCCGTTGGTTCGATAAATTCTGCCCAAAACTGATAAACGTCTGTGAAATCTGCTGCAGTGTAGAGTTGCTGCTTCGCTTCTTGGGAACCGAAGAAAGTGCCGTCGTTGGACAGCCCGAACCGCTCGACCCCAGTCTTCTTGCTGCGAAATTTCACTTTCTCCGCGATGCGGAACGGCGTTCCCTTGTCAGGGCGAGCCGAGAAGTGCCTGCCATCTCGGACGATGTCGAAATGAATGGCCATGTGACCCCCCAGGCCTCGATTTAATGGTCACCTGTTTTTCAAGTCATCGCAAGCGGAAAATCAACCACGTGTGCAATGCAACACATCGCCGAAGCCGATCGTGGAACCGTTGCAGACCCGCCATGCCGATCAGTCGCGTCTTGGTCGTGCTGACTGGGATTTTTAAGGCAAACTTCGTACAGATGATGTTGCAGGAATTTTTGTGGTGAATGCCGATCGACTATATTGTTTATATCGAGAAATTTTGCCTGACAGCGCGCAGGTGTGCGTTCAGTATTTTCAATCCGTCAATGATCAATAGATTGGAACACGATTCGGCTTTGGATTGCAGATGCGGCAATGAGGATGGGGTTGTCGGCGAGAGGCGGCCGAAGGGTCAAGCGGGACACGCGCTCCTCCCGCGACGGTCAGGTGCCAAGTCCACCCGCCCGTTCCGGACTTCCCATCCTTCAGAGCTTTCCGCGCTCGTTCCATGGCGCAGCCGGCCACCGAAGCGAAGTAAGTGCACCTCACACAACTCCCGCTGCGCCGAGACAGCCACGCTGAGCAAGACCGGCGATCGGGAGTTTTGTGAGAGACACTAAGCAACATTCGCCGAAACGGTCACCGGTTCAGCGGTGAAAATGATGCAAAAACACGAGACCAAGCAGAGTTGCGCCACGCAACTCTGCTTGGCATTCCCGCCCGTCGAGGCGGTCTCCCGGCTCCGGCTGCGCGTCGGCGCACCGCCGACGCGCCTTCATCCCGCGACTCGCCCCTCACCCCAGCGTCGTCAGATCCTGGAACCAATGCTGCGCCTGCGTATACCCCCTCACCTTGGCTGACAGGGCGTGCGGGTTGGTGTCGTGCACGACCCAGACCTGCACCGCGTCGTCAACCACGATCTCGTGGATGCGCGCCAGCATCCTGTCCTGCTCGGCAGGGTCGAAGCTCGCCCGCACCGCGTCGCAGAGCTTGTCGACCTCCGGGTTGCGGTAGTGGCTCCAGTTCACGCCGGTGGGGGCCACCTGCTTCGAATCGTAGAACCGCAGGATCGCGTAGAGCGGGTCGGAGGTGACGTAGGCGATGTTGCTGCCGGTGATGCCCTTCATCGACGGGTCGGCGGCGCCCTGGCGCCAGCCCGTATAGGCGACCTCGAGCTCGACCGCCTGGAATTCGAGCGCGATGCCGATCTCGGCCCAGGATTGCTGCACGAACTCGTTGATTGGCAGGGACAGCATCTGGCCCGAGCCGCCGGTCGGGATGATGAACTTGGTGCGCAGCGGGTTCTGGGGCGAGTAGCCCGCCTCCTTCATCAGCTTGCGCGCCGCGTCGATGTCGTAGCCGATCTTGAAGCTCGGCTTGCCGAACCACGGGCTCGACGGCTGCACCTGGCCGACGGCCGGCGTGGCGAGGCCGCCCATCAGGGCGGCGACGCCCTCGCGGTCGATGGCGAGGTTGGCGGCCTTGCGCAGGCGAAGGTCGCGCCACGGGCTGCCCTCCAGCATCGACAGGTGGTAGTTCCAGACATGCGGCGTGTCGTTGCCGGTGACCCGCATGCCCGCCCCCTTGAGGCGCGGCACCGCGTCGGGGGCCGGCAGCTCGATCAGGTCGGCATTGCCGGAGAGGAGCGCGTTGGCCCGCGCCAGGTCCTCCGGGATGCAGGCGAGCGTGAGCTTGCCCAGCCGGGGCATGCGCTTGGGGTTCCAGTAGGTCGGGTTCGGCGTGAGCTCCAGGCGCACCCGCGGCACGAGCGCGGCGAGCCGGTAGGGGCCGGTGCCGGAGGGCTGGAAGGCGAACTTGGTCCAGTCGCGCCCGACCGCCTCGTACTGCGCCGGCGACGAGATCAGGAACCACAGCATCTGGTAGGGAAACAGCGCGTCGACCGCCTTGGTGGTGACCTGCACCGTCATGGCGTCGAGCTTCCTGTACGACGCCACCGAGGGCAGGCGCGGGCGCACCTGCGAGGCCTGGCGCTGGTCGTAATGCGGTGCCTTGGCGTCGAGCACCTTGTCGAAGTTCCAGATCACCGCGTCGGCGTCGAAGCCTGAGCCGTCGTGGAACTTGACGCCCTCGCGCAGGCGGAAGATCCAGTTGCGGCGGTCGGCCGGATCGCTCTCCCAGGATGTCGCGAGCCCCGGCACCAGCTTGCCCGGCCGGTCGGCGACGTCCAGCTCCCAGGCGACCAGGGGATCGTACAGGGTGAGCCCGGTGAACTGGTAGCCGCCGGCGCCCCGGTCGGGCTGGCCGGTGGTGAGCGGCAGGTCGAACAGCGAGATGCCGTAGGTCAGGCTGCCGGAGGCCGTCCCCTCGGCCAGAACGGCGCCGGTGGGCCCGAGGGCCGCGAGGGCCGAGGCTCCGGCGAGCAGCTGACGGCGCGAGAGGGAGGGCTGACGCATGAAAAAGATCCCGGAGAGGCGCGCGGCCCGTCCGGCCGCCGCGTTGACGCGCCTGACGTCTGCAAGAGGCGTGCAACGGGCGTGCAGGCGGGGACGCGCCCCGTCGCCGCGCCCGGTCGCGGCCGAGTCACGCGCATCGAGTCGCGCGCATAAAGACATCTTTATATGTTGATTGCCTCCTGGTCGGCCGGCTGCTATAGGCCCCGTCGAACCGGCCCACACGGGAGACGACACCGATGCCGCGCACCCAGGACTACATCGTCAAGGACATCGGCCTGGCCGATTTCGGCCGCAAGGAGATCGCGATCGCCGAGACCGAGATGCCCGGCCTGATGGCCGTGCGCGAGGAATACGCCGCGAGCCAGCCTCTGAAGGGCGCCAAGATCGCCGGCTCCCTGCACATGACGATCCAGACCGCGGTGCTGATCGAGACCCTGAAGGCGCTCGGCGCCGACATCCGCTGGGTGTCGTGCAACATCTACTCGACCCAGGACCACGCCGCCGCCGCGATCGCCGCCGCCGGCATCCCGGTCTTCGCCATCAAGGGCGAGACCCTGAAGGATTACTGGGACTACACCGCCAAGCTGTTCGAGTGGCACGACGGCGGCATGCCGAACATGATCCTCGACGACGGCGGCGACGCCACGATGTTCGTGCATCTGGGCCTGCGCGCCGAGAACGGCGACACCGCCTTCCTCGACAAGCCGGGCTCGGAGGAAGAGGAGATCTTCTTCGCGCTCCTGAAGCGCATGCTGGCCGAGAAGCCGAAGGGCTGGTTTGCCGGCCTCGCCGAGTCGATCAAGGGCGTCTCGGAGGAGACCACGACGGGCGTGCACCGCCTGTACCTGCTCGCGAAGGAGGGCAAGCTCCTCTTCCCGGCGATCAACGTCAACGACGCGGTCACCAAGTCGAAGTTCGACAATCTCTACGGCTGCCGCGAATCGCTGGTCGACGGCATCCGCCGCGGCACCGACGTGATGATGGCCGGCAAGGTCGCGATGGTCGCGGGCTTCGGCGACGTCGGCAAGGGCTCGGCCGCCTCGCTCCGCAACGCCGGCTGCCGCGTGCTGGTGTCCGAGGTCGACCCGATCTGCGCGCTCCAGGCCGCGATGGAGGGCTACGAGGTCACCACCATGGAGGACGCCGCGCCGCGCGCCGACATCTTCGTGACCGCGACCGGCAACAAGGACGTCATCACCCTCGACCACATGCGGGCGATGAAGGACCGGGCGATCGTCTGCAACATCGGCCACTTCGACAACGAGATCCAGGTCGCGGGTCTCAAGAACCTGAAGTGGCAGAACATCAAGCCGCAGGTCGACGAGATCGAGTTCGCCGACGGCCACCGCATCATCCTCCTGTCGGAGGGCCGCCTGGTGAATCTCGGCAACGCGATGGGCCATCCGTCCTTCGTGATGTCGGCGTCCTTCACCAACCAGACGCTGGCCCAGATCGAGCTCTGGACCAACCCGGGCAAGTACGAGAAGAAGGTCTACACCCTGCCCAAGGCCCTCGACGAGAAGGTCGCGGCGCTGCATCTCGAGAAGATCGGCGTCAAGCTGACCAAGCTGCGCGAGGACCAGGCCGCCTATATCGGCGTCAACCAGGCCGGCCCGTTCAAGCCCGATCACTACCGTTACTGATATCGAACACGTCATCCAGTGATGAGACGGGGAGCCCGGCCGCGAGGCCGGGCTCTTCTTTTTGCGTGTGCGCTATGCCGCAGCGGTTGTACGCGCGGCGATGGAACCAGGTTCCGCCTTTGTTCTGCCTCAGGTGTGGCATTTCTGTGCCCTTGACGGTGCTCCGCGCCGGCATCGGCGTCCTGCCCGCAAATCACCCCTTCCGGCGCGGATTCGCGCCGCGCTAAACTCGGGACGAATCTGTGGTGAGGGGAGCCGCGCCGCTTTGGCGGCCGGCCCCGGTCTTCATCGATGCGTGGCGTTCAGGTGGTGAGGCGTGCCGGTCCGGCGAAGGACCGGCGCGCCGGTTCGCGTGGAGACGGACGGGTCATGGGGGTTGGACGAACGCCGCGCCGGCTCGGCGGCCGCGCGGGCGCCGGCGTATTGGGCGGCACCCTTGGCGGGGCACTCGGCCTTGCGGCCGCCGCCCAGGCGGCGGAGGGCGCCCCGGGCCTGCACGCGCACAACGCCGTCGGCGTCGCGGTGCTGATCGGCCTGACGGTCTTCGCCACCATCCTGTCGCTGCTCCACCTGCGCGAGCGCGGCCGCTGGGCCCGGCGCGAGCACACGCTCACCGCCGAGCTCGCCGAGCTGCGCGGCGCCCATGACCGGGCCGAATTGCTGCTCGGCTCCGAGCCGCAGGTGGTTGTGACCTGGGACTCGCGGGGCGAGCCCCGGATCGAGGGCGATGTCGGCATCACCGCGGAGGGGTCGCGGCCGGGCTCGGCCCGCCGGGTGCTCGCCTTCGGGGCCTGGCTCGTGCCGGCCGACGCCGCTGCCCTCGACGACGCCGTCGAGAGCTTGCGCGGGCGCGGCGAGCGCTTCCGCCGCACCGTCCACACGCTGCAGGGCCGCACCATCGAGGCGCAGGGGCAGGCGGTGGGCGGCCAGGCGCTCCTGCGCCTGCGCGAGCTCACCGGCGAGCGCCAGGAGCTGGTCGCGCTGCGCGCCACCCTGGAGGAGGCGCGCCACGGCCTCGGGGCCCTGGCCGGCCTCCTCGACGCGATTCCCCAACCGGTCTGGCGCCGCGGCCGCGACGGGCGCCTCGCCTGGGCCAATGCCGCCTACGTCGCCGCCGCCGAGGCCGGCGACGTCGCCCGCGCGGTGCGCGAGGGCGCGGAACTCCTCGAGCGGGCGGCCCGGGAGGAGGCGGAACGGCGCCGGGCCAGGGGCGCGGCCGGGCCGCTCCGGGTCTCGGCCGTGGTGGCGGGCGAGCGCCGCACCCTCGACGTCACCGAGGTCGCGACCGAGGCCGGCACCGTCGGCATCGCGGTGGACGTGTCGGAGCTCGAGCGGCTGCGCGCCGACCTGCAGCGCCAGATGGACGCCAACGTCCGCACCCTCGACCAATTGCCCACCGCCGTCGCGATGTTCGACGCGCGCCAGCAGCTGATCTTCCACAACGCCGCCTACCGCCAGCTCTGGGACCTCGACCCCGCCTTTCTGGAGGGCCGACCCCTCGACGGCGAGATCCTCGACACCCTGCGCAATGCCCGCAAGTTGCCCGAGCAGGCGGATTTCCGCACCTGGAAGGCCGGGGTGCTCGCCGCCTACCGGGCCGCCGAGGCGCAGGAGACCTGGTGGCACCTGCCGGACGGGCGGACCCTGCGCGTGCTGGCCGACCCGAACCCGCAGGGCGGGCTCACCTACCTGTTCGAGGACGTGTCCGAGCGGGTCCACCTCGAATCGCGCTACAACGTGCTGATGCAGGTGCAGAGCGAGACCCTCGACACCCTGCGCGAGCCGGTGGCGGTGTTCGGCACCGACGGGCGGCTGAAATTCGCCAACCGCGCCTTCGCGCAGGTCTGGCGCATCACCCCCGAGATGCTGGAGGTCCAGCCCCATATCGACCAGGTGATCGCGGTCTGCCGGACCTTGAGCCCGGCCGAGGAGCCCTGGACGCTGATCCGCGAGGCGGTGACCGGCCTCGTCGACGCCCGCCACGGCCTCGCCTGCCGGCTGGCGCTCAAGGACGGCACCATGCTCGACTGCGCCGCCGAGCCGCTGCCCGACGGTGCGACGCTCCTCACCCACATCGACGTGACGGCGAGCGTCAACGTCGAGCGGGCGCTGACCGAGAAGAACGAGGCGCTGGAGCGCACCACCCGCCTGCGCGACGAGTTCGTGCACCACGTCTCCTACGAGCTGCGCTCGCCGCTCACCAACATCATCGGCTTCACCGAGCTTCTCGGCGACGAGACCGTCGGCGCCCTCAACCCGCGCCAGCGCGAATACGCCGACCACATCATGCGCTCCTCGGCGGCGCTCCTCGTCATCATCAACGACATCCTCGACCTCGCCTCGATCGATGCCGGCTCGATGGAGCTGACGCGCGAGCGCGTCGACGTGCAGACCACGATCGCGGCGGCGGTGCGCGGCATCGGCGACCGCCTGGCGGAGGCCGACATCGCCCTCGTCCTCGACGTGCCGGTCGATATCGGCAGCTTCGTCGCCGACGGCAAGCGCATCCGCCAGATCCTGTTCAACCTGCTCTCCAACGCCGTCGGCTTCTCGGCCCCGGGCCAGCAGGTGCGGGTCTGCTCCCGCAAGGACGGCGGCAGCCTGGTGCTGGAGGTGATCGACCAGGGCCGCGGCATGCCGCCCGAGGTGATGGCGCGGGTGTTCGAGCGCTTCGAGAGCAACACGCTCGGCACCCGCCACCGCGGCGTGGGCCTCGGCCTGTCGATCGTGCGCTCCTTCGTCGAGCTGCATGGCGGGCGCATCGACATCGCCTCGGCTCCCGGCGCCGGCACCCGGGTCACCTGCACCTTCCCGGTCGGCGACGGCGAGGCCCACCTGGCGGCGGCCGAGTAGCCGGCGAGCGGCCGCCGCGGAGATCCGGTTCGTGCCGGCGGGTGACGGGATCCGGAAAATCCGGCACCTTGGATGCGCCGTCGCGGGCGCGGCGTCGCAAGTCCCGGGAGACGATCCCGGGGGCAAGTCCCCGGAGCGGGCCCCGGCCCGTCCGGGAAAGGTTAAGGTTCATGAGCTATGACGGGCCCGTGAGCCCCGGACGGGCCCGTGAGCGAGGATGGCGGAGTGGACCAGGAGGGCATGGCCGAGCGCACACCCTGGGAGATCGTGCTGCCGGACGAGAGCGCGACCGAGGATCTCGGCCGCTTCCTCGCCGAGATCCTGCGGCCCGGCGACCTGGTGGCGCTGTCGGGCGGGCTCGGCGGCGGCAAGACGACGCTGGCCCGGGCGGTGATCCGCGAGATCCTCGGCGACCCTGAGCTCGAGGTGCCGAGCCCGACCTTCACCCTGGTCCAGCCCTACGAGGGCCGGACCGGACAGGCGGTGGTCCATGCCGACCTGTACCGCCTGCGCGGCCCCGACGAGCTGGTCGAGCTCGGCTTCGACGAGATGACCGATCGGGCGATCGCGCTGGTCGAATGGCCGGACCGGCTGCCGCCGCGCCAGGGCCCGACGCTGGCGATCGACCTCTCGCTCAAGCCCGAATTCGGTGACGACGCCCGCCTCGCCCGCCTGATCGGCGGCGGAGGCCTGGGCGGCCGGCTGATGCGGGCGAGAGCGCTGCGCGTGCTGCTCGACCGGTCCGGCTGGGGCGAGGCCGAGCGCACCCACATGCAGGGCGACGCGTCGAGCCGCGCCTACGAGCGCCTGACCAACCCGGACGGTACGAGGGCGGTGCTGATGATCTCGCCGCCGAAGTCCGACGGGCCGCCGGTGCGCGACGGCAAGCCCTACAGCGCCATCGTCCACCTCGCCGAGAGCGTGCACGCCTTCGTGGCGATGGATCGCGGCCTGCGGGCGCTCGGCCTCTCCGCGCCAAAGATCCTCGGCGAGGACCTGGAGGCGGGCCTCCTGATCCTGGAAGACCTCGGCAGCGAGCCGGTCACCGACCAGAACGGGCCGCGCCCGGAGCGCTACGCGGAGGCCGTCAAGGTGCTGGCGCGCCTTCACGGCACGACGCTGCCCGCGGTGCTGCCGGTGGCCGAGGGCCGCGACCACGTCCTGCCCGCTTACGACCGCGAGGCCCTGCTGTTCGAGGCCGAGCTTCTGCCCGAATGGTACGCGCCCTTCGTCGCCAACGCCCCGCTGGCGCCGGCGGCGCGGGCGGGCTTCGTCGCGGCGTGGAGCGAGGCGCTCCAGGGTCTCGAGGGCGAGGCCCGGACCTGGACCCTGCGCGACTACCACTCGCCCAACCTGATCTGGTTGCCCGAGCGCGACGGGATCGAGCGCATCGGCCTGATCGACTTCCAGGACGCGGTTCTGGGCCACCCGGCCTACGACGTCGCCTCGCTGCTGCAGGATGCGCGCGTCGATGCCAGCGCCGAGTTCGAGCTGCGCCTGCTCGGCCTCTACGCCCGCGAGCGCCGCCTGCGCGACGCCGAGTTCGACATGCAGGGCTTCGCCCGCGCCTACGCGGTGCTCGCGGCTCAGCGCGCCACCAAGATCCTCGGCATCTTCGCCCGCCTCGACCGGCGCGACGGCAAGCCGGGCTATCTCGCCCATCTGCCGCGCATCGAGGGCTACCTCGCCCGCAACCTCGCCCACCCGGCGCTCTCCGGCGTGCGCGCCTGGTACGCCGAGCACCTGCCCCGCCTCTGTCCCGCCTCCTGATCCGCCCGTCCGCGAAAACCTCCGATGACCGACATCTCGACCCCCGCCGTGACGCGCGCCTTCGTGCTGGCCGCGGGCCTCGGCAAGCGCATGCGCCCGATCACCGTCACGACGCCGAAACCCCTGGTCGAGGTCGCCGGCAAGTCCCTGGTCGACTACGCCCTCGACCGGATCGCCGAGGCCGGCATCCCGGAAGCGGTGGTGAACGTCCACTACCTCGCCGACCTGATGGAGGCGCACCTGGTGCGCCGGCGCTCCGCCCCGCTCATCACCATCTCGGACGAGCGCGACAGGCTGCTCGAGACCGGCGGCGGGGTGAAGAAGGCGCTCAAGCACTTGGGCTCCGCGCCGTTCATGGTGCTGAACTCCGATTCGTTCTGGCTCGAAGGGCCCCAGCCGAATCTCGGCCGGCTGGTCGCGGCCTGGGATCCGGAGCGGATGGACATGCTGCTGCTGCTCGCCTCCGCCGCCACCAGCCTCGGCTATGACGGGCCGGGCGACTTCCACATGGACAAGGAGGGGCGCCTGACCCGCCGGGCCGAGCGCGAGGTCGCGCCCTTCGTCTATGCCGGCGTCGCGATCCTGAAGCCCGAGCTATTCGCCGACACCCCGGAGGGCTCGTTCTCCCTCAACCTGCTGTTCGATCGGGCCATCGCGGACGAGCGCCTGTTCGGGCTTCGCCTCGATGGGCAATGGCTTCATGTCGGCACCCCCGAGGCCCTGCGCGAGGCGGAGGAGCGGGTGCGGGCGAGCGCGACGCAGCCGTGAGGTAGGTTTCCGCCGGATCTGGTTACTTAATTTGAGCACATCTCCCCTCTCCCGTGTGGGAGAGGGGCCGGGGGTGAGGGTGGCTCGGTTTCCGCAATGACCCTGAACCGTCGAGCTGCGCGGCTCGACGCTCGGTGGCTAATCCTGAACCCGAGCCACCCTCACCCCTACCCCTCTCCCACACGGGAGAGGGGATCCCGCGCCCTTTGATTTCAGAATTGGCTGGATAAATTTCCTATGATCTCCGGCTTCTCGATCGGCCCAATCGACGATCTCGAATCGGTCCTGACGCTCAACGCCGCCCACGCCGCCGAGACCTCGCATCTCGACGAAGCCTCCTTACGCGCCCTCGTCGCCCAGGCCTTCCTGGCCGCCACCGTCACCGGCCCCGACGGCCTCGCCGCCTTCCTGATCGCCCTCGACCAGGACGCCAATTACGCCAGCCCCAACTTCCGCTGGTTCCAGGCCCGCTTCCCCCGCTTCGTCTATGTCGACCGGATCGTCACCGCGCCGGCGCAGCGCGGCCGCGGGCTCGCCCGGGCGCTCTACGTGGAGCTGTTCGCCCGCGCCGCGGAATCAGGCCACGACCGGATCGCCTGCGAGGTCAACCGCCTGCCGCCGAACCCGAACTCCGACGCCTTCCATGCCGCCCTCGGCTTCTCGGAGGTCGGCACGGCGGAGATCCACGGCGGGGCGAAGACCGTGCGCTACCTCCTGCGAGAGACCGCCCGGTGAGCGAGGGGCACGTCTTCACCATCCCGCCGGGGCTGCCGTTCCTCGGCGCCCTGGCCGAGGCGCTGCTCTCCGGCCGCCTCGTCGGGGATCTCGCGGGCGGGCCGTTCGGCCTCGCCGCGGTCACGCTCTACCTGCCGACCCGCCGCGCCGCCCGGGCGCTGGCGGCGATCCTGGCACGGGAATGCGGCCCGGCCGCGCTCCTGCCCCGCATGGTGCCCCTCGGCGAGGCCGACGAGGCCGAGCTCGACCTGCTGGCCGCCGCCCCGGGCGAGCGCTGCGATGCGGTGCTGCGCCCGCCGATTCCCTCGCTCGAACGCCGGCTGATCCTCGCGCGGCTCGTCCAGGCCTGGGCCGGCAGCGTCGACCGCGCGCTGCTGCCGCTCGGCGACGACGTGCCGTTCCGGGTGCCGTCCTCGCCCGCCGACGCGATCGGGCTCGCGGCCGACCTCGAGGGGCTGATGGATTCCCTCACCGTCGAGGGTCTGCCCTGGGACGACATCGCCGGCGCGGTCGAGGCCGAGCATTCGCGCTATTTCTCCCTCACCCTCGATTTCGTGCGCATCGCCGCCGAGCACTGGCCGCGGATCCTGGCCGAGCGCGGGGTCAGCGATCCGGTCGCGCGGGGCCGCGCCCTGGTGCTCGCCGAGGCCGCGCGCCTCACCCGCGAGCGCCCGGCCGATCCGGTGATCGTCGCCGGCTCGACCGGCTCGGTGCCGGCCACCGCCCGGCTGATCACGGCGATCGCCGGCCTGCCCCGCGGCGCCGTGGTGCTGCCGGGCCTCGACCGCGACCTCGATCCGGCGGGCTGGACCGCGATCGATCCCGGCGGCGACGGCGAGGCGGCAGCCCATGCCCACCCGCAGGCGGTGCTGCATCGCCTCGTCGGAAAAACCTTCCTCGCCCTCGACCGGGCGGCGGTGATTCCTCTCGGCAGGCCGGATCCGGCCGCTGCGGCCCGGGCGGGCCTGCTCTCGCAGGCGTTGCGCCCGGCCGAGACCACCGATGCCTGGGCCGACCTCGATCCGGCCCTCCGCGACGCACTCGCCCGCGACGGCGCCGCCGGGATCCGGGTGGTCGAGGCCGCCGACGAGCGCGAGGAGGCGCTCGCCATCGCGGTCGCGTTGCGCGAGGCGCTGGAGCGGCCGGAGAGGACCGCCGCCCTCATCACGCCGGACCGGGCGCTCGCGCTCCGGGTCGCGGCCGAGCTCAGGCGCTGGGGCATCGTCGCCGACGATTCGGCCGGCGAGCCGCTCGCCCGCAGCCCGGCCGGGCGCCTGGCGCGGCTCGCCGCCGACGTCGCGGCGCTCGACGCCAAGCCCGAGCGGGTTCTGGCGCTCCTCGCCCACCCGCTGGTGCGGCTCGGCCTCTCCCGTCCCGAGGTGGAACGCGCGGCGAGCGCCCTCGAGATCGGGTGCTTGCGCGGTCCCGCCCCGGCCAAGGGCTTCTCCGGCATCGCCGACGCCCTGCGCCTCGCCCGGACCGAGGAGCGCCCGCACGATCCCCGCCCGCGCCGGCGCCTGGCGCCCGAGGACTGGGAGGCGGCGGACGAGCTGCTGCTTCGCCTCACGGTCGCCTTCCAAAACTTTTCCGCCGACGAGGACGACGCGCCCGGCGACCTCATCGCCATCGCGAGGAATCACCGCGCCGCCTGCGACCTCCTGATGGAAGGCCCGGAGGAGGACGAGGCGGAGGGCGACGCCTCGGTGGGCGTGCTCGACGCGCTGTTCGACGACATGGAGCTGGCCGAGCCCGGCCTGCTCGCCGGCCGCTTCTCGGACTACCCGGCCTTCTTCACCGCGCTCGCGCGCGAGCGGGTGGTGGCGCGGCGCAACGACAGCCCGCATCCGCGCCTGCGCATCCTCGGCCTCCTGGAGGCGCGTCTCCTCACCGTCGACCGGGTGGTGCTCGGCGGCCTCGACGAGGGGGTGTGGCCGCCGAAGGCCGAGACCGACGCCTTCCTCAACCGGCCGATGCGCGGCCGCGTCGGCTTGGCCCCGCCGGAGCGGCGCCTCGGCCAGACCGCGCACGATTTCGTCCAGGCCCTCGGCTGCCCCGACGCGGTCGTCACCCGGGCGCACAAGCGCGAGGGCGCGCCGACGGTGCCGTCGCGCTTCCTGCAGCGGCTGCGGGCCTTCGCGGGCGAGGCGCGCTGGGCCGGCCTCGTCGCGGGCGGGCAGCGCTTCCGGGCGCTCGCCGCCGCCCTCGACGCCGGATCCGGCCCAGGCGCCGTCACCTTGCCGCCGCGCCTGCGCCGCCCGGCGCCCCGGCCGGATCCGGCCCTCTTTCCGCGCTCGCTCAGCGTCACCGAGATCGAGACCCTGGTGCGCGATCCCTACGGGATCTTCGCTCGCCACGTGCTCGGCCTCGACGCGCTGGAGCCCGTCGCCGTGCAGCCGAGCGCCAGCGACCGCGGCACCATCGTGCACGCGGTGCTGGGCGGCTTCGCGGAGCGCTTTCCCGAGGCCTTGCCCGCCCTCGACGAGGCCGACCGGGTCCTCTACGAGCTCGCCGCCAACGCCTTCGGGCCGATCGCCGACGCCTATCCGGAGCTCTATGCCGAGTGGTGGCCGCGCTTCGTGCGGCTGGCCGAGGCCTTCCTCGCCTGGGAGGCCGAGCGCCGGCCCGGCCTGCGGCGCGTCCACCCGGAGGTCGGCGGGCGCTGGTCCCTCGACATTCCGGGCGGCCACATCCTGACATTGCGGGCCCGGGCCGACCGGATCGAGACCCGCCGTGACGGCGGCCACACGATCATCGACTTCAAGACCGGCCAGCCCCCGAGCGCCCGCGAGGTCTTCGCCGGCTTCTCGCCCCAGCTGACGCTCGAGGCCGCGATGCTCGCCGCCGGCGCCTTCAAGGGCCTGAAGCCGGCCGCCGACATGCCGGACCTGCTCTACATCCGCGCCGGCGGCGGCAAGACCGCCCTCGATCCCCAGCCGCTCAAGCCCCCGCGGGGCGACGGGCGCACGCTGCCCGAGCTCGTCGGGGCCCATGTCGCCGGCCTGCGGCGGCTCGTCGGCGCCTTCATGGCCGGCGAGGCCGCCTACCTGTCCCGCCCCTACCCGAAATACGCCAAGGCCTATTCGGACTACGATCACCTGGCGCGGGTGCGGGAATGGTCGCTGGTCGATGGGGAGGAGTGATGCGCTACCCGCTCGAACTCTTCCGTCGATCAAGCGCGGGATCCCGTCTCCCCTAACGGGAGAAGAGAGATGCGCCAATGCTTTAGAGCTACCGGTCAAGCGGAAAGCTCTCAAACCCGCTCTGGTCCGTAACCTTCGCCACAACGAAAAAGGCCGGCCCCTCTCGGGGCCGGCCTCTCCTGCCGCAGACTGGATGTCAGTGCGTCTGCCGGCCCGGCTCGGCGGTGCCGGGCTGGGTCTTGCGCAGCTCGTCCGTGGCGGCGTTGGCGGCCGCGACGGCGGCGTCCTGGGCCTGGTCGAGGGCGCTCTCGACGAATTGACGGCCGCGCTCGGTCGCCTCGCGGGCGTAGCGCAGCCCCTGGTCGCGGACCTCGTCGGCATAGGCGCCGACCGTCTGGTCCTCCTGGCGGGTGCGCGGCAGGAGCGCGCCGAGCAGCATGCCGGCGGCAAGGCCGACGACGCCGACGAGGACCGGGTTCTCGGTGACGAAGCGCTCGACGGCACTCTGGCCCTGCGCGAACCGCTCGCTGCCGCGGTCGCGCAGGTCGGCGTAGCGCTGCGAACCGGTCTCGATCCGGTCGCTGGCCCAGTCCCGGGCCCGGTCGATCGCCTCCGAGCCGCGGCCCCCGACGGCGCCGTAGGTCTGGCTGGCCTGGGCGTGGGCGCGGTTGACGGCGTCGCTGGCGCTCTGCTTCAGGCGGTCGGCGGCGGCGTCGGCCTTGGCGCGCAGCTGCTCCGCGGTCTGGCTGATGCGGTCGCCGATCGCCGAGGCGGTCTCGCTCGCCCGCTCGGAGGCCTGGGCCGCCGCGTCCTTGACCGCGTCGCCCGCGTCCCGCGCAGCCTGGCCGGCGGTGCCGGCCGCGTGGCCGGCCGTCCCTTGGGCGGCGTCGAGGGTCTGGCGGACCGTGTCGTGGTCCTGGTGCAGGGTGCGCTCGGGCCCGGTGGCGGGGGTGTGAGCCGAGGGCGCGCCCGGATTGGCGGGGTTGATGGTGTGCTCTGCCATGACTCAGGTACTCCCTGGCAGGTCTCGACGGCGAAGTACGCTGGGGCCGTCGGAGCCTGCAGCCAATCGAAGATGCGACGGGGACGGGCCGCCGGCGCGGGACCCCGCGCCGGCGACCGCTACATCCGCAGGCCGGCCGCGTCGCCGACGCGGTCGGAGGCCGGGTGCGCGGTCGGCCGGTCGGGGTCGTAGACGCGGGCGGTGCCGGTGTTGAGCACCGGCACCGCCTCGGCCCCGGTGACCGTGGCGGCGAGGTGCTGGCGGCGCTGCGCGTCCTGGGCGACGCGGTGGATCAGCCACCCGACTCCCGCGGCGATCAGCAGCACCGGCACGGGATTGCGCCGCACCGCCGCGAGCGCCCCGTCGTAGAGGCCGCTCGCCGGCGAGTGCCGGACGGTGCCGAGCATCTCGTCGACGATGCTCGCCGGCGAGAGCCGGTCCTGGATCCGGTCGATCGTCCGGTCGAGGCGGGCCCGGGTCTCCTCGATGTCGTGCTCGAGCTCGTTGATCGATTGGGTCATCCCGACACCCTCTCGGACAGGACCCTCGCATCCTGGCGCACCTGGCGCGTCGTGCGGGTCGGCGTCAGCGTGGACAGGGACATCGCACTGCGGCCCCACAGGGCGAGCCCGATGCCGATCACCAGGAACACCGCCCCGACGATGAGCGCCGAGAGCGCCTCGGAATGGACCACCGTGGCGAGCCACTTCACCAGGGCGTCGGTGAGCACCAGGAGGGCGACGACCGCGAACACCGCGGCGCCGACCATCATGGCGAGCCCGAGGAACAGCGACCTCAGGTTGTTCGACATCTCGGTGCGGAAGAGGGCGATCTCCTTGCGGGCGAGGTCGGTGGTCTCCCGCAGGGCGTCCGCGAAGAGGCCCTGGATGCTGCCTGGGGAGGGGGCGCCGCCGGTCGGGCGGGCGTCGGTGGGGTCGGCCATCGCGGCAGCCTCCCGTCAGGCCGAGTAGCGCGGACCGGACGGGCCGGTGCGGTACGGGTCGGGACGGGTCGTCTCCGGCTCGCTATGGGCGCCGGGCGCCTCGCGCGGGCTGAAGGAATCGGGCGACTTGGCGGCGTAGGGCTCGCGGCTGCGGGTGCCGCGGGTCTCAGGACCCCGCGCGAAGGCCTCGCGCCCGTCGAGCAGGTGGGCCGGGTGGGCCGACGACTTGATGAAGCGGGCGGCCAGGAAGCCGGTGAGGAAGGTCGCCACCGCCACGGCGGCGGGGCGGCGGCGGGCCACCGACTCGATCTCGCTGTAGAACTCCTCGAAGCTGCGCTCGCGGATCGAGCCCGAGAGCTGCTCCAGGCCTTCCGCCGCGCTGTCGAAGAAGGCCTTCACGTTGGGCTGCTGGTCGAGCTTGCCGCCCGAATCGCGCAGGGCCTGGGCGAGGTCGGAGACCGACTGGGCGGCGTCGCCCTTGCGCCGGTCGACGTAGCCGTGAACCTGCTCGCGGGCCGATTCCACCAGGCTGAAGCCGCGCTCCATCGCCACGTCGCCGAGCTGGCGCACGTCGGACCTCAGGTCGTTCCAATCCGCCGGGCGCTCATCGTGCGATCCCCGGCTCTCTGCCCGGTGCTGTCCGTTGTCGTAACCCGCGCTCATCAGGCACACTCCGTATCTTTGGTGGCGCGGCGGGCAGGCCGGACGGCCGCCGCGCCGAACTCGTGCGACGATATTGCGTGTAACAGCAGCCAAGGCGCCCGGTTCCGGCCATTTCCGAGGACGAGTCCCGGCGGGATTCCTGTGGAGCGCCGGGCACAGCCGACGCGGGTGCCGAACCCGCGAGAATCCACCCGAAGGGTTGACCAAACCGCGCGGATCGCGCTTGCTTCCGGTGCGTTTTCTCCGTCGGGGGCGGATGGACGCGGCGACGTTCCCGCCCCACAAGGTCCGTGCAGCCGGAGTCCATACCCGCCGTGTCACGCCTCATCATCGTGTCGAATCGCGTCGCCGTCCCGGATGCGGGCTCCAAGGCGGTCGCGGCCGGCGGGCTCGCCGTCGCCCTCAAGGAGGCCTTCAACGCCTACAAGGGGCTGTGGTTCGGCTGGAGCGGCAAGATCACCGAGAACCCGTCCTCCGAGCCGGTGATCGCCGACCGGGGCCGGGTGCAGTACGCGGTGATGGATCTCTCGCCCCAGGACCACCGCGAGTATTACAGCGGCTTCGCGAACCGGGCGCTCTGGCCGATCATGCATTACCGCCTCGGCCTGGCGGCGTTCTCCCGGGCCGACTATGCCGGCTACCAGCGGGTCAACCGCATCTTCGCCCAGGCGCTCGCCGGCCTGATCGAGCCCGGCGACCTGATCTGGGTCCATGACTACCACCTGATCCCGCTCGCCTCCGAGCTCAGGGGCCTCGGCGTCTCGAACCCGATCGGCTACTTCCACCACATCCCGTGGCCGTCGGGCGAGGTGTTCAACACCCTGCCGGCCTCGACCGAGCTCCTGCGTGCGGTCTCGGATTACGACCTGATCGGGCTCCAGACCGACAGCGACGTCCACAACCTGTCGCGCAACCTCGTCGACGAATTGCGGGCGATCCCCCTCGGCGGCGGCTCGCTGATGGTCGACGGGCGCCGCACCCGCATCCGCAGCTTCCCGATCGGCATCGACGTCGACGGCTTCCGCCAGGCGGCGGAGCGCGCCGGCATGAACCGCACGGTGCGCGACACGGTGGCGGGCCTGCGCACCCGCAAGCTCCTCATCGGCGTCGACCGGCTCGACTACTCGAAAGGCGTGCCGGAGCGGATGGAGGCGGTCGAGCGCTTCTTCGCCTCGAACCCCGACCAGCGCGGCAACGTCGTGTTCCTGCAGATCGCCCCGAAGTCGCGCACCGAGGTGCCGGAATACGAGCAGCTCAGCCGCGACGTGAACGAGGTGCTCGGCAACATCAACGGGTCGCTCGGCGAGCCGTCCTGGACGCCGATCCAGTACGTCACCAAGGCCTATCCGCGCGCGGTGCTGGCCGGCCTGTACCGCGCCGCGCGGGTCGGCGTCGTCACGCCGATGCGCGACGGCATGAACCTCGTCGCCAAGGAATACGTCGCCGCCCAGAGCGACGACGATCCGGGCGTGCTGGTGCTCTCCAAGTTCGCCGGCGCCGCCCGCCAGCTGCCCGAGGCGCTGCTGGTCAACCCCTACGACCGGTTCGAGGTGGCGGAGGCCATCCGCGCCGCCCTCTACATGCCGAAGGCCGAGCGGGTCGAGCGCTGGCGCCCGATGTTCGAGCGCATGGCCCGCGAGGACGTCGACTGGTGGGCGCGCAGCTATCTCGGCGAGCTTGAGGGCTTCCGCACGATCGAGCGCGAGCCCCCGGCGGCGGCCGAGCGGGCGCAGTAGCGCGAAGGCCCGACGCACCGGCGGCCGCCTCACGCCACCGACGCGAGCCCCGCCAGGTAGCCTGCGACCGCGCGGTCGAGCGAGACCTCCGGCAGCACGCGCCCGGCCGCCTCCCGCAGGCGCGCCCGCCGGCCCGGATCGTCGAGGAGGTCCAGGGTCGTGCGCGCCCAGTCCGCGACCTCCATCGGCCGCACCACGCCGCAGCCCTGGGCCGCGAGCAGCTCGCGGGCGGCGCCGGAATGAGGCGAGGCGAGGACCGCCGCCCCGCTCTGCAGCGCCTCGTTGACGACGATGCCCCAGACGTCGCCGCGGCTCGGGAAGAGCAGCAGGCGGGCGGAGGCATGGGCCTCGGCCAGCGCCTCCTGGCTCAGGTAGCCGTCGAACCGGGCCGGGATCCCGGCCTCCGACAGGCGCGCCGCCATCTCGGCCCGCAGCGGGCCGTCGCCCGCCACCCGCACGCGCAAGGGCCGGCCGAGGGCGGCGCAGGCGCACAGGACGTCGGTGAAGAAGCGGGCGCCCTTCACCTCCTCGTTGAGGATGCCGCAGAACAGCACGTCGTAGGGCCTGGCCTCCGGGTCGGGCAGCGGCGGCTGCGGCGTCCAGGCCGGGAAGAGCGGCGCCCGGTGGATCCGGGCCGGCGCCAGCCCGTAGCCGGCGAGCAGCGTCCGGCCGCCCTCGCTCGGCGCCAGGCCGAAGGCCGCCCCCGGGACGATGACCCGGCGCAGCGCCCGGTGCGCCGGCGAGCGCGTCCCCGGATCGGTCTCCGGCACGCCGTCGGTGCGGATCGCGTAGGGGATGCGCAGGGAACGGGCCGCGAGCGCCGCCATCGCCATGGTGGGCGAGAAGTCGTTGAGGATCACCGCCGCCGGCCGCAACCGCGCGAGGCGGGTCACGACGCCCGGATTGACGTAGAGGTTGCGCACCGCGTCCCGGTGCCAGCGCAGGCCGGGCAGGACCGAGAAGTCGTAGCCGTCCGCCGCCGCGAGCTGCCACTGGCGCGCGGGCTCCCGGGCGGTGCAGGCGAGCACCGCGAGCGGGCGGTCGAGGGCGGCCGCGAGGGCGCGGTAGAGCACCTGGGTGTACGGGGCGAGCGCCCCCGTCACCACCACGACGGGACGGGGCTCACGCAAGGCGGGCTCCCATCAGGGCATCGAGCTCGTGCAGGGGCCATTCCGGCTCGAGGACGTGGCGCGGCAGCGCCGCCAGATCCTGGGTGCCGGTCGCGACGCCGCGGCGGGTGGTGAAGAAGCTGGCATAGCCGCTCGCCAGCGCCAGCGCCGGATCGCGCTCGGGGCGGTAGTCGCGCCCCGCCACGCCCCACGGGCAGGCGAAGTGCCGGACCGGGCGCCCCGTCGCCGCCTCGAGGGCGGTGCGCGACGACGCGATCTCCCGCCGGGCCGCGGCATCCCCCAGCATCGCGATGCGGGCGTGGCTGACGCCGTGCGAGCCGACCTCCATGCCGGCGGCGAGCCAGTCCTTCACCATGGCCCGGTCGGCGTAGGGGCCGGGCGGGCTTTGCGGCGGCGCGTCGAGCCAGTCGCTCACCAGGAACAGGATCGCCGGCACGCCGGCCTCGCGCAGCACCGGCAGCGCGACCTCGACCGTGTCGGCGTAGCCGTCGTCGAAGGTGACGAGGAAATGCCGCGCCGTCCCGGCCTCGCCGGCCTTGAGGAGCGTCACGGCCTCGTCGGCCCCGACAAAGCGGCCGTGACGCCGCAGGGCGGCGATCTGCGCCGCGAAGCCAGCCCGGTGGCCCTCGGGCACCCGGTGGTAGCACAGGGTGTAGAGGCCCGGCGGCGCGTGTGCCAGGCGGCGCACCTGCGCGAGGGCGCGCAGCAGCAGGGCCCGCATCACAGGATGGTCGCGGGCCAGAGTCTTGAACGTGTGCAGCATCCGCCCGCCGTCATGAGAGCGCCGTCCTCGACGTTGAGACCGGCCCGGCGCGTGAACAAGCCAAGAAAACAACGTAGTCCACAGCACCGTCGATCCCGATCGGCCGCGTCGCGGCGTCCCCGGCTCTCGTCGCACCGTCGCCGCTTCGGTCTGACGAAGCTTTGCGCTCATCATCGGCGGGCGGAAACGGTGCGGCGCTTGCGTTCCGGGGGGCATGGCGGCGGGCGATGTCGCGTCCTGGCACGGGGACCCCATGACCGGAACGGAACGTGAGACAGGTTTGCGGGTCGTCCCCGTGGCCGACGTGCCAGCGTGGGACGAGGCCGTGTGGGCGCAAGGACGCGGCACGATCTTCTCGGCCGCGGGCTGGGGCACGTACAAGGCGCGCCGCGGCGCTCGGATCGCACGGCTGAGCGTCGTCGACGACGCCGGCGACCTCCTCGGCCTGGCGCAGGTGCAGATCAAGCACCGGGGCCCGACCCGGCAGGTCTACCTCCAGGGCGGGCCTCTCCTCACCCGGAAGGGCGAGCGCCAGGGCGAGGCGGTGGTGCGCAGCCTGCTGGCGCACCTGTCCCTCGGCCCTCTCGACCTCGTGGTGGTGGATTTCAACCGTGCCGAGAGCCCGGGGGCGGTGCTCGGGCTCCTCGCCTGCGGGTTCCGGCCGGTGACGACGGCGAGCCGCCACACCCTCGAGGTCGACCTCACGGGCGGGCTCGACGCGGTGACGGCCGAGATGGACCCCCGCTGGCGCCAGCGCCTGCGCAAGGCCGAGCGCAACGCCGCGATGACCGCGCGCTTCCTCGACGACCCGGCCGAGCGGCTCGCTGCCTTCGACGCCTTCGCGGTGATGTACGCGTCGCTCAAGACCCGGAAGAACTTCGCCAACGACTTCGACTGCGCGGCCTACCGCGACCTCGCGGCGAACGACCCGCGCCACCTCATCCTCGCGGTGCGGGAAGGCGACGAGCTGTGCCTCGTGCGCATCGCGCATCGGAGCCGCGACCGCCTCACCGACTTCTTCACCGCCTCGACCGAGCGGGCCAAGGCGAATGCCGCCGCCTACCTGGCGGTGTGGAGCTTCGTCCGCCGCGCGACCGAGGACGGCTGCCGGGCGTTCGATTTCGGCGGCATCGATCCCGTCCGCAACCGGGGGGTCTACGACTTCAAGCGCGGGCTCACCCGCAACGTCGTGTCGAGCGGGCCGCTCTGGCTCTACGGCCGCAACCGCCTCGTCACCGCGGCGGCCGGGGCGGCGCTCGCCCGGTGAGGATGCCTTCCGCACTCCTCGCCCGCCTGCGCGGCCCGGCCCTGCTCTCGCTTCTCGATCAGGGGGCGGTCAGCGGCTTCGGCTTCCTCGCCGGGATCGCGGCGGCCCGCCTGATCGACATGGAGGCCTTCGGGCGCTTCGCCCTCGTCCTCATCGTCGCGGGCTTCGCGCAGGGGCTCCACAACGCGCTCGTCACCGCGCCGCTGATGACGCTCGCCGGCACCGTCCGCAGCCCGGCCCGCTACGTCGCGGCGGTCAGCGCCGGCGCCCTGGTGCTCGCCGTCGGCCTCGCCCTCGCGGTCGCCGGGGCGCTGGCGCTGTACTTCTCCCTGCGCGACGAGCCCGTCCCCGTCGACCTCGTCACGGCAGCCGGCGCGCTCACCCTGGCGCAGAACCTCCAGCTCACCGCCCGCCGCGTGCTCTTCGCCTATGAGGGGGGCGCCCAGGCGCTCGCGATGGACCTCGCCCGGGCGGCGGCCTTCCCGCTCGCCGTCGCGGGGATGTGGGCGGCGGGGATCCCGCTCAACGCGGCCCGGCTCGTCGAGCTCCTCGCGCTCACGGCGTTCCTGACCACGCTGCCGATCCTCGCCGGCCGGGCGGTCGAGCCCGGGCGCCGGCGCCTCGCCGCGACCACGGTGCGGCACTGGCAGATGGCGCGCTGGCTGCTGCCGGTGGTGCTCGTCACCTTCGGGCAGGAGCAGCTGGTCTGGATCCTGGCCGGCGGCACCCTCGGGGACGAGGCTCTGGGAGGATTGCGGGCGGCGCAATACCTCGTCGGCATCGTGCTGCTGATGCTGTCCGCGACCGAGAACGTGGTGCCGACCGGGGCGGGGCGGGCCTACGACACCGGCGGCGAGCCGGCGCTCCGGGCCTACCTCCTCGGCGTCACCCGCCGCCTCGGCCCCCCGGTCGGGCTCCTCCTCACGCTGGTGGCGGTGCCGGCGGACCTGTGGCTGCGCCTCGTCTTCGGCGAGCCCTACGTGCCGTTCGCCGCCTGCCTGCGCTGGCTGGCGCTCGGCGTCGTGTTCATCTTCCTGCGGGACATGGTGGCGCAGATCTTCCGGGCGCGGCGGCGCACCGACGTGATCTTCCGCGCCTTCGCGGTCAGCTTCGCGGTGTCGCTGGCGCTGCTCCAGCCGCTGCTGACCCGCTACGGCGCCGCCGGGGCCGCGGCGGTGGTGACGGCCGCGCACGGCGCCTCCCTCCTCGCCCTGCTGGCGGCGCTCGGCCGCGCCCGCATCCCCTCCGCCGGGGCGCCCACGGAGAGTCCGGAGCGATGCTGAACGTCCTGATCGCGACCGGGGTCGCGACCTGGTTCTCGGTCGCCTACCCGGTGCTGCGCCGCCGCCTCGCGGTGCGGGCTCCCTCCGGCGGCGCGCCGCTGTTCTGGCCGCTGGCCCTGCTGGTGGTGTTCGCCTTCATGCCCCTCGTCTTCTCGGTCGAGCGCACCGACGGCAATGCGGTGCTGGAGCAGGGGCTGACGGCGTCGAACGTCGTCACGATCGTGCTCACCGGCCTCACCGGCCTCTACCTCGCGGCGAAGATCGCCGCCGACCGGCGGGTCCTGACGCTGCCGTTCTGCATGCCGTACCTGCCGTTCACCCTGATGATCGGCATGAACGCCCTGAGCGCCGCCTGGTCGATCGTCCCGCTCTACACCCTCTACCGCACCGCCGAGCTCGCGATCTTCACCCTGACCTCGATCCTGATCTTCGACCGGCCGGACATCCAGCGCCGGCTCGGCGACATCCTGGCCATCGTGACGCTGTCCTGGCTGGTCGCGGTGACGCCCGAGATCGTGACGAACCTCGCCTCCGGCATCGTGTTCTCGTCGGCCAAGAACAACATGATGCCGCTCGTCTGCGCGGCTCTCGGCTTCGCGGCGGCGTTCGGGCCGCGCCGGCCCCGGCGCGGCCTCTACCTGGTGCTGGCAGCGGCCGGCTTCGTCATCGCCGGGTCGGCGGCCTCGACGGGCGCGCTGATCGCGGTCGGGCCGGGCCTGATGATCGCCTCCCGCCGCCCGGGCCTCCGCCTCGCCGGCATCGTCCTCGCCCTCGCGTCGGTCGCGGTCTTCCTGTTCCTGATGGTCGGCCTGTCGAACTTCCCGGCCCTGCTCGACGTCCTCTCGGTCATCCTCCAGAAACCCCGGGTCGAGCTCGCCAACGCCACCGGCCGCGGCCAGTTCTGGCCGACCTTCATCGCGGCGACGCAGGACCGCCTCCTCGGCTCCGGCTTCTCGGCCGCGGACCGCTTCGTGCAGCTCCTGATCCCGACGACGGAGCTCGCCGACGAGCTCGGCCGCGACGCGGTGTTCATCACCAGCTCGCACAACATGTTCCTGAGCGCCTGGGCCGGAACCGGGATCGTCGGCCTGTGCTTCGCCCTCGTCACCCTGATCGAGCCGATCCGCTTCGCGCGGGCCGCCGACCGCGGCACCCGCCGCCTCGTCGCCTGCCTGATCCTGATGCTGGCCCTCAACGGCATGACGACGCCCGGCCTGTACCAGGACTGGAACGTCAACGTGCTCGCCTACGTGGCGGTGCTGGCCTACGCCCGGGCCGCACGGCGCGCCGCCGAGGCGCCCGTCGTGCTCGCGGCCGGTCCGGTCGCGATCCCGCACCGGGCCGATCCGGCCTGGCCCGCGGCTTGAAGCCCTCGCGTCAAACGGAATGGTGTCCGGCCCGGTCGTCCCGGGACGAACCATGTCCGATCCGAAACGGGAGCCTCGGGGCCCAGCATGACGATGGTCGAGAATGTCCGGAACGGGCTGCTCATCGGCGCGGCCCCGCGGGACGAGGGGGGGCGCGAGCCCTGGTTCCTCGACCCGCGGGAGATCCTCCGCTCCGTGCGCCTGCGCTGGATCACGGTGCTCCTGCCCGTCCTCCTGTTCCTCGCCGTCGCGGCCGCCTGGACGCGGCTCAACCCGCCGCAATACGCCGCCTCGACCCAGATCCTGATCGATCCGCGCGGGCTGCAGGTGGTCAAGGACGGCCTCACCCCGCCGGACCAGGCGAGCGACGCCAGCCTGCTCCTCGTCGACAGCCAGCTCCGGGTGCTGACCTCCGACGACGTGCTCGGCCGCGTCGTCGACCGCTTCGACCTCAGCCAGGACCCCGAGTTCCAGGGCCGCCCGACCCTGATCGGAGCGGTCAAGGACCTGATCGGGCGGCTCACCGGCCGCACCGAGCCGCCGGCCGATCCGCGGCTGACGGCGCTTCGGATCCTGCGCGACCGGACCGGGGCGCGCCGGCTCGAGCGCAGCTTCGTGCTCGAGCTCGGGGTGACCTCCGAGGACCGCGAGAAGGCGGCCCGCCTCGCAGGCGGCGTCGCCGAGACCTACCTCGCCCGCGACGCCGCGACCCGCTCCGACACGACGCGGCGCGCCGGCGAGGCGATCGAGGGCCGCCTCGCCGAGCTGCGCGACGCCCTGCGCAAGGCCGAGGACAAGGCGCAAGGCTTCCGGGCGAAGCGCAACATCGTCGGCACCCGCTCGCAGCTCGTGAGCGAGCAGCAGCTGACCCAGCTCAGCGACCAGCTCGGCGCGGCCCGCTCGCGCGCCCTCGAGGCCGGTTCCCGCGTGCGGCAGATCGAGGGCGTGCTCGCCGGCGGTCCCTCCGATTCCGTCACCGAGATCGTCCAGAACCCCACCATCACCGCCCTGCGCGGCCAGCTCGCCGGGGTGGAGCGCCTGCGCGCGGATGCCGAGGACACCCTCGGCCGGCGCCACCCGAGCTACCAGGCGGCGCTCGTGCAGGAGAAGGCCCTGCGCACCGCGATCGAGGCCGAGATCCGCCGCATCGCGGCGGCGAGCCGCAACGACTACCAGGCCGCCCAGGCCAGCGAGCGGTCCCTCGCCGCGACGCTCGAGCGGCGCAAGGCCGAGGCCCTGAAGGTCGGCGACGACTTCGTGCAGCTGCGCGAGCTCGAGCGCCAGGTCGAGGCGAGCCGGGCGGTCTACGAGGCCTTCCTGGTCCGGGCCCGCGAGCTGCAGGAGCAGCAGCGCCTCGATACCTCGGCCTCCCGCATCATCTCGCCGGCCTCGCCGCCGGAGAAGCGCCTCGGTCCCCCGACGCCGGTGGTCTTCGTCGCCGCCCTGGTGGCGGGGCTCGGCGTCGGCCTCGTCGGCAGCCTCGGCCTCGAACTGCTCGCCGGCCGCGTCCGCTCCCGCCGCCGGCTCGAGGGGCATCTCGGCCGCACCGGCCTCGACGCCCTGCCGCGGGCCCCACGCGGGATCGCCGACGCGGCGGCGCTGCGCGGCGAATTCGGCTCGGTGCGGGGCGACGGGGCCTACGAGGTCGCGGTCGCGCGCCTGCGCCACCGCCTCGCGGCCGCGCCCGGCAAGAGTTCGGGCAGCGCCCCCCTCGTGGTGCTCGTCACCGCGGCGGACGACCGGGCCGGCAAGGCGGTCCTCGCCCGGTCCCTCGCGCTCTCGGCCGCCGCCGACCGCGAGCGGGTGATCCTGATCGACGCCGATCCGGAGGGGAGCCTCACCCGGGACCTGGGGCTCGCGGCGCGACGCGACCTCGCCGAGGCCTTGCGCGACCGCACCGCCCTCACCGAGGCCGTCGTCGAACTGCCCTCCGGCGTCAGGGTGCTGCCCCGGCCCGGCGACCTGCCGCGGAGCCTCGCCGGGAACCTCGCCGACGCGCTCCTGCGCAGCGACGCCGACCTCGTCGTCGTCGATCTCGGCCTCGTCGGGGGCGACGTGGTCACCGAGCGGCTGATCGCCGACGAGCGCATCCCGGAACTGCTCCTCGCGGTGAGCGCCAAGCGCAGCCACCTCGCCGCCGTCGATCGCGCCCTCAAGGCGATCGGACCCGCCCGGCGCCCGCGCCTCGTCGTCACGGATGCGGGGCTGCGGGAGTAGGGGATGGGCTTCTTGCTGGGATATCCGTGGAGATCCGGTTCTAAGTATCAGAGCCTGTTTGATTGCCAAGAACGGCATCACATGGGTCTCATCCGTCCAATCCACGACCTCATCCTGAGGTGCTGGCGATCGAAGATCGCACGTGAAAGGAGCCTCGAAGGAGGGCTCCAGAAGGCTCAGTGATCCCTGGAGCCCTCCTTCGAGGTCAGTCGATCTTCAATCGTGCGCGATCTCCGATCGCCGACACCTCAGGGTGAGGTTGAGGGTGGGATAATTTTGCAAGGCACGTCAAACCGGCTCTCAGATCGGCCCCCCCTCCCATACGGCAGGGCTGTCCGGCGAAAGAAGTGACGCGCTTTTCTCCTCTCCCCGCGGGCGGGGAGAGGGCCGTGTCACCGTTCAGGGGACGCGGCAAGCGCAGGCGCAGCCGGAGCGAGGGTGAGGGGGTCTCGACGAGTGAGACTCCTTCGGAGACACCCCCTCACCCTCGCGGCGAACCTGCGGCTCGCCGCTTCCTGAGCCCCTTCGGAGCTCAGGCCTCTCCCCGCCCGCGGGGAGAGGAGAGTCCCGCGCTTCGCGATTCCCCGTACAGCCCTGTTCATACGGGATGGGGATCCCGCGACTGCCTTCTGATCGTTGCCGGCCGCAATGCAAGTCATCAGTCAGTATCCGGCACGCGACCCGCCCCCAACCCTACCAGGCTCTGAAAGGAGCCCGCCCATGCGGACCCTGCTCCTCGTCACCGTGGTCGCTCTCCTCGGCATGGCCCACGTTCCCGCCGAGGCGGCTCCGGTCGAGATCCCGGTCGCGGCGGAGGGCGCGCGGCCCGGACCCGGCGGCGTCGCGAGCCTCGACCAGGCCGCCGCAGAGGCCCGGCGGCGGCGCGGGCGCGACCCGCGGGCGGCGATCGTCATCGCGCTGGCGCCCGGCACGCACCGGCTCGCCGGGCCCGTGCGCCTCGGCCCCGAGGACGGCGGCAGCGCCGAGGCGCCCCTGGTGATCCGTGGCCCCGCCGACGGCTCGGCCCGCCTCGTCGGCAGCGTGCGGCTCGATCCCGTCCCCATCGACCCGTCCTTGAGCGCCCGGGTGCCCGAGGCGGGGCGGGGCCAGGTCCGGGCCTACCGGCTGCCGCAGGCGGCGCGGGCCCCGGCGCGGATCCAGGCACCCATCGTCCTCAACGGCGGGCCGGCGCCCCCCGCCTTCGAGGTGTTCGACGCCGAGGGCGCGATGCACCCGGCCCGCTGGCCCGCCGAGGGTTTCGCCGAGGTGGAGTCGGGCGACGGGCCCGCCTTTACCCTGGCGGCCGTCCCACGGACCCTTCTTCGCGACGAACCCGACCTCTGGGCCGAGGGCTACTGGCGCTGGGGCTGGCTGTTCGAGGCGCTGCCGGTGGTCCGCTCCGCCCCGGGCGGGACGGGTGCGCGGCTCACCCTCGACCGCACGCCCTACGAGGGGATTCGCCCGTCCGCGCCCGTGCGCCTCGTCCACGCCCTGGCGGCCCTCGACCGGCCCGGCACCTGGTGGCGGGACGCGAGGAGCGGGATCCTGCTCGCCTGGCCCCGGGGCGGCGAGGCCGTGGAGGTCTCGGTGGCCGACGCGCTGCTGGCGATCGACGGCGCCGCCCACCTGCGGATCGAATCCCTGCGCCTCGCCATGGCCCGCGGCGACCTCGTGCGCGTGCAGGGCGGGCGCGACGTGGTGATCGCCGACAGCGCGCTGTCCTTCGCCGGCGGACGCGGGGCGGTGTTCGCCGGAACGCTGGACGGGGGCTTGCGCAACTGCGACGTCACCGCGACCGGCGCCGAGGCGGTGTTGCTCTCGGGCGGCGAGCGCCGCACGCTCGCCCCGGGCGGGCTCTACCTGCGCGACAGCCGCCTCACCGGCTTCGCCCGCAGGCAGCCGACACAGGCGCCGGCGGTCACCCTCGACGGCGTCGGCGCCGAGGTCTCGGGCAATGTCATCCGCGATTCGCCGGCCTACGCGATCCATATCCGCGGCAACGACCACCGGATCAGCGGCAACGAGATCGCGAACCTGCTCGCCGGCGCCACCGATACCGGCGCCATCTATGCCGGCCGGGACTGGACCGCCCGCGGCACGGTGATTGCCGGCAACTTCCTGCACGACATCCGGGGCGATGCCGGGCACGAGGTCAAGGGCGTCTACCTCGACGACATGGCGAGCGGCTTCACGGTCTCGGGCAACCTGTTCCTGCGGGTCGACCAGCCGGTCTTCATCGGCGGCGGTCGGGACAACCGGATCGAGGGCAACGTCTTCGTTGCCGCAAGCCCGGCCATCCACGTCGATTCCCGCGGGCAGACCTGGGCCAGCGACGCGGTGAGCGACCCGCAATCGGAGCTGCGCGCGGCTTTCTCGGCGATGCCGGTCGCCTCA
Organism: Methylobacterium nonmethylotrophicum; assembly: GCF_004745635.1. Lineage (GTDB taxonomy): Bacteria > Pseudomonadota > Alphaproteobacteria > Rhizobiales > Beijerinckiaceae > Methylobacterium > Methylobacterium nonmethylotrophicum. The sequence continues at coordinate 6,885 of NZ_SRLB01000026.1, read as the reverse complement.
GCCCCGTGGCGGGCGCGCTACCCGGGTCTCGCGAGCCTCCTCTACGACCGCCCGGCGGTCGCGAGCGGCAACGTCGTCACCGACAACCTCGTGGCGCTCGGCGAGCCGTTCCGCTTCACCGACGGGGGAAGCGAGGCCGAGCAGACGCTCGCCCGCAACCGCGGGCCGGCCGGCCCCCGCCCCGACCTGCCGGCGCTGGCGCGCAGTTCGGTCCGGCCGGAGGACTTCGCCGGCCTGGCCGAGGGCACCGGGCTCAGGCTGCCGACGATCCCGTTCGCCCGGATGCGCCGGGAGCGGACGGCCGGGGCGCCCTTCGGGCGCTGATCGCGTCCCACGCCGCGATCAGCAGGAAGCGCGGGATCGTGTCGAGGTAGCGCCGCCACAGGCGCCGCGGCTCGCGGGCGAGGCGGTAGGCCCATTCGAGCCCGGCGACCTGGAGCATCCGCGGCGCGCGCGGGATGCGGCCCGTCGCGACGTCGAAGGCGGCGCCGACGCCCATGGCGATCGTGCCCGGCAGGTGCGGGGCATGGGCCGCCATGAACAGCTCCTGCTTCGGGGTGCCGAGTCCGACCCACACGATCTGCGCCCCCGAATCCCGGATGCGCGCCCGCATCGCCTCGGTCTCGGCGGCGTCGAGGGGCCGGAAAGGGGGCGTCTCGGTGCCGGCGACCTGGAGCCCCGGGACGCGTGCGCGCATCGTCGTGGCGAGGAGATCCGCCACGCCCTCGCCCCCGCCGAGGAAGTAGTGGCGCCAGCCCGCGGCGGCGCCGGCCCGGCACACCGCCTCGACCGATTCGATGCCCGGCACCTGCTGCATGGTGGACAGGCCCCGCCACCGGCCGATCCAGCTCAAGGGGCGGCCGTCGGCGCAGACCAGGAGCGCGTCGTGGTGGGCGGCCCGCAGGGCCGCATCGGTCTGCGCCCGGACGACGCCGTGGGCGTCGCGGAAGACCACGAAGGTGCCGGGCTGGGCCGGCCCCTCGGCGAGGCGCCGCTCGAGGGCGCCGACGAGCCCGGCCATGTCGGTGGCCGAGACCGGGACGCCGCCGATCTCGAAGGAGGGGATGGTGGGATCGTGTGCCAAGAGTCAGGTTCCCGTTCTGGCGAGGGGCGCGTCCGCCGCGCGGGCGGCGACGGCGTCCCGGTAGATCGCGAGGAGCGCGCGCGTCGTGACGTCCTCGCGCCAGTCGCGCTCGTAGACGGTGCGGGCGGCCCGCCCCATCGCGGCCGCGGCCGCCGGGTCGTCGCGGATGCGCGCGAGGGCGAGGGCGAGGGCGGCGGGGTCGCCGGGCGCGGCGAGGAGGCCGGTGGTGCCGTCCGCGACCAGGCTGGCCAGCGCCCCGATCCGCGAGGCGACGACGGGCGTGCCGGCCGCGAAGGCCTCCGCCACCACCATCGGCAGGCCCTCGTACCAGAGGGACGGGACGACGAGGGCGGCGGCCCGCGCCATCGCGGCCTGCACCGCGTTCGGCGCGCAAGGTCCCCGGAGGTCGAGGCCCGGATGCCCGGCGAGCGCGCCCGCGAGCGGGCCCTCGCCGATCGCCGTGACGCGGGTCCCGATCCGGGCGGCGGCCTCGGCGAGGACGAGGAGGCCCTTCTCGGGGCTGAGCCGGCCGACATAGAGGAGGCCGTCGCGGGAGGCGCCCGAGGGCGGCCCCGGATCGGGCAGGCCGTTCGGGCGGATGCGGATCCGCCCGGCCGGGAAACCCGCGGCGACGAAGCGCTCGCGCGCGAACGGCGTCAGGGCGACGAACCGGTCGACGTCGCGCCGCCAGGTCCCGGCCCGGCGGTGGTGGTCGACCATGCGGGCGACCGCGAGCGAACCGAGCCGCGAGCCGCGGTAGCAGCGGAAGCGCACCGCCCGGTAGGGCGAGCCGGTGACGCACTCCTCGCAGGGCGCGCCGTCGCGCATCAGGAGGGCGCCCGCGCAGATCAGCCGGTAATTGTGCAGGGTCTGCACGGTGGCGTGGCCGGCGGCCCGCGCCGCGGCGTGGATGCCCGGCGAGAGCAGCGGGAAGAAGTTGTGCACGTGCACCACGTCCGGTGCGAAACGGCGCGCCGCCGCCATCACCCGCGCGATGCCCCGCGGCGCGTGCGTCGCCGAGAACGCCGCTTCGAGCCGGGCGAGGCCGGAATCGATCGCCTCGTTGTCGAGATAGACCACCTCGACCGCGCAGCCGGCCCGCTCAAGCGCAGCGACGTCGCGGGCCACCGCCGCGTCCTCGCCGCCGCGGATCTGGTAGCGGTTATGGGCGACGAGGATCCGCAGCGGAGCGCCGGCGCTCATCGGTATCGCCCGCCGCCGGCGAGGTAGTCGGCATAAGCCGCGGCCAGACCCTCGCGCAGGGAGATGCGCGGGCGCCAGCCGAGGGCGGTGAGTCGGGACACGTCGAGGCGCTTGCGCGGCGCGCCGTCCGGCCGCGACGTGTCGAAGGCGATCCGCCCGTCATAGCCGACGACCTCCGCCACCGTGCGGGCGAAGTCGGCGATCGACACCTCGTCGCCGGTGCCGATGTTGAGCGGGCCCGCCCAGGACTGGCGCTCCATCAGGAACACGCAGGCATCCGCGAGGTCGTCGGCGCAGAGGAATTCCCGCAGGGGCGTCCCGGTGCCCCAGACCGTGACGCTCTCCGCACCGTCGCGCTTCGCCGCATCGAAGCGCCGGATCAGCGCCGCCGGGACGTGGGCGTTCTCCGGGTGGTAGTTGTCGCCCCGCCCGTAGAGGTTCGTCGGCATCACCGAGACGAAATCGGCCCCGTATTGCCGGCGATAGGCGTCGCAGAGCTTGATCCCGGCGATCTTGGCGATGGCGTAGGGCTCGTTCGTCGGCTCGAGCGGCCCGGTGAGGAGCGCGTCCTCGGTCATCGGCTGGGGCGCGTGCTTGGGATAGATGCAGGACGAGCCGAGGAACATCAGCTTGGCCACGCCGGCCCGGTGCGCCGCCCCGATGACGCTGGCGGCGATCATCAGGTTGTCGTGCAGGAAATCGACCGGGTAGGCGGCGTTCGCGTGGATGCCGCCGACGACCGCCGCCGCGAGGAAGACCGCGTCGGGTCGGGTCCGGGCGAAGAATTCCGTCACCGCGGCCGGATCGCGCAGGTCGCACTCGGTGCGGCCCGCCGTCAGCACCTCGCACTCGACCCTGGCCAGCCGGCGCACGATCGCGCTTCCGACCATGCCGTGCGGGCCGGCGACGAAGACGCGCCTCCCGGCGAGCGGGAAGGCGAGGCCCGGTTCCGGGTTCATGGCCGGGGCCGTCATTCGGCGGCCTGCGACAGGGGGCGCAGCGTCGGCGCCGGCGGATAGGCGGCCTCGTGCCGGGCCGCCGCGAGGTCGCTCGCCACCATCTCGCGGACGAGGTCGGAGAAGCTGGTGCGCGGCGTCCAGCCGAGGCGCTCCCTGGCCTTCGTGGCGTCGCCGATCAGCAGGTCGACCTCCGCCGGCCGGAAGAAGCGCGGGTCGATCCGCACCAGGGGAGCGCCGGTCGCGGCGTCGCGCCCGACCTCGTCGGTGCCGGCCCCCTCCCAGGCGATCCGGCGGCCGACCTCCGCGAAGGCGGCCTCGATGAACTGGCGCACGGTGCGGGTCTCGCCGGTGGCCACCACGTAGTCGCCCGGCATGTCCTGCTGCACCATCAGGTACATCGCCTCGACGAAGTCGCGGGCATGGCCCCAGTCGCGCTTGGCCTCGAGGTTGCCGACCCACAGGCAGGTCTCGAGCCCGGCCTCGATCCGCGCCACCGCGCGGGTCACCTTGCGGGTGAGGAAGGTCTCGCCGCGGATCGGGCTCTCGTGGTTGAACAGGATGCCGTTGGTGGCGTGCATCCCGTAGGCCTCGCGATAATTCACCGTGATCCAGTAGGCGTAGAGCTTGGCCACCGCGTAGGGGCTGCGCGGGTGGAACGGCGTCGTCTCGGATTGCGGCACCGCCTGGACCAGGCCGTAGAGTTCCGATGTCGAGGCCTGGTAGAACCGGGTGCGGTCCTGCAGCCGCAGCTGCCGGATCGCCTCGAGGAGCCGCAGCGTCCCGACCGCGTCGGCATTCGCGGTGTATTCCGGCATCTCGAAGCTGACCGCGACGTGCGACTGCGCCGCGAGATTGTAGATCTCGTCCGGCTCGATCTCGGCGATCAGGCGCGTCAGCGCGCTGCCGTCGGTCATGTCGCCGTAATGCAGGTGGAAGCGGACATTCGCCTCGTGCGGGTCCTGGTACAGATGGTCGACCCGCGCCGTATTGAAGCTCGACGACCGGCGCTTGACGCCGTGGACCTCGTATCCCTTGGCGAGGAGAAGCTCGGACAGGTACGCGCCGTCCTGGCCGGTGACGCCGGTGATCAGTGCTTTCCTGGATGCCATCTCTCGCGATCCGATCTCTGCGGCAACCCCGACGGGTCAACCAAGTATACCGCCCGCCGTTCCGCCCTGGCAGCATCCCGGGCCGAGACCTTTTGGGCCCGAGCCGACGACGCCGCCGAAAAGAAGCGAAACGTTGGGCAGTGAGCCTGCGCTGAGATAACCCGTGAGCTGGGGATTTTCAGTCGCGGAGGACTACCGATCCCGGTACGTCAGGGCGACTCGACGCGATTCGTCACGCCGTTTCGAGACGAGTGCTCAAACTGACGCAGAATCAACTCGCGAATCGGATTCGGCTGCATTCGCAGCGGCCTATGGCGTGCCGGGCAACCGCGCGGCCGCCCCTCGGAGGGCGCCGGACGGAGGCCCGGCGGGCGAAGGTGTGACGCGATGTCCGACCGCTTCAGGCGGCGGCGGTTCCGCGGGCCAGGATCGCCTCGACGATCTCCTGCACCTCCAGCGCCTCCGACAGGGTGGCGAGGTGGTGGGGCTCGCCGTGGGTCATGCGCGCCACGCCCTCGAGCTGGCGGCGCAGGGCGATCGGCCGGGCCCGCTCGTTCGGCATCGCGTCGGGCGCGGGCTCGAAGCGGCCGTCCGGGCGGCGGCTTTCGGCGATCGCCCAGTCGCGCAGGCGCACGGCCCCGGCCTCGCCCGCGAGGGTCCAGGTGTTGTGGTCGTCCTGCTCCGTCGCACCGACCCGGCCCCGCAGCACGACCGGGACGTCGCCGGCCCGGAAGGTCGCTTCGATCGCCCGCTCGGACCGGCCGGGTTCCGGGAACTCGGCCGAGGCCTCGAGCCCGTGCAGGGGGCCGAGGAGGCGCCGGCTGAGGAACAGGAAATGCGAGACGACCTCGCGGGTGAAGCCGCCTTCCCGGGGTGCGTCGAGCCAGCCCGCGGCATCGGCCTGCCACGGCCGCGGCCAGCGCGCGAAGGCCACCTCGATCGTCAGGCGCCGCGGCGCACCGACCGCCCCTTGGGCGATCCACTGCACCAGGGCGGCGACGCCGAGGGAGGAGGCGAACGGGAAGTTCACGGCGCCGCGGCTGCCGGCAAGTGCCACGAAGGCGCGCGCGTCCGCGAGGTCGACGGCGAGCGGCTTCTCGCAGAACACGCTGCGGCCCGCCGAGAGCGCCGCGCGGGCGTAGCCGAGATGCGAGGCGGGCGGGGAGGCGACGTAGACGCAGTCGCTCGCCGCCACGACGGCGGCGGCGTCCGGGGCGAGGGGAAGGCCCGGGAAGCGCGCGGCGATGCGCGCCAGCGCCGCCGGGGCCGGATCCCACAGGGCCGCGACGCGGACGGGCGCACCGTCCTCGGAGAGGATGGCGTTCAGCATCCGCTCGCCCATGATGCCGGCGCCGATGATGCCGAGGGCGATAGGGTCGGTGGGGTTGCGCATCTGGGATCCCGGTGGCGGACGCTCCCCTCATAAGGCCGAACAGGCGGCGGGGAAACGCGCTCCGGTGCGATGGCGGTGGTCACCGGCTTCCTCGTCGCCGGGGCTCGCGGCCTCGGGCCGCACGGTGCCGCTCGCCGACGCGAGCACGGCCGATCCGCGGGTGAGCCGCACGCCGGCCGGGATGCGCGCGACCTGCGTGCCTGCCGCCGACCGTCGAGAGTCACGCCGGCGGTCATCGGGCCGCGGCCGGAGGCGCGCGGCCGTCACGCCTTCGGCACGTCGCCCTCGGGACCCTCGGGCGGCGGGGAAGCGGGCGGGACGTGGTCCTTGCGCCACTGGGCGAACAGGCTCTGGAGCACCGCGACGGTGTCGCGCACCGCCTTCGCCTCGTCCTCGACCGAGACGCCCTCAGAGACGGAGTTGCGCGTCGTCAGCACGGCGCGCTCCTCGATCTCGGCGAGGCGCTCGAGGAAGTCGGGCCGCGCGGCCAGGAGGTCGAGGGCGTCGCCCATGGCGGTGGCGAGCGTGGTGGCGAGGAGCCCGGCCGTCGCGACGTCGCCGACCGAGGCCTCGTAGGGCTCCGGCGCCTCGTCGTCCTCGTCCTCCTCGGCCGCGGCCTGAAGGCCCTCGACCAGGGCCTCGACGAGCTCGACCGCGGTGTCCTCCGGCACGGCGAGCCGCACCGCGACCTCGATGTCCTCGCCGCTGAAACCGGCGGTCCCGAGGGTGACCTGCAGGATGCCGGGCCGGCGCAGGCTGAGCGCCATCAGGGCGTTGGCGTAGATGGTGGGCGCGTCCGGCATGACCTCGACCTCTTCCGGGCAGGCGCGGGGGGAGCCCCCCGCGCCGACCGGGCCTATACCGCACCCCTGTGCGGGGTGGCGATCTCGGGCATCGGCGATCTCACGCGCTGGCGAGCCGGGCGACCTTGTTGTCGGGAAGCTCGATGTCGACGCCGAGGGTCGAGACGGCCTCGCCCCGCTCCATCGTCACCTTCACCTTCTCCTGGTCGATGGCGACGTGCTTGGCGATCACCGCCAGGATCTCCTCGCGCAGGATCGCCACCAGGTCCGAGCGCCCGAACGCGGTGCGCTCATGCGCCAGAAGGATCTGCAGGCGCTCGCGCGCCACCGGCGC
>NZ_SRLB01000025.1 GCF_004745635.1 Methylobacterium nonmethylotrophicum | reverse complement strand
CATGCCCCGTCTCCCGCTCCCGTCGTCAGGAGCAGGGAATCACGCCCTCGCCGCGCGTGCAATTTGCAAGGAAACCCACTGACCCACGCCAAGCCCTTGCACGCGCGAAGACGTGTGCATAACCAATCCGCGCGATCTTCCAACGATTTAGACGTTCTTCACGGCCGACGACCCTGTGGGATTGAGAGCCGTCGCGTCGAACCGGCCAATCGTGCCTGGGCCGCACCCCTACACCGACCGGGTGATCCCGCCATCCACCCGCAGGTTCTGCCCGGTGATGTAGCCCGCCCCTTCCGAGGCCAGGAAGGCGACCACGGCGGCGATCTCGTCGGCGTGGCCGTAGCGGCCGAGCGGGATGCGGTCGCGGATGCCCGGCTTCTCCGGCAGGCTGTCGATGAAGCCCGGCAGGATGTTGTTCATCCGGATGTTGTCGGGGGCGTAGCGGTCGGAGAAGAGCTTGGTGAAGGCGGCGAGCCCCGAGCGGAACACGCCCGAGGTCGGAAAGGCCTGCTCGGGCTCGAAGGCCGCGAAGGTCGAGATGTTGATGATCGCGCCGCCGCCTTGGCGCTGCATGATCGGCGTGACGAGGCGGGTCGGCCGCACCACGTTGAGGAAGTAGACCTCCATCCCGCGGGTCCAGTCCTCGTCGGTCAGGTCGAGGAGCGGACCCTTCGGCCCGTGGCCGGCGCTGTTGACCAGCACGTCGACCCGGCCCCACCGCTCCAGCGTGCGCGCGACGAGGCGCGCGAGGTCGTCCGGCGACTGGTTCGAGCCCGTCACTCCGAGCCCGCCCAGGGAGGCGGCCAGCGCCTCGCCCTTGCCCGACGAGGACAGGATCGCGATCCGGAAACCGTCGGCCGCCAGCTTGCGGGCCGCGGCGGCCCCCATGCCGCTGCCGCCGGCGGTGACGATGGCGACGCGCTCGCTGCTCATGATGCTGTTCTCCCGCTTCACGCCCGCCTCCCATGCCACAGGCGGGGCGCAGGCGTCACGGCGCGACCGGGCTCGCCCGCTCGAGGGGCAGGCCGGCCTCGGCCCAGCCGTCGGTGCCGTCCGGGTACCAGTGGACGCTCCGGTAGCCGAGGGCGAGGGCGCGCCGGGCGGCGTTCCACGACATCCAGCAGGCGCGCTGACAGAACAGCACCAGGGGTTTGTCGACATCGCCCCCGGTCGCCGCCGCGAGGCCGTGCCGGAAATAGGCCTCGGTCGCGGGCGCCAGTGCCCCGAAGCCGGTATTGGGCAGCCACTGCGCCCGCGGGATGCTGTCATGCGGCGCGTCGCGCCAGATCGTGCCGGGCGGCAGGGCGGTCGGCCGCGGCGGGCGCGGCAGCACGTCGACGAAGGCGGCGCCCTGGCGCCACAGCCGCTCGGCCTGTGCCGTGCTGACCGTCTCGGCCCCGCGCAGGGTCGCGGGCGTCGGGCTGCGGTAATCGTCCTGGCGGTAATCCTCCGGCTCAGGCGGGGCGGCCCGGGCGCCGGTCGCCGCCAGGACGAGGAGGACGGCCGCGAAGGCGCGCCTCACGGCTTCGCGTCCGCCGGCAGCAGCCGGTTCTCCTCCTCGTCGAGGAGCGGAACGGCGTAGTCGCGCAGGACCGCCTCGATCTCGGCCCGGCGCTTGCGCAGGGCGGTGTTGAGGATCCGCTTCCACTCGTTCTCGCCGTGGCGCACCCCCATGGCGATGCGGTAGGCGAGCGGCGGCCGGTCGGGCTCGTGCAGCAGCGGCACCACGGCCAGCGCGGTGCCGCTCTGCCGGGCGAGCCAGCCGGCGGCCGGTCCCCACAGCACCGCGGCGTCGAGCTTGCCCGAGGCGACGTCGGCGACGATCTCGGCCGAGACGGTCTGGTATTTGCGCGCCGGGTCGAACTGGTAGGGCGGATACGGCTTCATGGTCGGCACCAGCCCGACCGCGCCCATCCGGTCGACCGGGGGCGTGCCGACGATGACCCCGATCGCCCTGCCCTTGAGGCGCGGGTCGTCGAGCCCGGTCACGCCGTCCAGGCTGCCCTGGCGCGAGACCAGGACGTAGGTCGAGCGGTAATAGGGGTTGGTGTGCTGCACCAGCTCGCTGCCGAAGGCCGAGCCGATGATGACGTCGCACAGGCCGGTGCCCAGCGTGTTGCGCACGAAGCCCGGCCCCTGCGCGAGCCAGTAGGCGCGCTGCTTCACCTTCAGCTCGTCGGCGATGATCGCCGCGATGCGGCTCTCGAAGCCGTCGCCATGGCCATCCGCCTTGCGTTCGGAGAACGGCATCGCGCCGGGATCGGCGCAGACCCGCAGGGTGTCGGTCGTGACGAGGTCCGGCAGCGTCTGGGCCCCCGCGGGGGCGGCCAGCGCGAGGCAGGCCGCCAGGACAGGGGCCGCCGGGAGGACGGTCGAGTGGGTCGCCCGCGCCATCAGCCGCCCAGACACTCCTTCTCCTGCTTGCGCGCCGCCTCGGGCTTGTCCTCCTTGTCGCCCGGCCGCACCCGGCCCAGCGCCCCGGCGGCCCGCGCCTTCAGGTAGACGTAGAGGTCGTCCATGTAGCAGGTCACGTTCTTGTTGTCGCCGAAGGCCGGCATGACCTTCTGGGTCGAGGCGTTGACGTCCTGCTTGCCGCCCACGACGATGCCGACGAATTCCTCGTAGGAGAGATACTTCAGCGAGTCCTTCAGCGCCGGGGCGTAGGTCGAGCCCATGCCGTCCGGGCCATGGCAGACGTGGCACTCGGCGTGATAGCGGCGATAGCCGGAATAGGTGTACCAGTCGACCTTCTTGCCGGCCTCGGTGATCCGGAAGGTCGGGGTACCGGCGGCGTCGGAATACTTGCCGTCCTCCACCTTCACGGCGGCGTCCTTGGCGAGCAGCTTCTCGTCGGGCTCGGCGGTCTTGTCATTGGGGTTGAGCTGGTTGGCGAGCGCCGGGTCGGCTTTCTTGGCATCCTCAGCATGTACGGCAACCACCGCGACGGTTGCTAGGGCGAGGCCGGCCACGAACGGCCGTAGAACAGCTTTGCTGAGGTCACGCAACGGACGTTTCTCCCTGACATCTTTGGGCGGCTGGCCGGGCGCCGCTCTGTTGCCGTCCTGATCGTCATCTAATCATGGGAAGGCCGGCGCGGGAACCCGCGCCGGCCCGGACTTAGGTCTGAGTGACGTCCTCAACCGGTCCGGTGAGGACGGTCAGTTCGGCAGGTTGAAGACCGTCAGCTGGCCGCCGAGGTTGGTGTAGTTCGACAGGGCGGCGTAGCCGCCGACCGCGCCGAGGCCGGCATTCGGGTCGGTGAGGCCGGCCGCGAGGCCGATGCCGGCCCAGCCGCCGACGCCCGACAGCACGGCGATGTTCTGCTTGCCCTTGTGCTGGAAGGTCATCACGTTGCCGATGATGCCCGACGGGGTCTTGAACTTGTAGAGTTCCTTGCCCGTCTTGGCATCGACCGCCTTCAGGTAGCCCTCCAGGGTGCCGTAGAACACCACGTCGCCGGCGGTGGCGAGAGCGCCCGACCAGACCGAGAACTGCTCGGGCACCGACCACTTGATCTTGCCGGCCACGCCGTCCCAGGCGATGAAGTTGCCCATGCCGCCGTGGCTGTTGGGCGCCGGGTACATCGACAGGGTCGCACCGACATAGGGCTGGCCCGGGGTGTAGCTCACCCGGAACGGCTCGTAGTCCATGCAGACGTGGTTGGTCGGCACGTAGAACAGGTTGGTCTTGGGCGAGTAGGCCGCCGGCTGCTGGTCCTTGGAGCCGAGCGCCGCCGGGCAGATGCCCTTCGAGTTGGTGTCCTCGCCGTTCTGGTCGGTCGAGTACTTGGCGACGACGAGCGGACGGCCGTAGGTCTTCGAGGACTTGTCCTGGTCGACCTTGGTGGCCCAGTTCACCGCCGGATCGTACTTCTCGGCGACGAGCAACTCACCGGTGGCCCGGTCGAGGGTGTAGCCGAAGCCGTTGCGGTCGAAGTGGGTCAGCAGCGGCCGGTCCTTGCCGTCGACCTTCTGATCCGTGAGGATCATCTCGTTGATGCCGTCGTAATCCCACTCGTCGTGCGGGGTCATCTGGTAGACCCACTTCGCCACGCCGGTATCGGCGTCACGGGCGAAGATCGTCATCGACCACTTGTTGTCGCCCGGGCGCTGCTTCGGGTTCCAGGTCGAGGGGTTGCCGGTGCCGTAATAGACCAGGTTCAGCTTCGGGTCGTAGGAGTACCAGCCCCAGGTCGAGGCGCCGCCGGTCTTCCACTGGTCGCCTTCCCAGGTCTTGATCGACGAGTCCTTGCCGACCGGCTTGCCGAGCTCGGTGGTCTTCTCGGGGTCGATCTTCATCTCGGCGTCGGGGCCGACATTGTAGGCGCGCCAGGCCTGCTTGCCGGTCTTGAGGTCGTAGGCGGTGACGTGGCCGCGGATGCCGTACTCGGCGCCCGAGATGCCGACGATGAGCTTGTCCTTCACCGGCATCACGGTGGCGGTGTTGGTCTCGCCGATCTTCGGATCGCCGTTCTGCACCGACCAGTTCACCTTGCCGGTCTTGGCGTCGAGCGACACGATCGTGGTGTCGGCCTGGTGCAGGAAGACCGCGCCGTCGGCATAGGCCAGGCCACGGTTCACCGTGTCGCAGCACATCACCGGGATGACGTTGGGATCCTGCTTCGGCTCGTACTTCCACAGGATCTTGCCGTCCTGGTTCAGGTCGAGCGCGTAGACGATGTTCGGGAACGGCGTGTGGACGTACATGACGTCGCCGACGACCAGCGGGGCGCCTTCGTGGCCGCGCAGCACGCCGGTCGAGAACGTCCAGGCCACCTGCAGCTTGTTGACGTTGCCGGTGTTGATCTGGTCGAGCTTCGAGTAGCGCGTGTTGGCGTAGTCGACGGTCTGCAGGACCTGCTCGGCCGGGTTGGCCGTGCGCTTCAGCACGTCGTCGTTTGCCAGGGCCGGGGCGACGCCGAGGATGCCCGCGCTCACCGCAAGGAGATGGACCGCTCTCATGGATTCCTCCGACAGGTGCATTCCGCCGTGCGCCCCGACTGGAGCGCTACGAGCCGTTTCCTGTTGTTTGCGTTTGGGGACGTGTTGGCCTCGGCAGCGTGTCACAACCGGCTGCCAGCGGAACTGGCGTGCGAGGGGCCCGGGCGGGGCCTTGCCGTGTCTGCGAACCGAACACCGCCTTCCCCTGGCGGCACCGTTGAAACCGAAGCTTGAAGGAACTCTAAGAGAAAATCGGACGCCGTCAACACACCCGCCCGCGGCAGGGCGCCGCCCTCCGCCCCCGGAATCGATAACTAAGGTATACATCGCCTTGCGGTGTGCACAGCAGCATGGATTTTGTGCTCTGCAACATCAACGGTTTGTGTCGGAAGGCGTTCGCACACGAACGAGACTGCTTCGCGCCGGCCCGCGAGACCACCGCGGTTTCTATTCCCACTCCAGCTCGTGATAGGCGGTGGTGGCGTTGCGGGCGTTGAAGTCGTCGAACAGCGCCCAGGAACCCGCCTCCCCGGCCGCGGCGCGTCCCGCTTCCCCGATCGGGGCGCCGTCGCGCACCATCGCCCGCACCTGCGTCGACAAGGCCGCAAGGTAACGGTTAATCGGCGCGGCGGCGGCCGGCCACGGGACGGCGGCGGGGCCGTGGCCGGGCACGACCCGGGCGGCGGGCCGCGCGCGCAGGCGTTCGAGCACCGCGATCCAGCCGGCGAGCCGCCCGTCGAGGGCCGGGACGTGGCCTACGAACAGGAGGTCGCCGAGGAACCAGGTGTCGGTGCTCTCGTCGCGCACCGTCAGGTCGCTGTTGGTGTGGGCGGTCGGCCAGGCCTCGAGGTGCAGCACCCGCCCGCCGAGGTCGAGGTCGAGGCGGTCCGAGACGAGCAGGGTCGGGGGCACGATCCGGGTGCCGGCGAAGTCCGGCCCGACGAGGTCGGCATTGGCCCGCAGGTAGGTGTCGGCCCGGGCGGCCAGGGCCTCCGGCAGGGCCCTGTGGCCGACGAAGACCGTGCCGTCGCGCGCGGTGCCCTCCCGCGACGGCACGTCGCCCGCGAACGCGGCGTTGCCGAGCACGTGATCGGGATGGACGTGGGTGTTGACGACGTAGCGCACCGGCAGGGCCGTGCGCTGCCGCAGGGCCGCCAGGAGACGCCGCCCCGCCCGCAGGCTGCCGCCGGTGTCGATCACCGCGACCGCGTCGCGGCCGACGACGAACCCGACATTGGCGATGGCGCCGGCATTGCCGCTCCCGGCGAGCGCGTAGGGCGCGGCGTAGACGAAGACGCCCGGCGCCACCTCCTGCATCGGCAGCGGCGCCTCCGCGGTCTCGGCGGTGCCTGGCGGCGCCTGCGCCGCCTCGCTCGTCCCTGCTGCCTCCGCCGGACGCTCCGCGGCTCCGGCCGGTGCCCCGAGGAGCGTCAGGACGAGGAGCAGCGCGGCCGATCCCCTCATGCGTCCGCGATCTCCCCGCCGCCGGTCTCAGCGTCGCCCGCCTGGGGCGGCGCGAGCGGCGTGAACAGGGTGCGGTCGGGCTTGATGTCGAGGAGCGGCGTGCCGTCGAGGCAGTCGAGGCCGCGCACGTGCACGATTCCGTCCTCGACCCGGATCAGCGTGACGATGCTGGTGCCGATCGGGTTCGGCCGCACCGGCGAGCGCAGCGAGAAGGTGCCCCGCGCGGTCCCGTCGCTGGCCGGGCTCTGGCGCACGAGGTCGCGCCGCGAGCGGTCGAGCCAGTACAGCACCTCGAGCCGCGCGTAGAGCGCGACGCCGTCGAGGGCCTCGCGCCAGGGCGCAAACACCTCGATCCGGCAGGCCGGCCCGTCCGCCCGGCCCTGGCGCGGGCAGGCGAGGCGGTCGGTCCACGGGGTGCGGATGCGGCCGATGAACACGAGCCCGGCATCCGTGGGCGAAGGCGGCTCGACCGCGACCTCGCCGGCCCGGATCTCGTTCAGGCGCACCATCGACGCTCCCTCTGCGCTCCCCTGGCGCTGCTCCCCTGGGGGCGACTCTCTCCCCGCGCGAGCAGGCCGGGCCCCGACGGAGGTGTTCAGACTGCGCCGGCCCGACCTGCCGCCGGACCAACCCGCGGGGGCAGCCATCGGTCCGGCCGGCGGAGCCTAAGCAGGTTTCGCGAAAGTGGTAGCCGGTTTCGCAGCGAAAGCCTGCGACACACGCAAAAACGTGAACCGACCCTGCATCGCACCCGCAGGTCGATGCGGGACGGGTCGGAGCGGCGCCCGGCCGCCGTCCCCGGTCGCCGGTTCCATGCAGATTCCCGCGCCGGCCCGGGCGGCCCGGCTTTCAGTAGGTCGCGAAGATCTCCGCCAGGCGCGCGGGGTCGCGGGTCACCGTGAGGGCGAGCGCCAGGAGGATGCGGGCCTTCTGCGGGGTCAGGTTGTCGGCGCCGAGGATGCCGAGCGCGGCGAGCCGGGCGGTTGCCGGCACCACGCCGCTGCCGGCCCGGGTCGACTGCACCACCGCGACCCCGCCGGCCACCGCCGCCCCCAGGGCCTCGGCCTCCGCCGGCGGCGTCATGCCGGGGGCGAGCCCCGCCGACACGATGCCCTGCGCGCCCGCCGCCACGAAGGCCCGCACCGCCGTGCCGTCGGCATCGGCGTAAGCGTAGGAGATGTCGACCCGCGGCAGGGCGTCGAGGGTGCGGATGTCGAAGGGCGTGCCGGGGGCGTGACGCCGCTCCGGCCGGCGGTAGTAGCGCACATGCGGGCCGTCGACCTGGCCGAGCACGCCGAAATCCGGCGTCCGGAAGGTCTGGAGCCGGGCGACCGAGGTCTTGGTCACCTCGCGGGCGGCCTGGATCTCGTCGTTGAGCACCACCAGCACGCCGCGCCCGCGCGACTCCGGGGCGGCCGCCGTGCGCAAGGCCGCCACGAGGTTGAGGCCGGCATCGCTCGACAGGGCGCTGATCGGCCGCTGCGAGCCGACCAGCACCACCGGAAGGTCGACCGTGAGGGTCAGGCCGAGCGCGTAGGCGGTCTCCTCCAGGGTGGCGGTGCCGTGCCCGATCACGATGCCGGCGAGGTCCGGATGCTCCGCCGCCAGGCGCTCGCAGAGGAGGACGAGGTCGCGCCAGTCGGAGAATCCGATGCCCGGGCTCGTCACGGCGCGGTAGCGCACCGGCACCACCTCGGCCACGTCGCGGGCCTCCGGCACCCGCGCCAGGATCTCCTCCGCCTCCAGGCGCCGGCCGGTGGCGGTGTAGTCGAGGATGTCCAGGCTGTCGCGGCCCACCGACGAGATGGTGCCGCCGGTGCCGATGAAGGCCACCTTCGGTCGTGCGGTCATGCTGGTGAAAGACTCCGTACTCGTGCCCTCGGGCTGCACCTTGGCAGGATCCGTGCCGGCGGTCGCCCCGTCCGGATCGCGGCCCGGCCGCAGGAGACCCTACGCGTCCGCGGGAGGACCCTGCGCATCCGCAGGAAGAGGCTACGCGTCTTCCCGCAGTGCCTCCGCCACCCGCGCCTCGAGGATGTCGGGCCGGCGGATGACCAGGGCGCCGCGGGTGCGGTCGACGAGGCCTTCCTGGGCCATCACGGTGAATTCCCGCGTCACCTGCTCGCGGCGGCAGCCGATGCGGGCGGCGAGCACGTGGTGGTAGGGCGGCGGGCTCACCGCGCGCTCGCCGTCGGTGCCGGGCCGGGGCGAGGACAGGCGCAGCAGCTCGGCATAGAGCCGGTGGCGCAGGTCGAGGACCGCGTGCTCCATCAGCCGGGCATTGAGCATCCGCACGCGCTTGGCGAGCAGCCGCAGCAGCCGGTCGGCGATCGGCGGGGCCGCGAAGACGATCTCGCGAAAGACGGCGGCCGGCACCACGCAGAGCTCGCCGCGGGTGAGCGCCGTGACGTTGGCCGAGCGGCTGACCCCGTCGATGGCGGCCAGCTCGCCGAAGAACTCGCCGGCCCGCATCTCGCCCAGGATCACCTCCTTGCCCGACTGCGTCCGGTTGAGGATCCGCACCTCGCCGGAGGCGAGCAGGTAGACGTCGGTGGAGGCGTCGTCGAAATCGACCAGGATCTCGTTGGCATCGAACCGGCGCCAGATGCAGCGCGACTCGTACGGGGTCAGGTCGATGCCCGCTTCCTTGAAGAACGGAGAAACTGCGAGCCGACCCATGACGCTGTCCTCGATCCCGCCTCGATCCCGCGAACGGCCGCGGTGTCGCCCGCGTTCTTAGCCCGCCGCGGCCGCGCTCGCCAGGGCGCGGCGGGTGTTGCACCCGGGTCATGTGCCGATCAGGCAGCGGTTTTTCCCCGGTTTTACGCCTTCACGATCGTCGTTCCTGTTAGTCCATGCCGGGCCATGACGTTGCGGGTGTCGACGACGAGCCGCGCATGGGCCGCCACGAGCCGGTAATCGACGCCGTCATGGTCGGTGGCGATCAGCACGGCGTCCGCCGCCCGCAGGGTCTCGGGGGTCAGGTCGTCCGATCGCCGCCCGGCGAGTTCCGGGTGCTCGCGGGTCGGGGGCAGCACCGGCACCAGGGGGTCGTGGTAGCGGGTGCGCGCGCCCCGCGCCTCGATCAGCCGGATCAGCTTGAGGGCCGGGCTCTCGCGGGTGTCCTCGACGTTGCGCTTGTAGGCGAGGCCCAGCACCAGCACCGTCGCGCCCGAGAAGGCCCGGCCGGTCCGGTCGACGGCGGCCGCGAGGCGCTCGACCACGTGGTAGGGCATGCGCGTGTTGACCTCGCCGGCGAGCTCGACGAACCGGGCCGGCACGTCGAATTCCCGCGCCTTCCAGGCGAGGTAGAACGGGTCGATCGGGATGCAGTGGCCCCCCAGGCCCGGCCCGGGCTGGAACGGCATGAAGCCGAAGGGCTTGGTGGCCGCCGCCTGGATCACCTCCCAGACGTCGATGCCCATCGCGTCGTAGACGAGCTTCAGCTCGTTCACGAGGGCGATGTTGACCGACCGGAAGATGTTTTCCGTGAGCTTCACCGCCTCCGCGGCGGCGGCGGAGGAGACCGGCACGGTGCGCACCACGAGTGCCCCGTAGAGCGCCTCCGCCAGGCCGCGGGCGGCCGGATCGTCCGCCCCCACCACCTTGGGGATGCGGGCGGTGTCGAACTCCCCGTTGCCAGGATCCTCGCGCTCCGGCGAGTAGGCGAGGAAGAAGTCGGTGCCTGAGCGCAGGCCCCCCGCCTCCAGGATCGGCCGCATCACCTCGGCGGTGGTGCCCGGATAGGTGGTCGATTCGAGCACCACGAGCTGGCCCGGCCGCAAGGCCGCGGCGATCGCCCGGGCGGTGGCCTCGACGTAGGACAGGTCCGGCTCGCGGTGGCGGGTGAGCGGCGTCGGCACGCAGATCAGCACCGCGTCGGGCTCGTGGAGCCGCGCCATGTCGCCGGTCGCCGCGAAGGTGCCGGCCGCGAGCGCCGGGCTCAACGCCTCGCCCGGGATGTGGTGGAACGCCCCCTCGCCCCGGTTGAGCGCCGCGACCCGCCCGGGATCGACGTCGAAGCCGAGCACCGGAAAGCCGGCCCGGAGCGCGGCCAGCGCCAGCGGCAGCCCGACATAGCCGAGCCCGACGATGCCGATCAGCGCCCGGCGCTCGTGCAGGAGCGTGCGCGTCCGCGCCTCGTTCGCGTTCATGTCCGCCGCTCCCGCGTCCGTCGCGCCGCGCTCTCGGTTGATCTCTCGTGGCCAAGCTCTTGGGCGCGGCGACGGGCGGCTGTCAAATCGCTTCGGAGGACGGTGCGGGACCGCCCTCGCCCTTGGCGAGCGGCACCCGGGAGGTCGCGTCGAAGGCGCCCGTGAGCTTGCGCAGGAGCGCCAGGAAGACCGGCCGCTCCGCCGGATCGAGGGGGGCGAGGAGCTGCGCCACCGCGCGCTCGGCCGGCGCCGCCAGCCGGTCGAGGAGGTCGCTTCCGGCTTGCGTCAGCTCGAGGCTGCGGCGGCGCTTGTCGGCGGGGTCGACCACGCGGGCGACGAGGCCGCCCTCCTCCAGCGTCCTGATCACCATGCCGGTGGTCGAGCGATCCAGGCCGAGCAGCCGCGCCACCGTGATCTGGTCGATCCGCGGACGGTGCCGCAGCACGACCAGGATGCCGTACTGCGTGGTGGTGATGCCGAGGTCGTCGGTCTGGGCCAGGAACACCGACACGGCGATCTGGTGGGCGCGCCGGATCATGAAGCCGGGTCGGTCGTAGAGGTCGTCCAGGGGATCGCCGGCCATGGAATGTCGGGAGGGGAGCGAGGGGCGCTGCCTGATAGGCCGTGCGCCGGGGCCCGACAAGGCGAGGGTATCGACAAATCATCAGACGTCTGATTATTATGAGGCGTCCGGACCGCGTCCGCGAGCCTGCTGGTGCCCAGGCGCAGCACGGGCATCTCGCCTGGCGCAGCCCGGGCCCACGATCCGGGCCGTCGCGCCCGGGCCCATAAGATCCGGAGGAAACCATGGACCAGCCCCTGGGCGCCGCCGCGCGCCCGATCGACGTGACGGCGTTCATCGACGGGCAGCCGGTCGGGCGCGCCCAGATCCGGCTCCTCCTCCTCTGTGCCGCGGTCCTGTTCACCGACGGGTTCGACACCCAGGCGATCGGCTACGTCGCCCCCGAGCTGGTGCGGGACTGGTCGGTCTCCCGCGGCGCCCTGGGCCCGGTCTTCAGCGCCGGGCTCGTCGGGCTGATGCTCGGCGCCCTGGTGTTCGGCCCCCTCGCCGACCGGATCGGCAGGAAGCGTATCGTGGTTGCCAGCACCGCCGCCTTCGGGCTCGGCACGCTCGCCACCGCCTTCGCGCCGGATCTGACGACCCTGCTGGCCCTGCGCTTCCTCACCGGGCTGGGCTTGGGGGGCGCGATGCCGAACGCCGTCGCGCTGACCTCGGAATTCAGCCCGCACCGGCGCCGCGCCACCATGGTGATGACGATGTTCTGCGGCTTCTCGATCGGCGCGGCGCTCGGCGGGCTGATCGCCGCGGCGGTGATGCCGGCCTTCGGCTGGCGGGCGGTGTTCGTGATCGGTGGGGCGGTGCCGCTGCTGCTGGTGCCGGTCCTGGTCCGGGCGCTGCCCGAATCGGTCCGCTTCCTCGCCGCCTCGGGACGCGCGGATGCGCGGGCCGCCGCGATCCTCAGGCAGACGTTTCCGGCGGCGGCCCTGCCGCCCGGCGCGCGCTTTACCGTCCACGAGCCGGCCCTCGACGGGATGCCGGTGGCCCACCTCTTCTCCGACGGCCGGGCCCGCACGACCGTGCTGCTCTGGGTCGTGTTCTTCATGAGCCTGCTCGACCTCTACTTCCTGTCGAACTGGCTGCCGACGGTGCTGAACGACCTCGGCGCCTCGGTCCCGGTCGCGGCCGTCGTCGGCTCGCTGCTCCAGGTCGGGGGCGTGGCCGGCACGATCACCCTCGGGCGGCTGATCGACCGGTTCTCCTTCGGCGCGCTGGCGCTCACCTACCTGGTGGCGGCCGGGGCCGTCGCGGCGATCGGCGCCTCGGCCCACGCGGTGGTGCCGGCGGCGCTCGCGATCTTCGCCGCCGGCTTCTGCATCGTCGGCGGCCAGATCGCCTCGAACGCGCTCGCCGCCGCGGCCTACCCGACCGCGATCCGGGCGACCGGCATCGGCTGGGCGCTCGGCATCGGCCGGGTCGGGTCGATCGTCGGCCCGCTCGTCGGCGGCGCGCTCCTGGCGCTGCACTGGGCGACCGGCGAGCTCTTCCTCGTCGCGGCCGTGCCGGCGCTCTGCGCCGCGCTCGCCGCCCTGGCGCTCGCCCGCGGACGTCCCGCCCCGCAAACCCGCCCCGCCGCCGCCACCGGCCACTGACGACCGAGACCGCCATGTCCGACGCCTCCTCCCCTTCCGCCGACATCGTCATCGTGGGCGGCGGCCCGGTCGGGACCGGGCTCGCCATCGACCTCGCCCAGCGCGGCATCCGCTCCGTCCTGGTCGAGCGCTATCCCGAGCCGCAGCCGATCCCGCGGGGCCAGAACCTGACCCAGCGCACGATGGAGCACTTCCACTTCTGGGGCTGCGAGGCGGAGCTGCGCGCCGCCCGCACGGTGCCGCGCGGCTACGGCATCGGTGGCCTCACCGCCTACGGCACGCTTCTGAGCGGCCACACCTACGACTGGCTCCAGCGCGAGCTGGTGCGGCCCTACTACTTCACCGACAATGAGCGCCTGCCGCAATACGCCACCGAGGCGGTGTTGCGCCGGCGCGCCGCGGCGCTGCCGCAGATCGAGGCCTTGTACGGCTGGTCGGCCGAGGCCGTGACGCAGGACGAGGCCGGCGTGCGCGTGGCCCTCGCGGCGCGGGACGGCTCGGGGCGGCGGAGCTTGCGCGCGTCTTACGCGGTCGGCTGCGACGGCAGCCGCTCGGTCGTGCGCGAGGCGGCCGGCATCACCCAGACCCGCCAGGACCACGACCGGCTGATGGTGCTGCTGGTCTTCCGCTCGCACGAACTGCACCGGCTGCTGGAGCGCTTCCCCTGCAAGTCGTTCTACAACGTCCTGCATCCGGAGCTGAAGGGCTACTGGCGCTTCTTCGGCCGGGTCGATCTCGGCACGACCTGGTTCTTCCACGCCCCCGTCCCGCCCGGCACCACCCGCGACAATTACGACTTCGCCGCCCTGCTGCACGAGGCGGTCGGGGCCACGTTCGACGTCGCGATCGAGCATGTCGGCTTCTGGGACCTGCGCTTCGCCACCGCCGACAGCTACCGCGCCGGGCGCCTGTTCATCGCGGGCGACGCCGCCCACAGCCACCCGCCCTATGGCGGCTACGGCATCAATACCGGCTTCGAGGACGCCGCCAACCTCGCCTGGAAGCTCGCCGCATCCCTGAAGGGCTGGGCCGGCCCGGCCCTCCTCGATTCCTACACCGCGGAGCGCCGGCCGGTCTTCGCCTCGACGGCGCGGGACTTCATCGAGCGGGCGATCCGCGACGACCGCGAGTTCCTGGAGACCCACGACCCCGCCCGCGACCCCGACGCCTTCGCGACCGCCTGGGCGGAGCGCGGCAGCGGCGCGAAGTCGGAGGTCGGCGCCTACGCGCCGCACTATGCCGGCTCGCCGATCGTCCCGGCCGAGCCCGGCGCCGCCCCGAGCGCCGTGGGCTCCCACGCCTTCGCGGCCCGGGCCGGCCGGCATCTGACGCCGCTCACGCTCTCCGACGGGCGCAGCACCTACGAGGCGCTCGGCCCCGACTTCACCCTCCTGGCGATCGGCGAGGGCCGGCGGCAGGCCGGCGCCTTCGCGCGGGACGCCGCTGCCCTCGGCGTGCCCCTGACGGTGGTCGAGGATCCGGGCTCCGACGATCTCGCGCGCTACGAGGCGAGCCTGGTCCTGGTGCGGCCCGACCAGTTCGTGGCCTTCGCGGGCGCCGGGCCCGCCGACGACCCGGCGGCGATCCTCGCCCGGGCGGTCGGCGGGACGGCGTCATAGAGCTCGTCCGTCACCGGCTTCTCTCTTCTCTCCCAGCCGCGACCTCATCCTGAGGCGCGAACGAAGTGAGCCTCGAAGGAGGGCTCCAGAAGCCACCGCGATCTCTGGAGCCCTCCTTCGAGGCTCACTTCGTTCGCGCCTCAGGATGAGGTCGCGGGTATGATTGCAGGTTCCGAGCATATCGACGTCGTGAACCGTCGGGCCCGATGCGGCGCCCCTTGCCTCCCACGCCCGCCACCCCCACAACGCGGCCATGCTCCGCGTGAACGACCTCACCTACCGGATCGGCGACCGCCTGATCCTCGACCAAGCCGGCTTCGCCCTGCCCGAGGGCGCGCGCGTCGGGATCGTCGGGCGCAACGGCGCCGGCAAGACCACGCTGTTTCGCATCATCCAGGGCGAGATCCCGACCGAGGGCGGCACGATCGGGCTGCCGAAGGGCACGCGGATCGGCGGCGTGGCGCAGGAGGCGCCGGCCGGCCCCGAGACCCTGCACGCGGTGGTCCTCGCCGCCGACACCGAGCGCACGCGGCTCATGGAAGAGGCCGAGACCGCCGACGGGTTGCGCCGGGCCGAGATCGAGACGCGGCTCGTCGACATCGACGCCCATTCGGCACCCGCCCGGGCGGCCGCGATCCTGCACGGCCTCGGCTTCGACGCGGAAGCGCAGGGGAAGCCCTGCGCCGACTTCTCCGGCGGCTGGCGCATGCGGGTGGCGCTCGCCGCGGTGCTCTTCTCGGAGCCGGACCTGCTTCTCCTCGACGAGCCGACCAACTACCTCGACATCGAGGGCACGCTCTGGCTCTACGACTACCTCGAGCGCTATCCGCGCACGGCGCTGATCATCAGCCACGACCGGGACCTCCTCGACACCTCGGTCGACCACATCCTCCACCTCGACCGCGGCAAGCTCACGCTCTATCGCGGCGGCTACACCGCGTTTGCCCGCCAGCTCGCCGAGAAGCGCATGCTCCAGGCCAAGGCCCGGGCCAAGCAGGAGGCCGAGCGCGCCCATCTCCAGAGCTTCGTCGACCGCTTCAAGGCCAAGGCCACCAAGGCGCGCCAGGCCCAGTCGCGGATGAAGCGGCTGGCCAAGATGGAGCCGATCGCGGCGCTCATCGAGGACGACGTGCCGGTGATCCACCTGCCGAGCCCGGAGCGGGCGCTGTCCCCGCCCCTCGTCGCGATGGAGCGGGTCCAGGCCGGCTATCCGGACCGCACGGTGCTGACCGGCCTCAACCTGACGCTCGCCCCCGACGACCGGGTGGCGCTCTTGGGGGCCAACGGCAACGGCAAGTCGACCTTCTGCAAGCTCATCGGCGGCCGGCTCGAGCCGCTCTCGGGCGAGGTGCGGCGCTGGGGCAAGATGAACGTCGCCTATTTCGCCCAGCACCAGCTCGACGAGCTGAGGCCCGCCGAGAGCGCCTACGCCCATGTCCGCGACCTGATGCCGGACGTGCCGGAGGCCCGTGCCCGCGCGGCCGCCGCCCGCCTTGGATTCCCCGGCCACAAGGCCGACACCCCGGTCTCGCAGCTCTCCGGCGGCGAGAAGGCGCGGCTCCTGATGGGCCTGGCCGCCTTCCACGGCCCGCACCTCCTGATCCTCGACGAGCCGACCAACCACCTCGACATCGAGAGCCGCCAGGCGCTGGTCGAGGCGATCAACGACTACGAGGGCGCCGTGATCCTGGTGAGCCACGACCGCTTCCTGGTCGAGGCCTGCGCCGACCGGCTCTGGCTCGTGCGCAACGGCACCGTGAAGCCCTTCGACGGCGACATGGACGATTACCGCCGCCTGGTGCTCGCCGGCCCGGAAACGGAGGGCGCGAAGGCTCCGGAGCCGTCGGGCGGCATGAAGGCGGTGGAGCGCCGCTCCAACGCCGAGCGCCGGGCGGCGCTCGCGCCGTTGCGCCGCAAGCTCGAGGCCGTGGAGGCGCGCATGGCGAAGCTCTCGGCCGCCATCGCCAAGATCGACGCGGCGCTCGCCGACGGCACCGCCTTCCGCACCGACGCGACGAAGGCCGGCGAGCTCGCCCGCATGCGCGCGGAGGCCGCATCGGCCTTGGGAACGGCCGAGGAGGAGTGGCTGGAGGTGAGCGGGGAGCTGGAGGCGGAGGGGTAGCAAGGCTTCACCTCCCCGCCCGGATCGCTTAGGGCGGGACCGTCCTTGCAAGCCGGCGGCCCGAGCGCTCATGACCACCCCCTCCTACGTCCTCTCCCTCTCCTGCACCAACGTCCCGGGGATCGTGGCCGGCGTCTCGGCCTACCTGTTCGAGGCCGGCTGCAACATCCTCGACGCGCAGCAATTCGACGACGTCGAGACCGGCCGCTTCTTCATGCGCCTCGTGTTCAACCCGGTGCGGGGCGAGCCGGGGCGAGAGACGCTGGCCGAGGGCTTCGCGGCGGTGGCGCAGCGCTTCGGCATGGACTGGACCTTGCGCGACCGGGCCGAGCGGCGGCGGGTGATGCTGCTCGTCTCCCGTTTCGACCACTGCCTGAACGACCTCCTCTACCGCTGGCGCATCGGCGAGTTGCCGATGGAGGTCTGCGCCGTCGTGGCGAACTACCCGCGCGAGACCTACGGCGCGGCCGACCTCGCCGGCGTGCCGTTCCACCACCTGCCGATCACGCCCGAGACCAAGCCGCAGCAGGAGGCCGCCCTGTGGCGGCTCGTCGAGGAGACCGGGGCAGAGCTCGTCGTGCTCGCCCGCTACATGCAGATCCTGTCGGACGACCTCGCCAAAAAACTCGCCGGGCGCTGCATCAACATCCACCACTCGTTCCTGCCCGGCTTCAAGGGCGCCAAGCCCTATCACCAGGCCCACGAGCGCGGCGTGAAGCTGATCGGCGCCACCTCGCACCTCGTCACCGGCGACCTCGACGAGGGGCCGATCATCGAGCAGGACGTCGAGCGCATCTCGCACCGCGACACCCCCGAGGACCTCGTGCGCAAGGGCCGGGACATCGAGCGCCGGGTGCTGGCCCGCGCGGTGCGCTACGTGCTGGAGGACCGGGTGATCGCCAACGGCCGCAAGACGGTGGTGTTCACGGATTAGGAACCGCGAGATCCGGGCGCTCCGCCAGGAGCCGGGTGATCTTCTCGTCCGCGAAGCGCTCGACCGCGAACCCGTCGTCGGGCAGACGCGCCATGTAGCGCTCGGCGGATTCGGTGAGCAGGATGTCCGGACGCAGACGCTCGACGAGGGTCCAGTCGATCTCCGCCGACCAGACGAAGTGCACGCAGCGGAACGTCTCGGCGAGCATGCTGGTGAGCCCGATGCGGCCATAGCCCGAGTAGGACGACCCGAACAGCACCAGCGTGCGCGGATCCGCCGCCGGGTCGTCGTTCCGGAAGCCGACATAGATGCCGGTGTGGAGGTTGAGTTCCGGTTGGCGCTCGGCCAGCGCGTGGAGGCGGTTCTGCGCTGCGATCCGGGCACGCTGCCGGATATCGTGGACGGTGCTGGTCTCAGGGACCGGGTATTGCAGCTTCTCGCCGAGATCCATGAACCGCGTGACGGTGTAGGCCGGGCACGTCGCCAGCATGTCGGTGATCGCCGCCGCGCCGCAGGCGTCGCAGATCGCCCGGTAGGCGACGAAGGTTCCCGCCGAGGTCCAGTGCGTGTCGGTTCGGAAGTACAGGTCCGCGTCGTCGCGCTGGTGCCGCAGGGGTGTGAGGGCGTCGACCCACAGGCGCCGCCCGGAGGCGGTCAGGCGCAGGAGCCGCCCCAGGCGCCGCGTCGGCGAGCGCGCCGCCCGCACCGGGCCTGCGCCGAAGAACTTCTGGTCATAGACGCTCAGCTTCTCGGGCGAGGACAGGTGCAGGTAGCGGATGCCGAGCCGCTCCGTCCGGTCCGCCCGCGCCAGCAGCAGCCTGCGCCAATCCCGCAGCATCCGCCACACCGGCCGGGTGTTGTCGTAGAGGTCGGCGGCGCGGTTGGTCCCGACGGTCAGGAACAGCCAGCCGTCGCGACCGATATGGAACATCGTTCGAATCCTTGTCCGGCTCAGATCGCGCCGTGGTTCGCCCGGGTCCGGCGCCCGACGACGGCGTAGAACGTGCGGGCGCGGCCGCCGAGCGGGCGGCGATGAAACGCGATCCGGGTCTCGCCGAAGCCGATGACCTCGAGCCAGTGCACGACCGTCGCCGGCGAGATCCGCCACCAGCCCTGGAACGGGTTGTTCTGGTCGGGCCGGGGCACGAAGGCCAGGGCGTCCCGCCGTGCCGCCGCCAGGCGCGCGAGCCAGGACGGGGCGAACCACGGGTGCTGCGGCAGCAGGCCGGTGACCACGGCGGTTTCCTGGACGAGGCGCAGGGCGCCGTGCAGCGCCCGGAACGGGTCGCGAATCTGCGCAAGCGACCCGACGACCGCGACATCGACGGGGCCGATCGCCTCGGGGATGGCGTAGAGGCAGCCCTCGACCCGCTCCGCCCGGGAGCCGAGGGCTGCGTGGCAGAACCGATAGGCGCGGGCGATCCGGGCCTGATGGACGTCGAGCAGCGGTCTGAGATGCGACGGGGACGGGCCGTCGCAGAACGGCACGAGATCCCAGTGCCGGCCGTCGGCCCGGTCGTACGACACCACGTCGGCGCCCAGGGCCTCCATCGCGAAGGTGGTGAAGCCGCTGAGCGTGCAGGCATCGAGCACCCGCTTGCCTTCGAGGGGAACGCTGCCGAGGCAGGCGTGGAAATCCTGTCGCAGGTCGATCTCGCCGCGGAGCGTGCCGTGGCCCGGGACATCGATCGCGTGGGTGACGTGGAGATCGTCGGGGATGCCCGCGCGAGCGGGATCGCGGTTCGGCATGATTGCCCGGAGGGACGCTGAAGTCGGGTGGGTCGTGGGCAGGTAGCATGGCGGTCCGGAGCCGGCAACGCGCGCCGCGCGGCCCCCGGCCGTCGCGCCGCTTGGCGCCGACCGCCCCGGCGGGTAAAGCCCGGGGCGATCCGGGCGGAAGGACCCGCCCGCGCGACGACCCGGAGCCTGCCAGATGTCCGACCTCACCCTCGACGCCGCCTCGACGATCGTGGCGGGCGCCCTCAAGGCCGGCCGCGACCTCGGGCTCAAGCCCCTGGCGGTGGTGGTGCTCGACGCCCGCGGCGCCCTGAAGGCGGCCAGCGTCGAGGACGGCACCAGCCTCAAGCGGGCCGAGATCGCCGCCGGCAAGGCCAACGGGGCGCTGGCGCTCGGCATCGGCTCGCGGGCCATCGCAAAACGGGCCGAGGAGCAGGCCTACTTCATCGCCGCCGTGACCCATGCGGCGGGCCCGGCCGGCCTCATCCCGGTGCCGGGCGGCGTGCTGATCCGGCGCGACGGCGCGCTCGTCGGGGCCGTCGGCATCTCGGGCGACACTTCCGACAACGACGAGAAGGCGGCGGTGGCCGGGATCGAGGCCGCCGGGCTCCAGGCCCAGACCGGCGCCTGAGCCGGCGATGCGGCGCCGCGACCTCCTGGCGGGCTTCGGCGCCGCGACCCTGGGAGCCGCAACCCCCGCCCGGGCCGCCGGTCCGGCGGCCTACCGGCGGGGCAACGGCGCCGATCCCGAGACCCTCGACCCGCACAAGACCTCGACCGTGGCCGAGGCGACGATCCTCCTCGACCTCTACGAGGGCCTGAGCACCTACGGCCCCGACGGCACCCTGGTGCCGGGCGCCGCCGCGCGCTGGACCACCTCCGCCGACGGCCTGACCTGGACCTTCGCCCTGCGCCCCGACGGGCGCTGGTCGAACGGCGACCCGGTGACGGCGGAGGACTTCGTGCACGGCTTCCGGCGCATGCTCGATCCGGCGACGGGCGCCAAGTACGCGAGCGTGCTGGCGGCGATCCGCAACGCCGAGGCGGTCAACCGCGGGGCGATGCCGGTCGATGCGGTCGGCGTCGCGGCGCCCGATCCCCTCACGGTGGTGATCACCCTCGCCCAGCCGACGCCCTACTTCGTCGAGCTGATGACCCACCAGGCGAGCCTGCCGGTCCACCGCCCGTCTCTCGCGCGCTTCGGCGCGGCCTTCACCCGGCCCGGCAACCACGTGTCGAACGGCGCCTACCTCCTCCAGGATTTCTCCCCCAACGACCGCATCACCGCGACCCGCAACCCGCATTTCCGCGACGCCGCCGCGGTGGCGATCCCGCAGGTCGAGTACATCCCGACCCCGGACCTCGCCGCCGCGGTGCGCCGCTTCGCCGCCGGCGAGATCGATTCCCTCGACGACCTGCCCGCCGACCAGGTGCGGAGCCTCAGGAAGCGCTTCGGCGAGCAGGTGGTGCTCAACCCTGCCCTCGGCGTGCTGGCGCTGATGGTCAACCTGCGCAAGCGCCCCCTCGACGATGCGCGGGTGCGCCGGGCCCTGTCGCTCGCCATCGACCGCGAGTTCCTGGCCGAGGCGGTCTGGGGCGAGACGATGCTGCCGGCCTATTCCCTCACCCCCACCGGGCTCGACAACGCGCTCCCGCCGCCCGTGATGCCGGGCCGGGACCTCTCGCCGCTCGAGCGCGAGGACGCGGCGGTCGCGCTCCTGCGCGAGGCCGGCTACGGGCCGGGCGCCAAGCCGCTCACGGTCGAGCTGCGCTACAACATCACCGACAACAACCGGAACACCATGGTGGCGATCGCCGACCTGTGGCGCCCGCTCAACGTCGCCACCTCCTTCGCGGCCACCGACGCCAAGACCCATTTCGCCTATCTGCGCGACGGCGGCCCGTTCGACATCGCCCGGATGAGCTGGCTGGCCGACTACGCCGACCCGCAGAACTTCCTCTTCCTGGTCGAGAGCGGCAATGACGGCTTCAACGCGGGGCGCTACGCCAGCCCGGCCTACGACGCGCTGATGCGCGACGCCGCCCGGGAGACCGACCTCGAGGCCAGGGCGCGGATCCTCTACCGCGCGGAAGAGGTCTTCCTCGCCGACCTGCCCTGGATCCCGCTGCTGCACTACCGGCACAAGCACCTGATCGGGCCGCGCCTGCGCGGCGTCGTGCCCAACCTGCGCGGCGTGTCGCCGACCCGCTGGCTGTCGCTCGCGCCCTGATCCCGGCCGGTCCGCCGTCGCTGGGAACCGGGCGATCATCAGAACCGCGCGATCACCTGCACCCGCACGGTGCGCGAGGCGCCCGGGCTGATGTTGTTGTTGGCATCCGCCGTGGCGATGTAGCGGCGGTCGAACAGGTTCTCGATGTTCACCTGCGCCCGCACCCCCTCCGAGACCTGGTAGAACAGGCCGAGGTCGAAGCGGGTGACGCTCGGCAGGCGCACGGCGTTGTCGGACGACGCGAAGGTGTGGGTCTGGTTGATGACCCCGATGCCCACCGCGAATTCGGGCGTCAGGTTGAACTTGTTCCACAGGGTGATGGCGTTGAACGGGACCAGCGCGACGGTGTTGCCGGCCAGGATCGCGGTCGCGCCGGAGCTGAAGCCGCGGACCACCCGGGCGTCGGTGAAGGCGTAGCCGCCGGCGATCTGCCACCAGTCGGTGACGAAGCCGTTGGCGCCGATCTCGGCGCCCTTGGTGTTGGTCTGGCCGGTGGTGAGGAAGTAGCCGGGCCGGTTCGGGTCGGCGAAGCGCTGGTTGTAGCGGTCGAGGTCGTAGAGCGCGCCGGTGAGCTGCAGCACCGGCGAGACGTCCCACTTCACGCCGATCTCGCGGTTCTCGAACCGCTCCGGCACCGCGATCGACAGGCCCGGGGTCAGGGAGGAGAACTGGTCGCCGGCCGAGGGCAGGTAGGAGACGCTGTAGCTGCCGTAGAAGGCCAGGTTCTCCCACGGCTTCACCACGAAGCCGGCCCGCGGCGAGACCAGGTCGTCGACGCGGGCGGTGGTGACCCGGGTGCCGCGGTCGGTCGCCGCGAAGTCGAAATGATCGTAGCGCACGCCGCCGATCAGCTGCAGGTGCGGCGAGATCTCGACCTGGTCCTGGATGTAGGCCGCCGCGAGGCCGAGGTCGTAGCGGCTGTTGTTGCCGCCGTTGTAGCGGAAATTGACCGGCACCCGCGAGACCGGCGAGAGCGGGTTCACCACGAGCGACGTCGTGCCGGTGGTCGCGAAGAAGCCGTCCTGCCGGAAGGCGAGGCCGGTCTGGTAGCCGAGCTCGAAGCCGCCGAGCAGGGTATGGGCGAGCGGCCCGGTGGCGAACTTGTAGGTGAAGTCGTTCTGGCTGAAGTAGTTCGTTCGCGGCGTGGCGTTGTTGTAGGCGCTCAGCGTCATGCTGGTGCCGGCGGCGTTGACGGCGCTGCCCGGGAAGACGTTCTGGTAGAACTTGTCGTAGTCGGCGAAGCGCAGCTGGCTGTGCAGCTGCACGCCGGATTCGAAGCGGTGGTCGAGGGTCGCGGTGGCGATGTGGGCGTCGACCCTTGCGTAGCTGAGGTCCGGGTTGCCGAAGAAGGTCGTGGTGTTCTGCCGGTAGCGGTAGGGCCGCCCGAACTGCGAGGGGATGCCGCGGTCGGTGACGCGGTCGTCGTGGAAGTACTCGTAGGAGAGCTTGAGCGTGGTGTCGGGGCCGAGCAGCAGCGTCCCGGTCGGGTTGACGCCGTAGCGGCGGATATGGCCGAAATCGCGGAAGGTGTCGGTGTCCTCGACGACGCCGTTGAGGCGGAAGAAGGCGCTGTCCGACAGGCGGTCGCCGATGTCGAGGGCGAGGCGCTTGTTCCAGAACTGGCCGCCCTGGGCGACGATCTCGCGGATCGGGATCCCGTCGGCCTCCTTCAGCACCCGGTTGATGACGCCGCCGCCGCCGCCGCGGCCGAACGTCATGGCGTTGGGACCCTTGAGCACCTCGATCCGCTCGATGTTGTAGAGATCGCGAAAATACTGGACGTCGTCGCGGATGCCGTTGACGAAGAAGTCGGCGTTCGAGCGCTGGCCGCGGATCACCACGTCGTCGCGGTTGCCCTCGCCCTGGTGCGGGATCACGCCCGGCACGTAGCGGATCGCCTCGGTGAGGCTCTGGAAGCCCTGGTCGCGGATCTGCTCGCGCGTCACCACGCTGACCGATTGCGGCGTGTCGATCAACGGGGTGTCGGTGCGGGTCGCCGTGGCGGTGCGCCGGGTGAGGTAGCCGACCGTGTCGCCGCGGCCCGCCCCGCCCCTCGCTCCCGCTACGTCGATCGTCTCGAGCGGGATCTCGCCCTCGGGCACCGGTTGCGCCCGGGTCGCGGCCGGGGCCAGCATCGTGGAGGCGAGCAAAATCGTGGCGCGGACGCGCGCAGCCGGCTTCGTCATCGGTCGTCGTTCCGGAAGATTGGACAATCGTCTCGCGAGGGGCGCCCTGGTCTCGCGAGACTTCGGTTGCCATTGCAGGCGCCGGCGCGCTCGGCAATCCTGTGCCGGGCGGAAACAAACAGGACTTGTTTTTATCTGTTATAAGATGAAATCGACGGGACGCGGCGAAGCGCCTGACGGTGCTCCGATACTGCCGGCGAGTTACAATCGTTCGAGGGAGCGTGGCCGTCGCGAACCGGCCGGATCGTTGCCGAAATGCATCATGGTCGGGATGGCGTCGTGTCCGGCGGATTGCCGGTGCGCGTCGGACGTGCCCGAGGTCAGGCGTCCTGCCGGTCCCGCGCCTGCATCGCCGCGCCGGGCTGGATCGGCCCGACCTGTGCCACCCGCAGGCCCGCCGCCATCGCCTGCAGGCGGGTCTGCGGGTCCTCGGGCTGGATCACGCCGGCCGACATCACCAGCTTGGCGGCGTCGTCGACGCTGATCGACAGCTCGATCACCTCGGAGCGTGGCAGGTAGAAGAAGAAGCCGGTGGTCGGGTTGGGGGCGCAGGGCAGGAAGACGCCGACATGGTCCTGCTCCGTCCCGAGGGCGCCCTGCACGTCGGGCCCGGCCGGGGCCGACAGGAAGACGATCGACCAGGTGCCCTTCACCGGGAACTCGACCAGGCCGACGGTGCGGAACGAGGTGCCGCTGGTGGAGAACAGCGTCTCGAAGACCTGGCGCAGGCCGCGATACAGGCCCGAGATCACCGGCGTGCGGGCGAGCAGCACCTCGCCGAACTCGACCACCGAGCGGCCGACCAGGTTGGCCGTGAGGGCGCCGAGCGTCGTCAGGGCCAGGAAAGCGATGACGAGGCCGAGGCCCGGCACGCTGAACGGCAGGTAGTGGTCCGGCAGGTAGGCCGAGGGCACCAGCGGCTTGACCCAGCCGTCGATCAGGCTGATGCACCACCAGGTGATGTAGATCGTGATCGCCAGCGGGCCGGCGACGATCACGCCGGTGAAGAAGTAGTTGCGCAGGCGGCCGCGGACGCTGACCCGCTTGCGGGCGGGCGGCATGTCCGGATCGGGGATCAACGGCGACGGTTCCGACACGATCTGCGATTCTCGACCCGGGCAGGCGCCCCCTGCCCCCGAAGAGGTAGCGGTTTGCTGCGCTGCGCTCAAGGCGGGGAGGACCCTTTGGCGATCCGGCCGCACCCCGACCCGGCCGCGTTGCGCGTCGTCCTGCACCGGGCGCTCGCCGATCCGGACGCGGCCTGGAGCCTCGGCGGCTACGGCGCGGGCGCCACTTTCCGGCGCGGTGCGGCCGAGCCGGTGGCGTCGCCCTGCGGCGGGCGTCCGGGCCTCGTCACGCCCCGCGGCGCCCTGGTGCTCGGCGGGGCGGAGGGCCTCGTGCCCGTCGCCTACGAGACGGCACTCGGTCGCGACGACTGGAGCCAGGCGCTCGCCCTGTGCCGGCCGCTCGCCGCCCTGCCGCCCTGCCCCGTGCCGGCGGTGAGCGAGATCGGCCCCGACCGGGAGGCGGCGCGGGCGCAGGACCGGGACGGCGTGCTGTTCTGCCTCGGCCTGCCCCTGCGCCAGGCCCGGATCCTCGCCCGGGTGCGGGGCGACGCCGTCGGGCTTCTGCGCGCCGCCTGCGGGCGGCCGGCCGATGCCGCCCTGTGGGAGCGGCTGCCGGGGCTCGGTGCGACGCTCGTGGCGGCGCATGGATGCGACCGGATCGAGGTGGTGCTGCCCGACGCTCCTCCGGGTCCCCGCGCGCACTGGTTCGACAAGCTCCTGCGCCTCGGCCGCCTGCACGCCGCCACGGCGCCGATCCCGGCGGGCCTCGCCCCGGTGATCCACCTGCACCCGCCTCACCCGGTCATGGAAGGCGGTTACGATCCCGGGCGCCACGCCGCCTTCCAGGACCTGCTGGCGCGCTGGGGCGACCCGGCCCTCGCCGCCCTCAAGCGCCGCCTCCTCGCCGGGGAGGCGGTGGCGATCCCCGACGCGCGGCCGGCCCGGGCCGTCGCGCGGGTGGCGCTGGCGCAGCGGCGGTGCCTGCCGGCGAGGTGAGCGATCGCTGGCCGCGACACCCCGGTCGGGCGGTGTCTCTTCTCGATATCCTCGAGGTCAGCGCCGTCGAGAGCGGAGAACCAGCCGCGAGGCCAAGAAAAAAGGCCGCCCTTGCGAGGCGGCCCGAAGTCTAGGGAGGAAACGCCCAAAGAGGGCTGCAAGGCCGCGACGCCATCGCGACCGTGCACTGCAGAAGATAGGCGCCCCCGCGCATTTCGCAAGTGCGAAAGCGCACGCATGGTCGATTTTTTCCTAAACGGGTGCGGTTGCCGAAAAACCGAAACACCCCCGCCGGAGTCGGCAGGGGTGCGGCGCGGGCCGACGGCCCGGTGTATCGTGCCGCGTCGCAGACGCTGCATTGTCGCGTCAGCGACGCAGGATCTTGGTGACGATGCGCCCGACGAGGTTGCCCGAGTCGGTGTACGGGGTGCGGTCGTCGGGCCGGGTACGGGGGTCGTCGTTCCCCAGGATCTTGGTGACGATCTTGCCGATGAGGCTCATCGCATCCTCCGCGTGATGTGAGCGTGGGGTCCCGCGAGATCAACGGCCGACAGCCTGGGCCGTTCCGAAACGCCCGTCACGCCAGCTCCGCCATCGCCTCGAACACCAGCGCGTGGCGGGAAGCCAGCGCCTCGACGTCGTCGGCGTAGCCGCCGCCGATCACCGCCGCGAGCGGGATGCCGCGCCGGCGCGTCTCGCCGACGACGTGGTGCTCGCGCCGGCGCAGGCCGTCGTCGGTGAGCGCCAGGCGGCCGAGGCGATCGTCGCGATGGGGGTCGACCCCGGCATTGTAGAACACCAGGTCGGGGCGGACATCGTCGAGCAGGCGCGGCACGTGCTGGTGCAGGGCCGCCAGGTAATCGTCGTCGGCCAATCCATCGGGCAGGCCGATATCGAGGTCGCCCGGCACCTTGTCGGTGGGGTAGTTCCTCTCGGCGTGCATCGAGAAGGTGAACAGGTCTGGCTCGTCCCGGAGGCAGTCGGCGGTGCCGTCGCCCTGGTGCACGTCGAGGTCGATGATGAGCGCCCGGCGGATCGTGCCCTCGCCCTTGAGGGCGAGCGCCGCCACCGCGACGTCGTTGAAGACGCAGAACCCCCCGCCCGCTTCCCGCCTTCCGTGATGGCTGCCCCCGGCCGTGCTGCCGGCAAGCCCGCCCTGGAGCGCGAGCCGCGCCGCCAGCAGCGTGCCGCCGCAGGCCGCAAGCGAGCGCCGCGCCACCCCGGCATCGACCGGCAGGCCGATCGCCCGCTCGATCGCCCGCGGCACCGTGCCGGTCACGACCTGCTCGACGTAGGACGCGTCGTGCGCGAGGCCGATCAGGTCAGGGCTCGCCGGCTCGGGCGTCACGAAGCCCTCCGGCACCAGGCCGCGCGCTGCGATCGCCGCGGCGAGGCGTCCATACTTGCCCATCGGGAAGCGGTGACCCGCCGGCAGCGGGGCCTCGTAGGCCGGATGGAACACGACCGGGACCATGCGCACGACCCTGTGGGAAACGGGGATAAGAGTGGGGACAATATGGACACGCTCAACGCGCCGGACCGCCCGACAGTCGGCGCGACCGCGCGCCGCGGGCCGCGATCATGGATCCGCCGATCGCAGAGGCTTGGCGCGCCACCCTGGACCAGAAGGGCATGCCCGCATGCCCGCATGCCCGCACGCCCGTCTCCGCCTCCCCGTCCGCCGGCTTATGCTCTCGCTTGCCGCCGGAACGGGCCGGCCGGCCGACACGGTTTGGACACGAATTCCCTCGACCCTTACGGAAGAAACCTCTTAGAGGAGCGCTGTCTCGGGGGTGAGGGTCCCGTCTCGCGAAGGCCCGCTTGAATGGGTGTCGGGCACGCCGGTGGCGTGAAGTGGTTCTTTCGGCGCCGTCCGGTCAGGGCGGGGCCTGCAGCACGGCCGGGGGGCATGCGGGATCGGGTCGGTTATCGCGGCGCGCCGAGGGCGCGTTGGTCAGCGGGATACGGGAGGGTTCTGGGGCTCGGCCTCGCGCTCGGCGTGAGCGCGGCGGAGCCGGCCCGCGCCTTCGACCTGTTCGGCCTGTTCGGTTCCGAGGAGGCGCCGCCGGCCCCGAGCCCGGCCGCCCTGCCCTACGCGGTCCGCTTCCAGGGCGTCGAGGACGAGGACCTGCTGCGCGCCCTCCAGGACACGTCGAGCCTCTATCGCCTGCGCAACGACCCGCCGCCCGACGGCGAGGGCCTGCTGCGCCGGGCCGAGGCCGACGCGGCGCGCCTCGTCGATGCCCTGTGGGGCTTCGGCTACTATGCCGGGACGCTGAGCTTCCGCATCGAGGACGTGGTGCTCGGGGGCGACGCCGCCGCCCGCAGCGCCGTGCGCGCCGCCGAGGCCGCCCGCAACCGCACGCTCGTGGCGGTGCGGATCAGCGTCGATCAGGGCCCGCTCTACCGCCTGCGGCGCATCGCGGTCCTCGACGCTGCCGGCCGGCCCTTCCCGCCCGAGGCCGTGCCGGCCCGCCTCACCCGGATCGAGGACGATCCGCCGGCCCGCTCCGCCACGGTGCTCGCCCGCGAGGCGGCGCTGATCGACGTCTTTCGCCGGCAGGGCCACCCCTTCGCCAAGGTGCTGCGGCGCGATCCGGTGGTCGACCACGCGGCGCGGGCCATGGACGTGACCTTCACGGTCGATCCGGGCCCGAAGGCGACCCTCGGCGCCATCGCGGTGCGGGGGACCGAAGCCGTCGATCCGGCGGTGGTGCGCTCCTTCATCTACGCCGAGCCGGGCGATCCGTACTCGCCGCAGGCCTTGTCCGACATCCGCCGCTCGGTCTCGCGCATCGAGGCGCTCGGCGGGGTGCGGGTGCGGGAGGGCACGGCCCTCGATCCCGACGGGGGCCTGCCGGTCTTCGTCGACGTCACCGAGCGGGCGCCGCACATCGTCGGCGTCTCGGCGCGCTATTCCACCGTCGACGGGCCGGGCGTGCGCGCCTACTGGGCCGACCGCAACCTGTTCGGCGGGGCTGAGACCCTGCGGATCGACGCCGACCTGTCCTATCTCGGCCTCGGCACCGACTATTACGCCCGCCGCCGCAAGCTCGCCGGCATCGAGACCAACGGCCTCGGCGGGCGGCTCGCCGCCACCTTCGTCAAGCCCGCCCTGTTCGGCACCCGCAACGACCTCCTGGCCAGCGCCTTCATCGGCCGCGAGGTGCAGCAATCCTATCTCAGCGACGCCACCGGCGGCACGGTCGCGATCCGCCACCGCTTCGCCGACGCCTTCTCGGCCCAGGTCGGGATCGACGGCCGCGCCGGCTCGGACCGCGACGCCCTCGGCCGGGTCGATTACGGGTTGCTGGGCTTGAACGCCGGCGTCGCCTACGATTCGACCGACAGCCTGCTCGACCCGACGCGGGGCGTCCGCGTCACCGCCTCGCTCACGCCCTATGCGGGCCTCGGCAACAGCCCGGACCTGCTGATCGCCAAGGCGCAAGGCTCGACCTACTACGCCTTCGACGACGAGGGCCGCTACATCCTCGCCGCCCGCCTCGGCTTCGGCTCGGTCAGCGGTGCGGCTCTGGCCGACATCCCGGCCTCCTTGCGCTTCTTCGCCGGCGGCGGCGGCTCGATCCGCGGCTATTCCTACCGCACCGTCGGGCCGATCGGCCCCTACCAGCTGCCGATCGGCGGGCGCTCGCTGCTCGAAGGCTCGGTCGAGGGCCGGATCAAGATCACCGACACGATCGGCATCGTGCCCTTCGTCGATGCCGGCACTGCCTTCGCCGGGACGCTGCCCGATTTCGACGAGCGCATCCGCGTCGCGGCGGGCCTCGGCCTTCGCTACTATACCGGCATCGGCCCGATCCGGGTCGACCTTGCGGTGCCGCTGAACCCCGACAAGCAGCTCAAGCAGCCGCCGGTCGCCCTCTACATCAGCCTCGGTCAGGCCTTCTGAATGATGCAGATGCGGGCCTCGCGCCTCCTTACCGCCGCGATCGCGGTCGCTCTTCTGGCCCTCGCCTGGCTCGGCCACGCCGCCACCGGAGAGGCGGCGGAGGGCGAGACCACGATCCTCGGCGACCTCCTGTCCCGCGCCCTCTCGACCCCGACCTCGCGGGTCTCGATCGGTGCCGTCGACGGGGCGCTGTCCTCCGACGCCACGATCCGCGACGTCGCTATCGCCGACCGGGACGGGGTGTGGCTGCGCCTCGACAAGGCGCGGCTGATCTGGCGGCGCACGGCGCTCCTGTCCCGGCGCCTCGAGATCGACCGTCTCGAGGTCGGCCGCCTCGAGGTGCTGCGCCGGCCCCTGCCCTCCGCCGCCCCCCCGTCGCAGGACAAGGAGGCGCTGCTGCCGGAACTACCGGTCAAGGTGGTGGTCAAGGCCTTCGCGCTGAGCGAGCTGGCGCTCGGCCAACCGGTGATCGGCGAGGCCGCCCGCATCGCCGGGGCCGGCCAGGCCACCCTCGGCGACCCGCGCGAGGGCCTCGACCTCGGCATCGGCCTGCGCCGCCTCGACAAGCCCGGCACGGTCACGGTCACGCTCGCCTACGCGCCGGAGAGCGCCCGGCTCGACTTGAAGCTCGCCCATGACGAGCCCGCCGGCGGGCTTGCGGCGCGGCTGATGAACCTGCCCGGCCTGCCGCCGGTCACCCTCGACCTCGACGGGCGCGGCACGCTCGATGCCTGGAACGCCGCCCTGAACTTCCGGGCCGGCGAGGGCATCGGCGCCGAGGGCAAGGCCCGCATCGACCGGGCCGGCCGTGAGCGGCGCATGAGCCTCGATCTCGCCTCGCGGGTCGAGGGCCTGATGCCCGGCCCGCTCGCGGCGGTCTTCTCCGGCACCACCCGCCTCGACGGGTCGCTCCGCTTCGTCGACGACGGCGCGGTGCGGGTCGACCGGTTCGAGCTCACCTCCCGCACCGCCCGCCTGGCGCTCAACGGCGGGGTCGACGCGGCGCGCCATGCCGACCTGACGCTCCAGGCTCGCGCCCTGCCGACCGAGGGCGGCGTCACCAGGGCCGGCGAGTCGACCCTCGAATCCCTGATGCTGGACGCGAGCGTGAAGGGCCCCCTCGACGCGCCGGCTTTGCGCGGTACCCTGCGGGCCGCCGGCCTCTCGGCGGCGGGCAGCCGCCTCGGCCGGGCGAGCGCCGACCTCGTCGCCGAGCCGCTGCCGCGCGCCCCCGAAGGGCAATCCTTCCGCCTCGCCGCGAATGCCGAGGTCGACGGCCTCCACCTCGCCGATCCGGCGCTGCGGCGGGCGATCGGGCCAAAGGCGTCGTTCCGCCTCGCCGGCCGCATCGACCCGAACGGCGTCGCCGACCTCGACGCGGTGACGATCGAGGCGCCGACCGCCAACGCCCGCTATGCCGGCCGGATCGGCCGCGACGTGGTGGCGGGCACGCTGCAGGCGGATCTCCCCGACCTCGCGGCCTTCTCGCTCGCCGCCGGCCGGCCGCTCTCCGGCCGCGTCGCCGTCAAGGCCCTGCTCTCGGGCGATCCCGGCCGGGCCGGCGTCACCGCCGACGTCGAGGCGAGCACGGAAAAACTCCTCCTCGGCACCCCCGCCCTCGACCGGACCCTCGGCCGCGACCCGCGCTTCGCCGGACGCCTGACCCGGCTCCCCGACGGCTACGCCGTCCAGGCCGCGCGCCTGACGGGCGCCGCCGTGACCGCGACCCTCGACGGGCGCGCCACAGCGACCAGGGCCGACATGGCCGGCCGGGTCGATCTCACCGACCTCGCCACCCTCCATCCCGACCTCGCCGGCAAGGCCGCGCTCGACGCCCGCCTCACCGGCTCCCTCGAACGCCCGGACGTCGCCGTGACGCTCGCCGCCCCCGAGGCAAAAGCCCTCGGCCGGCCCCTGCGGGACCTCACGGCCCGCGCCACCCTCGCCGACGTCACCGGTGCCCTCGACGGAACCCTCGCCCTGTCGGGCCGGGTCGACGGCAAGCCGCTCGCGGGCGACCTCCACCTCGCGCGGCGCGGCGCCGACTGGGTGCTCGACCGTCTCGCTTTCGGCCTCGGCTCGGTCAGCCTCGCGGGCCGCGCGACGGTCGATCCGGCGGCGCGCCTCGCCGAGGGCGAGGTGGCGCTCAAGGCCGGCGACCTCGACGACCTCTCGGCCCTGGCGCTGACCCGCCTCCAGGGCCGCCTCGACGCGGCGATCACCCTCAGCCGCGCCGGCGGCCGGCAGGATGCCCGGCTGCAGGCGACCGGCGAGAGCATCCGTGGCGCCGGCGTCGCGCTGGCGCGCCTCGACGCCGACCTCGCCGGCACCGACCTCTGGGCGAGCCCGCGGGTCTCGGGCCGGCTCAACGCCGACCGCGTCGTGACCGGCTCCGAGACGATCGAGGCCGTCCGCCTCGATGCCAGGCCGGCGCCGGACGGGAGCGACCTCACGCTCCAGGCCCGGGCCAGGGGCTTCGCCCTCGACGGCGCCGCCCGGCTGGTGCCGGCCGACCACCCGCGCCTCGACCTCGCCCGACTCAGCGCCGTGCGCGGGGCGGACCGGCTGGCGCTGGCCGGCCCGGCGACGGTCACCTTCGCGGATCACGGCGTGACGGTCGCCGGGCTCGCCATCGCCGCCGGCTCGGGCCGGGCGAGCCTCGACGGCACGCTCGGCTCTCGGCTCGACCTGCGGCTCGGGCTCAAGAGCCTGCCCCTGTCGCTCGCCCGCATCGCCGCCCCGAGCCTCAGCCTGTCCGGCACCCTCGACGGCGAGGCCGTGCTGACCGGCCCGGCCGAGAGCCCGGAGGGGCGCTACTCCTTGAGCCTGTCGCGCCTCGTGACGCCCGAGACCCGCTCCGCCGGCCTGCCGCCGGTCGACGCGAAGGCCTCAGGAAGGATCGGCGACGGCCGCGCCGGCCTCGACGGCACGGTGACGGCCGGACGCGGGCTCCAGCTCGCCCTCTCGGGCACGCTGCCGGTCGAGGCCGGCGGCGCCATGGACCTGCGCGCCCGCGGCACCCTCGACGCGGCGCTCGCCAACACGATGCTGGCGGCGGGCGGCCAGCGCCTGACCGGCCGGGTCGCCCTCGATGCCGGGGTCGCCGGCACGCTCCAGGCCCCGCGGGTCGAGGGCGCGGCGACGCTCACCGGCGGCAGCTTCACCGACCCGCTCCAGGGCGTGCGCCTCACCGACATCCAGGGCCGCGTCACCGGCCGCGGCGACACGCTGGTGATCGAGCGCCTCACCGCCGCCACCCGCAACGGCGGCACCCTGCAGGCGCAAGGGCGCGTCGCCGTCGAGCCAGCTGCGGGCTTTCCGGGCAACCTGACGATCCGGGCCGACCGGGCCGAGCTGGTCGCGAGCCCGCTGATGACGCTCGTCACCGGCCTCAACCTGTCGCTCACCGGGCCGCTCGCCCGCACCCCGCGGGTGAGCGGCCAGGTCGACGTCGTCTCCCTCGACGTCGCGGTGCCGGACCGCCTGCCCGCCACGGTGCAGCCGCTGCCGGGCATCCGCCACGTCAACGCGCCGCCCCAGACCCGGGCCCGCCTCGCCGCGAGGGCGAAGCGCGAGGCGGCGGCCCGGCGCGGCGGCAAGGCGCCCTTCCTCGCCACCCTCGACGTCGCCGTGAATGCGCCGGGCCGGATCACCGTGCGCGGCCGCGGCATCGACGCGGAGCTCGGCGGAAATTTACGCCTCACCGGCACCTCGGCGGCGCCGGTGGCGAACGGCGCCTTCGCGATGCGCCGCGGCCGGATCCAGATCGTCAGCCAGCGGCTCGATTTCAGCCGCGGCCGCCTGACCTTCGCGGGCGACCTGACGGCCCCGGACCTCGATTTCCTGGCCCAGACCCAGGCCGGCGACGTCACCGCCAAGATCGCCGTCACCGGCCCCGCCAACCAGCCCGACTTCGCCCTCTCCTCCGAGCCGCCGCTGCCGCAGGACGAGGTGCTGTCGCGCCTCCTGTTCAAGAAGGCCTCCGGCGGCCTCTCCCCGTTCCAGGCGCTGCAGCTGGCGCAGGCGGTGGCCCAGCTCTCGGGCGGCGCCGGCGGACCCGACGTGTTCGAGAGCGCCCGCAAGGGCCTC
This sequence comes from Methylobacterium nonmethylotrophicum, assembly GCF_004745635.1. Lineage (GTDB taxonomy): Bacteria > Pseudomonadota > Alphaproteobacteria > Rhizobiales > Beijerinckiaceae > Methylobacterium > Methylobacterium nonmethylotrophicum. The sequence goes on along the minus strand of NZ_SRLB01000025.1, from coordinate 56,423 downwards.
GGCCTCGACAGCCTCGACATCCAGGCCGGATCGAAGGGCGGCGCCGCGGTCGGCCTGTCGCGGGCGCTCGGCGAGCGGGTCAATGTCGGCGTGCGCGCCGGCGCGCGGCCGGAGGACAGCGCGGCGACCATCACCTACGACGTGACCGGGCGGATCAAGGTGCAGGGCGAGGCCGGGGCGAACGGGCGGACGGCCGTGGGGGTGGGGGCGGAGTGGGAGTATTGAGGGCGCTCGCGCGGGTCGCGGGCGCCGCCTCGAAGGGTCGTTGCGTTCTCTCCCTCGTCTCCACCCTCCGCGTCATCCCGGGCTCCGCTTCGCGGCCCCGGGATGACGCGGAGGGAGGCTTTTCGGTCGCGACAGATCGCGTCGGGACCGTCCGCGACGCCGCCGATTCAGGGCCCGATCAACCCTCCGGCGGCGCCGAAAGGTGGTGCCCCGTCTCGCGCTGAAACGCCGCCCCGACGCCCAAGCACAATGCGTCGTCATACGGCTTGCCCACCACCTGTGCGGCCACCGGCATCCCGGTGCGGCCGCGCCCCGTCGGCAGCATCAGGGCCGGAAGCCCCGTATAGTCGAACAGCATCGTGTTGCGCGGCAGCACCGCCTGGAGCGGGTGGGATTCGCCGTCGACCTCGACCGTGAGGGTGTCGAGGGAGGCCGCCTCGCCGCCGAGGCCCGGGGTCACCAGCACGTCGACGTCCGAAAGAGCGTCGAGCGCTTGGCGCAGCACCAGGGGCCGGCGGCGCAGCGCGCGCAGGTAGTCGGTGGCGGCGAAGTGGCGGCCCTGGTCCATCCGGGCGCGGGTGCCGGGGTCGAGGGCGGCGGCGCGGTCGAGGTCGGGCTCCTGGAGCGAGGCCAGTTCCGCCATCACGATGGTGTAGCCGTCCTGGTGGGCGGTCGCGACCGGGCCGAGATCGACCGGCACCAGGCGGGCGCCGCCGCGCTCCAGCACGCCCAGCATCTGCCGCCAGGCGGCGAGCACGGCGGCGTCCTGCATCTCGGTGAACCAGCCCTCCGGCACGCCGACCCGAAGGCCCGGGAGCCCCCGCGCCCGGGCGGCGTCGTAGCGCCCGGCGGCGTGGGGGTCGGCGCCGTCGGGGCCGGCGATCCAGGGCATCACCCGGGCGAGGTCCTCGGCCGAGCGCGCCATCGGGCCGACATGGTCGAGGGTCCAGGACAGGGGCGCGACGCCGGTGCGCGGCACCAGCCCCCGGGTCGGCTTGAGGCCGGTGATGCCGCACCAGGCCGAGGGCGCCCGGATCGAGCCGCCGGTATCGGTGCCGAGCGCCAGCGGCAGCAGCCGGGCGGCGAGCGCCGCGCCCGATCCCGTCGAGGAGCCGCCGGTCCAGCGCGCCCGGTTCCACGGGTTGGCCACCGCGCCGTAGCGCGGGTTGTGGGCCGAGCCGCAGGCGAACTCGGTGGTGGCGAGCATGGCGAGCGGAATCGCGCCTGCCGCCCGCAGGCGCGCCACCACGGTCGCGTCGGCCTCGGCCATCCGGTCGCCGGTGAGGCGCGAGCCGCAGGTCACCGGGGCGCCGGCGCAGTCAATGATGTCCTTGATGCCGAACGGCACCCCTTCGAGGGGCCGGGCCAACCCCTCGCGGATCCGCCGGGTGCTGTCCTCGGCCGCAGCCTCCGCTCCCGGCACCGGCGCCAGCACCGCGTCGCGGCCGGACGGGTGGCGGGCGATGCGCGCCCGCAGCGCCGCCACGACGGCGACCGGATCGGTCGTCCCGGCCGCGTAGGCGGCCTGGAGGGCGCCGATCCCGAGGCGATGCAGCGGCCCGTCCTCGACCGGCGGCAGGGGCGGCATGATCGGTGCCGCCTCCCCCGTCGCCGCCGCGGCGTTCCGCAAGGATTGCTCGGCATGGGCCGGCTCGGGGGCGTCGCGCTCCCACGCCGAGGGCAGGTCCCGGGCCGGCGCGCTCTCCGCCACCGTGCCGGCCAGGATGGTGCGGGCGATGAGCGCGTCGGACACGCTCACGCGGCGATCTCCCGGGTATCGCGATCCCGCCGATCCTGCCGGCAGGCCATCAGCGGCTGGATCCGGGTGCCGAAGGCGTCGAGGCCTTCGAGGAAGTCGTCGAAGGTCAGCATGATCCCCTTCACCCCGGGCACGGACGCGGCCTCGTCGAGCATCCGCGCCACCTTGGCGTAGGAGCCGACCAGCGTGCCCATGTTGAAGTTCACCGCCCCCTCCGGCAGGTTCATCCAGGTCGCGGTCGAGTCGGCCGAGGCGTTCTTGTCCTGCGTGCTCTGATCGAGCATCCAGGCGAGCGCCGCGACGTCGGCGCCCTGGCGGTAGGCCATCCAGCGTTCTTCGGCCGCCGCGTCGGTCTCGTCGGCGATCACCATCATCAGCACGTAGGAGCCGACGTCGCGCCCGGTCTTGGCACTGGCCTCGATCAGCCGGGCGCAGGTCGGCGCGCAGGCGGTCGGGGTGTTGAGGCCGGTGCCGAGGACGAAGTTGTAGTCGGCGTATTGCGCCGCGAACTCCATGCCGCGCCCGCTCTGGCCGGCGGCGACGATCGGGATCGGGCCGGAGGGCGCGGGCTTCATCATGCAGCCCTCCATCCGGAAATGCTCGCCCTGGAAGTCGGAATACCCGGTCTCCCACAGCTCCTTCATCACCCGGACGTACTCGGTCGAGTAGTCGTAGCGGTAGCCGAAATATGCGTCGCCGGGCCACAGGCCCATCTGCGCATATTCCGCCTTCTGCCACCCTGAGACGATGTTCACCCCGAAGCGGCCCGGCGCGATCGAATCGATCGTCGTCGCCATGCGGGCGACCAGCGCCGGCGGCAGGGTCAGCACGGCGGTCGAGGCGAAGAGCTTGATCCGCTCCGTCACCGCGGCGAGACCCGACATCAGCGTGAAGGATTCGAGGTTGTAGTCCCAGAACTCGGTCTTGCCGCCGAAGCCGTGCAGCTTGATCATCGAGAGGGCGAAATCGAGCCCGTAGCCTTCCGCCTTCTGCACGATCGCCTTGTTGAGGGCAAAGCTCGGCTTGTATTGAGGGGCCGCCTCCGAGATCAGCCAGCCGTTGTTGCCGATCGGGATGAACACGCCGACATCCATGCTTGATGCTCCGGGTTCCGACGGGCGGTGGCCGCCCGGAAAGGCCGTTGCAGGATCGGGGCCGTTTCCGCCGCGCGCCGGCGCGACGGCGCTCGGGCGTGCGGCCGGCGGAAGGCGGATCACGCTGCAGCCGGGCACCGCTCCCGATCGCACCGCCTCCTGCCCGGACGAGCCGCCGTCCGGTTCGTCCGGACAGTCTCGCGCCGAGCCCGGACGCGGTCAGCCGGGCTCGGTGGGTGCCTTGCCGAGGAAGGCGAGCACCTCGTTCAACGGGAGCGAGCCCGGAAACTCGCGAACGGCGAGGCTCACGGGGGCGCCCAGACCCGCCATGATCGCGCGCAGACCCTCGACCCAGGCATCGGCCTCCGCCTGGGTCGCGAAGCCTGTGCGGACCATGGTCTTGTCCGGCTCGATGGTCGCCGCGACGGCGAACCGTTCGTCCGGCATGTCGAGGATTTGATAGCTCACGCGACGGGCCATCCGGGTCACTTAGCGCGGAAGTGTTTTCCGGACAAATAACGAGTGACAGTTGTACTTTTTAACGTCTCTAATTCATGCCGACACCGATGATGGGCCTGGTGGCACTTCGCGTGACATCCATGTCGGCAACGACCGTCGTCGGACGCACCGGTTCGTGCCCTCTCCGTTCACGTTGGTTCGCGGCTTCGTAAATGACCGCGGGCGATGAGCTCGATCTTCGGCTGTCGCCCGTCGGGCACCTTGCGGCAGAGGAGCCGGTTATATCTGGTCTTGATAACAAGATCTGGAGCGGATGGTCGGTGAATCGGCAGGATATTTTGGTCGTCTCCGCCGCTCGGCGCGAACGGTGCTTGATAAGGCTTGGGCAGGCCGTGGTTTCCGAGGTCGGCACAAGCGTCTGTTAGGAACCGTTCAGCAAGACGTTGCCACATGTTCCCGGATGGGATTGCCGATGGGTCCCGGCCGTGCCTGCGCGCAGAACGAGGTGTTGATGGGTTCCGACATGAGGCCTCCGGACGGCGCGCTTCAGCACCGGACGCAGGATGAGACGGGCCGGCCGGCCGGTACGCTGTCGGCGCAGACGCGCGATCATCTCGGCGAACACCTGCAGGCCCTGTACGGCTTCGTCCTCACCGAGACCCATCCCGAGCCGCTGCTCGCGCTCGTGGCGCGGCTCGATGCGGCGCTGGCCGTGCGGAGCACGGCCGATGCCGATGATTTCCGGCGCAACCTGACCGACGTGCTGCCCCGTCTGCGGACCTTCGCGTTGTCGCTGACCGTCAATGCCGCGCAGGCGGACGACCTCGTGCAGGAAACCGTCCTGAAAGCCTGGGTGAACCAGCATCGGTTCACGCCCGGCACCAACCTCGCCGCCTGGCTCTGCACCATCCTGCGCAACCAGTTCTACACGGAGTGCCGCCGGCGACGGCGCGAGGTGGAGGACGTGGACGGGGCCGCCGCCGGCGACATGATCGCCCTGCCCGAGCAGGAGCACGGGATCGACCTGCAGAAGGTCTGGCAGGCCATGACGGCGCTCCCGCCGACGCAGCGCCAGGCGCTGATGCTGGTGGGCGCCCAGGGCCTCACCTACGAGGCTGCGGCCACCCTGATCGGCTGCCAGGTCGGCACGGTGAAGAGCCGGGTCAGCCGGGCGCGGTCGTTCCTCGCCAGCCGCTTGGCCGTGGAGCGGACCTGAGCCGGCTTTCGCCGCGCGACGATTCTCGCGCCAGGGGTGCGACCTCCGCCGGAGCACGGCTTGAGCGCGTTGCGCGACGCGCCGGCTGCGCGCTGCGTCGCCTATCGCCGTTGCGTTGCCCGCCGCGATCCACGACACCTATTCCCGACACTTCGGGATCTCACCATGGCGCTGTTCATCGTTCAGATCGCTTACGACGCGGACGCCGGGGTCTGGTACGTCGACAAGAGCGACGTCGAAGGCTTGAGGGCCGAAGCCCCGACCTCCGATGCCCTAATGGCTCGTATCCCGACGATGGCGGCAGAACTCCTGGAAGAGAACGAGCCTGGTCTGGGTGAGGTCGCGATCGAGATCATCGCGCACGCGCATGCGCGCATCTCGGTCCCTGCAGCCGCGTGAACGACTACACCAAACCGGTCAAGGCGCTGCTGCTCGCCGCCGGCTGCGTCTTCAAGCGCCAGGGTAAGGGGAACCACGAAATCTGGTTCAGTCTCCTCACGAACCGCGCCGTCACGGTCGATGGTGCGATCAAGTCCCGACACACCGCGAATGGCACCCTGAGAGCCTGTTTGACATGCCTAGCAAATTTATCCCACCCTCAACCTCATCCTGAGGTGTCAGTCGATTGAAGATCGACTGACCTAGAAGGAGGACTCCAGTAATCATTGTGAGATCTGGAGCCCTCCTTCGAGGCTTTTTTCAGTCGCACCTCAGGATGAGGTTGAGGGTGGGATAGAACAGGCGCCCGCGATTCCGTTCTCGGCAGTCAAACAGGCTCTGAAGGATGCCGGGCTGCCGAAAGCATTCTGACGGGCGGTCATTGCCCCCGCCGCGCCGTCAGCACCGAGGCCCCCAGCACCGCGACGCTCACCGCCCCGATCAAGAGGGTCGAGATCGCGTTGATCTCCGGGGTCACGCCGAGGCGGACCTGGCTGTAGAGGCGCATCGGCAGGGTGGTGGCGCCCGGTCCCGAGACGAAGCTCGCGATCACGAGGTCGTCCATCGACAGGGTGAAGGCGAGGAGGAAGCCGGCGATGACGGCCGGCGCGATCAGCGGCAGGGTCACGGTGCGAAAGACCGTGACCGGCGCGGCGCCGAGATCGGCGGCGGCCTCGAGGAGCGCGCGGTCGAGGTTGCGCAGGCGGGCCTGCACCACGACGGCGACGAAGCAGAGCGTGAAGGTCGCATGCGCGATGACGATGGTCCAGAAGCCGCGGGGGAGCCCCAAGCCCACGAACAGCAGCAGCAGCGACAGGCCGGTGATCACCTCCGGCATCACCATCGGGGCATAGACGAGCCCGGTGAGGAGCGGCCGGCCGGGAAAGCGCCGGCGCCCGTCGAGCGCCAGCGCCGCGAGCGTGCCGAGGATCGTAGCAATGCCCGCCGAGGCGAGGGCGACCTTCAGGGTCACGAGGGCCGATTCGACCAGGGGGCCGTTGTCGAGGAGGCCCGCATACCAGCGGGTCGAGAACCCGGCCCAGACCGTGACGAGCCGCGAGGCGTTGAACGAGTAGGCGACGAGCAGCAGGATCGGCCCGTACAGGAAGGCGAGCCCCAGCCCCAGGGCGGCCCAGGCGAGCGGGTGGGCGCGGCTCATCACGGGCGCTCCAGCCGGCGGGCCTCGGCCTCGCGGAACAGGACGACCGGGCCGGCGACGATCACCAGCAGCACCACCGCCACCGCGGAGGCCAGCGGCCAGTCGCGGTTGGAGAAGAACTCGCTCCACAGGACCCGGCCCAGCATCAGCGTGTCGGGCCCGCCGAGCAGGTCCGGGATGATGAACTCGCCGGTGATCGGGATGAAGCACAGGAGCGCCCCGGCGACGAGGCCGGGCAGCGACAGCGGCAGGGTCACGGTCCGGAAGGCGGTGAGCCGGCTCGCCCCGAGGTCGCGGGCGGCCTCGACGAGGCCGCGGTCGAGGCGCTCCAGCACCGCGTAGAGCGGCAGCACCATGAACGGCAGGTAGGCGTAGACCACCCCGATCATCACCGCGGCCGGGGTGTTGAGGATCTCGACGGGTTTCGACACCAGCCCCAGCGCCACCAGCGCCTGGTTGAGGAGCCCGTCGGCCTTCAGGATCGCGATCCAGGCGTAGACCCGGATCAGGAAGCTCGTCCAGAACGGGATCACCATCAGGGCGACGAGGAGCGGCTGCCAGGCCTTCGGCGCCCGCGCCATGGCGTAGGCGACCGGATAGCCGACGAGGATCAGCAGCAGGGTGGCGCCGAGCGCCACCTCGAGCGAGGTCAGGCCGGCCTCGAGATAGAGCGGGTCGGCGGTGAGCGTGCGGTAGTTCTCGAAGTCGAGGGCGGCGAGCACGTCGGCCCAAGCAGCGAGCCCCGCATCCCATTCGAGCACCGGCGTGTAGGGCGGCAGCGCCGTCGCCGGGTCCGACAGGCTGATCTTGACGACGACGAGGAACGGCAGGCCGAAGAAGGCGAGGAGCCAGAGGAGCGGCACCAGGGGCAGGCCGAGGCGCCGCAGGGCTTCGCGCAGGCGCCCTCTCATCAGACGCCCCCTCATGCGGGATCCACCGGCAGCAGCGAGGCGGCCTCTGGGGCGAAGGCCAAGCGCACCGGGGCGCCGGCGCCCGGCCCTGTGCCGGGGGGGCCGGAGGCGCGCAGCACCCGCCCGTCCGCCATCCCGACCCGGTAGAGGATCTTTTCCCCGAGATAGGTCGCGTCGAGGAGCGTGCCGGCCAATCCCCCGGTCCCGCCATCGCCGGCGAGGCTCAGCCGCTCGGGCCGCAAGGCCAGGAGGCCGGGCGCGCCTGCCGTGCCGGCGCCGTGATGGTCGAAGCCCGTCAGGGGCCCGAGCGGCGTGTCGAGACCGCGCAAGGCGCCCGCCCCGCCCTCTCCGAGCCGGCCCTCGATCAGGTTCACGTCGCCGAGGAGCCCGGCGACGTAGCGGGTGGCCGGGCGCTCGTAGAGCTCGGCCGCGGGGCCGACCTGGACCAGCCGGCCCGCCGCCATCACGCCGATGCGGTCGGCGAGCACCATCGCCTCGGCGGGGTCGTGGGTGACGACCACGAAGGTGGTGCCGAGCCGGCGCTGCAAGGCCCGCAGCTCGGCCTGCGTCTCCTCCCGCAGAGCGCGGTCGAGGGCGCCGAGCGGCTCGTCGAGGAGCAGCACCCGGGGCCGCTTGGCCAGCGCCCGGGCGAGAGCCACGCGCTGGCGCTGGCCGCCGGAGAGCTGGTCGGGCCGGCGGGCGCGCAAGGGCTCGAGCTGCACCAGGCGCAGCATCTCGGCCACCCGGGCGGCGATCTCCGACCGGCTCAAGCCCTCCCGCTCCAGCCCGTAGGCGACGTTCCGCGCCACGTCCCTGTGCGGGAACAGGGCGTAGGACTGGAACATCATGTTGACCGGCCGGCGGTGCGGCGGGATCCCCGCCAGATCCTGACCGTCGAGGAGGATCGTTCCGGCGCTCGGCTCCTCGAAGCCGGCGGTCATCCGCAGCAGCGTGGACTTGCCGCAGCCGGAGGGCCCGAGCAGGCAGAAGACCTGCCCGGGCGCGAGGTCGAGGTCGACGCCGTCGACGGCCGGATGGTCGCCGAAGCGCTTCGACACCGCCTCGAAGCGGAGGTGGCCGGTGGCGGTCGGGGTGGCAGGGGGAGCAGGCGTCGTCACGTCGTCCGGGCGGCGCGGGCGGGCGGGAAGCCGACACTTACCGCGGGAAGGGCCGTGGCGGGAAGGGCCGCCGCGGGGATGGCCGTGGCGGATGGACCCGCCGTTCCTGACGCAAGGGCATGTCGAGGAGACGCGGCGGCGGACCTGGCCGTCACTGTCCTTCAGACCAAGGTCGATGCCGCAGAGGCTTGCAAGATATGGAGCCAGCCATGTAATGATGGGATCGACACGCGTTGATCCCGTCCGCTGCGTCCATCGACCCGGACGGCATCCGCATCTCCTCCCGAGACGTGTCGCAGACTTGGCGTCTCTCTCCACCCGGGGGGAGGCGCTTTTCTCTGTGCCTCTCCGCCGGTTCGGGCGCCGGCGCAAACGTCCCAGGTTCAGGCGCTGGAAAGACGGCGCGACGAGATCGACACGCGGATGGCTGCCGCAATGGTGGGCATCGACGACGACGCATCCGGATCGCATCTCCGACCGGCCGGGACGCCATCAGGTCTCTGCACGAGGTCTCTGCACATCCTGGGCAGCCGGGAGGTTCTCGCCGCCTGCCGCGACGCGGATCCGCGGCGGCCTGGCGACCCCGGATCCGTGCGAGGCCCTGGTCGCGGCGGCGGCCGGCGGGCCGGTGATCCAGGCTTCCTGCGGTCCCTCCGACCTCACGCCGGCGTGGCGGAAGGCGATGCAGCGCTGCGGCGAGGAGGCGGTCCGGCGGCCGCCGGGCCGGGCGGATCGGGAAGGCTGAGCGGCGCGCCGGTCAGTGCGCGTCCGCCCCCGCCCCGCCCGGGCGCGGCCGGCGGATCAGCGGCGTCGCGCAGGCCATCAGCAGGAACAGCCCGGTGAGCAGCAGAAAGACGTCCGAGAAGCTCATGAGCAGCCCCTGCATCCGCACGGTGTTCATCATCGCCTTCAGCGCCATGGCGTCGGGGTTGCCGGCGAGCCCGGCGAAGCCCTTCGCCATGCTGTCGAGGCGCTCCAGCACCAGCGGGTTGGTCCAGGTGAAGCGCTCGTGCAGGCGGGCGAGGTGCAGGTCCCAGCGATCGTTGAGCGCCGTGTTGATCAGCGCGAGACCCACCGCCCCGCCGAGATTGCGGGTGAGGTTGTAGAGGCCGGACGCGTTCTTCATCCGGGCCGGCGGCAGGGTGCCGAGCGCGATGTTGTTGATCGGGATCATGCACAGCATCAGCGAGCAGCCGCGCAGGACCTGCGGCAGCAGCAGCTCCCAGAAGTCCCAGTCCTTGGTGATGCCGGTGACGATCCAGGTGCCGGCGGCGAAGCCCGAGAACCCGAGCGCCATCAGGATCCGCGGGTCGACCTTGCCCGACAGGCGCCCGGCGATCGGCGCGGTGGCGAACATGCACAGCCCCGAGACGAACATCGTCTCGCCGATCTGCAGCGCCGAGTAGCCCCGGACCCGGCCGAGATAGACGGGGTACAGGTAGGTCAGGCCGTAGAGGCCGATGCCCAGCACGAAGCTGAACACGCAACCGGCGGCGAAGTTGCGGTCCGAGAAGGCGCGCAGGTCCACGATCGGCTGCGCGGCGGTGAGCGCCCGCCAGAAGAAGCCGATGCCGGCGACCCCGCACACGATCGCGGCGGCGAAGATCGCCTCCTCCTGGAACCAGTCGTGGGTCGGGCCCTCCTCCAGCACGTATTCGAGGCAGCCGAGGAACGCCGCCATCAGGGCGAGGCCGGCCCAGTCGAAGCGCTTGAGCAGGTCGTGGTTCGGCTCGTCGAAATCGACCAGAAGGTAGGTCGAGACGGTGACGAGGATGCCCGGCACGATGTTGACGAGGAAGAGCCAGTGCCAGTTGAACAGGTCGGTGAGGTAGCCGCCGACCGTCGGGCCGATGGTGGGGGCGAGCGTCGCCACGAGGCCGATCATCGGCGAGACGATGCTGCGCTTCGAGGGCGGGAAGATCGTGAAGGCCGAGGCGAACACCGTCGGGATCATGCCGCCGCCGATGAAGCCCTGGGCGGCGCGCCAGACGATCATCTCGCCGATCGTCGACGAGGTGGCGCACATCAGGCTCATCAGGGTGAAGCCGCCGGCCGAGATCACGAACATCCAGCGGGTCGAGAGCACCCGCGACAGGGTCCCGGACAGCGGGATCGCGATCACCTCGGCGATGAGGTAGCTCGTCTGCACCCACGGGATCTCGTCGGCGGAGGCCGACAGGCCGGCCTGGATCTCGGCCAGCGAGGCCGAGACGATCTGGATGTCCAGGATCGCCATGAACATCCCGAACACCATGCAGACGAACGCCACCATGCGGCGGCGGTCGATCGGCGCGTCGGCGGGTGCGGCCGCAAGGGCGGCGGTGGCTGCCATGGTCGTCTCGCGCCCCTTCCCGGCCCTCGCTGCCTCAGCGGCCCGTGATGTGCAGCGCCGAGGTCACGGTCGGCTTGGCCTCCGACACCGTCGGGTGCGGCTCGATCGGGGCCGGGGGCTGCGACTCGTCGAGGCCGCGCGTGTCGACCCGCACCACCACCGAGAGGCCCGGCCGCAGCAGGCCTTCCCGGGCGATCGCCTCCGGCACCCGCACCCGCACGGGCAGGCGCTGGACGATCTTGGTGAAGTTGCCGGTGGCGTTGTCGGGCGGCAGCAGGCTGAACACCGAACCGGAGGCCGGCGACAGGCTCTCGACGGTGCCGAGGATGTCGCGGTCGGGCCAGGCATCGACCCGGATATGGACCGGCTGGCCGACCCGGACCCGGCCGAGCTGCGTCTCCTTGAAGTTGGCGTCGACCCGGGCGCTCTGCAGCGGCACGAGCGCGGCGATGCGCGAGCCCGGCGCCACGTAGGCCCCGGCCTCGGTGGCCTTGTTGCCGATCACCCCGTCGAAGGGCGCGCGCAGGACCGTGAAGGAGAGGTCGCGCCTGGCGCGGTCGACCGCGGTGCGCAGCTCGGCCGCCAGGCTTTCGGCCTCGTTGGCCTGCGCCTCGAGCACGGCGACGTTGGCCCTGAGGGCGATCAGGTTGGCCTCGGCGCCCTTCACGGTGGCGTCCGACCGGTCGCGGTCGGCTCGCGCCTGCTCGAGGCGCGACTTGGCGGCGAACTCGGATTGCGCGAGCTGCTGCTGGCGCTGGTAGTCGGCCGCCGCCCGCACCTGATCGGCCCTGGCGGCGTCGATCTGGGCCTGTCCCTGCAGCACCTGGGCGCGGGCGGCCTCCGCCTGGCGGGCGATGCGGGCGATGGTGCTCCTCTGCGTGGCGAGCTTGTCCTCGGCGGCCTTGAGCGCCAGGCGGTAGTCGCCGTCCTCGATCCGGGCGATGACGTCGCCGGCCTTGACCGCCTGGCCGTTCACCACCGGCACCGCCTCGAGATAGCCCGAGACCTTGGCGGCGAGCGTCGAGATGTCGGCCTGGACGTAGGCGTCGTCGGTCGAGACGAAGAAGCGCCCGGTCGTCCACCATTCGCGGCCGGCATAGGCGCCGTAGGTGCCGCCCCCGGCGAGCAGGGCGAGCAGGATCAGGCGGCGCAGCGGCCGCTTGCGCTTGACGGGAGGAGGCTCGGTCACGAGAGGCGCGGCGGCGGGCAGCGTGGCGGGGGGCTGGACCGGGGCCGCCTCGGTCCTGGGAGCAGCCCTGGGCCCCGGGGCGGTCGTCGGAGCGGCCTCCAGGACCGCCTCGCCGGCGGGCCGGCCCTGCGCGTAATCGTCTCGGAACGCCATCGTCTGTCACCCGTCGCCGCCATCATCCGCGCGTATCGGTTATCTGCCGGTACCGGTTGACGGCTCTCGAATGTCCGCGATACTAGATTGACCGAACCGTTCGGTCAATCGATGCTCTCTGCGGTTCCAGGCACGGAATGTGCGGTGCCGCACACCGACCGAACCCCGCGCCTCCACAATGGCCCTCGACCCCATGGCCCCGACGATGACCGACACCGCCTTGAGCCCGCCACCCGCCGAGTCCGACAAGCGCCGCCAGATCATGGACGGGGCCCGCGAGGTCTTCCTCGCCGCCGGCTTCGACGGCGCCAGCATGGGGGCGATCGCCAAGGCGGCGGGGGTCTCGAAGGGCACGCTCTACGTCTATTTCGACAGCAAGGAGGCCTTGTTCGAGGCGCTGACCGTCGAGCAGAAGCGGACGCTGGCCGAGAGCCTGCTGCGCCTCGACGACGAGGACCCGGACGTCGCCGCCGTCTTGCGCCGTCTCGGCACCAGCCTGCTCGAGGCGATGGTGCGGCCCGAGCATATCGCCTCGGTCCGGATGGTGATCGGCGCGGTGGAGAAATTCCCGCGCTTCGGCCGGGCGTTCTACGAGGCCGGGCCGCTCGTCGGCCGGGCGCGCCTGCGCGCCTATCTCGACGCCCAGATCGCCGCCGGGCGCCTGCGCCCGATGGATACCGACCTCGCCGCGCGCCACTTCTTCGACCTCTGCGCCGCCACGACGATGCGCCGGCTTCTGTTCTCGGTCGGCGACCCGCCGACCGAGGCCGAGACGACCTACTGGGTCGCCGAGGCGGTGCGGGTGTTCCTGGCCGCCTATGGGCCGGAGGAGCGCTAGTTTCGCGCCGGTGTTCGGCTGTTCTTAGCGGCATCGTCGACACGCGGCATCACCAATTCAGCCTCGCTGCCGACGCGAAACTGTACTGATGACGAGAAGAGTCGGTGATGAAGTGCCGGATAGGCTGAAGTACGTGGTTACGTAACCTCTCCTTCCCGCTCATCATGCTGGGCGCTCAGCGCCGCCCGAACAGCCGCTCCACGTCCGCGAGCTTCAACTCGACGTAGGTCGGGCGGCCGTGGTTGCACTGGCCGGAGAACGGCGTCGCCTCCATCTCGCGCAGGAGCGCGTTCATCTCCTCCGGTCGCAGGCGGCGGCCGGCCCGGATCGAGCCGTGGCAGCTCATCCGCGACAGGACCGCGTCGAGGCGGCGGGCGAGCGGGTCGGCCCCGCCCTCGTGGAGCGCGTCGACCACGTCGGTCAGGAGGGCGCGCAGCGCCCCCCCGGCCAGCGCGGCGGGCACCTCCCGGACCAGCACCGCGCCGTGGCCGAAGGGCTCGAGGACGAGGCCGAGATCCTGCAGCGCCTCCGCGGCCTCGGCGAGCCGGTCGGCCTCGGCGGGATCGAGCTCGACCACCTCGGGGATCAGCAGGATCTGGCGGGCGATGCCGCCGCCGGCCCGCTCGCGCTTCAGCCGCTCGTAGACCAGCCGCTCGTGGGCGGCGTGCTGGTCGACGATGACGATGCCGTCCCGGGTCTGGGCGACGATGTAGGTCTCGTGCAGCTGGGCCCGGGCCGCGCCGAGGGGATGGGCGGTCTGGTGAGCCGCCTCGTGGGGCGAGGCGTCCGCGGCGGCCGGGTTCCGCTGGTCGGCGCTCGGCCGGGCGACGTCGCCGGCAAACTCTGCCTGGTCCGCCTCGCGGAAGCCGCCCGGCGGCGCCTCGTAGGCCGCCTGCGCCGGTTCATGCGCCTCCCAGGGCGCGGGGCCGAAATCCCGCTCGAACGCCTCGGGCCGGCCGGAGCCCTGAACCCGCGCGGGCGCGGTCTCGTCGCGCCGCGCGAACAGGCTCGCGGCCGGCCGCGCCGCGGCCTGCGCCGGTGCGCGCACCGGCGGCGCCTGGGCCGGCCGCAGGCTCTCCAGGGTGCGGGCCGCGACGGTGGCGGAGCTGCGCCCGCCCTCGCGGCGCAGGGCCTCGTGGATGGCGCTGACGATCAGCCCGCGCACCAGGCCGGGATCGCGGAAGCGCACCTCGGTCTTGGCCGGATGCACGTTGACGTCGACCAGGGCCGGGTCGCAGGTGAGGGCGAGCGCCACGACCGGGTGGCGGTCGGAGGCCATCACGTCGGCATAGGCGCCCCGCACCGCCGAGAGCAGCAGCCGGTCGCGCACCGGCCGGCCGTTCACCACGAAGTGGACGTGGGTGGCCGCCGCCCGGTGGAAGGTCGGCAAGCCGACATGGCCGTCGAGGGCGAAGGATTCGCGCTCGAGGCTCAAGGGCGCCGAGTTCTGCCCGAATTCGGGGCCGAGCACCGCGACGAGGCGGCGCAGCCAGGAGCCCGGCCCGGTCTCGGCCGGGAGGACGAGGCTCGCCGAGGACGCGCCCTCGCCCGTGAGGCTGAAGCGGATCTGCGGATGGGCGACCGCGAGGCGGCGCAGGATCTCGCCCACCGCCGCGGCCTCGGCCCGGTCGGACTTGAGGAACTTCAGCCGCGCCGGCGTGGCGGCGAAGAGCTCGGTCACCTCGATCCGTGTCCCGGGCTGGCCGGCGGCCGGCCGCACCGGGCCCTTCTGGCCGGCATCGACCACGATCGAGTGGCCACGATCAGTGCCCGGCATCCGCGACGTGATGGCGAGCCGCGCCACCGCGCCGATCGACGGCAACGCCTCGCCGCGGAACCCCAAGGTGTCGATGCGGTCGAGGTCGCCGTCCGGCAGCTTCGAGGTGGCGTGGCGCTCGACCGCGAGGGCGAGGTCCTCCGGCCCCATGCCGCCGCCGTCGTCGACGACCCGGATCAGCTTGCGCCCGCCGGCCGCGATCGTCACCGCGATGCTGGTGGCGCCGGCATCGACCGCGTTCTCGACCAGCTCCTTCACGGCCGAGGCCGGCCGCTCGACCACCTCGCCGGCGGCGATGCGGTCGACGAGCACCGGGTCGAGGCGGCGGACCGACGGGCGTCCGGGAGGTGAATCGGCCATGCGCCGAATATAAGGTTTCGGTGCCCGCACCAGAAGGTGCGGATGCGGGCGTTTCCACCGGGCGGATGCGGCGATGGCGGACCAGGATGACGACCGGATGATCCCGGATGACGGGGTGCAGGATGACGGGGTCATCCTGCGGGCCTGCCAGGAGGCCGACCTCCCGGCGGTGACGGCGATCTACGCCCACGCGGTCGCGACCGGGCGGGCCTCGTTCGAGCTCGAGCCGCCCGACGAGGCCGAGATGGGACGGCGCCGCGCCGCCCTCGTCGCCGGCGGGCACCCCTACCTCGTCGCCGAGCGGGACGGCGCGGTCGTGGCCTACGCCTATGCGGGGCCCTACCGCACCCGGCCGGCCTATCGCGGCACCGTCGAGACCTCCGTCTACGTCCGGCCCGACCAGGCCGGGCGCGGCCTCGGCCGGCGCCTCCTCGGCCGCCTGATCGCCGAGGCGACGGCGGCGGGCTTCCGCCAGATGGTGGCGGTGATCGGGGATTCGCAGAACGCCGCCTCGATCCGCCTGCACGCCGCCCTCGGCTTCGACCCTGTCGGGGTGCTGCGTTCGGTCGGCTGGAAGCACGGCACCTGGCTCGACACCGTCCTGATGCAGCGCGCCCTCGGGGCCGGCGACGCGACCCCACCCGACGACCGGGGCCCGTCCGGCCCGCCGACAGTTACCGGGACTTAACCTCGATCGTTGTACCGCTCTTAACCATGATGGACCGGCGCCCCTGACGGGCCCGGGCGGAGCGGAGCGGCAGGCCCGTGGCGGACGAGCGGCGAACACGCGGAAACGCCCGGCCCGGCGTGTCGATCCCGGCCCTCTCGGCGGTCCTCCTCGCGGCCGGGACGGGCCTGGCCCAAATCGTCCTGGTCCCCATCGTCTTGGCCCAGACCGCCCTCGCCCAGACCGCCCTGCCCTCGGGTGCGGGCGCGAGCCTCGCGACCGACCCGATCCTCGCCGGCCCGCTCCCGGGCGGCCAGGATCCCGACACCTTCGCGCTGCGCGGGACCAACCCCGCCCTCTCCCGGAGCCTGCCCCGCGCCGGCGCCCGCCCGGCGGGGGGCTCGGCCTCCCGCTCCGGCGCCCGGCCGCGCACCCCGCCGCAGCGGCGCACCCGCCAGCCCACCACCGCGATCATCCGCCAGACGACCCAGCAGGACGTGAGCGACGACCTGCGCCTGCGCCCGACCGTGCAGATCCCGGTCTCGGGCCTGCCCGACATCGCGACCGCCGGCACCCCCCTGCTACGGCGGCGGCTCGATCCCCTCGACCCCTACGCGCCGCTCGGCATCCGGGCCGGCAGCCTCACCCTGTATCCGGCCCTGCAGCAGAGCGTCGGCTACGATTCGAACCCCGACCGCTCGACGGTGCGCCGCGGCTCGATGGTGCTGCGCAGCCAGGGCGAATTGCGCGTCGAGAGCGACTGGTCGTCCCATTCGCTCACCGGCGAGCTGCGCGGCGGCTACTTCGCCTATCCGGACAACCCCAACGCCAACCGGCCGGACGGCGACGGCGCGATGCGGCTGCGCCTCGACGTCACCCGCGACACCAAGGTCGACGTCGAGGGCCGCTACGGCCTCTCGACCCAGCGGGCCGGCAGCCCGGACCTCAACGCCCAGGTCCGCGACCGGCCGCTCGTCGCCACCTATGGCGGGACCGTCGGGGTGACGCAGAACTTCAACCGGCTCCAGGTCACGGTGTCGGGCCTCGTCGACCGCCAGACCTTCGAGAATGCCCAGCTGACCGACGGCACGGTGCTGCGCCAGGACGACCGCAACGTCAACCAGTTCGGCCTGCGCCTGCGCACCGGCTACGAGATCCGGCCCGGCTTCACCCCCTTCGTCGACACGCTGGTCGATACCCGCATCCACGACTTCGTGGTCGACCAGTACGGCCTGCGCCGCGATTCCGACGGCATCACGGTGCGGGGCGGCACGACCTTCGAGGTCAGCCGTCTCCTCACCGGCGAGGTCTCGGGCGGCTACCTGTCGCGCCGCTACGCCGACAGCCGCCTGCGCGACGTCACCGGCCCGGTGGTCGACGGCGCGGTGACCTGGGCGGCGACCCCGCTCACCTCGCTGCGGGTCGGCGCCTCGACCGGTGTGATCGAGACCATCGTGCCGGGGGCGAGCGGCATCGTCACCCGTACCGCCGTCGCCGAGCTGACCCACGACCTGCGCCGCAATCTGCGGCTGACGCTGACCGGGACCCTCATCAGCAACGACTACCAGGGCACCAGCATCCGCGAGCAGGGCTACAGCGCCGGCGTCAAGCTCGATTACCGCCTCAACCGCTGGCTCGGCCTCCGGGCGAGCTACGCCCGCGAAGCCCTGCGCAGCACCGCGGTCGGGTCGAGCTACCACGCGGACACGTACCTGGTGGGTCTCAGGGTCAACCCCTAGGATTGGGCCGCATGTGGCAGCCAAGACCTGAACTGCCGCTCATTTCGTGCCCTGCGCTTCTGTGGCGGGAGGGCTATATCTATGTGGCAACTGCATGCGGCGGAGTCGGACCGGGCTGCAATCGACGCTGTTCCCACGTTGTAGCGTCATGGCTGTCCGCCCATCCGATCGGCCCTCGCCGACGCGCCGGCCGGTGCCGGGAAGGAGTCGCGATGCTCGCCATCGTCGGACGCGCGCTCCTGTGGAGCCTGCTCGGTGCCGCCCTCGCGCCGGTCGTCGCGCTCCTCGTCGAGATCATCGTCTCCCGCGCCACGCCGGGCTGCGGGCAACCCTTCGACAGCGGCGGCTGCCAGATGGGCATCGCCGCGATCGTTCTCGCGTCGATCCCGGTCGGTGCCGCCGCGTCGTTCGCGGTCGCGATCCTGCACGGCCTGGTGCGCCGGCGGTGAGCGTCCGTCGGGAGCCGTGACGGCGGGTTCCTCCTCCGGGCCTAAGCAGAATTCCGCCATGCAGCTCACGGTCCACGACAGCGAGGTTTTGCGGCAGCATCAGCCCCTCTCACCCACGACCTCATCCTGAGGTGCCGGCGATCGGAGATCGCAGGCGATCGAAGATCGACTCGATACGCTCGCCCGGACCCGCGCCTCGATCCCGTGGCCGTCCTGGACCGCCCGGGTCCATCACGACCTGCGCGGCGGCAACGGCGCCGACACGCTCGCCGGCGGCACCGGATCCGACGTGTTCCTGTTCCGGAACTGGGGCTCGTCCCTCGACTCGGGCGTGGGCGCAGGCCACCGCGACGTCATCACGGATTTCGATCCGGCATCCGACAAGATCCCGCCGGCCTTCGACACGATGACGGATGTGGCGGGCTTTCAGTGCGATATCGCCTTCATCGGAGGAGAGAGCTTCAACTACCAGGGCCAGGCGCGGCAGCAGTTCCAGGGCGGGGACACGCTGCTCCAGATCAACGTGAATGGCGACCTCGCGCCGGATTTCGAGGTTCTCATCGAGGGGCACGTCTTCCTGTCGGCGGACAGCTTCATGTGAGAGGAGGCGCGACCGCGGTCCGCCGGCCCTCTGCCGGCCGTGCCGTCCGAGGACGTTCGGGCCGGGGCCGGCCGGGGGCCCGGCTCCGCGCCCTATTGCGGCGCGATGCCGGCCCGGCGCTCGCGGCGGGGCTCGTCCAAAGCCGCGACGGGCGTGCCGCGGGCCCCGTCGGGAAGGCGGCGCAGGATGTCGGCCAGGGGCTCCTCGGTCCAGGCCTGGGTGACGTAGTCGGCGTGATTGGCCTCGGGCCCGGTCGGCAGGAAGGTCGCGCCGGTCGTCAGGCGGTCCGGCAGGGTGCGGCCTGTGGGGAGGCCGCGGCGGGCGAGCACCCGCTCCAGCTCCCCGTTCCGCGCCTGCGTGAAGCGCGTATAGGCGCTGACGAGGAAGCGGTCGCGGCTCCCGGTGGCCCAGTCGGCGTAGGTGTCGAGCTCGCCGTAGAGGGCGTCGAGGAGCACGACGCCGCGGATCCGGGCCCCGGCGCCCTGATCCTTCAGGCTCCAGGCCGCGGGGGCGAAGCCGCCGCTATAGGCGACGATCACCACCGGCATGGTCGCGAAGGCCCGCGTCCGGTCCGGTGTCCCGGCCGCCTGGGCGAGGTGCGACGCCGCCTCGGCGAGGAAGCGGCTGAAGCCGCCCGGCTCCCAGAAGCGGCCGGCGCTCGAATCGCGGGCATCCACGGCGAATTGCGGCGCCACCAGGACGGCGTTGGCGCCCGAGGCGGTGACCTGCGCGGGCACCTGCTGGCGGGCGAGCACGTCGCGGGAGAGCGTCGCGCCGTGGCCGTGGAAGAACACCACCAGGGTGGCGGGCTTCCCCGGGTCGAAGCCCGGCGGCACGTGGAGGAGCACCCGGTTGTCGCCGAAGGTCTGCTCCTCCCACAGCACGCCGCCCCGCGCCGTGCGGTGGCCGCGCCGGCCGTCCTCCGCCACGTCGAGGAAGCGGCCGCGGCCCGGCACCAGGCCGTCATACGGGAAGGGCGCCGCGTCGAAGGCCACCAGGGCGGTGCGGGCGGAGAGTGCCTCCTGGGGCGCCGGCGCACGGCGCGGTTCGGGCCGGTCGGGCGGCAGCACCGGCTCGGCCCGGGGCGCCTCGGCGACCGGCGCGGGGGCCGGACGGGGCGCCGGCTCGGCCGCCGCGATGCGCGCGGCCACCTTCGGGGCGGGCGGGGATGCGGCCTCGCTGCGGACGGACCGCGCCGCCTCGGGCGCAGGCGTCACCAGGGAGCCGCAGGCCGCCGTCAGGGCAAGGGAGGCGAGGGCCAATCCGGCGAACAGGCCTCTGTTGCCCCGGCGTCGGGGCGGCAGGCGCGCGTCGCGCAGCGGCGGCTGGACGCGCACGAGCCGCACGGGAATAGCGCGTGGGAGGGGAAAGGCCACCGCCCGCGCGGCACCCTGCATCGGCATCATCCGGTGGCCGGCCTGCGCCCAGGCCTCGCGCAGGCTGACGCCCCGCTCCGGGCCGCGCGCCTCGGCGCGACCGTCGTCATCCTGCCAGCCTGACCTCTCGACCCGCATCGCCGGCCTTTCCCGTCCGGCACGGCCGCAGAGAGCCGCGCCCGTTCGACCTTAGGCAAACATGCTTAATGAGGCCTTCCTGCGCATCCCCGAACGTGGTGTCCGGGGCACACAAGACGATCGCCTGCGATCCACGGCGGAATACGGATTGTAAACCGCATCCTGACTAGGAAGAATGCCTGTGGCTTTTTGGAGGCCGCGTTCGGATGGCAATCATGACGGACGAGACAGCGCATCCGAGAGCCGCGCCCACAGTCACTACCCTGGCGGCAACCGCGATCGTGGTCGCCGACATGGTCGGCGTCGGGGTGTTCACGAGCCTGGGATTTCAGGTCAAAGATATCTCGTCGGGCTTCGTCCTGCTTCTGCTGTGGTTCGTCGGCGGGGTCGTGGCCCTGTGCGGGGCATTCTGCTACGCGGAACTGGCGGCGATGTTCCCGCGCTCGAGCGGCGAGTACAACTTCCTGACCCGTTGCTACAATCCGGCGGTCGGGTTCCTGGCCGGCTGGCTCTCGGCGACGGTCGGGTTCGCGGCCCCCGTGGCGCTCGCCGCGATGGCCTTCGGGCAATACGCCAAGGCGGTGCTGCCGGGTGCCTCCCCGCTCCTGCTCGGCCTCGCGGTGATCTGGATCGTGACCGCGGTGCACCTGCGCGGCACCCGCCACGGCAGCGCCTTCCAGGTCGGCTTCACGCTCCTGAAGCTCGCCCTGATCCTCGCCTTCGTGGTGGCGGGCTTCGCCCGCGGCGGCCAGGCCGGGCCGCAGGCGATCAGCTTCGCGCCGAGCCTCGCCGACCCGGCCCAGGTGATGAGCGCCGCCTTCGCGATCAGCCTCGTCTTCGTGATGTACGCCTATTCGGGCTGGAACGCCGCGACCTACATCGTCGGCGAGATCAAGGACCCGCAGCGCAGCCTGCCCCGGGCCCTGTTCCTCGGCACCGGGCTGGTGCTGGTGCTGTACGTCGCCCTCAACGCGGTCTTTCTCTACACGACGCCGGTCTCCGAGCTCGCCGGGCAGGTCGACGTGGCGCTGATCGCCGGCCGGCACGTCTTCGGCGAGGAGGGCGCGCGGGTCGTCGGCGCCCTGATCTGCGCCGGGCTGGTGCCGACGATCGGCGCCATGATGTGGATCGGCCCGCGGGTCACCCTGGCGATGGGCGAGGATGTCGGCCCGCTGCGGATCTTCGCCCGCCGCTCGCGCAACGGCGCGCCGGTGCCGGCGCTCCTCCTGCAATGCGGCGTCGCCAGCCTTCTGCTGCTCACCCAGAGCTTCGAGGCGGTGCTGGACTTCATCCAGTTCAGCCTGACCTTCTGCTCCTTCCTGGCGGTGCTCGGGCTGATGAAGCTGCGCATCACCCGGCCCGACCTCCCGCGGCCCTACCGCGCCTGGGGCTACCCGGTGACGCCGATGGTCTTCCTCTCCGTCACCCTGTTCATGATGATCCACCTCGTCGCCGTGCGGCCGATCCAGTCCCTCGCGGGCTTCCTGATCATGCTGGCCGGCCTCCTGCTCTACGCCGTCGCCATGGCGCAGCCGCAGGGCGCACCCCGGAAGGCTCTCTCGTGATGAAGCGATTGCTGCTCGCAAGCCTCCTGGTCCTGCCGCTCCGGGCCTTCGCGGCGGAGGGGCCGAGCCCGGACGACACCGCCCGCTTCCTCGCCGGCATGCCGGTGGCGGCCTCTTCGCCCCTCGCCCGGCTCCAGGAGGACCGGAGCTGGTTGCAGCATGCCAACGCCTTCGGGGCGGCGTTCGGGGCCGTCGAGCAGCGCCAGATGTCCCGGATCCGGGCCTGGTCCGGCGCCAACCTGCCGGCGCGCCGCTCCACCGTGTTCTACTTCTTCAGCGGGCCGGACTTCCTCTACGCCAACAGCTTCTTCCCGGACGCCACCACCTACGTGATGGCCGGGCTCGAGCCGGTCGGCGCGGTGCCGGACCTGTCGCGGCTGCCCCGCGCCAGCGTGCCGGGTGTGGTGCGCTCGCTCCAGACCTCGATCCGCTCGGTCCTGCACCTCAGCTTCTTCAAGACCATCGACATGCGCAGCGACCTGCGCGCGAGCCAGGCCTCGGGCGCCCTGCCGGTGCTCTACGTCTTTCTCGCCCGCTCGGGGAAGACGGTGCGCTCGACCGAGTTCGTGCGCCTCGACGCGAGCGGCCAGCCGACGGCGGACGGCCGCGGCGCGCAGGGCGTCAAGATCACCTTCGCGAGCGCGGGCGGCCCGGAGCAGACGCTCTACTACTTCAGCACCAACCTCGCCAATGACGGCTTCCGGACGAGCGGCATCAAGCCGTTCTGCGAGCGGCTCGGCGTCGGCGACGGCCTCGTGAAGAGCGCCTCCTACCTCCTGCACGACAGCACCTTCTCCGACGTGCGGGCCTTCCTGCTCCGGCAGACCGCCACGATCGTGCAGGACGACACCGGCGTGCCGGCGGCCTTGTTCGACGCGAAGTGGCAGCTGCGGCCCTACGGCAGCTATCACGGCCCGATCGCGATGTTCTCCGGCCGCTACCAGCCCCGGATGGCGGAGCTCTTCCGCCGCGAGCCGCGCGGGGCGCTGGGCTTCGGCATCGGCTACCGGCACCGGCCGAACGAATCGAGCCTCGTCGTCGCCACGAAGCGCGAGACCGCCCTGGCGCAGTAGGCCGCGATGCCCCCGCTCCCCTGCCCGCCCGGGCTCGCCCGGGCCTGCGCCGTCGTCGTGCTCCTGACGGCGGGCCCGGCGCAGGCCGGGGAGCGCCTCGCCCTCGTCATCGGCAACTCGGCCTACCGGAGCATCCAGCCGCTGCCGAATCCGGCGGGCGACGCCCGGCTGATCGCGCAACGCCTGCGCGAGCTCGGCTTTTCGGTGCAGGCGGTCCAGGATGCCGACCTCGCCGTGATGCGGGCCGCCTTGCGCGACTTCTCGGGGCGGATCGGGCGGGCCGGCAAGGACGCGGTGGCGCTCCTCTACTATGCCGGACACGGCGTCCAGGACGACAAGAACCGCAACTACCTGATCCCCGTCGACGCGCAGCTGCGCTCCCAGGCCGACCTCGTCGACGGCGCCGTCAAGGTCGAGTACGTCCAGGAGCTCCTGGAGGATGCCCGGCCGCGGATCGCCCTCATGATCCTCGACGCCTGCCGCAACAACCCGCTGCCGGCCACCAGCCGCGGCGGCGCCCGGGGCCTGGCGCCGATCGACAGCCGGATGCGCGGCACCTTCATCGCCTTCTCGACCGCGCCGGGCCAGACCGCCCTCGACGGCGATCCGGACGGCAACAGCCCCTACGCCACCGCCCTGGCCGCCGAGCTCGAACGCCCGGCCGGCTCGTTCGAGGAGACCTTCCGGCGCGCCCACCTGCGGGTGCTCACGGCGACGAACGGCGCCCAGATCCCCTGGACCTCGAGCAGCGTGGTGGACGAGTTCAGCTTCGCGCCGCCGGCGAGCCCCGCCGCGCCGGTGCGGCCCCCGCCGGCCGCGCTGGCCGCGGACGCGCCGGCCCCGAACCTCGAGGATCCCGACCTCGAATACCAGAAGGCGGTGCTCGCCGATTCGATCCTCGACTACGAGCGCTTCCTGCAGCGGTTCCCGCGGCATGCAAGGCGCGACACGGTGGTGAAGCTGATCGCCTTGAAGCGCGAGGACATGCTCTGGCGCCAGATCGAGCAGGCGGCGGATGCCAACCAGCAGGTGCGGATGCTCGACCGGCTGATCAACGCCTTCCCGGACGGGGCCTACCTGGATCGGGCGCGACGGCGGCGCGCCGACCTGATCGAGCGCCTGAGCCCGTCGGCGGCGCCCGTCCCGCCGCCCGGCCCCATTCCGTCCCGGCCGCTCGCGCCGCAACCCGGCCCCGCCCCATCCCGGCCTCCCGCACCCCAGCCGCCGCCGCGCCAGCCGGGCGCGGTGCAGGTCCTCGCCGGCGCGCGCTGGGCGATCGCCAGCGCGGCGAATTGCGGGACCGCCCGCAAGACCTACCGGCTCAGCGCCAGGGCCGGGACGATCGAGTGGCGGGACGGGGCCGGCAACGTCGACGTCGAGGCGGTCCTGAGCAACTCCCCCTCCAGCCTCACCACCGAGACGGTCCGCTCGATCCGCCCGAACGGCGGGGGCGTGGCGCCGGGCAGCCGCTGGACCTACGACCTCTCGGCCCTGCCGCAGGTGCGGGTCCAGCCGGCCGGCAAGGCGCCCTTTACCCTGGTGCCGTGCCGGTGAGCCGTCGGCCCCCGACCCGCCGGTCGGCGATCGCCGCCTGCCTCGCCGTCGCGGCGGGCCCGGCCCTCGCCCTGGGCGAGCCGGAGCCCCCGCCCCCGGCCGATGGAGAGACGGCTCCCGGCCCCCCGGCCGGGGCAGCCCCGGGCGCGGCGGGCCGCGCGAGGCGGGGCCGGCCGCCGCGCCTCGCCCTGCCCCCGACCCCCGAACTGCCGGCCGGAGGGCGGACCGGCTCGACCGCGATCAACGGCACCATCCTGTTCTTCGCGGAGTTCGGCGCCGGCGAGCCGGTGCTGTTCCTGCACGGGGGCTTCGGCAACGCGAACCACTGGGGCCATCAGGTCGCGGCGCTCGCCGGCACGCATCGGGTGCTGGTGATGGACACCCGCGGCCACGGGCGCAGCCCGGTGATGGGCGGCGGCTTCGGCTTCCCGCTCTTCGCCCGGGACGTGGAGGGCCTGCTCGACCATCTCGGCCTTGCCGCCGTCTCGATCGTCGGCTGGAGCGACGGCGGCATCACCGGCCTGCGCCTCGCCATGACGCGCCCGCAGCGGGTGACCCGCCTCTTCGCCTTCGGGGCGAATGCCACCCCCGGCGGCCTCATCCCGCACGGGTCGCGCAGCCCCCTGTTCGCCGCCTACGCGGCCCGCTGCAAGGCGGAATACGCGACGCTCTCGCCCGCCCCCGAGCGCTGGCCGGAGCTGCAGGCCGGCCTCTCGGCCATGTGGCGTGCGGAACCGAACTATGGACGGGCCGATCTCGCCCGCATCACCGCCCCGACGGTCGTCGCGGCGGCCGAGCACGACGAGCTGATCCGCCCCGGGCACGCGGCCGAGATCGCGCGGGCGATCCCGCGCGCCCGCACCGTCACCCTCGGGGGCGTCAGCCACTTCGCGATGCTCCAGGACCCGCCGGCCTTCACGGCGGCCTTGCGGACGTTCCTGGCGACCTGAGAGCCGGTCCGGCGCTCTCGATGGATCCTCACACGCCTGCTGCGCCGACGCCGCCGCGGCGAACGACGGTGGCGGTCGGAAGGCTTCGCGAGAGACACCCGGCCGGCTTGAAACGACCGGGCCGTGCTGGCCCGAGCGCCGTCGAACGCCCCATCGCGAGGCCCTTGAACGGCGTGCGCGTCAAACGATGGCCGTCGCCCGAACCCGTGCCCGATCGTTACAATGCGATGCATCGCCCGCACGAGAGAACAATGAAGCATCCCGTATCCTGGAGAAGGCTGCGGCGATGCTCAATGCCGAGGTCCGGACGCATCCTCTGTCCGTCGGGAGATCGAGAGAATGGCAAGCCTCACGTCCTTTTCGAGTTTGACCTCCCTTGCGCGATTGAGGACATTCTCCGCGGTCGTGCCGGCGGAGCCCGGTCCAGCCCATGCCGGCTCTGCGACGGATCAGGAGAAGACCGGCTCCTCGAAGACGATCACGCCGGCATCCTCCGCGCCGCAGAGCATCATCTGGTCACCTGCACCGGCCGATCGGGTCTCGCTGACCACCATTCTCACGCTGCAAGCCGCGCCGTCTCACGAGCAGCCGCAGGAAGAAGGAACCCACCCGGCCGCGAACCAGGCCGGCGCAGCCGAGGAAGAGGCCGGTGGATCGCGCGCTTCGCCGAAAAGCCAGCCGGCAGCGGTCACGACCGGCGGCCCCGGCGCGGTCAGGGAGGCAGACCTCGCCGGCGAAGCGGCGAACCTGCAGAACGTGAACCTGCAGAATGCCAAGAACCGGAACGGGATCGGCTCATCCGCTCGTGCCCTCGGCTACCAATCCCCCCGAAGCTTGCGCGACCTCTTCGCGTGAACGTCCCGTTCGCGGCGGTCCGCCCTGACGGGCGGCGAACGCCACGGCCCGCGGCGGGGCGCCGCTCGCGGGTCCCGCCCGGCCGGACGCCCTACCGCACGATCACCTTCGCGTCCGCCCCGACCCGGTTGTACAGGTCGACCACGTCGATGTTGCGCATGCGGATGCAGCCCGAGGAGGCCGCCTGGCCGATCCGCTCCGGCTCGTTGGTGCCGTGGATGCGGTAGAGCGTGTCCTTGCCGCTGGCATCCGCCAGGTAGAGGGCGCGGGCGCCGAGCGGGTTCGCGGGACCGCCCTGCATCGCGTGGACATGGGGCCAGCGCTTGATCATCTCGGCCGGCGGGTGCCAGTCCGGCCAGGCGGCCTTGCGGAAGATCCGCGCCGTGCCGTTCCAGCCATAGGCCTCGTCGCCGACGGTCACGCCGTAGCGGATCGCCTTGCGGTCGGGCAGGACGTAGTAGAGCTGGCGTTCCTTGGTCTCGACCACGATCGTGCCGGGCGCCTCGCCGGTCGGGTCGTCGATCATGTAGCGGGCGAAGCGCCGGTCGATCTCGGGCTCCGGCACCATCGCCATCCACTCCTTGTCCTTGGCCGACAATTCGGGATCGGGCGTGGCGCGGTACTGGCAGCCCGGCAGCGCCAGGACGACCCCGGACAGAGCGATCGCGAGGGCGAGGCGGGGGCGGCGCATGGTCGAGACAACCTTCCGGATGCGGGCGCGCCCGCGAATCAGTCGTGGCCCCACCGTAGAGCGTGGCTGTTAGCGCGCGAAGCGCAGGTGGACGGGCAGAGGCGAGATGGGCGGCCTGTGTTGCGTCCGGGCCATGGCCCTGCCACGGTGTCGCCGGGGACGGGCCGGTCGCGCGACCGGGCCGGGTGGAACGCTTGACGCGGGCTTCAAGGCACGATGACGACGCTGTATCTCTGCCATCCGGCCTCCCTCGACCACGCCACGCCGCCGGGCCATCCCGAGCGGGCCGACCGGATCCGGGTGATCGAGCGGGTGCTGGAGGACGAGCGATTCGCCGCCCTGGTGCGCGAGCAGGCGCCGCTGGCCGACCTCGCGGTCGCAGGCCTGGCGCACCCGGAGAACTACGTCGCGGCGATCGCGGCGGCCGCCCCCGACGAGGGCCTGGTGGCGATCGATTCCGACACGGTGATGTCCCGGGGCTCGCTCGAGGCGGCCCTGAGGGCGCTCGGGGCCGCGACCCGCGCGGTCGACGAGGTGATGGGGGGCCGCGTCGCCAACGCCTTCGCGGCGATGCGCCCGCCCGGCCACCACGCCGAGCGCACCCGCGCCATGGGCTTCTGCCTGTTCAACACCGCGGCGGTGGCGGCGCGCCACGCCCGGAAGCACCACGGCGCCGCCCGGGTCGCGCTCGTCGACTGGGACGTCCACCACGGCAACGGCTCGCAGGACATCTTCTGGGACGATGCCAGCGTGCTCTACGCCTCCACCCACCAGATGCCGCTCTATCCCGGCACCGGCGCTCCTTCCGAGCGCGGCGAGCACGACACCATCGTCAACGTGCCGCTGCATGCCGGCGACGACGGCGACACCTTCCGGGAGGCCTTCGCGCACGGGGTGCTGCCGCGCCTCGACGCGTTCCGGCCCGACCTGATCGTGATCTCGGCCGGGTTCGACGCCCATTGGCGCGATCCGCTCGCCAACCTGAAACTGACGGAGGCCGACTTCGCCTGGGCGACGCGCGAGGTGATGGGCGTCGCCGACCGGCGCTGCGGCGGCCGGGTGGTGTCGCTGCTGGAGGGCGGCTACGACCTCGTCGGTCTGTCGAGGTCGGTCGCCGCCCATGTCGAGACCCTGATGGGGCGGTGAGGCGGCGCCCGACCGGGCGCCGCTCCGGGTCCCTGCCGGGCCGCGTCGTCCGGCGAACGGGCTCCCGCATGCCGGGACGACGCGGCCGGCGCCCCTACCCCTCCACCGGCACGTCGCCGACGATCTCGATGCCGAAGCCCGACAGGCCGACATAGGAGCGCGCCGCGCTCGAGATGTTGCGGATCGAGACCACGCCGAGATCGCGCAGGATCTGGGCGCCCAAGCCCACCTCGCGCCACTGGCGCACGCGGGCCGCCTCGGCCCCGTCCTCGCCGGCGCCGTCGGGCAATTGCGACAGCGGCACGCCGGCGGTGCCGTCGCGCAGGTAGACCAGGACGCCGCGGCCCTCCTGGGCGAAGCGGCGCATCACCGCCTCGATGGTGCGGCCGCCCTCGATCACGTCCGCCACCACGTTCGAGCGGTGCAGCCGCACCAGCACGTCGCGGCCCTCGCCGATGCGGCCGTGCACGAAGGCGAATTGCTGCATCGGCTCGAAGGGCGTGGTGTAGGCGTAGCCGGTCAGCTCCCCCCACTCGGTCCTGACCGGGAAGCTGCCCACCCGCTCGACCAGCTTCTCGCGCGCCTGCCGGTAGGCGATCAGCTCGGCGACCGAGATCTGCTTCAGGCCGTGCTGGGCCGCGAAGGCGGTGATCTGTGGCCCCTTCATCACGGTGCCGTCGTCGTTGGCCAGCTCGCAGATGACGCCGACCGGCGGGAGCTTCGTCAGCCGGCAGAGGTCGACGGCGGCCTCGGTATGGCCGGAGCGCATCAGCACGCCGCCGTCGCGGGCGATCAGCGGGAAGACGTGGCCCGGGCGCACGAAGTCGGTCGCCCCCATGTTGCCGTTGGCGAGCGCCCGCACGGTGTTGCAGCGCTGCTCGGCCGAGATGCCGGTGGTGAGCCCGTGCTTGACGTCGACCGTGACCGTGAAGGCGGTGCCGAGCGGCGCGTCGTTCGAGGCCACCATCGGCTCGAGGCGCAGGCGCTTGGCCTCCGCGGCGGTGATCGGCGCGCAGACGATGCCGCAGGTGTTGCGGATGATGAACGCCATCTTCTCCGGCGTGCAGAGCGAGGCGGCGACGACGAGGTCGCCCTCGTTCTCGCGGTCGTCGTCGTCGGTGACGATCACGATCTCGCCGCGGGCGAAGGCGTCGAGGGCCTCGATGATCGATGCGTGGGTCACGGGCATCTCCTGTCCCGGGGGGCCGAGCCCCAGTAGATCCTTCCCCAGGAAGTCGTTGGGGGTGACGGCGCCGCCGGTCGCCCGCGCCACGGCGGCGGCCGTCTCCCGCGAGAGCCAGGGCTCGGGGTTGTTGCACAGGCCCGTCACCGCCGCGGGCGAGAGCCCGCAGCGCCGCGCGAAGTCGAGGCGGGTCACGCCCTGCTGCCGGAGCCAGTCGCCGAGTTTCACCCGCCCGTCATAGCCTGACTCCGATTTCAGTCAAACTGAAATCGGCGCACCGTTCAGCCGGGCTGAAATCCCGATCCGACCTGGCCGCGATGGCGCAGGAGGTGATCGGCCAGCACGCAGGCCATCATCGCCTCTCCCACCGGCACCGCCCGGATGCCGACGCAGGGGTCGTGGCGGCCCTTGGTCAGCACGTCGACGGGCCGGTTGTCGCGGGTCACGGAGGCCCGCGGCGTCAGGATCGAGGAGGTCGGCTTGACGGCGAAGCGGCAGACCAGCGGCTGGCCGGTCGAGATGCCGCCGAGCACCCCGCCGGCATGGTTGGCGAGGAAGAGCGGGCGGCCGTCGTTGCCGGGGCGCATCTCGTCGGCATTCTCCTCGCCGCGCAAGGAGGCGGCCGCGAAGCCGTCGCCGATCTCGACGCCCTTGACGGCGTTGATCGACATCATGGCGGCGGCGAGATCCGCGTCGAGCTTGCCGTAGACCGGGGCGCCGAGGCCGGCCGGCACGCCCTCGGCCACGACCTCGATCACGGCGCCCACCGACGAGCCGGCCTTGCGGATGCCGTCGAGATACGCGGCCCATTGCGCCGCCGCGACCGCGTCGGGGCAGAAGAACGGGTTGTTGCTCACCTCGTCCCAGTCGAACCGGGCGCGGTCGATGCCGTGCGGGCCGATCTGCACCAGGGCGCCGCGGATCGTCACGCCGGACAGAACCTTGCGGGCGATCGCGCCCGCCGCCACCCGGGCGGCGGTCTCGCGCGCCGAGGAGCGGCCGCCGCCGCGATAGTCGCGGATGCCGTACTTGGCGTCGTAGGCGTAGTCGGCGTGGCCGGGCCGGTAGCTGTCGCGGATCTCGGAATAGTCCTTCGAGCGCTGGTCGACGTTCTCGATCATCAGGGCGATCGGCGTGCCGGTGGTGAGCTGGCGCCCCGCCGTGCGCTCGTCGGAGAAGACGCCCGAGAGGATGCGGACCTGGTCCGGCTCCTGGCGCTGGGTGGTGAAGCGCGACTGGCCGGGACGGCGGCGGTCGAGCTCGGCCTGGATCTCCGCCGCCTCGAGCGGGATCAGCGGCGGGCAGCCGTCGACGACGCAGCCGAGGGCGGGCCCGTGGCTCTCGCCGAAGGTGGTGACGCGGAAGAGGTGGCCGAAGCTGTTGTGCGACATGACGGCGCCGCTCTAGAGCATTTTGCGCCGGACGGGAATGCGGGCGCCGCGCCGGCGCCCTGCCGCATCGGGTCCCGGATCGTGAGGCGTGCCTCGGCCGGGCGGTGGAGAGCGGGCCCGGCCGGGGCCGTTCCTCGGCGCGAGGATCAGCGGCGCTGGAACAGCGGCTGGGCCAGGGCCTCGGCGCGGGCCATCCACAGGTCGCGCTCGGCGCGCAGCTCCTCGGCCCGGTCGATCTCCTGCTGCACGTGGGAGCGCAGGGCCCGCAGCTCCTCGGCCAGGGCGGCCTGCAGCTCGTCGAAGCGCCCGTGCTCCAGGCGCAGCCGGTTCTTGAGCATCATGTTCTCGGCCATGAGCGCGGCGAGGTCGTCCTGCTCCGCCTCGTAGGCCGTCGGGGCCGGCGCCTCGGGCTGCGGAGCGGCCTGGGCCGGGGCGACGATGCGCGGCTCCCAGGCCGGCGGGGCCTCGGCCGGCCGGCGCGGCGCCGCCCGGGCCTGGTCGGCGGTGTCGATCCGCGAGAGGGTGGCGAGCCAGTCCTGCAGCGGACCCGAGGGCTGCCGCATCGCGGCGGTGGTCTGCGTCTTCAAAGCGGGATCGGACACGCCGCATCTCCTGCGAATCTGTTCCCGAATTAACCGCCCGCATGGTTAAGGAGA
The DNA here is from genome assembly GCF_004745635.1 of Methylobacterium nonmethylotrophicum. GTDB lineage: Bacteria > Pseudomonadota > Alphaproteobacteria > Rhizobiales > Beijerinckiaceae > Methylobacterium > Methylobacterium nonmethylotrophicum. Next base: position 25,361 of record NZ_SRLB01000025.1, on the reverse strand, counting down.
GGTAAATGGGTCTCCCGGTGCCGCCCGCGCCGCCCGATGCGCGTTGACATTTCCCGCGCGGGCCGATAGGCCCCGGCTCCTCAAGACGAGGTCTCGTCTCGACGCCGACCGGCCCGTGAGGCCGGAGGTCAACGCCCGACAGCGCGATGCGCCCTCGGGCGCGAACGGCGTTGCGCGGGCCCTCCTGGCCGCCCCTTCGGGCGGCGTCTCTCGACCGGCCGCCGCAGGGGCGGCCCGCAGGGCACCGGATGACCAGGACGGACCACGCGCGGTTGCGCATCGAGGACGCGGTGAACGAGCTCTGCCCGTGGTCGGGCAAGCCGATCGCGGCCGATTCGCTGACGCTCTACAACGGCGCGGTCGTGGGCTTCTGCAACCCGGGCTGCCGCGACAAGTTCGAGCGGGCGCTGAACCACTTCGAGGGCGCCCTCCAGGCCCGGCGCGCCGCCTCCGCGGGCGTCGACGAGTAGTCCCCCGGAGACTGACGCGCATGTTCGAAGGCCTCTCCGACCGCCTCTCCGGCATCCTGTCCGGGCTGACCCGCCGCGGCGCCCTGACCGAGGCCGACGTCACCGCCGCCCTGCGCGAGGTGCGCCGCGCCCTGCTGGAGGCCGACGTCGCCCTCGAGGTCGTGCGCGCCTTCACCGAGAAGGTGCGCGAGCAGGCGGTCGGCGCCGTCGTGCTGAAGTCGGTGACGCCCGGCCAGATGGTCGTGAAGATCGTCAACGACCAGCTCGTGGCGATGCTGGGCGGCGAGGCCGGCATCATCGACCTCAACGCGCCCGCCCCGGTCGGCATCCTGATGGTCGGCCTGCAGGGCTCGGGCAAGACCACCACCACGGCCAAGATCGCCCGCCGCCTGACCCAGCGCGACAAGCGCCGGGTGCTGCTCGCCTCCCTCGACACCCGCCGCCCGGCTGCGATGGAGCAGCTGGCGGTGCTGGCCAAGCAGGTGGGCGTCGAATCGCTGCCGATCGTCGCCGGCCAGTCGGCGGTGCAGATCGCCCGGCGCGCCATGGAGGCCGCGCGCCTGGGCGGCTTCGACGTGGTGATGCTCGACACCGCCGGCCGCGTCACCCTCGACGAGGCGCTGATGCAGGAGGCCGCCGACGTCAAGGCGGCGACGAACCCGCACGAGGTGCTGCTCGTCGCCGACGCGCTCACCGGCCAGGACGCGGTCAACACGGCGCGTGCCTTCGACGGGCGGCTCGGCGTCACCGGCATCGTGCTCACCCGCATGGACGGCGATTCCCGCGGCGGCGCGGCGCTCTCGATGCGGGCGGTCACCGGCAAGCCGATCAAGCTCGTCGGCACCGGCGAGAAGGTCGACGCGCTCGAGGAGTTCCATCCCGCCCGCGTCGCCAACCGCATCCTCGGCATGGGCGACATCGTCTCGCTCGTCGAGAAGGCGGCCGAGACCATCGACCAGGAACAGGCCCTGCGCGTCGCCGAGAAGATGCGCAAGGGCAAGTTCGACCTCGACGACCTGTCGATGCAGCTCGCCCAGATGGAGAAGATGGGCGGCATCGGCGGCCTGATGGGCATGCTGCCCGGCATGGGCCAGATCAAGAAGCAGGTCGAGGGCGCCAACCTCGACGAGAAGATGTTCAAGCGCCAGCGCGCCATCATCTCGTCGATGACCCCCGAGGAGCGGCGCAACCCCGACGTGCTGAAGGCCTCGCGCAAGAAGCGCGTGGCGAAGGGCGCCGGCGTCGACGTCTCGGAGATCAACAAGCTCCTCAAGATGCACCGGACCATGGCCGACATGATGAAGGCCATGGGCTCGGGCAAGCGCGGCATCGGCCAGGCGCTCGGCAGCATGTTCGGCCTCGGCGGGGGCGGCATGGGCGGCGGAATGGGGGGATTGGGCAAGATGATGGGCGGCCTGCCCCAGCCCACGCCCGAGATGCTCGCCGAGATGCAGAAGGCCCTGCCGCCCGGCACCACCCTTCCGCCGATGCCGCCCGGCCTCGGCGGTCCCGCCGGCAAGATGCCCGGCGGGAAGGCGCCGGCCGGCCCCGCCGCCGGCAAGGCCCCCGCCCCGGTCCTGCCGGGCTTAGGCGGCAAGCTCCCGGGCCTGCCCGGCCTCGGCGGCCTCCCCTTCGGCAAGAAGAAGTAGGCGGCAGGGGCCGAAGGCCCCTCCCCCGCCCGCGACGTCGAAACGACCCTCCCAACCACAGACAGGAAGAGACAGATGTCCCTCAAGATTCGCCTGACCCGCGGCGGCGCCAAGAAGCGTCCGTACTACCGCATCGTCGTCGCCGATGCCCGCGCCCCGCGCGACGGCCGCTTCATCGAGAAGGTCGGCGCCTACGACCCGATGAAGCCGAAGGACGATCCGGCCCGCGTCGTCCTCGAGACCGAGAAGGTCCAGGCCTGGCTCGCCAAGGGCGCCCAGCCGACCGACCGCGTCCTGCGCTTCCTCGACGCCGCCGGCCTCGCCAAGCGCCCGGCCCGCAGCAACCCGCAGAAGGGCGAGCCGGGCACCAAGGCCAAGGAGCGCGCCGCCGCCCGCGCCGAGAAGGCCGGCGCGGGCGCCGACGCCGAGTAAGCGTCCGGCCGTGGCGCGCCGCCCCGACGCCCGTCCCCCCCGCGGCCCGACCCCCCCGGGCCCGGCCCGCGGGGGCTCCGACCCGCGCCGGGGCGTCGCGCCGCCGCGCAGCGAGGCGCCCGCGCGCGCCGAATCGGGGATCGCCGCCGATCCCGGATTCGTGCTGCTCGGGGAGTTCGGCCGCGCCCACGGCCTCCACGGCGAGGTGCGGCTCAAGTCCTATACCGGCGACCCGGCGGCGATCGGGTCCTACGGCCCGCTCACCGGGGCCGACGGCAGCCGGATCGAATTCGTGTCCTTGCGCCCCGCCGCGGGGGCATCCGACATGCTGATCGCCCGCGTGGCCGGCGTCTCCGGTCGCGACGGGGCCGAGCGCCTGAACCGTCTCGCCCTCTACGTCGCGCGCGGGGCGCTCGGCGCCCCGGAGGACGAGGACGAGTTCTTCTCCGCCGACCTCGTCGGCCTGGCGGTGGTGGACCGGAGCGGAGCCCCGGTCGGCACGGTGCGGTCCGTCCCCAATTACGGCGGCGGCGACCTCCTGGAGATCGCGCCCGTCTCGGGCGGCAGCCCGGCGCTCCTGCCCTTCACCCGGGCCTTCGTGCCCGAGATCGACATCGCCGGCGGCCGGATCGTCGTCGATCCGCCCGAGGATCTCTTCGCCCCGGCCTCTCCCCGGGATCCCGACGCCGCCTGACGGCGACGGCGCCCCGGACCGGACGACGGCGCCCGGAGAGCCGGGCGCCGCGCGCTCACGATCCCGACTACCGCGTCCCGCGATTCTTGCGCTGCTGGCCGAGGCCCGAGCTCTTGGCGAGTTCGGAGCGCTGGGCGGCGTAGGTGGCGGCGACCATCGGGTAGTCGTGGGGCAGGCCCCATTTCTGGCGGTACTGGTCCGGGGTGAGGCCGCGTGTGGTGAGGTGGCGCTTGAGCGACTTGTAGGGCTTGCCGTCCTCCAGGCTGATGATGTGGTCCGGGGTGACGGTCTTGCGGATCGGGACGGGGGGCGTGGGCTTCTCGGCCTCGGGGGCGGGGGGCGAGGCGACGCGCTCCAGCGAGGCATGGACGGCGGCGATCAGGCTGGCGAGGTCTCCGACCGGCACCGAGTTCTTCGACACGTAGGCCGACACGATGTCGGCCGTGAGCATGACGAGCTCGCCCGTGTCCCGATCCTGAGTTTCCACGTCTGACATCATAGGGTTCCGCTTCGCGAGTGTGGTGGACGGGTGGAGGCGTTGGAGCGGGCCATCTCCCGGCTTCGCGCCGCCTCTCGGTCTTCTTGGGACCATCACGGACGAAGTACCCGCTGGCCGTCGCCTGGTCCCCCAGACTTGTTGGCAAGGCTCATCTCTGCCTGCAAGCTGGTAGCAGCAACGCGGCGATAAAATCAGGTAGTTCCTGTGGATTTCACACTGACGCAACCGGAGGAAATATACTCAAGGTTGCAAAATCTAATTTCACGTTGCCGATAATTGCATATAAGTCTATCTGCGGGGATGAGGATCACACGGCGAGACCGGTACGGTTTGCCGCAGGCCGGAAGGCCGGCCCGGACCCGGCCCGCATGCGGGCCGGATCACCCGGCCGGCGCCGGGTCCGGCTGCCGGACGGCGTCGTGGCGGGCCTGGATCTCGATGAAGACCCGCCGGACCTTCCGGCTCGCCTGCTTCATCCGCGTCTCGAGGTGGCCGACCAGCCGCTCGATGTCGCCGGCCGTCAGGGTGTCGTCCATGTCGAGGCTGACATTGACCAGGATGTCGGCGGGCCCGAGATGCTGGGTCAGGACCTCGTTGACGTGATGCACCCCGGGCTCCGATCGCACGATCTCGTGCAGGCGCGCGACCAGTTCCGGCTCCGCCGCCTCGCCGACGAGCAGGCCGTGGGTCTCGATCATCAGGAAGACCGCCATGCCGATCAGGATCAGGCCGATCGCGATCGACGCGATGCCGTCGAAGGCGGGCTGCCGCAGCGTCTCGGCCAGGATCACGCCGGCGAGCGCCACCACGAGGCCGGTCAGCGCCGCCACGTCCTCGACCAGCACGGTGAACAGGGCCGGGTCCTTGCTGCGCCGGATGGCGGTGATCGGCGGCAGCCGGCCCTTCTCGTCCCAGAACGCCCGCAGGGCGACGAGGCAGGAATAGCCCTCGGCCAGGACCGCGAAGCCGAGGATCGCCAGGTTGACGATGAAGCCCGGGACGGTCCGGCCGAGGATCACGGCGTCGGCGGCGGGCTCGGGGTGCTGCAGCTTGTGCACGCCCTCGTAGACCGCGAAGGCGCCGCCGCCGAGGAAGATCAGCAGCGCGACCAGGAAGGCGTAGAAATAGACCTCGCGGCCGTATCCGAACGGGAAGCGCGCATCCGCCGGCTTGGCGGCCCGCTTGAGCCCGACGAGCAGCAGCACCTGGTTGGCGGTGTCGACCACCGAGTGCACCCCCTCCGCCAGCATCGCGCTGCTGCCGGTGAAGAAGGCGCCGACGAACTTCGCGACGGCGATCGCGAGGTTCGCGCCGGCGGCGGTGTAGATGGCGCCGCTGCTCTCGTGAGCCATTGTGATCTCGCCCTCCGGTCGCCCGGCGAGCGTGGCCGTGGCGGATGGAGGGTAACGCCGCAGGCCCCGGATGGGTCCGGGCGGCGGCGGCGTTTCCCGCCGCCCTCAGGCCGCGTCGCGCAGGGCCTTGCCGGGAGCGGGCAGGCCGAACCGGCCGTGAAGGGCCGCCACGGTCGCGTCGAGCAGGCCCTCGAGGGGAGCCAGCGCGGCCGCGTCCGGCACCCGCCCCTCGACCCGCGCGGCGTGCTCGATGTCCCGCAATTGGGCGGCGAGCGCCGCGGCGCCGACATTGAGGCTCATCGACTTCAGCCCGTGGGCGGCCCGACCCGCGGCCTCCGCGTCGGCCGCCGCCCGCAGGGCCGCCAGGCCCTCGGGTGCGTGGGCGGTGAACAGCCCGAGGACCCGCTCGAGGAAGGCCGAGCCTGAGCCCTCCGCCATCTCGGCGAGCGCCGCCAGGGTGCCGGGGTCGAGGAGCGAGGCGGGCGCGGCCCCGGCTTGCGCGGGCCCCGCCTCCGAGGCTGCGGCCGAAGCCTCGACGGAGGCCTCCTCGCCCGAAGCAGTCCCGCCTGAACCCTCCTCGCCCAAGGCGGCCGCCAGGGTGCGGGCGAGGTCGGTCAGGGTGAAGGGCTTGGCGAGCACCCCGTCCATCCCGGCCTCGCGCCAGGCGCCGGCCGCCGTGCCGACGACGTGGGCGGTGGCCGCCACGATGTGGAGGCGGCCGCGTCCGGCCGCCGCTTCCCACTGGCGGATCGCCCGGGCGGCGTCGAAGCCGTCGAGGCCCGGCATGCTGCCGTCCATCAGGACGAGGTCGAAGGCGCCCTCGCGGGCCGCCTCGAGCGCCTGGAAGCCGTCCTCCACGGTGGTGACCCGCGTCACGCCGAGGCGTCCCAGGGCCTCGACCGCGACCTCGCGGTTGACCGCGTTGTCGTCCGCCACCAGGACCCGCGCGGCGGGGAAGCGCGGCAGGGCCGCGACCGGGCCGGCCTCGGCCCCGATGCCCGCGAAGCTCCCGCCGCCGGCGAGCGCCGCCAGGGCCGGCCGCCACTCCCCTTGCACGAGCGGCCAGCGCAGCAGGGCGTCGGCGAGGCCCGCCGAGAGCACGGCGGCCCCGCTCGGCTCGCCCATCGGCGCCAGCGCGATGACCCGGCCGGCCCCGTCCGGGCGCCGTCCCGCGCGGGCCAGTGCGCCGGCCTCGACGATGTGGTGCGCCCCCGGCCGCCCTCCTGTTCCGGCCGCCTCTTTCCCGGGAGCGCCTGGCATGAAGCCGGCGGTGCGCAGGCCCTCCGCGAGGACGGTGCCGGTCGCCGCGCCCGCGACCGCGACCGTCACCCCTGCTGCGATGCCCGGCGCCCGCTCGACCGTCTCGGCGGCGGCCAGGACCGCGAGCGGGATCTCGGCCCAGAAGGTCGAGCCGCGCCCGACCTCGCTCTCGACCCCGATCCGCCCGTCCATGGCGGCGACGAGCCGCTCGGCGATCGACAGGCCGAGGCCGGTGCCGCCGAAGCGCCGCGTCGTCGAGCCGTCGGCCTGCGAGAAGGCCGAGAAGATCGTCGGCAGGGTCGCGGCCGGGATGCCGATGCCGGTATCGGTCACGCTGAGGCGGAGCTTCCGGCCCTCGCCGCGGGTCTCGATCCGTACCAGGACGTGGCCCGCCTCGGTGAACTTGAGGGCGTTGTTGACGAAGTTGCCGAGGATCTGGCCGAGGCGCACCGGGTCGCCGGAGATCGCGCGCGGCACGTCCGGCGCCACGATCGCCGCGAGGTCGAGCCCTTTGGCGCGAGCCCGCTCGCCGAACAGCGTCACGACGGTGTCGGCGACCTCGGAAGGGTCGAGGGCGATGCGCTCCAGGGTGAGCTTGCCGGCCTCGACCTTGGCGAAGTCCAGGATGTCGTTGATGATCGCGAGCAGGCTCTGGCCCGAGCGGGCGATCACCTCGGCGTAGCGGCGCTGCCGCGCCGGGAGGTCGGCGGCGGCGAGGAGCTCGGCCATCACCAGCATGCCGTTCATCGGCGTGCGGATCTCGTGGCTCATCGTCGCCAGGAACGACGACTTGGCGCTGTTGGCGGCTTCCGCAGCCTCCTTGGCCTCGCTGAGGTCGTGCGTGCGGTCGCTCACCTCCTGCTCCAGCCGGGCCCGGTGCTCGACGAGGCGCTGGTCGCGCTCGCGCACGGCGTCGAGCAGGCCGTTGAAGCTCGTCGCCAGCCGCTCGACCTCGTCGTCGGAGGCGGCCTTCCCGGCCGGCAGGGCGACGCGGCGGCCGTAATCGTGGTTCTCGCGCACCGCGTCCATCGTGTGGGCGAGCGCGGAGAGCGGCCGGGTCAGGGCGCGGGCGAGGCGCCAGGCCACCGCGGACCCGACCGCCATCGCCAGCCCGGCCGCCAGGAGGGCGTTGCGCACCACGTCGACGAGGCGCCCGACGAGGTCGGCGGTGTCGGCGATCAGGGTCACGCGCCCGACCGTGCGGGCGTTCTCCACCACCGGCACGCTGACCTTGACCGTGTGGGTGAGGACGAGGGCGAGCGGCGTGACGCCGCCCTCCTGATCGAGGTCGAGGTCGCCGGCCAGCCGCAGGCCGCTGCCCTGCTCGGCGAGCGCCGACCCGTCCGGGCGGGTCAGCCCCGCATACACGATGCCGTCCTGGCGGGCGATCGCCCGGAGCGCCGCGTGGGCGCCCGCCGCATCGTCCGCCGCCGCGGCTCCCGCGGCGGCGGCGGCGAAGACCTTGGCGAGGCCGGTCAGCGCCTGGCGGGTGTCGGCGGCGTAGCGGTGGACCTCGTGCCAGGCGCCGATCGCCGTGCCGGACGCGAGCGCCACGATGACCGCTCCGAGCACGGCCCGTCCCAGGCGGTTCGCGAGGCTGCCGGCCGCCTTGCGCGCGACCCCGGCGGCCGTGCCCGCGCCGGTCGGCGGCTCCGGCCGGTCGCGCCGCCGCGGCACCAGGCGCCCCGCGAGGGACCGGCGGCCCGGCGGAGCGTCGGTCGCGCTCGGCCTCGCGGGATCCGGATCCGCGGCGTCGGGGCGCCCGGGGAGCGCCGCGCCGGGAGGGCCTGGCGGGGCCTGGGCGGGATAGCCTGGCGGGGCCTGGGCGGGACGGCCTGGCGGGGCCTGGACCGGATCGTCCGCGAGGCGAATGATCCGGGCCCGCAACTGCCGGTTCTGGCCCGGCTGCCCGTGCGGGTTGGTCATCGCGGCGCTCAGGCGGCCCGGTTCGCGGCCTGGCCGACGAGGTCCGCGACGGCGTCCCAGCGCGACAGGAAGGCCCGGACCACCGCCGGGTCGAAATGCGCCCCGGCCTCGCGCAGGAGGAAGGCGTGGGCCGCGTCCAGGCTCCAGGCCCGCTTGTAGGGCCGGTCGCTGGTCAGGGCGTCGAACACGTCCGCCACCGCGACGATGCGGCCCGGGAGCGGGATGTCGGTGCCGGACAACCCGTTGGGATAGCCGGCGCCGTCCCAGCGCTCGTGGTGGCTCGCGGCGATCTCGGCGGCCAGCCGCACCACGTCGGAGCTGCTGTTGGCCAGGATGCGGGCCCCGCGCTCGGCGTGGCGTTCCATCTCCCGGCGCTCCTCCGGGGTCAGGGGGCCGGGCTTGAGCAGGATCGCGTCGGGAATCGCGATCTTGCCGACGTCGTGCATCGTCGAGGCCAGGCTGATCAGCCGGCAGCGCTCGGGCGGCAGGTCCAGGGCCTCGGCGATCAGCGTGGTGTAGGTCGCCACCCGGGCGACGTGGTCGCCGGTATCGGTGTCGCGGTGCTCGGCGGCGCGCATCAGCACGGTGACGATCTCGCGCTCGCGCGCCTCGACCAGGGCCACCGCCGCGGCGACCTCCCGGGCGAGCTGGGCGGCCTGGGCCCGCTGGGCCTTGTAGGCGCGGCTGAGCGCCAGGAGGTTGGAGACGCGGGCCCGGATCTCGACCGGGTCGCAGGGCTTGTTGACGAAGTCGGTCGCGCCGGCCTCGAGGGCGGAGCGGCGCAGGGCCCGCTGGTCGAAGCTCGTCACCATCACGACCGGCACGTGCGTGAAGCCCGGCAGGGCCCGGAGCGCCCGGATGACGGCGAGGCCGTCCATGCCCGGCATCTCGTAATCGGTGAGCACGATGCCGATCTCCTCGGCATGCGCCGCCGCGAAGGCGAGCGCGTCGGCCGGCCGGGTGAAGCTCTGGGGCCGGCAATCCGGGATCGGTCGCAACGCCTCGAGCATCAGCAGGTTGTTCAGCTCCGCATCGTCGAGGACGATCGCACGCATGAGGTCTCCTCCGGCCCTTGCCCGACGACGCGCCGCGATCGTGACGGCCAAACCTTGACAACTCACTCTCCGCACCCGCGCGATTTGGGTCGATCGTCGCGCCGCCCGACGATCCGGGCGGGGATCGGAGCAGGCGTCGAGGCAGGGATCCCGGCGGGCCGCGGCGTCTTTGGCTTTGAAACCGGGCGCCGGCGGCGCTAGAGCACATGCGGCGGTACCCTGCCCCGGAGCGGGTGCCGGACGACCCCGCACGGATCCCGGCGCGGCCTCGGTGACAGGCCCGCCTTCGCACGCAGGACAGACGAGACCCACACGATGGCCGGCTTCAAGGACCAGAACTTCAACGATCGGCGGAATACGTCCGCGGACGCGAAGAAGGCCCTGCTGGAGAAGTTCCGGGCCAAGCCCGCCGCCGACGACCCGGAGGTTCAGGCCCGGCTGGCGGAGCGCCAGAAGATCGCCGAGGCCCGTGCCGCCCGCGCGGCGGAGCGCGAGGCCGCCAAGCAGGCCGAGGCCGAGCGCCGCGCCGCCGAGGAGGCCGAGGCCAAGGCCCGGGCCGAGCGCGAGGCGGCCGAGGCGGCCGAGCGCGAGGCGGCCCTCGAGGCCGAGCGCAAGGCGGCCCGCGACGCCCGCTACGCCGCCCGCAAGGCGCGCCGCAAGTAGCCCGCAAGTAGCCCGCAAGAGAGGTCCAGGGCCTTCCAGGAGACCGGGTCGGCCGCCGACCCGGAACCCGGGTCGCGGCGTTCCGTGCCGCCCCCGCGGGAACCTCCGCACGGGGGTCTGTCGCGTCGGGCCGGCCGCGCGGCGTCCGGGCGTCGCCGCTCCCCGGACGGGATGCTCGCCGGGACGCGCCGCGACGAACACGCCGGCGTGCCGCGACCGGATATCCGACGCGGTCGCGCGTGCGGGGCGCCCGCCTGACTGACGCCAGAGCCGGTTTCCGGGCCGCGCCAGGCACCCACGGATCGGCCTGCATCCGCCGACCGGCCGGCTCGCGGCGTCTCCGCGTCCTTCGGACAATATCGGATCGCCGTCAGTCTTGTCGGCCGGGGCCAAGCGGACGTGCATTGGCCTGCAGCGCGTCGAAAGACCGCGAACGTGGTCGACGCGACCGATGGATGTCGTCCCGGCCACGACCGCGGGATGAGATCCCCGGCAGGACAACCATGTAAAACGAGATCAGGCAGGCATCGATGCTTCGAGGTGCCGTCGGGCGACCGCACCGTCCGCGGCACCGGCTGGCGACGGCGTCGTCCGGGCTCCTCCACGCCGCCCCTGCATCGGCGATGCAGGGCGCGACGGATCGGCGTGGCGGCCCGCGGACGACCGATGGCCGTCAGTCAGCCTTGCGCGGGCGACCCCGGCGGGCCGGCGCCTTCTCGCTCTCGCTCGCCGCGCTCTCCGCCGCCAGCCGGGCTGCGGCGGCGCGGTCGCGCCGGATCTGGCCGAGGCCGAGACTCTTGGCGAGCTCGGAGCGCTGGGCGGCGTAGGTGGCGGCAACCATCGGGTAGTCGTGGGGCAGGCCCCACTTCTGGCGGTACTGGTCCGGGGTGAGGCCGCGTGTGGTGAGGTGGCGCTTGAGCGACTTGTAGGGCTTGCCGTCCTCCAGGCTGATGATGTGGTCCGGGGTGACGGTCTTGCGGATCGGGACGGGGGGCGTGGGCTTCTCGGCCTCGGGGGCGGGGGGCGAGACGACGCGCTCCAGCGAGGCATGGACGGCGACGATCAGGCTGGCGAGGTCTCCGACCGGCACCGAGTTCTTCGACACGTAGGCCGATACGATGTCGGCCGACAGATTGATCAGGCTCGAGGTCGGTGCCAGTTCGTCGGCGCTCATGCGGGGCCCCCTTGTGGAATACTTCTTTGCACATGTCGCCAAAAAACCTAACAGTCAATGAAAATTTTTTATTGTCGAGTAAACCGAGGGGGCGAGAGCGGCTGACAGCCGTATGCGATGCGACCGCTGCTTTGCATGCAAGTTCTGCCCGCCTATGGGCGGTTGTAAAAGGAATAATTGCTCAATCTTTGGTCTTCCGATGCGATCCGGCCGGCGGCCTAAGCCTCGACCCGGGCGCTGGTGACGCGAGGAGAATTCGGCGCCCAGCGATGGGAAACTAAAAATACTCGCGGTTGTGAGAATTGTGGCCGCGCCTCTCGTGAGAACGGGCCGGCCGGGGACGCAACGGCCGCGTCGATACAACCTTGAGGTGAATATTCGGCCTGCGCATCGGCACGAAAAAGGGCACCCGCCGAGACCGGCGGGTGCCCTGGCAGAGGCCTCGGCCGCGTGGACGCGGCAGGGGCTGTGTCTCGGGGGCTGCGTCTTGGCGGCCTCGCGTCGCGCCGGGCGGCGTTACGGCTTGGGCGCGGCGGCGGGAGCCGCCGGCTTGGCGGCCGCGGCGGCCGGGGCGGGTTTCGGCGCCGCGGCCCATTCCGCGTCGGCCCGCGGGCCGTTGGGGGCGCCGGTCGGGCCGGTGAGCTGGCCGGGCACGGTGTCGCTCACGCGGGTCCAGGTCTGGGAGCCGCACAGGAAGCCCATCAGGCAGCCGCGGATGTTGAGTTCGCCCGGCTCCTCGGTCCAGATCGAGACGTCGTAGAGCTTGCCGTCGTCGGCGTTGTAGATCTGTCCCTCGTAACGGTTATCTGCGTTGGCTTTCAGCCCCATGATCAGCTGGTGGCCGAGGGAGGGACGGCCGCGCTTCTTGGCGTCGGCGTTCTTGAAATCGACCCGGGGCTGGCCCTTGTCGTCGTTCGGGGTCTTGAGCCAGACGGCGTAGCCGCAGATCCGGTCGGCGCGGCTCGGGCACTTCTCGACCCGGATGCGGGCCCGACCGTCCTCGGTCAACCAAGTCCCGCTCGGGTCTTTCGGGGCGGCGAGCGCCGCACCCGACGACAGGCCGAGGGCCACGAGCGCCCCGGTCAGGACCTTCATCATACTGTAAACCCTCGTCTGGCGGCGCGAACCGCGCCCAACACTGTCCTTCGCTGATGCCGCATCGCGCGGCAGGATGCCAGAGGCCGGCCCATTGCGTCGGAATCGTGGGCAGCCGGCGCGGACATGCTGCCTCACGGCGGGATGTCACATGGCCGGCCACTCCCGCGGCGAGCTAGAGCAGCGGCGCCGGACGGCAATCGCCCATCCGGCCGAACGCCGACGTTTTCGACTGCCGCGCCGCGGCGTCCGCTCACCGCCAGGGCTGCCGCATGTTCACGACCGAGTTCCTCGTGATGACCTCCGCCGCCCTCGGCGCGATCGTCATCGTGCTCGCCGCCCGGCCGGGCGTCAGCCTGCGTGCGAGCCTGCCGCGGCTGCCCCGCGCCGCCGGTGCCGCCCGGCGGCCCGCCGGACGCTGAGGCGGCCGGACGAGGCTTGCGAACCGCCGGCCCGGCGGGGCGCGGCGGCGGGTCTCGTGCGGTGCGGCACCGCGGGAACCCGGAAAGGCTGCTAGACTTCGGGGAAGAGGCCGCTGCCCCTGCGGCCGCCCGACCCCCGAGGAGCTGACCCGACCGTGCCGCACGCCTCCGAGCTGATCGCCATCATCGCCCTCGGGCTCGTCTTCGCGTTCGTCGGCGGCATGCTCGCGCAGCGGCTGAAGCTCCCTCCCCTCGTCGGCTACCTCCTCGCCGGCCTCGCGGTCGGCCCGCATACCCCGGGCTTCGTTGGCAACGCGGAACTCGCCGGCCAGCTTGCCGAGATCGGCGTGATCCTGCTGATGTTCGGGGTCGGGCTGCACTTCTCGATCGGCGACCTGATGGCGGTGCGCGCCATCGCGCTGCCGGGCGCGGTCGTGCAGATCGCCGTCGCCACCCTGATGGGCCTGGCCTTGAGCGCCCTGTGGGGCTGGAGCCTCGGGGCCGGCCTCGTCTTCGGCCTCGCCCTCTCGGTCGCCTCGACGGTGGTGCTCCTGCGCGCGCTCGAGGAACGGGGGCTGCTCGACTCCGACAAGGGCCGCATCGCCGTCGGCTGGCTCATCGTCGAGGATCTGGCGATGGTGCTGGCGCTCGTCCTGCTGCCGGCGCTCGCAGGCCCCCTCGGGGGCGAGAGCGCCGGGGCCGCGCACGGCATCGCCGGCGACGGCAACATCTGGCTCACCCTCGGGCTCACCCTCGCCAAGGTGGCGGCCTTCGCCGGGCTGATGCTCGCCGGCGGCCGCCGGGCGGTGCCCTGGATCCTCGACCAGGCCGCCCGCACCGGCTCGCGCGAGCTGTTCACCCTGGCGGTGCTGGCGCTCGCGCTCGGCATCGCCTACGGCTCGGCGGCGCTGTTCGGCGTGTCCTTCGCGCTGGGCGCCTTCTTCGCCGGCATGGTGCTGGCCGAGTCCGACCTCAGCCACCAGGCCGCCGCCGATTCGCTGCCGCTGCAGGACGCCTTCGCGGTCCTGTTCTTCGTCTCGGTCGGCATGCTGTTCGATCCGGGCATCCTGGTGCGCGAGCCGCTCGCCGTGCTCGCCACGCTCGCGGTCATCCTGGTCGGCAAGTCGCTCGCCGCGGTCGCCATCGTGCTGGCGTTCCGCCACCCGCTCTCGACCGCGCTCACCATCGCGGCGAGCCTGGCGCAGATCGGCGAATTCTCGTTCATCCTGGCGAGCCTCGGCATCGGCCTGAAGCTCTTGCCGCCGGAAGGGCGCGACCTGATCCTGGCCGGCTCGCTCCTCTCGATCACCCTCAACCCGCTGATCTTCGCCGCGCTGAGCCGGCTCAGCGGCTTCGTCGAGGCGCGGCCGGGGCTCGCCGCCCGCTTCGAGCGCGGCGGCGACGCCCCGGCGGTCGTCCGGCACGCCAAGGGCCGCCGGGGCCACGCCGTGGTGGTGGGCTACGGCCGGGTCGGCGGCGCCATCGGCCGGGCGCTGGCGACCTGGGAGCTGCCCTACGTGGTGGTGGAGCGCGACCGCCGCCGGGTCGAGGAGCTGCGCGCCGCCGGCATCGCGGCGGTGTTCGGGGATGCCGGCGCGCCCGGGATCCTCGAGGCGGCCGATATCGGGCGGGCGCGCCTGCTCGTGGTGGCGAGCCCCGACGCGCATCAGGCCCGCCGCCTGATCGAGATCGCCCGCGAGGCCAATCCGGGGATTGACACCGTCGTGCGCACCCACAGCGACGCCGAGCGGCGCAGCCTCGAGGAGCAGAAGGTCGGCCTGGTGCTGATGGCCGAGCGCGAGGTCGGCTTCGGCATGGCGCTCTACGCCCTGCGCAGCCTCGGCCTCAGCGAGGGCGAGGCGCGCCTGTTCATCGACACGAGCCGGGCCGAGAGCCGGGCCGAGCCGGTCGCGGAAGCCGAGCCCGAGATCGGCGCCCCGGAATTGCGGCCGCACCGCGAGGCGCCGGCGGAGTCGTGAGGCTGTCCGAGGCGGCGCCCATTACCGAACCGCAATCTTCCGGTAAGCGTCGCAACAACCCGCCTGCGTCATCCTGTGCCGGTTCGCAGGAGAGATCCGACGATGCCGATGCCGCAGATGGAACGCCCGGCCGAGCTGATGGTCTGGCACGGGACGCACGCCGCGCCCGGGCCCCGGGAGGTGCGCCGCTTCTCCACCCTGCGCGCCGCCCTCGCGGCGGCGGCCGAGAGCGCCGACGATCCGGACGCCCTGCCGTGGATCGTGACCGAGGAGGGCGACGTGCTGAGCCCGCACTGGATCGACGGCCACGCCCCCCGCAACGGCGCGCGCCGGGTTCGCCTCTCGTCCTGACGGCTTGCGTCGTTCGGCCGGCTCACCTTCGGCCTCCGCGCGTGCTATCACGGCTCGACGAGCACGATTCGCCATGACGAGCTTGGCCATGACGAGCCTGCGCAAGACCGCCCCTGCCCGCCCGGCCACGATCGCGGCGGCCACCCACGGCTACGATGCCGCCGCCCTTCGGCTGCGCCGTGCCGCCAACGACAACCGGCCGGCCGCGGGCCGCGGGCGCCACCTCGCCCTGATCGCCGGGGTCTGGCTCGCCGGGCTGGTCGCGGCGGCGGTGGCGTTATGGCGCACCGGCGGGTTCTGAGACTGGCGCTCCGTGTCATCCCGCGGCCGTGACGCGGCGTTGCGGGGATGTTCAGCGAAGACCCGCAGACAAGAAGGCGCGCCCGCCTGGCGGAGCGAACCGCCGGACGAGCGCGCCTGAACCGGGCTGAACCGTGTCGGCCGGCTCAGCGGGCGTGGCGATGCGTGCGGCGGTGCTTCATCATCCGCTGCTTGCGCATCATCGGCTTCATGGTCGAGCGCGGGGCCGCACCCATGGCCGGGCTGCCACCCCCGGCACCCATCTCGCGCTGCTGGCCGGCGAGCGGGCCACCGGCCTGCGAGCCCGAGTTGTTGTAGGGCGAGCCGCCCTGGGCGAAGGCCGGAACGGCGGCGACGGTGAGGACGGCCGCGACCAGGCAGGAACTCAGGATCTTCATCGGGCACCTCGAGAGAAGGCCAGCCCGTCAGGCGGGCCGCGCTGGGAAGACGCGCACGGTCGCGTTTGGTTTCACGGCTCCGCTCTCTTCCGCAATCTCCCTGTGGATAACCTCGCGGGGTCGCGGTCCGGCACGCCGTCCGGACCTTGACCTTTGGCCGGTGCTCCCCGGGCTCACCAGCTGGTGAGCACCGCGCCCGCGAACTTGCCTTCGATGAAGGCCTTCACCTCCGGCGAGCGGTAGGACTCGACCAGAGCCGCGACCCAGGGCTTGTCCTTGTCGGCGCTGCGCACCGCGATGAGGTTGATGTAGGGGCCCTTCGGCTCCTCCCGCAGGATCGCGTCGGAGGGCTTCAGGCCCGCCGCGGTGGCGTAGTTGGTGTTGACCGCCGCCGCGTCGACGTCGTCGAGCGAGCGCGGGGTCTGGGCCGCGTCGACCTCGATGATCCGCAGGCGCTTCGGGTTCTCGGTGATGTCGGCGACCGTCGGCTTGTAGCCGACATTCGGCTTCAGCTTGAGGAGGTTCTTGTCCTGCAGCAGCAGCAGGGCGCGGCCGCCATTGGTGGGATCGTTCGGGATCGCCACCGTGCCGCCGGCCGGCACCGCGTCGAAGCTCTTGTGGCGCTTCGAGTACACGCCCATCGGGAAGTTCACCGTCTGGGCGACGCTCTCGATCCTGTAGCCGCGATCGGCCTTCTGGTTGTCGAGGTAGGGCTGGTTCTGGAACGAGTTGGCCTCGATCTCGCCCGACGACAAGGCCTCGTTCGGCACGACGTAGTCCGAGAACTCCACGACCTGGAGGTCGAGCCCGCGCTTGGCGGCGATCGGCTTCACGACTTCGAGGATCTGGGCGTGCGGGCCGGGCGTGGCGCCGACGCGCACGCGCTGTCCCTGCGCGAGGGCCGGAAGGCTGGCGGCGGTGAGAAGGACCGCCAGGGTGAGGGTGCGCAGCATCGGGTTCCGCTCCAAGAGGTCTGTCAACACGGGGTAGGTCAGGAGGAAAGAGAGAGAGAGAGAGAGGGTCAGCCGTGGCGCAGGCGCTTGTTCATGCGCCGCGCGAGCCGGTCGCCCAGGGTCTGGACCAGCTGCACCAGGACGATCAGCACCACCACGACGGCGAGCATCATCTCGGGCATGAAGCGCTGGTAGCCGTAGCGGATGCCGAGGTCGCCGAGGCCCCCGCCGCCGACGGCGCCGACCATCGCCGAGAACCCGATCAAGGACACCACCGCCAGGGTGAGGCCGAGCACGATGCCCGGCAGGGCCTCGGGGATCAGCACCTTGAGGACGATCTGCAGCGGGCTCGCCCCGAAGGCTCGGGCGGCCTCGACGAGGCCGCCATCAACCTCCCGCACCGCGCCCTCGACCAGGCGGGCGATGAAGGGCGTGGCCGCCACGGTCAGCGGCACGGTGGCGGCACTGGTGCCGATCGAGGTGCCGGCGATCAGCCGGGTGAACGGGATGATCGCCACCACCAGGATGATGAACGGCGTCGAGCGGGTCGCGTTGACGACGAGGCCGAGCACCCGGTTGAGCCAGGGCGCGGCCAGAAGCTCGCCGCGGCCGCTGGTGGCCAGGAACACGCCGAGCGGCAGGCCGATCAGCGTGCCGAGGGAGGCGGCGACCGCCACCATCCGCAGGGTGTCGAGGGTGGCCTGGACGAGGAGGCGGAGGAGCTCAGGCGACATGGGTCAGATCCGTGGCGCGCGGGGCGGCGGTCCGCTGCCAGCCGGCGAGGTCGAGGGTGCCGAGCACCTCGACGTCGAGGCCGCGGGCGGCGAGGAAGTCTTTCGCCCGCTCCACCGTGCCGGGATCGGAGGCGATCCCGACCACCAGGGTGCCGAAGGGGCGGCCGGCGATCTCGTCGACGGTGCCCGAGAGGATGCCGGCCGGGATGCCGGCGTCGCGGGCGAGCTGGGCGAGGACCGGGTCGGTGGCATGCGGCCCCCGGAAGGTGATGCGCAGAACCGCCTGCCTCCCCTCCCCGGGCGCCAGGCCCGGGGTGAGGCGCGCGGCCAGCGCCGGCGGCAGGGTGCGGCCGGTCTCCTCGTCGAGGAAGGTGCGGGTGATGGCTGCCTGGGGCCGGGTGAAGACCTCGAACACGTCGCCGCTCTCGGCGATGCGGCCGCCGTCGAGCACCGCGACCCCGTGGGCGATCGCCCGGATCACCGCCATCTCGTGGGTGATGAGCAGGATCGTCAGGCCGAGCTCCCGGTTGATGCGGCCGAGGAGGTCGAGGATCGAGCGGGTCGTCTCGGGATCCAGCGCCGAGGTCGCCTCGTCGGAGAGCAGCACCTTCGGGTTGGTGGCGAGCGCCCGTGCGATGCCGACGCGCTGCTTCTGCCCGCCCGACAACTCGGCCGGGTAGCGGTCGGCCTGGGGCGTCAGCCCGACGAGGTCGAGGAGTTCCGCCACCCGCGCGCGGATCGCGCTCCTCTCGTATCCCGCCACTTCGAGGGGCAGCGCCACGTTGCCGGCGGCGGTGCGGGCCGAGAGCAGGTTGAAGTGCTGGAAGATCATCCCGATGCCGCGCCGCTCCTGCCTGAGGGCGGGTTCCGACAGGGCGGAGATCTCGGCCCCGCCGACGATCACCCGTCCGCGGCTCGGCCGCTCCAGGCCGTTGACGAGGCGGATCAGCGTCGACTTGCCGGCGCCCGAGCGGCCGATGACGCCGAGCACCCGGCCCCGCGGCACCGCCAGGTTGATGTCCTCCAGCGCCGTCACGGCGCCGGCGCCGCGGCGGGCGGTGTAGGTCTTGGCCACGCCCTCGAGGCGGACGAGAGGTTCGGGGATCGCGAGCCGGTCGCTCAGATCCGCCGGCACCGGTACGCGGACGGGGGCCGTCACGGCGCGCGGGTCCGGGCGGGCGGGGAGACGGGAGCGGTCATCGGGGTCCTTCTTCCGAGGAATGGCCAGCGGGAACGGGCCGGCACAGAACGCCAGAACCGGACTTTCTGTCAACCAGAATGTTCTTTTTGAAGAACGCTCGTGCGGAGAAGGGCTTTCTTCCCGGCCAGTCGCTCCGCCATGACGGCCCACGGGCCGCGACGAACCGCAAAAAACCGTGCATTCTCCGACATCTGCCCTTGCCCTCGCGGGCCCGCGCGGCCCAGGAGGGCGGAGATCGCAGGAGCGCGCCATGCGACGGCAACCCTTCGGACGCACCGGGCCCGCGGTGCCGGTGATCGGGCAGGGAACCTGGTACCTCGACGAGGGCGAGCCGACCGTGGCGGCCGCCGCCCTGAATCGCGGGCTCGACGTCGGCATGAGCCACGTCGACACCGCCGAGATGTACGGCGAGGCCGAGCCGCTGATCGCCGAGGCGATCGGCGACCGGCGCGACGAGGTTTTTCTGGTCTCGAAGGTGCTGCCCGGCAACGCCTCGCGGCGCGGCACGATCGAGGCCTGCGAGCGCTCGCTCAAGCGCCTGCGCACCGACCGGCTCGACTGCTACCTGCTGCACTGGCGCGGGCCCCACCCCCTCTCCGAGACCTTCGCGGCCTTCGAGGACCTGGTGCGGGCGGGCAAGATCCTGTCCTGGGGCGTGAGCAACTTCGACGCCGACGACCTCGACGAGGCGCTGAGCATCGCGGGTCCCGGCCGCATCGCCTGCAACCAGGTGCTCTACCACCTCGAGGAGCGGGCCATCGAGCATTCGGTCCTGCCCTGGTGCCGGCGCCACGGCGTCGCCGTGGTGGCCTACAGCCCCTTCGGCCATGACAGCTTCCCGGGCCCCGCCACCCCGGGCGGCCGGGTCCTGGCGGAGATCGCGGAGAGCCACGGCGCCACGCCGCGGCAGGTGGCGCTCGCGGCGCTCACCCGCGGGGACGGCGTGCTGGCGATCCCGAAGGCGTCGAGCCCCGCCCACGCGGCCGAGAATGCCGGCGGCGGCAGCCTGGCCTTGAGCGAGGCCGAGTTCGCCCGGATCGACGCCGCCTTCCCGCGCGGGCCGGAGCCGCGGCACCTGCCGATGCTGTGATCGTCCCGACCGGATCCTGGCCGCGCCGTGACCTCGCCGGGGCCGCGACGGGCGGGCTCAGGCGGCGCCGCGGTCCGGCGCCGCGCTGGCGTGCAGGTTGTCGCGCAGGGCCAGGATCTCGTCCCGCAGGGCGATGAGCCGCTCCGCCGGCCGGCCGGCGGCGCAGAGGATCTCGTGCGGGAACGGCATCGCCTTCGCCTTCAGGGCCGCGCCGGACTCGGTCAGGTTGATGCGCATCAGCCGCTCGTCCTGGGTGTCGCGGGCCCGGCGCACCAGCCCGGCGGCCTCGAGGCGCTTGAGCAGGGGCGTCAGGGTGCCGGAATCGAGGTAGAGGCGCTGCCCGAGGGATTTCATCGTCTGCCCGTCCTGTTCCCAGAGCAGGAGCAGGACCAGGTATTGCGGATAGGTCAGGCCGATCCGGTCGAGGAGAGGCTTGTAGATCCGGTTGAAGGCGTGCGCCGCCGAGTAGACGGCAAAGCAGATCTGATTGGAGAGGTGGAGGCCGGCGGCGGAACCGGCGGCCTCGTCGCTGGCATCGGGGTCGGACATGTCCCTCTCCTCACAAAGGGGGCCTTCCCCCGGCCGGCGACCCTCGGGCATCGGCACCTCCGGCCGGACGGTGGTCCGGCCAGCCCAGTCCGGCGCGGGCCTCCGCCGATCCAAGCCTCCGCCGATCCAGGCCTCCGTCGATGGCGCCCATGAGCATAACCTTGACGGCGCCCGAAAACAAATTGCGCGCAATCGAAGCCCGATCTAAGAGGACGAAGCGGCGCGTTCCGGCCGCCCCGACAGAGGAGAGCCCCGATGTCCGTCGACGTGAAGTACACCACCCAGGCCACGGCGACCGGCGGCCGCGACGGCCGCGCCCAGACCCAGGACGGCAGCCTCGACGTGAAGCTGTCGACGCCCAAGGAACTCGGCGGCGCCGGCGGCGCCGGCAACAACCCGGAGCAGCTCTTCGCGGCCGGCTACGCCGCCTGCTTCCTCGGCGCGATGAAGTTCGTCGGCGGCCAGGAGAAGATCGCCGTCCCGGCCGACACCACCGTGACCGCGAAGGTCGGCATCGGCCCGCGCGCCGAGGGCGGCTTCGGCATCACCGCCGACCTCACCATCAGCCTGCCGGGCCTCGACAGGGCGACCGCCGAGACGCTGGTCGAGAAGGCCCACCAGGTGTGCCCCTACTCGAACGCCACCCGCGGCAACGTCGATGTCGGACTTGCCCTAGCGTAACCCGGGGATGGGGCGGCTCCCGCCGCCCCGGCCGTGAGGACAGGGCGTCCCTCCTCCCGGAGCGGGCGCCCGTCGTCGTTCAGCCCGGACGGCGCAGGCAGGCGGCGGCCAAGGCCAGGAAGGCCCGCGCGCGGTGCGACAGGGCCCGGCCGGCCGCCCAGTCGATGCCGTGCTTCTCCTCCGAGCCGAGCTCGCCGAAGGTGAGCGGGCTCTCGTCGGGCTTGAACATCGGGTCGTAGCCGAAGCCCTTGTCGCCCCGCGGCGGCCAGACCAGCTCGCCGAACACCCGGCCCTCGAACAGCTCCTCGTGCCCGTCCGGCCAGGTCAGGACCAGGGCCGAGACGAAGTGCGCCCGCCGGTTCGTGGCGCCGCGGGCGGTCAACTCGCGCTCGATGCGCGCCATCGCGCCGGAAAAGTCCTTCGAGCCGCCGGACCACCGGGCCGAGAACAGGCCCGGCGCCCCGTCGAGCGCGTCGACGCACAGGCCCGAATCGTCCGCGAAGGCCGGCAGGCCGGTGGCCATCGTCGCCGCCCGCGCCTTGATGGCGGCGTTCTCGGAAAACATCGTGCCGGTCTCCTCGGGCTCGGGCAGGTTCAGCTCGCCGGCCGAGACCGCCTCGACGCCGAAGGGCGCCAGCAACTCGCGCATCTCGCGCAGCTTGCCGGCATTGTGGGTCGCGATCACGACCCGCCCGGTGAGGAGGCGGCCCATCAGGCGATCGCCTGCTTCTGGAGCGCCACCAGCGCGGCGACGCCCGCCTTGGCGAGGCGCAGGAGCCCCAGGAATTCCTCTTCCGTGAACGGCGTCACCTCGGCGGTGCCCTGCACCTCGACGATCCCGCCGCTGCCCGTGATGACGAAGTTGGCATCGGTCTCGGCGCCGGAATCCTCGGCGTAGTCGAGGTCGAGCACGGGCGTGCCCTTGTGGAGGCCGCAGGAGATCGCCGCGACGTGATCGCGCATCGGGTCGACCGAGATGATCGAGCGGCCGCGCATCCAGGTGAAGCACTCGTGCAGCGCCACCCAGGCGCCGGTGATCGCCGCCGTGCGGGTGCCGCCATCGGCCTGGAGCACGTCGCAATCGACCACGATCTGGCGCTCGCCGATCGCCGGCAGGTTGACGACGGCGCGCAGCGAGCGGCCGATCAGGCGCTGGATCTCCTGGGTGCGGCCGGAGGGCTTGCCGGCATTGACCTCGCGCCGGTTGCGCTCGTGGGTGGCGCGCGGCAGCATGCTGTACTCGGCGGTGACCCAGCCCTTGCCGGAGCCGCGCAGCCAGGACGGCCCGCGCTCCTCGAGCGAGGCGGTGCAGAGCACCTTCGTCTCCCCGAACGTGACGAGGCACGAGCCCTCGGCGTAGCGCGAGACGCCCCGCTCCAGCGTGACCTTGCGCAGCTCGTCGGGGGCGCGCTTCGAGGGGCGCATCGGCAACTCCTGTCCAGGGCGCCGCGTGACGGGCGGCGCGGGGACCCGCGGGGGGCCGCGCGCTCTTAGGCGCTGCCGCCCGGGGCGGCAAGGGGAGCCGCGCGCGGGCTGCCTTGTCCGCGAGAGCGAGAAAGGCCCGGGCGCTCCTGCGCCCGGGCCCTCGACCGTCGGGTGGTCGATGATGCCGTCAATAGCCGTGGTGGCGCCACCCGCCGTGGCCGCCCCACGGGCGGTGATGCCCGCCGTGATGGTGGCCCCAGCCCCGGTGGTGACCCCAGCCGCCATGATGATGGTGGCGGTGGTGGTGGCCCCAGCCGCCGTGGTGGTGATGGCGGTGGCCCCAGCCGTGGTGATGGCCGTACTGGGCCTGCACCAGGCCGGCCTCGGGCGCCGTCGCCGCGCCGGGCACGAACGGCGCCGCCTCGGCGGCCCCGGCGGTGACCAGGCCGCCCGCGACCAGCACGGCCGCCGCGAGGAGCCGCCGTCCGGCCGCCTTCGGATTGCGCATCGTCAGCATCAATGCCTCCAGAATCTCGCCGCGCGGTGGCGCGGCCATGACGGGGACGATGCGGCGGCAGGGTTGAACGGGATCTGAGGGGGCCGGTCGGCCGGCGTTCAGGCAGCGGGTCAGCAGGCCCGGTCGATCGTGTAGCCGCGCGGCCCGACTCCTCCGCTGATGCGGCAGCCGCCGAACGTGGCCGTGAAGGCGCGCGCATCCCGCCCTGTCGTCCACACCGCGCCCTCGCCGCCGGCCCACTTGGCGGTGCGGACATCCTTGGGATTGCGCGTGTCGGCCGGGCGGACGCCGTCCACCGGCTCCGGCGCGCGGGCGCGGCGAACCGGGGCGGTCCGCTCCGGAGCCGGCTCCTCGGAGAAGCGCGGCTGGCTCGGCGCCGCCGCAGCGGGGGCCTGAGCCGGCGCCCGGCCGGCCGCCGGCGCCTGGTCGGTCTCGGGCCGGGGCAGTTCGGCCATGCGCGGCGCCTGCCGGGCCGCCGGACCCTGCGCCGTCGCCTCGACGGGCGAGGGCAGCACCACGTAGGACGGGCTCGTCGCGTCCGCCCGCGGCAGGTCGATCACCCGCGGGGCCGGCTTGCCGGCATGGGACGGCGCGGCCGCCTCCGCCTGGGCGGCCGGCGCCTTGATCGCGGCGTCCGGGCGGCGCACCCCCGTCTCCGCCGACAGACTGCCCTGCTGAGGCTGCGCTTGCGGGGACGGCGCGGTGCCCGGGCTGGTGATGAGGCTGGCATGAGCGACGGTCGCCAGGACGACCGTGGCGGCTGCGGCGGGGACGAACGAGCGCTTGAGCATGGCGGGCTCCACCGGGTGGCGGGACGAGAAGCAGTGAGGGCGATCCTAGCCGAGCCCGGGCCGGCTTCGGTGCCCGAGCGCACGCGGCGGGCGCCGGGGGCCGTCGGCACGATCCCGCCCTGTCCGGTACGCCCCCGGGCCCGGCCTGCGACCGCGCTGCGGGCTGTACAACGGGGCCGCCGCGGTGCATGCTCCCTCCACTCAGCTGTCAAGCACTTGAAATCCTTGAGGCATCAAGCACTCGGCGCACGTTCGGCGGCGCCCGAGCCCAGTGGGTGATGAACACGCGCGACTTCCCCTCCCTGCCGGCCGGTTCCGGGCAGGCCCGTGCCATCGCCGAGCTCAACGAGCGCTCGCGCGAGATCTTTCGCCAGATCGTCGAGAGCTACCTCGCCACGGGCGAGCCTGTGGGGTCGCGCAACCTCGCCCGCATCCTGCCGATGGCGCTCTCGCCGGCCTCGATCCGCAACGTCATGTCGGATCTCGAGCAGGCCGGGCTGATCTACGCGCCCCATACCAGCGCCGGCCGGCTGCCGACCGAGCACGGCCTGCGCTTCTTCGTCGACGCGCTGCTCGAGCTCGGCGATGTCGGCCAGGAGGAGAAGGGCCGCATCGAGGCGCAGATGCGCGCCGCCGCCTCGCGCCACACCTTCGAGAGCGCGCTCACCGAGGCCTCGGTGCTGCTGTCGGGGATCTCGCGGGGGGCCGGCGTCGTCGTCACCGCCAAGCAGAACCCGCGCCTGCGCCACATCGAGTTCGTGCGCCTCGATCCGGGACGCGCCCTGGTGGTGCTGGTCTCGGACGACGGCTCGGTGGAGAACCGCCTGCTCGACCTGCCCCCCGGCCTGCCGGCGGGCGCCCTGCAGGAGGCCTCGAACTACCTCAACGCCCGCATCCGCGGCCGGACCCTCGGCGAGGCCCGCGCCGAGATCGAGGCCGCCCGGGCGGCGATGAAGCGCGAGCTCGACGACCTCACCGAGCGCCTGGTCGATGCCGGCCTCGCCCGCTCGGTCGGCCCGAGCGAGGAGCGCCAGCTCATCGTCCGCGGCCAGGCCAACCTCCTCGACGACCTGCGGGCGGCGGAGGACCTGGAGCGGATCCGCCTGCTGTTCAGCGACCTCGAGAGCCAGAAGGACGTGATCGACCTCCTGTCCCGCGCCGAGGGCGGCGAGGGCGTGCGGATCTTCATCGGCTCGGAGAACAAGCTCTTCTCGCTCTCCGGCTCCTCGATGATCGCCGCCCCCTTCCGGGACGGCAGCCAGACGATCGTCGGCGTCGTCGGGGTGATCGGCCCGACCCGGCTCAACTACGCCCGCATCGTCCCGATGGTCGATTTCACCGCCCGGGTGGTGTCGCGGATGCTGGAGCGGGGGCGAGGCTGAGGGCACGCCCCTCGGCCACCCGCCCGACCGACGATGTCGCGGGGGGATGACGTGCGACGCGTTCCCCATTGCGCGGGCCTGACCGTCTCGCTCACGGTCCTCTACCTCGCGCTCCTCGGCCGCTCCGACGTGCTCTTCGGGGACATTTGCGTCGGCCGTGAAGAACGTCTAAATCGTTGGAAGATCGCGCGGATTGGTTATGCACACGTCTTCGCGCGTGCAAGGGCTTGGCGTGGGTCAGTGGGTTTCCTTGCAAATTGCACGCGCGGCGAGGGCGTGATTCCCTGCTCCTGACGACGGGAGCGGGAGACGGGGCATG
>NZ_SRLB01000024.1 GCF_004745635.1 Methylobacterium nonmethylotrophicum | reverse complement strand
ACACCCTGGCGCGGGGTGGAGCAGCCCGGTAGCTCGTCAGGCTCATAACCTGAAGGTCACAGGTTCAAATCCTGTCCCCGCAACCAACCACAGCGAACAAGCCCGCCCGGTCACCCTGGCGGGCTTGTTCGCGTTCACGACCGATCGGTCTCAGACCGGGTGCCACCAGCGCCCGCGCAGGACCACGCCCTCCGAGGTGATCCGCGTCGACCCGGTCATGTGCTCGCCCAGCACATCGACGTCGTCGACGATGGCCCTGCACGCCGGTGAGGGCGCCGACCGCCAGCTGGATCAGCATGCTGAACTCGTCGATCAGCCCTGCTTCAGGGAGGCGCCGTTGATGCCGGCGCCTCCCTCGAGCAGCAATCTCGGCGCCGAGCGCCGCGTCTCGTCGATCGAGGCGACCACGTGGCAGATGATCCCGGGACGCCTGACCGGGTCGTCCTCGTTGGCATGCGCCGGGCTCACGCGGCGTCCGGCAGCTGCGCCAGCAGCTTGTCGAGCGTGAGGGGATAGTCGCGCACGCGGATGCCGGTGGCGTTGTAGACCGCGTTCGCCACCGCGGCGCCGACGCCGCACAGGCCGAGCTCACCGACGCCCTTGGCCTTCATCGGCGAGGAGGCCGGGTCGACCTCGTCGAGGAAGATCACCTCCTGGTGCGGGATGTCGGCGTGGACCGGCACCTCGTAGCCGGCGAGATCGTGGTTGACGAAGAAGCCGCGCCGCTTGTCGACGGACAGCTTCTCCATCAGCGCCGCGCCGACCCCCATGGTCATGCCGCCGATCACCTGGCTGCGGGCAGATTTCGGGTTGAGGATGCGCCCGGCGGCGCAGACCGCCAGCATGCGGCGCACCCTGGTCTCGCCGGTGTCGGCATCGACCCCGACCTCGACGAAGTGGCCGGCGAAGGTCGATTGCTGCTGCGACTTCGACAGGTTGCCGTACTCGATCGCGTCCTCGGCGACGAGCTCGCCCGCCTTGGCGGCGTCGGCGAGCGGCACGGCGCGGTTGCCGGCCCGGACCTCGCCGTCGGTGAAGACGGCGTCGGCCGAGTTGATGCCGAGGCGCTGCGCCACCGCCTCGCGCAGGCGCATGCAGGCGGCGTAGACGCCCGCGGTCGCGTTGTTGGCACCCCACTGCCCGCCGGACCCGGCTGACGCCGGGTGGTCGGAATCGCCCAACCGCACCACGACCCGGTCGAGGGAGACGCCCATCATCTCCGCGGCCGTCTGGGCGATGATGGTGTAGCTGCCGGTGCCGATATCGGTCATGTCGGTCTCGACCGTCACCGTGCCGTGCGGGTCGAGCCGCACCCGGGCGGCGGACTTCATCACCAGGTTGTTGCGGAACCCCGCCGCCATCCCGAGGCCGACGAGCCACTGCCCGTCGCGCACCCGGCCCGGTGTCGGGGTGCGCCTGGCCCAGCCGAACCGCTCGGCCCCGAGCCGCAGGCAGCCGACGAGGTCGCGGTGCGAGAACGGGCGGCCAGGCTCGTTCGGGTCGACCTGGGTGTCGTTGCGGATGCGGAACTCGACCGGGTCGAGGCCGAGTTTTTCCGCCATCTCGTCCATGGCGACCTCGAGCGCCAGCATGCCGGGCGCCTCGCCGGGCGCCCGCATGGCGTTGCCCTCCGGCAGGTCGAGGGTGGCGAGCCGCAAGGACGTCAGGCGGTTCTCGCCGGCATAGAGGAGCTTCGTCTGGTCGACCGCCGTCTCCGGCACCCCGCCCGGCAGGTTGCCCGACACGCTCTCATGCGCGATCGCCGTGATCACTCCGTCCTTCGTCGCGCCGATGCGCACGCGCTGGATCGTGGCGGGGCGGTGGGTGGTGTTGTTGGGGATCAGCGGCCGGGTGAGCGCCAGCTTCACCGGCCGCCCGGCCGCCTTGGCGGCGAGCGCCGCCAGCACCGCGTCGGCCCGCACGAACAGCTTGCCGCCGAAGCCGCCGCCCACATAGGGCGAATCGACCCGCACGTTCCGCTTCGGGATGCGTAAGATCTTGGCGATGCTGCCCTTGGCCCAGGCGATCATCTGGTTCGAGGTCCACAGCGTGAGCTTGTCGTCGTCCCAGGACGCCACCGTGGCGTGCGGCTCCATCATCGCATGGGTCTCGTCGGAGGTGGTGTAGGTGGCGTCGAGCTGGACCGGCGCCCGCGCGAAGGCGCCCTCGAAGTCGCCGACCCGCTCGGCGCCGTCCCCCCCGCTGCCCTCGCCACTATCGGCCTTGGCGGGCGGCGCCGAGTCGGCCAGGGCCGCGAGGTCGAAGCGGCCGGCCTCCGGGGCGTAATCGACCCGGATCAGGAAGGCGGCCGCGCGGGCCTGCTCGAAGGTCTCGGCCACCACCACGGCGACCGCCTGGTGGTAGTGCTGGATGCGGTCGCCGCCGAACAGGTTGGCGTAGTTCATCGTGCCGAGGCCGAGCGTCGGCACGTCCAGGGTGGTGACGACCGCGATCACGCCGGCCGCCGCCTTGGCGGCGGCGCTGTCGATCGCCCGGACCCGGCCCTTGGCGATGGCGGCGCCGAGCACGTAGCCGTAGGCCTGGGGGCCCGCCACGTCGTGGCGCTCGTAGGCGTAAGGCGCGGTGCCGGTGGTCTTGAACTTGCCGTCGATGCGGTCGGTCGGTCGGCCCACGACCTTGAGCTGGTCGATCGGGTTCCGGCCTGCGGGTGTGTCGAACTTCATCGGATCAGGCCCTCGCCTGCTTGAGCGCCGCGCCAAGGGTCCGCTCGGCCAGCGCCAGCTTGAACGCATTGTCGGGAGTGGGATGGGCGCCGGCGAGCGCGGCCTCGGCCGTCGCCTTCGCGCCGCGGGGCAGCTCGCCCTCCGCCGCCTCGACCCGCCAGGGCTTGTGCGCGAGGCCCCCGAAGGCGACGCGGCCGGTCCCGTCCGGCTGGACCACGGCGGCCACCGAGACGAGCGCGAAGGCATAGGAGGCGCGGTCGCGCACCTTGCGGTAGACCTGCGCGCCGCCGAGCGGCTTGGGCAGCGTCACCGCGGTGATGAGTTCGTCGGGCTCGAGCGTCGTGTCGCGCTCCGGTTCGTCGCCGGGCAGGCGGTGGAGCTCGGAGATCGGGATCGTCCGCGCCGCGCCCGCCGCGTCGATCGTCTCCACGGTGGCGTCGAGGACGCGCATGGCCACCGCCATGTCGGAGGGGTGGGTGGCGATGCAGGCCTCGCTGCCGCCGATCACCGCGAGCTGGCGGCTGACCCCGTCGAGGGCCGCGCAGCCGGAGCCGGGCCGGCGTTTGTTGCAGGCCTGCGCCGTGTCGTAGAAGTACGGGCAGCGGGTGCGCTGCAGCAGGTTGCCGGCCGTGGTAGCCTGGTTGCGCAACTGCCCGGTGGCCCCGGCGAGCAGCGCCCGGGCGAGCACCCCGTAGTCGCGGCGCACTCGCTCATCTGCCGCGAGGTCGGTGTTGCGCACCAGCGCGCCGATGCGAAGCCCGCCTTCCGGCGTGTCCTCGATCCTGTCCAGCCCCAAGCCGTTGACATCGACGAGGTGGGCCGGGGTCTCGATCTGCAGCTTCATCAGGTCGAGGAGGTTGGTGCCGCCGGCGATGAACTTCGCGTGAGGGCGCCGCGCCACCGCGGCGGCGGCCTCGGCCGGGCTGCCGGGGCGCTCGTAGGTGAAGGATTTCATGCCTGGCTCCGGGACGACGGGTCGCCGGCGAACGCGGTCATCGCCTCGACGATGTTGGAATAGGCGCCGCAGCGGCAGATATTGCCGCTCATGCGCTCGCGGATCTCGGCCTCGCTGACATCCGGAGCCCGGGTGAGGTCTCCGGTGGCGTGGCTCGGGATGCCGGCCCGGATCTCCTCCAGCACCGCGACGCCGGAGCAGATCTGGCCGGGGGTGCAGTAGCCGCACTGGTAGCCGTCGTGCCGGATGAAGGCGGCCTGGAGAGGGTGGAGCGCGTCCGGGGTCCCGAGCCCCTCGATGGTGGTGATCTCCGCGCCCTGATGCATCACCGCGAGCGTCAGGCAGCCGTTGATGCGCCGGCCGTTGACGATCATCGTGCAGGCGCCGCACTGGCCGTGGTCGCAGCCCTTCTTCGAGCCGGTGAGGTGCAAGTGCTCGCGCAGCGCGTCGAGCAGGCTGGTGCGCAGGTCGAGGTCGAGCTCGCGCCGCTCGCCGTTCACCGTGAAGGCCATCCGGGCGGTGACGGGAGCGTCGCCGCCAGTGCCGGCGGGGCCGGCCTTCGCGATCTCGGGCAGGGCGGCGAGGGCCGCATTGGCGGAGGATCCGGCCATCAGGTCACTCTCGTTGAGGTCTATGCCCAGTGAATGCGGCCACAGGGTCCCGGGATCCCGCGCTGCGACGGGGCGCGACGCGATTCACCCGCCCGGCAGGCCGCGTGCGCGACGTCTCGATCGGTTTCTCAAGGTGCAGGCGGCGCCTTCCGGCCGTGCCGGGGAGGTCGGCACCGGACCGAAGTCAGGCAAGATCGTCCCGGAGGCACGGGGGGCGTCAGATCTCGTCCGCGCCCGTCCGCGACGCCACCCGGCTCCCTTATCGCAGATCGCAAGGCCCTGGATGATGCTGGAGTTGACCGCTACAGTTCCGTGCACCCGGCGATTAACCGGATCTTGAATGTCGGCCCCGACTCTAACAAAACATAACTTCAGGGGCAGGGCGGGGAGCGGCATGCGAATGGGAGACGGCCTTCTCGGGCGGATCGCGGCCGTCTCGAGCGGGCCCGTCGCGACGCGCCCGGGCCGACGGGTGCCGGCCGATCGGCACCGGATCTCCCTCGGCCGAAACGACCTGTAGAGCATGGCGCTCCCTCGCATCCTTCGCCGCGGCGGCGGGCTCGGTGCGCCGACCCGGGAACGGGCGCTCGCCGGCCGCCTGATGCGGATGATCTTCGGCTGCTACGTCGTGGTCGCGGTCGGCCTCACAGCGATGCAGATGCTGGTGGCCTACCGGGCCGCGAGCCAGCGCCTGCAGGACGACGTGGCGGCGCTCCAGCGCACCTTCAGCCCCGGCATCGAGGACGCGATGTGGCGCTACAACGCCGAGGTCTTGCGCGGCATCCTGGCGGGGATGCGGGAGATCCCGGCGGTCGTCGGGGTGGAGGTCCGCGACGAGGCGGGCCAGCGCATCCAGGCGATCGGCACCGTCACGGACGCGTCCGGCGGGCTCTGGCATGTCGGCCTCAACGACGACATGCAGCCGGCGTCCCGGAGCTTCGGCACGCCATTCAGCCGCACCTTCCCGGTCGTGCATACCGACGAGAACGGCCGCCGCTACCCGATCGGATCCTGGACCGTCCATTCGGACGACAGCATCGCGATCGAGCAGGTCAAGAACACGCTGTACGTGATCCTGATCAACTCGGCGATCAAGTCGGTGATGCTGTGGTTCATCTTCTACCTGGTGATCCGCACCATGGTGGGCCGGCCGCTGGCGCAGATCCGCGACTACCTGGCGCGGATCGACGCCGATACCCTCGGGGCGCCGCCCCTGGTGATCGAGGCGGGCGGCCGCAACGAGCTGCACGCACTGGCCGGCGCGCTCAACACCATGCGCGACCGGCTGCGGCGCTCCTTCGAGGAGAACGCCGCCCTGATGCGCGACCTGCGCGAGATGAACGCGACGCTGCAGGACCGCATCGCCGAGCGCACCCGCGACCTCGAGGCCCTGGCCCGCACCGACCTGCTCACCGGCCTGGCCAACCGGCGCAAGCTCGACGAGGCGCTCGCGGAGGCGACGGGGCAGGGCGGCACGCTCTCGCTGATTCTCGGCGACATCGACAACTTCAAGTCGGTCAACGATCGGTACGGCCACACGATCGGCGACCAGGTGCTGGTCGCCGTCGCGGCCCTCCTGCGCGACGCCGTGCGCCCCGCCGACATCCTCGGCCGCTGGGGCGGCGAGGAGTTCATGGTGCTCTGCCCCGGCACCGACCTCGTCGGAGCGACCTCCCTCGCCGAGCGCCTGCGCCAGCGGGTCGAGGCCACGGCCCTGCCGGAGGTCGACTCTCGGACCTGCTCGTTCGGCGTCGCCACCCTGGCCCCGGGCGAGAGCACCGACTGCCTGGTCGCCCGGGCCGACGCCGCGCTCTACCGCTGCAAGCGCAACGGACGTAACCGCGTCGAGGCGAGCTTCGGGCCGCGCTCGGAGGCGGTGACGCCGGAGCGGGGGGCGGCGTGAGGGCGCCGGCGTTCCGCGGTACTCGTCCTCGGTCCCTGACACCCTGCATCGTCATCCCGTGGCCGCGCAGCGGAGCCCGCAATCCAGAACCGCGGATGGCTTAGAATAGAGCTGAGCGCGGGCCGCACTTTCTGAGAGCCTGTTTGACTGCCGACAAGGATATCAGACAGAATTGATCCATCCCATCTACGACCTCATCCTGAGGTGCGACTGAAGGGAGCCTCGAAGGAGGGTTCCAGATATCACAGAGATTGCTGGAGGCCTCCTTCGAGGTCAGTCGATCTTCAATCGACTGACACCTCAGGATGAGGTTGAGGATGGGATAAATTTGCCAGGTGGGTCAAACAGGCTCTGAAACCCCTGAGTGTCTGGATTCCGGGCTCCGCCGCTGCGCGGCCCCGGAATGACCAGGAGGGTGTCGGTACTAATGAGCGAATCAAGCGGGCTCCAGCCGTTATGGATCCCGGGTTCTCGCCTGCGGTGAGCCCCGGGAAGAGGCCGTGAGTTCGGGAACGTATCGTCTACCGGTCTTTCATCGACACAGCGATAACTCTCACCGCTGCCCGTCCCATTTCGCGATCGCGTCCTTCGCCAGCCCGCCGACCCGGGCATGCGGGCGGCCGCCGGTGGTCATCGCGAGCGCGAACAGGATCTCGTCGGCGCGGGGACCGTCCGCGACCGCGACCGTGACGCCGTCGAAGTGGGAGCGGACATAGGCCGCATCCTTGTGGTGGATCGGCACGTCGAGGGAGGCGCCCATCGGCCCGACCTTGGTCATCGACGGCACGATGGCGAGCGCCTGGCCCAGGAGCTCGCGCATCGCGTAGCCGCCCGGCACGTGCCACAAAGCCCCGTGCTCCAGCTCGCCGGCGGCACCCACCAGCGAGCCCTTGCCGTAGGCCTCGATCCGGCCGGGATCGCCGCCCAGCGCGTCGAGGAGCTTGCGGGCGCATTCGACGCCGAGCGGCTTCAGCGCCTCCATCATCGGGGTGATCTCGGCCTCGTAGCGCCCCGCGAAGGGGTTCTTCAGCACGCAGGCGACAGAGCCCTTGAGGATGGGCGTGTCGAGCACGGGGCCGCCGTCGTGGCGGACCTCCTCGACGGTGACGACGATCTTGCGGACCTCGATCATGGGCGGATCTCCCTTGTCTCCTGCAACACGACGGTCAGGCCCTGGAGCATCAGGGCGGCGGACCGGATCAGGCCGGCGGCCCGCATCGCCGCCGCCCGCTGGCGCCCGGCCTCGAGAGCCGTGGCGATGTCGTCGGGCGCCAGCTCCGGGACCGCCACGGTGACGAGCCGGTCGCCGAGATCCGAATCGGGGTCGAGATCGGCGGCCGGAGCACGCCTGACGCCCGGATGCCCGGGCAGGTCGACCGCGTTGGCGATCAGCGTCGCGGCGGCGTCGGCCGCGGC
This sequence comes from Methylobacterium nonmethylotrophicum, assembly GCF_004745635.1. Classification (GTDB taxonomy): domain Bacteria; phylum Pseudomonadota; class Alphaproteobacteria; order Rhizobiales; family Beijerinckiaceae; genus Methylobacterium; species Methylobacterium nonmethylotrophicum. Next base: position 84,947 of record NZ_SRLB01000024.1, on the reverse strand, counting down.
GGCGTCGCGGGCGAGGACCGTCACCGAATCGGCGAGACCGAGGGAGAAGGAGCGGCCCTGCCGCCCGGAGGTGGCGATGCCGCCGATCCCGTCCCCGTAGGCCAGGATCACCTGGCCGTTCACCGCCGGCACCGGGCCCCGGGAGAAATCCGCCGCGACGCCGACCGCCAGGGTCTCGCCCTCGGTCAGGTGGAGCGCGATGTCGCCGCCGTCATTGACGAAGGCCTTGTCGAGGGGCGCGGCCTCGCGCATCGCCTCCAGGATCTCGTCGGCGACCGCACCCGCCACCGCGGCCATCGGGGTGATGAACGCGCGGTGCGGCCGGCACGCCGCCACCATCCGGCGGGCGATCCTCCCCTCGACGCGTGGCCCCTCGCTCATCGGCCGGCGCAGCTCCGGCAGCTCGCCGACGAGCTCGCCCAGCACCGTGGCGAAGCGGTCGATGGCCGCCCGATGCGCCTCCGCTATCGCGATCTCCGCCCCATAGGCGCGGAGCACCAGGTCGATCGGCCCGTGCTGCAGGTGCAGCCGGCCGTCCGCCAGGACCTGGACCGACGGGCCGTCCACGTCAGCCGAGCCGGGCGATGAGGCGGATCAATTCGGCTGCCTCGTCGGGCGAGAGCGGCGCGAGGGTGCGGGCGGTCACCTCGGCGCCGCGGCTCTTCATCGCCTCGATCACCCGCACGCCCTCGTCGGTGAGCGCCAGCAGCACCAGGCGGGCATCGGCCTCGTCGGCGGTCGTCCGCACGAGGCCGCGGGCGGTCAGCCGCCGGGCGACGCCGAACATCGTCGCCGGATCGACCCCGACGAGGCGCCCGACCTGATTCTGCGAGGTCGGCCCGAGGTCGTGGAGCTTCGTCATCACGGCGAACTGCACCGGCGTGACGGAGAAATCCCGCATCACCGCCTCGAAGATCGAGGAGGCGCGCTGGTGCGCCCGCCGGATCAGATAGCCGATCTGCTCCTCGACCCGGTAGGTGCGCAGGGCCTCGGGGTCGACCTCGGGCGGCTTCTGGCGCAGATGCGGAGCGTTCATGCGACCTCGCCGGCCGGCCAGGGGTGATCGGGGTTCCACGCATCGATCCGGGCGGCGGGCCCGACCTCGCGCAGCACGTCGGCCATCGCCACCACGTCGCCGTCGTGCCCGCCCAGCCGTGCGTAGAGGTCGCGCGGCAGGGTGAACTCGATCGGGGCGACGAGCGCCGGCGTCGGCACCGAGCCGAAGGCGTTCCTCGGCATCCGCGTCACATCGGCCATCACCGTGATGCCGCCACCGGGCCAGACCGTGACCGGGGCTCCCCCCATCGTCACCCTGGTCTCGCCGGCGGCGACGGAGCGGGTGAGGAGCACCGGGTTCTCGGTGACGCCGGCCCGCAAGGAGCCGCCGGCGCCGGCCACGAACAGCACGGTGCAGAGCGAGGGCTCGCAATTCTCGCCGATGCGCTCGACGACCTGGCGCACCGGGGCCGGCATCTCGGCGGGCACCGGCTTCAGGTCGTCGTCGAGGACGAGCCAGAGTGCGTGCTCGCCCGTGGTCGAGGTCATGAGGAGGCGCAGGCCCGGCCAGGCGGTGGCGGGATCGATCGCCTGGATGATGCTGAGCGGGTCGGCGATGTCGGTGCCGCCCCAGCCGATGCCCGGATTCGCGACCTGGAAGTAGCGCCCCGGCGTCGAGCGCCGGCCCTTCACCCGGATCCCGGCCGGGCGCATGCCCAGCACCCGCCCGGCCTGGTGCTCGGTGAGCACGCCGGTGATGTGGTCGTCGACGACGATCACCTCGTCGGCGTGGCCGAGCCACTGGCGGGCGAAGATGCCGACGGTCGCCGAGCCGCAGCCGACGCGCATGCGCTGCTCCGGCACGCCGTCGACGATCGGGGCGCGGCCGGCCTGGACCACGACCTCGTGGCCGCCATCGATCGTCATCGTCACCGCGTCGCCGGCGCAGAGGCGCAGGAGCGCGTCGCAGGTGACGGTGCCCTCCTTCTTCGAGCCGCCAGTGAGGTGGCGCACGCCGCCGACCGAGAGCATCTGCGAGCCGTACTCGGCGGTGGTGACGTGGCCGACCTCCTCGCCGTTGACGCGGATCGCTGCGCGCTCGGGGCCGAGATGGCGGTCGGTGTCGATCTTCACCTTCACGCCGCAATAGCTGAAGATGCCCTCGGTCACGACCGTGACGGTCTCGACCCCTTCGTGCTCGCTCGCCACGATGAAGGGGGCGGGCTTGTAGTCCGGATAGGTGGTGCCGGCGCCGATGCCGGTGACGAAGGTGCGCGAGGGATCGAGCACCCGCCCGTCCCACTCCGCCGCCCCGAACGGCACCAGCTTCTGGCCGGCCTCGGCCGCGTCGTGCAGCAGCACGACCGGGTCGGTGCGCACCAGGTGGCCGTTCTCGTTGGCGTAGCGCGAGCAGGCACCGGAGCGGCCGGGCCGGATCCGGCACAGGACCGGGCAGGCGTCGCAGCGCACGATGCCGTCGGCCTCCGCCGCGCCGAACTTTCTCGAGCGGGCTTCCGTGGAGAGGGTGTCGGCGCTCATGACTGGCTCCCCCACAAGGTCTCGGCTTCGTCCGCCCGGTAATAGCCCCGGCGCAGGTCGCGGGCGACGAGCGCGGGGTCGCGGGCCCCGGGCGCACCGTAGCCGCCGCCGCCCGGCGTCATCACCTCGACCCGGTCTCCGGCCTGGATCGCGATGTTCTGGTCCTTCGACAGGTGGAGCGGGGTGAAGGTCTCGCCCCCGCGGTGGATCCGCACCACGTTCGGCGCCCCGTCGCCCCCGCCGAGCACCCCGGGCGGCCCGTAGCGGCCGTGATCCATCACGAAGGAGGCCTTGGCCTCGCCGCGCAGCAGCTCGACCTCGTAGTGGACGCCGAAGCCGCCGCGATGGGCGCCGGCGCCCCCCGACCCCTCGCGCAAGGCGAAGCGGCGGAAGAGGACCGGATAGTACTGCTCCATCACCTCGACCGGGGCGGTCTTCGAGATGCCGATGGTCGAGCAGCCGTTCGACAGCCCGTCATGAGCGGCGTTGCCGCCGTAGCCGCCGCCGGTGATCTGGTACATCACGTAAGGGGCATTCTTGCCCGGGTCGAAACCGCCCAGCGCGAAGTTGCCCGAGGTGCCGGCGGGCGCCGCGGTCACGCGCTCGGGGATCGCCTGGACGAGGGCGAGGAAGACGGCCTCGGCGATGCGCTGGCTCACCTCCGCGGCGCAGCCCGAGACGGGGCGGGGATAGCGCGCATCGAGGAAGGTGCCCTCGGGCCGGTGGATCGTCAGCGGCTCGAAGGTGCCGGCATTGATCGGCACGTCCGGGAAGACGTGCTTCACCGCGAGATAGACCGAGGAATAGGTCGTCGCCACCACCGAGTTCATCGGCCCGCGGCAGGGCGGGGACGAGCCCGAGAAGTCGAAGGTCAGACCATCCCCGGCTTTCGTCATCGTGAGGGCGATGCGCAGGGGCTCGTTCACCACGCCGTCCGAATCGACGAAGGCCTCCGACCGGTAGGTGCCGTCCGGGATCTGGCGGATCTCGGCCCGCATCCGCTCGGCCGAGCGGGCGCGGATCTCGCGGATCGCCGCGTCCAGGGTCTCGCGGCCGAACTTCGCGAGGAGGTCGGTGAGCCGGCTCTCGCCGACCATGAGCGCCGCGGCCTGCGCCTTGATGTCGCCGATGCGCTGGTCGGCGACGCGGATGTTCGAGGCGATGATGGAGAAGATCTCGGGATCCATCGCGCCGCGCTTGAACAGCTTGACCGGCGGCAGGCGCAGGCCCTCCTGCTCTACCTCCGTCGCGTGGGCCGAGAAGCCGCCCGGCACCATGCCGCCGATATCGGGCCAGTGGCCGGTATTCTGCAGCCAGCAGAACAGCTCGCCCTCGACGAAGACCGGACGCACGAATCGCACGTCCATCAGGTGCGTGCCGCCGAGATAGGGGTCGTTGACGATGTAGATGTCGCCGGGCTCAGGCTGGCCGGCCTTGCCCTCGCGGGTCAGCCGGATCAGCTCCCCGGTCGAGTACTGCATCGTGCCGACGAAGACCGGCAGGCCGTATTCCCCTTGCGCGATCAGCGCGCCGGTGTCGCGGTCGTAGATCCCGTCCGAGCGGTCGTCGGCCTCGGCGATCACCGGCGAGAAGGCCGAGCGCGAGAAGGCGATGTCCATCTCGTTGCAGACCTGCTGCAACCCGGCCTGGATCACCGCCAGGGTGAGGGCGTCGAGCTCTCTCATGCTGAGATGTCTCCTGCGCGAATCCTCAGGTTGCCGATGGCGTCGACCCGCGCCACGGCGCCGGGTTCGACCACCGTGGTGGCGTCGATCTGCTGGATCACCGCGGGCCCCGCGATCTCGGCCCCGAGGGGCAGGGCCTCGCGGGCGTAGATCGCGGCCTCGTGCCAGGCGCCCTCGGCGTAGACCGGCCGGGTGCCCAGGCGGGCGCCCGCGAGGTCGGTGCGCCCCGCCTCGTCGATCAGCGCCGCGAGCGGGAAGGGTTTTCGCCGCCCGATCACCGAGGTGACGAGGTTGACCACCACCGCCCGGATCTCCGGCAGCCGGACCTGGAAGCGGCGGAAATAGGCCGCCTCGAACAAGTTCTGGAGCGTGGCGCGATCGATGTCCGGGGAGGGCAGGGCGACGCGGATCAGGTGGGTCTGGCCGCGGAACTGCATGTCGGCGCCGAAGGTGACCGTGGTCTCCTCGATCTCGGCCTGCTCCTCGGCGACCATCGCGAGGGCATCGGCCGCCTGCTCCTCCAGCACGGCGCGCACATCCGCCATGTCGAGCCCGTCGAGGGGGCGGTTGAGGGTGCGCACCCGGTCCTGGCGGAGATCCGCGACGAGGCAGCCGAGGGCGTTGGTGAGGCCGGGGCGGGCCGGCACCAGCACCTCCGGGATGCCGAGCTCGCGGGCGAGCGCCACGGCGTGGAGCGGGCCGGCGCCCCCGAAGGCGAAGAGCACGAAGTCCCTCGGGTCGTAGCCGCGCGACAGCGACACCATGCGGATGGCGCCGGTCATGTGCACGTTGCCTAAGCGAATCACCGCCTCGGCGGCCTCCTCGACGCTCATCCGCAAGGGCTCGGCGAGGTCGCGGGCGAAGGCCTCCCGGATGGCGTCGAGCGAGACGCCGGCCCGCACGGCGGTGAGCCGGGCCGGATCGAGGCGGCCGAGCACCAGGTTGGCGTCGGTGATGGTCGGCCGCGTGCCGCCCCGGCCGTATCCGATCGGGCCGGGCTCGGAGCCGGCGCTCTCGGGGCCGACCTGGAGCATGCCGGCCCGGTTCACCGAGGCGATCGAGCCGCCGCCGGCCCCGACCGTGTGCACGTCGACCATGGGCAGGTGGATCGGCAGGCCGTAATCGATGGTGAGCTCCGCCGAGACCTCCGGCACGCCGCCGGCGATCAGCGCCACGTCGGTCGAGGTGCCGCCCATGTCGTACGTGATGGCGTTCTTCAGGCCCGACTGCGCCAGGGTGGCGGCGGCCGCCATCACGCCCGAGGCCGGGCCCGACATCACGGTCTTGGCCGCGGCCTCGACGACCAGCCCCGCCGGCACCGTGCCGCCGTTGCCGTTCATGACGAGGAGGTCGCGGGAAAAGCCCTTGGCGCGCAGGTCGTCCTGGAGCCGCCGGACGTAGCGGTCGAGGATCGGCTGCACGGCGGCGTTGACCGAGGCGGTGGTGCCGCGCTCGTACTCGCGGAACTCGGAGAGGAGCGCGTGGCCGAGGGTGACGTAGGCGTTGGGCCACAGGGCCTTGGCGATGGCGCCGGCGCGCAGCTCGTGCTCCGGGTTGGCGTAGGCGTGCAGGAAATGGATCACCAAGGCCTCGCAGCCCTCGGCCAGCAGGTCGCGCACCGCCGCCGCGACGGCTGCCTCGTCGAGGGGGGTGCGCACCGCACCCTCGGCCATGACGCGTTCCGGCACCTCGCGGCGCAGCTCGCGCGGGATCAGCGGCTCGAAGGTGCCGAACAACCCGTAGGGCTTCGGCCGGGTGCGGCGCCCGAGTTCGAGGACATCCCGAAACCCTTGCGTGGTGATGAGCCCGACCCGGGCGGTCTTGCGCTCCAGCACCGCGTTGGTGGTGGCGGTGGTGCCGTGGATGACGAGGTCCAGGTCGGCGGGCGCCACCGCGGCGGCGGCGATCGCCGCCAGCACGCCTTCGGCCTGGTTGCGGATGGTGGTCGGCACCTTGGCGAGGCGCACCCGCACGCCGGACGAATCCGCCTCCGTCAGAAGAAGGTCGGTGAAGGTGCCGCCGACATCGATGCCCGCCACGCGTCTCACGTCACACCTCGATCATTCGCCTACGAACGGGTTCGCTGGGTTGCCGACGCCGCCTGTTGCTCCACCTCTTGCAAGGTAGCGCGCCTCTCCTCCCCCTTGCGGGGAGGAGTTGGAGGTGGGGGTGGTGCAGAAGGCACCGTTGAGTTCAACGCGGCACCACCCCCACCCCTAACCCCTCCCCACAAGGGAGAGGGGAAAGCGCCCATATTCTCAATGAGTTGACCAGGATGGCACACGCGCCATCCCCGTCACCCCTCACACCGTCAGGTACGCCTCCCGCACCGCCTCGTCAGCCTCGAGCGCCGCCATCGTCCCCTCGAAGTGTATCGCGCCCTTCTCGATCACGTAGGCCCGGTCCGAGACCGCGCCGGCGAAGCTCAGGTTTTGTTCCGAGAGCAGGACCGCGATGCCCTCGCGCTTCATCCGCAGGACCGCGTCGGCCATCTGCTCGACGATGACGGGGGCGAGGCCCTCCGACGGCTCGTCGAGCAGCACCGCGTGGGGATTGCCCATCAGGGTGCGGGCGATGGTGAGCATCTGCTGCTCGCCGCCCGACATCGCGGCGGCGCGGCGGCCGCGCATCTCGGCGAGGTTGGGGAAGATCGAGAAGAGTTTTTCCGGTGTCCAGGCGGCGCGCCCGTCCGCCGGCACCTTCCGGCCGACCTCGAGGTTCTCCATCACCGTGAGGTCGGTGAAGATGCGCCGCTCCTCCGGCACGTAGCCGAGGCCGCGGCGGGCGACGCGAAACGGCTCCCAGCCGGTGACCGCCTGGCCCTCGAACCAGACCGTTCCGCCGGTCGGCGGCAGCACGCCCATGATGGCCTTCAGCGTCGTCGACTTGCCGGCGCCGTTGCGGCCCATCAGCGCCACGACCTCGCCGGGCCGTAGCGTCAGCGTGACGCCGAACAGGACCTGGGCCCGGCCATAGGCCGCGGTGAGACCGGAGACGTCGAGAAGAGCGTTCATCACGCCACCGCCTTCCGGCGCGCGCGCATCGCCGCCTCGGTCCCGGCCTCGCCGAGATAGACCTGCTTCACCCGCGGGTTGGCCCGGATCTCCTCCGGCGTGCCGGCGGCGATGATCTCGCCGCGCACCAAGACCAGCACCCGGTCGGCATGGGCGAACACCGCCTCCATGTCGTGCTCGGTGTACAGAACCCCGATGCCGCGGGTGCGCGCCACCTCGGCGGTGAGCGCCATGAGTCCGGAGCGCTCCCGGGGCGCCATGCCGGCGGTGGGCTCGTCCATCAGCAGGAGTTTCGGCCGCGAGGCGAGAGCCACCGCGAGTTCGACCCGCTTCACGTCGCCGTAGGCGAGTTCCGAGACCGGCCGCTCGGCGTCGGCCCGCATCCCGACCCCGGCGAGGAGGTCCAGCGCCTCGCCGCGGTAGAGGGCGCGGGCATCCGCGAACAGGTGCCGGCTACGGTCGTGATGCGACAGCAGCGCCATCTGGACGTTCTCGGCCACCGTCATCGACACGAAGGTCTGGGCGACCTGGAAGGTGCGGCCGACGCCCGCCTTCCAGATCGCCCGGGCCGGCAGGCCGGCGATCGAGCGGCCGTCGAGGGCGACGGTGCCGGAATCGGGCTTCAGCTGGCCGCCCACCATATTGAAGGTGGTCGACTTGCCGGCCCCGTTCGGCCCGATGATCGCCAGCATCTCGCCGGCCGCGAGCGTGAAGGACACGTCCCTGGCCGCGGCGACGCCGCCGAAGCGCTTGTTCAGGCCCGCGACGACGAGGAGCGTCATGCCGAGGCCTCCACGGGCTTGGGTGCCGCCACGCGGCCGCGCAGGGCCTCGGCCGCGCCGGCGAGCCCCCGCGGGAAGGCCAGCACGGTGGCGATGATGGCGAGCCCCAGCAGCAGGCGCCAGAACTCGGTCAGCGGCATCACCGCGTCCTTGAGCGCGTGGAAGAAGGCGGCGCCGACGAGGGGGCCCATCACGGTCTGGATGCCGCCGACCAGCACCATCACCAGGAAGTCGATCGAGAGCGGGATGCCGGTCAGCGTCGGGTCGATCGAGCCCTTCATGAAGGCGTAGAGCCCGCCGGCGAGCCCGGCCGCCGCACCCGCCAGGATGAAGCCGAGCCAGCGATGGGTGCGCACGTCGAGCCCGATCGCCTCGGCGCGGGTGGCGGAATCGCGCGCCGCCCGCAAGGTGTAGCCGAAGGGGGCGTAGATCACCCGGCGCAAGAGCACGATCGCGGTGAGCGAGAGGGCGGCGACGAGGTAGAAGTAGGTGGTGCGGCCCGACGCCCAGGAGGACGGCCACACCCCGACGACGCCGTTGTCGCCCCCCGTCACCTCGACCCACTGGAAGCAGACCGCGTAGACGATCTGCCCGAAGGCCAGCGTCAGCATCGCCAGGTAGATGCCCGACAGCCGCACGATGAAGTAGCCGAACAGGGCGGCGCCGGCGCCGGCCGCCAGCGGTGCGGCGACCAGCGCCAGCTCCATCGGCGCCTTGAACGGGCCGGTGACGAGGAGCCCGGCCGCGTAGGCGCCGAGCCCGAAATACGCCGCGTGCCCGAACGAGACCAGGCCGCCGACCCCGATCAGGAATTGCAGCGAGAAGGCGGCCAGCGCGAAGATCAGGATCTCTGTCGCGACCTTGACCTTGTAGGCGTCGCCGAACAGCGGCACCGCGAGGAGCGCCAGCACGGCGAGGCCGGCGAGCGCGGCTTCCGCCGGGCGGAAGCGGCGCAGGGAGGGGATGCCCTCCGGCGGCATCACGCGGCCGGAGGCGGCCTCCGGCCGGCCGAACAGGCCCCAGGGCTTGACCACCAGCACCACCGCCATCAGGGCGAAGACGAGGACCAGCGTCACCTTCGGGAAGATCAGGATGCCGAAGGCCTGGAGCTGGCCGATCAGCAGGGCGGCCACGAAGGCGCCCGGCACCGAGCCCATGCCGCCGATCACCGTGACCACGAAGGCGTCGGTGATGACCGAGAGGTCCATGTGGCCGTTCGCCGGGATGCGCGGGATCTGGAGGGCGCCGCCGAGCCCCGCGAGACTCGCGCCGAGAAAGAGCGTCAGGGTGAAGAGCCGCGCCTGGTTGACGCCGAGTGCCCCGACCATCTCGCGGTCCTGGGTCGCGGCCCGGATCAGCACGCCGAAGCGGGTGCGGTGCATGAGGAGCCAGAGCAGGCCCAGCACCAGCGGGCCGACCGCGATCAGCACCAGCTCGTAGGCCGGGAAGCGCTGGCCCAGGATCTCGACGCCGTGGCGCAAGGACGGCGCGCGGGGGCCCGCGATGTCGACCGGCCCCCAGATCTTGAGCACCAGGTCCTCGACGATCAGGACCACCCCGAATGTGGCGAGGAGCTGGAAGAGTTCCGGCACCCGGTAGATGCGGCGGAGCAGCAGCACCTCGACGGCGACGCCGATCAGGCCGACGAGGAGCGCGGAGAGCAGCACCCCGAGGAAGAACGCGGCGGGCGAGTAGGACAGGTCCAGGAGCCGCGGCACGAGCGTGACCGCGATGTAGGCCCCCAGCATGTAGAACGAGCCGTGGGCGAAGTTCACGATCCGGGTGACGCCGAACACGATCGTCAGCCCCGAGGCGATCACGAACAGCGACGAGGCGCTGGCGAGCCCGGAGAGCGCCTGGAGGACGAGGAAGGACGGGTCCATGGGGCCTCCGCTCCGGCTCGCTTGGGCTTCAGGCCTTGCGGGCCGCCTTCACCTCGGCCTCGGGGAACATGTAGTCGGCCCCGTCGGCGTAGCGCACCTTCTTCATCGTGCCCTGGCGGCCGTTGAGCGCCGTCTCGCCGATCCAGGCGCCCAGGGTCGACTGGTGGTCCAGCGCCCGCATCGTCACCGGGCCGGCAATGGTCTGGGAGGTCAGGCCCTCGAGCGCCGCGATCATCGCCTCGGTGTCGGTCGACTTCGCCTTCTCCAGCATGTCGCGGATCATGTGCACGACGACGTAGCCCAGCAGCGAGCCGAGGCGCGGCGTGTCGTTGAACCGGGCCCGGTAGGCGGCCACGAACTCCTTGTGGCCGTTGGTGTCGATCGTCTCCCACGGGTAGCCAGTGGTGACCCAGCCCTCCGGCGTCTCGTCGCCCAGCGGGATCATGTATTCGGGCTCGCCGGTGAGCAGGCTCGCGACGGTGCGCTTCTCGAACAGGCCGCGGGTGTTGCCCTCGCGCACGAAGGCGGTGAGGTCGGCGCCGAACAGCACGTTGAACAGGCCGTCGGCCTTCATCTGCGACAGGGCGCCGACGGTGGCGCCGGCATCGACCTTGCCCAAAGCCGGGAACTGCTCGCCCACCACCTCGAAGCCCGGGACGGCGGCCGCCATCAGGCGCTTGAAGTTGGCGGCTGCCGACTGGCCGTACTCGTAGTTCGGCGCCACGATCGCCCAGCGCTTGACGCCGCGGTCCTTCACCGCGTCGACCAGCATCCGGGTCTGCATGTAGGTGTTGGGCCGCACCCGGAAGGTGTAGCGGTTGCCGCTGCCCATGGTGAGCGCGTCGGTCAGGGGCTCGGTGGCGAGGAAGAGCGCCTTGCGCTGGTTGGCGAAATCCGCCACCGCGAGGCCCACGTTGGACAGGAAGGTGCCGCACAGGAACGCGACGTTCTCGCGGGTCAGAAGCTCCTCGGCCACGCGCGTGGCGTCGCCCGGGGTCGAGCCGTCGTCGCGAAACACGATCTCGATCGGCCGCCCGCCGAGCGCCTTGATGCCGCCTGCCTTGTTGACGGCATCCTGCGCGAGCTGCATGGCATTGCGATAGGGGACCGCGAAGGCGGCCATGCGCCCGTAGGAGTTCAGCTCGCCGATCCGGATCGGCCCGGCGCCTTGCGCGACGGCCCGGGAGGCTGCCAGTCCGAGCGGTGCCGCGGCGAGCCCGCCGAGGACGCTACGGCGGGACAGGGGACGAAATGTCTCGTCGCGGGTCGACATGGTGCGAACCTCCGGCCGATCCCGGCGCGACTTCAGCGGCCGGGATGCAAACTCGTTCGTAGGCGAACGATACTTGGCCTGTGCCGGGATGCAAGGGCCTGACCTGCGGAAAATCCGGGCGGACGCTGTCGCGCAAATGCGCAGGGTCGCGCGCAAACACGTCCGCCCGTCAGAGGCCTGCCTCCCGGGCGAGCCAGACGTCGAGGGCGCGCTCGCGCTCGGCCTCGATCATCGCGGCGACCCAGGCCGCCTGTTCGATGCGCGCGGTCTCGCCCGGATCCTCGTCGCGCTCGTGTGCCTGCTGAATCGCCATCTCCCGTTCTCCCGTTCCGGTGTTCCTGATGCAGTTTGTGAGAACAAAATAGGAACAAAACCAGGAAGCGACAAGGCATGCTCCGCGCCGACGATGGGAGCTTGGCCGCCTGGCCGCGCGTTGCCGCCCCACGATACCTCGGAGAAGGACGACACCGATGCGCACCACCCTGCTCGCGCTCGCCACGACCCTCGCGCTCACCGGCGCCGCCCTGGCGCAGAGCGGCGTTCCCGGTTCGGCGGAGAACAACATGAACAACCCCGGCAGCGTGAAGAGCAACGCGGAGAAAGGCCTGCCGGGCCGCGACGTGCCGGCCGCGACCGGGACGGTGGCGCCGGCCGCGCCGGGCGCCGCCTCCCGCACCGACGACCTGCCGAGCCACAGCGGCGGCAACGCCACGGCGACGAGCCCGGCCAACCGGGCCCGCTGACCCGCGCTCGCGGCGGGCCGGCTCGGCAGAGCGGCATGGCGCATCTCTGCCGGGTTCCTTGATCGTGCATCATCGTGGTCGCCGAGCCGGTCACGACTTGGGCGCCGGCCGCTCGCGACCGGCGGCGTGACGCGGAGCCCGGCCCGCTCACGCCGTCGCGACCGCGATGGTGCCGTCGTCGAGGGTGATGAACCGGATCCCGGCGGCGCGGAGCGCCTGGACGGCCCTGTGGCGCGAGCGGGCGCCCTGCTGCTCGGCGTTCTCCTCCAGGCGCCGGACCGTCGAGAGGGACAGGCCGCTCGCCTCGGCGAGGGTCGTCATCGACCAGCCGAGCAACCCGCGGGCGGCGCGCAGGTGATAGCCCTGCACCGCCTGCTCGAGGGCACGCCGCAGCCGGACGTCCTCGGGCGCCTCCGTCTGGCGGACGTGGTCGCCTGAGGGAAGGATCGGGTACTTGAGGCCAGCCCGCCCGAGATACTCGCCGTCCTCGTTCCAGAGCGGGACGCCGATGATGCGGAACCGCCAGACCTCGCCGTTGGCGAGCCGCTCATGCGCCGTGCCCTGGAAGACGGTCCGCGGATCGTGGACCTGCATGGCCCGGTCGCGGAAGGCCGCGCGCTCCTCGGGCACGATCATCACGAAGGGATTCCGGTTGATCTCGTTCAGGGACCAACCGTGGACCTGCGCGACCTCGGCGGGGAAGTCGTGGATCCGGTCCACGCTCACCGCGTAGGTCGTCGCGTAGGATGTCAGGTAGAGCGCCTGGCGGCGGCGGCGCTCGAGCGCCTGGATCTGCGTCAGCCGCTCGCGGTCGGTGACGTCGAGGGCGACGCCGCTCAGCGAGAGCGGCCGGCCGTCCGACGAGACGCGGAGTTCGGACAGGACCGACAGGTTGCGCCACTCCCCGGTCGGCCGGATCAACCGGACGAGCGCGCGGGGCGAGACGTGGCCCTGCATCACCTCGCCCGGGCCCGCGAGCCGCACCCGGTCCTCCGGATGCACCAGGTCGAGAAACAGGTCGTAAGCCGGGTCGACGCGATGCGGATCGAGGCCGAGGAGCCGGAAGAAGCCGCGCGACCAGCGCTGCTCCCCCGAGGCAAAGGTCCATTTCCAGTGGCCCGCGAAGCCGTGCTCCTCGATGACGTGCAGAAATACGTCCGAACAGGACTTCAGGTCGGCAGCATCCATGCGTCGCACAGCCGAAGAAGGCGAATCTCTTCTCTGACCATAGGACACCTTGCCTCGGACACAAGCGCCTACGCATTGGGCCACGGTCACGAGGACCAGCGGTAGCCGCGTTGCGAGCCCGGCCCACGACAGGGGGAGCTCGCTCGCAGTGGCGGCCCTTGCGACCCGCACCGCGCGTCCGGAGGTGCGGGCTCTGCCCGCCTCGACGGAGACCTCCCGGAGCGGCAGGGTCCTGGACCCCTCCTTCGGGGGCCGGCGATCGACGATCGCCTCGATCGCCGGCCCCCGAAGGATGAGGGTGCGGGCGGCGGAGAGCGATGCCCGGCTGGCTCTCGTCGTGTCGTTACCGTCCGTTGCAGGGCGCGACTCCCCTCGTGCGCTCGTTCGTGCATCCTTCTCGTCGTCGAGCCGGTGACCGCGTCGGCGACTGACGCTTAGCTTTCCGCAGCACTGGCCTGCGGGCCAGCGGAGCGCCTGGCGCGCGCGATCACCTGCTCGGGCGTCGGCGGGTTCGGCGGGTGATGGCTGAGGCAGAGGGGCGTGCGCAGCTTGGCGGGCTTTCCCGAGCCCTCGGTGGCGAAGTAGAACTCGCCCGCCCCGAGCCGGCCGATGTCGGGTGCCGCCCCGCCGCTCGCCGCCATGATCTCCTGGGCCGCCGCGATGGTCGCGGGCGCGCTCTGGCGACCGAAGAACTGCGTCGTGCAGTTCGACACGACCTGGTTGTGGATGCCCTTCGGCACCTGCGTCGCCACGACGAGCCCGAGGCCGTACTTGCGGCCCTGCGCCACCAGCTTGATGCCGCTGCCGAGGCTCGGCGGCGTCCGCCCGGAGGGCAGGAAGGTCTGCGCCTCGTCGACGACGTAGAGCAGGCCCCGGGGCGAGGGATGGGTCTTGATCCAGCCGAACAGCGTCATCTGCAGCCGGTTGACGAAGTCCTCCCGCGCGGCCTCGGAGGCGAGGCCCGACAGGTTGATCACCGAGATCCGGGTGCGGCCCGGGTCCGGGCCATGGAACAGGCGGGCGGGATCGAGCACAGCGCCCTCGATCCGCAGGAGCGGGTTGGTGGCGACTGCGGCACGGAGCTGGTCCGCCAGGCCGGCGGCAAGGGTCTGGGCCTTGCCGATCTCGCTGATGCCGTCGGGCAGGTCGGCGAGGAGGTCGGTGAACCGCGCCAGCGTGCCGCCGCCGCGGGCCGCGAAGGCCCGCAGGGCGTCGGCGAGCACGCCGCGCGGCAGGGTCCTCGTCGCACCGGCGAGGGGCGAGAGAGTCTCGGCCGCCATCTCGATCGCCTGATTGCGCTCGTCGCGGTCGTCGCTGGCGGCGAGGTCGGGCATCACCGAGAGGAAGAGTGGGTTGCCGGCATGGATGCCCGGCGTCCACACCACCACCTCGACCCGTGCGGCGTAGTCCGCGGCCTTGCGGTCATCCTCGGGCGTGAAGCCCGCCGGCCGCTCCGGCCAGGCATCGCCCAGGCGCGACAGGTCGTTGTTGGGATCGACGACGATCGCCGGGATGCCGGCGAGCGCCGCCTCCTCGACGAGGCGCCGCAGCAGCACCGTCTTGCCCGAGCCGGAGCCGGCGATGATCGCGGTGTGGCGCGGCAGAAGCCGCAGCGGCAGGGCGACGGCCGGCGCGTCGGGGGTCAGGCGGCGGCCGACCGGGATGGCGTCGGGGGTGGGGGAAGGCGCAGCGGCGCCGGGCGGCGAGGTCTGGGAGACCGGCTTCGCCTCGGGCGCTGCCGCTCGGGGCTCAGGCTCGACGGCAGGAGCGCTGCGCTCGGCACGAAGCACCGTTTCGGATTTGCCGGCCGACGCCGCGCCACGCGCCGGCCTGGACTCCGACGAGGCTTGCGCGGCCGCCGGCGGGGTGGAGGGCGGAGCCAGATCGGCCGTCGGGAGAGGCAGCGGCAGTTGCACAGTCTTGCGCTCCGGCCGGGGCAGAATCTCGGCCGGGGGACGCCGCCCCCGGGCCGGCTGCGCCGCCGTGCCGTCTCCCGGCAGGCCGATCTTGCGGAAGAACTCGGTCCCTCGCACCGGCAGCTTCTCGCGCATCCAGCTCTCGAACCGGTCGAACCGCCCGTCCCGCAGAGCCGCGTCGCGCAAGTCGCGCAGGGCCACGAAGGTGCGCAGGTCGTCGTCCGACGGATCGATCAGCTTCCCGCCCGCGGCGACGAAGCGGCTGACCAGGTTGCCGGTCTTGGTGCCCGCCGGCACCGGGCCGCGCCGCACCACCAGCAATTCGCGGCCCGGGATCTTCGCAGAGATGCCCGAAGCGGTGAGCGCGGCGCGCAACCGTGCCTGGAAGGCGATCGGGTGCTGTTGCAGCAGGGCGCGGTAGCAGACGTGACGCTCGCGGTCGTTCTCGTCGCGGTGGAGGAAGGTGAGCCTGCCGTGCAGCGGCGGCAGCTTCTGCTCCGGCTCGCCCTTGCTCACCACGTCGATCGCGTCGTGCGGGTCGTCCTCCAGGGCGTAGAGGTCGAAGGCGGCGCGTAGCAGCTCGCCGAGCCCGGCATCCTCGTCGTCGAGGATGCCGGAGAGGTCGGCGTTGCGGCGGGCCTTATCGAGGTCGAATTCGATCTCAGGCTCGGGAGGCGGGATCACCACGGGAGACCCGTGGGTGAGATCGTCGCAGACCGTGACCCTCCCGTTCCCGAGGCAATCGCGGCGGAAGGCGTCGCAGCGCATCAGCAGCGTGCGAGGCCTCATCGCGGCGCCTGCCGCGGCCGCGATCGCCGACTCGCCGAACGGCCAGGTCGGGAAGGGCGGTGTGAAGCCGGTTGCCGCGTAGGCCGGCGCGAGGCGGCTGCGGATGAGCGCGGCCGCGGCGGCAGGCTTGTTCATGCCCGTCAGCAGCACCGGCGCCTCGAAACGGTCCATCGCTGATTTCAGCCCGCGCTCCTCGAGCCGCCGCCACGAATCGGTCAGGCAGGTGATGAGCGTCATGCCGCGGCCGCCGCCGTCATGCAGTTCCATCAGCCCGGCGGCCAGCATCTCGGCGAGGCCGGGGCCGGGCTCGAAATCGTCGTCGAGGGTCAGGCGGCTCGCATCGACCACACCGTCGATCTGGTCGAGGGCGACGAGGGTCGGGCCGCTGAGCCCCATGATCCAGGCCATGCCGCGCACCAGCTCGATCGGCGCGGGCGGCGGCGCGAGGAAGCCGAACGTCGAGCGGGCGGCCGGATCGGCGTCGTAGCCCTGCAACCAGGCATGGGCGAGACCGGCGGCGGCAGGGTCTTGCGAACGCAGGAGACACAGGGCGCGAAACACGTCCTGGTGCCGGAGCGCAGCGTCCATATCCTGACGCATCAACGCCTTGACGAGGATATCGACGATCTGGCGGGTGTCGATATTGGGCGTGTTGAAGGCCTGCTCGACCTGCGTCTCGACCCCGAGGTAGCGGGCGACTCCGGCCAGCACGGCGTCGGACTGGCGCCGCCCGTTCGGCATCTTGCGCAACAAGGCGGTGAGGTAGCTCAGCGCCGCGCTGCGCCAGAAATCGGTGAGCCCGAGCACGTCGAGGAGCACGAACCAGCCGCCGGATTCCCAGACCTCGCGACGGATCTGGCCGACGAGGTGGGTCTTGCCGATACCGGGCTCGCCGACGAGCACGCGGCCGCGCGGCCGGGCACCCGGTGCCTGCGCGTGCAGGGCGGCGACGAGTCCCGGGATCAGGGCCTCGTTCGGCGCGCCGGTCGGCTCGGCGTCGAGCCAGACGCTGTCGAGGGTGCGCACCCAGTCGAAGTTGACGCGGCGCAGGGCGTCTAGGGCGTCGCTCATGCGTTGATCCAGATCTCGTGGAAGGGCTCGCCGGCGGGGCTGAAGGCCGCCGCGCGCTCGGCGGCGTCGAGGGCCTTCGGGTCGCTGATCCGGGTGAGCCGGATGCTGTCGTCGCCGCGCAGGACCGCGGCGAGCCCGGCATCGACGGTGGCACGGTCGAGGTCCGAGAGAGCGGCCCGAAGCGCGCTGAGGCGGACGGCGGTGGACTTCCGGCCCTTGGTGCAGGCGAGATAGGCCCGCTCGATCCGGGTGCGGAGCTGGTCCGGGTCGGCCTCGTCGTGCGGATCGGGAGCTTTCGGCACCGATGCCTGAGATCTGGGCTTTCGGGCGGGATCGCCCTTTCGGGATCGTGGCGCCCGCACTTTCGGTTCCGGCGGCGCGCGCTCGGGCGCCGGGCCGACGAACTCGGCGAGCGTCGCGCCCGTGGCCTCAAGGTGGTGGTGGAGGCGCGTGAGCCAGTCCTGCAGCACCCGGGCGTTCGGCGGCAGCGGATCGCGCAGGTGCCGACCGGCCCAGTTCCAGCCCTTGTCGGTCACGGTCAGGCGCGAGGAGCGTCCTTCCTTCTCCGCCGTCAGCAGCCCCGCGGCGCATAGGCCGTCGCGCTCGGCCTTTCTGGGCGCGATCTCGCTGTTCAGGGCGGTGCCCTGCCGGCCGAGCAGGCGCCAGAGGATCAGCGCCTGCTGCGGCGTCGGCGTCTCGCTCATCGGATCGGGTCTCCTGGAGGGGGGTGTCGCGCCGTCGTGCGGGCGAGCCGCACGACGGCGCGGATCTTCTCGACCGCGCGCTGCAGGTCCGTCGCGACCTGGTCGTTGGTCAGGCGCAGCACGCGGTAGCCCGCCACCATCAGCTCGTAGTCGCGGTGGCGGTCATGGCCGAATTTGGGGCTGGCCTGGTGCTCGGGCCCGTCGAGCTCGACGACGACGCGGTGCTCGCGGCAGAGCAGGTCGACCCGCGGCTGCTGCCCGGAGCCCGGCACCGGCACGACCTCGTTGCCGGAGAAGAGGCCGGCGAGTTCCGGATCCCGCCCCAGCGCTTCCTCCATGAGCTTCTCGGTCGCGCTGGCATGGTGCGCCCGCGAGACGGGGCCGGACTGCGCCGGGATGTAGCGCGCGGCGGCGGGCGTCGGGGCGCGCCCGATCTCGCAGGCGCCGTAGAGGATGCGGTCGTAGGGCGGGGTGTCGGGCGGGGCCGCCGGCAGGGCCGCCACGCAGGCGCCGCCGTGCCGGGCGCACCATTCCAGCGCCCCGATCACCGGCGCCGCCCGCGCCGGCGAGGCCGGGTCGACCTCGGCCACCAGGATCACGCTGCCGGGATCGACCGCCCGCAGCAGCTGCCCGAACTCGAGCGCCAGCGCCATCCGCCGGAACCGGGGCGGCCGCCCGGCCGCCGCGCATGTCGCCGCCGCCTTGAGCCAGGGTGCAGACATCTCGGGCGCCGCGCCGTCCTGTCCGGGCCAGTCCGGCCAGCGGGCGAGGGCCAGGTCGGCGAGGTCGTCGAGCAGCCGGTCGATGAGGGCGGCGGCTCCGCGCGGGTCGTCGTGTCGCAGCTCCTCGGTGGCGACCAGGAGGACGCCCCGCGAGCCGTCCCCCGCCGCCAGGATCCCGCCGAGACCGTCGCGCCCGATGCCGATGACGGCGAGCCGCTCGCCGGCCTTCAGGCCCGCGACGCGGTGCGCCAGCTCCGCCGGCGCCAGGCGCGGCCGCGCCGCGTTGTCGATCTCTCCGGACATGCGCAAGACGAGGCCGCGTCCCCGGGCTTGGCCGACGACGCCCCACGCGTTCCGCGGCTGCTGTTGCGGAATATGCAGCACAGGTTGCTGGCCATGGCTAGCGGGTTGTGACGCCGCACGAGGCGGGAGAGTGTTTTCCGCACCCCGCGCCGGGGCAGCCTGTGCCCCGGACGGGGCGGACCGCCCGCAGGGGGACTTGCGCGCCGGGCCGCGCCGGGCGAGGGGACAGCGTTCCCGCATTGCCCAAGCCTTGAGGGCCAGCCCTTGATCCGTTCCCTCCCGCCACGCGGGGCCGCCCGCCGATGAGCCTCGCCTCCGTCAAGGCCGATCTCGCCGCCCGCGCTCCCGACCTCACGGTGATCGAGACCGAGGCGAGCTCGGCCACCGTGGCGCTCGCCGCCGCCGCCCACGGCGTCGAGCCGGCCCGCATCGCCAAGACCCTGTCGCTGCGCCTCGGCGAGCGGGTGGTGCTCCTCGTCGCCCGGGGCGATGCCCGCCTCGACAACCGCAAGACCAAGACGGCCTTCGGGACGAAGCCCCGGATGCTGGGCCCGGAGGAGGTCGAGGCGATCACCGGCCACCCGGTCGGCGGGGTGTGCCCGTTCGGCCTCGCGACGCCGCTCCCCGTCTATTGCGACGTCAGCCTGCGGGCCTTCGACGAGGTGGTGCCGGCGGCGGGCTCAGCCAACAGCGCCGTGCGGATCTCGCCCGATCGCCTCGCGGCGCTGACCGGGGCGGAGTGGATCGACGTCTGCCAGCCGCCCGACGCTTGAGCGTGAGCGAAAACGCCGCGCGGCTGCGGATCGGGCGTCATCGACAATGCGGCGCCCCGCGGCCACGCTGTCACGGAGCCTTCAAGGCGGCCGGGCCACAACGCCTCTCCTGCCGCGTCACTGCCGTCCGAGACCGCCCTTGATCTTCGTCCATCAGCCGAACGCCTGCGCCAGCACCGGGCAGCCGCTCCTCGAGCGGCGCCTGCTCGAGATGTCCGAGCCGATCCCGTCGGACGCGCTCTGGATCGACCTGATCGAGCCGACCCGCCAGGAGGACCACAAGGTCGAGGCGTTCCTCGGCATCTCGATCCCGACCCGGGAGGAGATGGAGGACATCGAGCCCTCCGAACTCCTCTACGTGGAGAACGGCGCCCGCTACATGACCGGGCGGCTCCTGTGCCGGGTCGACACCGACGACGCCCGGCTCACCGGCGTCACCTTCATCCTGCGCGACAACAAGCTCGCGACGGTGCGCTACGACGATCCGCAGGCGTTCCGGATGTTCGTCCACCGGGCGGCGCGGCCGGCCGGGGTGATGCTGACCGGCGAGGCGATCCTGGCCGGCCTGATCGAGACCGTGATCGACCGCGCCGCCGACGTGCTGCAGGCGCAGGGCGAGCGCATCGACCGGCTCTCGCGCCTGATCTTCGCCGAGCACGCCGATCCGAGCGCCCGCAATGCCGAATTGCAGGACACCCTGCGGGCGCTCGGCCGCCACAACGAGCTCCTGTCGCAGCAGCGCGAGAGCCTGGTCTCGGTCGAGCGCATCCTGCTCTCGCTCTCGGCGAGCTACCGCGCCAGCAAGGCGCCCCGCGAGATCCGCGAGGAGGTCCGCTCCACCCTGCGCGACTTGCAGTCGCTGGAGGAGCACGCGACCTTCCTCTCGGGAAAAATCCAGTTCCTGCTCGACGCCACGCTGGGCCTCGTCAACCTCGAGCAGAACAACATCATCAAGCTGTTCTCGGTCATGGCGGTGGTGTTCATGCCACCGACCCTGATCGCCTCGATGTACGGCATGAACTTCAAGGTGATGCCGGAGCTCGAATGGGGCTTCGGCTACCCGATGGCGGTGGTGATGATGGTGGTGGCGGCAATCCTGCCTTACGCCTTCTTCCGCTGGAAGCGCTGGCTGTGAGGCCCTGACCGATGTGCGGCCGCTTCTTCGTCACCTCCTCGCCCGAGACCTTCCGGGAGGCCTACGCTTACGCCGACCAGCCGAACTTCCCGGCCCGCCACAACGTGGCGCCCACCCAACCGGTGGCGGTCGTGACGTCCGAGCATGGGCGGCGGCGCTTCGTCCTGATGCGCTGGGGTTTCCTGCCGGCCTGGGTCAAGGAGCCGGACGACTTTCCCCTCGTGATCAACGCCCGGATCGAGACCGCGTCCGAGAAGCCGAGCTTTCGCAATGCGCTACGCTACCGGCGCTGCGTCTTCCTGGCCGACGGCTTCTACGAGTGGCGCCGCGGCGGTCCGCGGGGCCAGGCGCCCTACAGCATCCGCCGCGCCGACGGCCGCCCGATGGCGCTCGCCGGCCTGTGGGAGACCTGGAGCAGCCGCGACGGCTCGGAGATCGACACCGCGGCGATCGTCACCTGCGGCGCCAACGGGCTCCTGGCCGCCATCCACGAGCGCATGCCGGCGATCCTGTCGCCGGAGGGGGTCGACCGCTGGCTCGACATGCGGGACGTCGATGCCGGACAGGCGAGCGCCCTGTGCCGCCCGGCTCCGGAGGACTGGCTGGATCTCGCCCCGGCGAGCCGGCGGGTGAACGACGTGCGCAACGACGATGCGGGTTTGCTGCGGCCGGACGAGGACGCACCGGCTCCCCCGCCGCCGGAGCGGAAGACGGAGGCGCAGGGGTCGTTGTTCTGAAGGGGGCGCGTTCCCGCGGATCGTGTCCCAGGATCGTGGCCGAGCTACTCGACCGCAACCTCCCGGCTGAGGAGCCCGCGGCCTATGTCACCCTGCAGGTGCCGCGCGACCAGAGCTCCCACCCCAACCGCGTGCCCCGGCCGTTCGCCTCACGGTCGATCCAGGCGACGTCCCGCCGCAGAACATCGCCCGGCGGCGGCACCTCACCATGGAGCAGGTCCGCCAGGTGATGCCGCCGGACAGACGCGCGGCTCAGCGGATGTCAGATAATGTTGGTGAGAACGTATTGAGTCTTGCGCTTGACCATGCCTGCGATCCTGCAAAACTAAAGGGTCGGAGGGAGATTGTTCCGTCGGCAATCTGACGCAAGTAATGAAGAGAGAGGGCGGCGGTGTGGTCGATGGACTGCATGGGAAGGACGTGCCCTCCTTGATCATCATGACAAGGAAGATTGTCGGTCAGATCGAGCGTGGAGAGATCAAACGGCCGGTGCCGGTGGATCTGCTCCCCGGCGTGCTTCACGAGCACGCCCTTCCAGAAAACCTCGCAAGCCCTGCGTGGGGCCTGGTGCAGGCGTTCCGCCAGTTCGCCAGCGACATCCGGGTCGCGGACCGGGGCCCGATGGCCCCGCCTTCTGACACTCCGTTCGGTCGGCGCTGAAGTAAGCCCCCGCGGAGGGGCGGAGGCCGGGGCACGAACCCTGGCCTCTTCAAAAACTCATTGAAATGGGTGTCTTGGAAGAATTTCTGGCGGAGAGGGAGGAAGTGTAATAAGATCTATTTTTCAGGTGGTTAGCACTGGCTAACCACCTGAAGTCCCTCATTGTGACTCAATGCGTTTTTTCCACGTTGGCTAACCGCCCGACGGCGTGATCACGCTTCTGGACCCAACCTCTACGCCGTAATCTACGATCAACCGGCCGACTCAGGTTGCCCGCTCGTCCGCCATCATCCACGCTGGCGCAGGCCACATGTTACGCCAGTGCATCTGCGCGCCCGTTCCAGCCAACCGAGATGGTAGATGGTGCTCTACTCCCAGCGGCGATTCACCTAGCCTTTTTGGGCCGACGCGTCGGCGGCCGTGTGATCTCAACTCCAAAGGGGGAGGGGACCCCTTGGCGGGGAGTACACCCGGGGACAATGTTCAAGACTGTTGCCGGGACAGCGCCGCAGATAAATTCCGCGACGTCTGAACCCAACCCCTGCTGGAGGCTTCGCGCGTCCTCTTTGCTCTCGATCTCGCCTGCTCCCCCAATAGATGCGGCAGCGTCACCGCGAGTGCGAAGCCAGCCCTGCGCAAGGAAGGGGTGAAGGGGGTTGTGTTCAGATCGGAGCGAACCGCCGCTCCCGACCGAGGCCGTGTGAAAACCCGGAGCCCGCAGAAGGATCTCCCCCACACGCATCCTCGGCCGCGCCGCTTCGGGCATCCTGCCGTCCTTTCGGCTGCCTTCCAGGATGCTCAAATGGCGGAAGCGTGGAAGAATGTTCTACAATCTCGTGGCGCGCGCGAGTTTCACACAGCCTGGACCCGCAGCAGTCATTCGGTGGGAGCGGATCGAACGTCCGGATGGGGCGGGAAGCGATGAATGGTCTGCGGCGATCAGAAAAACGGCAGCGGACCGGGAAAGGAGCCAATCGGCACAAGGTGTGTCAGGAGCCCGGAGCCCGGTTGCCACTGATGCAGCAGCATGGCCGGAGGTTCTATGAAACTGCCGGGCTCAGCGTTGGCACCTAGCCGTAACGCGATAGCCGTCGTAGTGCTGGGCGCTGTCATCAGTAATGTGCCGCCAAAACGCCTCTGCATGAAGCGATGAATATGACCGCACAGGATGCGTTCGACGGCGGGGTAGCGCAGGATAATTTGCTCCAATCTTTCGCCATGCAGGCAGCGATAGGTGTCAATATAGGAAATGCCGCTCAGGACGGGCGGCTGATGCATCATGACGATGGTCGGGCGTTCGGGCTCCTCCGCAAGGCTTGTCTCCAGCCAGTCGCAGGCAGCATCATCCATCTCGCCATGGTGGGCTCCGGGAACCGTCACGTCGAGACCCAGGATGCGTACTGCCCCGAGATCGCCGACGGCGAAGTGAAGGGGGCCCGAGGCCGCTGGGATCGCATGGTGGGGCAAGCGAACCCTGAAGATTTCTCGGTCGTCGTGATTGCCAGGAATAATGAGGAGCGGTTGACGGATCTTGTCCAAGATCACTGCTGCATTTTCATATTCAGCTTCTGTTCCATGGTCTACGATATCGCCGCTGACGAGAACGATATCGGGCTGCGGGTCGAGATTATTCAAGTGACGGATGGCAGACTCGAACATAGAATTCGAGTCAACTAGACCATGATACAGCTTGCCGCGATCTCGCAAATGCGGATCCGAAAAATGAGCGATCAGCATTTAGATCTCCGAAAAAATACTGGCAACTTAGGTTGCTGCCTTCGTCTGTGCATCTCGGCAAGGACTACAACGGATCGTGAGTGACGGCTCGGCGTCTGCTGACTCGATGTCGGCTTGTATCGAGATACTGCCACTCGGCATCCGTCCGGGGAACAGCCGCTTCCCACCCCATCCGGACACTCACGCGATCGCGGATGATGCCTGGTCGGATAATCAGCGATGACAAGGCGCGAAAGCGGTTCAGCGCCGCTGGCGCATTCGAAGCCGTCCACGTATCAAGGTGTAGGAGCTTTTGCAGCGTTCGTCATACCTCGGTAGCCCGATGTCCAAGCTGGCGAGCATCGCCTTTGCCGCGCTGCTGGCCTGCACCGTCACCCCCGCGGTCAGCCAGCAGCTCACGTATTCCTGGCCGGCGAATGTCGGGCCATTGAACCCCCACCTTTACGCGCCCAACCAGATGTTCGCCCAGGCCAGCGTCTACGAGCCGCTGGTCAAGTACCAGGTCGACGGCACGATGGCGCCCTGGCTCGCGACAGCCTGGACGATCTCGGAGGATGGACGCACCTACGACTTTACCCTCCGCCCTGATGTCAGCTTCAGTGACGGCACGCCGTTCAACGCCGCAGCGGTGAAGGCCAACTTCGACGCGATCCTAGCCAACCGATCCCGCCATGATTGGCTCGACCTCACCCGGCAGATTGCCCGAACCGAAGTGATTGGGCCCCTCGCCTTTCGCCTCGTGCTCAAGGCACCGCACGCCCCTACCCTAAAAGAACTCTCGCTGCCGCGACCGTTCCGTTTCGTCTCGCCTGCCGCCATGCGGGAGGGTGGCACCACGGCCGGCGGGATCAGGGAGCCATCGGGCACGGGTCCCTGGCGCCTCGTCGAGACGCGGCTTGGGATCTCCGACACGTTCGCGGCCAACCCGACCTACTGGGGTGGGAAGCCGGCGTTCGAGCGCCTCGTCGTCAAGGTGATCCCAGACCCCAACACCCGCGCCATCGCCCTGCAAACCGGCGAGGTCGACTTGGTCCACGGTGCAGCCGGGCAGATCCCCTCGGAAGCCTTCCTACGCCTGCGCGATCAGACGCCGGCCTTCTCCGCAGCGGTTTCAACCCCGCTCGCGACCCGTGTCCTCGCGCTCAACTCCGCGCGCTTCCCGACCGATGACCGGGCGGTGCGGCTCGCGATCAACCAGGCCGTCGACAAGGACACCCTGGTGCGCACGGTGCTCGATGGCCTCGAGCCTCGGGCCGACTTCCTGTTCGCACCCACCGTGCCCGACGCCGATGTCGGGCTCGCTCCCCATGGCTTCGACCGGGCGGCGGCGGACCGTCTCCTCACCGAGGCGGGGTGGGTGCGGGGGGCCGACGGGATACGGGGGAAGGGCGGCCGTCCGCTCAGCGTCGAACTCGACTTCATCAGCACGAACGCTCAGCAGAAGGCGATCGCCGAAGTGATCCAGGCCGATCTCGCCCGGGTCGGCATCGCTGTGCGCCTCGTCGGTGAGGAGGAGAGTTCGATCCTCGGCCGCCAGAAGGATGGCCGCTTCGGGATGATCTTCGGCGAGACCTGGGGACCACCCTACGATCCCGCCTCTTTCGTGAGCGCGATGAGGGCGCCGTCGCACGCCGATTATCAAGCCCAGAGGGGCCTCCCCGACAAAGCAGAGATCGACGGCGCCATCACGGCGGCGCTCTCCGCCACGGACCCGACCGAGCGCAAGCGCCTCTACGCCCGGATCCTGACCGCCCTGCACGAAGCGGCGGTCTACCTGCCGATCTCCCACGCAGTGGCGATCGAGGTCCACCGCTCGACGATCACCGGCGTCAGCTTCGGGGCCACGCTGAACGAGATCCCATTCGCCGCGATGCGACCGGCTGCGCCAGGAGCGGGCCGCTGATGCTGCGTTTCGCGCTGGCGCGTCTCGTGCTGATCCCGCCGATGCTGCTCGGGGTCTCGCTCCTCGTCTTCGTGGTTTTGCGGCTCGGGCCTGGCGACCCGGCTCTCGACTACCTACGCCTGTCGCAGGTGCCGCCGACCGACGCCGCGCTCGCCGACGCCAGGGCGATGCTCGGCCTCGACCGTCCTTTTGCAGTCCAGTACCTCGACTGGCTGTGGCGAGCGCTCCAGGGCGATTTCGGCCTGTCCTACGCCACCCGCCGGCCGGTGCTGCCGGATCTCCTTGGCTACCTCCCCGCCACTCTCGAACTCGCCGGCACGGCGCTGGCGGTGAGCCTCCTCGTCAGCCTGCCGCTCGGCGCCTGGGCCGCCCGGCATCGCGGCGGCTGGCAGGACCGGCTGGTGCGCGGCATCGCGGTGCTCGGCGTCTCGCTGCCGAACTTCTGGGTCGCGTTCCTGCTCGTCGTCGCCTTCTCGGTGACCCTGGGCTGGCTGCCGCCGATGGGCCGCGGCGGGGCCCTCCACCTCGTCATGCCGGCGCTCGCCATCTGCCTGATGTCGCTCTCGGTCAACGCCCGGCTCCTGCGGGCGAGCATGCTGGAGGCGGCTGGCGGCCGCCACGTGCTCTATGCGCGACTGCGCGGCCTGTCCGAGCCGGCGGTGGCGCGCCGACACGTCTTCCGCAACGCGCTGGTGCCCGTTGTCACCGCGACCGGCATGCATGTCGGCGAGCTGCTCGGCGGCGCGCTCGTCGTCGAGACAATCTTCTCCTGGCCGGGGGTCGGCCGCTACGCGGTCTCGGCGATCTACGACCGCGACTATCCAGTGATCCAGTGCTTCACCCTGGTGATGACGGTGGTGTTCGTGCTGTGCAACCTTGCGGTTGACCTCGCCTACGCGTGGCTCGACCCACGCATTCGCCTCGGGGACGCCGCCGCATGATCCCCACCGCTCGGCCCGTCCGATCCGGCTCCGTCGCCGCCGCGGGGATCCTGGCCGCCGGCTTCGTGCTGCTGGCGCTCGTCGGGCCCCTCGTCGTGCCGCACGACCCGCTGGCGGTCGATCTCGCCCACCGCTTCGAAGCGCCGAACCTCGTCCACCTCCTCGGCACCGACCATCTCGGCCGCGACATCCTCTCGCGGCTGATCGCAGGAGCGCGCACGACCCTCGGCTCGGTGCTCGTCGTCCTCGCCCTGGTGCTCGTCCTCGGGCTGTCGGTCGGAGGGCTCGCCGGCATGGTCGGCGGCCGGCTCGACGCGGTGCTGATGCGGCTCTGCGACGTCTTCCTCACCATCCCGACCTTCGTGCTCGCCCTGTTCATGATCGGCGCGCTCGGGACCGGCCTCGTCAACGTCGTCGTGGCGATCGTGCTCTCGCACTGGGCCTGGTACGCGCGCATCGTGCGCGGTCTCGTCCTGGAACTGAAGACCCGCGACTACGTGCTGGCAGCGCGGATCGCCGGTGCGCCGCCACTCGCGATCTTCGCCGAGCACGTGCTGCCGGGCGTGGTGCCGCCGCTCGCCGCGCTCGCGACCCTCGATATCGGCCACATGGCCCTGCACGTCGCCGGCCTCTCCTTCCTCGGCCTCGGCGTGCAGCCGCCGACGCCGGAATGGGGCGTGATGATCAACGACGCGCGCGCCTTCTTCTGGACCCGACCGCTCCTCGTCGTCTGGCCGGGCCTCGCGATCGCGCTGGCGGTGCTTGGCTTCAACCGCCTCGGTGACGCCCTGCGGGACCGCCTCGACCCGGCGCTCGTCGCGGGACGCGGCCTGTGAGCGCGAGGGTTCTTCGTGCCGAGGGCCTGTCCGTCGAAAGCTGGCGCGACACACGCGCCGGCCGCGAGGCGGTGCTACTCGTCCGCGACGTCAGCCTGGAGATGCGCGTGGGCGAGGTCCTGGCCCTCGTCGGGGCGAGCGGGTCCGGCAAGTCGCTGGCCTGCGCCGCCCTTCTCGACGTGCTGCCGCCGGGTACCCGACGCCGGGGAGGCCGGGTCCTCCTCGACGGGGCCGAGACCGAGCCTGCCCCCTTGCGCGGCCGGGTGGTCGCCAGCGTGCTCCAGGCGCCGCGCACCGCCTTCAATCCCTTGCGCACCATCGCCGACCATGCCGGCGAGACCCTGGCGGTGGCGGGATCGCGCGGCAGGGTCGGACGTGCCGCGATCGGCCGGGCCCTGGCGGATGTCGGGCTCGGCGACGATCCGCGCGTGCCCGGCCTCTACCCGTTCCAGATGTCGGGCGGCATGCTGCAGCGGGCGATGATTGCGCTGGCGCTCCTCTCCGGCGCTCCGTTCCTGGTGGCCGACGAGCCGACCACCGACCTCGACCTCGTCGCGCAAGGACGCATCCTCGACCTGCTGGCAAGCCTCGTGCGCGAGCGGGGCTTGGGGCTCCTGATCGTGACGCACGATCTCGGCGTCGTCGCCCGCCTCGCCGATCGGGTGGCGGTGATGGAGGCGGGGCGGATCGTCGAGGCCGGCCCCGCTGCCGCGCTTTTCGCCGATCCCCGCGAGCCGACGACGCGGGCCCTCCTCGCTGCCCACCGGGCGCTGCACGAGGTCCCGGCATGACGGCCCTGCTCGCGGCGCGCGGCCTCGGCAAGGCCTATCCCGGCGCGGGCTGGCGGCGGGGGGCGTCCCGCACGGTTCTGACCGGGATCGATCTCACGATCTCCGACGGCGAGTGCGTCGCCCTAATCGGCCGCAGCGGCTCGGGCAAGAGTACGCTCGCCCGGCTGCTGATGGGGCTCGAGGCGGCCGATGTCGGCGCGGTGCTGTTTCGTGACAGGCCTCTCGCCGGCCTCGACCGTGGCGGGCTCCGCGCCTTCCGTGCCGCCGTGCAGATGGTGCTGCAGGATCCGCTCTCGGCGGTGAACCCGCGCCACGCGGTCGGGCGGATCCTCGCCGAGCCGCTGCGCCACCTGACCGATCTTCCGGTTACTGCGCGCACCGGGCGCGTCGGCGAGCTTCTCGAACTGGTCGGCCTCGATCCCGAGGCGGCGGGCCGATTGCCGGGCCAGCTCTCCGGCGGCCAGGTGCAGCGGATCGGGCTCGCCCGGGCACTGGCCACCCGGCCCGCCCTCGTCGTCCTCGACGAGGCAGTCTCGAACCTCGACGCGCCGCGCCAAGTCGACATTCTCGACCGCCTCGCGACCCTGCGGCGCGAACGGGGGACCGCCTTTCTCCTCATCACCCATGACGTTCGCCTGGCGCGCCGCTTCGCGGACCGTGTCGTGGTGCTGAGCGAGGGCCGGATCGTCGATACCTCGCCGTGCCGGCCCAGCCTCGCGCTGTCGCATCCAGCTGCGCGCGAGCTGATCGATGCCGTGCTGCCGGTCTCTCCTGGGGATGCGAGCTGATGCAGCGGATCACCGTCACACTGGACCCCGACCTCGTCGCGGAGGTCGACCGGACCGTCGAGCAGCGCGGCTATGCCGGCCGCTCGGAGGCAATGCGCGACCTCCTGCGCCGCGGCCTCGCCGAGACGCGCCGTCAGTGCGACCCCGACCTGTCCTGCGTCGCGACCTTCACCTTCGTGGCCGAGGCCGGCGTGCGCGATCTGGGGCAGCGCCTGGCCGAGGTGCAGCAGCGGCGGCACGACCTGGTGATCGCTCAAGTCCAGGTTCCCCTCGACCACGACGCCAGCCTCCATACGCTCCTCGTCCGCGGCCGGGTGCGCGACATCCTCGCCTTCGCCGACGAGGTCGCGACCCAGCGCGGCGTTCGCCACGACAGTCTCTCGATCATTCCGGCGCGGATCGAGGTCGGCGACCATTGCCACGGGCCGGATCCGCACCCCCACGAACACATCCGGACGTGAACCATGGCTGCAGCTCCACCCGCCCACGCCCGCCCGCTCACGTGGGCGCTCATTCTCTCGGCTGTCCTGCCGATCAACGACACGCGGGCGCAGGACACCATCGCGCTCGACGAGATCGAGGTGCAGGGCAGCCGGCCGACGGCGCCCGTGCCCACCACGACGGCCGCTGGTACGATCGGCTTGATCGGTCCGACCCCTGGCTTTCGCGGCGACCGTGCCGTCAGCAGCACGAAGACCGACACGCCTCAACGTGATGTGCCACAGGTCGTCACCGTCGCGCCGCGTGAGGTCATCACCGACATCGCCGCCACCCGCGTCGACCGCGCCTTCAACTACCTGCCGGGGGTGACGCAGCAGAACAACTTCGGCGGCCTGAGCATCTTCAGCTACGCCATCCGCGGCGTCACCACCTCGGAGATCTACCAGAACGGCTTCCCGCTCAATCGCGGCACGCCCCCGCCGCCCGATGCGCAGAACATCGAGCGTATCGAGGTTCTGAAGGGACCGGGTGCCGGCCTGTTCGGACGTAGCGACCCGGGCGGCCTCATCAATATCATCACCAAGCAACCTACCGCCCAACGCTTCGTCGAGTTCGGTAACCAGGTCGACTCGTATGGTCTGGCTCGGGGCACCATCGACGCGGGCGGGCCTCTCACCGAGGACGGCACGGTTCTCTACCGCTTCAACTTCGCGGCGCAGGGTGCTGGCAGCTTCCGCGATTTCGTCGACAGCGATCGGCTGCTCGTCGCCCCAGTCGTGAGCTGGCAGGTCACGCCCGACACGCGGATCACGGTCGAGGCCGACATCCAGCGCAACCGGATCATCTTCGATCGCGGTGTCATCGCGATCAACAAGCAGCTCGGCTTCCTGCCGATCTCGCGCTTCCTCGGCGAGCCGGGGCAGAGCACCTATCAGTCGTCCGATACGCTGCAGGTCCGGATCGACCACCGCTTTAACGCCGACTGGCAGATGCGGCTCGCCACCCACTTCAGCACCGGTACCCTGGAAGGCGAGTCGGCGGAGATCCGCGCCATCGCGGCCGACAACCGCACCGTTTCACGCGACCGCAACGTCCGCGACTACCGTTGGGACGTGGCGATCGGCCAAGCCGAGGTGGTCGGGCGCTTCGACACCGCCGGGCTCGGCCACACCCTGCTCCTCGGCTTCGAGCGCGAGAGCACCGACAGCCGCACGCTCTACCTGCGCTCGAACTTCCGCACCAACCCCTACGCGATCGACATCTACGATCCGCGCTACGGCCAAGCGCTGCCGCCGCTCACCATCCCGCGCAACAACCTCGAGCGGGTAACGAACACTGCGCTCTACGCCCAGGATCAGATCGTGCTCTCGCCGGAGTGGAAGGCACTCGTCGGCGTGCGGTTCGACTTCTTCGAGGACTCATTCAGGGAGCGCATCCCGCGCAGCCAAGCCGACCAGACCCGAGCGGCGGCCTCGCCACGGGCCGGCCTGGTCTACCAGCCGCTGCCGGAGCTTGCGCTCTACACCAACGTCGGCACCAGCTTCCGGCCGAACATCGGCCCAGACGCAGCCGCCGTGTCGCCCGGCAAGCCGGTCGAGCCCGAGACCGGACTCGGCTACGAAATTGGCGCGAAGCTCGACCTGTTCGGCGGGGCGCTCGGACTGACGGCAGCCGCCTTCCGGGTCGAGCGGCAGAACGTGCTCACGCCCGACCCCAACAATAGCGGCTTCTCGATCGCGGCGGGCGGTGTGCGCAGCCAGGGCTTCGAGTTTACCGCCGCTGGCCAGCTCTCGCCGGAGCTGAAGATCCTGGCCGGCTACGTCTTCGCCGACGCCATGGTGACGAAGGACAACGTGCTGCCGGTCGGCGCCCCGTTGGTCAACGTGCCGCGCCACAGCGGCAGCCTGCTCGCGGTTTACGAGGCGCAAGGCGGGGAGTGGAAGGGGTTCGGGATCGGCGGCGGTGTGCGCGCTGTCGGTGCACGTGCGGGCGACGCCGCCGGCACCGGCTTCACGCTGCCCGCGTACATCGCGGTGGACGCGCTCGCCTACTACCGCTGGGAGAACATCCGCTTCTCTCTGAATATCGAGAACGTGTTTGACACCACTTACTACGAGAGTTCGCTGAACGTATTTCGAGTTTATCCCGGATCTCCACGCCGATTTACTGGTGCTGTATCAGTTAGATTCTAATATTGCGCCTTGAGTAGTCCATAAACAGGCTGATACGGAAGCAATATAGGAGCTGTATCTATTTGTATTGATCCTCGAACGTGTCCGCTGAGCAAATTCGGAATGAGGACAATTGGTTAGGCCAAGGACGGCGACCAAACGAGGCAGCGAGTGCGTTTGCAGCGCGCTCGACACCTATCCATGCATCAGACGCACCGCCTTGATCAGTCCGTTAGGTCCTGCTTCATCGGACCGGCTCCAGCTCAGGTCCACATGAGCGGCATCCCAAATCGGACCGCGTCGTTGGTGGACGTCACAGATCCATCTTAACCGGTCATGCGTCCGTGGCATGTCCGCATGGGTATACCCTAACGGTCTTTAGGCGTCGCTTCGGGCCGCTTTCGAACCATTACGGACTTTAATCAACTGTTGGCTGATGCGAGCGAGCGAACGCTTTGGATGATGCCCGCATGGTCGAATGGCTTGTCGTGGAACACACCACGGGTCGGAATGCTCGACAGATCCGGCTTCACCGCACCCGTCAGGATAAGCTCAATTGGCGGCCAGCGATCTCGGATCAGGGCGGCTAGCTTCAGCCCCATCACCGATCCGCGCACATCCAGGTCCGCCATCACCACGCGGATGTCCGTGCGCTCCTCAAGGATACGGATCGCCTTGGCGGTCGTCGTTGCCTCGACAACGTCACAGTCGGCATCCTCGATCAGGTCCGACAGGGTCATCATCAGGATCGGGTCGTCTTCAATCAGAAGTACGATCGGTCGGCGCTCGTCGCGCTGCGTCGTCATGGGCTCCCCTCGTGAGAACCCGTCACCGCCCGGATCACGACGCTACCATTTCTGAGCTAGGCGCTCGAAATTCAGCACCGAAGCCCAACTGGTTATAACTCAGCCGAGTGTCACGGGTTCCCACCAGCCCAAGCTGAATCAACCGCGTTCCGAAACCACGGCGCGTTGGCGCTTGCGCTGGCGGACCACCATGCTCCTGCCAGGTCAGCACGGCCGTTCGATCGTCGTCATCCTCGACCCACCAGGCAACATTGACCATCCCCGCTTCTGTCGAGAGCGCGCCGTACTTTACGGCGTTCGTGGTCAGCTCGTGCAGCAGCATCGAGAGCGACAGTGTCGCCTGAGGGGCCAGCGAGAGGTTGGGGCCATTGATCTGGAAGCGCTCCAGGGGCGCTTGCACGGCCAGCACACGGTCGACGACGGCGCGCATCGGCGCGGCTGTCCAGCTGTCCTGCAAGAGCACATCGTGCGCCTGCGATAGGGCTACCAGCCGCTGCGTGAAAGCCTGGACGGGGGCCTGGTCCGGCACGCTGCGTAGCGTCTGGCTGGCGATACCCTGCACCATCGACAGGGTGTTCTTGAGCCGGTGCGACAGCTCGCCGTTCAGCAGTACTTGCTGCGCCTCCGCCTGCACACGCGCCACAGCGACCTGGATCCGATCCGCCACGGCCCGCACAAAGGCCAATTCCTCGGCTGAGAGGGCGTGAGGTCGATCGGAGTGGATGAAGCCAATCCCGACGAGGCGCCCGCGCTCCATCACGGGCACGTTGATCAGCGTCCGCACACCGATCGCGAGCAGCATCACCGCGCTCTTCTGAGTGCGCGGGTCGCGCTCTACATCACCGATCAGGACGGCTGCGCCGCGCCGTAGGTCCTCAATGTATGAGCCGTAGTCGCGGAAGTCGTGCAGACCCGCGACTGAGGAAACCCCCGGTGCGCACCAATCGGATGGGATCTCTACCGTCTCGCGTGCGACATCGACCAAGCCATAACCGGCACGTGTTGCACCGAGTACCCGCGCGACGATCCCGGCCGCTGCGTGTACGATGGTAGGCACCGTGCCAAGGTCGCGCAACTGATCGCCCATCTCGACCAATGCTGCCTGCCGCGCCTCGGCGGTTCGACGGGCGGTCACGTCGCTCGCCGCCCCGAACCACTCCGCGATCTCGCCATGCTCCTCGAAGAGAGGAACGGCGCGTGAGAGCATCCAGCCAAAGCTTCCATCGGCCCGCCGCACCCGATGCTCAAGCTCGAACGTGCCCTTGCGCCGGATCGCATCCTCGATCGCTGCCATCACCTCCGGGCGGTCGGCGGGATCGATGTAGAGGTCGAGCCAGTGCACGCTTGGCACTACCGTGTCGGCGAGGAAGCCACGTCCGTCGAGCTGGCGCATTTCCTGCCAGTCGGGGCTCATTCGGTAGACGGACTGTGCGCCCGCAGTCACGAGCGCCCTCAATCGGCTCTCGCTCGCGGTCAGCGCGGCCTGGGCAGCGCGTCGCTCCTCAATATCGAGCAGGACGCCAGGGAAGCTCAGCGGTGTACCATCCTCCGCCCTGTCAACCCGACCGTTGGCCTCGATCCAGTAGTAGCGCCCGTCCGTTCGGCGCACCCGGTACTGATGAGCGTAGGCACCGCCCCGCAAAATAGCGGTGGTGATGGCGGCCGATAACCCAAGCTTGTCGTCGGGATGCACGGTGGCGACGATCTGAGCGAGCGGGATGCCTTCACGTCCGAGGGCTGGATCAAGCCCGAAGGTCTGGGCAAAGGCTTCGTCGATGGTGAAGCGGTCTGAGGGAATGTCCCAATTCCAGGTGCCAATGATCGCCCCGGCCGCCAGCGCCAGCTGGACGCGCTGGACGTTCTGCCGAGCCAGTGCCTCGCTGGCGTGTAGGGCGTCCTGCACCTTGCGGCGCTCGGTGACGTCCCGGACGGTACCGAACATGCCGACGACGGTCCCATGCTCGTCGCGGGTGAAGCTCGCCCGACGTGCGATCCAACGCAGCTCGCCGTCGTCCGCACGGTGGATGCGGTACTCGACATCGAGCGTTGCGCTGCCATCCTCGCGGCTCGCGTCGCTGGAGCGCACGCTGGCGTCCTCGGGCAGCACCAGCGCCTCGAAGATCGCGGCCGAGTAGACGGGAGCGACTGGCACGCCGTAGAGGCGACAGAACTCGGCCGAAACCTGCATCATGTCGGAAGCGACGATCAGCTCGAACGTG
The DNA here is from genome assembly GCF_004745635.1 of Methylobacterium nonmethylotrophicum. GTDB lineage: Bacteria > Pseudomonadota > Alphaproteobacteria > Rhizobiales > Beijerinckiaceae > Methylobacterium > Methylobacterium nonmethylotrophicum. Next base: position 50,401 of record NZ_SRLB01000024.1, on the reverse strand, counting down.
CCGACGCCCCCAGCTTCTTGGGCGGAGCGCGAGCGTTGGTCGCTGATGCGGAGGGAGACGTTCTGCGCCTCGCTCACCGCGGCGCGCGCGAGCGCGGAGGCTTGTGCTTCCCCCTTCTCGATAGCTTCGGCCCTGTCGCGGACCATCGATCGTCGCGCCTCAAGCAGGAGGACAACCTGGCGGCCCAGGGCGCGCAGGTCGTCCCCCTGTTCCGGGGTCAGCCCCGCGGGCCGGGCAACGGTATCAATGACACACAGCGAGCCGACGAACGCGCCGTTCGTCAGGCGCAACGGTGCTCCGGCGTAGAAGCGAATATGCGGCTCCCCCGTGACAAGGGGGTTTGGTGCCGTACGCGGGTCAGCGGTGAGATCCGGAATGACGAGCAGATCGGGCTCGGAGAGTGCGAACTTGCAGACCGAGCGCTCAAGGTCGGTTTCGCAGCGCGGGAAGCCGACATTGGCCTTGAACCACTGTCGATCGGCGGCAACGAGGCTGACAAGAGCGACGGGCGCCACACAGAGGCGAGAAGCGAGGCGCACAACATCATCGAAGCCCTGCTCGGTCGGGGTGTCGAGCACCGCCAAAGCATCGAGAGCCGCGAGTCGGGCCAGATTGGCAAGGGAATGGCTAGTGGGGTCGATTTGCGTCACAGCAGCTCACACGCACGGCGAGCCCTTCGCACCCGTCTGCATCCCGCTTGTAACGGCGACGTTCGGCTTTGCCACCCGGTTTCGGTTACCTGCGATTTGGGGAGTCGTGAGGCGCGGACCGCGCCCCCCTCACGCTGCCGCTGGTGCGGTGAACGCGGCATAGGACGCAAGCACGCGCCGCGGGTCGAGGGAGGCGAGCCAGTTGAGGGCCGTCAGTGCCTTGGCGAGCTGCCCTTCATCGTTCTCGGCCGCGTTGAGCGCGGCGTCGAGGGCTGCGCCTCACGGGCCAACGTGGAGGCGGGAGACTGCGCGCAGGGATCGTAGGCGAGCGCGGCGCTCGCATGGGTCGAGGCCGGAGGCGAATGGACCCCGGCGGTCAAGGGATGAGATTAGCATTGTGCGTTGCACCATGTCCGCAGGGGCATGCTCATGCGGACAAAACGCGATGCGGCGAGTGGCTACTGATCCAGTTGGGATGGTTCACCTGTTGCCGGTTCAGTTTGGCCGGTCTGGTAGGTGTCCCCAGGCCGCTCTGAGGCGGGTTCACCAGGGGTATGCCCAAATCGAACCAGACGGTCCGTCTGCAACGGGTGGGGAACGGACCCTAACTCGCGGCCCGAGAACGGACGTTCAGCCTGTAACGCATGCTAATCGCCCGGATCGCCGTCGGCGCCTCCTCGAAGCAAGTGTTCGTCAACACTCCGGCAACTTGGACTCCCCTTGAGGCGCGGTCATCGACACGATCAACAAGGGCTTTCCCGCACAGATGCCGGCGGAACCCTGACGAGAGGCAGGTCAGATCCCGGCATACCAAGCGTAGCCCTGGTCCTCCCAGTAACCGCCCTTGCCCTCGCCGATATGGGCGAAGCTCTCGACCACCTCGATGCGCATCACGTACTTTGCCTGCTTGTATCCGAGGCTTCGCTCAACGCGTAGGCGTAATGGCGCGCCGTTCGATACAGGAAGGGCCTCTCCGTTCATGTTGTAGGCGAGGATGGTTTGAGGATGGAACGCGTCGACCAGATCAATGCTCTCGTAGAACCGAACCGGCGTTCCGCCGCTTACCGCGGTGCCAACCGTCGCCTGTTGACCGCCGTAATCCTTCCTGTTCTCGTCGCCGCCCGACTGCTTGGTCATGCTCGGGTTAGCGTTGCCGGCAGGGACCTCGTCGGTCTCCTCATCGTCTCCCCCGCCTTCGAGCGGGTTACCCTGGTCCATAGTGTCGGCGCAGTGAAACACCACGTAGCGCGCCTGCGGCTTGAGCCGGGCGCGATTGAGCAGTTCGGCGAGTGGCACCCCGGTCCATTTGCCGATGGCGCTCCAGCCCTCGACGCAATCGTGCCGCGTGATCTGGGTTCGGGCCGGGAGCTTGCGGAGGTCGGCCAAAGACAGCTTGAAGGGCTCCTCCACGTGGCCGCCGACCTCCAAGTGGTACTTGGCGAACTTGCCCTTCGCCAGGGCCTTGTAGTCCTTGTCCGGCGGGTCCTCGGTCCCGTTCGGCTTGAACCATGGCGAGATGTCGGCCTCGGCGTATTCCGGTGCCAACGTCACCTCGCCCAGGAGCAGGCGCTGGACGAACATGTTGGCGTCCTCGCCGGTCTTCAGCGTGCGTCGGAACCACTCGGCGTTGCCGAGGCGGTCGCAGCCCACGAGCATGGCCGCCGCGGCCGTGGCGGAAGCTCCGAGCAGGAGGGACCGACGATTGGGCGAGCCCTTCATGACCGGGGGTCCCCTTCGATGGAGGCGGCTGGCTCGACCTTGCGCTCGATCACGAACCAGCCGGTGAGCATGCCGCGCATGTTGTTCCAGAAGCCCGACAGCAGGACCAGGGCGACGTGCACGACCACGAACAGGACGAGCAGGGCCGCCACGACGAAGTGGACCGTGCGGGCCGACTGGCGTCCGTCGAACAGCGTCAGCAGGAAGGGGAAGGCGGCGTCCATGGCCGGTGACATCGCCAAGCCCGCCAGCACCTGCACCGGCAGGAGCACGAACAGGACGATGGCGTAGGTCAGCTTCTGGATGACATTGTAGCGCTTGGCCTCGTCGCCTTGCGGAAAGCGCAGGGTCAGATGTTCCCAAATCGACGCACCGAAACGCTGGATCTGGTCACGCTGCGGGACGACACGGAAGCGCAATTGCCCGCTGAGCAGGCCGTAGATCAGGTAGAGGGCGCCGTTCAGGACGAAGGCCCAGGCGAAGAAGAAGTGCCAGCTGCGACCGCCGGTGAGGTCCTGGTCGCTCGGCAGCGTCGCCCAGGCCGGGAAGCCGCGGTCGGCCGGCTCGCCGTCGGCGCCGGTTGAGGAGCCGAGATAGCCGGTGGTGTCGAAGGTCCGCCCTAGGACCATCGTCGTGCCCTTCGGCGGCTCGTCCTCGGTTGCGGACATCGCCAGCAACGGCGTGTCAAAGGTCGAGACCTTGCCCCAGTACAGGGCTGGGTGGGCGTTGAAGATCTGCAGGCCGCTCATAAGCAGCACGAGGAGGCACAGCGCGTTCACCCAGTGGGTGACCCGGATAACGACGGGATGGCGGAACATCCAGCGTCGGCGCTCGACCTCGCCAAGATCGGGGGCAGAGCGCGTCAGGTAGGTGCGTGGCACGATGTCGGCGTATCCTGGGGACCTCGGGGCGCGGCGACCGGCCCGAGGGCCGAGCCGCCGCGTTCGGATGACCGCCTACATGCGGTTCATCATGCGCTGCTTCATCATCCGGCGCTTCATCATCTTCTTCCGCATCATGCGCTTCTTCATCATCATGCGCTCGCTGCTGGTCATCCGGACCTGGGTGACGGTCGGGGAGCCGGCCTGGAGACCGTTCGGGCCCATCGGGCCAGCGGAAGCGGCGCCGGCTCCGAAAGCGAGGCTGCCGAGGACCGAGGCGGCGAAGGCAAGGGTGGTGATCTTCATTCAACGTCTCCTGTACGGGGATGGGATCCCCTTTCGCACAGGGAGTGAAGAGATCAACCGACCTCCAAGTTCCTGATATTGCGAATAAAAACCTAACTCCGATGACGTTGGAACGCAACAGATCGGACGCCGAGGCAAGACCTCGCGCCGCGCCCGGACCGGGCGTACGCCGACCTGTACGGAGGCGTGCCGAGAAAAGTTTCAGGCCGAACCGGGAAATTCACCGCCGGTCGCTCCACCGCGGAGTCGACGCGATGAGGTGACGCCAAGGAGGTCTCGCGTCCAGACAGCTCGAAGCGGGCTGGCAGCCTACCGTCTAGCCCGATCGTACGTCTGTATCCACCATCTGCCATGAAGCGGACGTTCCGAGGGTCGGCAGCGGGTCGGAAGCCGCGATCAGGACCAGTTCGTTAAAAGTGCACCCATAGCGAACCGGCGGTGCCGGTCTTCATCCGCATGCCCAAAACAGACTTCTGTTGATGGGCCTTGCGCCTCTCGTCCCTTTGATGACCCGACTGGGAGCCAAACGTCGAGCGTCGTGCGACAAGGTAGGCTTAACCTTACAGCGTGATAGGCTCCCCACGCTACGTGAGACCCGCCCAGCTGGGGAGCAGGAATGCCGATCCGGCCGGAGCACCGCTTCTTCTATCCCATCGACTGGCCCCAGCTCTCCGACGCGATCCGCTTCCGTCGGGCGCGGGGGCGGTGCGAGGAATGCGCCCGTCCGCACCTGCAGCGGGTCTTCCACCTCGGCGACGGCCGGTGGTGGGATGCCGAGATCTCGGGCTGGCGCGACGGCCAGGGCCGCCGGCTCCGGCAGCGCCTGCGCGACGAGGATCTGCTTGCCCGGGTTCGCGTCACGAAGGTGGTGCTGGCGGCAGCCCACCGCGACCACGACACCGCCAACAATGAGGACGCCAACCTGGCGGCGTTCTGCCAGCGCTGCCACATACTGCACGACCGCGATGAGCATCAGCGCCGCCGCTGGCGCACCGTGTTTCGGCGCAAGGCGATGGGCGACCTGTTCCAGGGACCGTATCCAGCAACGTAATTCCGATGAGGCCAGGGGGCACCCTCGGAAGTCCCCGTGGAGGACATCACCACTCGACCCGGCAGCAGACGCCCCAAGGCTATGGCTTGCGCTTCCCGTGGTGCTCCGGCACCAGTGGAATACGGTCGTGCCGCACAACACCGGCGCAAGTGGTGGAGCACCTTGGGGATGATGCGTCTGGGGCGACGGCCGGAGATCGCAGAGACAAACCTCGCGGTCCTGATCGCACAGGTCGCTCGCCGCGATGAGGCAGCCCTGCGCGTGCTCTACGAGCGCACGGCCCCGAAACTTTTCGCCCTGACCCTGCGTATCGTCCGCGACCGGGCCATGGCCGAGGACGTGCTGCAGGATGCCTATCTGCGGATCTGGCAGAGCGCGGCGGGCTACGCCCCGGAAGCGGGACAGCCGATGGCTTGGCTCGTGGCGATCGCGCGCCACCGCGCCATCGACCTGATGCGCCGGAAGGGTGAAGTGCCGATGCCGGTGACCGGGGACGACGAGGAGGACTGGCTGTCCCGCATTGCCGATCCGCGGGACAGCGAGGCCGCGTTCCTGAACCGCGACGCGCTGCTTTCCTGCCTCGGGCGCCTCGAGCCGGCGCAGCGCGACTGCGTGGTCATGGCTTATTGCGAGGGCCTGTCGCGCGAGGAACTGGCCCTGCGCTACGACCGGCCGGTCAACACCGTGAAGACCTGGCTGCATCGCGGGCTCGCGGCGCTGCGGGACTGCCTGGATGCCGCCGCATGAGCACGCCCGACGAGACCGACCTGCGCGCCGCCGAATACGTGCTCGGTACCCTGAACGCCGACGAGCGCGAGGCTTACCGGCGCGAGCGCGCCGGTTCCCCGGCGCTCGCCGCCGCCGAGCGCGCTTGGGAGGCCCGCCTCGCCCCCCTGGCCGGGGCCGTGCCCGAGGTGGCGCCGCCGCCAGACGCCTGGGACCACATCGCCGCCCGGCTGCCGGCCGACTCGCCCCGGCCTGCGGCTCCCGTCGATCTGCGCCCTGCGCTCCGGCGCTGGCGCCGCACTGCTCTCGCGGCAGGGGCGCTGGCCGCGGGCCTCGCCCTGTTCATCGCCGTGGAGCGCCTGGCGCCGCGGCCCGACGCGGCGCGCTATCTCGCCGTGGTGAACCGGGGCGGCGAGCTGCCGGCCCTTGTGGTGCGGGTCGATCCGGGGGCCGGCACCGTAGAGGTCCGGGCGCTCGCCGCCGAGGTGCCCCGCGACCGCAGCCTCGAACTTTGGGTCGTGCCGGCCTCCGGTACGCCGCGCTCGCTCGGCCTCGTTCGCGATGAGGCCGGTACGCGGCTGTCCCTGCCAGCCAGGGACCGCGCGCTCCTCGACGGTGCGAGCCTGGCTGTCACCCTGGAGCCACCGGGCGGCTCGCCCTCGGGCGCCCCGACAGGGCCGGCGGTCTACAGCGGCCGCTTGGTACGCGAGTAGGCGGGACGAAATAGATCGCGGCGGCGCGAAAAAATCGCGCTCGGTTGAAACCTTCCCGTTCAGCGCTCCGTACCGGCCCTCGACCCCGACAAGAGCGGGGCCGGTACGAGAGACGGAACCAACCCCATGACGATCCGGAACCATGCCCGCATCCTGATCTTCGCCCTGGCGCTGGCGACGGCCGGCGGTGCCGCGCAGGCCAAGAACCCGATGGTGGGCGGCGCGCCGATGTATGCCTCGAAGTCGATCGTCGAGAACGCGGTCAACTCGAAGGACCACACCACCCTGGTCGCTGCCGTGAAGGCCGCTGGCCTCGTCGACACCCTGGCCGGCCCCGGCCCGTTCACGGTGTTCGCCCCCACCAACGCCGCCTTCGCCAAACTGCCGGCCGGCACGGTCGAGTCCCTGGTCCAGCCGCAGAACAAGCCCACGCTGACCAAGATCCTGACCTACCACGTCGTGCCCGGCACCTACACGGCCAAGGACCTGATGGGGCTGGTCAAGCAGGGCGGCGGCCAGGCCGAGCTGAAGACCGCCGCGGGCGGGACCCTGACGGTGATGCAGAAGGGCAAGCGGCTGTTCGTGGCCGACGACAAGGGCAACACCGCCCGGGTGACGATCGGCAACGTGATGCAGTCGAACGGCGTCATCCATGTCATCGACACAGTGATGATGCCCTGATCCTGGCGGGCAATCGCCTGACAACGAGAGTGCCAAGCCCTTCGACCCGGAAGAGAATGACCTAGCCTAACCGGCGGTACCGGGTGAAGAACACGAAGAACCTCCGCCAGCCTAGGGGCTTGGCGGGGTATGTCGTGTCCACACGACGGGGAGCTGATACGCGACGCTGCTCCCGGGCAGGATGGCGGGGTGTGGTTACCATCCTCCCAAGGAGGCCGCTGGATCGCCTGTTCCGTTACAGGCCCATTAGGGCATTGTCCGATATACTGACATGACTCCATGCCAATAGTAGATTGGCAGCTGATCCAGCAATATATTAAGATCCCGCCGCGAGAACGACGGGATCAAATTGCAAAAATAAAAATTGCCTTCAGAAGATATTTGGCGACTAGAACGTGCCAAACTTGTAGTTCAGACCTGCGCGAACGAGATCGCCATCATTGCGAACTCGAGCGCTGTAATTACCTGGCCCTCCGTTGACACCGGGAATGGCGAAGCGTTCGCCGCCAAGGTTGTAGTGCAGGTACTCGACCTTCAGCGTCACCGCGCTCGAGCGGAAAAAGTTGAAGAACGAGTCGGTAGGCAGCGCGTACTCAACGCCGCCGCCGTAGGCGTAGCCGGTCTGGATATCGTTCTGCCGCCCATCGAAGAACGGGATCGTGCCGTTCGGAGCGAAGAAGGTCACGCGGTTGTTGACTCCGCCATAGGCGAAGCCGCCCGTGCCATAGACCATGAAGCGGTCGAAGGCGTAGCCGACGCGTCCGCGGACGGTGCCGAGGAAGTCGAGGCCGCCTTGGTAGGTGTTGACCCGTGTGGTGGCGACTGCGCCAGGCGTGACGAGTGGGCCGAAGTTCGTGGTGTTGCTCAGCGTACGGATACGGTCGAGGTCGGTGTAGGCGGCGTCCGCCTCGATACCGATTACGAAGCCTGAGCCCGGCGTGAACTGGTAGTTGTAGCCGATCTGGCCGCCGCCGGTGAACCCGTCATTGCGCACGCGAGCTGCGGTCGGGCGCAGGCCAACGGCGAGCGCGGCATTATTGTTGGCGAGGTCGCCGGTTGTGCGATCGAAGCGTGTGTCGCTGTCGAAGACGTAGCCAGCGTTGATGCCGAAGTAGGCGCCGGTCCAGGTGAATACCGGGGCTACCGGGGTAAACACCGGAGGTGCGGCGCGACGGGGGAGGTCAGCAGCCAGGGCCGCGCCGGAGGTGGCGATGGTCGCACTGGCCAGAAGAAGCTTCTTCAACATCGGTACCACCTGAGTTCGGGCTGATCCCACCGCCGGCCTGAACCGTGGCTTCGAGCATAACGCTGAGCTTAATCGCAATGGTCCAATCTTTTGGACCAAAAACAGGCCGTGCGTGACCCTTTGATTCTAGGTGTGGCCTCAGAGACGCACTTCGGTTCTCGTCTGGTCGACTGCCTGCAGGTTCGCTGCGATATCAGCAGCGAACCTCCGTTCCGGTCGTGATGCAGCCAGCAGCTACATGCCGGGTAGGGCTGCGATGTCGCGCACCGTCCCGGTGGTACCGGCGATCTTGGTCAGCATGGTCGCTTTGCCGGTGGCAAGGTCGACGGCGTGCAGCGTGTCGCCCGACATCAGCCAGCCCTGGCTCTTGCCGGCGGCATCGGTGGTGATGTCGAAGGCCGCAACCTCCGCGGTAACGCCGAGCATGCCCACCGTGTTGAGGATGCCGTCGTTCGGTGGTGCCTGGCGCAGGAGCGCGCCTGAAGCGTCGATGTCGAACAGCGTCGTCTCCTTTGCACCCTTCATCGAGTTGGTGTAGGCGCCAGCCACGACCTTGGGCGTCTTGCCCTTCATCGTGTCGTTCTCCGCGAACTTCAGCGATCCGTCCTTCACGACCTTGCCGTCGTCGACGTTGGCGCGCAGGCTGGTGCCGTCCGAGCCGATCACCCGCAGCCTGTCGGCGACCGGGTTGAAGTCGACAGTCGCCGCCACGCCTGTCGGCAGCATGGTCTCGAGCTTCGACTTGGTCGTCGCCTTGCCGGACGCGGTGTCGACGGTTAGCACCGTGCCATCGGCGGCGAGCGCGTAGAGCATGCCATCGGCAGGGCGCACGTCGATGCCGATGATCCGACCCGGCGCGCCCGTGACCTTCACCGTCTTTGTCACTTTTTTGGCGGCCACGTCGACCATGGCGAGCGTGTCGTCGCCGACGAGGGCCGCGACGGTCTGGGCCTGGGCGCCGCCCACGAAGGCGACCGAGGCGAAGAGCGCGGACGCGAGGATGACTCGTTTCATGGGTGTCTCCCGTTCCCGCCGGGATCAGAACCGGCGGCGCGGGTACACGACGGCTGAGCCGGTGGATGCACGGAACACGAAAAAAATTCGATCCTGCATCCAGAGGCGGTCGGGCCGTGTACCCTGGGCATGGATACGGTCAGGATGGATCACGGGTGCACGGCGTATCGAACACGGCGCGGGCCGCGCTGTCGGTCGAGGAGACCTTGCGCCATGTGGCCGGCGGGGACCGCGGCGCCTTGCGCGCACTCTATGAAGCGGAAGCGCCGCGCATGCTCGGCGTAGCCCTGCGCATCCTGCGCCGTCGCGCGCTGGCCGAAGAGGCTGTGCAGGACGCCTTTGTCCAAGTTTGGCGGAATGCGGGGTCATTCGACCCCGCTCGGGGTACGGGTCGCGCCTTCCTCTACGCTGTCCTGCGCTACCGCGCCCTCAACATCCTGCGCGGCGAAGCCCGCACCGATCTTACGGACGAACTCGACTATGACGTCGCGAGTGAGGAGGAGGGACCGGAAGCGGTGGTGGCCCGCCTCTCCGAAGCCAGGGCGTTGCGGCGCTGCCTCGACGGGCTCGAACCGCATCGCCGCAATGCTATCGTGCTCGCCTACGCGCACGGCCTTAGCCACGGCGAGCTTGCCGGCCGACTTGGTCTGCCGCTCGGGACCGTGAAGTCGTGGCTGCGCCGATCGCTCCTCGCCCTCCGGGAGTGCATGTCGTGACGCCAGCTGAGCGCGACGCGCTGGCCGCCGAGTACGCGCTCGGCCTTCTCGAAGGGGCTGAGGCCACCCAGGCTGCTCACCTCGCGAAGACGGACACGGACTTTGCCGCGAGCGTCGAGGCTTGGCGCGCGCGCCTGGCTGAGATCGACGAGACGGCGACTGCCGTGCCAGCCGGGGACGCACTCTGGCACCGGATTGAGGAGCGTCTTGGCAGTGAGGTACATGTCGTTGGTCCCAGCCCTGGGCTTACCGAGCGCTTGCTCGCCGTTTGGAACAGCCTCGGCTTCTGGCGCGGCGCCGGTCTCGCTGCGGGCGCCGCGTGTCTGGCCTTGGCTGCTGGCCTAGCAGTGCTCGCAGCACGGCAGCCCGCGCCCGCACTGGTGGCCGCGCTTCTCACCGACGACAATCGGGTCGCGGCGATCGTCAACATTGGTGCCGATGGACGAGCGAACCTCATTCCTTTGGCCGCTCTACCAGTGCCGAGCGACCGGGTGCTCGAAGTGTGGACGCTATGGGACCGGGCTCGAGGGCCGGTCTCGGTGGGGCTCTCGCAGCGAGCGCAACGCCTGGACCTGAAGGTCGAAGACTTGCCGAGGGCGGTGCCCGATCAGCTGTTCGAAATCACGCTGGAGCCGGTAGGTGGCTCTCCTACCGGGCGGCCGACAGGGCAGATCCTGATGAAAGGATTGACCGCCCGGGCGCTATGATCGGTAGCGTGGACGAAGTTCGCTTCGCCACGCAGGCGGCGATGGAGGCTTCAGGTACCGTTTAGGAATCGTTCCCTGTTCGACTTCGAACATTTGGTGTGATGTGCTGCGTTTGCCGGGTCGTTCCCCTGCCTCTCATGTTCGGAAAAATTGTGCTAAATAAAATCGGGCTGGGGGGCAGCTAGGAGCCATCATGAGCGCTGCCAATCCGCTGTCCGATGCCCTGCCGCTGGTAGCGGCTTTGGCTGAGGAGCTTGCATTTGCACTGACCAGTGATCTCCTGGCTGAGCAGTATCGCCAGCCAAGCCGAGCCCTCGATCAGCTATCCGCCGCCAAGACGTTCCTGGAACAGCATAACCATCCTGTTGGTTCGCACGCGCAGGAGGCGGTAGAAATCGCGATCGCCCAAGGCGGACTGCCGACAAAGTAGCGTCGGGAGTGTCTCCTCGCTGTATCGTCCGTAGGGCTATACCGTAGCGAACAGCGCTGCGGCCGTCCGAAACTGTGTCCACTAGGGTTGATTTTAACCAACGGACAAGCCTTTATGCGGACGTCACTTCAACAGACGCTTTCGCCGCATGTCCCAGGTCATCCTCTACGCCCGCGTGAGCACCACGGAGCAGACCGCCGCTCACCAGCGCACACAGGCCGAGGCCGCGGGCTTCGCGATTGATGCGGTCGTGGCGGACGAGGGCGTGAGCGGCGTCAGCACCCGGATTGCCGATCGGCCGCAGGGCCGGCGCCTGTTCGACATGCTCCGGCGCGGTGACGTGCTCGTGGTCCGGTGGGTCGATCGGCTCGGCCGCGACTACCAAGACGTGACCGACACCATTCGGGAGCTGATGCGCCGCGGTGTGATCGTCCGCACGGTCATCAACGGGCTGGTATTCGACGGTGCTACCAAGGACCCGATGCAACAGGCTGTGCGTGATGCGCTCATCGCATTCATGAGTGCCACGGCACAGGCGCAGACCGAAGCGACCAAGGAAGCGCAGCGAGCCGGCATCGCCCACGCAAAAGCCCGGGATGACGCGTACCGAGGCCGGAAACCCTCCTACAGCCGCGCTCAGCTCGACATTGTGCGCGCTCAGCTAGTCCAGGGCGTAGGCGTCTCTGCCATCGCCAGGGATACTGGTTTGAGCCGTGGCGCGATCTATCGCATTCAGGAGGATCCGGCTGACGCTGAGGCTGCGCTCGCCCGGTGGGGCGTGCGATAGGTCGCGCTGGCAATCCGTGATTTTCAACCAAAAAAAGGGTAGGGGGACCCATGGCAGGGAGTACACCCGGGGGCCTCGTCCGAGACACTTGCTGGGACAGTGTCGTGGGTAAATCCTTCGGGGTCTGGACCCAACATCTCATTCGACAAAACTCTGCGGACTGCAAGCCCCGTCCTGCTCGCCATCTTACCTGTTCATCGAGAAGTCGCCACAGCGTCACGTTATGCGCCGAGCGAACTCGTGTGAGTGGATACGGTGTATGAGGTTGTGTTCAGAGTTGAGCGCCTTGAGTGCTTTTCCTATCACTACGCCGTCTCCGCCATGAAGGTAATTGAGAAAAGAATGAGAGTAAATTACTGCCAGTATCCCGTGTGTGCCGGAGTGTTGATCGTTCTCTTGCACATCGCCGTGCAACGCGAAATCGACCACGAGAAGCCCGGGAGGCGCCTCGCTGCTTGGCGGTGTTTCTGGCGAGTCGGGAAGATCTGTTATCGTGGGGTCCGCGATAGATATATCGGTTCGTGCGTCGGCCGTCGAATGCGATGGGAAAGACATGCTCTTCGGACCCAACCGGTCACCCACAGATGATATAGGTCTTGCTCATGTTCGCTATCTCCGGAGCGGGAACAATGAGGCCCCGGAGGCCTAACGGACGAGGGGCTGCTTGCGAAGTCCTAGTCGGACTCGGAAACGGCAGGCTTTGGGGGCGGGGGCGGGGGCGGGGGCGGCGCAGCTGCGAGGCCGTCGGAGGCGTAAAATCCGATGCGCTTCTCGATCTCCGCGATGTGCTGCCTCGGCTCCTGCAGCGCGTCGTCCTCCAACAGTGTGGCCCGCCACTCGCCTGCCTCGCGACGCAGGACTGCGAGGCGAACGGGAGGGCCGACCCCGCCCGGGGCGTAGTGAATCGCGTGCTCGATCGCCCAGCATAGGCCGACGGTCGCCGCCGCGACAGTGGGCTCCCGGCCGTCCCATAGCACGCGGCTGACGAAGGCGAGGAACGGGTCGGCGAGGGTCTGCCCAGCCCCCATGGCCACCCAGTGGCGACGGCGCGTCTTCCGCTCAGGCTGCAGGTCGAAGGTGTTGAACTCGATTAGCTCGGGGGCGTCGCGGATGGGCGCGGCAACCATCGCGCCGAAATCCAGACCAGCGCCGGGCGAGAAGTGGACCCCGCTTGTGGTAAACTCGTGCCGTGCGAGGGCCGCGATGGACGTGCCGCATTCCTGGCAGCCGCGCTCGAACACCTCTTCCCGCCAGGATTGCTCGACGATCGCCTCGAACCGCTGCGCAAGGCCGATGCTGCCGGTGCCCACCACGATGACTTTGCCGCCGATGACCCGAATCTTGTCGTCGGAGCGGACCTGGATGAGTGGGCTCCGGCCGTTGCCCGAGGTCGACATACTATCGGCTCCGATGACGATGCCGTCGGAACACAGGGCTCCCACGATGACGGTCAACGGCGGTGGTCCACGAACACGCTGTTGGCCCTCATCCCCGGATAGGCCTCGTAGATCGAGCGGACGAGGGTGCCGAAGTCCTGCGCGCGGACCCAGCGGGCGATGTCGTCGACATAATGTGCGAACTCCGGGGCGAGGCCGGCCATGGCCTCTCGGCCGCGGGCTACGCCGGCATCACTGGCGGCGTATGTCTTCCAGCGGCCGGACGGGGAGGGGCGGACGACGGCGAGGCCGTCGCGCGCGAGCTGCTCGGCCTCGGCGTAGACGGCCCTGTCGAAGGGGCCGTAATCGTAGGGCTCGAATGCGAAGGCCGGCCCCTCGTCGACCAGCCAGGGCAGGTTCGTGAGCACGAGGAAAGTCGCCTTCTGGATCTGCACCGGCTCGTACGGTTGCCCGTTGGCCGCGGCCAGGATGGACAGTAGCAGATCGCGTCGGGTCATGGCCTCTCATTGCGCCGGCGCGGGGACAGGTCCGGGGACGTCAGCCTGCGAGCTGAGATTAGCCTACGGCGTGGCGATGAACAAAGCGTGGCCGTTTACGGACATGCATGCGGCTTCAGCGGGCCGAACACCCCCGCCATCAGCTCGCGGACGTCGTCCTTGTCCGACTTGCTGAGCTTGCCGCAGCCCGCGGCGAGGAGGACGGTGACATGGCCGTGCCAGTCGCCCTCGGCCGGCTCGTGGGTGACGGAGAAGCGGTGCCCTCTGGTCGAGGACTGGCCGCGGATCCCGCCAGCGAGCGCATCGGTACAGCCGCGGTAGGTTGGGCCGGGCCGACCCTTCGCGCGTTCGCGCTCTCGGTCCTTGTCCTGCTTCTCGCACCCCAGCCGATGCACGTCCGCATCACTGGGCACCACCATGCGGAGGGCGACACTCTCGGCCATTCCGCGGTCGCTAGGGAACTGGAAGATCTCATGCCAGACGAACTCGTCGGCTGCCCCGAGCATCCGCGGTGCATAAACGTGCCGCGAAACGGTGTCGGCATCGTCGATGGTGCGGATCGTCGGCACGTCAGCCGGCGGCGTGTCGTCAGCCGCGCGTGGGGATATGGACGAGGAGCCCTGGGGGGATGTATCCGCCATTGTATATGGTAGGCTCGACGTGCTGCGAAGTGGCGCCGGGGTTGACAGTCATGTGCAACACGGACCCCTCGAAGGTCAACGCGCACTTGCCGGCCGGGCCCGACCACCGCATCAGTATATCGCCCTCGTCGTCGACCGCGACCTTAGGCAGCGCACGGTTGTGCGGAAGCCGCAGGACGAAGTCCTGCGCGAGGCGTACCTTCGCCGGCGTCACTTTCGGGTATCCCATGGCGTCCGCGTAGGCCGGCAACTGTCGGATGGCGTCGAGGAGGTGCGCGCGGCGCATCCGCTCGGATGCGCCCGCGGCGGTCGAATCGAGGTCTGAATAGGACTCGAACGGTGTGCCCGTAACCATGACGGGCATCGCGTCCGCGAAGCTCGCTCGGGCGAAGTTCATGTGTGCCTCTCCCAGACCCTGTCCTGCACGTCCCGGCTCGTGATGTCCGAGAAGGTCGTCACGATGGACGCGTGCGCAAGGTCGAACCAATTCCATATAGCATCAGTTTCCAGTGCCGGCGAGAATTTGCGCGCGAGAAGGTCCAGGCGGACCAGCCCCTGGCCGTCGCTGGGGCGCTGGGTCGTTCTGAGCCCGATATGGAGGTTCCCCTCGCCGTCCGCGAGGTCGAGCTGCGCGTTCCAGCTTAGCCCGGACAGCGCCAGGGGGTCGGGGGACCCGACCGGGGGACGCCACGTGAGGAACGGGACGACCGACGCAACATCGCCCGGACCAGTGAGGTCACGGCCGAAATGGAGGGAGTTCACGTAGGCCAATTCCACACCGACGAGGTCCGGCGCCCCGAGGGACTGCTCTTCGAGGAAGCCGATTAGGAGTCCAAGGACGTCACGCAGCTTGGCAACGATGACGTCGTAGCTGGGATAGGGGCTGTCCTCGGCGCGACGCCGCCAGTTGATGATGAGCCGGTCACGCTGGAGCTGCAACAGGGTCGCGTCGTCGGCGGACACGAACCAGACGCGCGGGAACGGGCTTGCCTCGATCGGACCGAACTGGAACTGTATCTGGAAGTCAGCTGGCCCGTTCGCGATGAGCGTCGGCGGTAGGGGCGGCAGCGTCTCCGTGCGCGGGAAATCGCGTCTCAGGCGCTCCCACAGGGAGCCGACATGAGCAACCTGCAAGTCGTCGAGGGACTGGAAGTAGACGCCGCAGACCACCTCCGTGACGGGTGGTCTCCCGTATTTGGGTAGCGGGGCGAGCGGCATGGCTGTCCGTTGTCCCACGGCGATTGCTCCCGCGAATAGGGGTCATCGCCGGCGAAGTGTCAAGCGAACCGCTGCCTATCACCGCCGCGGCGATGCGCACACCCACAGGCGGCGTGCCGTCGTGGTCGCAAGGCGTCACCGGATCGACGGGCGTTCTCGACCAAGCGGACGTGGATCTTGTCGAGGATGACCAAGCGGTATTTGGAGCATTCGCTCCCGATGTCGGTGCTGGCCCGGCGCCGGACAGGCTGCCCTGCGAGTGGCAGTAGAGGTGGGTGTCGCGCCGGTGCTGGCGGGGCCACTCGCGGAAGGGCTATGCGAACACCAGGCTTCGATGGTCTATCCATCCGTCAGTAGGGCGATGGGCTCGGGACTTCGGAGATGCCATCCCACGGCAGGGGCGCAAAGGCCCTGTCGCGGTTGCCACGGACGAAGTAGCGCTGGTGCCGGTTGAGGCGCGCGAAGATCGCGCGGGACCGGTCCTTGGGAAGCGCTGGCAGAAAATGCCGAGGTGCCAGATGGTATCCCGCGGGCAGCCGGCTGCATTCCAGTGGTCGACCAGCGTCTTGTCATGCTCCTAGACCAAGCCGAAGGGGCGCCTCAGTCCGAGGGGGGTCCCAGAGTGGCCTGGTGGCCAAAATGTTGGTCGCTCGCCCCAAGATATTTAGTTCGCTACGAACCTGAAGGCATAGGTGCCAAGGGACGCGCTGCAGGAGGCTCGTTGCCATGCGTTGCCGAGCCCGCCGAGGCAGGAACATTCGGGAACAAACCGCTTGACCAACACTCATTTCGCACGTAGAAGCTTGCACCACGAGGCGCGGCAGATGCCGTCTCGTTTTCCTGCAAAGCATTAGTAATTTGCCATCTCTATTCGAAGAGTGGCATGCATAGTGTTGCGTGATAACGGTTGCTCGCTTTCGAGAGCCGAGACGCGCTCGCTTATAAGTCTTTGCTTCTGTCGCATCATTTGATCAGTTCTGATCGAATTGTTGTAGACTTGCGCGGCCTATCGCGCTTCAGACAAAATCCTGACGGAAAGCCAGCTAATTCAATTGAAATGGCTGCCGTCGGTCTGAAAGCCTCAACAATGACAACCGCCAACAATCTCTTTTTCAAGGAAAGTGCTGCTACAGCTAAGGGCAACCTGGACTTCGCCCTCAAGTACGCGGAGCTGGGATTCCAGATCTTCCCTGTCGATTTTGTAGTCCAGGGCGAGGATGGCTCGTGGGAGTCATCAAGGAACCGTTATTACCGCCAATGCGCTGTCCGCGACGGCAGGGAGCCGCGGCTCTGTCCCAGTCCAGGTAAAGAGCCGCTGGTGCAGTGGAAGGACGGTGCGACCAGCAGTCCCGAACAGATCCATCGATGGTTCACGAAGAAGCACGGGGGCTGGCCGCGTGCAAACATCGGCATTGCTACGGGCCCACGCAGCGGAATCTGGGTCTTGGATGTCGATGGTCCAAAGGGTAAGAAAAGCCTTGATGACCTGATCGCAAAGTACGGTGCTCTGCCAGACACAGCTCACGTTATCACGCACTCCAGTGGTGAGCACTATTACTTCAGATGGCCCGAGGGATGCGATCTTAGGAATACAGCAAGTGCTCTAGGTGAGGGGCTCGATACGCGAGCGGACGGTGGATATGTCGTAGCACCACCAAGCCGTGGAGTGTCAGGTAACCTCTACATGTTCGCGAGCGGTCGATCAGTGGCGGAGATCGAAATCGCTCGTGCTCCGCAGTGGTTGCAGGACCTCGCTTTTTCGGCCACGAAGGCGCGCACTGCTGCGGTAGAGGCGCCAAGTCGGAGCAAGGAAAAAAAGTCTCATAAGAATGTATCGGTTCTGGAAATGGTGGACGCTGCTGCGACCATCCCTGAAATCGCCGAGAAGCTCGCACTAATTGGCGACGGTGAGGGTCAGCGAGGTTTCGACTCGACAATCAACGAGGCGGCCTGTGCTTACTTCCGCTTTCAGGGCACAGAAGCACCGGCCGGCGTGCTCAAGGCGACGCTCCGGTCTACGGTTGAGCGAGCCCCAGTAAAAAGGGAGCGTGAAAACTACGCGCGGTATCTCTCAGACGAGTACCTGGACAGGAGAATCGAGCAGGCGCGCGAGTACATTTGCAACAGTGAATCTGCCGGCAATGAAGAGCGCAACTTCATATTTGACGATTATCAGGAGCTGATCGACGCACTCAACCGAATCACCGCCGTCGTTTGGGTGGGCGATGCCATGCGCTTCCTGATACAGGAGAACGACCACACGCGCTTCGTACGGCAGCAGGATGCGCGGAATGCGCTCGCTCCTTACAAGTATGCCGTTGAGGTAGCGGATCGGAAGGGCAACAAGAACACGAAAGTGAAGGCTGGATTTGATGTCTGGATTGAGTCAGATCGGCGTCGACAGTACGAGAAAAAGACGTTCGACCCTAGTCTTCGTCACGATGCTTCCGTGTTCAATACCTATTCTGGTCTAGGCATAAACCCGATGCCTGGTGACTGGTCGCTAATGCAGGCCCATTTGTTCGATAACATCTGCCATGGGAGCCTGATCCTATACCGGGCACTGCTGAGCTGGATCGCTCAACTGCTACAACAGCCAGGCCGCAAGCTCGGCTCAGCGGTCGTTTTGCGCGGCGTCAAGGGCTGCGGCAAGTCAATCGTCGCTGATTGGCTACGCCGCATCATCGGCGACAAGCACGCAAGAAAGATCTCCAACCCACGCCATCTCACAGGCCAGTTCAACTCGCACTTTGGAGAGGCCATCCTCGTCGTTATGGAAGAAGCGTACTGGGCGGGAGACCACTCGGTCGAAGGCATGCTTAAGGATTTCATCACCAGCGACGACATAATGCTCGAGCGAAAGGGTATCGACGCTGAGGAGGTGAAAAATTATTCGCGTCTGCTCGTCATCTCGAACAACGACTGGGTTGTTCCGGCTGGGCACGGTGAGCGGCGCTTCATGGTGTTCGATGTTGGGTCTGGTAAGGCTCAGGACACAAGTTACTTCGGTGCGCTCGACAAGCAGATGCGCGACGGCGGTGCAGCTGCCATGGTTCACGATCTGCTTTCGTACGACTTCGACGAGGCGGTCCTGCGCAAGCCACCGCGGACGGCTGGGCTGGTGGATCAAATCAAGGAGGGGCTCCGGCCCGACGAGCGCTGGTTCTACAGCATGCTTATGGACGGGCACGTCCCTGATCGAGAGGACCTGGAATGGCAGGATAACCAGCCGCTCGAGGTGCCGGCGGCGACTCTCCGCGACAGCTTCAACGATTTCGTTCCTCAGTACCGGGGGGGCCAGGTGACGCCGAATGTGTTCGGGCAGTTCCTCAGGCGGATGATACCGCAGCTTCCCGCACCAACGCGCCCAGGCGCCAAGCACGGCGGCGAGCGCGCGCGGCATTACGTGCTTCCACCCCTCTCTGAGCTGAGGAGCGCGTTCAAGGCACGGTACGGTATCAGCTTCGAGCAGGACACCGAGAAGCCTGAACCAGTTCTCTGTTGGGCGGAGTGCCTCGAGGCGCGCGGTCTGTTCGCAACCCGGAAGCCTTCTACGTCCGACGACAAGCCTGTTGAGGGGATCACACTACCCTCGCCGGCAAACGACCAGGCTCCTGCCAGCGACGCGGCGTGAGGACGCAAAGGCAAAAGATAGACGAGGTTGGGTACAGAGGCACTCCGCACGTACTGCGGGCGCCTCTCCTTCATGGTTGGGCGCGGTCGGGTCCAGATCCCGTCCGGACCTACTCGAAATGCGAGGCCAGAAAGTCCTAACTTCTTCAGGCTCTTGGCCGCAGGTCCAGATGGTCCAGGTTCTTAGTGCACTTCCTCTGCGCGAGAGTAGATATCGCAGGAGATGCCTTCTGTGAGTCGGTATCTAAATTTCTCTAAAAGTCTGGACTATCTGGACCACCTGGACGCGAGCTGTCAAATCCCTGAGATTGCTGTAGATTTTAGGTCCACCTTACCGTCCATCAGCACGGCATGGTGGACGTGCTTCTGAGCCCTTCCTTGCTGCGTATGGCTCGCTGATCCATTGTGTGAGAATCAAGGGACGCGTTGAATCGCCATATGAGTTAAAGATCTGACGGAAGATTCCCTCTACGTGCCCGCACCACAAAGGATGCAGCGGTAAGAATTTGAGTGACAGAGACGCTATCATTCTCGAGCAAGGCTATCGAGTATGATAGATAGCCCTTCACGTAGCGCCCAACGACACTGTTTTGCATATTATTGATGAGAAATTTCCATCTATGCAGAAGAAACTGCGCGTCACTAGGCACAATTGTGGTGACTGATTACGCGCTTGATGGGCTTTTACAATTAGCTCGTCTCTGAACGGCCATTTTCATGGTCAACATTTCTGGAAATCGTCATGTCGTATGACTCAAATCCCAAGCCAGGCGCAGTTCAGGCCCAAGATTCGCTTATAAACGAATCTTTCTCAACAGCGTGTCAAGGCGTTGTAGTGAAATGGTGCACTAATACGTCGTGCATCTTGTTTTCGGTCAAGCGACAGACTGTCATCCGCGGACACGTTGGCCACGTCAAGCAAGTGGTACGGTCTCTATGACGCGG
The DNA here is from genome assembly GCF_004745635.1 of Methylobacterium nonmethylotrophicum. Classification (GTDB taxonomy): domain Bacteria; phylum Pseudomonadota; class Alphaproteobacteria; order Rhizobiales; family Beijerinckiaceae; genus Methylobacterium; species Methylobacterium nonmethylotrophicum. The sequence continues at coordinate 30,443 of NZ_SRLB01000024.1, read as the reverse complement.
CAAAAAAGCTCGAGCGTAGGACATGTGTCAAACCGGCGCGCCATGCGAGCTGAGCGAGCCGCTGCCTACTTCGATGTCAGCGAGTCGACTTTCCTGAGCTGGGTTAAGCAGGGCATTATGCCGGAACCGACTCGCATCAACGGCTGTGTCCTTTGGTGCATTCGTCAGCTCGACGCAGCATTCGACCGGCTCTGCTCTAACCGCGAAGCCGAAAACGAGTGGAATGGAGTTTTCCAATGAGCCGAATCAAGCTCCGATATATCCACTCCTACATTGATAGGCACGGTACGCAACGCCACTACTTCCGGCGGGGTAAACAGCCCCGGACGCCACTGCCGGGTCTGCCAGGCTCGCACGCCTACATGGAAGCCTATCGGGCTGCTCTCGAGGGCAAGCCAACAACAGCCAACAGGCCTACTGGAACCGCACGGTCGGCGCCTGGCAGCATCTCAGGGCTGATTGCGCTCTACTACACTACGCCGGCGTTTAGGACGTTGGCTGCCTCAACTCAGAATACGTACCGCGGCATCCTCGAACGCTTTCGCGAAGCACATGGCGACAAGAGCGCCGCAACCCTCAAACGCGAGCACGTCCGGCACATCGTCAGATCGATGCAAGAAACGCCTTCCGCAGCGAACAACCTGCTCGACCGCATACGCGCACTTATGCAGCTTGCGATGGAAGAGGGCCTGCGACAAGATGATCCAACTCAGGGTGTGAAGAAGATCCCGGTCAAGACTGATGGCTTCTACACCTGGTCCGAAACTGACATCGCTCGGTTCGAGATGCATTTTCGAATTGGCACGCGTGCTCGACTTGCCTTCGCTCTACTTCTCTACACGGCTCAGCGGCGTTCAGACGTGGTCCGGATGGGTCCTCAGCACATCAGTGATGGTGTCCTGACGCTTCGACAGCAGAAGACGGGCGTGGAAGTCGGAATCCCCATTCACCCAGAACTGCAGCGCGTTTTAGATGCGACGCCTACGCAGCACCTAGCCTTCCTGGTCACCGCGCAAGGCAAGCCTTTCACCGCTCCTGGTTTCACCAACTGGTTCCACGAGTGCGTTCGTGAGGTAGGGCTACCCGCCGGCTGCTCACCACATGGACTCCGAAAGGCAGCCGCCACGAGACTAGCCGACGCGGGCTGCAGCCCTCACGAGATTATGGCTGTCACGGGCCATCAGACCCTCAAGGAGGTAGAACGCTACACCCGCGCGGCAGGCCGACGTGGCTTAGCAAAACGAGCTATGGGACGCCTTGGGACGAAAGCGTGAACGCTGAGTGGCTAACCTACCATTTCGGTTAGCCAGTGCTCCATAAAAACCCTGCTGAGGCAGAGACTTGGAAACGGACTGGCGGAGAGGGAGGGATTCGAACCCCCGATGGACTTGCGCCCATGCCGCATTTCGAGTGCGGTGCATTCAACCGCTCTGCCACCTCTCCGCGGCGCGCCGTCGCCAGCGCAGGCGGGGCATTAGCACGGGTCCGCGCCGTTCCACAAGCCGGGTTTGCCGGAAACACGAAGGCGACGCGAGGGATGCGGCAGCGGCCGGGATGCCGGCCGCACGGCGCCTCAGTAGAGGGGCGCGAGGCGGACGTTCGGCACGGCGAAGGGGCCGACCACGACCCGGCCGCCGGTGAGCCGCACCGTCGGCAGCACCTTGAGCGGCGGATCGCCCGGGCGGTCCTGCGCGTCCGGACCCGGTGCCGGCTCCTTGCGGCGCCCGCCGAGGAACTGGCCGACGATGTTGCCGACGAGCGCCGCGCCGTCGCCGCCGAGCCGCGCCCCGAGCTGCTCGCTGATCAGCGGGGCGATCACCTGCTCGAGCCCGGCGGTGCGCACGTCGAGCTGGCCCGCCGGCCGGTGCTGCTCGTCGAGGGCGAGCACCCCTTGCGCCCGCAGCCGCCGGCTGCCCTTCTCGGCCGCGAGGCTGGCGATCTCGACCGTGCCGCCGGCCGTCCGCCAGCGCTCCAGCTCCTGCGCCAGGGGGCGGGTGCGGAAGCCCGCCGCCCGGGTCACCGTGGCGTCGAGGGCGAGGTCGGCGGGCTCCGTTCCGCCGAGGACCGGGTCGAGGAGCGGCAGGCTCGCCCGCATCACCCGGGCGCTCAGGTCGACCGCGCCGTCGGTGGCGAAGCGGCCGGGGGTCGGCCGGGCGTGCAGCTCGAGATGGCCGGTCGCGAAATCGATCGGCGAGGGGTCGGCGCCACTGACCGTGCCCTTCAGCCCGTCCACGACCAGGGAGGCGCGCTGGAACCCGTCGCCTGTGACATGCAGGCTCGCCTCGAGCCCGCTCCAGGTCACGTCGGCGGCGAGCGCGTCCTGCTGCACCCGGAACGGTCCGGTCGCCTCCACGATCACGTGGCGCGGCTGGTAGACCTGGGCCACCGCCACCACCGGGCCGACCGTGAAGCGGACGTCGGAGCGGGCGAAGCCCAGCGTGGCGCAGCGCAGCTCGAACCGGAAGGGATAGCCGGCGAGCGAGCGGTCCGTGCAGGTCCATTGCCGCCCGGCCTGCGCCTCGCGGGCGAACCAGCCGTCGATCTCGGCCTCGGCGCGGCCGCGCAGCCAGAACCAGCCCGCCGTCCAGGCGAGGGCCAGCAGCACGAGGAGCACGAACGGCGCGAACAGGCCGAGGCGCAGGCCGGGCCTGCGGCTGGGTCCCTCGGCCGTCCCCGGCGTCGCGTTCGTCGGCGCTTGGTTCATCGGCATGATCCCGGCTCTGCGGCGGCCTGACCTGGCCGTCCGGATTGAACCGCGTCCCCGTAGCTGCTACCGGCCGCGCCCGGCAAGAGATCGTGCCGGCAAGACGACCGGGCAAGACGACCGGGCAAGAGATCGGGCGAGCGATCGGGGGAGAGACCGCAAAAGCGAGGCGCGCTCGCGAGGCCGCGGCGCCGGGACTTTTGCCGGAAGGGGGCGGGGCTGATGGCGATGGGGGCGGCGGAGCCGTCGGATCTCTGGGTGTTCGGCTACGGCTCGCTGATGTGGCGGCCGGGCTTCCCCTTCGTCGAGAGCGGGCCCGGCCGCCTGCGCGGCTATCACCGCTCGCTCTGCGTGCTCTCGCATGTCCACCGGGGCACGCCGGAGCGGCCGGGCCTGGTGCTCGGCCTCGACCGCGGCGGTTCCTGCCGCGGCATGGCGTTCCGGGTCGCGGGGCCTGAGGCCGCCGGCACGCTCGCCTACCTGCGCGAGCGCGAGCAGGTCACGGCGGTCTATGTCGAGCGGGTGCTGGGCGTGACCCTCGACGACGGGCGCCGCATCCGGGCGGTCACCTACCTCGTCGACCGCCGGCATCCGCAATATGCCGGGCGGCTGCCGGAGGCCGAGCTGGTGCGGCTGGTGCGGCAGGGACTCGGGCGCTCCGGCGCCAACCCGGACTACGTCCGCCACACCCACGACCAGCTCGTCGCCATGGGCATCCCCGACCCGGTGCTGGCCCGCCTCGCCGCCGCCTGCTTCGTGCCGAGCCCCTGAGGCGGGGCCAGATCCCGGTGCGCGCTCGCGCGGCGGTGGATCGGCCCAATGCGATCATTTCCGGTTCAGGTGCGTTAGTCCGTCTGGGCCCTGAGAGACTCGGACGGGCCAGAACCCCACCGGGCAAGCCGGAGCGCCTCCGCGTTGATGAACCCCACCACCCATCTCGCCCTGATCAACGTCTTCGTCGGCGACATCCAGGGCGGGCTCGGCCCCTTCCTCGGCACCTGGCTGGCGCAGGCCGCGCATTGGGGCCCCGGCGAGGTCGGGCTCGTCACCACCATCGTGGGCTTCGCCACCTTGGGGCTGAGCGGCCCGCTCGGCGCCCTCGTCGACCGCCTCGGCCGGCCGCGGCTGCTGATCGCGGCCGCCTGCGCGGCGATCCTGGTCGGCACCCTGCTGCTGCTGCCGGCCCGCGCCTTCCTGACGGTGCTGGCGGCCCAGTTCATCGCCGCGGCGGGCGGCACGCTCGTGGTGCCGGCGGTGACGGCCTTGACCCTCGGCATGGTCGGCAAGCAGGCCTTCCCGAAACAGCAGGGCCGCAACCAGGCCTGGAACCACGTCGGCATCCTGGGGGCCGCCCTCGCGATCAGCTTCGGCACGCCCTATACCGGCCCGAGCATCGCCTTCTGGGTGCTGGGCGGCCTCTCGGCCTGCGCCATCGTGGCGGCGGTCACGACGCCGAAGAAATCCTGGAACGGCCGGCGCGCCGTCGGCTGGAAGGAGGACGACCCGGACGACAACCCGGAGCGGTCCGCCATCCTCAAGGTCCTGGCCGACCGGCGCCTCCTGATCCTCTCGGCGGCGCTCGCCCTGTTCAATCTCGCCAACGGCTCGATGCTGAGCCTGCTCGGCCAGAAGCTGGTGGCGGCGGGCCAGGACGGCACCGGCTGGACCGCCCGCTACGTCATCGTCGCACAGGCGGTGATGATCCCGGTCGCGCTCTTCGCCGGATCCCTCGCCGACCGGCGCGGGCGGCGCCAGCTCCTCCTCGTCGCCTGCGCGGTGCTGCCGGCCCGCGCCCTGCTCTCGGCCTTCCTGACCGACCCGTACTGGCTGGTGCTCGCCGAGGTGCTGGACGGCGTCGCCTCCGGCGTCATCGGCGTCGCGGTGCCGGTGGTGGTGGCGGACCTGACCTGGGGCTCGGGCCGCACCCAGACGGCGCTCGGCACCGTCGCGGCGGTGCAGGGGGTGGGCGGCGCCCTCTCGGGCTGGGTCGGGGGGCTGCTCGCGCTCCATCTCGGCTGGACCTGGGCCTTCCTGGCCCTGGCGCTGCCCGCCGGGCTCGCCCTCATGATGGCCCTGTGGCTCGAGGAGACCTGCGCGCCGGGCGGCCAGGACGGGGCGGGGGCGGCCTGCAGCGAGGCCAACCCCCCGGAGGCCAAGCCTGCGGAGGACACGCCTGCGGAAGCGGCGGTGGGGGCGCAGGCGGGGCCGTGATCCTTGGGAGCGACGAGCGTCGAAGGCGCGCCCCCCTGGACAGGCTGGACGCGGGCGTGATGCTATTGCGGCGCTCGTCCCCGAGGCCTCTGAGTTGAGTGCGCCGCCATGAAGACGCTCCTCGTTCCGGTCGCCCGCCACACCCTGCTCGATTCCGTCCTCGACACCGCCGTCCTCACCGCCCGCCGCTTCGGGGCCAGCATCGAGGGGTTCGGCCTGCGGCCGGCCCTCGCCGAGTACGTTCCCGTCGACATGGTCGGGGGCATGACCTGGGTGCGCGACGAGGAGACCGACCTCGTCGAGGCACGCGATTGCGGCGGGCTCTTCGCCGCCGCGATGGAGCGGCACGGCATCGCCCGCGACAGCGCCGATATCGGAAAGAACGGACCGCGCTGGCGCTGGCTGCCGGACGCGGCCCCCGGCGACGGCTTCCTCGCCCAGCACGCGCGCCTGTTCGCCGCCACCGTGGTCGGCCGGCCCGGCAGCGGCGAGAACGCGCCCCGGATGACCACCCTCGAGGCGGTGCTGTTCGAGAGCGGCCGCCCCCTGGTGATCGCCCCGCCGACCGCGCCGGCGAGCATCGGCGAGACCGTGGTGATCGCCTGGAACGGCTCGACCGAGACCGCCCGCGCGGTCGCCTTCGCGGCCCCGTTCCTGCGCGCCGCCACCCGGATCGAGGTGCTCGGCGTCGATGCCGGCATGGTGCCGGGACCGAGCGCCGAGGAGCTGGCCGCCGCCCTCAACCGCGAGGGCCTGTCGGCGCAGGGGCGCACCCTGGCGGCGGGCCGCCGTACCGCCGGCGAGATCTTCCTCACCGAGGCGGAGGCGATCGGCTGCGACCTCCTGGTCAAGGGCGCCTACACCCAGAGCCGCCTGCGCCAGATGATCTTCGGCGGCGCCACCAGCCACATCCTCGCCCACGCCACCATGCCGGTGCTGATGGCGCATTGACGGACACAGATGACCGACTTCGCCCTCGACCCGCGGCTTGCCGCCGACACGATCGCGCTGGGCGACCTCGCCCTGTCGAGCGTGCTGCTGCTCAACGACAAGCGCTTCCCCTGGCTCGTCCTGGTGCCGCGCCGCGACGGCGTCTCGGAACTCACCGACCTGTCGCGGGAGGACGCCGCCCTCCTGATGGAGGAGACCCGCCTCGCGGTCGGGGTGATGCAGGGGCTCGCCAGGCCCGACAAGGTGAATGTCGGGGCGCTCGGCAACGTGGTGGCGCAGATGCACGTCCACGTGATCGGGCGGTTCCGGTCCGACCCGGCCTGGCCCGGGCCGGTCTGGGGGCATGGCACCCGCGAGCCCTATCCGGCGCATGCGGCGGCGCAGCTCGTCGAGCGCGCCCGCGCCCTGTTCGCGGCGGCGTGAGAGGCCGCCGGTCCCTGCGGCCGCGGCACCGACCGGGCGCGCCGGCGCGACGGGCTCCGGCGGCGGCGCCGCGCATCCCCGCGCAGTTCTGGCGCCGACAAGCCCCGCAATCAATCAAGCGAGGGATTACTGTTAATTTGAGCGGATTATTTTCTCGTTAAGGCTATCCATGACAGTTTGATTACAGTCGTTGCTGTGGGGCCTGCAACGGACATCCAGCATCGACCCCCTGCGATTCAAGCGTCATGGCGTGGTTCACCAATCTCCGGCTGCTCGTCAAACTGGCCGTTCCGGCTGTGCTCGTCGCGTTGGTCGCGGCCGGCATCGTGGTCCTCGCGCGCGACAGGCTCGCCCTGCTCGCGACGAACACGCAGCAGATCGTGGACGTGACGGCCACCCGGGCCATCGTCGCCCAGCAGATGGCGCTCGCCGTGGACGAGGCGGTCATCTTCGAGAAGAACATCATCATCGAGACCGAGGAAGCGGCCATGGCCGCGCAGCACGAGCTCTACAAGCGCGCCAAGCAGAGGGCCCTCGCGGCCGTCGACCGCCTGATCGCCCTGGCCGATACCGACGCGCAGCGGGCGACGTACGAGGGCATCAAGGGTCAGCTGACCTCCTTCTTCGTCCTTGCCGAACGCTCGATCGCCCTCGGCCTGAAGAACCAGAACGAGCAGGCCGCCCGGCTCTCCGCGACGGAGGTCCGTCCTGCCCGCGCGAAGGCCGTCGAGGCCGTCGAGAAGCGGGTCGAGGCGAACATGCACGACCTCGAGGCGGCGAAGGTGCGGGCGGGCGAGCTTGCCGCCTCCGCCTCCGACACCGTGACGGGCCTCGCCGCCGCCGGCCTCGCGATCGCCTTCGGCCTTCTCGGCGCCATCGCGGTGGCGGGGGTGACCCGCCCGATGGGCCGGCTGGTGACGGTGCTCGAGCGGATGGCTCAGGGCGAGATCGCGGCGGACATCCCGGAGGCGAAGCGCGGGGACGAGATCGGGAAGATCGGCAAGGCGGTCGAGGGCATCAAGGCGATGGTGGCGCAGAAGGCCGCCGAGCAGGCCGAGGTCAGGCGCGTCGCCGACGAGGCCGCCGCCATCGCGCGCCGCCGCGCCATGATGGAGCTCGCCGACGGGTTCGAGCGCGCGGTCGGCGACGTGGTCGGGCGGGTCTCGGCCTCGGCGACCGAGCTCCAGGCGACCGCCGGCGCGATGACGGTCACGGCGACCCAGACCGCGGGCCAGTCGAGCACCGTGGCGGCCGCGGCGGAGGAGGCCGCCTCCAACGTCGGCACGGTCGCGGCCGCGGCCGAGGAGCTCGGCGCCTCGGTCCAGGAGATCGGCCGGCAGGTCAGCGCCTCCGCCGGCATGGCCCAGGTCGCGGTGGGGGAGGCCGACCGGAGCGCCGCCCTGGTGCAGGAGCTGAGCGCCGCGGTCGCGAAGATCGGCGACGTCGTCAGCCTGATCTCGTCGATCGCCGGCCAGACCAACCTTCTGGCGCTGAACGCCACCATCGAGGCGGCGCGGGCCGGCGAGGCGGGCCGCGGCTTCTCGGTCGTCGCCGCCGAGGTGAAGGAGCTGGCCTCCCAGACGGCGCGCGCCACCGAGGAGATCGGGCAGCAGATCGCGCGCATCCAGGGGGCCACCGGCCAGACGGTGACGGCGATCGCGGGCATCGCCGGGCGGATCCGCGAGATCAACGCCGTGGCGACGACCATCGCGGCGGCGGTCGAGGAGCAGGGCGCGGCGACCCAGGAGATCGTGCGCAACGTGGCCCAGGCGGCGACGGGCGCGGGCGAGGTCACGAGCAACATCGCGGGCGTGGCGAGCGCCGCCGAGGCGACCGGCACCGCCGCCGGGGAGGTGCTGACCTCCGCCTCCGAGCTGTCGCGCCAGTCCGAGCACCTCGCGGCCGAGGTCACCCGCTTCCTCGCCTCCATCCGGGCGGCCTGACGCACCGGCGCCGGATGCGCGCAGAGCAGGGCGCTCCCCCGTGGAGCGCCTTGCTTTTGCATCATTTTGCCTGCCCATGCTGGCATCGACGCGAGGGGCCGCGCCGGGCTCCGCACGATGCTGCATGAGGACCCAAGCCTTGCCCGTCTCCCTCGATCGCCTCGGCTACGCGCATAGCCTGCTCGAGCGCCACTCCGCCGAGCGCAGCGGCCCGACCCCGCGCCTGGCCGACACGCCGGATGCCAGCCTGCTGCTGTTCTGCGGCGACGTGCCGGTGCTGCGGGTGACGGAGGCGGGCGCGACCTGCCTGCTGTCATCTCGGGACGCCGAGCGGGCCGGAGCGCCGTCGCCCGAGCTCTTTCTCGGCCGGGTCGGCGGCCGGCCGGCCTTCGCCGGCGCCCTGCCGGCGGATGCGGCGGCGTTCTACCGCGAGGATCCGGCCTACCGGGTGATCGACGCCCGTGCCGTCGCGGTCGAGGGAGCGGTGCCGGCGCCCGAGATGGGGGTGCTCGCCACCGCCAAGTCGCTGCTGGGCTGGCACGCCCGGCACGGCTTCTGCGCCAATTGCGGCAACGCCACCACCCTGTCCTGCGGCGGCTACCGGCGCGATTGCGGATCGTGCGGCACCGAGCATTTCCCGCGCACCGACCCGGTGGTGATCATGCTGATCACGCACGGCGAACGCTGCCTGCTCGGCCGCCAGGCCCGGTTCCTGCCGGGGGTCTATTCGTGCCTCGCCGGCTTCCTCGAGCCCGGCGAGACCATCGAGGACGCCGTGCGGCGCGAGACCTTCGAGGAGGCCGGCGTGCGGGTCGGCGCGGTGCGCTACCACTTCTCGCAGCCCTGGCCGTTCCCGTCCTCGCTGATGATCGGCTGCGAGGGCGAGGCGGACGGCGACGCCCTGGTGCTTGACCGGACCGAGCTCGAGGATGCCCGCTGGTTCACCCGCGACGAGGTCCGGCAGATGCTCGCCCGCACCCATCCGGACGGCCTGATGACCCCGCCCCCGATGGCGATCGCCAACGCCCTGGTGCGCACCTTCGCGGAGGGGTGAGGGGATGGCGCGGTTTCACGGCATCATCCCGTACCTCGTCACGCCGCTCGACGCGGAGGGCCGCGTCGAGACCGGGGTGATGACCTCGCTCTGCGACGACCTGATCGCCGGCGGCGTCCACGGCCTGACGCCGCTCGGCAGCACCGGCGAGTTCGCCTATCTCGACGAGGGGCAGAAGCGCGAGACCGTGGCGGCGGTGGTGGCGGCCGCCTCGGGCCGGGTGCCGGTGCTGCCCGGCGTCGCCTCCACGGCGATCCGCGGCGCGGTCGCGCAGGCGAAGGCCTGCCGGGCGGCGGGGGCGGACGGGATCGTGCTGATCCTCGACGCCTACTTCCCGCTCACCGAGCCGGAGGTCGAGCGCTACTTCCTGAGCGTGGCCGACGCCACCGACCTGCCGATCATCCTCTACACCAACCCGAACTTCCAGCGCGCCGATTTGTCGGTGGCATCCATCGCGCGGCTCGCCCGCCATCCGAACATCGTCGGCATCAAGGACGCCTCGACCAATACCGGGCGCCTGCTCTCGATCCTCAACCGCGTCGGTGACGACCTTGACGTCTTCGCCGCCTCCTCGCACATCGCCGCGAGCGTGATGATGCTGGGCGGCAAGGGCTGGTTCGCCGGCCCGGCCTGCGTCATCCCGCGGGAGTGCCTGGCGCTCTACCGCCTCTGCCGCCAGGAGAGCTGGCGCGAGGCGGTGGCGTTGCAGAAGCGGGTCTGGACCTTCAACGAGGTCTTCGCCCGCTACAACCTCGCCGCCTGCGTCAAGGCGGCGCTCGCGATGCAGGGCTACGCCGTCGGCGATCCCGTTCCGCCCCAGAGCCCGGCCTCGCCGGAGGCGCGCGCGGCGATCGCGGCGGCGCTGGCCGAGGTCACGGGCGGCACTCCGGACGCATCGTCGCGCAACTGAGACGACCGGCCGTGTAGGAAGCCGGTTTTCTGCCCGATCACGAGGACTTTTCCGCATGACCACCGACACCGCCCGGGCCGCCGCCGCGCGCCACGACGCCGCCCTCGCGATCGCGCGCGCGGCCGGCGAGACGGCGCTCCGTTTCTTCTCCTCCCGCGACGCGCTGGTGATCGAGCAGAAGACCGGGGCCCAGGACCTCGTCTCCCAGGCCGACCGGGAGGTGGAGCTCCTGATCCGCGCGCGCATCGCGGAGGCCTTTCCCGAGGACGGGGTGATCGGCGAGGAGCACGACCCGGTCCCGAGCCGGTCCGGCTATACCTGGGTGGTCGATCCGATCGACGGCACCAGCCCGTTCCTCAACGGCCAGCCGAACTGGTGCGTGTCGATCGGCGTGCGGGGGCCGGACGGGCTCGTGGCCGGCGTGATCGAGGCGCCGGTGCTGCGCGAGACCTACGCGGCCCTTCGCGGCCACGGCGCGACCCTGAACGGCAAGCCCCTGCGCCTCGATCCCGCAACGGTGCTCACCTCGTCCAACGTCGCCTTCGGGGCCACCCAGAAGACGCCGGCGGCGCAAGCCGCCGCCTTCGTGCACGGCCTCTACCGCGAGGGCGGCGTGATGTTCCGCAACGGCTCCGGCGCCGTGATGCTCGCCTACGTCGCCGCGGGCCGCCTCGCCGGCTATTACGATCCGTCGATCAATGCCTGGGACTGCTATGCCGGCCTGCTGCTGGTCCGCGAGGCCGGCGGCGTTGCCGAGTATACCGGGTCCGACGACATGCTCACCGGCGGCCTGCTCTACGCCGGCACCCCGGCGGTGGTGGCGGATCTGCGCCGGCTGGGGGAGGAGTCGCGGCGGGCGTGAACTCCGGAGGGTGTTCCGCTCGCCGCAGACGACGTGCCCGCTGTCCGGCGAAAGCGTCGGACAAGACAGGCGCCGGACTCCCCGCTCGCGTTTCGGAGAGGGGAGAGGCGCGTCTTTTCCGAAGGCCCGCGCTACTTCGCGCCCTTCCGCACCAGGATCGCCCGCATCTGGGCGATCTCCGCCTCCTGCGCCCGGACGATCGTCTCCGCGAGCGCCCGGACCTCCGGATCCGTCCCGTGCTCCAGCACGATCTTCGCCATGCCGATCGCCCCCTCGTGGTGGGGAATCATGCCGCGCACGAAGTCGATGTCGGCGTCGCCGGTGTAGCGGATCGCCATGTCGCGGTGCATCCGGGCGTCGACCGCGCGGTAGGCCTTGGTGGCGGGACTGTCGCCGGCGGCGGGGCCGGTGACGGGGTGGGAATGGTCGTGCGCCGCGGCACCCGTCGCGGCAAGGAGGAGCAGGGCGGCGAACGCCCGAGCAGTGACGCCAGCCATCAGTTGAACCTCCCGCTCGCCGCCGCGCCGTCCGGCCCCGTGATCTGCACCAAGCCCTTCGGGCTCGTCCCGACCGGCACCTCCGCCTCGCCGGTGAGCCGCGCCTCGGCCGGCGTCAGGGTCACGCGGGCGGGCTTGCCGCCGACGACGAGGATCGCCGTGCCCTTGAACCCGGCCGGCGCCACCGCCTTCTCCTTGGCGTCATAGACGTACACCTCGACGGTGCGGTCCTTCGTCACCAGCTCGATGTGGTAGGGGCCGGCATCCGCGACGCGCCCGCCGCGATGACCGGTGCCGTCATGGGCATAGACGCCGGTCGCCCAGACCGGCAGCAGTGCCAGCACGGCGCCAGCGGTGAGACATCTCTGGATCAGCATCAGGTTCTCCTTGGTTGAGGGGGGGAGATCAGAACGCCTCCGCGGAGACCGGCGCGCCGCCGGCCTTGGCGGTCTCGCGCGAAGCCTGGAGGCGCTCCAGGGCGCGGCGGCCGAAGCGCAGGAACAGCACCGGCGTCAGCACCGCGTCGAGGAGGGTGGCGCTGACGAGCCCGCCGAAGATCGTCACCGCGACCGGGTGCAGGATCTCCTTGCCGGGGCTCGCCCCATCGGTCAGCAGCGGCACCAGGGCGACGCCGGCCGAAAGCGCCGTCATCAGCACCGGGGTCAGCCGCTCGAGGCTGCCCCGAACCACGAGGTCCGGCCCGAACGGCACGCCCTCGTGCAGCGCCAGGTTCAGGCAGTGGCTGACCTTCAGGATGCCGTTGCGGGCCGCGATGCCGGTGAGCGTGATGAAGCCGATCATCGAGGCGACCGAGAGCGGCTGCCCGGCGAGCCAGAGCGCCGCCACCGAGCCGATCAGCGCGAGGGGCACGCTGCCCAGGATGATCAGCGCCAGCACGGCGGAGCGGTAGCGGCTGGCGAGGAGCGCGAAGATCAGCCCGAGCGAGACCAGCGACAGGGCCCCGATGGTGCGGCTCGCCTCTTCCTGCGCCTGGAAGGTGCCCTCGAGGCTGGTGAACGCCCCGGGCGGCAGGGTCTCGGCGTCGACAGCCCGGCGGATGCCCGCGACGATCGCTCCCATGTCGGCCTCTGCCGTCGTGTTCGCCATCACGACGAGGCGCCGGCGGCCGTCCTCGCGCAGGATCTGGTTCGGCCCGTCGGTCTCGCGGATGTCGGCGAGCTGGCGCGCCGGCACCCAGCCGGACGGCGTCTCGACCAGGAGGTCGCCGAGACCCGTGGTGGTGCGTTGCGCCTCGGGGAGGCGCAGCACCACGTCGAAGCGGCGGGTGCCGTCGACCACCGTCGAGACCAGGCGCCCGTTGGAGAGCCGGCTGATCTGCTCGACGAGCGCCGCCGGCTGCACCCCGTAGAGCGCCGCCCGCCCGTAATCGACCCGGATCTCGAGCTGCGGGATCCGGGTCTGCTTCTCGACCTGCAGGTCGGCGAGGCCGGGGATCGTCCGCATCCGCTCCTGCAACGAGGCCGCCACCCGCCGCAGGGCATCGAGATCCTCGCCGAAGATCTTCAGGGCGATCTCGGCCCGGACGCCGGACAGCATGTGGTCGAGCCGGTGCGAGATCGGCTGGCCGACATTGACCGAGACCGGCAGCGCCGCGAGGCGCCGGCGGATCTCCGCCACGAGTTCCGCCTTCGGCCGCCCGCCGCCCTTCAACGCCACCTCCAGGTCGGAGGAGTGGACGCCTTCCGCATGCTCGTCGAGCTCGGCCCGGCCGGTGCGGCGGCCGACCGCCGCAACCTCGGGAATCTCCATCAGCAGCCGCTCGGCGACGGCGCCCACCCGGCTGCTCTCGGTGAGCGAGATGCCGGGGGTGAAGGCGATGGTCACGGTGAACGAGCCCTCGTTGAAGGGCGGCAGGAAGGCCCGCGGCAATTGCGAGGCGGCGAGCCCCGCCGCCACGACCAGGCCGGCGACCGCGCCGGCGAGGAGGCGCTGGTGGCGAAACGCCGCCCGCAGGGCCGCCTCGTTGCCGCGCTTGAGCCAGCGGATGAAGCGGCTCTCGTGCTCCTCCAGGCTCTTCAGGCCGGGCAGGAGCCAGGAGGCGAGGACCGGCGTCACGGTGATCGAGACGACGAGGCTCGCCAGGATCGACACGATGTAGGCCTGGCCCAGCGGCGCGAAGAGCCGCCCCTCGATGCCCGACAGGGCGAAGAGCGGCACGAAGACCAGGACGATGATCGCCGTGGCGTAGACGATGCCGGAGCGCACCTCGTTCGAGGCCGCCACCACCACGTCGAAGACCGAGCGCGGGTTCCCGGCGGCCCGGTTCTCGCGAAGCCGCCGAAAGATGTTCTCGACGTCGACCACCGCGTCGTCGACGAGCTCGCCGATGGCGATGGCGAGCCCGCCCAGCGTCATGGTGTTGATCGACAGCCCGAGCAGGTGGAAGACCAGCGCGGTGGTCAGGATCGAGACCGGGATCGCCGTCAGCGAGATCAGGGTGGTGCGGACGTTCAAGAGGAACGCGAACAGCACGAGCGCCACAACGGCGATCGCCTCGACGAGCACCCGCTCGACGTTGCCGATCGAGGTCTCGATGAAGTCGGCCTGGCGGAACAGGATCCGGTCGGCCACGATGCCGGCGGGGAGGGAGGGCGCGATGTTCTTGAGCGCCGCCTCGATGGTGCGGGTCAGCGCCACGGTGTCGACGTCCGGTTGCTTCTCGACCGAGACGAGCACCGCCGGCCGGCCCTGGTAGCCGCCCTCGCCGCGCTTGGCCTTGGGGGCGAAGGAGACCTCCGCCACCTGCCGCAGGCGTACCGGGGCGCTGCTGGCGGCGCCCACCACCAGGTCCGCCAAGTCCTCCAGGCTCATCGTGCGGGCGATGTTCCGGATCAGGTACTCGCGGGAATACTGGTCGGTGAAGCCGCCGCCGGCATTGGTGCCGAATTGCTGGAGCGCCGCCTCGAGCTGGGCGTTGGTGACGCCGAGCGCCCGCATTGCCGCCGGGTTCGGGGCGACCCGGAACTGGCGCACCTCGCCGCCGATCGGGATCACCTGGGCGACGCCCGGCAGGTTGAGGAGGCGGGGGCGGAGCACGAAGTCGGCGGTCTCGCGCAGCTCCATCGACGACAGGGTCTCGCCCGTGACCGCGATCAGCAGCACCTGGCCCATGATCGAGGAGACCGGCCCCATCTGGGGCGTCACCCCGCGGGGGAGCTGGTCCTGCACCAGGCTCAGGCGCTCGGCGACCTGCTGGCGGTTGCGGTAGATGTCGGTGCCCCAGGCGAACTCGACGTAGACCACCGACAGGCCGACGCCCGAGACCGAGCGCACCCGGGTCACGCCCGGCAGGCCGTTGAGCCGAGTCTCGATCGGATAGGTCACCATCTGCTCGACCTCCGGGGGCGCGTAGCCCTCGGCCTCGGTCATGATGGTGACGGTCGGGCGGTTGAGGTCGGGAAAGACGTCGACCGGGAGCCGGGTGAGGCTGACGGCGCCGTAGAGCACCAGCACGAGGGCCAGCGCCAGCACCAGGAGGCGATTGCGCAGCGACTGCGTGACCAGGACGGAGAACATCGGGGTCTCTCCCTACCGGACCTGGTCCAGCAGCTCGGCGCCCTGGACCACCACGCGGGTGCCGGGCTTCACCCCGGCCTCGACCAGGACCCGGGTCCCGTCGAGGGGCGCGACCCGCACGGGCCTGGCCTCGTAGCGCTCGGCGGCCGTGTGGGCGTAGACGACGTCCTGGCCGTTGGCGGTGCGCACCACGCTCGCCCGCGGCAC
This sequence comes from Methylobacterium nonmethylotrophicum, assembly GCF_004745635.1. Taxonomy (GTDB): domain Bacteria; phylum Pseudomonadota; class Alphaproteobacteria; order Rhizobiales; family Beijerinckiaceae; genus Methylobacterium; species Methylobacterium nonmethylotrophicum. The sequence goes on along the minus strand of NZ_SRLB01000024.1, from coordinate 15,144 downwards.
AGCAAGGCCGCGCTGCTCGGTATCGGTCGCGGCGAGCACGGTGACGAACTGCCCGACCCGCAGGCCCTCGGACCCACCCCGGATCCCGAACTGGACCGGGATCGCCTGGTTGCGGTCGGCGAGCCCCGCGCCCTGGTAGGCCAGCGGCAGGCTGCGCCCGTCGGCAAGCCGCGCGGTGGCATCCGACGCCGGCGTCAGGGCGTCGAAGCTCAGCGCCTCGACCCAGAGCTTTCCGGGGTCGACGATCTGAAAGACCATCTGGCCGGAAGCGGCCATCTGGCCGGCCACCGCCGCGGCCTCGGCGATCACGCCGCCCACGGGAGCGACCAGCACCTCGGGCTCCTGGCGGATGCGGTCGAGGGCGGTGCGGCGATCCTTCAGGCCCTTCAGCTCGTCCTGCGCCTCCTCGAGCTGCACCTGCGAGACCGCGCCGCTCGGCGCGAGCTTGAGGAAGCGGTCGACCCGGCGCTGCACGATGGCGATCTGCTGGTCCAGCTCGCCCTGGCGCTGGCGCATGTCCGACTGGTCGACCCGCTGCACCGGCGGGGTGACGAGGGCCAGCACCTCGCCCGGGCTCACCTTCGTGCCGAGGCGCGGGAAGGTGCCGGAAGGCGGCGGCGCCAGGCGCCCGCCGACGGAGGATTGCACCACGCCGCTGGCATTCGGGTCCGGGATGATGCGGCCGGGGAGCGAGACGGTACGGCGGTAGCTGTCCTCGGCCGCGATCACGGTGCGCAGGGACAGCAGGCGCTGGGTCGGTTTGGGCACGAACACCGCCCCGTCGGGCAGGCGCTGGGCGAGGTCGGCGGGCGGCGGTGCGAAGGCCATGCGGCTCTCCGGATGATCGCCCTCGTGGGCAAAGGCCGCGGCGCCGAGCACGAGCGTGGCGGCGAGCACCAGCACGGCGAGGACGGGCACCCGGCGCCCGGCCCGCATCAGCCCCATGGCGGCGAGGCCCAGCAAAAAGCCCCCGGCCGCGGCGAGGCCGGCGCCCGGGTCGCGCGCGGCGAGCCGGTCGGTCAGGAGCTCGGTGAGCCGGTGGAGCCAGCCCTCCTCGGCGTGCCCGGCCTCGGCGGCCGGTGCGCCGGCCGCCGGCAGCGCGACCGTGAGAGGCAGCACGTCCACGTCGGCGCCGGCTGTCACCGTGACGACGAGGTCGAGATGGTCGTCCTTCGGGTCCCGCTTGACCAGCCAGGGCGCGGGAAGGCGGTAGCTGCCGTCCGCGGCGGCCTCGGCCGTGGCGGGGCCGGCCGGCGTCTCGACCTCCAGAGTGGCGTCGGTGATCGGCTCGCCGGTGGCGAAGCGGTCGAGATAGAAGACGATCGCCTCGCCCTTCGGAATCGCCACGAGTTCGAAGGCCGCGGAGGCCGCCGCGCCCCGCGGCGCGATGGTCTTCGAGATCGGCGCCTTCGGGGCGCCGTCGTCGTGGCCCTCGTGGGCGCGGGCGAGGGGCGAGAGGAACGGCAGCGCCGACAGGGCGAGCGCCACGGCCCACGCACGCGGCGCGGCCGTCAACCGGAACGGAGACATCGGGGAGGGAACCTTCGCGAGCGTACAGCTTTGCGCGCCCGCGGGCGACCCCACCCGTCAGGGCGGCGCGTCGGCGCGGGACGCGGGCGTCAGGCGAAGGGTCTTGGGGGTCGGGCGGGGGAATCCGGCACGATGCCGGCGGGCAACGCGTCCTCGCCGGCCATCAGGCGCCGGGCGACGGTGAGGGCTGGAATCGCCGCCAGACCGTCCGGCAACAGCCCGGGCACGCAACAGGAGGCGCTCATGAGGCAGCACAGCCCGTTGCAGGGACGCGCAGCCGGTGCCTCGTCCGAAGCGGCCAGGATGCGGCGCGGACCCTCCGCGGCGATGCGCGCCTCGGCGAGGACCGGTGCCGTCGCGGCTGGCGCGTCGACGGAGGTCGCGTGGTGGGCGTGCCCCTGATGCGCATGGCCCTGATGGGCCTGGGCCGACGACGCCCCGACCACCGACGCGCCGACGCCTGCGGCGATCATCACGATCACCGCGGCGAGCAGCCTTGCGAGAGGGCGGGGCATCATCATGACGCAAGGATACCAGATTCGGAGACGCGGGCAAGCCGGCCCTCAACCTGTCCCGGGCGTCTTGTCCGGGTACCGGCACAGGTCGGCGATCGGGCAGCGCCAGCATTCGGGCTTGCGCGCCTTGCAGACGTAGCGCCCGTGCAGGATCAGCCAGTGATGGGCGTTGAGGCGGTAGGGCTCGGGCACGATCGCTTCCAGCCCCGCCTGGACCTTGTCGGTGGTGCTGCCGGGCGCCAGCGGCACGCGGTTCGAGACCCGGAAGATGTGGGTGTCGACCGCGATGGTCGGCTCGCCGAAGGCGACGTTGAGCACCACGCTCGCGGTCTTCCTGCCGACGCCGGGAAGCACCTCCAGGTGCTCCCGGATACGCGGCACCGCGCCGCCATGCTCCTCGATCAGGATGCGCGAGAGCGCGATGACGTTCTTGGCCTTGGTGTTGAACAGCCCGATCGTCCGGATGTGGTGGCGCACCGTCTCCTCGCCGAGGGCCAGCATCGCGGCCGGGTTGTCGGCGCGCGCGAAGAGCGGCGCGGTGGCGAGGTTGACGCTCCTGTCGGTTGCCTGGGCGGAGAGCACCACCGCGACGAGGAGCGTGTAGGGGTTGAGGTAGTCGAGATCGGAGCGCGGCTCCGGGTTGGCGGCGCTCAACCGCGCGAAGATCTCGGCGAGGGTCGCGGCGTCGACCGGCTCCGGCGTGGTCGCGCGGGCGGTCAGGGGCTTCACAAGCCCCGCCTTCGCGGGCCCTGCCTTCGCAAGCCCCACCTCGGCAGGTGCGGTGATTTTGTCGGGGGCGGCCTGCTTCCGGCGAGTCATGCGCGCCTTATATTGCGGGCATGGCGAGCGGCAAGGAACCGGACGACGCAGGCGCGCGGCACCCCTACGGGCGGGACCCCGACGCGATCGAGCGTCCCGTCTATTCCGCGACCATCCGGCCGCATCGCTCGCTGTCGCGCCTCGGCTTCCGGGTGGTCATGGGGTTCTTCGGCGCCGTCGCCCTGGTGACGGGCATCGCCTTCCTGCAGATGGGGATGTGGCCGGTCACGGGCTTCTTCGGCCTCGACGTCGCGGCCCTGTGGTTCGCCCTCACCCTCAACGCCCGGCGCGGCCGCTCCTTCGAGGAGGTGGTGATCAGCCAGATCGAGGTGCTGGTCGCCCGCGTCAGCCATCGCGGCGAGCGCGCCGAGTGGCGCTTCAACCCGCTCTGGACGCGGCTGCACAAGGTCGAGGACGAGGAGTACGGGCTGTTGTCGCTGGCCTTCGTGTCGCGCGGCCAGCGGGTGCTCGTCGCCCGCGATGCGTCGCCGGTGGAGCGGCAGACCGTGGCGGAGGGGCTGACCCGGGCCCTGGCCGAGGTGAAGAAGGGATATTGACCCACCACTTTCATGAAGTGCTCCCCTTTCCCGGATCTCCTTCCGCTTTGCTCCAGCCTTCCGGGAAAGGGGAGGGCGAGGAGATGGACACGCCGGGACTCCGCCGTCCTGCCTGTTTTCTCACCGGCCGCTGCAACCACTCCGCCAGCTTCGTGAAGCGCGGCTTGGCCCCGCCCCTCACCGCGATCGCCACGGCCTTCGGTTGGGCCACCAGCACCACCAGCCGCTTGCCGCGGGTCACGCCCGTGTAGAGCAGGTTGCGGGCGAGCATCGTGTAGTGCTGCATGGCCACCGGGATCACCACGGCGGGGTATTCCGATCCTTGCGACTTGTGGATGGTGATGGCGTAGGCCGGGCTCAAGGCATCGAGCTCCTCGAACGGCCAGGTCACCTCGCGCCCGTCGAAGCCCGCGACCAGCGATCCTTCTTCCGGATCGACCCGCAGCACCACCCCGAGGTCGCCGTTGAAGACCTCGCGGTCGTAGTCGTTCTGGCCCACCATCACCCGGTCGCCGGGGGCGAAGACCCAGCCGAAGCGCTCGACCGAGACCGGCGGGTCCGGATTCAGGACCCGCTGGAGCGCCTGGTTGAGGTGGCGGCTGCCCAAGGCCCCGCGGGTCATCGGGCAGAGCACCTGCACGTCCTTGACCGGGTCGAGGCCGAAGCGGCGCGGGATGCGGCGGGTGACGATCTCGACGAGCTTCTCGGCCCCGATTTCGGGATCGTCGATCCTCACCACGAAGAAGTCGCCGTCCGGCGTCTCCGCGCCTTCCGGCACCCGCCCGGCATTGATCCGGTGGGCGCCCGTGACGATCCGGCTCTCGGCCGCCTGGCGAAACACCTCCGTCAGGCGCGCCACCGCGACGCGGCCCGAATCGATCACGTCGGCCAGCACCCTCCCGGGGCCGACCGAGGGGAGCTGGTCGACGTCGCCGACAAGCCAGAGCGCGGCGTGGCGCGGAATCGCCCGGGTGAGGGCGTTCATCAGCGGCACGTCGATCATCGAGGCCTCGTCCAGCACCAGGAGGTCGCAAGCCAAGGGGCTGTGCTCGTCCCTCTGGAAGCCGCCGTGGCGCGGGTCGATCTCGAGCAGGCGGTGGATGGTTTTTGCCTCGCGGCCGGTCTGCTCGCTCATCCGCTTGGCGGCCCGGCCGGTCGGGGCGGCGAGCAGCACCTCGGCCTGCGAATCCGCCAGCACCCGCAGCAGCGCGTCGAGGGTGCTGGTCTTGCCGACGCCGGGGCCGCCGGTCATCACCGCGACCTTGGCGTGGAGCAGCGTCGCGGCGGCGGCGCGCTGCGAGGGCGAGAGCGGCCGACCGGTCTCGGCCTCGACCCTGGCCAAGGCCGCGCCCGTGTCGATCTCGTCCCAGGGCAGGGGGGCGTCGTCGAGGGCGATCACCCGCTCGGCGATGGCGGATTCGGCCGCGTGCAGGCCGCGCAGGAAGAGGTGAGGAATCTCGCCGATCGTGTCCATCACCACTGACTTGCCGCCGATCTCGTCGACGAGGGCGGTGCGCAGGAGGCCCGCATCGACGGCGAGCAGCTCGGCTGCGCGGGCGATCAGGTCCGGTACCGGCAGGGCGCAGTGGCCGTCATCCATGGCGGCCTGGAGCGCGTAGGCGAGGCCCGCGCGCAGGCGTTCGGGCGCGGTCGGCGGCAGGCCGAGCCGGGCCGCGATGGCGTCCGCCGTGCGAAAGCCGATGCCCTTCACATCCCGGGCGAGGCGGTAGGGGTCCTCGGTCATCACCGCGACCGCCTCGGTGCCGTAGGTCTTGAAGATCCGGACCGCCCGGGCGGTACCGACGCCGTGGGCGTGCAGGAACACCATGATCTCGCGCACCACCTTGTGCTCGGCCCAGGCCGCGGTGATCCGCGCGGCCCGGGTCGGGCCGATCCCCGAGACCTCGGTCAGGCGCTCAGGCGCCGCCTCGATCACCGCGAAGGTGTCGGCCCCGAAGGCCCTGACGATGCGCTTGGCCATCTCCGGCCCGATGCCGCGCATCTGGCCAGAGGCGAGGTAGCGCGCGATGCCCTCGACGCCGGTCGGCGGCGTCGCCGCCATCGTGTCGGCGCGAAACTGCAGCCCGTGCTCGCGGTCGCTGACCCAGGCGCCGGTGGCGGTCACCCACTCGCCCGCCGCCACCGCCGGCGCGTGGCCGATCACCGCCACGAGATCGCGCCGGCCCCGCGCCTTGACCTTCAGGACGCAGAACCCGCTCTCGGCGTTGTGGAAGGTGACGCGCTCGATCGACCCGGCGAGGGCGTCGGGCGAGCGGGAACGGGGAGGGGCGGCGAACGGGGCCATCGGCGCACCCTGAGATCGGGAGGGCGCGAGGTGCCCGCAAGGGTGGGGCCGGGGGCCCGCGCGGGCCGCCGGTCCTTCCCGCGATCCGACCTGAGACTGGCGACCGTCTCAGTATCCCTGCGAGCGGTCGACGGCGTGCGGGATCGGCTCGCCGCGCAGATGGGCGCGCACGCCCTGGATCACCTGCCGGGCGGCGCCGGCCGGCTGCGTGGCGCTCGCCACGTGCGGGGTCGCGATCACCCGGGGATGGGCGAGGAGGGGGTGGCCGGCCGGGGGCGGTTCCGTCGCCAGCACGTCGAGGACGGCGCCCGAGAGCCGGCCGCCCTCGAGCGCGGCGACGAGATCGGCCTCGACGACGTGCCCGCCGCGGCCGGCATTCACCAGCCCGGCGCCGGGGCTCAGGCGGGCGAACAGGTCGCCGTCGAGGAGGCCCCGCGTCGCCGCGGTGAGCGGCAGCAGGCAGACCAGGATGTCGGTGCCGGACAGGAACGCGCCCAGGGCGTCGTCGCCCGCGAAGGTCTCGACCCCGTCGAGGGCCTTGGGCGAGGCGCTCCACCCGCGGACCGGGAAGCCGAACCCGGCGACCGCCCGCGCCGCCGCCTGGCCGAGCACCCCGAGACCCATGATGCCGACCCGGCGCTCCGCGGCCGGCTTGACCGGCCGCGGGGTCCAGCGCCCTCCGGCCTGCTCGATGCGGTAGAACGGCAGGTCGCGGTGGAGCGCCAGCACCGCCATCACGACGTACTCGACCATCGAGGCGGTGAGGTTCGGGTCGACCATCCGAACCACCTGCACGGCCGGCGGCAGCTCGCGGACGGGCAGGTGGTCGATGCCGGCCCCGATGCAGAACAGAGCCTCCAGCCGCGGCATCGCGCGGGGCAGGTCCGGCGGCGGCGTCCAGGCGACGAGGAAGCGGGCCTCGGCGGCCTCGCCGTCCGGCGTCCAGTCGACGAGGCGCAGGTCCGGCGCCTCGCGCGCGAAGATGTCGTGCCAGACGGCGCCGCGGACCGGATCCGACTTGTAGGCGATGAGAGGAGGGATCATGAGGCCTCGGCTCGATGGGGACGTTTCCCGCGGATGATCCAACGATAGGCGCGCGCGGCGCGCGGGAGACGCCGAATCCGGCGCCGCCGGCAAGCGGAATCGGCGCGAGGGGCGAGCCCACGGCGGCAGAGGCTGCCGCGAGGCGCATTACCGGGGGCGGCCGGCGGGTGGGCGATCCGCCCGTCCGGCAGGACCTGCCGTGCGGGCGGGCCGAAAGCGCAGGAACGCCACCGCCGGGGCCGGCACAACGGAGTCCGGAGACCGTCGACCCGCCTTAGGGTTCCGGCACGGCTTGACCCCGCAGGGAGACCCCCGATGGCCCGCCTGTCGCCCAAGTACATCACCTTCGACTGCTACGGCACGCTGATTGATTTCGAGATGGCGCCCGTCGCCCGCCGGCTCTACGCCGACCGGGTCCCGGCAGAGCGCATGGACGCCTTCGTGGACGACTTCTCCGCCTACCGCCTCGACGAGGTGCTGGGCCCGTGGAAGCCCTACCGGGACGTGGTCGCCAACGCGCTGATCCGCACCTGCCGGCTCAACGGGGTTGCGTACCGCGACAGCGACGCGGACGCGGTCTATGCCGCGGTGCCGACCTGGGGCCCCCATCCGGACGTGGTCGAGGGGCTCTCGAAGGTCGCCAGGGAATTCCCCCTGGTGGTCCTGTCGAACTCGATGACCGACCTGATCCCGCACGCGATCGCCAAGCTCGGCGCGCCGTTCCACGCCGCCTATACGGCGCAGGAGGCCCAGGCCTACAAGCCGCGGATGCAGGCCTTCGAGTACATGCTCGACCAGCTCGGCTGCGGCCCGCAGGACATCCTGCACTGCTCGTCGAGCTTCCGCTACGACCTGATGACCGCGCACGACCTGCGCATCACCAACAAGGTCTGGGTCAACCGCGGCCACGAGCCGGCCAATCCCGCTTACGGCTACCACGAGATCAAGGACGTAAGCGGCCTGCCGGGGCTGCTCGGCCTGTGAGCGCCGCCCTCGCCATGCCCGCCGCCGTGCGGAGCTTCCACGACCTGCGCGCCTTCGCGGCCGAGGCCGCCCCGGCCTCCGGCGACGACTGGCTCGCGGGCGCACATCAGCTGCCGCTCGCCGATCCGCGCCTGCGCCTCGTCGCGCTCCTGCTGCCGGCCGGGACCGGCGCGGTCGCGGCCTGCCGGGCGGACGCCTTCGCGATCGTCCTCGAGGGCGACGTCGCGATCACCGGCGCCGACGGCCGGGTCGAGCGTCTCGCGGCCGACGACAGCGTCGTCCTGCCGATGGGCGCGGGCTTTACCTGGGCGAGCGCGGCCGGGGCGCGGGTGATCGTGATGGCGTACGCCGCGGAGGCCGAGACCGGGCGGGGCCCGGTGCGGATCGACCGCGGCGCGGCACTCGCCCGCTCGAACCCGCCGACGGCGGACCTCCTCGTCGGCGAGACGCCGTCCTGCCGCAACCACACCGACTTCACCTCGGCGGATGGCACCTTCCTGTGCGGGGTGTGGGATTCGACGCCCTATCACCGCCGGCCGATGCGCTACCGCCATCACGAGCTGATGCACCTGCTCGCCGGTGCGGTCACTGTGGTGGACGAGACCGGCCGCGAGGCGACCTTCGTGAAGGGCGACGTCTTCCTGGTCGAGGCCGGCGCCTCCTGCTCTTGGGAGAGCCGCGAGGACGTCGCCAAGGTCTACGCCATCCACCGGCCGGCCTGACGCGACTCATCCGCCCCTCCCGCCTGCCCGTCCTGCGAGAAGCGACGACAAAGCCATGCCGAGCTGCGACACGCTCTCCTTCGATCCGGCCTCGATCCGGATCCCGAACGGTCATTTCATCGCCGGCCGGCTCGAGACCGGCGGTCCCGGCTTGCCCGTGATCCGCCCGTCCGACGGGCAGGTCATCGCCGAACTGCCGGTGGCCGACGCCGCCACGGTCGACCGGGCCGTGACGGACGCGGCGGCGGCGCAGGCGCAGAGCGGCTGGGGCGCCTGCGCGCCGCGGGAGCGGGCGAGGGTGCTGCGCCGCTTCGCCGACCTGATCGAGGCCGACGGGTGCGCGCTCGGGCAACTGGAGGCCTTGTCCTCGACCCGCCCGATCACCGACGCGATGGCCTACGACGTGCCGGCGACGGCGGAAGCCTTCCGGTTCTTCGCCGAATACGCCGACAAGCTCGGCGGCGAGGTGGCGGCGACCCGCTCGGACCATCTCGGCCTCGTCGTGTCCGAGCCCTACGGCGTCGTCGCGGCGATCACGCCGTGGAATTTTCCGCTCTCGATGGTGTCGTGGAAGGCCGGCGCGGCGCTCGCCGCCGGCAACGCCGTCGTGGTCAAGCCGTCCGAGCTGACGCCGTTCTCGACCTTGCGCCTCGCCGAGATCGCGGTCGAGGCCGGGCTGCCGCCAGGCCTCCTGACCGTGATCCAGGGCGACGGACGCACCACCGGCGACGCGCTCTGCCGCCACCCGCGAGTGGGCAAGATCTCGTTCACCGGCTCGACCCTGACCGGCGCCGCGATCATGGCCGCGAGCGCGGCGAGCGGCGTCAAGCCGGTGACCCTGGAGCTCGGCGGCAAGAGCCCGCAGCTCGTCTTCGCGGACGTGCCGGACCTCGCCAAGACCGCCGGCGACGTCGCCGGCTCGATCCTGTACAATGCCGGCCAGGTCTGCGTCGCCGGCTCGCGGCTGATCGTCGAGGAGCCGGTCGCCGACGCGATGCTCGACGCGCTCGTGGCGTGCTTCTCGGCCGTGCGGCCTGGCCCGACCTGGGAGGCCGGGACCGGCTTCGCGCCGATCGTGTCGCGCCGCCAGCTCGACCGCATCGACGACATCGTGCGCCGCACGATCGCGGCCGGCGCCACGGTCCTGTGCGGCGGCGGGCCGATGCCCGGGCGCAACGCGGGCGCCTGGTACGCGCCGACCATCCTGACGAACGTCACGCCCGACATGCCGGCCGCCCGCGAGGAGATCTTCGGGCCCGTCCTGACCGTGCAGACCTTCAGCGGCGAGGAACAGGGCATCGCGCTCGCCGACCATCCGGATTACGGCCTCGCCGCGGGCGTCCATACCGGTGATATCGGCAAGGCGATGCGGGCGATGCGCCGGATCCAGGCCGGCACGGTCTGGATCAACCGCTACGGCCGCACCGCCGACTTCGTGGTCCCGACCGGCGGCTTCAAGCGTTCGGGCATTGGGAAGGATCTCGGCCGCCAGGCGGTCGAGGCGAATCTGCGCCACAAGAGCGTCCTGATCGCGTTCTGAGAGCCCCGGAGGCCTCCATGGTTACCAAGGACACCCTGCGCGACCCTGCGCTCCTGCGGTTCCAGGCCTTCATCGCCGGCGCCTGGCGCGACGCGGAGTCCGGCGCCAGCCTGCCGGTGACCGACCCGGCGACGGGCGAGACGATCGGTACGGTGCCGGATTGCGGCGGCGCCGAGACCCGCACGGCGATCGCTTCGGCCGAATCCGCCTTTCCGGCCTGGCGCCGCACGAAGCCGGCGGAGCGGGCCGCGATCCTCGAGCGCTGGAACGCCCTGATCCTCGACCACGCCGAGGATCTGGCGGCGATCATGACGGCCGAGCAGGGCAAGCCGCTGGCGGAGGCCCGCGGCGAGGTCGCCTACGGGGCGAGCTTCGTGAAGTGGTTCGCGGAGGAGGCGCGCCGTATCACCGGCGACGTCTTCACCGCACCGTCCGGCGACCGCCGGGTGCTGGTGCTGAAGGAGCCGGTCGGCGTCTGTGCGGCGATCACGCCGTGGAACTTTCCGATCGCGATGATCACCCGCAAGGTGGCGCCGGCCTTCGCGGCCGGCTGCCCGATCGTGGTCAAGCCCGCGGACCTCACGCCGTTCTCGGCCCTGGCGCTGGCGGTGCTGGCCGAGCGGGCAGGGGTGCCGAAGGGGGTGTTCAGCGTCGTCACCGGCCACCCTCAGCCGATCGGCGCCGAGATGACCGGCAGCGAGACGGTGCGCAAGCTCTCCTTCACCGGCTCGACCGCGGTCGGGCGTCTGCTGATGGCGCAGTCGGCCCCGACCATCAAGCGGCTGAGCCTCGAGCTCGGCGGCAACGCGCCGTTCATCGTCTTCGACGACGCGGACCTCGACCTCGCGGTCGCGGGCGCGATGGCCTCGAAGTTCAGGAATGCCGGCCAGACCTGCGTCTGCGCCAACCGGATCCTGGTGCAGGACGGCATCCACGACCGCTTCGCCGCGCGCCTCGCCGAGGCCGCTGAAAAACTCACCCTCGGCAACGGCTTCACGCCGGGCGTCACGATCGGGCCGCTCATCACCGATGCGGCGGTTGCCAAGGTGACGGCGCATCTCGAGGACGCCCTCGCCCGCGGCGCCCGGCTGGCGGCGGGCGACCCCGACGCGATCAGCGGCCGCTTCGTGCCGCCCCTGGTCCTGACCGGGGCCGAGACCGGCATGCGGCTGGCGAACGAGGAGACCTTCGGCCCGCTGGCGCCGCTGATGCGCTTCTCCCGCGAGGAGGAGGCGATCGCCATCGCCAACGCGACGCCGTTCGGCCTCGCCTCGTACTTCTACACCTCCGACATCCGCCGGGCCTGGCGGGTCGGCGAGGCGCTCGAATTCGGCATGGTCGGGCTCAACACCGGCACGGTGTCGCTGGAGGCCGCACCCTTCGGCGGCGTCAAGCAGTCGGGCCTCGGCCGCGAGGGCTCGGGCTACGGCATCGACGAGTACCTGGAACTGAAGTCCTTCCATATGGGTGGGCTGTAACTTGGGCGGCCTGTGATCACGGCCCCGCACGGAGACCCGACGCGATGACCAGTCCGACGACCATCGCCCTGACGACGATCCGCCCGATGAGCGAGGCCGATATCGAGGCGGTGCACGGCCTCTCGGTCGAGGTGCGCTGGCCGCACCGGCCCGACGACTGGCGCCTGGTGCTGGAACTCGGCCACGGCGTCGTCGCCTGCGACGATGCCGGCCGGGTGATGGGCTCGGCGATGTGGTGGCCCTTCGGCGAGGGCCTGGCCACGATCGGCATGGTGATCGTCTCGCCCCGGATGCAGGCGAAGGGCACCGGCCGGCGCATGATGCGCGAGATTTTTTCCGCCGCCGGCGACCGCACGATCCGGCTCACCGCCACCGCGGCCGGCCAGCGCCTCTACGAGGCGGAAGGGTTTCGCCCGACCGGCACGGTCACGCAGTACCAGGGCACAGCGGACGCGGCGGCCGCCATCGACGACCCGCGGGTGCGCGCGGCGGCCGAGGCCGACTGGCCCGCCATCGCGGCTCTCGACCGCGCGGCGTTCGGGGGCGACCGGACCCGCCTGCTCGCGGCCCTGCGCCGGGTCGGCCGGACCTTCGTGCTGGAGGAGGGCGGCCGGATCGCCGGTTTCTCGGTCTGCCGGCCCTTCGGCCGCGGCCACGTCGTCGGCCCGCTCATCGCGACGGAGCCCGAGGCCGCGGTGGCGCTGGCGAGCCCGCACGTGCGGACCCATGCCGGCACCTTCCTGCGCCTCGACACGCCGGAGCGTGACGGCCCGCTCGTCGCCTTCGCGGAGGCAAGCGGCCTCGGCAATGTCGACCGGGGCCTGACGATGACCCGCGGCACGCCGCCCGCGACCGGGCCGGCCCGCGTCTTCACCCTCACCAACCAGGCCCTCGGTTAGGCCGCGACCGTCGGGGCGCTCGCCCCGCCGCGTCTCAGCGCGCGTCGCCGAACAGGGTGGCGAGCGGAAGTTCGGTCTTCACGATCGGCGTGCGCAGCACGATGTAGCTGAAGTACTTGGCGATGCCGACGTTGCGCTCGAGCAGCGCCTCGATCACGTCCTGGTAATGCGACAGGCCGCGGGTGACGAACTTCACCAGGTAGTCGTAGCCGCCGCTGACGAGGTGGGCCTCCATCGCCTCGTCGACCTTGCGCAGGGACTGCTCGAAGCGCTGGAAATATTCCGGGGCGTGGCCGCTCAGCGTGATCTCGGTGAACACCGTCACGGTCTCGCCGAGCTTCGGCAGGGCGATGTGGGCGCCGTAGCCCGTGATGTAGCCGGCCTGCTCCATGCGCTTGACCCTGAGCAGGCACGGGCTCGCCGACAGGCCGACGGCGTCCGCCAGCGTCACGTTGGTCATCCGCCCGTTCTTCTGCAGCTCGACGAGGATCCTCATGTCGATCCGGTCGAGCCTGGTCGTCTGCTGGTTCACGAACGAGATTCCCGCTTTCGGCTCGGCAGAGCGCGGCGTCGCCGGGAAGGACCGAGGCGGCCGGGCGAGCCTTCCGGCGGACGGAGCCGCCTCCGTCGGACCGCGTGGCTGCACAGCTCGGCCGAACCGCCTGGCTGACGCCGTGCCAACCTTGTCAGAGCGGCGGTCGGTTGTCATGCGGGCCGCAGGCCCGCGAAACGGGAGAGTGCGCCATTTCCAATCAGCCAGAGTGGGCCTTTTTCAATCCGGCGCCTGTAGACACGATTCGCATAAGGTATGTTATGGAATGACATTCGGAGCGGTCGGTGGTCGAGCCAAGCCGTTGAACGGACGGCCATTCTCGGTGACTCACGCGGTTTCGTCCAGAACCCGCTCCGCACCAGGCGCTGCCTCCTGTAGCCGTGTCGCCACCCGCCGGGCCAGGTCGGCGGCCTGGCCCCGGATGTCCGGCACGGCGGTGCATTCCCACAAGGTCCCGCGCAGCAGCGGGCCGAGCGTCCAGAGCGGCCGACTCGCGTCGCCTCGCTGATCCACCACCGCGAGATCGTCCGCCACTGAGAGGCCGAGCCCGAGGACGTCCGGGCGGATCAGGCCGCGACCCATCAGGCGGCGCAGCAGCAGGTCCTCGGTATCGGCCACCCGCGCGACCCCGGATGCGTCGATGATCCGCTGCACCTCGACCGTCTGCAGCTCCGCGGCGCCCCTGGCGCGCAGCGTGACCCGGGCCTGCCCGGCCTGATCCTCGACCGCGACCACGCGGGCGCGCATCAGGGTCAGGCCGCCGCCGGCCAGCTCACGGCCGATGATCTCGGCGGCCGGCGGCGCCATGCGGTGGCGGTGCACGTCCCAGAACGCGCGGACGTGACGGAGGAAGCGGCGTTGCTCGGCGAGCGGCAGGCCGCGCCAGAGGTCGATGCTCGCACCCCGCAGGGCGTCGATCACGCTGCGCCAATCGACGCCTGCCGCCGCGGCCCGGCGCACCTCGTCACGCACGACGCGCAGCAGGCGCGTCAGGGAGCCTCGCGCCGCTGCAGGTACGTCCGGAGCCGGCCACGGTACCGTGGCGGCGTGAACCTGCGGCAGCAACCCGCGGCGCGACACCGCGAGGATCGGCCCGGCGAACCCGCGCTGACGCAAGGCCGCCACGGCATCGACCATGGTGAGCCCGGTCCCCACGATGAGCAGCGGCAGGTCGGGACGCAGGTCGTCGAGGGGCGAGCCGTCCCATGGGTCGACGGCGTAGCGGCTGCGCGGCCCGGGCGGCGCCCGCAGGTTGCCGCAGGCCAGGATCGCGCCGGCGACCATACGCCTCCGCCCGGCCGCGAGCGTCAGGCAGAAGCCCTCATCCGCCGGCGCGAGATCGACCACCTCGTCGTTCTCCAACATCAGGCGCGGTGCCTGGCCCGGCGCCGACAGGGCCGCCAGCAGCAGGTCGGTGAGGTAGCGGCCGTAGAGCCCGCGGGCCGCGAACAGCCCGGCCGGCGTGGAACGGGTCCAGGCCACCCCGTCGACAGGGCAGCTCTCGAGCCATCGCGAAAAGTGATCCGGCCGGTCCGGAAACGCGCTCATGTTGGTGGCGCGCACGTTGAGCAGGTGATCGGGACAGGCGGTGGCGTAGGCCAGGCCCCGCGCGAAGGCACCGGACTTCTCGCATAGCAGGACCGGGCGCTCCGGCAGGAGCCGGCTCAGGTGGAGCGCCGCCATGGTGCCGCTGAAGCCGGCGCCGATCACCGCGATGGGAGGAAGGGTCATGCGCATCCGCCGTCGGTCTCCTGCGTCGCCCGTCTATGTAGGGGAAGCCGGCCCGCAGGTCTCGGCCGGTCCGCAAGTGGTGCGGCCGCCAGGCGAATTCGCGATCGCTGGGGCAGCCGAGCCCTTGAACGTGGCGCACGCGTCCCCACCTAAGGCGCAGGCCAGCCGCGGAGGCTCGGCAGGTCCCCTGCCCGCCTCCTGTCGCAGCTTCGGTTTCCGAGCGTGTTGACAGGCGAGCCGGCTACCCTTAAACGACCGCTCACCGACGGGGCGCCGAGACGAACGGCTCGGCCCCGAGGCACTACCCGACAGACGAGCAAGCAGAGGCCGGTCAAACCTGGCTCTGTTGTCTGTTCTCTACGGTACGAGATCTGGCCCCTGGCCCGATCGGCTCTTTGACAAGTTCATATGAGAAAGAGAAGCGTGGACGGCGTCGTCCCTGCGGGTCGGCCTTCTTGGGAGGGCCG
>NZ_SRLB01000023.1 GCF_004745635.1 Methylobacterium nonmethylotrophicum | reverse complement strand
GAGCCCATGCCGCCCTTGCCGCCGCCGCCGCCCACGCCGCCATAGGCACCCGAGCCGCCGCCGCCGCCGCCGCCGCCCGCACCGCCATAATAGCCGCTGCCGCCGCCGCCGCCCTTGCCGCCCTTGCCGCCGTAGGACCCGGTGCCGCCCCAGCCGCCGCCCCCGCCGCCGCCGCCGTAATAGCCGCTGCCGCCCTTGCCGCCGCCGCCGCCCTTGCCGCCCTTCCAGGCGTCGCCGCCGCCGCCGCCCTGGCCGCCATAGCCGCCGTAGTAGCCCCCGCCGCCCTTTCCGCCATACCCGGCGACACCCTGCGCGAAGGCCTGGGGCGCGGCCGCCATCAGGGCGACGGCCGACACGATCACGGACAGCGTCTTCTTCATGACAACCTCCTGCAGCGGCACGCGCGGTGCCGGCGTGAGCGATGGATCGGGATGGTGGTTGGGGCCGCTTTCTGAGCGCGCCGACCCCTTGCGCGGATACGCCGTGACGAGCGTCGTCTTGCGTCGGAGCCGCTCCGTAACCGGCACCCCCGGGATCATGGGGCGCACGAATGGCTCGCCGTGTCCGTTGGGTCTAGTGTGGTCCTCGCGACTGGACACTTTCGGAACATTAACAAGTTCTTAATCGTGACACAATCCCGATACATGCCAGTCCGGTGCTATTTTTTGCTTCAATTGATCGAAATTGATGATCTGGTAAATACTAGTGCTAAGTTGCTGTATATGCGCCTGTAAAACTGCGAATGTCCCGCCCGCGGCAAGTCTCTGCGAAGCTGCCGTCACGACCACGGTCTGCGTCAGCGACGAGGTGATGCGACCGGATTGGCGGAACGCTGCGGCGCTGCCGCGCGAGAGGCCGAGCGGCCCGGTCAGGACTGCGACCGGGCCGCAGGAGGATTGCGGAACCTCAGTAGACGTTGCCGCCCTGGCCGCCGGCGCCGCCGACGCCGCCGTGGCTGCCGTTGCCGCCGGCCCCGCCCTTGCCGCCCTTGCTGCCGTAGCCCGCGGCCGAGCCGCCGCCGCCGCCCTGGCCGCCCTGGCCGCCATAGGAGCCCATGCCGCCCTTGCCGCCGCCGCCGCCCACGCCGCCATAGGCACCCGAGCCGCCGCCGCCGCCGCCGCCGCCGGCGCCGCCGTAGTAGCCGCTGCCGCCGGCCCCGCCGCTGCCGCCCCTGCCGCCATAGGACCCGGTGCCGCCCCAGCCGCCGCCGCCGCCGCCACCGCCGTAATAGCCACTGCCGCCCTTGCCGCCGTTGCCGCCGCGCCCGCCCTTCCAGGCGTCGCCGCCGCCGCCGCCGGCCCCGCCGTAGCCGCCGTAGTAGCCTCCACCGCCCATCCCGCCGTTCCCGGCGATCCCGCCGGCGAAGGCCTGGGGCGCGGCCGCCATCAGGGCGACGGCCGACACGATCACGAACAGAGTCTTCTTCATGACAACCTCCTGCAGCGGCACGCGCAGTGCCGGCGTGATGGATGGATCGGGATGGTGGTTGGGGCCGCTTTCTGAGCGCGCCGACCCCGTGCGCGGATACGCCGTGACGAGCGTTGTCGTTCCTCGGAGCCGCACCGGAACTGGTACGCATCCTCTGTCTAGAGGATATCTGCGGGCGGCTTGTCGTGTTCGTTGGGACTAATCTGTTCCTGAGGCACTGAACGAAGTCTGAATGTTAACCATTCTCTTGGTTCAGCCGCATCGCCGGTCCGCGCCCGGGCCGGGTAACTGGGAGCCTCCAGAGAGGCGGGCGGGTGCCCCGCCGTCGTCGTGTCGATGTGAAGGTTTCGCCGCGATCACTGTTTGCTCCGGCGATGAGGTGACAGTACCGGATTGGTAAATCGCCGCCGTGCCGCCGCGCACATGGGCGTATCGGCCGATCGGGTCCGCCAATACTCGGTTTGGGAGATCTCGCGAGGCGCGCGGAACGGCTCTGGGCGGGCAGGCCAGCAGAACGACCCGCCGCCCGGCGGATCCGGGGGCGGGTTCTCGTCGCGCGACGATGGACGGGGGAAGCCCCCGCCGTCAGGGCAGGAAGCTGACCGAGAGGCGCGTGCGCAGCACGAGCGCGTCGTTGCCGCGGCCGGCGACGAGGAGGCGGCCGGGACCGGGCGCCGCGGGCGTGAAGGTCCGGTCGGACAGGCCGTAGTACAGGGCCTCGGCGCCGGCGCTGACGCGCTCGCTCAGCCGCGCCTCGAGGCCGCCGCCGACCACGAAGCCGAGCTCGGTGTCGCGGGAGCGGAACGCCAGGGCCGCGCCGCCTGCACCGCCCGCCCCGCCCGGTCCGGCGAGGATGGCGCCGCCATTGCCGCCGGGCCCGCCGTCGCCGGCGAAGACCGCCCGCACGCCCTCGTTGCGGGCGATGGCGAGGCCCGCCGTCCCGTAGAGAAGGGTGGAGCCGACGCTCCAGCCGAGGCGGCCGCGGACCGTCCCGAGGGTGCGATAGCGGTCGGAATCCGCGAAGGAGACGTCGCCCTCGGCGCCGTAGACCAGGGCCGCCCGCTGCCAGTTGTAGCCGAGATGGACGCCGCCGAGGATCGCGGGGCTCACCGCCACGCCCCCGAAGGCGAGGGCACCACCGCCGCCACCGCCGCCGTCGATCCCGCGCGTGCCGGCGCCGCCGGGCTCGCCGCCCGACAGCGCGGTGCTGCCGAAGCTGCCGTTCGAGAGCGCGTGCAGCGCCCCGAGATGGCCGCCGAGATAGGCGCCGGCCCAGGAGGCCGGTGCGGCATCCGCCCAGGCGGCCCCGGGATGCACCGTCAGGCGGCCGCGCACGGTGAGGAAGTCCCGCGGGGCGCCGAGGAGGCGGGGCCCGTCGAAGCTGTAGTACAGGGCCTCGACGCCGGTGCTCACGCCGGGCGTCAGCCGGACCTCGACGCCGCCGCCGCCGACCACGCCGACCCCGTCGGTGCCGCCGCGCGCGAGGGTGAAGGTGCCGAACCCGTTGCCGCCGACGCCGCCTGCGCCGCCCGGGCCGGCATTGCCGCCCGCCCCGCCATTGCCGCCCACGAAGGTGCCGAGGACCAGGCTCGGCACCGAGCGGACCGCGAGGCCGCCGGTGCCGTAGACGAGGACCCGGCCGCTGGCGAAGCCGAGGCGGGCGCGCACGCTGCCCAGCACGTCGTCGAGGGGGCCGAGGCTCGCCACGTCGGCCTCGACGCCCGCCACGGCGGCGCCCCACTGCCCGTTATAGCCGGCATGCAGGCCCTGGAAGACGGTGCGCCCTTCGACCTGTCCGACGACGATGCCGGTGCGCCCGCCCCGGCCGCTGAACACGGTCGGTATCACGCCGCCGCCATCCCCGCTGACGATGCCGCGCGCGCCGCGGCCGGTGACCGCGCCGCCGACATGGCTGCCGACGTAGAAGCCGGACCAGTCCGGAGCGGCGAAGACCGGCACCGGGGCCACTAGCGCCGGCAGATCGGCCGCGCGCGGCGCTCCCACGGCCAGCAGGCTCGCGCCGACCGTGCTGAGAAGGAGGTTGCGAATCATCGTCGGGTCTGCCGCGGGCGCGCTTCTGCTGTCGAGAACTGGCGGAAGACTAGCTTGGCCGGTCCGGCCGGACAGTTAAAAAGCCGCGCCGGCGCGGTTTTTGGGCACTGGCGCGGCTTTTCGGCCACGATCGTACGGGGGCGTTCAGATCTCGGCCCGCAGGGGCCGGCTGAGCAGGCCGGCGATCGCCTCGTCGAGATGCAGGGTCCCGGCGACCAGGCCGGCCACCGCCTCCGCCACCGGCATCTCGACCCCGCGCCTACGGGCGAGCGCCACCAGCCCTTGCGCGGTGAGCGCGCCCTCGGCGAGCTTGCCGCCGGCCGCCTCCGCGGGGCGCGCCCCGCGGCCGAGGCGCTCGCCGAAGGCGAAGTTGCGCGACTGCGCCGAGGCGGCGGTGAGCACGAGGTCGCCGAGGCCGGAGAGGCCCATCAGGGTCTCGGGACGGGCGTCCCAGGCCCGGGCGAAGCGCATCAGTTCGGCGAAGCTGCGGGCGACGAGGGCCGCCCGGGCGCTCTCGCCGAGGCCCCGGCCGATCGCTGCCCCGCACGCGATGGCGAGCACGTTCTTGGCCGCCCCGCCGATCTCGACCCCGCGGGGGTCGTCGCCGTGATAGACCCGGAAGGTCGGCCCCGACAGCGCCGCGGCGAGCTGCGCTGCGAGGGCGCCGTCGCGGCTCGCCAGCGTCACGGCGGTCGGCAGCCCGCGGGCGACGTCCGCCGCGAAGCTCGGGCCAGACAGCACCGCCAGGGGCGATCCCGGCGCGGCCGTGGCGGCGACGTCGGTCAGGAAGGCGTCGGTGCCGCGCTCGATGCCCTTGGCGCAGAGGATCAGGGCCGCGTCCGGCCGCAGCCGGGCGTGCAGGGCCGTCAGCACGCTCCGGAGGGTCTGGGCCGGCGTCACCACCAGCACCGCCTCGGCCACGACCAGGTCCCCGGCCATGGCCGTCGGGCGCACGCCCGGATGCAGCGGCACCCCGGGCAGGTGGCGGGCATTCTCGCGGGTGCGGGCCATGGCGGCGGCGGCCTCGGCGTCGCGCATCCACAGCACCACCGGCCGCGGTGCCGCCGCGGCGGCCGCGTTGGCGAGCGCCGTGCCCCAGGCCCCGCCGCCCAGGACGGCGACCGCGCCGATGTCGGTCATGGCGTCCTGCCGCGGGCGCGACCGCCGCTCGCCAGAGCGCCGGCCAGCCCGAGGAAGACCAGGATGGCCTCGTCGAGGTGTCGCATGTCCGCCGCGTCCAGGCCGCCGACGCGGGTGCCGATCTTGTGCCGCGGCACGGTGGTGATCTTGTCGACCATCAATCGGCAGGGTGCCCGCAAGCCGTTGCCGTCATTCGGGGGAACTGGAATTCGAAACAAAGGGGCGTCCGTGGGATCGGTCGTGAAGGCGCAGATCGTGACGGACTCGGTCGCCGCGAAGGCGTCGTCCTGCAGAATGACGGCGGGGCGCGCCTTCCCGGCATAATCCTTGCCGCCCGATACAGTCCAGATCTCCCCGCGCTCCATGGCGATGCCGGTCACTCTTCCGCATCGGAGGAGACGGCGCCGATGAAGTCCTGGTCGTCCTGCGCCTGCCTGCTCGCAGCGACGGCTGCCGCCTGCCGCTGCGCCTCGAGCCGGAAAGCCGGGGCGTGGACATCCTGTACCAGGACCTCGATGCGGCGCTGACCGGGCGCGGGACTCGCCCGGCGCGGCGGTCTCGACGGCTTCGGCTGCACCATGACGCTCCTTCCAGGCTCCCTGCGCACGCGTCCAGGGCATCGTCCGACAGGATGGCGACCGGCCCGTCGCGCGGCGGAGCCGGGGGTCCGAGGATGGTGCGAGTGAGCGCTACCTTAAGCGGCAAGCGCGCGGCCCGCCACCGTCCAGGACATCGGCCGCCTCCAGCCGGTAGAGCCGGTGCGGCCGCAAGGGGTGGCCCTCGGGCAGGCCGGGATGGTCGAACCCGCCGATCTCGGTCATGCCGAGCCGCTCCATCACCCGCCGCGAGGGCGCGTTCACGTCCGCCGTATAGGCCACGACCTCGGTGAGCGCGCAGCGGGAGAAGACGTCGTCGAGCGCCAGGCGGGCGCCGCGCACGGCGAAGCCCCGGCCCCAGGCGTGGCGGGCGAGGCGCCAGCCGATCTCGACGAAGCCGGTCTCCCGCCCGAGGAGCGGCCCGAAGGGCAGCGGCCGGGCCGGGCGCCAGCAGCCGACGAAACCCGAGAAGCCCTCCGGCGTCTCGAGCGCCCAGGGGCCGAACCCGTCCTCCTCGAAGCGCCGGTCGAGGGCCCGGGCCTCGGCCTGGCTCTCCCGCGCGGTCTTGGGCGCGGGGAAGAACCGCATCACCTCCGGGTCGGCGCAGAGGGCCGCGAAGGGCGCGTCATCCGCGAGGCGCCAGCGCCGCAGGCCGAATCCGTCCCCCGGCAGGCGCGCGGGCGGCGCCGGCACCGGGCGCTTGCGCCGCCACAGCAGGGAGCGGTGGTTCAGCACCGCGAGGTCCTGCCGTCCCGCCAGCACCGCCTCGCCGAGGCTCAGGGCCAGGGCGAGCCGCTCGGGCGGCATGTTGACCCAGGCGGGCGGGGCCACGCTCTCGCGCCAGGGCCCGCCGCAGGCATTGTCGAGCAGGATGCGGGCGAAGCAGTGGTTGCGCGAGACCGGCCAGTCCGGATGCGCGGCCGCGGCGGCGGGCAGGCGCTCGTCGATCAGGTCGCGCCAGCGGCGCCGCTGCGCCTCGACGTCATCGGGTGCCATGGCGGGGTGTCACGTCATCCGGCGGCGGGCGCCTGCGCGAAGGGCCAGCGCGGCCGGGCCGGGGCGGTGATGTCGTCGGTGAGGCCGAGCCGCAGGCGCTCGATGCCGGCCCAGGCGATCATCGCGCCGTTGTCGCCGCAGAGCGGCAGGGGCGGGGCGACCAGCGGCAGGCCGGCCTCGCCGGCCTGCTGGGTCAGCGCCCGCCGCAGGGCGCCGTTCGCCGCGACGCCGCCGGCCACCACCAGGGCGGTCGGGTGGCCGGCGACGTCGCCGAAGTCGCGGAGCGCCACCCGCACCCGGTCGACCACAACGTCGACGACGGCGGCCTGGAAGCCGGCGCAGAGGTCGGCGACGTCCTGGTTGGTGAGCGGCGCGATGCGCTCTGCCTCGATCCTGAGCGCCGTCTTGAGGCCCGAGAGGGAGAAGTTGGGCTCGCGCCGGCCGAGCATCGGCCGCGGCAGGGCGAACCGCTCCGGGTTGCCGCTCTCCGCCGCGCGCTCGACCTCCGGCCCGCCCGGATAGGCGAGGCCGAGGAGCTTCGCCACCTTGTCGAAGGCCTCGCCGATGGCGTCGTCGATGGTGCCGCCGAGGCGGACATACTCGCCGACGCCCTTCACGGCGACGAGCTGGGTGTGGCCGCCGGAGGCGAGCAGCAGCAGGTACGGGAAGGCGAGCCCGTCGGTGAGCCGGGCCGTCAGGGCGTGGGCCTCGAGGTGGTTGACGGCCAGCAGCGGCTTTCGCGCCACCAGCGCCAGGGTCTTGCCGGTGACGAGCCCGACCAGCACCCCGCCGATCAGCCCCGGCCCCGCCGCCACCGCGATCCCGTCGAGGGCGGACAGCGCGAGCCCCGCATTGGCGAGCGCCCGGGCGATCAGCCGGTCGAGCACCTCGACATGGGCGCGGGCGGCGATCTCCGGCACCACGCCGCCATAGGCGGCGTGCTCGGCGATCTGGCTCAGCACCTCGTTGGAGCGGATCTCGCCGCGCCCGTCCTCCCCCAGGGCCACGATGGCGGCCGCGGTCTCGTCGCAGGTGGTCTCGATCCCGAGGACGTTCATGGCAGGACGGTCTTCATGGCAGGACGGTCATGGCGTGAGGCGAGGTCGCGCGAGGGGGCTGGCACGCCGCGCGGCGGCCAGTATGGTGCGTCCAGATAACCCGCCGGCGCGGGGCCGGCCAAGGGGGAGGATGAATGGGGGGAGAGCGCGCGACGCGGGCCACGGACGACCGGACCGCCCTGCGGGTCTGGGTCGCGCGGCCCCTGCCGGCCGGCGCGCGCACGGCCGAGCGCGTCGCGGCGCTGGGCCACCGGCCGCTTCTCGCCCCCGTCCTCGATCTGGCCGCCAGCGGCGCGCCGCCCCCCGCCGGCCCCTTCGACGCCCTGGTGCTGACGAGCGCCAGCGCGGTGCCGGCGGTCGCGGTCTCCCCGCTCGCCGGACTGCCGGCCTATTGCGTCGGGGCGCGGACCGCCGCCGCCGCGCGGGCGGCGGGGCTCGGGCCGGTGCAGGAGGCCGAGGGCGACGCCCGGGCGCTCGCCGAGCTGATCGGCGGCGCCCTGCCGCGGGGGGCGCGCCTCCTCCACGCCGCCGGGCGCGAGCGCAAGGACGAGCCGGGCGACACGCTCGCCGCCCGCGGCTACCGGCTGACGGTCTGGGTCGCCTACGCGGCGCGGCCCCTCCCGGCCCTGCCCGGACCGGTGGCGGAGGCGCTCGCCGGGGGCGGCCTCGACGCGGCCCTGCACTATTCCCGGCGCAGCGCCGCGACGGCGCTCGGCCTCGCCCGCGCGGCGGGGCGGGAGGAGGCCTTTCGGCGGGTGGCGCATCATTGCCTGTCGGCGGACGTGGCCGCGCCCCTGGTCGCGGCCGGCATCCTGTCCCATGTCGTCGCGGTCCGGCCGGACGAGGACGCCCTCCTGGCCGGCCTCGACCCCATCCGAACGGACAGTGACGCAGAGGCGTCGCCGGGCCTTCGCCCCGGCCTGGAGCGATGCTAAGGGACGATGAAGCAGTGCGCGGCCCGGGCGGGATCCTGCCCCGCGGTCGCGCTCCCGCCGAGCCGATGGGCCCGCTTTCCGGCGGGCTCCCGGCCCGGCCCACAGGTGAGGATCTCCGGCCGTGACCCCATCCGACAAGGACCAGAAGGATTCGCGCAACCGCCCCGGCGGCCGCAGCGGCAACCCGGCGGATGGGCCGATCATCGACCTCAAGGCCACCCGCGTCTCCGAGGCGCCCAAGGCCGAGCCTGGCAAGTCCGAACCTGGCAGGACAGAGCCTTTCAAGACCGAGCCGGCAAAGCCCGGGACGCCGCCCGCGGCGGCCGCGAAGCCCGGTGAGCCGCCGAAGGCCCCGGAGGTCAGGCCCGGGGAGACCAGGCCGGCCGAGGCGCCAAAGCCCGCCGTGACCGGCGCGACGCCTGGCGCCGCGACCGCACCGAAGCCGCCCGGCAGCGTACCGGCCGGCGCCGCGACGCCCGCGGGTGCCGCGGCGGCGACCACGCCGCCGAAGCCGGCCGAGGCGGCCAAGCCAGGTGACACCAAGCCAGTTGACACCAAGCCCGGTGCCCCGACCGCCGCGGCCACCTCGACCCCAGGCGCTGCCGCGACGCCGGCTGCGCCGGCGGGAGCTGCGAAGCCCGCGACGACCGGACCGGTCGCCGCGGGACCCGGCAGCGGCCCGCTCAAGCTCGGGGATGCCAAGCCCGGCGAGATCAAGCCCGGCGAGATCAAGCCAGCGGACGGCAAGCCCGGCGCGCCGGTGACCGGCGGGATCGGCACCAAGCCGCCGGAGCCAATCAAGCCGCTCGACGGAAAGCCGCTCGACACCAAATCCTCGACCGCCGGCACCGGCGCGACGGCGGGCGCCGCCTCGGCCGGCTCGGGTCCGAATCCGGCGGGATCGGCCGCGACGGGCGCCGCCGCTCCCAAGCTCTCCACGGTGCCGAAGACCGGTCCGCAGGCCGGTCCTGCCGCCGGTGGTGCGGTGAAGGACGCCCCGAAGGCCGACCCGACCCGGACGGCGAGCGCCGCCCCGGCGGTCGCGGCTGCGCCGCAGGGCCGCTCCGGCGCCGGCTTCGGCTCGCTGCTGGCCGCCTCGCTCCTCGGCGGCGTGGTGGGCGCCGGCCTCCTCTACGGCGTGACCACCTACGGCCCGGCCTACGGCATCAACCTGCCCAAGCCCCCGGCGCCCCAGGCCGACGCGCCCGGCGCCGTGCCGCTCGAGCAGCGCCTGGCCGACCTCGCGCCGCGCGACAGCGTCCAGGCCCTCGACCGCCGCATCGCCTCGATCGAGACGACGGTGCGCCCGCTGCCCGACGCGGTGCGCTCCGCCGACGCCGCCGCCAAGGCGGCCGGCCAGCGCGCCGACGAGGCCCTGCGCAAGGCCGAGGCGGCACCCGCCGCGGCCACCCCGGCCTCCGGGCAGCCGGCCCCCGCCGCCGCCTCGACCCCGAGCGCCGGCATCGACCCGGCCCGCCTCCAGGGCATCGAGAAGCAGCTCGCCGACCTCCAGGGCCGGTCGGGCGGTGATCCGGGCCTGCGCCAGCGGGTCGACAGCCTCGCCCAGGCCGTGACGGCCCTGCAGGGCCGCGGCGACAGCGCCGACCTGCGCGGCCGCCTCGACGGGCTCGACAAGGGGCTGAAGGCCCTCCAGGCCGATCTCGGCGCCCGCGCGGCGGCCGACGAGCAGGCCGACAAGGCGCTCGGCCAGCGCCTCGACGAGCTGCGCCAGGCTCTCGACGGACGCGCCAAGGCGGCAGACCAGCGCTTCGACGGGCTTCAGCAGGCGCTCGACGCCCGCACCAAGACCGTCGACCAGCGCCTGGCCGACCTCGCCAAGGCCGTCGAGGGACGGGCCGAGGCCGGCACCGTGCAGGCAGCGCTCCGGGTGGTGGCCTCCGACCGGATCGCCAGCGCGCTCGCCTCCGGCGCGCCCTATGCCGACGCCCTCGCGACCCTCAAGCAGCTCGATCCCGGCCAGGCCGGGGCGCTGGCGCCGCTCGAGGCCTTCGCCCAGGGCGGCGCCCCGACAGCCGCCGCGCTCGCCCAGAGCTTCCAGCCCGTCGCCGCGAAGCTGAACGCCGCGGCCCAGGCCGCGCGGCAGCGGGCGATCGCCGAGCGCGGCAGCCTCACCGATCGCCTGACCAGCATGGCGGGATCGATCGTCCAGGTGCGCAAGGTCGGGGCCGACGGCGCGGCCCCGGCGGCGCCCGCCGCCGACCCGACCGAGGCCGGCGTGGCGAAGATCCAGGACGCGCTCGCCCGCGGCGCGGTGGCCGAGGCAGCCCAGGCCTTCGACGCCCTGCCGGAGGCGGCCCGCCAGGAGGCGGCGGAGTTCGGCCGGCGGCTGAAGGCCCGGGCCGCGGCCGGCGAGTCCGCCCGGGCGCGCCTGGCCGCCTCCTTCGCGGCCCTCCAGGGTCCGGCGACCCGCTGATGCCCGCGCCCGCCCCGGCGGTCGCGCGGCCCGTTTCCGGTGCGGCCGCCCGCGAGGCGGCCGCCGTGATCTCTCGGGGCTCGATCGACGCCCCCCCGCGCGCCCGGAGCGGCCGCGCGGAATTCTGGAGTTGATGGACCGATGTGGCGCGCACTCGCCTTCGTGGCTCTCCTCGCCCTCGCCGCCTACGGGGCGGTCTGGCTCGCCGACCGGCCCGGCGTGGTCACCGTGTCCTGGGGCGGCTACGAGGTCGCGACCAGCCTCGCGGCGGCGCTCGTCGGCGTCATGGTGCTGGCGGTGGTGCTCGGCTTCGTCTGGGCCTTCGCCCGCGGCATCCTGAACCTGCCCGAGCGGCTGACGCTGTCGAGCCGGCGCCGGCGCCAGGCGCGGGGCTACAACGCGCTCTCCCGCGGCATGGTGGCGGTGGGCTCCGGCGACCCGATCGCCGCCCGCCGGCATGCCGGCGAGGCCGAGCGCCTGCTCGGGCCTGAGCCGCTCGCCCTGCTACTGACCGCGCAAGCCGCACAGATCTCCGGCGACCGCGCCGGGGCCGAGCGCGCCTTCCGGCGCATGGTCGACGATCCCGAGACCCGGGTCCTCGGCCTGCGCGGCCTGTTCGTCGAGGCGAGGCGCCAGGACGACGAGGCCTCCGCCCGGGCCTATGCCCTCGAGGCGTCGCGCCTCGCCCCGAGCGTCACCTGGGCCAACGAGGCGGTGATGGAGGGCCAGTGCGCCGACCGCGACTGGTCGGGCGCCCTCGACACCGTGTCCCGCCGCGCCGCCCTCGGCCTGTCCGACAAGGCCGCGATGCGCCGCCAGCGGGCGGTGCTCCTCACCGCGAGCGCCCTCGACCTCGAGGCGGGCGACCCCGAGCGCGCCCTGGCGCAAGCCCGCGAGGCGGTGAAGCTCGCCCCCGACCTCGTGCCGGCGGCGGCCCTGGCCGGGCGCCTGTTCGCCCGTCGCGGCGACCTCAAGCGCGGCGCCCGCGTGGTGGAGGCGGCCTGGCGCGCCAAGCCGCATCCGGACCTCGCCCGGGTCTATCTCGACCTGCGCACCGGCGATTCGAGCCGCGACCGGCTGGCCCGCGCCGAGACCCTGGCCCGGCTCTCGTCCTGGCACCCGGAGGCGCGCTTCGCCATCGCCCGCGCGGCGATCGACGCCCGCGAGTTCGGCCGCGCCCGCGACGTGCTGGCGCCGCTCCTGGCCGAATCCCCGACGGCGCACGCCTACGCGCTGATGGCCGAGATCGAGGAGGCCGAGCACGGCGCGAATTCCGGCAAGGTCCGCGAGTGGCAGGCCCGCGCGGCCCGCGCGCCCCGCGATCCCGCCTGGTGCGCCGACGGCCTCGTCACCGACCGCTGGGCCCCGATCTCGCCGGTGAGCGGCCGCCTCGACGCCTTCGTGTGGCAGACCCCGCCGGACCTGCTCGGCCGCGCCCACGACGCCGAGCCCGCCCCGGCCGCGGGCTCGCTCGCGGCGCCCGAGCCGGCGCCGGTCGGAAAGCCCGGCAATGGCCTCGACACCGCGAGCGCGCTGCCCGTCGGCACCGCCACGCCGGCGGTCACGCCGATGACCGTCAAGGCGGCTCCGGCGAAGATCCCCGAAGGGGTCGGGCCGGGCCGCTGAAGCGGCGGGGCGGTGTCAGGGACGAGGCGGATCCACGCCGCTTCGTCCTCCGACCGCCAGCGGCGATCCCGCCGCCGCTCTAATCGACCCCGTCATCGGGGATGTTCAGCGTCGTGCCGCATGCCTTGCAGTGCACCGCATCCGGCTCGTGCCGCTGCAAGCCACAGGTCGGGCAAGGGAAGCGCACCTTGTAGGGCCGGAACACGACCTGAGCGAGACGGAAGAACAGCGTCACGCCACAGATCATCACGAACACCGAGATCAGCCGCCCGGAGGTCCCCGGCAGCGTGATGTCCCCGTAGCCGGTCGTCGTCAGTGACGTGACCGTGAAGTACAGCGCATCGACCGGGGTACCGATCGCCGGGTTGCTGCCGGCTTGCGTGACGTAGACCACGCCCGTCATCACGAAGACGAATACGACCAGGTTGGTGGCCGCCAGAATCGCCTCCTCGTTGCGCAGGAAGACGCCGCTGTCCTGGCGCAGGCGGTCGAGGAGCTGGTAGGTGCGCAGGAGGCGGAGCGTGCGCAGGATGCGCAGGAAGCCGACCCCCTGCATGAACATCGGCGCCAGGAACGAGACGATGGCCACCACGTCCGTCCAGGTGCTCAGGCGCAGGAACTCGCGGGCGGGCGCCCGGCTGATCACGAGGCGCCCGAGAAAGTCCGCCAGCACCCCAAGACCCAGCATCACGTCGCAGACGATGATCCAGGGCGCGAGCGGCAGGAACGAGGTCACGATCACGAAGGCGATCGTCGCGATGTCGAAGGCGAGCAGGGCGTAGCGGAAGCGGTGCGCCTGGTCGGTGTCGCCCTCGTAGAGGGCCTGCAGTCGGGCTTTGAGGGAGATCATGGGTCCGGTCGGGCGGGGAGGCGTTCCATAGCGCATCGGGGCGGACGGCGCCCCATTGCGCGGTGCGCTCATCGATGAGATACGGGCGCCAAGGTGTGCGATCCCATGCTGGGGTTTGCAGGATCTCTACCGCTGGTCGGGCCGCCAGTGGCGGAGACCTCTGCCCATGCCTTGCCCGATCAGACATCGCCGTTCCAGGCTGCCGGCAGCATGGCGCCGCGCCCCGGCCGATCGTCGCGCCTCTGACGCGGTGCCGGGTGTCCTGGTTGCCGGCCTGTTCTGCCTCACGCGGCCGGGCGTCTCGCCGGTCTGGCTGACGGCATCGCCATCGCGTCTCCTGCGGCGCGGGCGTCGTCCTCCCTCGCATGAGCCTTCCCGTCATGACGATCCCCGGTTCTCCGAGGAGAGGTGGATGCTGCTGCCTCGTCGGTCGTGAGAGGGCGACGTGAAATGACGACGACCAAAGTCCATGCGCCGCTCCGTCGCCCGTTCTCGGCCCTGCGCAGACTGCTGCATAACGAGGCCGGCGGCGGCTTGGTGCTGATGGCGAGCGCCGCACTGGCGCTCGTCGTGGCCAATTCGCCCTATGCGGAGGCCTATTTCACGACCCTGGAGACCTATCTCGGCCCCTTGACCCTGCTGCACTGGATCAACGATGCCCTGATGGCCGTGTTCTTCCTGCTGGTCGGGCTGGAGATCAAACGCGAGACGCTGGACGGGCGGCTGCGCACCTGGCCGGACCGCATCCTGCCCGGTATCGCCGCCCTCGGCGGCATGCTGATGCCGGCCCTCGTCTACGTGGCGGTCAACCGGCACTCACCGGAAACCCTGCGCGGCTGGGCCATTCCTGCCGCAACCGACATCGCCTTTGCGCTCGGGGTGCTGGCGCTCCTCGGCTCGCGCGTGCCGGTCTCGCTCAAGGTGTTCCTGACCGCCCTGGCGATCATCGACGACCTCGGGGCCGTGGTCATCATCGCGGCGTTCTACACCGCCGACCTGTCGCTGCCGATGCTCGGCGGCGCGACCCTGACCCTCGCGGCTCTCTACGGGCTGAACAGGGCCGGGGTGGCCCGCCTGTGGCCCTACCTGCTGCTCGGCGTGGTGCTCTGGGTGTTCATGCTGCAATCCGGCGTGCACGCGACGATCGCGGGCGTGCTGCTCGCGCTGGCGATCCCCCTTCGCCTCAGCCTCGGCACGCCGGATGACCCGACCTCGCCGCTGCATATCCTCGAGCACGCGATCCATCCCTGGTCGTCGTTCCTGATCCTGCCGATCTTCGGGTTCGCCAATGCCGGCGTGTCCCTGGCCGGGTTCGAGCCGGCCATGCTGCTCGACCCTGTCACGCTCGGGGTGGCGCTGGGCCTGTTCGTCGGCAAGCAGCTCGGCGTGTTCGGGTTCGTGCTGGGCGTGGCGAAGCTCGGGTGGGCAGCGCGGCCGGCCCACGCGACCTGGCCGCAGGTCTACGGGGTGGCGCTGCTCTGCGGGATCGGATTCACCATGAGCCTGTTCATCGGCCTGCTCGCGTTCGCCGCGAGCCCCGCGCTGGAGGCGAAGACCAAGATCGGCGTCCTCGCCGGGTCGGTGCTCTGCATGGCGGCCGGCGCCCTGGTCCTGCGGCTGGCGCCGCCTGCGCCCTCGGTGGCGGTCCCGCGACGATCCTGATCTCCGGGTCCGTGCTCAAGCGACCGAACGGACGGCCTCGGTCCGAGCTACGGACGCCGCGATACGGACGCTCCCGGCGCAAGCACCGGGCAGCTCGCATCGATGCCTCGCCGTCCTTCAAGAGGCCAAGCTGATCGGGCTGGATGGGTGCACCGGACTCCCGTGTCCTCGAGACGTGCCGAGTGATAGGTCCTCGGGGCGAAAGGCTCTCGGGGCGGCAGCTCCGCGATGACCGCGATCATCGTGCCACGCGCGGCGCCCCGCCGGTCCGGGGAGCCCGTTCTGCCAGCCCGGCGACCGGTGAGGCGCCACGGGAGACCGCCCGCTCGACGATCCGCCACGACCCTGCCGTCGTCGGAACCGGG
This sequence comes from Methylobacterium nonmethylotrophicum, assembly GCF_004745635.1. Lineage (GTDB taxonomy): Bacteria > Pseudomonadota > Alphaproteobacteria > Rhizobiales > Beijerinckiaceae > Methylobacterium > Methylobacterium nonmethylotrophicum. Next base: position 84,377 of record NZ_SRLB01000023.1, on the reverse strand, counting down.
ACGGCAGCTCCCGACACGACAGCGCCGGCCCCTCGCGGGGCCGGCGCGCCTCACCGCAACGAACCGGCGACGATCAGAGCGGCCGCTTCAGCGTGCGGGCGACGAGGCCCAGGATGCCCTCGCGGAACACCAGCACGCAGACCACGAACACCACGCCCTGGATGATCGTCACCCAGGCGCCGAACTGCGCCAGGTAGTTCTCCATCGCGATGATCACGAAGGAGCCGAGGATCGGGCCGAACACCGTGCCCATGCCGCCGACCAGGGTCATCAGCACCACCTCGCCCGACATCGACCAGTGCACGTCGGTCAGCGAGGCGAGCTGGAACACGATGGCCTTGGTGGCGCCGGCGAGGCCCGCGAGCGTGGTCGAGAGCACGAACACCGCGAGCTTGTACTGGTTGGCCCGGTAGCCGAGCGAGATCGCCCGGGGCTCGTTGTCGCGGATCGCCTTCAGCACCTGGCCGAAGGGCGAGTGGATGATGCGGTAGATCAGCAGCAGCCCGGCGAAGAAGATCAGCGCCACGAGGGCGTAGAGCACCCGGTCGTCGGCGAGGCTGATGACCCCGAACAGGTTGCCGCGCGGCACCGCCTGGATGCCGTCCTCGCCGCCGGTGAACTTCGCCTGCAGCGAGAAGAAGAACACCATCTGGGCGAGCGCCAGGGTGATCATCGAGAAGTAGATGCCCTGGCGCCGGATCGCGAGCGCGCCGAAGACGAGGCCGAGCAGGGCCGCCACCAGGGTGCCGGCGATGATCGCCAGTTCCGGGGTCAGGCCCCAGACCTTGGCGGCGTAGGCCGAGACGTAGCTCGCCATGCCGAAATAGGCGGCGTGGCCGAACGACAGCAGGCCGCCGTAACCGAGCAGCAGGTTGAAGGCCAGCGCGAACAGCGCGAAGCACAACACCTTCATCAGGAAGACGGGGTAGAGGATGAAGGGCAGCACCGCGAGCAGGACCGCGATGATGACGAAGACCAGGCGGTGAAAAACCTTGGCGTCCTTGCCCTCGGGCAGGGTGGTGGCGATCGGGGTGGCGTCCTCGGACGCCGCGGCAGCGGAATGGGCCATCTTGGGCGGTCCTTCAGGGCGGGGCGGTCAGGCGGTGCGGCCGAACAGGCCGGCGGGCTTCACCAGCAGCACCAGCACCATGATGACGAAGATCACGGTCGAGGAGGCTTCCGGGTAGAACACCTTGGTCAGGCCCTCGATCAGCCCGAGGGTGAAGCCGGTGACGATCGAGCCGAGGATCGAGCCCATGCCGCCGATCACCACGACCGCGAACACCACGATGATGATGTCGGCGCCCATGTTCGGGTTCACCGAATAGACCGGCGCCGCGAGCACGCCCGCGAAGGCGGCGAGCGCGACGCCGAAGCCGTAGGTGAGGGTGAGCAGCAGGGGCACGTTGACGCCGAAGGCCTGGACCAAGGTCGGGTTCTCGGTGGCGGCCCGCAGGTAGGCGCCGAGCTTCGTCTTCTCGATGACGAGCCAGGTGGCGATGCAGACGACGAGCGAGGCGACCACGACCCAGCCGCGGTAGTTCGGCAGGAACATGAAGGGCAGGCGCTGGCCGCCCGACAGCTCGGAGGGGATCGCGTAGGGCAGGCCCGACACGCCGTACTCGTTGCGGAACAGGCCCTGGATGATCAGCGCCAGGCCGAAGGTCAGGAGCAGGCCGTAGAGATGGTCGAGCTTGTAGAGCCGCGAGATCAGCAGCCGCTCGAGGATCACCCCGAAGATCCCGACCACGATCGGCGCGAGGAGCAGCGCCCACCAGTAGCCGAGGCCGGCGTAGTTCAGCATCATCCAGGCGACGAAGGCGCCCATCATGTACTGGGCGCCGTGGGTGAAGTTGATGATGTTCAACAGCCCGAAGATGATCGCCAGCCCGAGCGACAGGATGGCGTAGAACGAGCCGTTGATGAGGCCGAGCAGGAGCTGGCCGAAGAGCGCCTGCATGGGGACGCCGAAGATCGTGGGCATGGGGTCTGGCGACTCGCGTGGGGGCCGGGCCGGGTTTCAGGGGAGGCCGGCGGCACCGTGGGGCGCCGCCGGGGATGGTGTCAGCTCTTGTTCACCAGCGGGCAGTTGCCCTGGTTGAGCGGGCGGAAGGCGTCCGCGCCGGGAATGGTCGCCAGCGTCTTGTAGAGGTCCCACGGGCCCTTCGACTCGGCCGGCTTCTTGACCTCGAACAGGTACATGTCGTGGATCTTGCGGCCGTCCGGCCGGATCGTGCCCTTGCCGAACAGCGGATCGTCCGTCGGCAGGTCCTTCATCTTCGCCACGACCTTGCCGCCGTCGGAGGCCGACTTCAGTGCCTCGACCGCCTTGAGGTAGTGGATCACGCCCGCATAGACGCCGGCCTGCACGGCGGTCGGCTTCTTGCCGCCGGCCTGCTTGGCGAAGCGGTCGGAGAACGAGCGCGTGGCGTCGTTGAGGTCCCAGTAGAACGGCTCGGTGAGCACCAGCCCCTGCGCCACCTTCGGGGTCAGGGCGTGGATGTCGGAGGAGAAGATCAGCAGGCCGGCGATGGCCTGGCCGCCCTCGGTGATGCCGAACTCCGCCGCCTGCTTGATGGCGTTGATGGTGTCGCCGCCGGCATTGGCGAGCCCGATCACCTTGGCGCCCGAGCCCTGCGCCTGGAGCAGGAACGACGAGAAGTCGGCGGTCGGGAACGGGGTCTTGACCGCGCCGATCACCTTGCCGCCGTTCCTGACCACCACCTCGGTGGTGTCGCGCTGCAGCGCCTGGCCGAAGGCGTAGTCGGCGGTGAGGAAGAACCACGTCGAGCCGCCGCGCTTGACCATCGCGCCGCCGGTTCCGTTGCCGAGGGCCACGGTGTCGTAGGTCCAGTGCACCGTGTTGGGCGAGCATTGCGGCCCGGTGAGGTCGGCGGTGCCGGCGCCCGAGTTGATGAAGGCCTTGTTCTTCTCGCGGGTGACCTGGTTGATGGCGAGCGCCACCGACGAGGTCGGCACGTCGAAGATCGCGTCGACGCCGTCGCGGTCGTACCATTGCCGGGCGATCGAGGCGCCGACATCGGGCTTGTTCTGGTGGTCGGCGGCGACGATCTCGACCTTCAGGCCCTTCTCGGCGGCCTTGAAGTCCTCGACCGCCATGCGGGCGGCGGCGACCGAGCCCTCGCCCGAGATATCGGCGTAGACGCCCGAGCGGTCGTTGAGCACGCCGATCTTCACCGGCGTCTGCGCGAGCGCCTGGGTCGCGGCGGCGGCGCAGAGCGCGCTCGCGAGCAACAGCCGTTTCAGCATTGTATCATCCTCCCGTTTGGCGCCGCCCGCACGCGGCGACGGTCTGGTCAGGTCCGGCGGGCCTTGGCGGTCGAGCGCCGCGCCCGCTTCTTCCGGTGTCGCTCAGGGCCTCGCTCCCGCGGCCTGCGCCGCCTTCTCGGGCTTGGCGACGAGCGGGCAGCCGCCCTGGTCGAGGGGCCGGAACGCCTCCGTCCCGGGGATCGTCGCGAGCACCCGGTAGAGGTCCCACTCGCCCTTCGACTCGGCCGGCTTCTTGACCTCGAACAGGTACATGTCGTGGATCTTGCGGCCGTCCGGCCGGATCGTGCCCTTGCCGAACAGCGGATCGTCGGTCGGGATCTCCTTCATCGTCGCCACGACCCTCGCCCCGTCGGAGGTCATCCGCAGGGCGGCGACGGCCTTCAGGTAGTGGAGCACCCCCGCATAGACACCGGCCTGGGCGGCGGTGGGCTTGCGGCCGCCGAACTGCCGGGCGAAGCGGTCGGAGAAGCTGCGCGTGGCGTCGTTGAGGTCCCAGTAGAACGGCTCGGTGAGCACCAGCCCCTGCGCCACCTTCGGGGTCAGGGCGTGGATGTCGGAGGAGAAGATCAGCAGGCCCGCGAGCGCCTGGCCGCCTTCCGTCACCTTGAGCCGCGCCGCCTCGCGCACCGCGCCGATCGTGTCGCCGCCGGCATTGGCGAGCCCGATCACCTTGGCCCCGGACCCTTGCGCCTGCCGCAGGGAGGGCGCGAAGTCCGAGGCCGGGAACGGGGTCTTGACGGCCCCGACCACCTTGCCGCCCTGGCGCAGGATCAGCGCCGTGGTGTCGCGCTGCACCGCCTCGCCGAAGGCGTAGTCGGCGGTGACGAAGAACCAGGTGTCGCCGCCGCGCTTGACCATGGCGCCGCCGGTGCCGTTGGCCAGCGCCACGGTGTCGAAAGTCCAGTGCACGGTGTTGGGCGAGCATTGCGGGCCGGTGAGGTCCGCGGTGCCGGCGCCGGAATCGACGAACACCTTGTTCCTCTCGCGGGTCACCTGGTGCACCGCGAGCGCCACCGAGGAGGTCGGCACGTCGAAGATCGCGTCGACGCCCTCCCGGTCGTACCAGGTCCGGGCGAGCGCCGCGCCGACGGCGGGCTTGTTCTGATGGTCGCCGGACACGATCTCGACCGCGAGGTCGTGGGCCTTCGGGCGGAAATCCTCCACGGCCATGCGGGCCGCCACCACCGAGCCCTCGCCGGAGATGTCGGCGTAGACGCCCGAGCGGTCGTTCAGCACGCCGATCTTCACCAGCGTCTCGGCCGAGGCGGCCACGCTGGTTGCGAGGCCCGCCAGCAGGGCCGTGAGGAGGACCCGCGCCCGCATCACACGCCGAGATAGGTGTGCAGCTTGTCGATGTTGGCGTCGAGCTCGGAATTCGGGATCATGTCGATCACCCGGCCCTGCTCGACCACGAAGTGCCGGTCGGCCACGGTCTGGGCGAAGCGGAAGTTCTGCTCGACCAGCACGATCGTGTAGCCCTCGGTCTTCAGGCGGGCGAGCGTCCGGCCGATCTGCTGCACGATGACCGGGGCGAGGCCCTCGGTCGGCTCGTCGAGCAGGATCAGCTTGGCGCCGGTGCGCAGGATGCGGCCGATGGCGAGCATCTGCTGCTCGCCGCCCGAGAGCTTGGTGCCCTGGCTGCCCGAGCGCTCCTTGAGGTTCGGGAACAGCGTGTAGATCTGGTCCACCGACAGGCCGCCGGGCTTCACCCGCGGCGGCAGCATCAGGTTCTCGTAGACCGACAGGCTCGAGAAGATCCCGCGCTCCTCCGGCACGTAGCCGAGGCCGAGCTTGGCGATGTTGCGCGAGGCCATCGCGATGGTCTCGGTGCCGTCGTAGCGGATCGACCCTTTTCGCTTGCCCAGGATCCCGATGATCGCCCGCAGGGTCGTGGTCTTGCCGGCGCCGTTGCGGCCGAGCAGCGTCACCACCTCGCCGGGCTTCACGTCGAAGCTGATGCCGTGCAGCACGTGGCTCTCGCCGTACCAGCCTTCGAGGCCCTGCACCGCCAGCAGCGGGGCGGCGCCCGCCGCCGCTGCGACCGGCTTCGTCATCACCGCCTCAGCCATGACCGGCTCCAATGTAGGCCTCGACCACGCGGGGATCCTTCGACACGGTGGCGTAGTCGCCCTCCGCCAGCACCTGGCCGCGCGCCAGCACGGTGATGCGGTCGGAGAGCGAGGCGACGACCGACAGGTTGTGCTCGACCATCAGGATGGTGCGGTTGGCCGAGACGCGGCGGATGAGCGCCGCGGTGCGGTCGACGTCCTCGTGGCCCATGCCGGCCATCGGCTCGTCGAGGAGCAGCATCTCGGGCTCGAGGGCGAGCGTGGTGGCGATCTCGAGCGCCCGCTTGCGGCCGTAGGACAGCTCCACCGCCGGAATGTCGGCGAAGTCCGACAGGCCCACCGCCTCCACGAGGGCGAGCGCCTCCTGGTTGAGGGCGCGCAACACCGTCTCGGAGCGCCAGAAGTCGAAGGAATCGCCGCGCTTGCGCCGCTGCAGGGCGATGCGGACGTTCTCCTTGACGGTCAGGTGCGGGAAGACCGCCGAGATCTGGAACGAGCGCACCAGGCCGAGCCGGGCGACGTCCGCCGGCTTCATGCCGGTGATGTCGCGGCCGTTGTAGCGGATCGAGCCCGCCGACGGCGTCAGGAACTTCGTCAGCAGGTTGAAGCAGGTGGTCTTGCCGGCGCCGTTCGGGCCGATCAGCGCGTGGATGGTGCCGCGCGTCACCTCGAGCGTCACGCCGTTCACGGCGCGAAAACCCTTGAACTCCTTGGTCAGCCCCTCCGTGGACAGGACGATGTCCTGGCCCGCGGCGCTTGCCCGAGCGCTGCCTTCAGCGTGGGTGGTCGGTTGAGCCATGTTGGCGCGTCACCCCTGCGTTTCCTCTATCGCGCTCATGCGCTTATCGCATGGCGAAACAGCATGGCGCCGAGGGAGTGTCAACGGGTTCGGGCGGCCCGGATCCCGGGCGGTCCCGGTCTGTCAGACCTTATGCACCGCAGGCGCTGGGCCGGAGGGCGGATCGAGCAAGGCCCGCCCGGCGCGGGTGAGAGGGCGCTCGACGCTGCGGTGCACCAGGAGCGCCGCCGCGCAGGCGAGGGCGAGCATCAGGACCGTCAAGGGCCACAGGCCGACGCGTCCCGCCAGGCCGCCCGCCTCGATGATCATCCGCACGCCGCGTACGACGAAAGGATGCACCAGATAGAGTGCGTAGGACGCGTCTCCCAGCATGACCGCAGGGCGCCAGGCGCCGCCGCCGGTCCCCGCGGGCCCGAGCGCCGCGGCGGCGACCAGGAGGGCGGCGGGCCCGCCCCAGGCCAGGCAGCGGGGGAGGGTGGGCGCGTCGCCGGCGAGCGACAGCAGGACGAGCCCCGCCACGGCGAGGGCGAGGCGCACCGGTCCGGCGAGGCGAAGGCCCTCCTGCCGCGCCAGCCCGAGGGCGACCCCGCAGGCGAATTCGAGCACGATCGGATCGCTCCAGAACGCGAGCGGCACCGGCAGCGGCGGGAGGAGCCGCCCGGCCAGCGCGAGGCCGGCGAGGAGCGCGATCACGCCGGCCGCCGCCCGGCGCCGGTCCCACGGCAGCGCCAGGGCGAAGAGGACGTAGAACGCCATCTCGTAGTTCAGCGTCCAGCCGAGCGAGTAGAGCGGCTGCACCGCCCCGTCGCCCCGTGCCGTCGGCCAGAACAGGTAGGAGGCCGCGAGAGTGGCCGGGCCCTCGGCCGTGCCGCCGAGCAGGCCCGGCCGCAGCCAGGCGAGGGCGAGATAGAGCGAGGTGGCGAGCCAGTAGAGCGGCACCACCCGGGCGATCCGGTGGGCGAGGAAGACCCGCCGCGCACCGGGGCGCCCGTGCAGGGGCGCCGCCGCGTGCACGATGATGAAGCCGGAGATGACGAAGAACACGTCGACCCCGGCCGGCCAGGGCAGCCAGGTCGCCGGGGCGAAGGCCAGGCCCGCCCGGGCAGCGAGGTTTGCTGCCTCGAACTGCGCGTGGCCGGCGGCGACCATCAGGGCGGCCAGTGCCCGCAGGGCCTGGATCAGCGGCAGGGAGGGAGGGCGCGTCACGGGCAGAGAATCGCATCGCGGCGCGCCGGACCGTCCGGGGCGCTGGCCGGCCGTCATACCGGAGACCCTCCGCCCACCGCCAGAGCGGGCCGTCCGCCTGCATGACGCAGCGGCGGGAACAATGCTCGCGCAACGTCGTTGTCCAGCCCGAAAGCGTCCTGCCACACCGGACCGAGCGGACGCCCCGATGTTCAAAGGATCCGGGGCGTTCCTGACAATAACAAACTACCAGGAGAAGACCGATGAAGAACCTCGTTGCCCTGACCGGCCTCGCCGTTGCTCTCGCGACGCCCGCCTTCGCGCAGCAGATCGGCAACTTCAACGAATTCCGCTCGATGGCCCTGATGTCGAATGCCTTCGAGGTCAAGTCGAGCCAGATCGCCCTCGAGAAGTCCCGCAACCCGCGGGTGCGCGACTATGCCCGCGAGATGATCCGCGATCACCGCGCCGCCAACGTGGCTTTGCTCGGCGGCCGTGAGACCGTGGCCCGCGGCACCGGTATCGGCGGGCTGATCGAGGCGCCCTTCGCCATCGCGGGCGGTGCGGTCGGGGCGGCCACCGGCGCGGCGGCGGGCGTGGTCGGCGGCACCCTGCAGGGCGGCCCGGTCGGCGGCCTCGAGGGTCTCGGCACCGGCGCGGCCCGCGGCGCCCAGGTCGGCGCGAACGCGGTCGACCTCGACGGCGACGTGACCACCACCGCGGCCACCCAGGCCGTGCCGCTCAGCCCGCAGCAGCAGGCGATGCTGGCCGAACTCGCCGACACCCCGGCCGGCCCGGCCTTCGACCGCACCTACGCGCGGATGCAGGTTCAGGCCCACAGCATGACGGTCGCCAACTACCAGGCCTACGCCCAGACCGGCCCGAACCCGGCCCTGCGTTCCTACGTCCAGCAGGCTCTGCCGGTGATGCAGCAGCACCTGGCCATGGCGCAGCGGCTGCCGGGCGCCCGCTGAGATCGAGTGATGCGCTGACGTGATGAAGCGGCGGGCCGAAGGGCCCGCCGCTCTTTTCGTGCGGCGCGCCCAGCAGCCTCCCCGCAGCCTACGGCGCCGGGTGAGCGATACGGATGTCGTCTGATCTGCTCCAAGACCAGTGAAGCGCGGGATCCCCTCTCCCGTGTGGGAGAGGGGTAGGGGCGATCGAAGATCGCGCGAGGGTGCTACGGTTCTGAGTCTAGCTCCGACGGTCCCGCTGCCAGCACGACGCCCAGTGCTTCATATTGAAGCGTGTCACCCTCACGTGCGATCTTCGATCGCCCGGCCCCTCTCTCACACGGGAGAGGGGAGATGCGCTCTATCTTTACTCAGCCGGACCAAGACGACATCGTATGAATTCGTCGAGGCCCAGACCTGCCAGGGTCCGGGCCCCATTTCCCTGGGGCGTTCATTGAAAAGCCCGCTCAGGCCCCCTCGACCTCCCCGTCACCGTCAACCTCCGCCTCGCCCTCGCCCTCGATGTGCTCGACCGACACGACCTTCTCGGTCTTGTCGGTGTTGAACACCGTGACGCCTTGCGAGGCGCGCCCGACGACGCGGATGTCGTCGACCGGGACCCGGATCAGCTTGCCGGCATCGGTCACCAGCATGATCTGGTCGCTGGTCTCGACCGGGAACGAGGCGACGAGGCTGCCGTTGCGGGCGTTGACCTCCATCGCCTTGATGCCCTTCCCCCCGCGACCGGAGATCCGGTACTCGAAGGACGAGGTGCGCTTGCCGTAGCCGCGCTCCGACAGGGTGAGGACGAACTGCTCCGCCGCCCCCATGGCGATGTAGCGGTCCTGCTCGAGGTCGATCGAGGCCGCGGCCTCTTCGGCCTCGGGCTCCGGCGCCGCCGGCAGCTCGATCGCCTCGCCGGTGGCGCGCCGGTCGGCATTGGCCCGCTTCATGTAGGCCTGCCGCTCCTCGGGCGAGGCCTCGAAGTGGCGCAGGATCGTCATCGAGATGACGTGGTCGCCCTTGGCCAGGTTGATGCCGCGCACGCCGGTGGAATCGCGGCCCTTGAACACCCGCACGTCGGTGACGGGGAAGCGGATGCACTGGCCGGCTGCCGTGGTCAGCAGCACGTCGTCGGCTTCGGTGCAGATCTCGACATGGACGATGTGGTCGCCCTCGTCGAGCTTCATGGCGATCTTGCCGTTGCGGTTGACCTGCACGAAGTCGGACAGCTTGTTGCGCCGCACGCTGCCGGAGGCCGTCGCGAACATCACGTCGAGGGTCTCCCACGACGCCTCGTCCTCGGGCAGCGGCATGATCGTGGTGATGCGCTCCGCCCCCTGGTCGAGGGGCAGGATGTTGACGAGCGCCTTGCCGCGCGCGTTCGGCGCGGCGAGCGGCAGCCGCCACACCTTCTCCTTGTAGGCCTGCCCTTGCGAGGAGAAGAACAGCACCGGCGTGTGGGTGTTCGCCACGAACAGCCGGGTGACGAAGTCCTCGTCGCGCATCGACATGCCGGCCCGGCCCTTGCCGCCGCGGCGCTGGGCCCGGTAGGTCGAGAGCGGGACGCGCTTGATGTAGCCGGCGTGGGACACGGTCACGACCATGTCCTCGCGCTGGATCAGGTCCTCGTCCTCGACGCTCGAATCCCAGTCGAGGATCTCGGTCTTGCGCGGGGTCGCGTATTCGGCCCGGACCTCCGCCAGCTCGTGCTTGACGATGCCCATGATGCGGGCGCGGGAGCGCAGGATGTCGAGATAGTCGGCGATCTCGTCGGCGAGCCGCTTCAGCTCGTCCCCGATCTCGTCGCGGCCGAGCGCGGTCAGGCGCTGCAGCCGCAGGTCGAGGATGGCGCGGGCCTGGGTCTCGGACAGGCGGTAGGTGCCGTTCTCGCTCACCCGGTGGCGCGGATCGTCGACGAGCGCGATCAGCGGCGCGATGTCCTCGGCCGGCCAGTCGCGGGCCATCAGGGCCTCGCGGGCGGTGTTCGGATCGGGCGAGGTCCGGATCAGCCGGATCACCTCGTCGATATTGGCGACCGCGATCGCGAGGCCGCACAGCACGTGGGCCCGCTCGCGCGCCTTGTTCAGCAGGAACTTGGTGCGGCGGGAGACGACCTCCTCGCGGAAGTCGATGAAGGCCTGGATCAGGTCCTTGAGGTTGAGAAGCTCAGGCCGCCCGCCGTTGAGCGCCACCATGTTGCAGCCGAAGCTCGTCTGCAGCGGGGTGTAGCGGTAGAGCTGGTTCAAGACCACGTCGGCCACGGCGTCGCGCTTCAGCTCGACCACGATGCGCATGCCGTCGCGGTCGGATTCGTCGCGCAGGTCGGCGATGCCCTCGACGCGCTTCTCGCGCACCAGGTCGGCGATCTTCTCGACCAGCGAGGCCTTGTTCACCTGGTAGGGGATCTCGGTGAAGATCAGCGCCTCGCGCTCTTTCCGCAGCTCCTCGCTGTGGGACTTGGCCCGCATGATCACCGAGCCGCGGCCGGTCATGTAGGCCGAGCGGGTGCCCGAGCGGCCGAGGATCGTGCCGCCGGTCGGGAAGTCCGGCCCCGGGATGATCTCGTTCAGGCCCTCGATGGTGATCGCCGGATCGTCGATCAGGGCGATGCAGCCGTCGATCACCTCGCCGAGGTTGTGCGGCGGGATGTTGGTCGCCATGCCGACCGCGATGCCGCCGGCGCCGTTGACGAGGAGGTTCGGGAACCGGGCGGGCAGGACCGCCGGCTCGTCCTTCGACTCGTCGTAGTTCGGGTTGAAGTCGACCGTGTCCTTGTCGATGTCCTCGAGCAAGGCCATGGCGGGCTTGGCCAGCCGCGACTCGGTGTAGCGCATCGCCGCCGGCGGATCGCCGTCGACCGAGCCGAAATTGCCCTGGCCGTCGACCAGCATCAGCCGCATGGCGAAGTCCTGCGCCATGCGCACCAGCGCGTCGTAGATCGACTGGTCGCCGTGCGGGTGATACTGGCCCATCACGTCGCCGACGATGCGCGCCGACTTCACGTACTTGCGGTCCGGCAGGTAGCCGTTCTCGTACATGGAGTACAGGATGCGGCGGTGCACCGGCTTGAGGCCGTCACGCGCATCCGGCAGCGCCCGGCTGACGATGACGCTCATCGCGTAGGCCAGGTAGGACTGGCGCATCTCGTCGGTGATCGAGACGGGCTTGATGTCGGTCGCGGGCGGGGGGGCGCCGGTCGGGTCGTTCTCTGCCAAGGTCTGTCTCTCGTCGCGGCCCGCGCGGGCTCACACTCTGCGCGCCGCCGGCTTAGCCGATTTGCGCCCCGGGCACCAGCGCGAAGCTTGGAAGGCGAGGCAAATCAGCATCTTAGATGGGTGTTCCGGGGTCGCTGCACAAGCCCGCGCCACCCTCGCGAAGGAGTGTCCCGCGGAAGCGTTAGAGATTGGCAAAGGACGTCGGAAGGGGCCAGAACGGCGGGTGCCCGACTCGCCCCGCCAGGCCGGGCAGGCTCTGACAACTCGACGGATTCCCGACACCCGCAATGTCACCGCAACGACGCTGGCCGGCGATCTCGGCCCTCGGCATCGTGCAGATCCTCGCCTGGGGCTGCAGCTACTACCTGCTGACGGTGCTGGGACCCTCGATCGCCCGGGAGACCGGCTGGCCGCTCGCCTGGATCTTCGGCAGCCTGTCGGCCGGCATGCTGATGGCGGGCCTGGTCTCGCCCCTCGCCGGCCGCTCCATCGGCCGTTACGGCGGCCGGCCGGTCCTGGTGGTCTCGACCCTGCTCCTCGCCGCCGGCCTCGCGCTCCTGGCGCTCTCGCCGAACCTGCCGGTCTTCGGCCTCGCCTGGCTGGTGATCGGCGCCGGCATGGGGTCGGGCCTCTACGACGCCGCCTTCGCGACGCTGGGCCGGCTCTACGGCGCCGATGCAAGGCCGGCGATCACGGCGCTGACCCTGTGGGGCGGCTTCTCGAGCACCCTGTGCTGGCCGCTCTCGGCCTTCCTGCTGGCGCATCTCGGCTGGCGCGGCACCTGCCTGACCTATGCGGGCATCGAGCTCGGCATCTGCCTGCCGCTGATCCTCGGGCTCGTCCCGCGGGCCGCGCCGCGTCCCGTCGCGGCGGGGCCGGCGCGCTCCGACGCGGTCGTCCTCGCACCCGCGGAGCGCCCGGTCTTCCTGGTCCTCGCCGCGGTGGTGACCTGCACGGGCATCGCCACCTCGGTCTTCTCGGTCCACCTGCTGACGCTGCTGCAGGATCGCGGCCTGTCGCTCGCCGCCGCGGTGTCGCTCGGCACCCTGATCGGCCCGTCGCAGGTCGGCGCGCGCTTCCTTGAGATCGCCAACCGCAGCCGGCACCACCCGATCTGGACGCTCACCGTCGCGGTGGCCCTGATGGCCGTCGGCCTCGTCCTGCTGTGGGGCGGAGTCGACGCCCCGGCCGTGGTGCTGATGATCTACGGTGCCGGCAACGGGCTCTACTCGATCGGCCGCGGCACCCTGCCGCTCGCCCTGTTCGGGCCCGAGCGCTACGGGGCCATCCTCGGCCTGCTGGCGAAGCCGAGCCTCGCCGCGCAGGCCCTCGCGCCCTCCGCCGCCGCCTTCCTGATCGCCCATGGCGGCGCCGACGCGACCCTCGCCGCCCTCGCGGTGCTGGGCCTGATCGACCTCGCCCTCGTCGGCGCCCTGTGGCGGGTCCGGCGCCGGGGAGCGGCGCGGGCGCAGCCCCGGCGTGACGACAAGCCTGTCCCGCAGGCCGGACGGGGCTGAGCGCGCCGCGGACCGGTTCCGGCGCGGCGGGCGGGACGGGCCGCTCCCATCGTGCGAGGCCCCCCGCGCCGGCGGCTCACCGCGACGGCACCACCTGCCGCGACAGCACGTAGAGCCGGTGCCCGAACGACCATGTGCGCAGGAAGCGCCTGGCGTAGCGCAAAGGATCGTCGGCGAGGCGGCAGTGCCGGCGCAGGACCTCCCGGGCCGCCTCGGGGTCGCCGACATCGAGGAGCTGGCGGGCGTATTCGAGCATCAGGAAGTTGCGGTATCGGCCGGCGGAGGGGACGAGCCGCGGCGGGACCGCGCCGAGGCGCAGGAGGGCGGTCAGGGTCCGGTCGAAGGGCGGCGGCAGGGGGCGCTTGCGCATCTGGCCGGCGAGCACGCTGGTCGGGTGGCCGTCGCGATAGACCGCGGTAGGCTCCGGCACGTACCGGAAGGCGCCCTCGAGGGCGAGGCGGCAGAAGGTGTCGGTGTCGCCCCCCATCGGGGCGCCGAGCGGGAACAGGCCGGCCCGCCGCAGGGCCGCGCGCTCGATCATCACGGCGCTCGGATGGACGGCATAGGGGTAGGTCGCGAGCGCGAAGGCGAAGAAGTCGTCGGTCACCTGCGCCGGTATGCCGGCCGGCATCACCGGCGCAAAGCGGCTGGCGAGCAGGTAGTTGCTGAACACCACGACCGCGTCGCCCTGGGCTGCGGCGGTGGCCAGGTTCTCGAGGTGGCGGCCGGCCCAGAGGTCGTCGGCGTCCAGGAAGGCGATCCAGTCATGGCGGGCCTCGGCGACGCCGCGGTTGCGCGCCGCCGCCTCGCCGCCATTGGGCTGGCGCACCAGGCGGATGCGCGGATCGGTGAGCGCCGCCACGACGTCGCCGCCGCCGTCGGTCGATCCGTCATCGACCACGATCAGCTCGAAATGGGGATAGGACTGGCGGAGCACCGCCTCGATGGTCTCGGCGATCACGTCCGCCTTCTGGTAGAGCGGGATCACCACGGAGAGGGTCGGCAGCACGGGTCGGCCTCCGGGTTCGCGGGCAGTGTTCGCGGGCAGGTCTTCGCAAGCAGGTCGCGCCGCATCCTGATTAACAAAGTGCCGGGCGCGCCGGACCCGCCGCTTCCGGTGCTGTCGCCTCCGCGCGCCCTTCGGCGGTCGGCGGGGGCCGTAAGCCTATCGGGGGAGGGCGCCCCGCCCAAGACGATGCTTCCGCAGCGCCAGCGCCATGTGAGCCTCGTCCCGCCGGGCGCGGCGGCGGTCGCTCCTTGGGGGCCCCCGGAGGGTCCATGCGGTGACCGAAGCGATCCGGGCGGCGCTGGCGCGCAACCTCGCCCAGGCGCGAGGGGGCGAATGAAAATAGTGCCGATCCGACCAGATCAAGGGCGCGGACGCTCGCCGATGGGACCGGACGGCCAGAAAATGTCCACCTTGGGACGTTCAGGCCAGAAATTGGGACGTTCGGGCGTTTCCCGCCACCGGCATCCGTGTTGAACCTTCGGACCCTGCCCTCCATTCCGGCCCACGGACGATGTCGAAGAGAATGTCCACCTCGATTCCGGCCTGGCTGCGCCGCCGCGGGTACTCGCCCCGCACGAAGCGCGTGCTCGCCTCCGCCTGCGAACGCGCGGCGCGCCGGCGGGCCGAGGCGGCGGAGCCGGGGAGCGGCGGATGCCGGATCATCCCGTTCCCGGCCCGGCCGCAGGCCCTGGCCCGGCCGGCACCGGATGCCGACGCGGCCCGGGCCGGGACGGACGCGGCCCTGCAGGCCTGACGACCCCGTGCGGCCGGCGGCACGCCTCAGCCGCCCGGATGCACGAACAGGCTGTCGAACTCGCCGGGCTCGTAATCGCGGCCGGTGATGTCGGTGATCACGACGCGCTCGTGGCCGTCCGCCGCGAGTTCGTCGGCCTTCTCAAGCGCCGCCTCCGGCGAGGTGCGCTGATACGAGAGGTGCCCGTCCGAGGTGTGGGCCGTCACGACAAGATGCATGGCTCTCCCTGTTTGCCGAGGAAGCCATACTATATGAGCATGCCTCCCGGGGCCAGCCGGGCCGCCATCCGGCGGCTGCCGCATGGTCACGGAGCGGCCTTACTCCGGCGCTACCACGCCCCGTTGCCGCTCCCTGGAGGCCTCTTCGATGCCCGTCGTGCTCGCCGCCGCCTCGTGCCTCGCCCTCGGGATCGCCCTGGTGGTGCTCCTCGGGCTGAGCGCCTGATCGGGAGAGCCGGTCGGACCAGCGCCTGCGCCGGGTTGTTCACGGTCAGCGCACCGCGCCGCTTGGCCCACCGTCACAGCAGCGCGCGCGCTGCTTGGCCCACCTTTCGGAGCGAGGCATCGACCTCCCCGGCCGAGCCGGTGATCCGCTCCATGTTCCGGTGCACCGACGCGACGCTCCGGGCGGCGTTCTGCATGCTGACCGACATCTCGCGGGTGACGGAAGCCTGCTGGGTCACGGCGGAGGACACCCCGACCGAAATCTCGCTGACATGCCCGATCGCCGCGACGATCGCCTCGATCGCCGCCACCGCCGCGGCGGTCGCGCCCTGCACGGCGTCGATCTGCGTCCCGATCTCCTGGGTCGCCCGGGCCGATTGCCCGGCGAGCGCCTTGACCTCGGCGGCGACCACCGCGAAGCCCTTGCCGGCGGCCCCGGCCCGGGCGGCCTCGATCGTGGCGTTGAGGGCTAGCAGGTTGGTCTGCTCGGCGATGGAGCGGATCAGCGACACCGCCTCGCCGATGCGGTCGGCGGCCTGCGTCAGGCTCGCGACGATGCCGCCGGCATCCTGGGCCTTGCTGACCGCCATGTCCGAGGCGTGGCGGGCCTCGGCGGCGTGGCGGCCGAGCTCGGCGATCGAGGCGGCGAATTCCTCGGTGCCGGCGGCGACCGCCTGGACGTTGCCCGAGGTCTGGGTCGTCTGCTCGGTGGTGGCGCGGGCCTGCTCCGCCATCGCGGAGACCGCGCGGGTGATCGCCGCGATATCGACCTCGATTGCCTGCTGGCCGGCGCTCCGGCGCCGGCGGTCCAGCACCTGCTGCGTGATGTCGGTGGCGAACTTCACCACCGCGCAGGGGCGGCCGTCGAGGTCGAGGACCGGGTTGTAGGCGCCGAAGATCCAGACGTCCTGGCCGGTCTTGGCGACACGGCGGAATTCGCCCGCCCGGTAGCGGCCGGCGGCCAGGGCCTTCCAGAACGCGGCGTAGTCGGCGCTGCGCCGCTCGTCCTCGGCGACGAAGAGGCTGTGGTGGCGCCCCACCACCTCGTCGCGGCTGTAGCCCATCACGGCGAGAAAGTTCGGGTTGGCCTCGGTGATCAGCCCCTCGGGCGTGAAGTGGATCACCCCCTGGGAGCGGTCGAGCGCCGCGATCTGCCCCGCGAGATAGGTGTCGCGCTCCTTGCGGGCGGTGATGTCGGAGGCGAGCTTGACGATCCGGACGACCCGGCCGCGGCGGTCGAGCACCGGGTTGTAGCAGGCCTGGATCCAGAACGTCCGGCCGTCCCTGGCGACGCGACGGAACTCCCGGGTCTCGAACCGGCCCTGCCGCAGGTTGTGCCAGAACGCGGCGTAATCGGGGCTCTCGCGTTCGGCAGGCGGCACCAGCAGGCTGTGGTGCCGGCCCTTCAGTTCCCCGAGCGCGTAACCGGTCAGGGCCAGGAAGCTGGCATTCGCATCCAGGATCGTCCCGGACGGGTCGAACTCGATCCTGGCCTGCGACCGGTCGACGGCCGCGAGCAGCGCGGCGTGGCTCGAATTCAGAAAGGACACGTCTGCCTTCTCTCGCATGACCCACGGGACCATGCGGCGAGATGATTATTGAAGAATGAAGGGATATCGGAATCGATCGTCTTGCATCGCGCACGGATCGATAAAAATTATGGAGCGCGGACGGGATTTACCGGCCGCGTCAATTTATTCCTATCGTCTGTAAAGGCGCAGATAAATCCGGCACATGCAAATATGACCTTGGGTCACGGCAGATCATATGGGCACGGCCATCCGCGATCGTGTTCCGCAGGCCGCTCGGGTGAAGGATCGAAGAGCACTGCGACGAACGCCCTGGCCGGGATCTGGACTTGCAACTGGAAGAGGCAGCAAGACGGCACCAGCCAAGACGGCACCAGCCAAGACGGCACCAGCCAAGACGGCACCAGCCAAGTGCTTGGGACACGATGGACCCTGCCGGGCGGACCGGCTCGCACGCCGTGCCGTTGCGGCATTCCGGGGCGCGAGCCTGGTCCGTGCGGCTCAGCCCTTGCGCTGCGCCTTGACGTAGCTCGTGATCGCGGCCTGGCAGTTCGGCGACAGCTTGGCCCGGTTCTGGCGGAAGCAGGCCTGCACCTCGGGCCCGTCGGGCGCGAGGTTGCCGCAATAGGTGAGGTAGTCGCCGGTGCAGTA
Source organism: Methylobacterium nonmethylotrophicum (assembly GCF_004745635.1). Lineage (GTDB taxonomy): Bacteria > Pseudomonadota > Alphaproteobacteria > Rhizobiales > Beijerinckiaceae > Methylobacterium > Methylobacterium nonmethylotrophicum. The sequence goes on along the minus strand of NZ_SRLB01000023.1, from coordinate 66,959 downwards.
CTGCTTGAGCACCGCACGGTCGGCGAGGACCGGCTCGGCGAGGGCGGCGCCCGTGGTCAGGGCGAGGAGGAGGAGGCTGGAGCGCAGCAGCACGACGTTTCTCCGCGAGGACGGGTTCGAACCGGCACAGGCCAGAGGATTCTGGCCTTCATGGGTTACCGCGGCCGTTCGCGAGCTTTAGCAGCCCGGACCGCGCCGACAAGCTTCCGCCGGGACATCACCCCGAATGTGAACGGCGAGGGAGGGCCCGGCGCCCGGACGACGGCCCTCGAAGGACGCGCGGTCCGGCCCGGGGCCGGGATCGCGGCGGGTCAGAGGCGGCTGAGGCGCACCCGGGCGACGCCCGACATGCCGATCGCCCGGGCCGAGGCCTGCGACAGGTCGATCACCCTGCCGCCGACATAGGGGCCGCGATCGTTGATGCGCACCACCACCGAGCGGCCGTTCGCCGTGTTGGTGACCCGGACCCGGGTGCCGAAGGGGAGGCGGCGGTGAGCCGCCGTGAGGGCGTGCGTGTTGAAGCGCTCGCCATTCGCAGTGCGCCGGCCCTGAAATCCGGGGCCGTACCAGGAGGCCGCACCGGATTGAGCTTCGGCGGGCGTGCTGGCTTGTAGCGTCACTCCGACAGCACCCGCCGCCGCGAGACCAATGATCGCCAGCTTTGCCTTCGAAACCATTTCGCATTCCCGTTTTGTTGCTTGACGCGGTGCAACATAAAACGGAACAAGGCGACATTATGGAACAGCAAATTACAGGTCTATCTCGCGTATTGTCGCCGCAATGTGTTTGGAAAAATTAACCGGTTTACATTCGTTAACTGATTTCGCAGGTCGAGCGAGGGCGGCCCGGGCGGCGGCCCCGCCATGCTGGGGCCAAGGTTCGCTCATCCGCGGTTCACCGATCACGGAGCCCGCCCGGCCTCCCGCAGGGCGACGCGGATCAGGTCGGCGAGGGTGCGGGCGCCGAGCTTGCGCCGCATCTGCGTGCAGGCATTGGCGATGGTCTTGTAGCTCAGGCCGAGCTCCTCGGCGATCGCCCCGTGCGAGCGGCCGGCGCCGAGGCGCTCGAGGATCTGCCGCTCGCGTGGGGTGAGGGACGGGGCCGCCGGCGCCTCGCGCCGCAGCCGGGCGACCTCGGCGGCGAGGGAGGGCGCCACGTAGGTGCCGCCGTCGCGGACCCGCTCGAAGGCGAGGTGCAGCTCCGCCGAGGCGGTGTCCTTCAGGACGTAGCCGGACGCCCCGCTCTCGAGCGCCCGGGCGACGATCTCGGGATCGTCGTGCATGCTGAAGACGAGGATCCGCGTCGCCGGTGCCACCGCGCGGATCCGCCGGATCAGCGCCAGCCCGCTCAAGGACGCGCCCTGGAAGGTCAGGTCCGCCACCACGATCGCGGGCCGGTGGCGGCGGAAGCGCCGGTACCCGGCGGCGATGCCGGTCGCCTCGTGCACCGTGCCGATGCCGGCATCCTCCAGCACCCGGCGGCAGCCCTGCAGCACGATCGGGTGGTCGTCGACGACGAGCACGTCCATGGCCTGCCCCTCCGGGAGCGCCCGCGGCGGCGCCGCGGGCATACCGCCTCAGTTGGTCGGCTGGCCGGCCGCGACCTTGGCGGTCCAGTCGTCGAAGGCGACGATCGTCTGGCGCTGCTCGCCCAGCCCCTCGATGCCGAGCGTCACGACCTCGCCGGCCTTCAGGAAGCGGGCCGGCTTCATGCCCATGCCGACGCCGGGGGGCGTGCCGGTGGTGATGACGTCGCCGGGCTCGAGCAGCATGAAGTGCGACAGGTAGGAGACGATCTGCCGGCAATCGAAGATCATCGTGCTGGTCGAGCCGGTCTGCATCCGCTGTCCGTCGACGTCGAGCCACATGCCGAGATTCTGCACGTCGGGGATCTCGTCCGGGGTGACGAGCCAGGGGCCGAGGGGGCCGAAGGTCGGGCAGCCCTTGCCCTTGGTCCAGGTACCGCCGCGCTCGAGCTGGAACTCGCGCTCCGAGACGTCGTGGCAGACGCAGTAGCCGGCGACGTAGTCGAGCGCCTCGTTGGCGTGGACGTAGGACGCGCGCTTGCCGATCACGATGGCGAGCTCGACCTCCCAGTCGGTCTTGGCCGAGCCCTTGGGCAGGATCACGTCGTCGTTCGGGCCGACGATGCAGGACGGCGCCTTGTTGAACAGGATCGGCTCGGGCGGGATCGGCGAGCCGGTCTCGGCAGCGTGGTCGGCATAGTTGAGGCCGATGGCGATGAAGTTGCGCACCTGGCCGACGCAGGGGCCGAGCCGGGTGCCGGCCGGCACCTCCGGCAGCGTGGCGGGGTCGATCCGGCGCAGATTCGCCAGGGTGTCGGCGGAGAGGGTCGGGCCGGCGATGTCGTGGATCAGGCCCGACAGGTCGCGGATCGCGCCGCCCTGGTCGACGAGGCCCGGCTTTTCCGCACCGCTCTCGCCCCAGCGCACAAGCTTCATTGGTCGTCTCCCGAAAAATCCACGCGGGCCGGACGCGACGCGGCGCCCGCGGGCGCGCGACCGGCCCGGGCCGGGACATTGGCCCCCGCGGGAAGCCGCCGCAAGCGGCAACCGGCACCGCCGGCGGGCCCGTGCCCGTTGCAGATTCGTCACATGTGGGGCAAAAGCGTGTCGGCGCGGCGTTCTGGGGCTGCCAGTGACGTCTGTGGTTGCACAGCCCTAGACAGGGCGGATGGACAGGAATCCTGGCCTGATCTTCGTTGGTTTTGAATATAAAAATAGTTTCCCGACTGTGATCACAGAAAACCTGTAAGCATCTGGTCCTCCGCCGGGATTGCGCCACGACTGCCTGCTGCCGCATCATCGCGCCCAAGCTGCGGGCGTCGGGAAGCCGCGCGGCACGCGATTTTGGGTGTCGAGGTAACGTCATGATGGGTTCGAGGAGGGCGGCGCTGCTGGCCGGCGCGTCGCTGACGCTGCTGGCGGGGGCCAACGGGGCGGCGCAGGCGGGGGCCTTCGGCCTGCGCGAGCAGAGCGCCCAGGCGATGGGCGTCGCCTTCGCGGGCGCGGCTTCCGGCTCCGGCGGCCTGTCGTCGATGTTCTGGAACCCGGCGGTCGTCACGATGAAGCCGGGCTGGAACTCGGACTTCAACGCCACCCTGGTGGCGCCCTCCTCCACGATCACGCCGGTCACCGGCACCTTCCCGCCGCTGATCGGGCTGGGCGGCTCGGGCGATATCGGCCAGGCGGCGGTGCTGCCGGCGACCTACACGAACTACCAGATCAACGACCGCCTGTTCCTCGGCCTCTCCGGCGCCGCACCGTTCGGCCTCATCACCAAGCCGAACACGGTCTGGGCCGGCCAGACCTACAGCCGCTCGTCCAAGATCTTCAGCCTGAACTTCAACCCGGTGATCGGCTACAAGGTGAACGACTGGCTGTCGGTCGCCGCCGGCCCGGTGCTCGAGTACTTCAAGCTCACCCTGCGCCAGGCCACCGGGATCACCCCGACGGCGCCGACGGCGTTCCTGAAGGGCGACGACTGGGGCTGGGGCTTCACCGCCGGCGTGGTCGCCAAGCTCTCGGAGGGCACCACGGTCGGCGTCGGCTACCGCTCATCGATCAACCATCAGATCGAGGGCTCGGCCTTCGGCATCGGCCAGGTCCGCGCCAGCCTCAACACCCCCGACAAGGTCTCGGTCGGCCTGACCCAGGTGATCACCCCGGTGTTCCGCCTGAACTTCGGCTTCGAGTGGGACAACTGGTCGAGGCTCGGCACGCAGGCGATCATCTCGAAGGCGCTCAACCTGCCGGTCACGCGGCTGCCGCTGAACTACAAGGACGGGTTCTACTACTCGCTCGGCGCCGAGTACGACTTCACCCCGCAATGGACCGGCCGCATCGGCTTCGCCTACGAGCAGTCGCCGATCGACAACTCGAACCGCTCGACCCGCCTGCCGGACGGCGACCGCTACTTCGCGTCGGTCGGCGCCAGCTACCGCTACAGCGAGAAGATCCAGTTCGACGTCTCCTACCAGCACCTGTTCGCCGCCGGCCGCAACCGGATCGCGCTGGTGCCGGGCGAGCCGCTCTACACCCCGCCGCTCGCCTTCCTGGCCACCACCGATTCCAGCGCCGACATCGTGGCGGTCGGCCTGAAGTACCGCTGGGATACCCCGCCGGCCCCGGCGCAGGTCGCGGTGCCGCTGGTGCGGAAGTACTAGGACGGGGAGGGGCCGGGCGTCCTCCGTCCATTCCCATACCCGCTCCGTCATCCCGGGGCTCGCCGAAGGCGAGAACCCGGGATGACGGAGCGTGCTTAGGCACTGTCGGTCGGGACGAAGACCTCTCCGATCAGCAAGCCCCCGGGGAGCGGCCTCCCGGGGGCTTTCTCGTCGTCTCACGCCTTCGCGAGCACGTAGGTCCCGGGCGCCTGACCGAGGGTCGGCAGCACGCCGCCGCCGGGCTGGCGCGCCGGCACCCGCTCGCCGTTCTGCTGCTCGAGCCAGGAGAACCAGTACGGCCACCACGAGCCCTTGTGCTCCGTCGCGGCGGCGATCCACTCCTGGAGCGTGCCGTGGGCCGGACCGCCGGTCCAGTACTGGTACTTGGGCTTGGCCGGCGGGTTGACCACGCCGGCGATGTGGCCCGAGCCCGCCAGCACGTAGTCGACCGGGCCGCCGAAGGCGCGGCAGCCCTCGAACACCGAGATCGCCGGGGCGATGTGGTCCTCCCGGGTCGCGAGGTTGAAGACCGGGATCGTCACCTTGCCGAGGTCGAGCCGCACGTTGCCGAGCATCATCTCGCCGCGCGACAGCTTGTTGTCGAGGTAGCAGTTGCGCAAATAGAACGAGTGGTTGGCGGCCGGCATCCGGGTCGCGTCGGAGTTCCAGTACAGGAGGTCGAAGGGCAGCGGCGACTTGCCCTTCAGGTAGTTGTTGACGACGTAGGGCCAGATCAGGTCGTTCGGCCGCAGCATGTTGAAGGCGTTGGCCATCTTGGCGCCCTCGAGGTAGCCGCGGCTCTGCATGCCGGCCTCGATCGCGCGGATCTGCGCCTCGTCGACGAACACCTTGAGGTCGCCGGCATGGGTGAAGTCGACCTGGGTGGTCAGGAAGGTCGCGCTGGCGATGCGGTCGTCGTTCGTGGCCGCCATGTAGGCCAGGCTCACGGCGAGCATCGTGCCGCCGACGCAGTAGCCCACCGCCGAGACCTGGCGCTCGCCGGTCGCCCGCTCGATCGCCTCCAGCGCCGCGAAGACGCCCTCGCGCATGTAGCTCTCGAAATCCTTCTGTGCGTGGCGCTCGTCCGGGTTGACCCAGGAGATCACGAACACCGTCAGGCCCTGGCTCACCGCCCAGCCGATGTAGCTCTTGTCCTTGTTCAGATCGAGGATGTAATACTTGTTGATCCAGGGCGGCACGATCAGCAGCGGGCGCTTGATCACGGTGTCGGTCTGCGGCGCGTACTGGATCAGCTCGATCAGGTCATTGCGGAAGACCACCTCGCCGGGGGTGTTGGCCATGTTGACGCCGACCTGGAACTGGCCCTGGTCGGTCTGGCGCACGCGCAACTCGCCGCCGCCGGCCTCGACGTCCTCGGCCAGCATCGTCATGCCGCGCACGAGGTTGGCGCCGTTCTCCCGGAAGGTCTCGCGGATCAGCTCCGGGTTGGTGGCGAGGAAGTTCGACGGCGAGAGCGCGCCCGAGATCTGCCGGACGTAGAACTGCGCCTTGGCGCGGGTGTGGTCGTCGAGCCCCTCCGCCTCGTCGACCATGATCTCGGCCCAGCGGGTGGTGATCAGGTAGCCCTGCTTCAGGAAGTCGAAGACGGGGTTCGTCGTCCATTCGGGAGCGGAGAAGCGCTTGTCCTTGGGGTCGGGCATCGCGACCGGGGGCACCTGCTCGCCCTGCATCTTCTGCAGGGTCGAGCCCCACAGGGCCATGAACTGGCCGCCGATCAGGGTCTGGGCCTCGAGCGCCTTCTGCGGGTCGGTGAACCATTTCTCGGCCACGGTGCCGAGCGTGCGCACCACCTCGGTGACCGATTCGGCCAAGGCCGTGTTGGGCTTGCCCTCCTCGAGGGGCTTGGCGTAGGCGACGAGCGCCCGGCTGAACTGCTCGGTCATCAGGCCCGCATTGCGCGACAGGGCCTCCACATCCGCAACTGGGACTCCCGCAACCGGCGCCGTACTCCTCTCGGTCGTCACGCGCATTCTCCTCCCTGTGTGTGGGCGGCCCGCCGCGACGGGCCGCCTTTCCGACAAAATATCGGCGCAAACCACCGGTTCCGCCAGATCACCGGACCGGGTTTCATTACGACCACGGTGCCCTCGCGCAAGGTTCCCCCCACGTCATGCCCGCGTTCCCCGCTCTCGTCCCGGCCGCGACCCGTGCGGCCGTGCTCCTGGCCTGCCTCGCCGCCGGCAGCTGCGTCCTCGACGGCGCCGGCATCCGCGACGCCGCGAAATCGGCGGGCTTCGGGCCGAAGGAGGTCACGGCGCCCGACTTCGTGGCCCAGTCCCGCCGCGGGGGCGGCGACTTCCTCCCGGTCGGCGTCTCGGCCCCGCCCCGCGAGACTCGTGCCAAATCGGCCGCCGGCGTGAAGGCGCTCGAGGCCGAGCTCGACGCCAGCCGTCAGCGCAACGAGGCGAAGGGCCGCGACGCCGCCAAGGTCGGCGGTGCCGTCAAGCCGCCGGCTCCGCCCAAAGTCCCGCCGGCAGAGTAACGCCAGGGCGCCCCTCGAACTTCCTCTTCCCCCAAATCCCCTCTAGACAGCGTGTGTGACACGCGCGTCGCAGCGGCGGCGCCGATCCAGGACCCGGCCATGACCGATTTTCATCGCATCAAGCGACTGCCCCCTTACGTCTTCGAGCAGGTCAACCGGATCAAGGCGGCCGCCCGCGCCAACGGCGCCGACATCATCGACCTCGGCATGGGCAACCCCGACCTCGATGCGCCCCGTCACGTGATCGAGAAGCTGGTCGAGACCGCCGGCAAGCCGCGCACCGACCGCTACTCGGCCTCGAAGGGCATCGCGGGCCTGCGCCGCGCCCAGGCGAACTACTACCAGCGCCGCTTCGGCGTGAACCTGAACCCCGACACCCAGGTGGTGGCGACGCTGGGCTCCAAGGAGGGCTTCGCCAACATGGCGCAGGCCATCACGGCGCCGGGCGACGTGGTGCTGGTGCCGAACCCCAGCTACCCGATCCACGCCTTCGGCTTCCTGATGGCGGGCGGCGTGATCCGCTCGGTCCCGGCCGAGCCGACCCCGGCCTTCTTCCCGGCGGCCGAACGGGCGATGCAGCACTCGATCCCCAAGCCCGTGGCGCTCGTCGTCTGCTACCCGTCGAACCCGACGGCCTACGTCGCCTCCCTCGACTTCTACCGCGACCTCGTCGCCTTCGCGAAGAAGCACGAGCTGATCCTGCTCTCCGACCTCGCCTACGCGGAGGTCTATTTCGACGACAGCAACCCGCCGCCCTCCGTGCTGCAGGTGCCGGGCGCGATCGACGTGGCGGTGGAGTTCACCTCGCTGTCCAAGACCTTCTCGATGGCCGGCTGGCGGATGGGCTTCGCGGTCGGCAACGAGCGGCTGCTCGCGGCGCTGACCCGGGTCAAGTCCTACCTCGATTACGGCGCCTTCACGCCGATCCAGGTCGCCGCCACCGCGGCGCTCAACGGCCCGGAGGCCTGCATCCACGAGATGCGCGCCACCTACCGGCGCCGCCGCGACGCGATGGTCGACGCCTTCCAGAAGACCGGCTGGGACATCCCGGTCCCGTCCGCCTCGATGTTCGCCTGGGTGCCGATCCCGGAGCGGTTCCGCGGTCTCGGCAGCCTCGAATTCTCGAAGCTCCTGGTCGAGAAGGCCGACGTCGCGGTGGCGCCGGGCATCGGTTTCGGCGAGCACGGCGACGACTACGTGCGCATCGCGCTGGTCGAGAACGAGCAGCGCATCCGCCAGGCGGCCCGCAACATCCGCCGCTTCTTCGACAGCGCCGACCGCACCCTGCACAACATCGTGCCGATGCAGAAAGCCGGTTGAATGCGGCGCGCGCCCGATCACCAGGGCGCGCTCCCCATCCTGCGGCTTGTGGCCGGGGGGCGACAGGAGGGCGGAAAGGTGCCGCGCTCGCGCCCCTAAGGCCGCGCTTCGGGTTGATCCGCCCGGTCCCGGGCGTCAGGGTGCGGCAACGGTCACGCTCCACCCTGGGTATCCGATGCGTCGCTCGCTGAAGCTCGTCGTTCTCGCCGCCGCGGCCGCCCTGCCGGCCGCCTGCGCGCCGAACCCGATCATCGCCCGCGACCCCGTCCCGGCCCCCGGTCCCGACGTCGCCTATCGCTGCTCCTCGACCCCGGCGCTCCTCAACGGCTACTGGGCCGATTGCGAGCGGGTGCGGCGCGAGCGCGAGGTCGTGGTCCGCACCAAGGGCTGACAATCAAGGCCGACAACCGCACCACGAGACAGCACGCCGCGCCCCGGAACCGCGCGCGGCCGCTCGAGCGTTGACTGGCATCCGCTCAACGAGGATGCCCCGCGTGGTCCCCCGTCTCCTCCTGCCCCTCGCCGCCCTGGCCGGCCTCGTCGGCCCGGCCCTCGCGCAGTCGCCCCTGACGGTGCGGGTGCGCCCGCCCGCCGCCGCCGAGCAGGACATCTACGCCCGGGCCGCCGCGCGCGGGCCCGTCGTGCTGCAGGTCGACCCCGATGTCGTCGCCGGGCCGCTGCCGCCCGGCATCGGGCCTGGAACCGGGCTCGTGGCGATCCGCGCGGTGCCGGTGGCCGCCGTCACCAATGGCGGCGGATTCGGGCCGACCGGGTTCGGCTATTACGGCGACAGCGTGAGCGAGGGGCCGCTCGACGGCCGGCGGCGGGTGACCACCTACATCCTGGGCAGCCGGGCCTACTGACCCCTCGAGCATCACAAGGAAACGCCCCATGAACCGCCCCTTGCGCGCGCGCATCCTCGCGGCCGGCCTGCTCGCGGGCCTCGCCACCGTCGCGGCCGCCCTGCCGGCCGCGGCCCAGAGCGTCGGTTACGTCACCGGCATCCCGGGCCGGGATCCGGCCGGCGACGACGAGATCGGCTGGGGGCCGGCCTACCGCCCCGAGACCAGCTTCTCCCAGCCCGGCACGCCGCCCACCCCCGGCGACTTCGCCGGCGCCGCCTACCGGGCCCGGACCGGGCGAGGGCCCTACGACGCGGTCCAGGCGCCGCTGCGGCCGGTGCGCGGCTACGCGCCGGGCTATGACGGCGAGGAGCCCGACTCTTATGCCCCGCGGATGCGGACCGTGCGGACCAAGCAGGTCCATCGGCAGCGGCATCACCTCGGGGCGGCGACGGTCCGGGCGCACCGGCAGGCCTGGCGCTGAGGACCCGGCCAGGGACGCCGCCCGCGCGCAGGCCCGCGGCAGGATCGTGCCGAAGCTGGAACGAGGCCGGCGCTCAGCGCCGGTTCGTCTCCAGGAAGGCGCCGATTCGCTCCAGCGCGCGAGAAATGTTCTCAGCCGAGTTGGCGTAGGACAGGCGCAGGTAGCCCTCGCCGTGGATGCCGAAATCCGGCCCGCCGATCGTCGCGACGCCGGCCTCCTCGAGGAGCGCCGAGGCGAGCGCCTTGGCCTTCCAGCCGGTGCCGGTGATGTTCGGGAAGGCGTAGAACGCGCCCTTCGGGATGATGCAGGAGACGCCCGGCAGCCGGTTCAGCCCCTCCACCACCAGCAGGCGGCGGCGGTCGAACTCCGCCATCATCGCTGACACGCAATCCTGCGGCCCGTCGAGGGCCGCGATCCCGGCCCATTGCGTCGCGGCGTTGACGCAGGAGAAGGAGTTGACCGCGAGCTTGCGGGCGGCGTCGTAGAGCGGCGCCGGCCAGACCGACCAGCCGAGGCGCCAGCCGGTCATCGCGTAGGTCTTGGAGGCGCCGTCGAGGTAGATCAGCCGGTCGCGGATCTCCGGATAGGCGAGCAGCGTGTGGTGGCGCTCGCCGTCATAGGTCATCGTGCCGTAGATCTCGTCCGACATGATGGTCACGTCGGGATGCTTGGCGAGGCCGGCGACCAGCGTGTCGATCTCGGCCTTCGGTGTCACGCCGCCGGTCGGGTTGGCGGGCGAGTTCAGGATCAGGAGGCGGGTGCGCGGGGTGATGAGCCCGAGCGTCTCCTGCGCCGAGAAGGCGAAGCCGTTCTCCTCGCGGATCGGCACCGGGACCGGCGTCGCGCCGGTGAACTCGATCATCGAGCGGTAGATCGGGAAGCCCGGATCCGGATAGAGGATCTCGGCCCCCGGCTCGCCGAACATCAGGATCGCCATGAACATGGTGACCTTGCCGCCCGGCACGATCATCACGCGGTCGGGCGAGACCTGGACGCCGAGGCGCCGGTCGAGGTCGCGGGAGACCGCCTCGCGCAAGGGGAGGATGCCGGTCGCCGGGGTGTAGCCGTGGTGCCCGTCGTGCAGGGCCTTCACCGCCGCCTCGACCACGTGGGGCGGGGTCGGCATGTCGGGCTGGCCGATGCCGAGGTTGATCACGTCGCGGCCGGCCTGGGCCAGAGCCGTGGCGCGGGCGAGCACCGCGAAGGCGTTCTCCTCCCCGATGCGCGAGAAGGCGGGGACGATGGCGGGCATTGGCGGTCTCTCGTTTCCTCGGACGGTCGAGGCGGGGCGCGAAGGGCCCCGCCGTCGTCGGGTCCCGCGGCCCTCTAGGTGCCGTCGGGACGGGTCGCTCAGCGCTGGGTGTTGCGCTCGGCCAGCCGGCTGGCCCCGAACGAGAGGGCGCCGCCGATGACGGTCAGGATGATGCCGGTCTTGATCGCCGACCAGAGCAGCGAGCGCTCGATGCCCTCGTCGGTCAGCATCAGGATCAGGCAGACCACGACCGGAATCGCCACCACGATGGCGATCGGAACGAGCGGGTTGGACGGCTTCTCTTGGCTCATCGGCGGCTCCCCGGTTTGTCGCTCGGACAACGGTCTTGGACAACGGTATCGAGCCGGCCTCATAGCACCGCTCGCCGGCGTTGCGACAGCACCACGGCGAGAAACTTTGGGCCCGCCGGGGTCGCAGCGGACAGGGTGCGGGCCATGCGCCCGGCGGTGTTGCCTTCCTGCACCGGCCGGGTCCATAGCTTCCTGCGAACGGTTCTCGACAAGAACGAACTCGGGAACGAACTCGGGAAGGACGACCTCGCCATGGCCCAGACGCCGCGCCCCCGCATCGACGCCAGCCGCCTGCGTTCGCGCCTCTGGTTCGACAACCCGGACAATCCGGGCATGACCGCGCTCTACCTCGAGCGCTACCTCAATTTCGGCCTCACGGTGGAGGAGCTGCGCGGCGGCAAGCCCCTGATCGGCATCGCCCAGACCGGCTCGGACCTCTCGCCCTGCAACCGCCACCACCTCGAGCTCGCCAAGCGCGTGCGCGAAGGCATCACGGCGGCCGGCGGCGTCGCGTTCGAGTTCCCGTGCCACCCGATCCAGGAGACCGGCAAGCGGCCGACCGCCTCGCTCGACCGCAACCTCGCCTACCTCTCCCTGGTCGAGGTGCTGTACGGCTATCCCCTCGACGGCGTCGTGCTGCTCACCGGCTGCGACAAGACCATGCCGGCCTGCCTGATGGCGGCGGCAACCGTGAACATCCCGACGATCTCGCTGAATGTCGGGCCGATGCTGAACGGCTGGAGCCGCGGCGAGCGCACGGGCTCCGGCACCGTGGTGTGGAAGGCCCGCGAGCGCCACGCCGCCGGCGACATCGACTACCAGCAGTTCCTCGACATCGTGGCCTCCTCGGCGCCCTCGACCGGCCACTGCAACACGATGGGCACCGCCTCGACCATGAACGCCCTCGCCGAGGCGCTCGGCATGGCGCTGCCCGGCTCGGCGGCGATCCCCGCGCCCTACCGCGAGCGGGGCCAGGCGGCCTACGCCACCGGCAAGCGGATCGTCGAGATGGTGTGGGAGGACCTCAAGCCCTCCGACATCCTGACCCGCGAGGCGTTCGAGAACGCGATCGTCGCCAACACCGCCATCGGCGGCTCGACCAACGCGCCGATCCACATCAACGCCATCGCCAAGCTGACCGGGGTGCCGCTCACCTGCGACGACTGGGAGCGCGTCGGCTACGACATCCCGCTCCTCGTCAACATGCAGCCCGCCGGGCACTATCTCGGCGAGGAATATTTCCGGGCCGGCGGCCTGCCGGCGGTGATGGCCGAGCTGCTCGAGGCCGGCAAGCTCCACGCCGACGCGCTGACCTGCAACGGCCGCACGGTGGCGCAGAACTGCGAGGGCGCCAAGACCTGGGACCGCGACGTCATCAAGCCCTACGGCGAGCCCCTGCGCGAGCGCGCCGGCTTCCTCAACCTCAAGGGTTCGCTGTTCGATTCCGCGATCATGAAGACGAGCGTGATCAGCCGCGAGTTCTACGACCGCTACCTCGCCAACCCGGACGACCCCTACGCCTTCGAGGGCCGGGTCGTGGTGTTCGACGGGCCGGAGGACTACCACCACCGCATCGACGATCCGGCGCTCGAGATCGACGCGCACACGATCCTGATCATGCGCGGCGCCGGGCCGATCGGCTATCCGGGCGCGGCGGAGGTCGTGAACATGCAGCCCCCGGGCGAGCTGATCCGCAAGGGCGTGCTGTCGCTGCCCTGCATCGGCGACGGGCGCCAGTCCGGCACCTCGGGCACGCCCTCGATCCTCAACGCCTCGCCGGAGGCGGCGGCCGGCGGCGGCCTCGCCCTGCTCCAGAACGGCGACCGCATCCGCATCGACCTCAACAAGCGCACCGCCGACATCCTGCTCCCCGAGGAGGAGATCCAGCGCCGCCGCGAGGACCTGAACGCCCGGGGCGGCTACCCCTATCCGGCGAGCCAGACCCCCTGGCAGGCGATCCAGCGCGCGATGGTCGCCCAGCTCTCCGAGGGCATGATCCTCAAGGGCTCGGAGGCCTTCCAGCGCATCGCCCAGACCTACGGCGTGCCGCGGGACAACCACTGACCTCGCACTGATCCCGGCCGCCCCGGACCGATGCCGGTCCGGGGCGGCCGCCCAGGCAGGACGGTGACCGATCGAACCGGATGGTGCGCGGCCGAGCGCGTGCGATCGCGGCAAGGTCGCTCGTGATTCCCCGCTCCTTGTCATGCATGAGCGCAGCGAGGCGCGAGAAGATCCCGGACGTCGAGAGAGCCTGCGGCTCCGGTGTCTTGGTGCATCTCACACAACTCCCGCTGCGCCGAGGCCACCACACTGAGCAAGGCCGGAGATCGGGAGTTTCGTGAGAGATACTTAACTTGCGGCCGCGCGGCCGTGCGGCCTTGAACCCGCATCTCTGGTCTGCGGTCATCAGTGTCTCGCACCGGAAAGCGCTTACACCGCGCGCCGCACGAGGCATCATCGGTTCTTAACATTTGCCCAGCTAAGAAATCGGCACATCTCCTCGACGGGCCGTGCTATGAAGCTCAGGTTGCCCAACATTGGCTTACGCGCCCAGATTGCAGCGCTTGGTGTCGGCGGCGTCGTTCTCCTGGGCATCATCTTCGCATCGGGTTCATATTCCCAGCAAAAACTTCAGGTCACGGCCGATCATGCGGCGGATCTGTCGCGGCTGATCGCCGCGATGGCGGAGGATCTGCTCAAGGCGCATCAGGTCGAGACCGACTTCCTGCTGCGCCGGCAGGAGGCGCTGCTCGGCGAGCGGCAGGCGTTGCTGGCCAAGGCCGGCGAGCGTCTGGCGGAGATCGAGCGCCGGGTCGCTCCCCTGCCGGACGATGCGCCGCTCAAGGCGGCGGAGACGCTGCGGGCCGGCCTCAACATCTACGCCACGCGCTTCCAGAACGTCGCCGCCGTGCAGCGCACCCTCGGCTTCACCGAGAAGGACGGCCTGCAGGGCCGGCTGCGCGCGGCCATCCACGACGTCGAGGCCCGCCTGGCCAGGGCCGACGAGCCGCGCCTGACCCTGCTGATGCTGATGATGCGCCGGCACGAGAAGGATTTCATGCTGCGGGGCGACGAGTCCTACGGTGAGGCCCTGCGCGCGCGGGCCGCGGAATTCGAGACGGCCCTGAGCCGGACCGGCCTGGCGAAGGCCGACCGGGCGGAGATCGCCGAGCTGGTCGACCGCTACCGGGACGGCTTCATGGCGTACATGGTCGGCGCCAGTAGCCTGAAGGAGGAGGCGGACGATCTCGCCACCATCTCGGCGCGCCTCGCGCCCCGCGTCGCCGAGGTGGCGCGGATCGCCGAGGAGGAGCACGCCCAGGCCCAGGCGGCGGTCTCGGCCTCCCGCGACTCGACCGGCCGGACGATTGTTGGATGCATCGCCCTCGTCATCCTCTGCGCCGCCGGCCTGTCCTGGTGGGTCGGCCAGCGCATCTCCGGCCCGCTCACGCGGCTGGCGGCGGCGATGGGGCGCGTCGCCGGCGGCGACCTCTCGGTCACCGTGCCGCCGTCCCGGCGCCAGGACGAGATCGGCGCCATCGCGCGCGCCTTCGCGGTGTTCCACGCCAAGATGGTCGAGAACGGGGCGCTCGTCGCCGAGCAGGCCGCCCTGCGTGCGAGGGGCGAGGCGGAGCGGCGCGCCGTGTTCCAGGGCATGGCGGACCGGTTCGAGGCGGCGGTCGGCGCGGTCGTCGCCACGGTCTCGGCCTCGGCCGGCGCACTCCAGGACACCGCCCGCGGCATGAGCGCCATCGCCACCGGGACCGCGGAGCGCTCCGCCACCGTGGCGGCGGCGGCCGAGGAGACGGCGCGCAACGTCGGGGCGGTCGCGACGGCGGCCGGGCAGGTCGGCGCCTCCGTCGAGACGATCGGCCGGCAGGTGCGCGACTCGGCCGACCTCGCGCGGCGCGCCGTGGCCGAGACCGACGAGACTGCGGACCTCGTGCGGGCCCTCGACGGCACCGCGGCGCGGGTCGGCGCCGTGGTCGACCTGATCTCGACCATCGCCGGGCAGACCAACCTGCTCGCGCTCAACGCCACCATCGAGGCGGCCCGCGCCGGCGAGGCGGGCCGGGGCTTCGCCGTGGTGGCGGCCGAGGTGAAGGCGCTCGCGGGCCAGACCGCGCGGGCGACGGAGGAGATCGGCGGCCAGATCGGGCAGATCCAGGCCGCGACGGCGCGGGCAGTCGGGGCGATCGGCACCATCACCGCGCGCATCCGCGAGCTCGACCAGGGCGCCGCCGCGATCTCGGCCGCCGTCGCGCAGCAGGGCGCCGCCATGCGGGAGATCGTGCGCAACGTCGACCAGGCCGCCGACGGCACCGGCGAGGTGACGCGCACCATCGTGGGCGTGGCGCAGGCCTCCGAGCAGGCCGGCAGCGCCGCCTCCGAGGTCCTGGAGGCGGCCTCGGCACTCGCGCGCCAGTCTTCGCATCTGGGCACCGAGGTCGCGGCCTTCATCGCCTCGGTCCGGGCGGCCTGACACCGGGGCGTTCCCGCGGTTTACAGCGACCTGCGCCCCGTGGAAGGTGGACGCCCCGATTCCCGCGAGACGAACCCCGATGACCGATTTCGCCGCGCGCCGCGCCGCCTTCCGGCGGCTCCACGAGGCCGGCTGCTTCGTGATGCCGAACCCCTGGGACATCGGCACCTCTCGCTACCTCGCGGCGATGGGTTTTCCGGCGCTCGCCACCACCAGCTCCGGCTACGCCTTCACCCGCGCCCTGCCGGACACCGACTGGGCGGTGCCCGTCGACGCGATGCTGGCCCATATCGCCGAGATCGTCGCGGCCACCGACCTTCCGGTCAACGCCGACTTCGAATCGGGCTACGCCCACGATCCCGAGGGCGTCGCCCGCAACGTCGCGGCCTGCATCGCCACCGGCGTCGCCGGCCTGTCGATCGAGGACGCCACCGGCGATCCCGACCGGCCGCTCTACGCGATCGAGGAGGGCGTCGCGCGCATCCGCGCCGCCCGGGCGGCGATCGCCGCGGCCGGCGGCGACGTGCTGCTGACCGGCCGGGCCGAGTGCTACCTCACCGGCCACCCCGAGCCGCTGCCGGAGGCGATCCGCCGGCTCCAGGCCTATGCCGAGGCCGGCGCCGACGTGGTCTACGCCCCGGGCCCGAAGCGGCGCGAGGACATCCGCACCCTGGTCGAGGCCCTGGCGCCGGTGCCGGTCAACATCCTGATGAGCACCAATCCGGGCCTCAAGGTCGCGGATCTCGAGGCGCTCGGCGTGCGCCGGATCAGCGTCGGCTCGTCGCTCGCCCGCGCGGCCTGGACCGGCTTCATCCGGGCGGCCCGGCGCATCCACGACGAGGGCAGCTTCGGCGGCTTCGACGGCTCGGTGAGCTTCTCCGAGATCAACGGCTTCTTCCGCCGGGACCTGAAGGAGCGGGGCTCCGCATGAGCCGCGATTCCGCCGGCCTGCCGGTTCCCGGGGGCGCCCTGCGGCGGGCGGTGCCGGCGGATGCCGCGTCCCTCGCCGCCCTGCAGGAGGCCGCCTACGCGCCGAATCGCCCGCTCCTCGGCGTCGAGCCGGTGCCGCTCCTCACCCCGGCCGCCGAGGTGCTGGCGCGCTACGAGGTCTGGCTCGCGGAGGTGGACGGGGCGCCCGCCGGCGCCCTGGTGCTCGACCCGCACCCCGACCACCTGACGATCTGGAGCGTCGCGGTCGATCCCTCCCGGCAGGGCGGCGGCCTCGGCAATGCCCTGCTGGCGGCGGCGGAAGCCCGGGCGCGGGACCTCGACCTGTCGGAGCTCCGGCTCTACACCGGGGACAAGCTCGTGCGGAACATCGACTGGTACGCCCGGCGGGGCTACGCCACCGAACGGGTCGAGGAATTGCCGGACCGGCGCCTCGTCCACATGCACAAGCGCCTCGCCTGAGGGCGACGCGGCAACGGGACAAGCCCCGCCGGGGAGCGGGGCGAGGATGCGGGAGGACACGAGATGGCAGGACGGCTGACGGGCAAGCGCGCGGTCGTGACAGCGGCGGGCCAGGGGATCGGGCGGGCCATCGCGGCGGCGTTCCTGGCCGAGGGCGCCGAGGTGCTGGCGACCGACCTCGACGCGGCTAAGCTCGACGGGCTCAAGGGGGCGCAGGCCGCCTCCCTCGACGTGCGCTCGGACGCGGCGGTGGCGGCCTTCGCGAAGGGGGCCGGGCCGGTCGACGTGCTGGTCAACGCCGCGGGCTTCGTCCACCACGGCACCATCCTCGATTGCACCGATGCCGAGTGGGAGCTGGCCTTCGACCTCAACGTGCGCTCGATGCACCGCACGATCCGGGCCTTCCTGCCCGGCATGCTCGAGCGCGGCAACGGCTCGATCGTCAACATCGCGTCGGCGGTCGGCGCCGACGCCACCGCGCCGAACCGCTACGTCTACGGCGCCTCGAAGGCGGCGGTGGTCGGCCTCACCAAGGCGGTGGCGCGGGACTTCATCCGCAGCGGCGTGCGGGCCAACGCGATCTGCCCCGGCACGATCCAGTCGCCGTCCCTCGACGAGCGCATCGCGGCCTTGGCCGAGATGAACAAGACCTCGGTCGAGGCCGCCCGCCAGGCCTTCATCGACCGCCAGCCGATGGGCCGGCTCGGCACCCCGGAGGAGATGGCCTCGCTCGCCGTCTATCTCGCCTCGGACGAGTCCCGCTTCACCACCGGCCAGACCCACATCGCCGACGGCGGCTTCACGCTCTGACGGCGGCGAAGGAGTTCATCCCATGCATATCCTCATCCTCGGCGCCGCCGGCATGGTCGGGCGCAAGCTCCTCGACCGCCTGGTCAAGGACGGCAGCCTCGGCGGGCAGACGCTCTCGCGCCTGACCCTGCACGACGTGGTGCCGCCCGAGGCCCCGGCCGGCACCCGGGTCCCGGTCTCGCTCTCGGCCTCCGACTTCTCCGAGCCCGGCGAGGCCGAGCGCCTGGTCGCCGGCCGGCCGGACGTGATCTTCCACCTCGCCGCCATCGTGTCCGGCGAGGCCGAGGCCGATTTCGACAAGGGCTACCGGATCAACCTCGACGGCACGCGGCGCCTCTACGACGCCGTGCGGGCGATCGGCGAGGGCTACGCGCCCCGCCTCGTCTTCACCTCGTCGGTGGCGGTGTTCGGCGCGCCGATGCCCGAGCCAATCCCCGACGAGTACCTGTCGGCGCCGCTCACCAGCTACGGCACCCAGAAGGCGATCGGCGAGCTGCTCCTCTCCGACTATTCCCGCCGCGGCATCTTCGACGGCATCGGCATCCGGCTGCCGACCATCTGCGTGCGGCCCGGCAAGCCCAACAAGGCGGCCTCGGGCTTCTTCTCCGGCATCATCCGCGAGCCCCTGGCCGGGCAGGAGGCCGTGCTGCCGGTCTCCGACCAGGTCCGCCACTGGCACGCCTCGCCGCGCTCGGCGGTCGGCTTCCTGATCCACGCCGCGACCCTCGACACCAAGCGCCTCGGCGACCGCCGCAACCTGACCATGCCGGGCGTCGGCGCCACGGTGGCCGAGCAGATCGAGGCCCTGCGCCGCGCCGCCGGCGACGCCGCCGTCGCCCGCATCCGCCGCGCCCCCGATCCCACCATCGAGCGCATCGTCGCCGGCTGGCCCCGCACCTTCGACACCCGCCGGGCACTCGAACTCGGCTTCACGGCCGAGCCCGACTTCGACGCGATCGTGCGGGCGCATATCGAGGACGAGCTGGGCGGCAAGGTGCCGGCGTAATCAGCAGCTTTCAAGATAAGGCGCAGGTCTCCCCTCTCCCGTGTGGGAGAGGGGATCCCGCGCTCTACTTCGACTATCGTGCGGCCCAAAAAGAAGCGGGCGGCACTCGCGTGCCGCCCGCTCTCAATTCATCGTCCGACGGCTTCAGCCCCGCTGGGCCATCGTCACGTAATCGCGCTTCGGCTCGCCGGTGTAGAGCTGGCGCGGGCGGCCGATCTTCTGGGACGGGTCCTCGATCATCTCGGCCCACTGGCTGATCCAGCCGACGGTGCGGGCGAGCGCGAACAGCACCGTGAACATCGAGGTCGGGAAGCCCATCGCCTTGAGCGTGATGCCCGAGTAGAAGTCGATGTTCGGATAGAGCTTCTTCTCGATGAAGTACTCGTCCTTGAGGGCGATCTGCTCCAATTCCATCGCGACGTCGAGGAGCGGATCGTCCTTGATGCCGAGCTCGCTCAGCACCTCGTGGGTCGTCTTCTGCATGATGCGGGCGCGCGGGTCGTAGTTCTTGTAGACCCGGTGACCGAAGCCCATCAGGCGGAAGGGATCGTTCTTGTCCTTGGCCTTGGCGACGTACTCGCCGACGCGCTCCGGCGTGCCGATCTCGGCCAGCATCTTCAGCGCCGCCTCGTTGGCGCCGCCATGGGCCGGGCCCCACAGGCAGGCGATGCCGGCCGCGATGCAGGCGAAGGGATTGGCACCCGAGGAGCCGGCCAGCCGCACCGTCGAGGTCGAGGCGTTCTGCTCGTGATCGGCGTGCAGGATGAAGATCCGGTCGAGCGCGCGCGACAGGACCGGGTTGGCCTGGTACTCCTCGCACGGCACCGCGAAGCACATCCGCAGGAAGTTCGAGGTGTAGTCGAGGTCGTTCTTCGGGTAGATGAACGGCTGGCCGATCGTGTACTTGTACGCCATGGCCGCCAGTGTCGGCATCTTGGCGATCATGCGCATGGAGGCGATCATGCGCTGCTTCTCGTCCGTGATGTCGGTCGAGTCGTGATAGAAAGCCGAGAGCGCGCCGACCGAGGCCACCATGACGGCCATCGGGTGGGCGTCGCGGCGGAAGCCCTGGAAGAACCGGTTCATCTGGTCATGCACCATCGTGTGGCGCGTGACGCGGTAGTCGAAATCGGCCTTCTGGGCCGCGGTCGGCAGCTCGCCGTACAGCAGCAGGTAGCAGGTCTCGAGGAAGTCGCCGTGCTCGGCCAGCTGCTCGATCGGGTAGCCCCGATACAGCAGCACGCCCTCGTCACCGTCGATGTAGGTGATCTTCGATTCGCAGGACGCCGTCGAGGTGAAGCCCGGGTCGTAGGTGAACTGTCCGGTCTGCGCGTACAGCTTGCTGATGTCGATGACGCTCGGACCGATCGTGCCGGTCTTCGTGGTCATCTCGATCGCGCGGCCGTTCACCGTGAGGGTGCTGGTGGGGAGGCTCATGGGGTTGCGGACCCTTTCCATCAACGTGACTGAGCGACGGCGTTCCGACCGCGGCCCCCGGTGCAGGGCAGCGACTTTGCTGCGGGTGCTCACTCGCCGACCGGGTTAGCGGATCGACGCACCGGCATCAACAGTGGCTCCCCGCCCGGGTGACAGAATTCAGATTCTGTTCATGCCCGTTCGGAACCGCCCCGCGACGGTGGATTCGCGGGGTGCACGGCCGGGTTGTGCCGGCAAGAATTGCGACCAACCCGGTCCGAGCAAGTCTCAGGCCGCGGCCTGGTCGCGCAGGCGCCCGAGGCTTTCGTCCCGGCCGAGCACCGCCATCACGTCGAAGAGCGGCGGCGAGGTCGCCCGGCCGGTGAGCGCGGCGCGCAGGGGCTGGGCGACCTGCCCGAGCTTGACCCCGGCGCTCTCGGCGAAAAGGCGCACCGCGCCCTCGGTCGAGGCGGCGCTCCACTCAGTGAGGCCCTCGAGATGGGGAAGCGCCCCGGCGAGCCGCTCGCGGCCGCCATTGCCGAGGAGGCCGGCGGCCTTCTCGTCGAGGGCCAGCGGGCGCGGCGCGTAGAGGTAGTAGGCGCTGTCGACGAGCTCGATCAGGGTCTTGGCCCGCTCCTTCAGGCCCGGCATCGCGGCGATGAACGTCCGGCGCAGCTCCGGGGGGAGGGGGGCCGACAGGCCCCAGCGCGCGCCTTGGGTCGGCAGGATCGCCTCGATCGCCTGGACCAGGGCCTCGTCGGAGGACGAGCGGATGTAATGGCCGTTGAGGTTCTCGAGCTTGGCGAAGTCGAACCGGGCCGGCGAGCGGCCGACCTGGGCGAGGTCGAAGGCGGCGATCATCTCCTCCGTGGAGAAGATCTCCTGGTCGCCGTGGCTCCAGCCGAGGCGCACGAGGTAGTTGCGCAGGGCCGCCGGCAGGTAGCCGAGGTCGCGATAGGCATCGACCCCGAGCGCGCCGTGGCGCTTCGACAGCTTGGCGCCGTCCGGCCCGTGGATCAGCGGGATATGCGACATGCTCGGCACGTCCCAGCCGAGCGCCTGGTAGATCTGGGTCTGGCGCGCCGCGTTGGTGAGGTGGTCGTCGCCCCGGATGACGTGGGTCACGCCCATGTCGTGGTCGTCCACCACCACCGCCAGCATGTAGGTCGGCGTGCCGTCCGAGCGCAGCAGCACGAGGTCGTCGAGATCCTTGTTCTGCCACACCACCCGGCCCTGCACCGCGTCCTCGACCATGGTCTCGCCGTCGGTCGGCGCGCGGAGCCGAATGACCGGCTTGACGCCGGCGGGAGCCTCGGCGGGGTCGCGGTCGCGCCAGCGGCCGTCGTAGCGGATCGGCCGGCCCTCGCGGCGGGCGGCCTCGCGCATCTCGGTCAGCTCCTCGGGCGTGGCGTAGCAGTGATAGGCCCGGCCGGCGGCGAGAAGCCCCTCCGCCACCTCGCGGTGCCGGGGGGCGCGGGCGAACTGGTAGACCACGTCGCCGTCCCAATCGAGGCCGAGCCAGGCCAGCCCGTCGAGGATCGCCTCGATGGCGGCTTGGGTCGAGCGCTCGCGGTCGGTGTCCTCGATGCGCAGCAGCATCCGGCCGCCGTGCCGGCGGGCGTAGAGCCAGTTGAACAACGCCGTGCGACCCCCGCCGATATGGAGGAAGCCCGTGGGCGAGGGGGCAAAGCGGGTGACGACGGAGGCCATGCGCGACGAGAACCGGGTGAGAGCCGAGAAAAACGATGGGGCCGGGGCCGTTCGGGCAGGGTCGCACGAGTCGACCCGCCGGCGCCGGGTCCTGTAGCATGCGCGAGACGAGCCGTTAAGAAACCGTCTCCGGGCCCGGGCCTTCGCCGGAACCCTCCGGGGAGCGGCGGTTGCGCGCAGCCTCGTCGCGAGGCGGACGATGGCGGGGCCGGGCGCGGGAACGGGGGTGGTGGCGCGCAGTGTTCGCGCGCTGCCGGCGCCCGTGATGCGTCTGCCGGCTCTCGGCGGATGGGTCTCCGCCGGGCTCGGCAGGGAGGCGGCGCAGCGCCGGCTGTTTCCCTGGCTGGCTGTGGCGTTCGGGGCCGGTGCGCTCCTCTTCTTCACCGCGGCGGACGGGGCGCCGGTCCTGGCGGCGCCCTTCGGGGCCGGTCTGGTCCTGGCCGCGGGCGCCGTCGCGCTCCGGGCGCGCGCCGTGGCGCCGGCCCTGTTGCTCGCGGCGGCCTTCGTCCTCCTCGGCTTCGGTGCCGCCGCCTGGCGGGTCGCCAGCGTCGCCGCACCCGTCCTCACCCGCACGGTGATCGCGCCGCTCGACGGCTTCGTCGAGGCGCTGGAGGAGCGGGAGGAAGGCGCGCGCCTGGTGATCCGGGTCATCCGCCTCGGCGAGATGGCGGCCAGCGAGCACCCGGCCCGGGTGCGGGTCTCCTACCGCCGCGCCGACGTGCTCAAGCCGGGCGACTTCATCGAGGCCAAGGCCCGCCTGCTGCCGCCACCGGAGCCGGCGCGGCCGGGCGGCTACGATTTCTCCCGCGATGCCTATTTTCGCGGCATCGGCGCCGTCGGCTCGCTCCTCGGCCCGGCCGCCGTGAAGGCGCCGCCCGAGCCGGCGCCCTGGAGCCTCCGGGCCGCCGCCGCCCTCGACGCGGCCCGCAACGGACTGACCCGCCGCATCGCCGAATCCAACGGCGGTCAGGCCGGCATATCCCAGGCCGGCGCGGTGGCGGCGGCGCTCGTCACCGGCAAGCGCGGCCTCATCGACCAGGACACCAACGACACCTTAAGGGCGGCTGGCATCTATCACGTCGTGTCGATCTCCGGGCTGCACATGGTGCTGGCCGCCGGCGTGGTGTTCTGGCTCGCCCGGGCGCTCCTCGCCCTCGTGCCCGGCCTGGCGCTCGCCTGGCCGATCAAGAAGATCGCCGCGGGGTTCGCGATGGTCGGGGTCACCGCCTATTGCGCCTTCTCGGGCTGGGACCTCGCCGCCGAGCGCTCGCTGGTGATGACGCTGGTGATGCTCGGCGCGATCCTGGTCGACCGGCCGGCCTTGAGCCTGCGCAACCTGGCGCTCGCGGCGCTCCTCTCGCTCGCCCGCGAGCCGGAGGGCCTGCTCGGCCCGAGCTTCCAGATGTCGTTCGGGGCGGTGGCGGGGCTCGTCGCCTGCGCCCGGCTGATCGAGGGGCGCCTGTGGAATCCGGAGGGCGGCGGCGCGATCACCAGAGCCCTCGCCTGGTGCCTCGCGACGGTCGTCGGCACGCTCGCCACGACGCTGGTGGCGCAGATCGCCACCGCGCCCTTCGCCACCTACCACTTCCAGACCGTCCAGCCCTTCGGTCTCGTCGGCAACGCGCTCACCCTGCCGCTGGTCTCGCTGGTGGTGATGCCGGCGGCGGTGCTCGGCATCCTGGCCCATCCCTTCGCCCTCGACCGGCCGGTCTGGTGGGCGATGGGGCTCGCCGTGCGCGGCATGCTCGACATCTCGGCCTGGATCCAGGGCTTCGACCGCGCCACAATCGTGCTGCCGGCCTTCGGCCCCGGCGCCCTCGGGCTGATGACGGTGGCGCTCCTGCTTCTGGTGCTGCCGGCTTCCGGCCTGCGCTGGCTCGGCCTCGCCCCCGGCCTCCTCGGCCTGGCGCTGGCGGCGAACCCTGAGCGGCGCGACCTCTACGTCGACCGCGAGGGCGGCGGTGCGGCTCTCCGCGGCGCCGACGGCCGCCTCGTCGTGCTCGGGCGCCCGCCCGCCTTCGTGCTCGAGCAATGGCTGAAGGCCGATGGCGACGGCCGCTCCCGCGATGATCCCGACCTCACAGCGGGGGCCCGCTGCGACAAGCTCGGCTGCGTCGGGTACGGGCCCGGCGGGGCCAGCGTGGCTCTGGTCCGCGACAAGCGCGCCTTCCCGGAGGATTGCGCCCGGGCAACCGTGCTGGTCACCCGCCTCGCGGCGCCGCCGGGATGCGCCGCCCCGCACGTCCTCGACAAGACCTTCCTGGCCGCCCACGGCGCCACGACCCTGCGCTTCACGCCGGCCGGCCCGGTGATCGAAACCGCCAAGCGCCCGGGCGAGGCCCGGCCCTGGCGGCCGGCGCCGGTGGTCGCGACGCCGCCCGCCGCTCTGGTGCCGCGCCCGGCGCCCGCGCCGGCGCAGCCGCCGGACGGGGAGGAGGGTGAGGTCCAGGCCGAGCCTTGAGGGCCCGGTGCTGCAGCCCTCAGCCCAGCCGCCAGTCGATCGGCTCCAGCCCCTTCTCCTCCAGCCACGCATTCGCCTGGCCGAAGGGCCGGCTGCCGCGGAAATCCGCCCGGCGGTTGAGGGGCGAGGGGTGGCCGGCCTCCAGCACCAGGTGCTTCGCCTCGTCGATCAGGGCGGCGCGATGGCGGGCCGGCGCACCCCAGAGCAGGAAGGCCACCGCCGGGCGCGTCGACGAGACCGCCGACACCGCCTGGTCGGTCAGCGCCGACCAGCCGAGCTTCATGTGCGCGCCGGACTTCCCCGCCTCGACGGTGAGCGCCGCGTTGAGGAGCAGCACGCCCTGGCGCGCCCATGGGGTGAGGTCGCCGGAGGTCGGCACCGGCGCGCCGGTCTCCTCCGCCATCTCGGCGAGGATCACCTTCAGGGAGGCCGGCAGCCGGCGCCCGCCGACATAGGAGAAGGCGAGGCCGTGGGCGTCGCCCGGGGTCGGGTAGGGGTCCTGGCCGAGGATCACCGCCCGCACCTTATCGAGGGGCGTCAGGGTCAGGGCATTGAAGATGTTCTCCGGCGCCGGCAGCACCCGGGCGCCGGCCTCCCGACGGGCATCGACCGCGCCCGCCACCCGCTCGGCGCTGCCGTCCTCGAAGAACGGCAGGGACAGCCAGGGGGATCGGGTGGCGCGGAAGCGGGCGAGCGCGCCCGCTACGGAATCGTCTGTCGGCAAGGAGACCTCGGGATCGGGGCTTGGGGGTCAGCGAATCGTCAGACGCCCCGTCTCGATGGTCAGCGGCGCGTTGGCGCGGATGTAGGACATCACCACGTTGGCGACGAGCGTGCCGTCGGTCGCGCCGACCAGGGTACGCCCCTCGGCCAGCATCCCGTAATCGTTGCCTCCGGCGAGCATGAAGTTGTTGGCCGCCACCGTGTAGGTCCGGGCCGGATCGAGGGGCGCGTCGCCGACCGTGACCGCCGTGACCCGCTTGCCGGCGGGCCTGCCGGTCTCGACCGTGACGGCGAGGCCCGAGACCTGCGGGAAGCGGCCGGCCGGGCGGCCGATCTCGGAAAATCCGTTCTCCAGGGCGGCGAGCACCGTGGCGCCGCTGACTTTCACCAGGACCGAGGTGTTGCCGAAGGGCAGCTCGGTCAGCACGTCGCGGCGCGTCAGCTCCGCGCCGGCCGGATAGAGGCGGTTGCCCCGGATGCCGCCGCCGTTCATCAGGCCGATCTCGGCCTCGGCCTGCTTCCGCAGGGCGTCGGCCACCAGCGAGCCGAAGACGCTCTCGCCCTGGCGCACCGCGCCGGTGCGGGTGTCGAGGGCGTTGGTCACCCGGCCGAGCGGCACGTCGAGCTCGCGGGCAAGGTCGCCCTCCAGGCGCCGCACCACCGCCTCCACCTCGGAGTCGGGCTCGACCTCGGCGGTGTCGTGGATGCGGAACGCCGCGCTCCAGGTGAGCGCCTTGCCGCTGCCCTCCGCCTTCACGTCGATGGCGGTGACGTACTCGGCATCGTGGCCGGATTCCGCGAAGACCGTGCGGCCGTCGTAGCGCAAAGCGAGGTCGTGGTCGTGGCCCGAGAGCACGATGTCCGCGAGCCGGCTCGCCACCAGGGCCTCGTCGGTCGCCCGGTCGGTGTGGGTGACGGCGAGCACCATCTCGGCGCCGGCGCCCCGCAGGGCGGTTGCTTCCCGGGCCAGGGTCGCGAGCGCCGGTCCAAAAGCCCAGTCGCCCGATTGCGACTTGGCCTGCGTCTCCGGCAGTGCGAGGCCGACCACGCCGACCTTGATCCCGCCCAGCGTCAGGATCGTCGAGTCGCTCGTGCCCGGCACCGGCGTGCCGTCGGCCCGGCGCAGGTTGGCGGCGAAGACCGGGAAGTTGGCGGCCCGCATCCGCTCCAGGTAGATGTCCTGGCCGAAATCGAACTCGTGGTTGCCCGGCACGAACACGTCGGGCTTGATCAGGTTGGTGAGCTCGATGATGTGGCGGCCCTTGTCGATGCCCGACATCAGCGAGGGCGAGAGCGTATCGCCGGCGTGGCAGACCAGGACCGGGTGACCCTTCGCCCGCTCGGCCTTGACCAATGCGGCGAGCTTCGGGAAGCCGCCGCGGCCGTCGAGCGCGCCCATGCGGTAGATGTCGTTGACGAGCAGGAGCGTGAAGTCGACGTCCGGCCCCCGCGCCGCGGCGGGCCCGCTCACCATGCCCAGGACGCTACTACCGAGGCCGGCCCCGAGGCCGAGGGCGAGGGTCTGGCGGCGGCTGGGCGAGGTCATGCGGGGCTCCGGTGGGCAGGCCCGCCCATTGTCTCACGGCCTTCTTGACCGTTGAATGTCCGGCGCGTTGCCGCAGGTATCCGGGGGATGCAGCGCGGTGCAGCGTCACGACGCGTTGGTTCGGGCAGCCTTTGCGCTATGTAGGCCGCCACCCGACGCGAATTCAGACGGGCCCGGGCGCGCCATCCTCCGGGCCGACAGGCAAGACCGGACGACCATGAACGAGGTGACCCCGAACGCCGCCCTCGCCCGCGGCGCCACCCCCGTCGGCGAGGCCGGCGCCGCTTCCCTCGGCCAGGCCGGTGCGCTCCCCACCGGCCACCCGGCCGTGCGCTGGGGCCGGGTCGGCGTGCTGCTGATGAATCTCGGCACGCCGGAGGGCACGAGCTACTGGCCGATGCGGCGCTACCTCAAGGAGTTCCTGTCCGACCGGCGGGTGATCGAGGTGCCGCGCGCGATCTGGTGGCCGCTCCTCAACCTGGTGATCCTCACCAAGCGCCCCGGGCCGAAGGGGCGCGACTACGCCTCGGTCTGGAACAACGAGCGGGACGAGGGCCCCCTCAAGACCATCACCCGCGGCCAGGCCGAGAAGCTGCAGGCGGCGATGGGCGACCGCGTCGTGGTCGACTGGGCGATGCGCTACGGCAAGCCGGAGGTCGACCAGCGCATCCAGGCCCTGCTCGACCAGGGCTGCGACCGCATCCTGCTGGTGCCGCTCTATCCGCAATACGCCGCCGCGACCTCGGCCACCGCCTGCGACCAGGCCTTCCGGGCGCTGATGAAGATGCGTTGGCAGCCGACCGTGCGGGTCTCGCCGCCCTATCACGACGACCCGGTCTATATCGAGGCGGTGGCGAGTGCGATCCGCCGCGACCTCGCCGCCCTCGACTTCGAGCCCGAGGTGATCCTGACCTCGTTCCACGGCGTGCCGAAATCCTACCTCATGAAGGGCGATCCCTATCATTGCCAGTGCGTGAAGACCGGCCGCCTGATCCGCGAGGCGCTCGGCTACTCGCCGGAGCGGATGCGGACGACGTTCCAGTCGCGCTTCGGCAACGAGGAGTGGCTGAAGCCCTACACCGACGAGACCGTGAAGGAACTGGCGGCGCAGGGCGTGAAGCGCCTCGCCATCGTGGCGCCGGGCTTCACCGCCGACTGCCTCGAGACCCTCGAAGAGCTCGACGGCGAGAACCGGCACTATTTCGAGGATGGCGGCGGCACGCACTTCGCCTACCTGCCCTGCCTCAACGACGGCCCGGAGGGCATGCGGGTGATCGAGCACGTGGTGGCGCGCGAGCTGAAGGGGTGGATCGACTGAGCGGTGGATGGGGCGGCCTGGACCGTCTCGGCGGCCCCGCGCCTGATGTTACGCTCGCCGGGCCATGCCCGAGCCTGCCGCCTTCCTCCTCGGAACCCTCCCGACGCCGATCGGCACGATGCTGCTGGTCTTCGACGAGGACGCGGCCTTGCGCGCCCTCGACTGGTCGGACCACGAGGCCCGGATGCGGCGCCTGCTGCGGCTGCATTACGGCTCCGCCTTCGCCCTGCACGAGGCTGCACCGCCGCTGGCGATCCGTGATCCGATCGACGCGTATTTCTCCGGCGATCTATGTGCCATCGACGGGCTCGGCGTCCGTCACAACGGCACCCCGTTCCAGCGCGAGGTCTGGGCGGCTTTGCGGGGGATTCCGGCCGGCACCACCCTGAGCTACGGCGCCCTCGCGCAGCGCCTCGGCCGGGACAAGGCGGTGCGGGCGGTCGGCCTCGCCAACGGCGCCAACCCGGTCGGCCTCGTGGTGCCGTGCCACCGGGTGATCGGGGCGAATGCCAGCCTCACCGGCTACGGCGGCGGGCTCCACCGCAAGCAGTGGCTCCTCGCCCACGAGGGTGTGGCGCTCGGGGGGCGGCAGGGGAGGCTGGATCTGGGGTGAGGGTGGTTCGCACGGTCGACGACACTGCGATCTATCGACGGTCACGGACCTCCGACCCTCAAACCTCATCCTGAGGTGCCCGCATAGCGGGCCTCGAAGGAGGGCTCCAGGGATCGCGGAGCGTTCTGGAGGGTCATGTCCCTTGGAGTGGTGTAGCTGAGCGAGAGCGGGAGAGCCCGCCTGCGCGCCCTCAATAGCGCTGTAGCAGGCGGGCTCTCTCGCGGGGGTGGCCATCGGCGGTGACGGGTTAGGATCGGGTTGCTGACACCAACCCCGAACCCGGGAGACCCCCGATGACCGATGCCGTTATGAGCCTGCGGGCGCTGGCTGAGAAGAGCGCCGACGCGGATGTGCTGCGCGAGATGATCGGCTTTGCCGCGCAGCGGCTGATGGAACTGGAGGTGGGCGGCCTGACCGGCGCGGCCCACGGTGAGAAGAACCCGGAGCGGCTGGCCCAGCGCAACGGGTACCGTGACCGGGACTGGCAGACACGGGCCGGCACGGTCGAGCTGCGTATCCCGAAGCTGCGGACGGGGAGCTACTTCCCGAGCTTCCTGGAGCCGCGCCGCATGACCGAGAAGGCGCTCACGGCGGTGATCCAGGAGGCCTACATCCAGGGCATCTCGACCCGCGCAGTCGACGATCTGGTCCAGGCTTTGGGCGGGACAGGCATCTCCAAGAGCCAGGTCAGCCGGCTGTGCCAGGAGATCGATGAACGGGTGAACGCCTTCCTCGACAGGCCGATCGAGGGTGAGTGGCCCTACCTGTGGATCGACGCCACCTACGTGAAAGTGCGCCAGAACCACCGCATCGTCTCGGTCGCCGTCATCGTGGCGGTGGGCGTCAACACGGACGGGCGACGCGAGGTACTGGGCCTCGACATCGGCCCGTCCGAGGCCGAGACCTTCTGGACCGAGTTCCTGCGCAAGCTGGCCCGGCGCGGCCTGCGCGGGGTCAAGCTGGTGATCTCGGACGCGCATGAGGGCATCAAGGCCTCGGTCGCCAAGGTGATGACCGCCTCCTGGCAGCGGTGCCGGGGGCACTTCATGCGCAACGTTCTGGCCCATGCCGGCCGCTCGGGCCGGCGCGTCGTCTCGGCCTTCATCGCCACCGCCTTCGCCCAGGACGACGCCGAGGCGGCCCGCCAGCAGTGGCGGAGGGTGGCCGATCAGCTCCGCCCCAAGGTCCCGAAGCTGGCCGCCCTGATGGACACGGCGGAGACCGACGTTCTGGCCTACATGGGCTTCCCGGCGGCGCACCGGGCCAAGCTGCACTCGACCAACCCGCTCGAACGCCTCAACGGCGAGATCAAGCGCCGCACCGAGGTCGTCGGCATCTTCCCCGACGAGCCCTCGATCCGAAGGCTCGTCGGCGCCATCCTGCTGGAGCAGAACGACGAGTGGGCCGTGCAACGCTGCCGGTACATGACCCTGGAAAGCATCGCCCCAATCAGCGATGATCCTCTCGTCAGCCTGCCAAACCTCACAGTCTGAACAGTCCGGCACTGCCGGTCATCGTGGTGGACCACACCCAGCTACACCAAGCCCTGGGACACGATCTTCTGGAGCCCTCCTTCGAGGCCTGCGCTGCGCTCCGGCGCCTCAGGATGAGGTCGCGGGTAGGAGGGGCTGACACCGCCTCCAAACCCCACTGTCGTCTACCGTGCGTCGGTCGTCCCCAACGAAAAAAGGGGCCGCCTCGCGGCGACCCCCTCCCGTCTCTCAAGGACTGGTGGCTGAGGACTTAGAAGTCCATGCCGCCCATGCCGCCGCCCGGCATCGCCGGAGCGGGGCTGTCCTTCTTCGGCGCGTCGGCGACCATCGCCTCGGTCGTCACCAGCAGGCCGGCCACCGAGGCGGCATCCTGCAGGGCGGTGCGCACGACCTTGGCCGGGTCGACGATGCCGGCCTGGATCATGTCGACGTACTCTTCGGTCTGGGCGTTGAAGCCGTAGGTCTCCGAGTCGCCCTTGTCGGCGATCTTGCCGACCACGATCGAGCCCTCGACGCCGGCATTGCTGGCGATCTGGCGGATCGGGGACTCAAGGGCCTTCAGCACGATCTTGATGCCGGCCTGCACGTCGGCGTTGTCGCTCGAGAGAGCGGCCACGGCCTTCTTGGCACGCAGGAGCGCGGTGCCGCCGCCCGGAACGATGCCTTCCTCGACCGCCGCGCGGGTGGCGTGGAGGGCGTCGTCGACGCGGTCCTTCTTCTCCTTGACCTCGACCTCGGTCGCGCCGCCGACGCGGATCACCGCGACGCCGCCGGCGAGCTTGGCCAGGCGCTCCTGGAGCTTCTCGCGGTCGTAGTCCGAGGTGGTCTCCTCGATCTGCGCCTTGATCTGCTGGACGCGGGCCTCGATGTCGGCCTTCTCGCCGGCGCCGTCGATGATCGTGGTGTTCTCCTTCTCGATCCGGACGCGCTTGGCGCGGCCGAGCATCGGGAGGGTCACGTTCTCGAGCTTGATGCCGAGGTCCTCGGCGATCATCTGACCGGCGGTCAGGATCGCGATGTCCTCGAGCATGGCCTTGCGACGGTCACCGAAGCCCGGCGCCTTCACGGCCGCGACCTTCAGGCCGCCGCGCAGCTTGTTGACCACCAGGGTGGCCAGGGCCTCGCCCTCGATGTCCTCGGCGACGATCAGCAGCGGCTTGCCGGTCTGGACGACGGCCTCGAGCACCGGCAGCATCGCCTGGAGCGACGACAGCTTCTTCTCGTGGATGAGGATGTAGGGGTCCTCGAGCTCGGCGATCATCTTCTCCGCATTCGTGATGAAGTACGGGGAGAGGTAGCCGCGGTCGAACTGCATGCCCTCGACGACGTCGAGCTCGGTCTCGGCGGTCTTCGCCTCCTCGACCGTGATCACGCCCTCGTTGCCGACCTTCTGCATGGCATGGGCGATCATCTCGCCGATGTCCTTGTCGCCGTTGGCCGAGATCGTGCCGACCTGGGCGATCTCCTCCGAGGCCGACACCTTCTTGGCGCGGCTCTGGATGTCCTTCACGGCGGCCTGGGTGGCGAGGTCGATGCCGCGCTTCAGGTCCATCGGGTTCATGCCGGCGGCGACGTACTTGGCGCCCTCGCGGACGATCGCCTGGGCCAGCACGGTCGCGGTGGTGGTGCCGTCACCCGCGATGTCGTTGGTCTTCGAGGCCACTTCGCGCACCATCTGGGCGCCCATGTTCTCGAACTTGTCGGCGAGCTCGATCTCCTTGGCGACGGTCACGCCGTCCTTGGTGATCCGCGGCGCACCGAAGCTCTTCTCGATCACGACGTTGCGGCCCTTCGGGCCGAGCGTGACCTTGACGGCGTCGGCCAGGATGTCCACGCCGCGCAGCATCTTCTCGCGGGCGTCGGAGGCGAAACGGACGTCTTTCGCTGCCATGGTGAATCCTCTCGTGATGATTCAGACGTTGCGGGGGAGAACCCTCGGGCGTCAGCTCCCGGACGGGGCGCCGCCTTCGGGCCTTTCAGGGGTCGCAGGGCGTGGCGGTTTAGGCCAGCACGCCCATGATGTCGGACTCCTTCATGATGAGGAGGTCCTGGCCGTCGATCTTGACCTCGGTGCCGGACCACTTGCCGAACAGCACCCGGTCGCCGGCCTTGACGTCGAGCGGGTTCAGCTTGCCGGCCTCGTCCCGGGCGCCGGGGCCGACGGC
Organism: Methylobacterium nonmethylotrophicum; assembly: GCF_004745635.1. Taxonomy (GTDB): domain Bacteria; phylum Pseudomonadota; class Alphaproteobacteria; order Rhizobiales; family Beijerinckiaceae; genus Methylobacterium; species Methylobacterium nonmethylotrophicum. Next base: position 34,905 of record NZ_SRLB01000023.1, on the reverse strand, counting down.
GACGATCTCGCCCTCTTGCGGCTTCTCCTTGGCGGTGTCCGGGATGATGATGCCGCCCTTGGTCTTCTCCTCGCTCTCGATGCGACGGACGACGACACGGTCGTGCAGCGGACGGAATTGCATGAGCTGCCCTCTTGCTTCGTAGAACGCATTGCGGTTGGTGCTGGCGCCGAAGCCGCCGCCCAACCCGGGCGTTAGCACTCTCGTGAGGTGAGTGCTAAGGCTGGCGACGAGATAGGCGGGGCGCGCGGACGAGTCAAGGCGCGCGTGCATGGCTCGCCGGGAACATTTTTCGAGCAGGAGCCCGCCCGGTCATGATCACGCTGCACGGCCCTGAGGGGGTCGTCGCCGAGGGGCAGGCCTGCGCGGCGCATCCCCTGCCGGCCCACGGCACCTGGCTCGACCTCGACGACCCGAGCGAGGCCGAGACGGCGCTCGCCGAGGCCGTCACCGGGCTCTCGGTCCCGTCCCGGGCGGCGCTGAGCGAGGTGCAGAATTCCCGCCGGCTCAACCGGCGCAAGGACGCCTTCTATCTCAGCACGCCGATGGTCTCGTTCCGGGACGACGACCTCACCCTGCGCCCGGTCGGCTTCGTGCTGACGCCGCAGCGGCTCCTCACCATCCGATTCCAGCCGCTCGCCGCCTTCGACACCGTCAAGGCGCGACAGGCCGAGCGCGACGGGCCGGCCTCCAGCGTCGAGACCTTCCTCGCCCTGATCGAGGAGCTCATCGACCGCATGGCCGACACCCTCGAGACGCTGAGCGACGAGCTCGACTCGCTCTCGACCCGGGTCTTCACCTTCGACGTCAGCGCCAACGGCAATGCCCGGCAGGAGACCTCGGCGCCCAAGCGCCGCGACCTCGCCCTGCGCCGGCTGCTGCGCGCCATCGGCCGGCGCGGCAAGGCGCTGGCGAAGCTGCGCGCGGCGCTGCTGGGCCTCGGCCGCATCCTGCCCTACGTCGCCGGCGAGGCCGAGACCTGGCTGAAGCCCGAGGAGAAGGCCCGCTTCGAGAGCCTGCGCCTCGACGTCGCCTCCCTGGACGAGTTCGAGACGCGCCTGTCCGAGACGGTGCAGTTCCTGCTCGACGCCACCCTCGGCCTCATCAACATGGAGCAGAACAACACCTTCCGGGTGCTCACCGTCGTGTCGGTGATCGGCATCCCGCCGACCCTGATGGCGTCGATCTACGGCATGAACTTCAAGCACATGCCGGAGCTGGACTGGGCGCTGGGCTATCCATTCGGGCTCGCGGTGATCGCCGTGAGCGCGCTGGCGCCGGCGGTCTACTTCAAGCTGAAGGGGTGGTTCTGAGCCTGGCTCACCGCCGCGCCGCCAGGGCCGAGCCCGCGAGGATCAGCCCGGCGCCCGCCAGCGTCGCCAGCCCCGGCACCTCCCCGAAGGCGAGGTAGCCGAGGCCGATCGCCCACAGGAGCGCGGTGTACTCCATCGCGGCGAGCCGCGCCGCCTCCGCCCTGGCATAGGCGCGGCTGAGCACCAGGTGACCGGCGACGCCGAGCACGCCGACGAGGACGAGGAGGGCCCAGTCCGGGCCAGCGACCGGTGTCCAGGTCCAGGCGGCGGGGGCGGCCAGCATCGCGGCCGGACCCGCGTTCTGGATCGCCACGATGGTGATCACCGGATCGTGCCGGGCGCGGGCGCGCAGCAGCACCATCGAGAGGGCGTAGGTGAGGGCCGAGGCGAGGATCGCGGCGATGCCCCAGGCGGAGCCGGTCCGCGGCCCCTCCGCCCCGACCTGGCCGGCGACCACGATCCCGACCCCGAGGAAGCCGACGACCAGCCCGGCCCAGACCGGCGGGCGCACCCGCTCGCGCAGGAAGAGCGCCGCGAACAGCGCGATGAAGATCGGGCTCAGGAAGGAGAGGGCCAGCGCCTCGGCGAGCGGCAGCACCGACAGGCCGTGGAAGAACGAGAGCGCGGTCGCCACCACCAGCACGGCCCGCAGGCCGTTGCTGCGCCAGGTCGCGGCCGAGGGCCAGCCGGGGCGCAGGACGCCGAGCACGCCCGCCATCACCAGGGTGCCGACGACGTAGCGCGCGAAGGCGATCTCGGTGACGCCGTAGCGCTCGGACAGGCCCTTGATGGTGGCGTCCATCAGCGACAGGAGCCCGATGCCGAGGGCGGCGAGCAGGACCGCCGAGGCGGGGGAGGGGGAGATGGTACGGGGGAGCATGGTCCCCGAGCCGATGGCCCGGGCGCGGGCCCGGCGCAAGGCCCGGATGCGCCTGTCCGCTTAGGCGTTTCCTAAGGGGTCGGACCCATTCTCGCGGCCAACCGCCTGCCCGAAGGGACCTTGAGCGATGCCGCACGATCCCGGTCCGCCCTGCCGCGCGCGGCGGCCATGGAGGCGACCATGAAGGTCATCCTCGTCGCCGACCACGCCTACATCAACGGCGGCCAGGCCAAGGTCTCCCTCGAGAGCGCGATCGGGCTCGCCGGCCGCGGCCACGAGGTGGTGCTGTTCGCCGCCGTCGGCCCGGCCGACCCGCGCCTCGCCGAGGCCGGGGTGCGCACGGTGCTGCTCGGCCAGAGCGACGTGACGACGGCGGGTTCGCTCGCCGCCTTCGGCGTGCAATGGCTGTGGAACGCGCCGGCCGCCGCCGCCTTGCGGGCCCTCATCGCCGAATCCGATCCGCGCGACACGGTGGTGCACGTCCATGCCTGGGCGAAGGCCTTGTCGCCCTCGATCGGGCCGGTGCTGCAGGGCAGCGCCGCGCCGGTGGTCTACACCGCGCACGAATACTACCTCGCCTGCCCGAATGGCGGCTTCTACGACTACCCCGTCGCGGCGACCTGCCACCGGGTCCCCAACGGGGCGGCCTGCCTCGCCCATAACTGCGATTCCCGCACCTACCCGCGCAAGCTGATGCGGGTCGGCCGCCATGCCCTGATGCGCCGCACCGGCCTCGTCGAGGGCATCGACGCGATGATCACCATCAGCCGGCTGCAGCGGGAGGTGCTGGCGCCCTACCTGCCGGCGTCGATGCGGTGGTACGACGTGCCGAACCCCGTCGACGCCGAGCCCCTCGGCCACCGGGCCGGCCCGCCGGGCGACTTCGTGTTCGTCGGGCGCCTCTCGGCCGAGAAGGGGCCGGAGGTCTTCGCCGAAGCCGCGCGCCTCGCCGGGGCGCGGGCGGTCTTCGCCGGCGACGGGCCGGCGCGGGTGGGACTGGAGGCCCGCTACCCGGAGGCGCGCTTCCTCGGCTGGCAGAGCCCGGACCAGGTGAAGGCGGTGCTGCGCGGCGCCCGCGCCCTGGTCTTCCCGTCGGTCTGGTACGAGGGCCAGCCCCTCACCGTGCTCGAATCCCTTGCGCTCGGCACGCCCGTCCTCGTCAGCGACGTCTGCGCCGGGCGGGAGGCGGTGCGCCACGGCGAGAGCGGGCTGTGGTTCCGCTCGAACGACCCGCGCTCGCTCGCCGACGCCATGGCGCACCTCGCCAACGACGCGACCGCGCTGCGGATGGGCCGGACGGCCTACGACCTGTTCTGGGCCGATCCCCTGACCCTCGACCGGCATCTCGACGGGCTGGAGCGGGTGTATCGGGACGTGGCCGGGCAGGAGGGGCAGGCGCCGCGGCTGGCGCGGGCTGGGTGATAGGATCCTGAGCTCGGCTCCACATCCAGGCCGTTTTTCAGCGAAATCAGCGGAAGCACGCCGCACCCTCGGCCCCTCGAGCGAGCACCCACCCAATGGCGGTCATCGCGGCCTTCGTGGTCAATGCGGTCCTGAACCTGGCCCTCGGCCTGCTCATCGCGCAGATCCTGGGGCCGGCGGATTTCGGCCGCTTCGCCCTCGGCACCGCCGGGGCGGTGGCGCTCAACACGCTGCTGTTCGAGTGGCTGCGCCTCTCGGCGACCCGGTTCTACTCCGCGCGGGTGCGGGAGGCGGAGCCCTGGATCCGCGCCATGCTCGACCGCGCCTACGCGGTGACGGCCCTCGGGCTCGCCGGCGCGGCGCTGCTCGCCTTCGCGGGGAGGCCCCTCGCCGGGGAGCCGGCCTTGCTCGCGGCCGCGGCCGCGGCGGCGGCGATCGGTCTCGGCCTGTTCGATTACGGCGCCGCGCTCGCCCGGGCCCGCTTCGTCGGTGGGCTGTATCTCCGCCTCGTCCTCATCAAGAACGCCCTCTCGCTCGTCCTGATGGTCGGCACCGCATGGGTGACCGCGGATGCCGCCGCCGTGATGCTCGCTGGGGGTTTGAGCCAGTTCCTCGCCGCCCTCCTCGTCCGGCGCGCCTTCGCGGATCCGCCCGTCGCGCATGAAGCGGCACGCCGCCGCGAGGCCTTGCGCCTGTTCATGGGCTACGGCCTGCCGATCGTCGCCGCCAACGTCGTCTACCAGCTGATGCCCTTCGCCAACCGCTCGGCGGTCGCAGCTGCGGCGGGCTTCGCCGAGGCGGGCTACTTCTCGCTCGCGGCCGATATCGGCGGGCGGATCTTCAGCACGCTCGGCGCCGCCCTCGACCTGCTGCTGTTCCAGATCGCGGTGCTGGCGGCGGAGACCCACGGCCACGAGGCCGGCGAGGCGCAGGTCGCCCGCAACGGCGCGGTGGTGCTGGCGCTGATCCTGCCGAGCGCCGCCGGCTTCTGGGCGGTGGCGCCGGCGCTCGAGGCGATCGCGGTGCCGGAGGCCTATCGCGGCCACTTCGTGCACTACACGCTCCTGCTGCTCCCGGGCCTCGTCGCCCTGGCGCTGATGAACTTCGCCCTCAATCCGGTCTTCCAGATCCGCCGCCGCACCCTGCCGCTCGTCGCGGCCGGCGGCGTCGGCGCCCTCGTCAACCTCGTGGGCGCGCTGGCCCTGTCCGGCCCGTTCGGCCCCTCCGGCATCGCCGCGGCGCAATCCCTCGGCTTCCTCGCCGCGATGCTGTTCCTCGCGTTCCGTGCCCTGACCGGGCCGGACCGCCTGGCGCTGCCCTGGCGCGATCTCGCCGCCGTGGTGCTCGCCACATCGGCGATGACCGCCGCGCTCCTGCCCGTGCGCGGGCTCACTCCCTGGCTCGCCCTGCCGGCCTGCGTCGCGCTTGGCGGCCTCGTCTACGCGGCCCTCGTCTGGCGCTTCGACATCGCGGGCCTGCGGGCGGCCGTCACGGCGCGCCTCGGCCGGGCGGTGCCGGCGGAGTAGGATCGGGTGCGGCGCGGAGCGCACGTTCCCCGGAGGCAAAGGACGCCCGCTTGCCACCGGCCCCGGTTGCCCGCAAAGATCCGCGCCCGGCCCGCCACCCGGCGTGGTCCTTAGCCGATCGAGCGAACCCACGATGAGCATCTACCAGCCCCGGACCGAGGCGGAGGCCGCGACCCTGATCGGGGAGGCGGCGGCCCGGGGCGAGCGGCTGCGGCTCGTCGGCGGCGGCACCCGGGCGGGGATCGGCCGGCCCGCGCAGGACGAGGCGACCCTGTCGGCGGCCGCGCTCACCGGCATCACCCTCCACGAGCCGGCCGAGCTCGTCATCGCGGCCCGGGCCGGCACGCCGCTCGCCGAGGTCGAGGCGCGCCTCGCCGAGGGCGGGCAGATGCTGCCCTTCGAGCCGATGGACCACCGCGCGCTGCTCGGCACCGCCGGCGCGCCGACGATCGGGGCGGTGGCGGCCGGCAACATCTCGGGCCCGCGGCGGATCGCCGGCGGGGCCGCCCGCGACAGCCTGATCGGCGTGCGCTTCGTCAACGGGCGCGGCGAGGCGGTGAAGTCCGGCGGCCGGGTGATGAAGAACGTCACCGGGCTCGACCTCGTCAAGCTGATGGCCGGCTCCTGGGGCACCCTCGGCTTCCTCACCGAGGTCACCTTCAAGGTGCTCCCCGTGCCCGAGCGCACCGCGACCCTGGTGCTGGCGGGCCTCGACGATGCCCGCGCGGTCGAGGCGATGAGCTTATGCCTCGGCTCGCCGTTCGAGATCACCGGCGCGGCCCACCTGCCCGAGGGACTCGACGGCGCCGGCCGCACCGCCTTGCGCATCGAGGGTTTTTCCGCCTCGATCGATTACCGCCTCGGCGAGCTCACCCGCCTGCTGCGCCGCTTCGGCCGGCCGGAGACCGTCGAGGGCGAGCCGGCTTCCGCGCTCTGGCGCTCCGTGCGCGACGTCCTGCCCTTCGCCGGCGGCACCGATGCGGTGTGGCGGCTCTCGACCGCGCCGAGCCGCGGCCCCGCCGTGACCGCCGCCATCGCGGCCGCCCGGCCGGCGCGCTGGTTCTACGACTGGGGCGGCGGCCTCGTCTGGCTCGCGACGCCCGCGACGGGCGATGCCGGCGCGGCGGATGTGCGCGCGGCTCTGGGCTCCGGCGGCCACGCGACGCTGGTGCGGGCGCCGGATCCGGTGCGGGCAATGGTGCCGGTCTTCGAGCCCCTGTCCGAGCCGCTGATGCGGATCACCGCCGGCCTCAAGGCCGCCCACGACCCCGCCGGCCTGTTCAACCCAGGGCGGATGTACGCCGGGATCTGAGTCTCCGAATTCCTCCGGAGCGGGAGCGGCCCGACGGTCATGAGCGTCATCTCCCATATCTGCCTCGGCACGGCCGACCTCGCCCGGGCCGTCGCCTTCTACGCCCCGCTCCTCGAGGAGCTCGACCTGACGCTCCGCTTCCACGAGCCCGAGAACGGCTGGGCCGGGTGGATGCCGCGGGACGCCGACCGTCCCCTGCTGATCGTCGGCCGGCCATGGAACGGGCAGGCGCCCGATCCGGGCAACGGTCACATGATCGCGCTGACGGCCCGCTCGCGCGCGGGCGTCGATCGCTGCTATGCCCTGGCTCTGGCGGCAGGCGGCACCTGCGAGGGCCCTCCCGGGCTGCGGCCGCACTATCATCCCGCCTATTACGGCGCCTATGTCCGTGATCTCGACGGCAACAAGCTCTGCGTGGTGTGTCATGAGGCCGAAGGTGATGCGTGAGACAGGATCCGGACCCCGGTCGGGGCGGATGACGCGGCCGGCGTGACGCCCTCCGACGGCCGATCGCACGCGATGTTCCGCCTCGCCCACCTCACCGACCCCCATGTCGGGCCGCTGCCGCGCCCGCGCCTGCGCCAGCTGATGAGCAAGCGCGCCACCGGCTGGGTCAACTGGCGCCGCGGCCGGCGGCTCACCCACGACATGGAGATCCTGGCCGCCCTGGTCGACGATCTCCGGGCCGCCGCGCCGGACCACGTCGCCTGCACCGGCGACCTCTGCAACATCGGCCTGCCGAGCGAGTGGGAGACCGCGCGGGTCTTCATGGAGGGCCTCGGCGGGCCCGACTTCGTCAGCTTCGTGCCCGGCAACCACGACGCCTACGTGCGCGGCTCGCTCAAGGGGCTCCTCGACGCGGTCGGGCCCTGGACCCGGGACGATGCCGGGCGCGACAAACGCTTCCCCTACCTGCGCCGGCGCGGGCCGCTCGCCCTGATCGGGCTCTCCTCCGCCATCCCGACCGCGCCCTTCGTGGCGAGCGGGCGCCTGGGCTCCGACCAGATCCGGGCCGCCGAGACGATGCTCCAGGACCTCGCCGCCGAGCCCGAGCGGCCGTGCCGGGTGGTGATGATCCACCACCCGCCGCATGTCGGCGGCGCCAAGGCCGGGCGCAACCTCACCGACGCCCACGCCTTCGAGGCGATGATCGGCCGCGTCGGCGCCGACCTCGTGCTGCACGGCCACAACCATGTCGGCTCGGTCGCCTTCGTGATGGCCCCGGGCGGCCGGCGCGTGCCGGTGATCGGCGCCCCCTCGGCCTCCGCCCGCGGCGGCGCGCTCAAGCACTGCGCCGGCTACCACCTCTACGAGATCGCCCGCACCGCCACCGGGTTCACCCTCACCGCCACCCTGCGCGGCCTCCTGCCGGAGGGGGGTCTGGGCGACCTCGGCACCCTGACCCTCAAGGCCTAACTCGCGCCGCAACATTTCGAGCGAGAGGGCGTTCTCCCGCCGACGCGCGACCCCGTCGGGGCCGCGCCGGTGTTGCGTCCGGGCCGGGCGGCGCCCGCTCGCGGGTGGGGCCGCCCGGCCCCGAGGAGCGAGGTCACGCGGATGGCGGACGAAGCAGGCGGCGTGAGGGCGCAGGTCGCGAACGCGCGCGCGGAGGATGTGGGCCGGGGCGTCGCGCGGGTCAGCGCGGCGGTCCTCCAGAATCTCGGCCTGCAGGAGGGCCAGCCGATCGAGATCATCGGCAAGCGCCACACCACGGCGCTCGCCATCGCGCTCGGCCAGGAGGACGAAGGCCTGAGCATCATCCGCCTCGACGGCCTCCAGCGCGTCAATGCCGGCGTCGGCTCGGGCGACCACGTCGAGATCCGCAGGGCCGAGGTGCGCCCCGCGACCCGCGTGGTGCTGGCCCCGGCCCAGAAGAACCTGCGCCTGCAGGGCTCCGGCGAGGCCCTGCGCCGCACCTTCTACCGCCGGCCGCTCGTCGCCGGCGACGTGATCGCGACCTCGGTGCCCTCGCGCTTCGCCCGCGACCAGGTGCCGGAGGAACTGCGGCAGATGTTCAGCATGCCGGCCTACGGCCTGCAGGAGATCCGCCTCGTCGTGGTCTCGACCCAGCCGGCCCGCGGCATCGTGCAGGTGACGGGCGAGACCGAGGTCGAGCTGCGCCCGCTCTACGAGGAGCCGAAGGAGGTCCGCCGGGCCGACGTCACCTACGACGATATCGGGGGCTTAGGGAACACCGTCGACCAGGTCCGGGAGATGGTCGAGCTGCCCTTGCGCCATCCCGAGCTCTTCCAGCGCCTCGGCATCGACCCGCCGAAGGGCGTGCTGCTCTACGGGCCTCCCGGCACCGGCAAGACGCTGCTGGCGCGGGCCGTGGCGAACGAGACCGAGGCGCAGTTCTTCCACATCGCCGGCCCGGAGATCATGGGCAGCCAGTACGGCGAATCCGAGCAGCGCCTGCGCCAGATCTTCTCCGAGGCGCAGCGCAACGCGCCCGCCATCATCTTCATCGACGAGATCGACTCGATCGCCCCGAAGCGCGAGGAGGTCCGCGGCGAGGTCGAGCGGCGCATCGTCGCCCAGCTCCTCACCCTGATGGACGGCCTCGAGCCGCGCCAGAACATCGTGGTGATCGGCGCCACCAACCGGCGCGACGCCATCGACGAGGCCCTGCGCCGGCCCGGCCGCTTCGACCGCGAGATCATCATCGGGGTGCCGGACGAGCCCGGGCGGCGCGAGGTCCTGACCATCCACACCCGCGGCATGCCGCTCGGCGACAACGTCGACCTCGACGAGATCGCCCGCACCACCTACGGCTTCGTCGGCGCCGACCTCTCGGCGCTCGCCCGCGAGGCGGCGATGGACGCGCTGCGCCGCGTGTTGCCGCAGATCAACCTCAAGGAGGGGATCCCGCCGGAGATCCTGGAGACGCTCCAGGTCTGCCGCGAGGATTTCCTGAATGCGCTGAAGCGTGTGCAGCCCTCGGCCCTGCGCGAGATCATGATCCAGGTCCCGAACGTCACCTGGGACGATGTCGGGGGCCTCGGCGAGGTGCAGACGAAGCTGCGCGAGGGCGTCGAGCTGCCCTTGCGCAACCCGGAGGCCTTCCGCCGCATCGGCATCCGCCCGGCCAAGGGCTTCTTGCTGTTCGGGCCTCCCGGCACCGGCAAGACCCTGCTCGCCAAGGCGGTGGCGCGCGAGGCGCAGGCGAACTTCGTCGCCACCAAGTCCTCCGACCTGCTCTCGAAATGGTACGGCGAATCCGAGCAGCAGGTCTCGCGCCTGTTCGCCCGCGCCCGCCAGGTCGCCCCGACGGTGATCTTCATCGACGAGATCGATTCCCTCGCCCCCGTGCGCGGCGGCGGCCTCGGCGAGCCCGCCGTGACCGAGCGGGTGGTCAACACCATCCTGGCCGAGATGGACGGGCTGGAGGACTTGCAGGGCGTGGTGGTGATGGCCGCCACCAACCGGCCGAACCTCGTCGACCCGGCGCTGCTGCGCCCCGGCCGCTTCGACGAGCTCGTCTACGTGCCGGTGCCGACCATTGCCGGGCGCCGCCACATCCTCGGCATCCACACCCGCACCATGCCGCTCGCCGACGACGTCGATCTCGACGCGCTCGCCGAGCGCACCACCCGCTTCACCGGCGCCGACCTCGAGGATCTCACCCGCCGGGCCGGCCTGATGTCGCTTCGCGAGAACATCGCGAGCGATCGGGTGACGCAAGCCCATTTCGACGCGGCTTTCCAGGAGACCCGCGCCTCGGTGACGCCCGAGATGGAGCAGGATTACGAGACGATGCTGCGCACCCTCAAGCAGGAGGGCCCGCAGCGCCAGCCGATCGGCTTCGTGCCGCTGAGGCAGGCGGCGGAGTAGCCCGACCTCCCGCGCGATCGGGCGCGGGGCACGACGGGAGGACGGCCTGTGGCGCATCTGCACCACGGGCCGTCCGGCCTTTGTTTCCGCCATGTTGTGGCCACAGCCCGGCGGCCAACCCGTTCGACGATCATTCGAACGGGAGGGGACATGACCCGTCTGACCGCGCCGCGGCGCACCCTGAGGCCGCTTCTGGCCGCCGCCGCCCTGATGGCCCTGGCGGCACCAGCCCACGCCGTGAGCCTGCTCGACCGCGGGCCGATCGCCGACTTCCTGACGGTCTTCCGCCAGCAGGGCGTGCCGCGCCAGACCATCGGCTGGAACAGCCCCTACAAGCCCGGCACAGTGGTGATCGCGACCAGCCAGCGCCGGCTCTACTACATCCTGCCGAATCAGGAGGCGGTGCAGTACGGCGTCGGCGTCGGCCGCGAGGGGTTTTCCTGGTCCGGCACCAAGACCGTGACGATGAAGAAGGAGTGGCCGTCCTGGCGCCCGCCGGAGCAGATGCTCAAGCGCCGCCCGGACCTGCCGCGCTACATGGCCGGCGGCAACGACAACCCGCTGGGGGCCCGCGCGCTCTATCTCGGCTCCTCGCTCTACCGCATCCACGGCTCGAACGAGCCGGAGACGATCGGCGCGGCGGTCTCGTCGGGCTGCATCCGCATGACCAACCGGGACGTGATCGACCTGTACGACCGCGTGAAGGTCGGGACGAAGGTGGTGGTGCTGCCGTAGGGCCTTCCGTCGCGGGAGAGTGTCCCGCGGCTTGCGATCGACGAGCGTGTCTCAGGTGCCGGCTTGGCGGTTGTCCGGCAGCCGGCGGAAGCGTGTGCGCGATCGGATGATGCCGGGTTGACTGCTCGAGGTCGCGCGGCGCTGCCCGACGAGGCGCTCAGGCTCGCCTGGTCGGCGACGGGCCGCCTCGATCCCCGGCTCATCCGCTGGCGGCCACAGCGTCCCGCCCGGCTTCGGATCCCGCTTCTCGTCGCGCCCGCCGCCGTCCGACGAGCCCGGATGGCTCTCCCGTTGCAGCACGTCGTGCCGAGAGCGACGCCGCGTCCCGGCACCGTTTCGCCACCGGACGGCCAAGCCTCAGGCCGCCTCGTGCTGCTGCCGGATCCCGGCCTCCGCATCCTCCGGCACCTCACGGGGGAGGGCCGGCACCCGGGCCCAGGGCTCGATCCGGAACGGGACGTCGCGCAGCCGTCCCGAGGCGGTGGCGCCGACCGCCACGATGTCGGGCCAGCGCGACAGGAAGGCGGTGACGCAGGCCGGATCGAAGTGGCGGCCACTCTCGGCTTCGATGCTGGCCCGCGCCTCGTCGAGCGGCATCGCCGCCTTGTAGGGGCGTTCGGTGGTCAGCGCGTCGAACACGTCGGCAACCGCGACGATGCGCGCGGCGAGGGGGATCGCCTCGCCCGACAGGCCGAGCGGGTAGCCGCCGCCGTCCCAGCGCTCGTGATGGGCCTCGGCGATCTCCGCCGCCAGCCCGATCAGCGCGCAGGAACTGCCGCCGAGGATCCGCTTGCCGATCGCCGCGTGGGTGCGGATGAGCGCGAATTCCTCGTCGTCGAGGCGCCCGGGCTTCAGCAGCACGCCGTCCGGGATCGCCACCTTGCCGACGTCGTGGAGCGGGGCCGCCAGGTAGACCCGGCGACAGAGGTCGGGATCGAGCCCCAGGGCCTCGGCCATGATCTGGCTGTAGCGGGCGACGCGCCAAGTATGGTCGCCGGTGTCGTTGTCCCGGTACTCCACCGCCAGCGAGAGCCGGAAGATGATCTCGGCCTCGCGCTCGCGCAGCGTGCGCACCGCCTTCTCGACCTCGCCGGCGAGCTGGGCCGCCTGGTCGTCGAGGCGCCGGACCGCGCTGGCCAGCCGCACCAGGTTGCGCAGCCGCACCGTCATCTCGACGCGGCCGAGACGCTTGTCGAGGAAGTCGGTCGCGCCCGCGTCGAGGGCGGCGAGGCGGACCGTGTCGCTCACCTCGCTCGTGATCATCACGATCGGCACCTGGGCGTAATGCTGGATCGCCCGCAACTGCCGGACGAAGGCGACGCCGTCCATGCCGGGCATCGTGTAGTCGACCAGCACGAGGTCGAAGGCGCGCATGCGCGCCTCGTCGAGGGCCGGCAGCGGATCCCGGAAGATCGCGGCGGTCACCTGCCGGTCCTGCTCCAGCAGCCGCTTCAACCGGGCCAGCGCCGTGCGACTGTCATCGACGACGAGTACGTCCATCTGCCCGCCTCCTGCGGCACACGGCAATCCCCTGAAGCCGCTCTCACGGCTCGGGACGCGGACGCTCCCCCTGGCTCAGGGCAAGGCATCCGCTTGCTCTCGGAGGCGATCTTGAACCGTTCGATTTAAGCAGCGGTAAACAATGACCGTGAGTAAGAAAAATTTCCGCTTATTTTACTTCAAGTAACTAGGAAATACTTCCACTTGCAACGCTAGATCTAACAGTATCTGACTGTCATAGAATGGCTTTTTTGATGGAGATATCCGGAGATGATGTGAATAAATGCGCGGATCATCTTGGGATCCCGCCTCCGGACCGTCGCTCGACTTGGACGGCTTGGCCTCTCGGCCGCGCTCTCACCGGGCAGGCGGGCTGAGATCCCCGGCCGGCTCCGGCGCGGGATCCGGAATCGGCCGGACCCCGTTGCGGCCCGGATCGACATCCGGGGTCGCGACAGCCTCGCGGGACATGCCCGCGCGAGGGGTCGCGGGGCCGGACGTCGTCCGGTCTCGCCGCCGGCTCGCGCTCCCCCGGAATCGGCGGGGAGCGCGCCAGCCGGTGCGGCCGGCCCCCCGGCTCTCGGTCGCGCTAGAAGTAGAAGCGCGGGCGATAGTACCGGCGGTAATACGGACGATAGTATCGGCGGTAGTACGGCCGGTAGTAGTAGCGCCGGTAGGGCCGGTAACCGTAGTAGCGGCGATAGGGCCGGTAGCGATAGTAGCGGCGGTAATAATAGGCTTTCTCGACCAGGGGCGTCGCGGTGCTGGCCTCGGCCGCGAGAGCGCCGGCGCTCGGCAGGGCGGCGGCGGAGCTGCGGCTGGTGCCCAGCCCGAGCCCGGCGACGAGCAAGGTCAGGACCAGGCTCATCCATCGTAGGGCGCGCATGATGTCGATCTCCCTCTGGCGGCGCGGCTCATGGGGCCGGCGCCCCGGCTGCGAATTGACGACGGGCTTCTGCCTGCCGCGAGAACGGCAGGTCCCTGCCGCGAAACGGCAGGGCGCCCGCCGGACCACCGAGGGGCGCCGCTGGTTCATCTAGACGCCGCCGACGCCGCTTCAATCGAGCGGAACGAAAAACTCGGGATCGACTTGCCGGCCTACGCAGTCTTCTCCCGGCCGCGGGACTCCGCCGGCCTGCGGCGCCCGGGCTCGCTTGCCGGGCCGGCGCGGCCCGCCTACCTGTCAGGCTCGCGACTGGAGACCCCGCCCCGCCATGCCGTTTTGGCCCCTCACCGCCCTGCGCGCCCTCCTGCCCGAGCGTTGGGCCCGCCGCCACCCGGTGGTGCCGGTCGTGCGCCTGAGCGGCGCGATCGGGGCGGTCTCGCCCCTGCGGGCTGGCCTCTCGCTCGGGGCCTGCGCGCCGGCACTGGAGCGGGCCTTCGGCATGAAGGGGATCCGGGCGGTCGCGCTCGTCATCAACTCCCCGGGCGGCTCGGCGGCGCAGTCGCACCTGATCTTCCGCCGCATCCGGGCGCTCGCCGCCGAGGCCGGGGTCCCGGTCCTCGCCTTCGTGGAGGATGTGGCGGCCTCGGGCGGCTACATGATCGCTTGCGCGGCTGACGAGATCCACTGCGATCCGTCCTCGCTCGTCGGCTCGATCGGGGTGGTCTCGGCAGGCTTCGGCTTCACCGGGCTGATCGAGCGCCTCGGCGTCGAGCGCCGGGTCCACACCGCCGGCAAGGCGAAGGCGATGCTCGACCCGTTCCGGCCCGAGAATCCCGACGACGTCGCCCGCCTGAAGACGATCCAGGCCGACATCCAGGCGATGTTCACCGAGCTGGTGCAGAGCCGCCGCCCCGCTCTCAAGGGCGATCCCGACGAGCTCTTCTCCGGCGCGGTCTGGACCGGACGCCAGGGCCTCGCGCTCGGCCTCGTCGACGGCCACGGCGACGTCCGCTCCGTGCTGCGGGCGCGCTTCGGCGACACGGTGCGGCTCCCGCTGGTCGAGCAGGTGCGCGGCGGCCTGATCGCCCGCCTCCTGCGCCGGCGCGAGCCGGGCGCGGTCGGGCTCGCGGCCCTCGACGGGGCGCTGGCGCTCCTCGAGGAGCGCGCCGCCTTCGCGCGATACGGGTTGTAGGCCTGCGGCTCGGTACGGCTCTCACGGGGCCTGCGGCGCGGCCTGCTCCCGCAGGCTCGCCGGCAGGGTCGCCAGGCACAGGATCTGATCCTGGCGCTCGTAGGTCTCCCGCTCGCGGATCGCCCGCGTGACCTCCTCGGTGCCGGCGCTGGAATAGCGCAGGCCGAACGGGATCGAGCCGTCCTTCGGGTGTGAGCTGAGCTTGCGCCGGGTCTCGGCCCGGCAATAGGCGACCCAGTCCTGCGACAGGCCGAGCCGGCGGGCGAAGTCGGTCACCGCGATGCCGACCCGGATCTGCGCCTCCCGCTCGGTCCGGGCGAGGGCCCGGTCGTCGAGGCCGCTGATCAGCCCGCTCACCACGAAGCCGAGTGCCACCGCGATCATCATGAGGACGAACAGGCTGCGCATGGGGGTGCCTGCTCCCGGACGGCGGCGTGGGCCGTAGGTGTCGCTCGGATTCCGTTCGGCAAGGCACGCGGTTCGTGGCTCGCCGGTCTCGCCTCACGTCTCTGCCGCGCCTGGCGTCATCCGGGAGCCGCGAAAGCGGAGCCCGGCATGACATGGAGGAATGGCGATGCGAGCGGCTGCTCAGCCGGCCGCCGCAAGCGAACGAGCGCTCAATACGACGGCCCGTACGAGTAGTACGTCGCGCCGTAGGGCGACGGATAGGCCGCTCCGACCGGCCGCCAGGCGTCGTCGCCCCACGGATCGTAGGCGCGGCGGCGGGTGACGCGGACGGTCGGCGCGAAGCCGTCCTGGTCGAACTGCTCCCGGCGCATCCGCGCCTCCCGCCGCGGGGCGGCGCGGCCCGCGACCGCGGTCTCGTCGCCGCCGATCACCACCCGGGTGTTGCCCATGCCCTCCTGCTTGACGAGGGCGAAGAGGGTCGCGGCCTTGGCGGGCGCCAGGCGCACGCAGCCGTGAGAGGCCGGGGTGCCGAGGCGGCCGGTGTGGCTGCTGCCGTGGATGGCGTGGCCGCGACCGGTGAAGAAGATCGCGTGCGGCATCGGCGCGTCGTCCCACTCGCGGGAATAGTAATCGGCCACCATGCGGGAGGGCGAGAAGGCGCCGCGGGGCGTGCTGTAGCCGGCCATGCCGGTCGAGACCGGCCAGTCGTAGAGGGTCTGCCCGTCCCGGGTCACGGTCATCCGCTGGGTGGACTTGTCGACCCGGATCAGGATCCCGGCGCGCGCCTCGTTGGCCCCGGCCACGCAGAGGGTGACGAGGAGAAGGGCAGCGGCGCGCATCGTGAAGACTCCTTATCCGGCAGGACGCGAACGGCATGATGCCACGCTTGGTGCCGGAAAGACGTGCGCGCCGCGCCAAGGTTCCGGGTTTTTACTGCGCAGAAACCTTTATGTGCCGGCCACCTCCGGCTCCCAGCCGATCGCCCGGCGCAGGAAGGCGGCGCCGAGGGCCGCGAAGGCGGCGGTCTCGGCGCTGTTCCTGCCGTGGGAATGGCCGCCGGCCTCGGGCTCGTAGAAGCGGGCAGGGTAGCCGAGCGCCTGGAGCTTCGCCGCCATCTTGCGGGCATGGCCCGGATGCACCCGGTCGTCGCGCCGGGTCGTGGCGATCAGGATCGGCGGGTAGGGCTTGCCGGCTTCCGCGAGATGGTAGGCCGAGATATCCTGAAGGAAGGCCCAGTCCTCCGGGTTGTCCGGGTCGCCGTACTCGGCGATCCAGCTCGCGCCGGCGAGGAGCTTGGTGTAGCGCCGCATGTCGATCAGCGGCACGGTGCAGAACAGCGCGCCGAACCGCTCGGGATAGCGCGTCAGCATGTTGGCGATGAGGAGCCCGCCATTCGAGCCGCCCTCGGCGGCGATGCGGCCGGGCCGGGTCACGCCGCGGCGCACCAGGTCCTCGGCCACGGCCGCGAAGTCGTCGTGGGTGAGCGCCTTGCCCTCGCGCCGGCCGGCTTCGTGCCAGCGGGTGCCGAACTCGCCGCCGCCGCGGATATTGGCCACGACCCGCGTGCCGCCTTTAGCGAGCCAGAGCCGGCCGAGGATCGCCGAGTAGCCGGCGAGGTTGGTGACCTGGAAGCCGCCATAGCCGGAGAGGTGCACCGGCGCCTCGCCGGTATCCCCTGGCGGCCCGGCCTGGACGTAGGGGATGCGTTCGCCGTCGCGCGACACCGCCTCGTGCCGGGTCACCACCAGCCCCTCGGCCTCGAACAGGGCGGGGGCCTGCTTCAGCAGCACCGGCGCGGCGAGGTCGGGGCGGGTGGCGAGCAGGGTCGAGGGGGTGACGGGGTCGTTCGCGGCGACGAGCAGGTCGCCGTTCGATTCCTCCTCCTCGCCGTCCATCGACCAGACGCTGACGACGCCGAGCTCCGGCAGGCCCGCGACGCGGCTCTCCGCCCATCCGTCCGCCGAGGGGGTGAAGACCGGAAAACGCGCCTTCAGGTCGTCGAGAACCGAGATCACCAGGTGGCCGCCGGTCCAGAAGAAGCCCTGCAGCGCCCGGCGCGGGCCGGGGGTGAACAGTACCGTGAGGTCGCGGCGGCCAGCGAGGAAGGCGTCGAGCCCGATGCCGAGCACGCTGTCGGCCGGATGGGTCGCGCCGCCGACCTCCCAGGGCGTGCGGGTGCGAAGGGCGAGGAAGCCCCGGTGCCAGTGCGCGTCGGCATCGGTCGGGATGTCGAGGCGGGTCCTGGCGCCCGAGCGGTCGCCGAGGCTGACCGTGCCGTCGAAGAAGCCGGTGCGCTCGGCGAAGACGATACGTTCCGGCTCGGCCTCCCGGTCCGGATAGGCGTAGGCGACCATGCTGCTCGGGGCGGCGGAGAAGATCACCGGCGCGGCGAGCGGGTCGGTGCCCCGCCGCCACAGCCGCACCGTGCGGGCGTAGCCCGAGGGCGTCGCGTGCTCCGGCCCGCCGAGCGGGCTTGCCAGCAGCAGCGTGTCGGGATCGAGCCAGACCGGGATGCTCTTGGCCTCCGGGAGCGCGAAGCCGCCCTCCACGAAGGCGCGGGCGGCGAGGTCGAACTCGCGCACCACCGTCGCGTCACCGCCGCCGCGGGAGAGCTGGATCAGCGCCCGCGCGTGGCTGCCCGGCAGGCTCGCGGCGCCGCTCCAGACCCAGTCCTCGCCCTCGTCGCGAGCGAGCGCGTCGAGGTCGAGGAGCACCTCCCAGGCCGGCTCGGGCTTGCGGTACTCGTCTTCCGTCGTGCGCCGCCACAGGCCGCGGGGATGCTCGGCATCCTGCCACAGGTTGTAGAGCAGGCCGCCGCGCCGCGTGACGCCCGGGATCTTGTCCGGCCGGTCGAGGGCGGCCTTCAGGCCGTCGCGGTCGGCGGCGTAGCGGCCGTCGGCAATGGCGGCCAGCGTGTCGGCGTTCTGCGCCTCGACCCAGGCGAGTGCCCGCTCCCCGTCGATCTCCTCGAGCCAGAGATGGGGGTCGTCGTCGGGCGCCTGGAGGGTCGGGCGGGGATCGGGCGTGCGCGTCATGCCGGGCTCGTCGGTTCGGGGGTCGGCCAAGGAATCGCTCAAGGATCGGGTCCGGGATCTAGCCTGGCCGGGGGCAGGATCCAGGGTGATGCCCGGGAGGAACACCGGGGTCCGGGAATGCCGCGCCGTCATACGGTTGCAACAGCCCGCCTGTTTGAGGGGAAGACAGGGCGCGGGTCGGCACCGGCCCGGGAGGATCCGCATGACCGGTACCGGCCTCGCCGCCATCATCTGCCTCGCCCTCACGGTGATCAACCTCGCGAGCCTCGCCATCGCGCTCCGGCGCCTCGGGCGGCCGGATCCGGCCTCGGCCGGGCTCGCGGAGGCACCCGTGACGGTGGTGCGGCCGGTCTGCGGCCTCGAGACCTACAGCGAGGAGACGCTGGGCTCGGGCTTCCGCCTCGCCTATCCGGATTACGAGCTGATCTTCTGCGTCGCCCGCGCCACCGACCCGATCGTGCCGCTCGTCGAGCGGCTGATCGCCGCGAACCCGGGCGTGCCGGCGCGGCTGATCGTCGGGGACGAGCGGGTGAGCGACAACCCGAAGCTCAACAACTGCATCCGCGGCTGGGACGCGGCGCGCCACGACTGGATCATCCTGGCCGATTCGAACGTGCTGATGCCACAGGACTACATCCATCGCCTGCGCGCGGCCTGGCGGCCCGACACCGGCCTCGTCTGCTCGACCCCGATCGGCACGCGGCCGGGCAGCTTCTGGGCCGAGGTCGAGTGCGCCTTCCTCAACACGCTCCAGGCGCGCTGGCAATATGTCGGCGAGGCGCTGGGCCTCGGCTTCGCGCAGGGCAAGAGCATGCTGTGGCACCGGCCGCTGCTGGAAGCCCAGGGCGGCATCCGCGCGCTCGCCGCCGAGATCGCGGAGGACGCCGCGGCGACGAAGCTCGTGCGGGCGATGGGCCGGCGGGTCCACCTCGTCGCCGCGCCCTTCGCCCAGCCGCTCGGGCCGCGGCGGGCGGCGGAAGTGTGGTCGCGCCAGCTGCGCTGGGCGCGCCTGCGCCGCGTCACCTTCCCGCTGTTCTTCGCCCCCGAGATCGGCACCGGCGCGGTGATCCCGATGCTGGCCGCCTGGCCGGCGGCGGGCGGAGGGCTGGCCGGCCTCGCGGCGATGCTCGGCACGGCGGCCGCCTGGTACGGCGCCGAGTGGCGGCTCGCCGCCCGCAACGGCTGGCCGCGCTCCTGGCGCTGGCCGCTCGCGTGCCTTTCCCGCGACCTCCTGTTCATCCCGATCTGGCTCGCCGCCTGGGTCGCCCGCGACATCGTCTGGCGCGGCAACGCCATGGACATCCGCACCAAGCCGGCCCGCCTCGGCACCGACGCCTCGGCGGCGTGACCCGCCGCCGGTTCACGACCGCTTGACGACCGGCCGCGACGGGATCAACCTCCCTCCCGCGCTCCACCGCATCCGCGGGCGGGCGACGCCGACGGAGGGAGGCATGACGCCACCCATGAGACGGGCCGCGACGATCGCCCCGGCACCCGTTCGGGCCCGGGCGTAGCGGCACCCCGACGGACGACGGGGCGGGGACGGCCCCACGGGGCGGTGAAGCCACTCCTCGAGTGCGCCTTCCGATGACCGATGAGCCCCGGCCTTGGCCGCTCCCGCCCCGATGCTCGAGAGTGGCTGATGGCACGGGCTGCCGGGCCCGTCGCGCGTGCGGCGACTCAGGTGTCCGACGCGGTCCAGATGCGCGCCAACCGCGCCAGGCGCACCAGGGCGTGCTGGAACCGCTCCGGCGTCTCCTCGACCCGCGCGTGGATCCCGAGCGCGCTCACGCCGACGACGCGGGCTCGGACCTCGCCGATCGACGCCGCCGCGACCTGGATCCGCGTGCCGGGGACGAGCTGGGCCTCCGCCACCGGTGCCAGCAGCAGGCCGCCGAGGCTCAGGTTGAGGATCTCCGTGCGGTGGCTCCGGCCGCCATGGTGCAGGCGCGCCGACAGGGTGACGGGAAAGCGCCGGTCGCGCCGCCGCTCGCTGCCGTCCTGCGACCCCGGGGCGACGGGCGCCGACGTGGGGGAAGCGGATCCGACCTGCGGCATGGGAGGCGACGCGTTCATGCCGGTCTGATCGCAAGGATAGGTTAAGTCTCGTTTAATGAATTGATGATTAACTATCATGTGACAAATTTTGGTTCTTCTCCCGAGACCACTTCCGACATGACGACGGGTTTCGATGCGCGCCGGCCTCCGGCCTTCCTGCGGGCGCGGAGGATGCCTCCCTGCGGCGCCACGACGAGACGAGCGGGCCTGGCCGCGTCGGATGCCCGTCATGGCGCGTGACGCCCGGTCCGGCTGGCGCGGCGCCCTCGCGCGCCTGTTCGGCGGTGGCCGCGGGGCCGCGGAGCGGCTGCTCGCCGGCTGCCCCGACCTCGTCGCCGAGATCGACCGCGCCGGCCGGCTCCTGTCCGCCTCGCCGGCGAGCCTGGCGCTGACCGGCCGGACGCCCGGCGCCCTCGCGGGCCTGTCCCTGGCCGAACTCATCCATCCCGAGGACCGCGCCGGGCTCGCGGCCCTGCTCGCCGGCGGCGGCGCCCTGGTGCACCGCCTCTCGCCCATGCCGACGGGCGCTGGATCTGGGTCGAGACCCGCCTGTCCGCGGAAGGCGCGCCTCTCGTGGCGGTGATCCGCGACGCCGCCGCGCGCCAGGACACCGAGGCCTCGCTCCGGGCGAGCCGGGCGCATTACCGGGCGCTCGCCGACACGCTGCCGCAGCTCGTCTGGATGGAGCGCACCGATACCGGCGAGACCGTCTACGCCAACCCGGCCTTCGCGCGCTGTTTCGGCGCGATCGGGCCCGGCCGGGAGGCGCGGCAGGAGCGCTATCACCCCGACGACCGGCCGCGGATCGCCGCGGCTTTGGCGGAGGGCGGCAGCGGCGACGTGCAGGGCCGGCTGCGCGACCGAAACGGCGTCTATCGCTGGCACCAGCTCGCCTTCCAGCCCCTGCGCAAGGACGACGTGCTCCTCGGCTGGCTCGGCTCGGCCCTCGACATCGACGAGATCCTGGCCGCCCGCAAGGCGCTGGAGGAGACCGGCGACCTGCTGCGTCTCGCCCAGGAGGCGGCGGGCGCCGGCCTGTTCGATCTCGACCTCGTGACCCGCGAGGTGACGCTCGCGCCGGAGAGCGCCCGGCTGCACGGCCTGCCCGGCGACCGGCCGGCGGTGATCGCCCTCGGCGCCTGGCTGCGGCGGCTGGTGCCGCAGGACCGCAAGCCGGCGCTGGCGGCCTTCCGCGGCGCGCTGGGGGGCGGCGGCACCTTCGACATCGCCTTCCGGGTGGTCCTGCCCGACGGCGTGCGCTGGATCCAGGCCATCGGCCGGCTCTGCCGGGACCGGGACGGCCGGCCGCTGCGGCTGACCGGCCTCAACCTCGACATCTCGGCCCGCAAGGACGCCGAGGCCGGGCTCGTGGCCGCCAAGGCGGCTGCCGAGGCCGCCAAGGCCGCCGCCGAGGCTGCCAAGGCCGCCGCGGAGCGGGCGAACGCCGCCAAGACCGACTTCCTGTCGGCGATGAGCCACGAGATCCGCACGCCGCTCAACGCCGTGATCGGCTTCACGGGCCTGCTCGCGCAGGCCGAGGGTCTGGAGCCGGAGCTGCGGCGCTACGCCGGCCTCGCCCGCGCCTCGGCCGGCGGCCTGCTCACCGTCGTCAACGACATCCTCGACTTCTCGTCGGTCGAGGCCGGCGCAGTGGCCCTGCGCCAGGATCCCTTCGCGATCGAGGCCCTGGCCGAGGGCTGCCTCGGCGTCGTCGCGGGGGCGGCCGCCGAGAAGGCCCTCGAGGTCCGGGTGGCGATCGACGCGAGCCTGCCCCGCCGCCTCGTCGGCGACGAGGCCCGGCTGCGCCAGATCCTCATCAACCTCCTCAACAACGCGGTGAAGTTCACCCCCCGCGGCAGCGTCGCCCTGTCCCTGCGCCACGAGGGCAGCGGCCGGGCCGGCGAGCGGATCCGCTTCTCCGTCGCCGATACCGGGATCGGCATCCCGGCCGACAAGCAGGGCCGGCTGTTCGAGCGGTTCTCCCAGGTCGACGGCTCGATCCGCCGCGATTACGGCGGCACCGGCCTCGGGCTCGCGATCAGCCGCCGCCTCGTCGAGGCGATGGGCGGCGAGATCGGGCTGATCTCCGAGGCCGGCCGCGGCTCGACCTTCTGGTTCACCCTGACCCTGCCCCGGGCCGAGGACCAGGCGGCACCCGAGACCTGCACCGCAGCGCCGGGCCGGGCGGGCCGCATTCTCCTCGTCGAGGACATCGAGGTGAACCGCGAGCTCGCCTGCCTGATGCTGCGGGGGGCCGGGCACGCCGTCGATGTCGCCACCGACGGCTTCCAGGCGGTGCGGGCGGTCGAGGCCGGCGCCTACGACCTCGTGCTGATGGACGTGCAGATGCCGGGCCTCGACGGCACGATGGCGACCCGGCTGATCCGCTGCCTCGCCGGCGACGCCGCACGGGTGCCGGTGATCGCCATGACCGCCAACGTGCTGCCGGACCAGGTCCAGTCCTTCCGCGCGGCCGGGATGGACGACCACCTCGGCAAGCCCTTCACCCCGGCGGAGCTCAACGCCGTGCTCGCCCGCTGGCTCGACCGCGGCCCCTGCCCGGAGGCGGACGCGGACGAGCCCGCCGCCCTCGACCGGGCGCTCTACGACGACATCCGGGCCTTCCTGCCGCCGGAGGCGGTGCTGCGGCTCCTCGGCCATCTCGCCGAGCAGGTCACCGGGGCGCTGGCGGGGGAGGGGGCCGACGCGGCCGAGCGCGCGCGGCTGCGCTTCGAGGCGCACGGCCTCGTCTCGGCCGCCGGGATGCTCGGCTTCGCTCCGCTCTCGCGGGCTTGCGCCGAGCTCGAGGCCTGCGGCGAGGACGAGGTCGCCCGCGACGGCACCAGTTTCGCGATGGCGCTCGCCCGGGCCCGGGCGCGCTGCGCGGCGGCCGCCTTCGAGACCCGCCGCCTGATCGGCGCCCTCGAGGCGCCGGCCGCGCCGAGCGGCCTCGGCCGCACGGCTTAAGGCGGTTGGGGAGGCGAACCTTGGGAAAGGGTGCCGGCATCGCCGCAGGCGCCGGAAGTACTCGCCCTGCGGGGAACAATCTCCGCAGCGGTCGACGACGTCGTTCCAAGATCTGGCACGGTTCCCCTCTCCCGTGTGGGAGAGGGGCCAGGGGTGAGGGTGCTGCGCTTCAGTGTAGAGCGTTGAGCGTCGTGCTGGCAGCGGAACGGTCACAGCCTGACCCAGGACCGTGTCACCCTCGCCCCTACCCCTCTCCCACACGGGAGAGGGGATCCCGCGACTTCCTGAAATGAGCGAGGGAGGACGGGGACCATCGCAGCGCTTGGGCTCCTGCCTATTCCGGTGAAGGTGTGGATGCGAGCGCCCCGGGGGCTTGACGGGCCCCGCGCGGCAGTCTCGCTCATCCGAATTTATCCTGAAGGATGTAAGACTTAATCGCACGGGATGCGACCCGTCCCGGCAAGGTCCGCTTAACGCTGCGGGCCCGATCCTGCCCGTGTTGCAGGGTCTGGTGGCGTTTCGACATGCACCGCAAACTCGCTCGCGTCGCGGTCCGGCGCGGCCCGTTCTCATGCGTCTTCTCAGGCGTCCTGGCGCTCGCCGCCGCCGCGGCCGACCGGCCGGCGCACGCGGCCGACTGGTATACCGGGGCCGAGCCAAACGGCGCCCAGGACGCCTGGATCGTCTCGGTCGACACCGCGGCGACCGTGAGCTCGCAAGGGGCGCAATTCGCCGGCGCGACCGCGACGGCGGCGCCGGCGGGCAACCTCCTCACCAGCGGCCTGCGCCTGCGGGCGGATGCGGTGCTGGGCTCGTACCGGGCCGGGACCGGGCTCGGGCAGCAGGCGGAGGCGGCCGCGATGGTCGGCTACGGCTGGGTCTGGCCCGAGGCGGTGCTGTCGGCCTTCGTCGGCCTCACCGTGCGCCGCAACGACCTGCCGGGGATCGAGGCGAGCGTGCGCAACGCCGGCGGCTTCAAGGCGGCGCTGGACCTCTACGCCCGGCCGACCCCCGGCACGATGGTGCACGCCACCGGCACCTATGCGAGCACGTTCAACGCCTATTACGGCCGGGTGCGGGGCGGCGTCGCGGTGCTGGGCGGCTTCCTCGGCCCCGAGGCCGCCGTGCTGGGCGACGATTATTACCGGCAGTGGCGGATCGGCGCCCACTGGAGCGGGCTGCAGGTCGGCGCGCTGCAATTCGGCCTCGCCGCCGGCTATCTGCACGACCAGGCCCGCAAGGGCGGCCTCTACACCACCGTCGACATGCGGGCGGGCTTCTGATGGGCGCCTCCCGCACGCCCGCCCACGGCCTCGCCGCCGCGTCCCTGCGCTGGACGATCTGGGGCCTCTCGGCCGCGGTCACGATCGGGCTCCTCGCCCAGCCGGTCGGGCCGGAGGCGCAGCTCTGGCTCTGCGGGGCGGCCTGCGCCGGCATGCTGGCCCTGTGGCTCCTAGCGCCCCGCCGGGGCCTGCCCCGGCTCGCCTTCCTGGCGCTCGGCACCCTGGTGGTGATCCGCTACGTCTACTGGCGCCTCACCGGCACGCTGCCCTCCCTCGACGATCCGGTCGGCCTCGGCTTCGGCATGATGCTGCTCGGGGCCGAGCTCTACTGCGTGCTGATCCTGGCGGTGAGCCTCGTCGTCACCGCCGACCCGCTGGTGCGCGAGACCGTGCCCTTTCCGGCGGACGCCGATCTGCCCGCCGTCGACGTGCTGATCCCGAGCTACAACGAGCCGACCGAGATCCTGGCGGTGACCCTCGCGGCGGCGCTCAACCTCGACTATCCGGCGGACAAACTCACCGTCTGGCTCCTCGACGACGGCGGCACCGACCAGAAATGCGCCGACCCGAACCCCGCCAAGGCCGCGGCGGCGCAAGAAAGGCGGGCGGAGCTGCAGGCGCTCTGCGCCGCGCTCGGCGCCTGCTACCTGACGCGGGCCCGCAACGAGCACGCCAAGGCCGGCAACCTCAACAACGGGCTCACCGCCTCGCGGGCCGAGATCGTGCTCGTGCTCGACGCCGACCACGCGCCGTTCCGCTCGTTCCTGCGCGAGACGGTCGGGCTGTTCTCCGAGGACCCGAACCTCTTCCTGGTCCAGACGCCGCACGTCTTCCTCAACCCGGACCCGGTCGAGCGGAACCTGCGCACCTTCGCCCGCATGCCGTCCGAGAACGAGATGTTCTACGGCGTGACCCAGGCCGGGCTCGACAAGTGGAACGGCTCGTTCTTCTGCGGCTCGGCGGCGCTCCTGCGACGGCGCGCCCTCGACGCCGTCGGCGGGTTCTCCGGCATCACCATCACGGAGGATTGCGAGACCGCCCTCGACCTGCACGGCCGGGGCTGGACCAGCGCCTATGTCGGCAAGCCGCTGATCGCCGGCCTCCAGCCCGAGAGCCTGGCCGACTTCATCGGCCAGCGCGCCCGCTGGTGCCAGGGCATGATTCAGATCCTGATGCTCAAGAACCCGCTGATGAAGCCGGGTCTGCGGCCGATCCAGCGGCTCGCCTACCTGTCGAGCATGACGTTCTGGTTCTTCCCGCTGCCGCGGCTGGTCTTCATGCTGGCGCCGCTCCTGCACATCTTCTTCGACGTCAAGATCTTCGTGTCGTCGGTGGACGAGGCGATTGCCTACACGGCGACCTACATCGTCGCCAACCTGATGATCCAGAACTACCTCTACGGCCACGTGCGCTGGCCGTTCGTGTCCGAGCTCTACGAGTACGTCCAGGGCGTGTACCTTGCCCGCTCGATCGCCTCGGTGATCGTCTCGCCCCGGCGGCCGAGCTTCTCGGTTACCGCCAAGGGCGCCGGCCTCGCGCACGACCACCTCTCGCCGCTCGCCTGGCCGTTCTTCGCGATCTTCGCCGCGCTGGCGGCCGGCTGCGGCATGGCGGCGTGGCGCTACCTCTACGAGCCCGGCGTCACCAGCCTGATGCTCGTCGTCGGCCTGTGGTGCGGGTTCAACCTGGTGATCGCCGGCGTGGCCCTCGGCGCCGTGGCGGAGCGGCGCCAGGAGGAGACCACCCCGAGCCTGCCGGTCGGCCGGCCGGCCCTGGCGGCGATCGGTGACGAGCGGGTGCCGGTCACGGTCGAGCGGATGAGCGCGGAGGCCGCGACCCTGCGCCTGCGCCGGGCGGACGGCGCGCCCTTTCCGGCGATGCCGCAGGGCGGTCTCCTGCAGGCCGGGACCGGCCCGGCCCTCCGCTTCACCCTGCGGGCGGCGCCGGCGCCGGACCTGCGCGTCGTCGCCTTCGCGCCCCTCGCGCCCGCGGAGTACCGCACGGTGGCCGGGCTGATGTACGGCGACGCCGCTGCCCTGCGGGGCTTCCTCGCCGGGCGCCGCCGCCATCGCGACCTCGTCACCGGCACCCTGCGCTTCCTCGCCTGGGGCGTCGCCGAGCCGCTGCGCGCCGTGTCCTATCTCGGCCGGTCCGCGCCGCCGGCGCTCCCGGCGCCTGCCGTGCCGGAGGCGGCGTCCGCGGCCGAATTACCCGCCGTCGCCGCGATACCGCCCGTCGCGGCCCGGGTGCCGGCGGCCGAGCCGTCGCCGCAGGTCATCCTCGCCGACGAGATCGCCCGCGACCTCCCGGCGACCCTGGCCGCTGCCCTCGCGCCGGTCGCGGCCGCGCCCGCATCGGTCGCGCCCGTCATCCCCGCCAAGGTCGCCTCGCCGGCCGTCGCACCGGCGGCGATCCGGCCGGAGCCGGTGCCGGCCGCCGCAATGCCGGCCCTGACTCCCGGATCGGTCGACGCGCCGGTCCGCGCGCCGGCGGTGCCTTCCGCGATGCCGGAGGCCGCCCTGCCGCAGGCCGCCATGGCCGAGGCCGACTGGCGTGCCGCCATCGCGGGCCTCCTCGCCGCGGCGCCCGGCCTCGACCGAGCCCCGCCCCCCGACGCGGCCACCCTCGACGCGGCTTTCTGGGCCGAGAGCATCCGGGCGCTGGCCGGCGCAGGGGCGGTTCCGGCTCCGCTCGCGCCGCCGCGCCGGCAGGCTGTCCCCCTCGCGCCTTCTGCTGCGCCTGCCCTGTCGCAACCCCTGGAAGCCGGTCGCCCGGCCGCCGCCCGCGACGCCGCCTGAGGAGGGTCTCGCATGCGCATCCTCGTGCCGCTTCTCGCCTCCGCCCTGTGCGGCGCGCCCGCCCTCGCCCAGACCTTCTCGGGCTTCGGGCCGACCCCCGTGATGGTGCTGCCGGGCGTCCCCGCCCAGAAGCCCGTACCGTCTTCCGCCCCAATGGCGGCCGGCGCGCCGAAGGGTCCCACGCTGCGGCGCCTCCCGGCGGTCGCGTCTCCCTTGCGGCTCTGGGGCGAGACCGGCGCCGTGACCTGGCCGCTCGCCGTCACGGCGGCCGAGGCCCGGGCGGGCGGCCGTCTCCAGATCGGCTACCTCTCGGCGATCTCGGTCCTGCCGGAGGCCTCGACGCTCGGTTTGAGCCTCAACGGCGTCGAGATCGGCCGCGCGGCGATCGACGGGGCCCGGGGCCTGCGGCTCGAGACCGTCGCGATCCCCCCGGGCGCCCTGCGGCCCGGGATCAACGCCGTGACCCTCCGGGTCGACCAGCGCCACCGCGTCGACTGCACGGTGGCGGCCACTTACGAGCTGTGGACCCAGATCGACCCCGAGACCACCGGCCTTCTCTCCCCGGGCGAGGGCCTCGCCGACCTCGCCGACCTCGCGGCGGCCCGGCCGGGGCCGGACGGCGCCGTGCCGATCCGCCTGATCCAGACCGGCGAGCGCCTGTCGGAGCGGCGGGTCGAGGGCCTGATCGCCGGCGCCCAGGCCCTGGCCCTCGCCGGACGCTTCGGGCAGCCCTCGGTCTCCTTCGCGCCGGCGCCGGAAGCCGGCGACGGGCTCGCGCTCGCGGTGGCGCCCGCGGCCGAGCTCGCCCGCAGCCTCGACATATCGGCCCTCGGCCCCGTCACCGGCCCCCGCCTCGCCCTGCTGCCGGCAACGGCCGGGCGCCGCCCGGTCGTCGTCGTCACCGGGGCCGACGAAGCCGACGTGGCGGCGGCCCTCGGCCAGCTCGACGACCTCGCCGCGATGGCGCTGACCGGCACGCCCGAGGGCCTGGCGGCGTTGCGCGACGCCGGCGGCCGGCGGATCGCGGGCGGCGAGAGCCTGACCCTGGCCGATCTCGGGCTCCAGGACGAGGCCGTCACCGGGCGGACCCACCAGCTCACCCTCGATCTGGCGCTGCCGCACGACCTCCTGGCGGCGGACTACGCCAAGATCGCGCTCGACCTCGACGCGACCTACCCGGCGGGCCTCGCGCCGGGCGCCCAGGTCAGCGTGTCGATCAACGGCGCGGCGGCCGGCAGCGTCCCGCTCGGCCGGTCCGGCGGCGAGACCCTGCGCCGGCGCACGGTCTTCCTGCCGCTCCACCTGCTGCGCCCGGGCCTCAACCGCATCACCCTGCTCGCCGAGCTGCCCCGGGCCCAGGACCAGACCTGCGCGGCGCCCGCCGGCGAGCGCCTGCTCCTGCGCGCCAGCACCCGCCTGACGATCCCCGACCTCGCCCGGATCGCCCGCCAGCCGGACCTCGCCGCCGCCGCAGCCGCGGGCTTCCCCTACCATTCGGCGAAAGCCGGCGGACCGGGCCCGGAGGCCCGCGGCCCAATCGGCCCCGATGCCCGTGCCCCGACGGGCGTGGGTGCCCACGCCCCGACCCTCGCCGTCCCGGCGCCTGCCAGTCGGGCGCCGACCCTCGCCGTCCCGGCGCCCGACCGCGACACCATGGCGGCGGCCGCCACCCTGGCGACCCGGCTCGGCCTGGCGGCGGGGCGGCCGATCCCCTTCGCCGTCGCGGCCGGGCGCAGCGGCGTGGTCGGGCCGACCCTGGTGGTGGCCGCCGCCCGCAGCCTCGACGCGCCGCTCCTCACCGCCGCCGGCCTGGACCCTCACGGGGTGCGCGACGCCTGGGCGCGGCGGGACGAACCGGCCACCGCCGCGCCGACGCCCGAGATGGCCGCCGCCGCGCGCCGCCAGGCCCTGCGCCGCGGCGCCCCCCCGGGCTGCCGCGGCCCGGCGACCGACACCCTCGGCTTCCCCGAGGCCGCCCTCGTCCTCGCCCAGGGGGTGACCGGTCCGGCGCCCGACGACGTGCTCACGGTCGTCACCGCCGCCACGCCGGCGGGCTTGAGCGAGGCGGTCGGCTGCCTCGTCCAGCCGCTGGTCTGGAGCCGGCCCCGGGGCGGCCTCGCCCTCCTGGCGCCCGATGGCGCGGTGGCGGTGGGCGTGCCCGGCAGCGTCCGCTACGTCGCCAGCGCCCCGGCCTCGTTCGGCAACCTGCGCCGCGTGGCCGCCGGCTGGCTCTCCCTCAACGGCGAGGTCTACGCGCTGATGGCGCTCGGCTGCGCCGGGCTCCTGGCAGCCTCGACCCACTGGCTGGTGCGCAACCTCGGCAGGAGCACGCGGTGAGACCCCTGTTTCTCCTCCTCGCCCTCCTCGGGCTCTGCCATGCGGCCGCGGCGCAGACCGCGCCGCTCGCCGGCCACGACGGCTGGCGCGCCTACAAGGCCCGCTTCGTCACGCAGGCCGGCCGGGTCGTCGATACCGGCAATGGCGGCGTCAGCCACAGCGAGGGCCAGGGCTACGGCATGCTGCTGGCGGTGCTCGCCGGCGACCGCGCCACCTTCGAGCGGATCTGGACCTGGACCCGCGCCAACCTGATGGTCCGCGACGACCAGCTCCTCGCCTGGCGCTGGGAGCCCGACCGGCGCCCGGCGGTCGCCGACATGAACGACGCCGCCGACGGCGACCTCCTGGTCGCCTGGGCGCTGGCCGAGGCGGTGGCGGCCTGGGGCGACCCCTCGCACAGGGTCGCCGGCCGGCGCATCGCGGTCGAGCTCGGCCGCAAGCTGATCCTGCCGCGGGCCGCCCACGGGCCGCTGCTGCTGCCGGCGGTGGCGGGCTTCTCCGCCGAGGACCGGCCCGACGGCCCGGTCGTCAACCTGTCCTACTGGATCTTCCCGGCCTTCGACCGGCTGCCGCTCCTCGCCCCCGAATTCGACTGGGCCGGGCTCGACCGCAGCGGCCGCCGGCTGATCCGCGCCGCGCGCTTCGGGCCCGCGCGCCTGCCGAGCGAGTGGGTCTCGCTCGCGGGCGCCGCCCCGCGCCCCGCCGACGGTTTATCGGCCGAGTTCGCGTACAACGCCCTGCGCATCCCGCTCTACCTCGCCATGGCGGGGGCGACCGACGCCGACCTCTACGCGCCGTTCCTAAGCCTGTGGCCGAGGCCGGAGGCCGGTAACCTCGCCCTCGTCGACACCGCGAGCGGGACGATCAAGGCCCGCCTCACCGAGACCGGCTACGGCGCGATCCCGGCGCTCGCCGCCTGCGCCGCCCGCGCGACGCCGTTCCCGCCCGCGCTCACCCGGGTGCGGGCCGAGAGCGAGCACTACTACCCGGCGACCCTGCAGCTCCTGGCGCTCGCTACCCTGAAGGTGAGGTATCCCGCATGCGCCCCGCGCTGATCCTCGCTCTCGGCCTCGCGGGCCTCGCCCCCGCCGCGGGCGCCGAGCGGCCCGACGAGACGGCTCTCCGCTACTACGCCACGCAGCGCCAGCCCGAGCGGGTGGCCGCCGAGGCCGGGCGCCTCACCCGCCGCTTCCCGGGCTGGACGCCGCCCGCCGATCTCTGGACCGCCGAGCCGGGGGCGGAGGACGAGGAGGGGTTCTGGGACCTCCTCAATGCCGGCCGCCTCGACGTCCTGCACAAGGCGCTCGCCGAGCGCGCCGGGGCCGAGCCGGGCTGGAAGCCCTCCGGCGCGCTGGCGGGCGCCCTGGCGCGCCGGCGGCTGCGCGACGAGGTGCGGGCCATCGCCAAGGCCGGGCGCTGGGCCGATCTCGCGACGCTCGCCGACCGGCGCCGGCCGGAGATCGAGGCCGGCGAGCCGGAGGTGGCCTGGACCGTCGCCGAGGCGCTCGCCCGCGCCGACCGGGCGCCGGAGGCGATCGCGCTGTTTGGCCGGGCGCTCGCCTCGCCGCGGGCCGGCGCCGACGCGCGCCGGGCCGGCCTGCTGCGGGCGCTGGCGCTGCTGCCGATGGCCGAGATCGACCGCCTCGCCGCCGGGATCCCGGCGGACGACCTCGCGCCGATCCGCATCGACCTCATCCGCGCCCGTCTCGCCGCGGTCCTGCGCGACGAGGCCGGCCAGGCGGTCGGCCCGGACGATCTCGCCGCCTTCCAGGCCTATGCCGAGCCGGCGCCGGACCCCGACCAGGCGGCCCTCGTGGCCTGGTACGCCCTCAAGCGCAGCGACCTGCCGGAGGCCCTCGCCTGGTTCAAGCGCGCCATCGCCCGCGGCGGCGACGCCATGGTGGCGCACGGCCTTGCCCACACCCTACTGCGCCTCGGCCTGCACCGGGAGGCGGAGGACGTGGCCTATGCCTGGCGCGAGCCGCTGGTGAACAACACGCTCCTGTTCATCGACATCCTGGAGCGCGACCTGACCCGCGCGACGCCCCCGGCGATCGAGCCCGAGCGCCTGCGCCGCTACGCCGAGGTGACGGCCGCCACCGCCTCCGGGGAGGGCGCACAGGCGCTCGCCTGGTACGCCACCAACACCTGCCAGTTCGACGCCGCGCTCGCCTGGTTCCGCCGCGCCGTGGCGTGGTTCCCGAAGGAAGCCACGGTCTACGGCTACGCCCTCGCCCTGCAGCGGGCGGGCCAGCAGCGCGCCTTCGTGGAGGTGGTCAACCGCTACGACGGTCTGTTTCCGCGGGTGATCGGCCTCCTGTTCGACCCCCGGCCCGACCGGCCCTCGCCCTGCGACGCCGCTACCCAGCGCCCGCCGGAGACGGCTGCGCGCGGCACCTATCTCGACCTCGCGCCGCGGCCGGAGCCGCGCGGCCGCGTGCCCAATCCTGAAGCCCTCGCGGCGCCGGCCGCCCCGCTGGTGCGGCGCAGCGACTTCCCGCTGGCGGTCGCCATGGAGAACGACCTGCGCGCCGCGCCCGCGGGCAGCCCCGTGCCGGCCGTGACGCTCCCCACCACGCGGCCTGCGGGCCGCGTCCCGACGACGGCGCGGCGCGTCCCCGGCGTCGGGCCGATGCCCTACGAGCGGTTCGGGTTCTCCCTCCTGCCGGCCTGGACCGGCGAGGCCGGGCCGAGCGTGCCCAGCGCGGCGGAGCGCCCGGCGCCCCTCGGCAGCCTGTGGTCGGCGATGCAGGCCGTCCCGGCCGAACCGCCGGCCCGGCCGGACATTGCCACGACCGGCGCCATCGCCTCCGTTAACCGAAAGGCCCAGCCGTGATCCGCGCCTCCGCCCTCGCCGCCGCCACCCTCGCCCTCGGCGCCTGCACCGCGCGGGAGAGTGCCGTGACGCAGCGCTTCGCCAGCCTCGACGCGGCCCTGCCGTCCGGCCCGGGCCGCCGGTCCGCGCCGACCCCCGTCGTCGTCCTGCCGGCCTGGATCGGGCGCCCCGTCGCCCTGCGCGAACGGGACGGTCCGGGCGGGTTCGAGCAGGAGATCGCCCTCGCGCCCGCGGGGCACCGGGGCGGGGGCGACCATCGGGTGCGGGTCGTGAGCCCGCGGGACGGCGCGCTCGACGCCGTCCTGGGGGGCAAGCCGACCGAAGCCGGCATCCGCGCCGAGCTCGCCGGCGCCTTCCCGGGGGTGGCGATGCAGGTCGTCACCCGGTCCTCCGCCAACGCCTACGGGCCCTACGGCCTCGCCATCGGCCGCGCCGGGGCGATGCGCTGCCTCTACGCCTGGCAGTGGATCCCGGCGGCGCCGGTGCTGGAGGGGGGCGGATCGACGCCGCTTTCCTTACGCCTGCGCCTGTGCCGGAACGACGTCACCTTCGAGGCGATGGCGGCGGCGGTGACGCAGCTGCGCCTGGTGCCGCGCTTTTCCGGCACTCCCGTCCCGGTTCCGTCGGCGGTCCGGCCTTTGCGCCAAGCCCGCCCGGTCCCGATGGCCCGCCCGGCCCCGGTCGCCCCCGCGCCGGCCTCCGATCCCGCGCCTGCCGGTCCGCGTTATCTCGGCACCGAGGGGCCCGAGCGCCGTCCGTCCGCGGCAAGCGTGCCGGGTCTTCCTCTCCGCGGCGCCCTCCTGGGCGCGATCGACGGCCCTGGCCCGTCTCCGGCGGCGGCGCGCCTGCCTCCGGGCGCCGCGATCCTGCCGCCCGAGGCCACCGGCGGCCCGGCCCCGCGGCACCCATGATGACGTCGCGTTTGTCGCGGCCTGAGAATCAGATCCGAGCGGAGTCACCGATGAGCCTGCGCCTTCTCGTGGTCGAGGACGATCCCGGCTTCCAGGACCTCGTCCGCGCCCTGTGCGAGCGCCGGGGCGACAGCGTCGACGTGGCCCAGGATGGCTTCCTCGGCCTGCGGCTCCTGAGCGAGCGCCGCCACGACGTGGTGATGATCGACTATCACCTGCCCGAGATGGACGGCTACGCCCTCGCGCGCCTGATGCGCGAGATCGCGCGGCCGGAGGACCGGGTGCGGCTCGTCGGCGTCACCGCCGACCGTCACGGCCTGGCGTCGCGCCGCGGCGCCGACGCCCGCTTCGACGCCATCCTGGTCAAGCCCCTCGACCCCGACGCGCTCTACGCGACCCTCGATCGCCTCACCCGGCCGGAGCCGCCCGCGAGCGCGCCGGAGACCGGCGTCGACGCACTCTGGCGCCGCTTCGGCTTGCCGGGCCGGCCCCGCGCCCTGATCTGCCCGATGCCGGGCGCCACCGAGGCTGCGGCCCTCGCCCAGGCCTTCGTGCCGGTGGAACGCGCCGCCGAGGCCGACCTGATCCTGCTCAGCGGCGAGGCCGGCCTCCCGGCCCTGCGCGCTGCCCGCGCCGAGATGCCGGGGCGCCCGGTGCCGACCGTCGACCTCACCGGCCGGCTCGGCGGCGCCTGCGACGTCGCCTTCCGGGTGGCCGAGCCGGCCACCTGGGCGGCGCTGGCCGAGGCCTGCACCGGATTCGCGGCGCGCCGGGCCGGGCTGAGCGTGCGCCCCGATTCGGCCGACCCCGTCCTCCACCTCCTGGCGCTGCTCCACGTCACTGGCCGCGACCTGGCCCTGGCGGGCGGGGAGGGGAGCCTCGCCTACGAGACCGGCCTGTCGCCCGCCGCCCTGATGGCGGCGGTCCTGAGCTTGACCGAGGCAGGCGCCCTCGCCTGCGTGGCGGTCGGAGCCGGGGTGAGCGTACGCCTGACCGAGCAGGGCCGCCGCGCCGCGGCAGGCGCCGCCACGCTTGCCGGGGCCTCGCGGCGAGGAGCGCCGACGGAGCCGCCGCGGCCGGCGGTGCTCAACGCGCGCAAGACCGCCGAGCTGTCGCGTCTCCTCGGCGAGGCCGAACTCGGGCGCCTGCACGACCGGCTCCTCGCACAGCTCGCCACTGCCTTCGCACAGGCCGACCTCGCGACGCTCGCCCACGAGGCCCACGTGATCGTGGCGATGGCGGGCAGCCTCGGCTTCGACGACCTGGCCGCTGCCTGCCGCGGGCTCGAGGCGGCGCTCTCCGCCGGGACCGGCGTTCCGGAGGCCCTGTCCGAGGCGCGCCGCGCCGCCGCCGAGGCCCGCACCACCTGTGCCGCCGCCTGTGGCGCGGGAGGGGAGGGGCCTTCGAGACCGGGCCCTGTCGCAAGAGTTTCACAAAGGGGTTGACGGGTCCGGGCCCGCGGGCCTATACGACCACCCATCGGCGCCGGCCGCACCAGCGGACCGGGCGCTGGGACGTCTTCTGCACAGTCCGGGCCGGCGAGCCTGACCTTGGTCAGGCGCTGGTCCTGTTGTCGCCGATGATGCCCGGCTCCGGCCGGATCGCTCTTTGACAAGTTCATATGAGAAAGAGAAGCGTGGACGGCGTCGTCCCTGCGGGTCGGCCTTCTTGG